>JBKHWE010000024.1:0-79600 GCA_046566705.1 Bacteroidia bacterium | reverse complement strand
ATCGCCTTTCTTTACTAAACCCCTTATCGTAATCGATAAGGGGTTTTTTGTTTTATTTTTGTTTTAAGATCACTAAAGAATCGAAAAATATCTTTTTTTATCCTAGAATTCTATTGGTATTTTTGCAACATGAAAGAATTTACTGAAAATGTATTCCCTACTCAATATTCAGTTCTTAGGGCTGATGCTGTTGGTAATCATATTGCTATGGAGTACGGAATCAAGGTATCTGCCTGTAGGTTGCTGATACATAATGTAAGTGATACTTATATAATAGAGTCCGGGCAGGAGAAATACATTTTTAAGATATATCGCGACAACCACAGAACCGAAACCGAGATAAGGGGAGAGGCAGAACTCCTTACGGTTTTTAAAGAAAAGGGTGCTAATATATCCTTTCCTTTACCTAATATGGATAACAACATGCTTACTGCATTCAATGCGGCTGAAGGTACGCGTTTCGGAATGTTATTTACCTATGCACAAGGAGCACCTGTGTATGATTTAAATGATATGCAACTAACACTGTTAGGTAAAGAAATGGCGATTTTGCACACAATCTCGTCTACACTATCATTAAAAAACACAAGAAGAGATTATAATATATCTACGACACTTACAGTACCCTTAAAGGTTATACAACCTGCATTTAAAAACCTGCCTGAAGAATATACTTATCTCGTTGAAACCACGGCAAATGTAGTTGAGCAGATGCAAAAACTGCCACTACAAAATTTTAATACAGGATATTGTCACTATGATTTTTTGCCTAAAAACTTTTATTTTGTTGGAAATGATAAACTTACTTTTTTCGACTTTGATTTTGCAGGTAAGGGCTATCTCATTAGCGATATCACTACATTTTATATTCACTATTTCTTTGATGTACTAACCGGAAAGAGAACCCGAGATGAAGCAGACCGATGCTTTAAGGTCTTTCTGGATGCTTATAAGCAAGTAAAGCCCATTAGTGATGATGAACTGAAAAGTATAAGGCTTTTCGGTTTTGGTTTCTGGATGTTTTACTTTGGTTTTCACCAGGAAAATTTCGATGACTGGTCTAATTATTTCTTCACAGAACGTTTTATTAAAGAGCGTATAGGTATTATTAAAAAGTGGATGGAATATGCCGATGAAACTCATATTAAAAGCTTACTTTCTTTATAATATCAAATCCCGCTTGTGTAATTGCAGCCGGGATTTTTTATATACTTGTAGTATAGATTTTTATATCAGTAAAGCCAATGTTTATCATAATAGCCATAATACTCTGCTTTGCCATTTCTTTTTACGTAAAAGAAATTTTATGGAAACAGGACATACAAAAAGTTACATACACAGCTCCCGAAACAGCTGCTCCTGTACCTGCTGAAAAGCCGGTTAAAATAGATATTTATAAAGATGCCGAGTTTGTAAACAAACACAGTACACACCTTGATGATTTTATCATTAACAATGAGATCAACGAATACGGCCTCATGAAACTGGCCGATCTTAACGGCATTCCGCTGCACATTCGGTCGGGCTGGTATCCTATAACCTTAGAGTTAATAAAAGAACTTGGCGCACTTGGCTGGAATAAAAAGGTTACCTGTATTAAAGAAAAATACGCCTCACTGCGTTTTTATGCGGATTACCCGGACTATGAATTATTTGAAAAATACGAAAAACTATCGGAGCATATATGCGAAACCTGTGGCGAAAGAGGAGAGATTCGGTACGGTTCCGGTTGGGATTATACAGCCTGTCGTAAACATTACCTGGAACACCGTCCCGAAATAACGGTTGTAAGCGATATGGGATTCATTTACGATAACATCGCTTATAACTGGGACGATGTATTGTATGTCTTTTTTGAAGGGGAGCAGGGTAGTAACGAATATAGGCGGTTAAGCGTGAGTTTTAATAAATCGCTTAACAGGGATTCCGGCACGTATGGGAATAAGCTTTACATCTCAAGCTGGGCATTTGGGTATGGTAATTTTTTAGCGCATTTGCCAGAAAGTATACGCGGAGTAGATATTGTATACGTGAAAAAATACTGGGAAGTTGCTTTTTGCGAAATATGTGGCTACAAAGCAGTATACAATGGCGAGTGCGAATGCTGCGAAAATGAAACATACAACCATCGAAAGGAAAGTTTTAGATTTATAGATGAAACCCGTGTGGACTATATTGGTTTCAATCAAATGTGCTGGACTTTAGACGAAGGTGAAAAATACGAACAGCTACAAGGCCACTATGAAAAAACTAAGTATCACAAAATACTGTATACCGAAGACCGACTTAATGAATTTAAAAATGCCGGAGATGAATAACCTCCGGCACTTTTTTAACCTAAATATAGTAAAGTATGGGACAATCTATCCTCCCATGTTGTAGTCTTCACCGCCATTTTCTTGTCTTACCTCTTTCTGCTTGTCATTTTTACTGCGGTTAAAGCGGTAGGTAAATGATACCGTTACCTGCCTTACACGCCACTGCATAGAGCTGTATGAATCTACCTGATTAGGGATGTACGTTTGGTTCCTCATTTTACGTGAGTTGAATATATCCTGTGCATTAAGCGATATGGTAGCCTTATCTTTAAGGATGTCCTTACTTAGTGCCGTGTTAAGACCAAACTGGCTAAGGCGCTTGCCCTGAGCGCTTTTTTGCGGCGCCTCATAGTTACCGTTAAGCTGCCAGTCTATTTTCCATGGCAGCGATACTTTAGAGTTCAGGCGGCTGGTCCAGGTATAGGCTGTAAAGTTAAAGTCCTGGTAGTCGTTTATGGTTTCACCGGTAGCAGCGTCCTGGTAGGTAAAGGTATAATCGCCTTTGGTCTGGTTACGGAAGAAGTTAAAGTTGCCATTCAGCCTCCACCATTTAACCGGGGTGTAGTTAAGGTTAAATTCAAAACCGAAACGGTATTCTTTAGAAAGGTTAATCGGGGTGGTAAGTATAACCGGTGTCCTTACATCCTGGCCATCTACAATGGTAATACTGCCATCAGGATTGGTAATATCGGTACCGCCTACCGCCTGCGTTACATAATCGCCCGAAAGCTGCCTTACAAACTGGAAGGTATCATCGGTAATATTAACGTAAGCAGAGCTGCTCAGGGTTAGCTTATCCCATTTTTTAAGGTAGCCCAGGTCTATAGCATGTGTTTTACTCGGGTTAACATCCGGGTTACCCCTAAAGATGTTAATGTTACTCTGCAGGCCGCTAAACGGGTTAAGGAACCTGCCGCGAGGGCGGTTTATGCGGCGGCTGTAGCTAAGGCTGATGTTGCTGCTGTTAGAAAACTCATAACCGAATACCGCGCTCGGGAAAAAGTTGTTGTAACGCTTCTTGTGGTATTCGCTTATGTTAAGCAGGTTTACATCAATGTTTGAATCTTCCCAACGAAGGCCGAACAGGTACGAGAACTTACCGGTTTTAGAGCCATACTGGCTGTATAGTGCATTTACCTTTTCCTTGTATTGCAGGAAGTTTGTATAGTTGGCATTGTTTTCCCAGCTTCCGCCTTCCAGTGTTTCGGCGCGGGCATCGGTTTCCAGTACTGAGAAGCTACCGCGGTATCCGGCTTCAAAACGGCTGTTTTCGCCTATTGGCAAAACATAGTCGGCCTGTACTAATCCGCGCGATTCATTCTGGTCGTTTATGGTGCGTTCGTTTGTGTTGTTAAACGCTACGCTGCCACCGGTAAGGGTGTTGTCTATCGCCGCGTGCTGGTCTTCCACGTTTTTAGAGATGGAAGCATCCAGCCTTAGCTCATGCCCTTTGTCGTTAAATTTCTTAACCAGGTTGGTGCCAAAGTTGGCATTGCTCTCATCATCATCCTGGTGGGTGTAGCGCAGGGTAGAATAGTTATAGCTGCGGTCGGCAAAATAGTTGTCGTAGTACGCCCATGTAGGGCTTTCTCCTGTATTTCTCCTCAGGCTTATGCTGTTCGTCCAGGTCGTAGTTTTATTTAAAAACCATTCCAGGCCCAGGCTGGCGTTGTAACCTTCGCGCAGGCGCTTATTACGGCGTCTTTCATCAGTGTAGCTGGTAGTTTCGTTCGTGTCGGCATCCAGGTAACGGCTGTTGGTTAACGATTTTCCGGGGCTGTTACGGTAGTTGTAGCCCAGGTTACTAAATACGTTATAATTATCACCACGATAGTTAAGGTTGGTGCTAAGCCCGTAGTTGGCAGGGTCGCCCGCATTGGCTATAATAGAACCGTTAAAGCCGTTAGCCTTACCTTTTTTCAGGATAATGTTTACAATACCGCCACCACCTTCGGCATCATACCGCGCCGATGGATTGGTAATAACCTCCACCTTATCTACAGAGTCTGCCGGAAGCAGTCTAAGGGTTTCGGCTACGTTACTGCCCGCAAGGTTACTCGGGCGGCCGTCTATAAGTATGGTTACGCTCTGGTTGCCGCGAAGCGCCACGTTACCCTCGGCATCTACCGATAGTGATGGTACGTTATCCAGTACATCGCTTACGGTACCGCCTTTTACCATCATGTCATTACCCACGGTATATACGCGTTTGTCCAGCTTAATTTCCACGCTGCTGCGTTCGGCGGTAATTTCCACGCCCTTCAGTACGGTAGCATCGGGAGCCATGGCGGTAGTACCCAGGTTAGTATCGGCAGTAATCTGCTTGTTTTCCAGTACTATCGTTTTAAACGAAATAAAGTCAAACTTAATGGTATAGGTGCCGGGTTTTACATCCAGGCTGTACTGTCCCTGACCGTCGGTTAGGCCACCGGCTACGGTAACGTTGCCGGGAGTTTGTACAATTACATTGGCAAATTCAAGCGGTTGTTTGCTGTCCTGTTCTATGACTTTTCCGGTAAGTTTTACCGTAGCGCCACCACCCTGGCCGCCTCGCTGGCCGGGCTGCTGTGCCAAAGCCGTAAATGCAGTAAGCAGCAGTGTAAATAAGAAATAGTTTTTAAGGTGTCTCATGAAATATTGATATGATATAGTAAGGTTTCAAAAATGTAGGTTTGACACAAAAAGCCCGCCACGGTTTAATGTGTATTTCATAAAGCTTTGTTAAAATTATTAAAGGATTTCCTTCACTTTTTCGGCAGGGCGTGCTATAACCGCACGATCACCGTTAACCACAACAGGGCGTTCCATAAGTATAGGATGTTCTGCCATGGCTTCAACTACCTGGGCATCGGTAAGTTGTTTACCCTGGTAGTTTTCTTTCCATACGGTTTCTTTGGTGCGTACCAGTTCAATAGGGCGTATGCCAAGCTTCTGTATTAGGCCTGTGAGTTACTCTTTGGTTAGCGGTTCAGTAAGGTATTTTAAGGTTTCAAAAGGGATGTCCAATGATTCAAGAAGTTGCAGCCCTTCGCGTGATTTGCCGCATCGTGGGTTGTGGTATATGGTAAGCATTTGTGTTTCTTTTTGGCAAAGGTAGCCCAATATCTCCGCTAATTGTTGTATATTTATTTAGGAGAACCATATATTAACAATTCTTTAAATAATGTACATAGAACAGGCGTACACCAGGAAATACGATTTTGTAAAATACCTGCCCATCCCCATATTTTTCTTTTTACTGATGCTGATTAACTATGCGGCTACACTTGTTATGGGTACCGATACTGATAAGCTTATCCATGAAATGATAAAACAGCAGGGGGAGATGAGTGTGTTTATACAAACCGTGGCACCCCTTGGGGCATTTTTAATAGTGCTCTTAATCTGGGTGCGGCTGGTACACCGTCAAAGCCTTACGAGCCTTACCACGGCGCGCCCTGCCATAAGCTGGAAGCGTTTCTTTACCTCGTTCTTTATCTGGGGTGGCCTAAGCGCGGGTATGATATGGATTGCCTACCTGTCGGCCCCCGAAAATTTTGAGTGGAACTTTAAGCTACAGCCGTTCCTAACGCTTTTAGTGGCTTCCGTTATATTAATCCCGCTGCAAACCAGCTTTGAAGAGTACCTGTTTCGTGGGTATCTTATGCAGGGGCTGGGCATAGCCACACGCAGCAGGCTGTTTCCGCTGTTGTTTACATCCATAACCTTTGGGCTTATGCATATAGCCAACCCCGAGGTGGAAAAAATGGGGCCTTTGGTACTCGTGTATTATATCGGCACGGGTTTGTTTTTAGGAATTATTACCCTTATGGATGACGGTATGGAGCTTGCCCTGGGTTTCCATGCGGCAAATAACCTGGCGGCCTGCCTGCTGGTTACCAGCGACTGGAGCGCCCTGCAAACACCATCAGTACTAAAAGACCTGTCCGTACCTGCTGCCGGGTTTGATGTTATAGCGCCGGTATTTATTTTTTACCCGCTGCTGCTTTTTGTGTTTGCCAAAATATATGGCTGGACGGGCTGGAAAGAACGCCTTACATCTAAAATCACCTTACCAAGTAAGCAATCGTTAACCCATTAATTCACATATTATGTACTACTATGAACCCGGGTTTGTTCATCCCGAATTCAGGCTGAACGGATACCATCTTGGCGCTAACGAGCTGCGCGGGGTGGGCTATGACTTTATAAAAGAAGGTACGCTGCACGAGCAGCCCATAGGCGATTTTTTGCTCGACTGGTTTGATGATAAGGACTATGTGGAAATACGTACCAGCGGTACTACCGGTACGCCCAAGCTTATACGGATTAAAAAGCAGCACATGGTTAATTCAGCCGTGGCCACCGGTGCGTTTTTTGATGTTGGGGCGCGTACCAAAGCCCTGCACTGCCTGCCTGCGCAGTATGTAGCGGGCAAAATGATGCTTGTCAGGGCAATAATTTTAGGATGGAGGCTGGATGTGGCCACTCCGGGGTCTGAACCGCTGGAAAAGAATACCAAAAAATATGACTTCGCCGCTATGGTACCCCTGCAGGCAGAGCGTTCGTTTGATACGCTTTCGCAGGTAACAAAAATAATATTGGGCGGAGGCAAGGTGAGCCAGGCGCTTTCGGCAAGGCTGCAAACGTTGCCAAGTGAAATCTGGGAGACCTACGCCATGACCGAAACCGTAACGCATATTGCCGCCAAGAGGGTAGGCGAAGTTGCCTTTACCACATTGCCGGATGTAAGTGTTACTACAGATGCCCGTGGCTGTCTTGTAATAAGTGCGCCAAACGTAGCCGATACTACCATTGTTACAAACGACCTGGCTACTGTTAAGGATGCGCACCACTTTGTATGGCTGGGCAGGCATGATAATGTGATTAACAGTGGCGGCATAAAGCTGTACCCGGAACAAATAGAGGAAAAGCTGTCGCTTTTTATAAAGCGTCGTTTCTTTGTATACGGCCAGCCCGATGATACCCTGGGCGAACGCATGGTCCTGGTTATTGAAGGCGAACCCCGCGAAATTACGGACGACTGCTACGTGGCATTAGACAAATATGAAAAACCGAAAGAGGTGGTGTTTATTCCTAAATTCTCTGAAACCGGTACCGGAAAAATACAGCGTGCCGAAACGCTTAAAGCTTTTCAACTTTAATATAAAACTTCTTATCGGCGGGTTGTACGTCGGTTAAGGATGTCGCTTCGGTAGCGGTGCTTTGCCAGTTGTTAGTAGCCTCCAGGCGGATGTTTTTTCCGTTTACGGCTACTTCAATTGGCATGGTAAAATCCGGTTCATCGGTTACCCAGCGGTATTGCAGGTTTTTACCGTCCAGCTTTAGTTGCAGCACAGGGATTTTAGCATAACGCAGGTACTGGTTAAAGACCGGTGTCAGGTTACGCCCGCTCTCCTTGTTAAAAAAATCTACCACTGTTGCTGTTTCTATAATTTGCTTTTTAAAGTTTGTGGAGTAGTCGTAAATCAGTTTCCACCATTTGGTATCGTCATTTATAATGTGGCGCATCGTATTTAGCATCAATGCCCCTTTGTAATACATATCTATACTGCCCTCCCTGTTTACACCAAAAATGCCTATAGCCGGTTTACGGTTTTCCACACTGTAGCGCTGGCCGTTAATGTACTTCATGGCACGGTCATAACCCTCACGGCATTCTACATATACGGTTTCGCTGTAGGTAGTAAACCCTTCATGGATCCACATATCGGCTATGTCCTTGCTGGTTATGCTGTTGCCAAACCATTCGTGCCCGCTTTCGTGTACTATGATGTAATCCCAACTCATACCCACACCGGTTCCCGAAATGTCTGTACCCAAATAACCCTTGCGGTATTTGTTCCCATAGGCAACAGCGCTTTGGTGCTCCATGCCCAGATAGGGTGTTTCAACCAATTTATAGCCATCCTCATAAAAAGGGTATTGCCCGAATTTTTCCTCAAAGCATTGCAGCATGGGCTTTACTTCCTCAAACTGTTTCTTTGCCTTATCTATGTTGCTTTTTAAAACATAGTAGTCTAACGGCATGCCTTTATACTCATCGTGGAAATGCTCGTAGTCGGCTATGTTTACGGTAATGTCGTAGTTGTTAATCGGGTTTTTTACCTCCCAGTCCCAACGTGTATAACCGTTTTTAAGGTCGGTACTGCCTATCAGTTTACCGTTGCTCACGTTAGTAAGCCCGTTTGGTACGGCTACTTTTATGCTTGCGCCACGGTCAGGTTCATCAGATTGGTGGTCTTTTACAGGATACCAAAGGCTTGCGCCCGTACCTTGTACGGCTACGGCTACCCATGGCTTGCCATTGTCGTCTTTAGAGAATACGAAACCACCATCCCACGGGGCATTTTTAGCAATGACCGGTGTACCTGAGTACGAAAAGCGCAAGGTATATTCTTTGTCTTTTTGCAGTGGTTTATCAAAGGAAATAAACACGGCGTCGTTATCGCGCTTATAGGTGGTTTTAAACTTATCAAGCGTAATTCCGTCAATATTCATATTGGCAAACAAGTCTACCTGAATGCGATTGGCAGGTGCAGTGGCCTTAAAAGTAATATCGTTATACCCTTTTATGGTTTTCTTGTCGGGGTCTATGGTAATGTTCAGGTCATAGCGCTGCACATCATAGTTTGTACGCTCCGGGCGCAGGCCCCCCTGCAGGCTGTCGCGCCTTGTTATGGTTTGTGCCGATGCCATGGTGGCTATGATAAGTGCCGATATTACGAACAGTTTTTTCATTGCGTTGCTTTTATATATTGGTAGCCGGGTTGGGCAAAATGTTACGTTTTGTTGTTATTTCTTAACATCATCATCGAGCAGGCCGCGGGTATCCATATCGCGGATAATGCTGTCTACAAAGAAGTCGGCGAGCTGTCCTTTACCGGCACTTTTTGCAATGCCGATGTACGCCTTTACGGCCGGTTTCTTAAATATGGCATCAAGTTGACGGCCCAGCCAGCCTTTGCGCCTTATGCGTGCCACCACCGGATTTTCTGGGGCAGGGGGCAGGGGTTCGGCATTTTGTACATTATCCATAACGCATTTTATACGCTTTATTATCTTATCCCGAAGCCCAAGGATATAGCTCAATTTTATGCCGGGGTAGGCAAATTTTTCTTCCTCATCGGGTGTAACAATGCTGTAACCCTCCTGTTCATTTCCTGTAACCCTTATGTCCGGGATAATGCAGTAAAAATCTTCCATGTTTTCTACGCCCGATGCATTTTTAACTTTAAGCTTTAGGTTGCCCCAGGTAGTGCCGCTGCCATAGCCATAATCGAGTATGGGGTTATGTTCTTTAACGGCTACCGAGAAATGACGTTGTAAAAAGCGCTGGCAGTTACGCCTGCCCAGGAAGTAATCGTGCTTGCGGAACTCCTTACTAAAGAACCCTCCGAATCCACCCAATGATCCGCAGGCAATGGTATACTTTTGGTCTTTGTGGTTTTCATCGGTACGTTGCGGCATAACCAGGAAACGGGTGTAATCCTCGTCCAGGTAGGCGCGTTTTATCTGCTCGTCCTTCATCATCAGCTGGCTGCGCATGGCCGATAGTATGGTGGGCAATACGTTTCGCCATGCCTTTTGCGCCCTGAAAGCATCCTCATTAATATCATCGCTCGGGAAAGGGTCTATCATAAGCACCAGGCTCTCAAAGTTAGCCGCGTCGCGTGCTATGGCCGGTACATGGAACGGCATGGGTTCCCAGCCGGTATCATCACTGAGTTTACGGTCGTAATCTGCAAGCAGGCGCGCCTCCCTTCGGTCTTCCAGCAGCTGTTCGGTAATTTCGTATGGCTCATTATTAATCACCCCCCCATCTACGTTAAGCGACAAGAAATCGCCTTCAGGTAAAAAGTGGTACTCTACCTTTTCGGCCTCCAGGAGGTTTATGTATTTGCTCTTTTCTATGTAGTGACGTGCACGGGTTAGTTCACGGCTTTCGAGCCCCACCGGGAATGCCCCGGTACTCATGGCGGCCTGTTTCAATATTTCGGTATTAAGCCCGTTTGGCGTATTAAAGTGTACCGGTATACGACCATCCGGACTCAGGTAGGTACTGTCGGCAGTTTCATCGATCCTAAAAAAAGCATAGTCGCGGTGCATGCGCATGCGGTGTTCGCGCAGGCCTGTAGATGTTTTAAACTCTACCTTATAGGCAAAGCCCCGCAGGTTAGTCAGTGTGGTAAAGACTTCCAGCCCGGGTGCTATGTACGGTCTTTGATAGGATTGGCTCACACGCTTATCCAGCATGGAATCAGCTATATCCTTAATAAAATTGGAGTTAAACCCTGCCCGTACTTCCTTAGACGGGTTCAGGCTGTCGTTTTCTATATCGGTAGTGTCCAGAAGCAAATCCATCATATCACGGTAGTTGCCTTTGGTATCTTTTCCTTCCTTAAGGTTTACCCAGGCATTATACAGCGGATTGTTCTTGCTGATGGATTCGTCGTTGTAATTTTTTGCCGTAACGGGTTTAAAATCTTCCTGTAGCCCTGCCGCGGTTATGGCGGCTGTCATACCCCCGGCAGATGCACCACCCAGTACTTCTATAAGGAAACTGTGTTTCGGGATGCCTGTGAGCTTACCCTGCTCCTGTAGTTTTTTTGCTTTTTCCCAATGTTCCAGGGCTTCCAGCAGGTAGTCCATAACGCCAGCGGTATAGGCGCCTGCCGAAACAGCCCCTGCCATGCATATGCCGGCGTGAAAAGTAGTTTTTTCTATCATAAGGTTGGCTTGTGTGGTGCAACAGGGTAAATGTAATGAAAATAACGATTACCCGTATTTGCCACGAGTTTCACGAATTCACACGAATTGAAAATCCTCAATTTCTAAATTAAACAAGAGCAAATTAAAATTTGTGAAGATTTGTGAAATTCGTGGCTTAATTACATAATATTGATTTTATAGACTGCTGAACATCAAAGTTTTTTTGAGGCTCACACAATACCTGCCCGTTCTAAAAGCGTTAATGACCGCGTTAATTTGCGTAAGCGGTATTAACTTGTTTATATTTGCCCTATGCGATTATCGGTTGTCATACTAAACTACAATGTGCGGCATTTTTTGCACCTGTGCCTGCAAAGCGTACAACAAGCTACCCGTAACCTGGATGCCGAGATCATAGTGGTAGATAACAATTCGCCCGATGATTCGTGCCAGATGGTTAAGGAGTACTTCCCCAATGTTACACTCATAGCACACCCCGAAAACAGTGGTTTCCCGAAAGGAAACAACATAGGTGTGGCTGCTGCCAAAGGCGACTACGTATGCATACTGAACCCCGATACCGTTGTGGCGGAGGGCACGTTTGAAAAACTGTTTTCATTTGCAGACAATACTCCCGATGCCGGCATTACCGGTATAAAACTGGTGGATGGGCGCGGGGCTTTCCTGCCCGAAAGCAAACGCGGGCTGCCTACACCCTGGGTGGCGTTTACTAAAGTTTCGGGCTTGTACAAGTTCTTCCCGAATATAAAATCATTTAACCACTACTATAATGTAGCTGTTCCCGAAAATGGTACAGGCACTACCGATATTCTTGTAGGGGCATTCATGTTTATGAAGCGTGAGCTTTACTTACAGGCAGGCGGGTTTGATGAAGACTGTTTTATGTACAGCGATGATTTCGACCTGTCGTATACCGTAACCAAGCTCGGGCTGAAAAACTACTATTACGGTGGGGCTACCGCCATACATTTCAAGGGAGAGAGTACGGTTAAGGATGGTACCTACATGAGGCGTTTCCGTGAGGCGATGCAGTTTTTTTATAAGAAACATTTTCGCGCTTATCCCATATTCGACATGTTTATGAGGGTGGGGGCGTTTGCATTTATGTTCGTCAAGAAAAATAAAAAGGGCGCGGTAGTGGTACCGGAACATTATATTCTGATTTCTGAAAATGAAAGCCTTGCGACGACGCTGCAAAGCAAACTCAATAAACCGCTGCAGAGGATAGGGGCAATAACACAAGAAAGCGTATTTTTACAAAACCTGGGCGCTGAAATTATTTTTGATGCCGAAGCCATAGGCTATGCTGATATTATCGCATTTATGAATAGGCATGGCAAACGCTTTACTTATAAGATGAAGCCTGCGGGTGCCGACTTTATCATTGGCAGTAATAACAGTGATGACAGAGGAAAGGTTATTAGCCTGAAAACGTAATAAAAATATTTTTGAAATAGTTTTCGGATTGATTTTTTATTAAATTCGCAAACAGAAAATTAAAATTCACCTTTTGATTAACAATATGGCAAAGTTTGAACTTACATTACCCAAGATGGGCGAAAGTGTTGCCGAAGCAACCATAACAAATTGGCTTAAAAAAGTAGGCGACCCTATAGCCGCAGACGAAGCCGTGCTGGAAATTGCTACTGACAAAGTGGATTCTGAAGTGCCGTCTGAAGTATCTGGGGTGCTGACCGAGATATTATTTAAAGAAAATGACGTGGTGCAGGTAGGCCAGGTAATTGCTTATATAGAAACCGAAAGTGGTGCTGTAACTACCGCCCCTGTTGCCGAAACAGCTCCTGAAGTTGCTACACCTGCCGAAGTTATAGAGCAGTCTATCGCCGCGGTTAAGGAAACGGTATCGGCTCCGGTTGATTATTCTGATTCTGAGAAATTCTTTTCGCCACTGGTTAAGAACATTGCCAAGGAAGAAGGTGTAAGCCTTGCCGAACTTGAAAACATAGCCGGTACCGGTAAAGACGGCCGCGTTACCAAAAATGATATATTGGAGTATGTAGAGAAGCGTAAGAGCGGTCAGCTGTCAGCTATCAGCGCTCAGCCTTCGGCCGTTGCTCCAAAACCTGTTGCCCCAACAACCAACAACCAGCAACCATCTACGAAAGCGGCTCCGGTTTCAGTAAATGGTGGTGATGAGATTGTGGAGATGGACCGCATGCGAAAGCTTATTTCGGGCTATATGGTGCAGAGCGTGCAAACATCAGCTCACGTGCAGTCGTTCATTGAGGTAGATGTTACCAATATTGTAAAATGGCGCGATAAGGTAAAAACAGCCTTTGAAAAACGCGAGGGCGAAAAACTAACCTTTACGCCTATATTTATGGAAGCGGTGGCCAAAGCGCTGAAAGACTTCCCGATGATGAACATAAGCGTGGATGGCGAGTACATCATTAAAAAGAAAAACATTAACCTGGGTATGGCTGCTGCCCTGCCAAATGGTAACCTTATAGTACCGGTAATCAAGAATGCCGACCAGCTGAACCTTGTTGGCATGGCAAAAGCCGTTAACGACCTGGGTAACCGTGCCAAGGCGGGTAAACTTAAACCGGACGATACGCAAGGTGGTACCTATACGGTAACCAACGTGGGTACGTTTGGCAGTGTGTTTGGTACGCCTATCATTAACCAGCCACAGGTGGGTATCCTTGCCCTGGGTGCCATACGCAAAGTACCTGCAGTTATAGAAACCCCTGAGGGCGACTTTATAGGCATCCGCCAAAAGATGTTCCTTTCGCACAGCTACGACCACCGTGTGGTAGATGGTGCATTGGGCGGCTCATTCGTTAAGCGCGTTGCCGAATACCTCGAAGCATTTGATGTAAACAGGGATTATTAAGATTTTAGATTTTTTATATAGAAGCCTCGCGGATGCGGGGCTTTTTTTATATTTTTGGAAAATCAATAAACCAACCACTTATTATGAAAACCAACCATTTATTGAAAGCATTTGTGCTTTTCATGTTTTCCTATGCTCTATCTGCCCAGGAGGGTACAAATGATCCTACGTTTAACCCCGGAGATAATTCTTTAGGTACTACAACTGACGGGCCCGTAGATAATTTTATAGTATGCCCTGATGGTAAGCTTATCATCTACGGAGGTTTTGAAAAATACCATGATGTAGACTCCTATAATATTGTAAGGATTAATCCTGATAAAAGCATAGATGCATCATTTAATGTAGGAACAGCCCTGAACAAAACAGTAACGGCTGCGGTTTTACAAAGTGATGGTAAAATAGTGGTTGCCGGTGATTTTACCCAGTACAATGACATTCCGGTTGGTAATGTGATACGCCTAAATAGTGATGGCTCACTGGATACTTCGTTTGTCGGAGGTGTGTTAGACAACTATGTGTGGGAAATGAAAGTGCAGGCAGATGATAAAGTTTTACTTTGTGGTGAATTTACCACTTATGATGATGTTGCTGTAAAAAAAGTAATCAGGCTAAACACAGATGGTACGCTAGATGCTACTTTCAACCTTACCGAAGATTATTACTATGTAATAGATATCGCTATACAGGCAGATGGTAAAATACTTATACCTGGTTTTAGCAGTGGTGGTGGAGAATTAGTACGTGTTAATACAGATGGTTCTCGCGATACTTCATTTCTTACTGTATTTACAGATTTCGATATTAGAGCGATAGATTTACAACCAGACGGCAAAATAGTTATTGGAGGGAGATTTTCTAGATTAAACTTTCAGACTCATAGAGGTGTTGCGAGGATAAATGCCAATGGGGCAAAAGATACTACTTTTGCTATAGGAACAGGATTTATTGGTGCCGTGACTGACTTAGCAATTCAACCTGATGGTAAAATTATTTTTGTAGGCTGGATTACAAATTATGGTGACTATTTTTCTAAAGGAGCAATACGATTTAATGGTGATGGTACTGTAGATACCAGTTTTGATGCGCCGGCTACAGAACCTGATGATACAATATTTTGTGTAGCACTTACAGCTAATAATATATATATAGGTGGGATGTTGATAAATTATAATAGTAGTCCCGTTAATTATCTATTATCATTAAATTATGATGGTACTCGTAATTATACAGGGCACATATCACCTACCGGGGCTGATAACCCTGTTACTGCTATAGCCGATGCAGGTAACGGAAATATGCTTGTAGGAGGATTATTTAATCACTACAACGGGCAGCCACAAAATAAGCTTGCCCTGATAGATCAAAATGGCGTATTGTTAGAAGGGTTTAATCAGGGGCAGGGGCCTAATGGTGTTATTAAAAGTATCATACGTCAAAGCGATGGTAAATATATAATATATGGTGATTTTGGGTCGTACAATGGTGTTAATCGTACGAGAGTTGCGCGCCTTAACGCCGACGGTAGTTTGGATGAGAGTTACGATCTGTCCAGTTATTTTGCTCCCTATAATTTAGTTAACGGTTGTAAGTTACAACCCGATGGTAAATTAGTGGTATATGGTGGATTTCAGATTGCTTATGAAAATTCAACTTCAAGTTTATTAGCGTGTCGTTTTAATGTTGACGGTACGCTTGATCAGGGATTTCGTTTGTTAGCTTCAAGTTTTTATACTCGTAGTTATTTGCCTTTAGAATATTTAGAGATTTCACCTGATGGTAAAATGCTTTTAAGTCTAGATCAAGCCGATAATGGCCGTAAAATTGGTAAAGTTAATAGCGATGGAAGTGTTGATGTTAATTTCCCATTTATAGGTGGGGATTATTATTCTAATACAAGAACTTTGATGTCAGACAACAATGGGAAATTTATTACTTCTCAACTTATTTATAATGGTGAAAATATTGTGCCTACAACACTGTATCGAAGGATGAATGCCAATGGTATTTATGATACTGATTTTACATTATCTGCGGATGATTATGGAGGTTTAGCTTTTATTCAGGGTGATGGTAAGATGTTTTTTATAAAAGGTAACGGGCTTACGTACTCATTTAAGCGGTTTAACACAGATGGTACGCTGGATGAAACATTTGATACACATGTAATTTATGAGTGGGCTCCTTCTGTAAAAGCCGTTTATTACCAGGAAGATAAGATAGTAGTTGGTGGCAGATTTAGTCGTTATGACAATAATCATCGTAGTAATATTATGCGTATGAACAGTACTGGTGCTGCATTGCTAACAAGTTCTCCAGAGGTTAAAGTAAAAGCTTCGCTTATGGTACTGAAGAAAAATAATACGATAGATGTCGAATGTCTTAATGTAGCTCTATCTTCGGTAGTGATATACGACCTTTCGGGTAAATTGATAGCTAATTCAGATAATATTAATGATAATACCGTGTCATTAAAATATACTGATATTACGGATAGTGTGCTTATAGTAAAGGCAAAGTTGCAAGATGGCAGGACGTTGGTTAAAAAGATAATGTAGTAAGAAAAAAAATATCGATAATCCCGCACTTGCGGGATTTCCTGTTTTTAGTAATTTCCCCTATATTTACACAAACCCATTACATGAAGCTACTCAATTATATAACTTTTATAATTACCCTAACCACATTCGCTCAACCCGCAACCATAACCCACAAGTTAAACAACGACTGGGCTGAGGTACAGTTTGATTCGTTGGGTCCGCTGAATAAAATGGCCTATGCCGATACGGCCAACTTTATGCATGAAAAGGTATACCCTTGCGCACGCTGCCTATTGCGGCCCGAAGTGGCTGAGGCATTGGAAAAGGCGTATCAGTTGGCATTACATAAAGGGTATAGGTTGGTTTTATACGACTGTTACCGTCCGTATCCCATACAGTATAAGATGTATGAGCTGGTAAACAATCCGTTGTATGTAGCCAAGCCGGGTAAGGGTAGTAACCACAACCGGGGGCAGGCGGTAGATATTTCGCTGGCGGATGAAGACGGGGAACTGCTGGATATGGGTGGCGCGTTTGATGAGTTTTCAGAAATTTCACATTATGCGTATAAGGACATTTCCCGAAAGGCTCGCCGTAACCGTAAAAGGTTGCGTACTATAATGACTGAAGCCGGTTTTACGCCCTTTGAGAGCGAATGGTGGCATTTTGATTATAAGCAGCGTACCTATGAAACGTCTAACTACGTATGGGAATGTAATTAAGTTTTTGCATTTTTACGGGGTTAGAAAAGTGTAGGTAATATTCTTTTTATAATTTTGTCGCCTTATATTTGCTATATATACATAGTTGGATGGAACTGAAACTACACCGCCCCATCTGTTTTTTCGATCTTGAAACAACAGGTACCGATATTACCAAAGACCGTATTGTAGAAATCTCAATACTTAAGGTATATCCTAATGGTAACAAGGAAACCCGTACATGGCTGGTAAACCCCGAAAGGCCTATACCGCCCATTACTACCACGTTTCACGGTATTACCGATGATAAGGTGGCTAATGAGCCTACGTTTAAGCAACTGTCGGCGCAGGTGTATAACATGATTAAGGATGCCGACCTTGCCGGATACAATTCAGACCGTTTTGATATTCCGTTGCTTGCCGAAGAGCTGCTTCGTGCCGGTGTGGATTTTGATATGAAAAACCGTGTGTCGGTAGACGTGCAGACTATTTTCCATAAAAAAGAGGAGCGTACCCTAAGCGCGGCCTATAAGTTTTACTGCGGGCAAATTCTTGAAAACGCCCATACCGCTGCTGCCGATACTAATGCTACCTACGAGATATTAAAATCGCAACTGGACAGGTATCCTGACCTGGAAAACGATATGCGTGCCCTGTCTGAATTTACAACGCGTAAAAAAGCGGTAGATTTTGCCGGTTTCATAGCGCTTGATGACGAAGGCCAGGAGATATTTACCTTTGGTAAATTTAAAAACGTAAGGGTAGAAACCGTACTGGGGCAGGAGCCGGGCTATTACGGCTGGTTTCAGAGCGCTGATTTCCCGTTGTATACTAAAAAAGTATTAACAGCTATTAAGCTTAGGAAATTAAATAATAAATTAGCTTAACCAATCCAAGTTGTATTAGCATGAAAATCATTTGCATAGGCAGGAACTATGTTAACCATATTGCCGAACTTCAAAACGAGCGTCCGGCCGAACCGGTGGTGTTTATGAAACCCGATACCGCCGTGCTGCAAAAAAGCTATCCGTTTACCATACCTGAATTCTCTAAAGATGTACATTACGAAATAGAGTTGATTGTGAAAATCAATAAGGTGGGGAAATACATAGATGCTAAATTTGCCCATAAATATTACGACGAAATAAGCGTAGGGATAGATTTTACCGCCCGCGACGTTCAGGATGCGCTAAAGTCTAAAGGCCTTCCTTGGGAAAAAGCCAAGGCATTTGACGGCTCTGCGGTATTGGGCGAATTTGTGCCGAAGAACGATTTTAATTCGGTAGACGATGTGCGTATTGAGTTGCGCAAAAATGGTGAAACGGTACAGAACAGCAGTACCTCGCACATGATTTGGAACGTAAACGAACTCATAGCTGAGGTAAGTAAATATGTAACCCTGCGCACAGGCGATGTACTCTTTACAGGCACGCCCGAAGGTGTGGGGCCTGTAGCCGAAGGCGATGTGCTGGAGGGTTACCTGGAAGGAAAACAACTGTTTAAAGTCAACGTAAAGTAATACGCTATGGCACTTTATTATAACTTGTCTAAAGTATACGCGATTTCTGATAATGATGAGGAATTTGCAAAGCAGATAGTAACCCTTTTTACCGAAGAGGTGCCTGCGGAAATAAAAAACATTCGCGAAGGGCTGGAAGAAAAAGACCACAACAGGGTGTATCAGGCTGCGCACAAAATAAAGCCCACGCTTGATTTGCTGGGCATGCAGCTGGCGTATGAAGATGTGCTTGCCATAGAAAAATGGGGCAAGGCCGAAGGCAAGCGAAAGGAAATAAAAGATGTGGTAAAGAGCCTGCGCGAGCATGTAGACAATACCCTTAAAGAGGTGAAAAAAAACTATAACCTGTAACAGCGTATGAAAGCGGCAGTAGTAACCATAGGCGATGAAATACTCATTGGGCAGATAACCGATACCAATTCGGCTTATATAGCCAAAGCGCTAGATAAGATAGGTATAGGTGTATACGAAATGCTGTCGGTAAGCGATGACCGCCGCCATATACTGGATACCATGGCCTACCTGCAAAACAGGGTAGAGGTGGTTATTATTACCGGTGGGCTGGGGCCTACCAAAGACGATGTTACCAAGGTTACATTCTGCGAATATTTTGACGATCACCTGGTGCGAAATGAGGTGGAGGAAGCCCATGTGGTGCAGCTTATAGAAAATGCCATGAAGCGCCCCGCAAGCCAAATGAACCGCGACCAGGCATTACTGCCCAGTAAGGCAACAGTGCTTCATAATGAGGTGGGTACAGCTCCGGGCATGTGGATGAAAAAGGCCGATACGGTTTTTATATCGCTGCCAGGTGTACCGTATGAAATGAAATATCTTATAGAGAATGAGGTGCTGCCAAGGCTTATCACCACGTTTGAGCGCCCGTACATTATCCATAAAACCATAATGACCTACGGCCAGGGGGAAAGCCTGGTAGCCGAACGTATAGAAACCTGGGAAAATAACCTGCCCGGGTTTGTAAAACTTGCCTACCTGCCCAGCCCGGGTAAGGTAAGGTTAAGGCTGAGTGCCCGCGGTACAGATGAAATGCTGCTGCGTGCAGCTATAGAAACCGAAGCTGTAAAGCTACAGGCTATTATAGGCGATATTATAGTGGGTATGGACGAGGGTGAAACCATGGAGCAGGTGCTTGGCGAAAAACTAAAGGCAGCGGGTAAAACCATAGCCGCTGCCGAAAGCTGTACCGGCGGTATGATAGGGCATATCCTTACAAGCATACCGGGTTCGTCGGCGTATTTTAAGGGTAGTGCCGTAACCTATGCTACAGAGAGTAAGGTAAGGGTGCTGGGCGTGGAACAGCAACTTATAGACATTTACAGTGCGGTAAGTGCCAAGGTGGCTGAGGTCATGGCCCTGCGCGCCAAAAAAATATTCGGTACGGATTACGCCATTTCTACCACAGGCAATGCCGGCCCGGCGAAAGGCGATGCCGATGCCGATGTAGGTACAGTGTTTATAGGCATAGCTACACCAAACGGTGTGTATAGCGAAAAATTCAACTTTGGGCAGCCCCGCGAAAAGGTAATTGCAAGGGCCTCAGAGAAAGCACTCGAATTAATTTACAAGGAAATTTTAAAAAACTAATACATTGGGTTTGCTTAATACTTTTATTTTTTGTTACTTTGCACCCTGATTTTGAATAACGATATAAAAGCAAGAAATAATGTCACGAGTTTGTGCCCTTACCGGTAAAAAAGCGATGGTTGGAAATAACGTTTCCCACGCGATGAATAAAACTAAACGCAAGTTTAGCGTTAACTTAGTTAAGAAGCGTTTTTATCTTCCTGAAGAAGACAGGTGGATCACTCTTAGGGTAGCTGCTTCTACTATCAAGACAATTAACAAAAATGGTCTGGCCGCGGTTCTTAAAGAGGCCAAAGCCAACGGGTTTATAAAATAATTAATCCCGGCTAACACCTCTAAATATATTATACGATGGCAAAGAAAGGTAACAGAATCCAGGTAATCCTGGAATGTACTGAGCACAAAGCTTCTGGTGTTGCAGGAACTTCAAGGTACATTACAACAAAAAACAAAAAGAACACTCCGGACAGGCTTGAAATCAAAAAATTCAATCCGGTACTTAAGAGGGTAACTGTTCATAAAGAAATAAAATAATCCTGATTGAATCATGGCAAAGAAAACCGTTGCATCGCTACAGACAGCTTCAAAGAGGTTAACAAAAGCTATCAAGATGGTTAAGTCACCTAAAACCGGTGCTTACACATTCGTTGAGGCAGTAATGAATCCTGAAGAAGTGGATACGTTTCTTAAGAAGAAATAATTATCCGTAAACAATATATAGAAAAGCTACTTTCGCATAAAGAAAGTAGCTTTTTTATTTTCTATCTTTACCCTCTGAAAACAAAGACGAAGTAACATAACCTATGAATTTCTTTAAAAAAATATTTTCTTCGGAAAAGAAGGAAACTCTTGATAAAGGTCTTGAAAAAACCAAAACCTCTTTTTTCTCTAAACTCTCTAAGGCCGTAGCCGGAAAAAGTAAGGTAGATGATGAGGTACTGGATAATCTGGAGGAGGTATTAGTAAGTTCTGATGTAGGGGTAGAAACCACCCTTAAAATCATAGAGCGTATAGAAGAACGCGTATCTAAAGACAAGTACCTGGGTACAGACGAGCTTAACGATATATTGCGCGAAGAAATAGCCAGCCTGCTTAGCGAAACCAATTCGGGCGATGCTGCCGAATTTGAAATCCCGGCCGATAAAAAGCCGTATGTACTTATGGTGGTGGGGGTAAATGGTGTGGGTAAAACCACTACCATAGGTAAGCTTGCCTACCAGTTTAAAAAAGCAGGGCATAACGTAGTGCTTGGTGCTGCCGATACCTTTAGGGCGGCGGCTATAGACCAGCTGCAAATATGGGCCGACAGGGTAGGGATACCTATAGTGCGCCAGCAAATGGGCAGTGACCCGGCTTCGGTAGCGTTTGATACTGTACAGAGCGCCGTAAAACAGGGCGCCGATGTAGTGATTATAGATACTGCCGGCCGCCTGCATAACAAGATTAACCTTATGAACGAGCTTACCAAAGTTAAGCGCGTAATGCAAAAGGTTATAGACGATGCCCCGCACGATGTGCTGCTGGTGCTGGATGGTTCTACCGGGCAGAATGCCTTTGAACAGGCCAAGCAGTTTACCGCCGCAACAGAAGTAACCAGCCTTGCGGTAACCAAACTTGATGGTACTGCAAAAGGCGGTGTGGTTATAGGGATATCGGACCAGTTTAAAATACCGGTTAAATACATAGGGGTAGGCGAAGGCATAGAAGACCTCCAGGTATTTAATAAGTATGAGTTTGTAGATTCTTTCTTTAAATAAAATATAAGAGCCGCGGTACTACCGCGGTTTTTTTATGGATGCATAAAAGGGCGCTAATACAAGGAGCATACTATTAGTATACTTTTCTTAAAGACGTTTGTGCGATTTTACGTTGTAAAAAAATCTTAATATATTAGCGGCAACGTATAAAACCAACCAAGTATGAAAAAGTATGTAATGGCATTCGCGCTGTTTTTTGCCATGTCTTATGTTTTTGCCCAGGATGTAAAGGGGTATTATATAGGCATAGGCGGCCAGCGTGTAGAAGTCCTTTTCCGCAAAACAAACTACAGCGATATTAAAAGGCTGGAATTCCGCAAAACAGAAAACGATGCGTATGTACCGCTACAGCCCGAAGTAACTTCAGAGTACGGTGCCGACGGGCGTAAATTTATCAAAGCCGATGTAGAGCTGGATATTACCGGGGGCAGTGCGGCAGCGGTATCTGGCGGTAAAGAGCCTGTACTGGAGAAAAGAACCGTATTCCTGGAGGTGTTGCTGCAAAGCAATGCTTCGTTATACCTCTATGAGGACGGCTCTAACTACCGCTATTTTTACAAAGTAGCCGATAAGGGTAATAAAATAAAGCAACTCATCTACAAGAAGTATAACTACCAGGCTGCTACCGTTGCCGAGAATAGCTTTTTTAAACAGCAGCTGGCTATAGATGTGCTGTGCCCTGACGACAGGAACAGTAAATATGCAAACCTGGGGTACAACAGGCAGGCACTTATAGAAGTATTTCAGGACTATAACCGTTGCACCGGTTTTGAAACCGTAATAGCCGAAGAAATTAAGGAGAAACCGACAAGTTTTGTGTTTTCTGTTATAGCAGGGGCGGGGAGTACTACCTCACGCACTTCATTTCCGAGTCGTAATATAGATGTAAAGGCAAACGGACTCGCTTTTTTTGTAGGAGGAGAAGCAGCCCTTAAAATAAAATATTCAGGATTTTCTATTTTTGGTAGAGCGCAGGTTGGCAAAATCTCCGGCGATGGCAGCGAGCAGCACCAGCTGGGGTCTTCCTATACGGTAATCAATAAATTAAAAACAGATATTACAGAGGTGGACCTGTCTATGGGCGTAAGGCAAACATTTGCCTTTTCCGGTACCGACAGGATTTTTATTGAAGCAGCTGTAGGTGTTGGCATACCTTTCGGTACCCTGGAGCTGGAATATAACACCTTTGTTTCTAATGGGCCTCAGGGGGAGGGAAGTACACTTGATGTAAAGCCGGATGCGAGTATGTTTTTTACTGTTGGAGCTGGGGTATGCGTTACCAAAAAAATCTCAGTGGGGATTTACTATACGCCAAACAGGGATTTTTCCAATCACTATGACTTTAAAAACGCACTGCTCACGGGCGGGGTTAAGTATACTTTCTAAAAAAATAAACGCCGTTACTTAATAACGGCGTTTATTTTTCCCCATAGTTCCTCATCAAAATCAGATAGGGCAAAATTCTTATTATTAGCCGACTCGCCCATGCGGATAATCACCATGTCCTTAGACGGGATTACGTATATTTTCTGGTCATTTTTGCCCAGTGCCATATACATATCGGCCGGGGCATTTGGTATCAGGCTGCCTTTAAATTCAGTTTGGGCGGCAGGCAGGTGGTAACTTTCTTTTCCGTTTAGCCACCACAGGTAGCCATACGATTTGTTTATGTCTTGAGATGGGGTAACCATGGCCTCAAAATACGCCTTGGCTACAATTTGCTCCCCATTCCAGTTGCCCTTATTAAGCGCCAATAAACCAAAACGCGCCATACTGCGGGCATTGCTCCAGTACACGCTAAACGCTTCCATTTGGCCGCGGCCATCACGCCATAGCCCGCCCATACCTATTTTATCTTTTAGTGAGGTGTTAAAATAATCCTCCCAGCTTTTCCCGGAAGCTTTGGCTATAACATCCTGTAGCTTTACGTAAATATTGTGGTAGGCCCATCGGGTATCGGCATCGGCTTTGAATTTCAATTTATCGGGCGTAACGGCATTGCCCATACTGTCGTCTATACCGCTGGTCATGGTAAGCAGGTGGCGGCAGGTAATCAGTGCTTCTTTATCGGGAGGCGCGCTTGTCCAGCCTGTACCCAGATACGTAGTTACAGGAGTGTTTATATCGGTAAAGCCTTCCTGCTGTGCTATGCCAAATGCAGTTGCCGTAAGGGTTTTGCCGGCACTGGCCCAGTACCAGGGTTTCCACTGTTTGTGGCCGTTCATGTATTCTTCCATTACAATGCGGCCGTTTACCAGGATTATAAAAGCCCGGGTATGTTTTTCTTTAAGATAGCTTAGCATGGCCGGTATGTTCTTTTGGCTCCAGCCAAGGCTTGCCGGTGCGGTGGTTTCCCATTGGCCTGTGTTTTTAGGGAAATACATTTTTTGGGCAAACGCTCCGCTGCATACCATAAACAGTATCAGCGCGGGGATTATATATTGGCGTAACGTTTTCATGCTAAAGGGTTTTGTATCAAATGTAATAAATACGTGGGCAATGCGGGTGCTGAACGGCCATTAATAACTACATTTGCCGTTACCAATTTATTTAGGAAATGAAAAAGATAGTATTGTTTTTTGTGGGCGCCGTGCTGCTTACGCTTACCGGCTGCAAAAAACATTTTGAAGGCAACGATTACAGCAGGCTGAACGGTTACTGGGAAATAGAAAAAGTACTGATGCCCGATGGCTCTGAAAAAGATTATTCTATAAATCCTACGGTGGATTATTTTGAGGTAAAAGGTGTTAAAGGCTTTCGCAAAAAAGCCATGCCGCAAATAGACGGTACCTTTAGGGCAAATGATTTTAGTGAGGCGTTTACCATAGTAAAGGAAGGGGATAAAACCGTTTTAAAGTACGTAACAGATTATGCCAAATGGGATGAGGAACTGCTTACGGCAGATGAGGAGCAGCTGGTAACAAAAAACCAGCATAATATAGAGTACCACTATAAGAAATCAGGACGTATTTCGTTAGAATAATATGGCAAAATCCAAGCGGCTTAACGATTCTAATGCGGTAAGCGATGTACTACGGGTATTTATAGACCAGAACAACCTGCAAAAAGGCATAGACGGGATTAACATCCGCGAAGCCTGGACCAGGCTTATGGGTAATGGTGTAAATACCTATACCCGCAATATAGCCTTAAAAGGGAGTATACTGTACGTAGAGCTTACGTCGGCAGTACTGCGTGAGGAACTAAGCTACAGGCGCGATAAAATAAAGAAGATGCTTAATGAAGATATGCGCCGCGAGGTGGTAACCGAAGTGGTTTTACGATAAAATAGAAAAAGGGGCGCAACTAAGGCAGCCCCTTTTTCGTGTGTAACCAACCAAAATTTTTATATTTTCGGTGGGGTTAGAATTTAAATCCTACACCCAGCTGGAATACTGAATTTTTTACATCCCTGTCTTCAATGATGTCGGTAAGACCCTGGTTGTATCGCGCTGTGGCAAAAATGCCCAGCGGGGTTTCAAATGAAAGACCACCCGATACGCCGAATTCAAAATCTTTGGCTTCGTTCAGGTCAAGGTCGCCACTGTTAGCATTTGGGTTGGCGTCAATTTCCTCATTAACCTTAAAGCTAAACTGTGGACCTGCTTCCAGGCTAAGGCCTTTTACAATGTAAAATTTAGCCAGTACCGGTACGTTAATGTAGTCCAGTTGGTATTCTACCTTGCCACTTCCGCCAAAAATGCCTCCATCGACATCGGTTTCAAATCCCTGTCCTGAGTACAGCGCCTCTACCTGTATAGAAAACAGATCGGGAGCTATTGGGAATTCCCCAAAAACACCAACATGAAAACTAGTCCTGGAATCAGGGCTGTCAAAATCGCTGCCATTTATAGTAGCAAAGTTAACACCACCTTTTACACCAAAGCTTGGTGAAGTACTTCCTCCGGTTGCACCGCCATTATCCTGTGCATTCATCGTCGCAACAGCTCCCATCATAAGGGTACTCGCTGTTAAAATATTAAATAGTTTCATGTTTAATTAGTTTTAGTTTTGTTTTCCAAAATTATATACTTAAAATTGGTCGTTTTATCAACAATTTCTTAATTCACACAATTTTAACCGCAAATGCAGTCCTGGAGCAGATATATAAAAGGCTATACAACCTACCTGAAAATAGAGCGCGGGCTGTCTGAAAATTCGCTAACAAACTATCTTTTTGATATAAATCGCCTGCTGAAATATCTGGAAGAGAATACGATAGATGTTTCCCCCGTAGCTATAACCGAAGAAACGCTGCAGCAGTTTATTTACCAGATGGCAGGCGAACTCAGTCCCCGCTCACGTGCACGGCTGATATCGGGCCTTAAGAGTTTTTTTAACTATTTAATGTTTGAAGACTACCGTAAAGACATGCCGCTGGAGCTTATAGAGGTGCCAAAAACGGGGCGTAAGCTGCCCGATACGCTTTCCATTGCCGAAATAGACAGCCTCATTGGTGCTATAGACCTTAGTAAAGACGATGGCGAGCGTAACCGCGCCATGCTGGAAACCCTGTACGGTTGTGGGCTCAGGGTATCTGAACTTACGGGGCTGCGGTTGTCTGACCTGTTTTTTGAGGAGGGTTTTATACGGGTAACCGGTAAGGGGAGTAAACAGCGTTTTGTGCCGCTTAGTGGCGCAACCCAAAAATACATGACGCATTATAGGGAAGGAATCCGTGCGCAGCTGGATATTAAAAAAGGCCATGAAGATACATTGTTCCTCAGCCGCAGGGGAACCGGCCTTACGCGTGCCATGGTATTTACGGTAATAAAACGCCTGGCTGAAAAAATCAGCCTGCAAAAAAACATAAGCCCGCATACCTTCAGGCATTCGTTTGCCACCCATTTACTGGAAAATGGAGCCGACCTGCGTTCCATACAGCTTATGATGGGGCACGAGTCCATAACCACTACCGAAGTGTACATGCACGTAGACAGAAGCTTCCTGAAACAGGTGGTTAGTAACTTTCATCCCAGAAAATAAGTATTATATCGAATAATTCACGGTCTTAGGATAATTTGTATTAATTTTATCGTATGAAGTTGTTTACTGCCCCGGATGTGTATGAGTCAGAGCCTCTTAATGAGTTTTATAAGAAGTTACTGGACCAGGTACCGGATGTTATTTTTAAATTGCTATGGAAACCCAAAAATGACTATTCGCTGGAGTATTGCAGCGAATCTGTCAATGCTATTTATGAAATAAGTTCGGCACGGTTCATGTCTGATTTTGTTGGGGCGCTAAACAGTCGATTACTTCCGGAGTATAACCGGAGGTTTTATGTATCGCTGCACAGGGCGCGTAAGCATAGCAGGGCGTGGGAGTTTGAGTATCAGGTGTCATTACCCGAAAAAGGATTCCGCTGGCTGAAAGTGCACGCTAACCCGGAAGCCCAGGAAGACGGAAGTGTGATATTTTACGGCAGGATGAGTGATATTACCATACAAAAGGAACAGGAAATAATGCTTCGGGGATCTGAGGCACGCATTCGTTTTGCCCTTGAGGCCGCCTCTGAAGGGATATGGGATTATAACATGGTTACCGGTGAAGTATACTTTTCTGCCCAGAGCATGAAAATAGCGGGCATGGAGGAAAAAGATACCGTATGGACCCAGGAACAATGGCGCAGCCGCATTTTTAAGGAAGATACAAAAGGCCACATACGCGCGGTTAACGACTATATTTCTGGAAAAACACCACGTTTTGAGCATATATACCGTATAAAACATGCTAAAGATGGCTACCGATGGGTAATGAGCCGCGGGCAGATTGTAGAGTTTAAAAACGACAAGCCGTTTAGGGCGGTAGGTACACTTAAAGATATTACTGAGCTTAAGGAAAAGGAAATAACACTGGGCAAGACCATTACCATTGTAGGGGAACAAAACAACCGCCTTAGTAACTTTGCCCATATTGTATCGCACAACCTGCGCTCGCATGCCAGTAACCTGCGCATGCTGCTGGATCTTATAAAAACGGCAGATAATGCTGAGCGCGATGAAATGCTGGATCATCTGGAAGCCATATCAGACGGGCTTACCATAACCATAAGCCACCTTAAAGAACTGGTAGAGATACAAACTGAGGTTAAGAACGTAAAGGAGCGACTTAACCTGAGGTATTACCTTAAAAACATACTTACCATACTGCATAATGAAATAACAAAGCATGCGGTTACTATAGAAATTAATATCCCGCTGGATGTTACGGTGTACTATAACCCGGCATATTTAGAAAGTGTTTTGTTAAATTTTACAACAAATGCTATAAAATACTCTTCTTCAGATAAAAAACCTGTAATTTCTTATGATTTTGCGATTGAAAATGGACAAAAAGTTTTGTACATTAGCGACAACGGAATTGGTATAGACCTTAAGAAGCACAGAAATGCCCTTTTTGGTATGTACAAGACATTCCACAAGCACCAGAATTCGCGTGGTATAGGGCTATTTATTACAAAAAACCAGGTAGAAGCCATGGGCGGCCGGGTAGAAGTAGCCAGTGAGGTAAATCGTGGCACGGTATTTAAATTGTATTTTAATGAAGAAGGTTAGTGGTATGTATGTAATAGACGACGACAAGATTTATCATTTTTTGCTTAAAAACCTTTTTAAGCAAAATAATATACATGTAGATCCTGTCTTTTTTGGCAACGGACTTGATGCTATTGAGAGCCTTAAGCAGGCTGCTGTAGACGGCACTTTCCCGGAGCTTATACTGCTGGATGTAAATATGCCCATTATGGACGGCTGGCAGTTTTTAGAAGAATATACTAAGCTGGTGCAGGACACAGGCTGTAGCGCCACTATTTTTATGATAAGCTCTTCTAATGACGAACAGGATTTAAGCAAAGCACGTAATTACAGCCACATAGTAAAAGACTACCTGCTTAAGCCTATATGCCGCGAAGACCTTGATAAGATATTCATGATTGTAGGGGTTGAGGGCGTATAGCGCAATACTATAATAAATAAAAAAAGGAGCTTAATAGTAAGCTCCTTTTTCGTTTTGGTTATTACTGGTTTTGCAACGCTTCTTCGTTTTCAAGGTCTAAATAACCCTGTACTACCTGTATGGCATTAGTCACTACATCGCTCAAGGCAACGATGAAGCTTCCGTCTTCGCCATTTTGTATCGCGTGCTTTATCGCTTCCGTTTCTTTCGGAATAATTTCGTAGGTAATTTGCCTTCCGCTTGCTTCAAAACCCTCAAGTATCAGGCCGTTTATATTTTCTTCGGTACGTCCGCGCAGGTGTTTTTCATTGCGGATGATTACGTGGTCAAACATACGTGCGGCTATGGTGGCACAATCACGGATGTCCTGGTCGCGCCTGTCTCCCACACCCGATATGATTCCTATTTTTTTGGTAGCCTCAACATTTTGTAAAAAGTCTTCCACAGCAAGGTAACCGGCAGGGTTATGGGCAAAGTCTATCAGTACTTTAAAGTTTTTGAATTCAAAAATATTCATACGGCCCGGCGTTTGCGCGGCACCCGGTATAAAGGTTTGTAAGGACAGGCTTATGTCTTCCGTCTTAAAGCCCCACAGATACGATGCCAGGGTAGCCGCGAGTACATTGGCTATCATAAACCTTGCCTTGCCGCCCATGGTAAGGGGCACGTGCATGGCTTTGTCTATACGTATTTTCCAGCTGCCCTTTTTTATGGTAATGAAGCCGTTTTCGTATACGGCGGTAACACGGCCTGCTTTGGCTTCCTCCTTAATAAACGGGTTGTCCTCATCCATACTAAAGTACGCCACGTTACATTCCAGCTCTTTACCTATTTTAATACACTCCGGGTCGTCGCCGTTTAATACAGCCCAACCGTCTTTTTTTACACTTCGCGGAATCACACGTTTTACTTTGGCAAGATCATCCAGCGTATTAATGTCATTCATGCCCAGGTGGTCTTCCTGGATGTTGGTAATAATACCAATATCGCATCGGCTAAAGCCAAGGCCTGAGCGCAGTAATCCGCCGCGTGCGGTTTCCAGTACGGCAAACTCCACGGTAGGGTCTTTCAGTATATATTCTGCACTGAACGGGCCTGTGGTGTCGCCCTTTTCCAGCATGTGGTTTTGTATGTAAATCCCGTCAGATGTGGTGAAGCCCACGCGGAAACCATTGTTTTTTACAATATGTGCCAGCAGTCGGGTAGTGGTGGTTTTACCATTAGTACCGGTAACCGCAAAAATAGGGATGCGGCTGGGCTTGCCCGGTGGGTACAGCATGTCTAAAACCGGTGCGGCAACGTTACGCGGCAGGCCTTCGCTTGGGGCAAGGTGCATACGGAAACCCGGTGCGGCATTTACCTCAAGGATAACACCGCCATTTTCCTTAAGCGGCTGCGTAAGGTTTTCGGCCATGATGTCTATACCGCATACATCCAGGCCTATAACGCGGCTTATACGTTCCGACAGGAAAATATTTTCAGGGTGCATTAGGTCGGTCACATCTACCGATGTACCACCGGTACTTAGGTTGGCTGTAGACTTAAGGTACACAATTTCGCCTTCGGCAGGAACAGTATCCAGTGTATATCCTTTCTTTTCCAGCAGGTCGGTGGTATCGCGGTCTACCGTAATTTCGGTCAGTACATTTTCGTGTCCGTAGCCACGGCGCGGGTCCAGGTTTTCTATATCTATAAGGGCCTGTATGCTATGCACGCCATTGCCCTTTATATGGGCAGGCACCCTTTGGGCGGCGGCCACTACTTTATTATCTATGACCAATACCCGGAAGTCAAACCCGGTAATGAATTTTTCTACAATAACACGGCTGCCGTATTTCTGGGCGAATTCCAGCCCGGCAACGGCATGTTCAAACGTTTTTACGTTTATAGAAGCGCCTTTACCATGGTTGCCATCCAGCGGTTTCAGTACTACAGGGTAACCTATTTTGTCTATGATTTGCTGCAAGCCTTCTTCGTTAGTGCAAATGCCACCACTTGCCACGGGGATGGAAGCAGCTTCCAGCATACGCTTGGTCTGCTCCTTGTTACAGGCAATATCTACTGCTATGTGGCTGGTTTTATTGGTAATCGTGGCCTGGAAACGCATTTGGTTAATGCCATACCCCAGTTGTACCAGTGAGTTGGTTCCCAGTCGTATCCACGGGATGTCGCGTGCTACGGCCTCCTCTACAATACTTCCGGTGCTTGGGCCCAGGCGGTCGCGTTCGCGTATGCGGCGCATTTCCTGTATGTCGGCATCCAGGTCGTATTCGATACCGGCTATAAGGGCTTCGGCTATGCGTACCGATGCTTCGGCTGCATAGATGCCTACGTTTTCCTCTACATAGCTAAACACCACATTATAGGTGCCGGGTGTCTTGGTTTCGCGCGTGCGGCCAAAACCGGTTTCCATACCTGCTATGGTTTGTATTTCAAGCGCTATATGCTCTATAACGTGGCCCATCCAGGTACCGCGGTCTACACGGGCAAAGAACCCGCCGGGTACACCTTCGCTACAGCGGTGGGTGTACATAGAAGGGATGAGTGCCTCTATTCGCTCCCTGAATCCCGGGATTTTGTTCGTGGGCTGCTGTTCTAATTCTTCAAGGTTAAGGCGCATCTGGACGAGTTTCTTACGCTTAACACTCCAAATGTTGGGGCCTTTAAGGGCCTGGATCTTTTCAATCTTCATAATCGGTTTCAAGGGGAAATTAGAATTGTTTTTTGGCGCTTTTAAAATATGTAATCTTTGATTATTTACGAAAAATTAACACAAATACCAGTGCTTTGTATTTCGTCGACAGAAAATTAGTTAAAAAAAATCACTTATAGTAGGGTTATAGTGAATTTTTTTTAACGATATTGTTTCGCGTAACAATTTGGAAAGAAATAATTAACCCATCATTCGCGTTTTTAGCTTTTTAACGTATTTTTGCACCTATGAATAATGTAAAGGGAAAACTAATAATTATAGGCGGCGCTGTAGATAAAGGCAGCTTTACAGAGGCATCCTATGACCAGAATGTAGCCAATAACCTGAATTTTTTTGAAACCGGTATAATGAAACGCATTATACAGGAGTCAAGACTAGGTGAAGAAAGCCGTATAGAAATGGTTACTACCGCCTCGGTAATACCGCGTGAGGTAGGGCCGGAATATATTAAGGCATTTGCATATCTTAATGCCCATAATGTTGGTGTATTGTATATAGAGAAACGCGAACAGACGCATGACCCGGAGGTCCTGCAACGCCTGCGTAATGCCGATGTGGTAATGTTTACCGGCGGCGACCAGCTGCGCCTTACCTCTATACTTGGGGGTACGGAGTTCCAGGACATACTGCTGGACAAGTTCAAAAATGAAGATTTTATATACGCCGGTACCAGTGCGGGTGCCGCCGCTGCCAGTAACAACATGATTTATCAGGGCAGCAGCGGAGAAGCCCTGCTTAAGGGCGAGGTAAAAATTACCAGTGGCCTTGGGCTTATACAGGATGTAATCATAGACACCCACTTTGTACAGCGCGGACGCATAGGCCGCCTGTTCCAAACGGTGGTGGGTAATCCGCGCACCATAGGTATAGGCCTTGGTGAAGATACCGGCCTGCTTATTACGGGCAACGGACGTATGGAGGCCATAGGTTCTGGGCTTGTGATTATTGTGGACGGGCGCCAGATTAAGGATACTAACCTTACCCAGGTAGAGCTTGGCAAACCCATTAGTATTAACAACCTGGTAGTACACGTAATGAGCATGTACGATACATACGACCTGAACACGCATCAAATGGAAATCCGCAATTCGCAGTACTCTCTGCCGCTTATGGTGGAGCAGGACAGCGACAATGCCGACCCAAAAGTGAGTGCCGACGACAGGGAGTAAAAAGCCCCTCCCTAACCCTCCCCAAAGGGGAGGTAGTACCCTGTAAGCATTAGATAATAATAAACGATTTTAAATACGCCCGAGTTTCTCTCTCCTTTGGAGAGGAGGTAGGGGAGAGGCTATTATGAAAATAATCATTCACGGTGGTTTTTTCAGTGAATCATCGACCGACCTGAAAACCAAGACTGCTAAGCAGGAGGCACTTAAAGCTATTGTAAAACAATCGTACGAGTACCTTAAAACACATACCGCTACCGAAACCGTAGTATATGCCGTAAGCCTGCTGGAAGACGATGTGCTGTTTAATGCCGGTACGGGTTCGCAGATACAAAGCGACGGACAAATACGCATGAGCGCCGCCCTGATGGATGGTACTACCCAAAAGCTGAGTGGGGTAATAAACATTCAGGAGGTAAAAAACCCCATTCAGGTTGCCGAAAAACTAATGACGTATGACGACCGTGTTTTAGGTGGCGAAGGGGCAACGGATTTTGCCCGTAAGAATGGTTTTGAGGAGTTCAGTACTGAAACCCCTGAACGCCGCGCCGAATTTGAAAAGAAACTCGCTGCCACCGGAACAGGTACCGTGGGCTGCGTAGCCCTTGATGCCGACGGAAAAATTGCCGTGGCTACTTCTACCGGAGGGAAGGGATTTGAAATGGTAGGCCGTATATCTGACTCTGCTACCGTGGCGGGTAATTATGCCAATGCTTTTTGCGGCGTAAGCTGCACCGGGGTAGGGGAAGACATAGTAAGCAATGCTACTGCCACTAAAATCGTAACCCGTGTTACCGATGGTATGCCTATAAGCGATGCTTTTGCCAAAACCTTTACCGAACTAAAACCCTATGATGGTTTTGCCGGAGCCATAGCCATAGATGCACAAGGGAACATTTTCCACCAGGATTCGCATCCAAGTATGGTATTTGCCAGCTTTGACGGAGAAAACGTTGCCGTTTTTGGATAGATTTTAGATTTTTGGACTTCTTAGGTTACCGGATTTTTAAATTGTTGGATTTTTATATATAAAAGCTATAATGTCTAAAAATCCAACAATCTAAAAAATCTCTTTTCCCAAAAAAAATGTCTATTTTTAGGGTCACAAATTATAACCATGTCACAACCTATTATAGAGATAAAAGGCATTACCCGCGATTTTCCACTGGGTAGTGAAATTGTAAAAGTGCTTAAGGGAGTAAACCTTACCATTAACAAAGGCGAATACGTAGCCCTGATGGGCCCTTCCGGTTCGGGTAAAAGTACGCTGATGAACCTGCTGGGTTGCCTGGATACACCAAGCGGCGGCAGCTATATCCTGAATAACAAGGACGTAAGCCGCATGAGCGATGACGAGCTCGCTGAAATCCGTAATAAGGAAATAGGCTTTGTCTTCCAGACCTTTAACCTGCTGCCCCGCACCACGGCGTTAGATAATGTGGCCCTGCCTATGGTGTATGCCGGCTATAAAAAGCCAGAACGTAACCAGCGCGCTACCGAAGTGCTTACCCAGGTAGGCCTACAAGACCGTATGGACCACAAGCCGAACCAGCTTTCGGGGGGGCAAAGGCAACGTGTGGCTGTGGCAAGGGCGTTGGTAAACCACCCGTCTATTATCCTGGCCGATGAGCCCACGGGTAACCTGGACAGTAAAACGTCAGTCGAAATCATGAAACTTTTTGGCGACATCCATGCCGGTGGCAATACCGTAATCCTGGTAACCCACGAGGAAGACATAGCCGCCTACGCGCACCGTGTTATCCGCCTGCGCGACGGTGTTATAGAGAGTGAGAATGTAAATCTTAATCCGCATAAATAAGTTTCTGAGCCGCTGAGCTTCTTAGCTACTGAGCCGTTGAGCATAAAAGCTAAGAAACTAAGTGGCTCAGCAGCTCAGCAGCTCAAAAATGAAAGTCTACACAAAAACCGGTGATAAAGGTACTACGGCCCTGTTTGGGGGTTCGCGTGTGCCTAAGCACCACATCCGCATAGAGAGTTACGGTACTATAGATGAGCTAAACTCGCACCTGGGGCTTATCCGTGACCAGGATATTAACCCGGAGTATAAAAAAATACTCGAAAAAATACAGGACAGGCTCTTTACCGTGGGTGCCATATTGGCAACCGCACCCGACAAGGCTATTTTAAAGAATGGCAAGGAGCGCCTTAACATTCCTAAAATTTCGGAAGCCGATATACAACTCCTCGAAAACGAGATAGATGGTATGGAAAACCAGCTGGAACCCATGATGCATTTTGTGCTTCCCGGTGGGCATACAACGGTGTCATATTGTCATATAGCACGCTGCGTTTGCCGCAGGGCAGAGCGCCTTTCGGTACATTTGTATGAGCTGGAACCCTTTGAAAACAACGTTTTGGCATACATAAACCGCCTTTCTGACTACCTTTTTGTATTGGCACGGAAGTTGTCCAAAGATTTGGGTGCCGATGAGGTAAAGTGGATACCGGAGAAGTTATAGTTTGCAGTTGTCAGTTTACAGTGTTCAGTTATCTGGTATTGTAAATACGTATGACTAAGACACTGACTACTGTAAACCGGATACTGAACACTGCGAAGCGCAAACGTTCTTTCTTTTTTTCTTAAATTAAGTAAAAATTTACTTGACTTTTTCAGTAATAAATTTATTTTTGCATAAATCTTAAATTTTTAGAAGATGTATTGGACACTAGAACTGGCATCTTATTTAAGTGATGCGCCATGGCCGGCTACAAAAGACGAGCTAATCGACTATGCCATAAGGACAGGAGCGCCACTTGAGGTTGTCGAAAACCTGCAATCCATTGAAGATGAGGGAGAAATCTACGAATCGATGGAGGAAATATGGCCTGATTATCCTACCGACGAAGATTATCTTTGGAACGAGGATGAATATTAAAAGCACAAAATAGATTTGGAAGGAAAAGTCTCTGTAACAGAGGCTTTTTTTATTTAAATTTGTGCGCGTATTACAAAAAATACACATAGTAATTATATAGATAATGAGTTTAGTAAACAGCATTTTAAAAGCGTTTGTAGGCGATAAGTCGCAAAAAGACGTAAAGTTGCTGCAACCCATCGTTACGAAAATTAAATCGTTTGAGGGTGCGCTTACGCAGCTGTCGCATGACGAGCTTAGGGCAAAAACCATATACTTTAAGGAAAGGATACGTGAAGCCCGTGCCGATAAAGACGCTAAAATAGCCTCTTACCTTGCCGAGGTAGAAAAAACACAGGACATAGACGCCCGCGAAGATATCTACGCTTCTATAGACGCGCTTGAAAAAGAGGCCTACGAAATTTCTGAAAAAACACTTATGGAACTACTTCCTGAAGCGTTTGCCGTGGTTAAGGAAACCGCGCGCCGCTTTAAGGATAATACTTCTATAACGGTAACCGCTTCTGCTACAGACAGGGAGCTGGCACAAACCAAGCCGTACATAGCCATTAACGGCGACCAGGCTACGTGGGCCAACTCATGGAACGCGGCCGGCAGGGAAGTAACCTGGGATATGATTCACTACGACGTGCAGCTTATGGGCGGTACCGTACTGCACCAGGGTAAGATAGCCGAGATGCAAACGGGTGAGGGTAAAACCCTTGTGGCTACACTGCCGGTATACCTAAACGCGCTTACCGGGCTTGGTGTACACCTTGTAACGGTAAACGACTACCTGGCCAAGCGTGACAGCGCCTGGAAAGCACCATTGTTTGAATTCCACGGGCTTACCGTAGAGTGTATAGACAACCACCAGCCAAACAGCGAAGGCCGTCGTAAGGCGTATGCCGCAGATATTACCTATGGTACAAACAACGAGTTTGGTTTTGACTACCTAAGGGATAACATGGCGCACTCGCCGGCAGACCTGGTACAGCGTAAACATAACTTCGCTATTGTAGATGAGGTAGACTCGGTATTGATAGACGATGCCCGTACGCCACTTATTATATCGGGGCCGGTACCTAACGGCGACCGCCACGAGTTTAACGAGCTTAAGCCTAAGGTAGATAACCTTTTTGCCCTGCAGCGTACATTGCTTAATGGTGTTTTGGCCGAAGCCAAAAAACTTATTAAGGAAGGCAAAACCAAAGAAGGCGGTTTCCTATTACTAAGGGTACACCGTGGTTTGCCAAAGAACAAGGCACTGATAAAATTCCTTAGTGAAGAAGGTGTTAAGCAACTGCTGCAAAAAACAGAAAGCCAGTACATGGCAGACAACAACCGCGATATGCACAAGGTTGACGAGGCACTGTATTTTGTTATAGAAGAGAAAAGCAACCAGGTAGAACTTACCGATAACGGTATCAAATTCCTTTCTCAGGACACTGATAACGACTTCTTTGTACTTCCGGATATAGGAACGGAGATTGCCGCTATAGAAAAGAAAAAGCTGGATAAGGAAGCCGAAACATCGCTTAAGGAAAAACTGTTTGCTGATTTTTCTGTAAAAAGTGAGCGTATACATACCCTGACACAGCTTCTTAAAGCCTATACCCTGTTTGAAAAAGACACGGAGTATGTGGTTATGGACAATAAGGTAATGATTGTAGACGAGCAAACCGGCCGTATTATGGACGGGCGCCGCTACTCAGACGGTCTTCACCAGGCGATTGAAGCCAAGGAGAACGTAAAGATTGAAGCCGCTACCCAAACCTTTGCTACCATTACCCTGCAAAACTATTTCAGGATGTACAGCAAGCTTGGGGGTATGACGGGTACTGCCGTTACCGAAGCTGGCGAATTCTGGGAAATATACAAGCTTGACGTGGTAGAAATACCTACTAACAGGCCAATATCGCGAAACGACCAGCACGACCTTATTTATAAGACCATGCGCGAGAAGTTTAACGCGGTTATAGAAGATACGGTAACCCTGTCTAAAGCAGGAAGGCCGGTACTTATAGGTACCACTTCGGTAGAAATATCAGAACTCCTTAGCCGTATGCTTAAGATGAGGGGTATTCACCACAACGTACTGAATGCCAAACTTCACAAAAAAGAAGCCGACATTGTAGCTGAAGCCGGTAAGCCGGGCATCGTAACCATAGCTACTAACATGGCAGGCCGTGGTACCGACATTAAGCTTACGCCGGAGGTTAAGGCTGCGGGCGGACTTGCCATTATTGGTACAGAACGCCATGATTCGCGCCGTGTAGACCGCCAGCTGCGTGGCCGTGCAGGCCGCCAGGGAGATCCGGGCAGCTCTCAGTTCTACGTATCGCTTGAAGATAACCTTATGCGCCTTTTCGGTTCTGAGAGGGTAGCCAAGGTTATGGACCGTATGGGACTTAAAGAGGGCGAAGTAATCCAGCATTCTATGATGACAAAATCTATAGAGCGTGCGCAGAAGAAGGTAGAAGAAAACAACTTCGGCCAGCGTAAGCGCCTGCTTGAGTATGATGACGTTATGAACAAGCAGCGTGAAAACGTGTACAAGAAAAGGAAGCACGCCCTGTTTGGCGACAGGCTGAAGGTGGATATTGCCGACATGATGTACGACCTTACCGATACCATAGTAAGCAACAACAAGCCGGTACGTGATTTCCAGAACTTTGAGTTTGACCTTATCCGTAGCTTCTCTATCAGTTCTCCGGTAACGGAAAGCGAGTTTGTAAAACTATCCGAAGATGAGCTTACTGCCAAAGTGTACAAAGCCGTATCTGAAGCGTATACTGCCAGGTGTGCTAACAATGCCGCCGAGGCGTTCCCTGTTATTAAAAACGTATACGAAAACAACAACGCCCAGTACGAGCGTATTGTAGTTCCGTTTGGCGATGGCGTGAAGATTATGAGTGTGGTTACTAACCTTGAAAAGGCATACCAAACCGAAGGACTTACGCTGATAGATGATTTTGAAAAGAGCATTACACTTGCCGTAGTAGATGAAGCATGGAAAAAGCACCTGCGCAAAATGGACGAGCTGAAACAATCCGTGCAGCTTGCCGTACACGAGCAGAAAGACCCGCTTCTTATTTACAAGGAAGAGGCGTACAAGCTGTTCCGTAAGTCGCTTACCGAGATTAACCGTGAGGTAATATCGTTCCTGCTTAAGGCCGACCTGCCTCAGCAGCAAAGTCCTGAAATTGCCGAGCAAAGGATTGCTGAGCCGCCGAGGCAGCAGTACATAGAATCTAAGGAAGAGGTGCTAAATACCGAGGAGCAACTGGAAAGGGCTGCCCGCACAGGCGAACAGCAGGCACAGCAAGCCCCTCAGGTTACTGAAACCATTGTAAGGGACGCGCCGAAGATTAACCGTAATGACAATGTTACCATACAGCACATTATGAGCGGCAAAGTGGAAACAATGAAATACAAGAAAGCCGAAACCCTGCTAAACACAGGCGAGTGGGTGCTTACAAAATCAGAGGAGTAATCCTTTACTGATACATAACCAAAAGCCCGGAACATGAGTGTTCCGGGCTTTTTTTGGTTACTTGGTAATTAGGGAGATGTGGATTTGTTGATTTGTGTATTCGTTGATTTGTTAATTGAGGACTTTCTTCACGTTCTGTCATTGCGAGGAGGCACGACGAAGCAATCTCAAAAAAAGTTTATTTTAAATTCTGAATTATAAATTTTAAATGAGGCGCAAAGCGTTGCGAAGTTTTAACTCTTTGTGAAACTTTATAACTCATTTGTATGCCTTTACAATAAAGTTTTATGAAAGCCATGAGGAACGTATGTGGCAATAAAAAAGCTGCCCCGTGGGAGCAGCTAATTTAAAATTCAGAATTTATAATTTAAAATAAATTACCGTTGCCCTTGCAGGAACTCGTTCATTTCCCTTTTTGAATTATCAAAGGTAAACGTATTGGCTACTTTAAAATAACTCTTTTTGTCTACACAGAAGTTGTAGGCATATTTGGCCAGGGTCAGTTTGTTTTCTTCAAAAGTAAGGAGCTTTATAAGGCTTATAATCTGGTCGGTATTCATACAATTATTAGACAGGATTTGCCTTGCAGTACCTTCGCGGGTATCGTCAAAACTACTGCCTTTAATGGTATTTACAGCAGCTTCAAAGTCGCCACTGCTCATCGCCACGCGGCAGTCGCCATTATTGTTGTTGCCGTTGTTATAGCCGTTATTGTTGTTGCCGTTGTTATAGCCGTTATTGTTGTTGCTGTTGTTATAGCCGTTATTGTTGTTGCTGTTGTTATAGCCGTTATTGTTGTTGCTGTTGTTATAGCCGTTATTATTGTTGCTGTTGTTATTATTGCCGTTGTTATTATTGCCGTTGTTGTTGTAACCGTTATTGCCATTGTTGGTGGTATATCCGCCGGTTGTTGTAGTAGTAGTGGTTGTAGTGGTAGTGCCGTTACTACCCGGTACGTTTACACTCATGCCTACGCCGCCCACGTTTACATTCATCCCAAAACCATCGTTATAGGTAGTGGTGGTGGTTTCCTGGTGGTATACGGTGTTGTCCGGGCCTATGTACATATCGTTTGGCTCACCATAGTGGTATACGGCGCAGTTTTTAGGGCGTACCATATTTTGCGCTGCCGGTATATTAGAATAAAAACGAAGGGTACGCCTGCCTTTTTTATCCTTTTTTATACGGTAGGTTACATCCTGCATTATATCGTCCATATCGGCTATCTCTATGTTCTTGCTCAGGGTTTGTATGCGGGTATTGGCAAAAATAATCTTGCAGTCGTAGTACGGGTTAGGCAGCATTTCCACACGAACATTTGTCTGCGGCTTATCATTATAGCGTTGTCCATTCAGCACAAGATAAAACTGGGCGCCGTCTTCGCTAAATATGGTAAGGTTACCGGTTTGGTAGCGCTGTGCCTGCAGGCTAAAAGCTGTAGCAAGCAGGGCGATTAAGAGTAAAGTAATTTTTTTCATGGTAGTTTTATGTGTTTAATTATTGGGTATGTTGTTTTTTGGCAATAAAAATATTAATTCCCTGATTAGTAAAAGGCAATCCACGTGCCAAAATTGTTAAGAAACACATTTAAATATTTAAGAGTTTTCTTAAATACTTAATTGTCAGATGATTTTGTTCCAAAATATCGTTTTTGGGGGTATTTCAAAGCGTAAAACCAATATAAAGCCAAGTTTTAAAATTTTATTAAAATATTTAAAATTAGGTTAAAAATATTAAAGTATTTATAATTTATTGGGGCTTATTTTGATGTGTGGCTAAAATCTGCATAATTTTGATTCAAGATAAGTAACAAAAAATATAACCATGAAAAAATTAAATCTTGCAGCTGTAGTAGCACTGGGTGCTCTTACACTAACGTCTTGTAAAGACGAAACTAAAATGAAGGCCGAGAAAAAAGTAGACCAGTATGTGGCCTTTGTAGACTCGGTTAATAACATTGCTGCCGAAGAAAAGGCTGCTAACTGGGAAGCTATCCAACATGAATATGAAGTAATGACAGCTAAGGCTGATTCATCGCTTGCCGTACTTGAAAACGATGCAAAATCGAGCGAAAAGGTTCAGGCTGCCAAAGCTAAATTTGAAGGTGCTAAAACCCAGGCTGAAGAAACCATAAAAGAAAAAGCTAATGCTACAGCCGCTGCAACAGGTAACGCTATAGCCGATGTGCTGTTTGGCCCTAATAACGTTAAGGAAGGCGATATGACCTTTGCATGGGTTAATAAGGCTAACATCCTTACCGTTTATGAGAAATTTTATGAGAGCTTTAAGGCTAACAGGGATTCATATTCACGTCAGGATCTTGACAAAGTAAAAGCGTGGTACGAAGCACTTGATGCCCGTAAAAACACGGTAGAAAAAGAAGGCCTTTCCGGCGAGGACAACAGGAAAATTGCAGAGATTAAGCTAAAATTCGCCCCTATGTTTAAATGGGACCGTATAACGGCTAAAGGCGAAGAAAACGACGCAGCAAAAAAATCTGCTGAATAAGCAAATTACTAGATAAGGGTTGATTTATGTATTCTGGTCGAAAGGTATACCTTAAAAGGTATACCTTTTGGCGTTTTATAAGGTTTTGATTAACTGGTGCTTAACGCTTTGTTGCACATGCTGTGCGTAACTTTATATATTGATTAACCACAAAATATAATTATTATGCCACAAAGAAAAACACCGGGTCCGCAGATTAAGGATCCTGACCAGTATGAAGCCCTGCGCCGAAAAGGGTACAGCAAGGAAAAGTCGGCGCGTATTGCAAACAGCGATGGTGCCGAAAAACGTGGCGGTGAGGCCGCAACGTATGAAGACCGTACCAAACAAGACCTTTATGAACAGGCTAAAAAAGTAGGCATAGAAGGCCGCAGTAAAATGAACAAAGCCCAACTGGCGCATGCCTTGCGGCACAATTAGATTATTGGATTTTTAGAACGTTAGATTTTTGGATGCTTAGAAGATTAGGCTAATTGTCTTTTAATCTAAAATCTAACGTTCTAAAAATCTATTATTTAAAAATTTAATTTTCTATACCAAGAACTATTACCGGATCAATATCCAGTTTTTGGCTAATGTCACGTGCTATTTTTAAAGGTGGCTCACTTTTACCGGTCAGGTATTCGCTAACTCTTGAAGTGCTTATACCAAGGATTTCTGATAATTTTTTTTGGTTTAAACCACGTTCGTGCATGCGTAGCTTCATTGTTTCTATGAGTGTAGGCTTTTTAACGGGAAAATTATTCTCTTCATAATAAGCCACAAGGTCAGATAGGATATTTAGTTCAATATACCCTTGTGCATCTTCATTTTCAATATTTTCCTGCTCTTGTAAAAGAATTTCTATCCTTTCTACTATAGCATTATACTCTTTCTCATTGTGTATCATGACTAAATATTTTTTATGTCCTTAATCTTGTCGTATTCTGAATGGGTTCCTATAAAGCGGATGTACACTTTTTTTGCATTAAATGAAATAATGGCAATAAGACGGTAGCTGTTTCCTTTAATATTAAAAACAAAACGATGATTACCCACATAATCTACCGAATTAAAATCCGTCCGTATATCATTTATTGAATACCAGTCTTTAGACGAAACTGTATAATACCAAAAGCGCAGGGGTGTTTCAGCGTCAGGATGTATCTGTGAAAATTCAGTGATTCGCTTAAAGGTAACTATCCGCATAGTTGTTTGTTTAAACGTAAAGGTATAAAATAAATTTGTTATTTGTTATTTTGTTACAAATGACAAAATTTTATCTATCCAAAAAGCCCCCACAGGTTTTTAATACCTAAAACGGCATCGGTAAAAAACGAGGTAAAGGGGCGTATGGTAAAATGCTGTTTTGCCTGTCCGCGTCGTATAAAAAGCAGTCCTAAATGATAGGTGTCTACACTCACGCTTACTCTTGGGTTGGCAATAAGCATTTCCCAGGCAAATTGCATTTGTGGCGTGCTATACATATAGCACAGGGCAAAAACGGTTTTATCATTAGCATCTTCCAGTCCGCGCTTAAAGGCGGCCAGGAGTTCGTTATAGTTGTTTCCTGCCAAAACCACCAGTTCGGCACCGCCCGGCACGGATGCCATAGGGGAGAAGAACCACATTTGTGTATTAGTGTCTTCGCCTACGGTACGTATGGTTTCGGTAAGCGTGGCAGCCTGTTTGTCTTCGCCGGTAACCATGAGTCTGAATGCCTTAAAATACCCTAGTGTACGGAACAGCACCTCCAGTGCATCTGCCGATATGCCTTCGTACCTGCGTTTTGGTATAATGCGGTTGTTGCGTCCGTAAATGCCATTTGCTACAAAACGGTACACAAACGGCGAATGGATACCGTGCGCATTAGTGGATTTCCAAAGGAAAGAGGTATAGCTCATTTTAGGGTTATTCGGTTATGCGTTGATTCGTTATTTGATAGCTGTCAGCAATTAGCTTTTAGCTGTCAGTGGGCTCTCCTTTACCTCCGAAGGAGGGGTGGCTGAAAGCCGGGTGGGTTTAAACTTTATTGAAAATTTTTCCCACCCCGCCCTGCGGGCATTCTTCCAAAGGAGGGGAATGCCACGCTGCTTAATAACAGTATGTAAAACTGCTTACTGCTACTGAACACCGCCAAATCCCCCTTTGGGGGCTGGGGGGCTTATTCCATCTTCGCGCTTAGCTCAAACCAGCGCTCCGTTTTAGATTCTATATCGTTCAGTACTTTTTGAAGTTCCTCCGCTTTTGCCGAAATATCCTTATCGGCCACGCTGCCGTTGCTGAACTGCGCTTCTATGTCTATTTTTTTGCGCTCCAGGTCTTTAATATCTTTTTCTATCTTGTCAAATTCCTTTTGCTCATTAAAGGAAAGCCCTGCCTTAACGCGGTTCTGCTTCCAGTTTTTCTTATCGGCGGCATCGGCTTTTTTATCTTCCTTATCGGCAGGTTCGGCGCTTTCGTCGTAGCTGCGCCAGTCGCTGTAGTTACCCGGGAAATCCAGAATTTCGCCATTGCCCTGAAAAACAAACATGTGGTCTACAATCTTGTCCATAAAGTAACGGTCGTGGCTTACCACAAGCAAACAGCCCGGGTAGTCTATCAGGAACTGCTCCAGCACGTTTAGCGTTACAATATCCAGGTCGTTTGTAGGCTCATCGAGTATAAGGAAGTTAGGGTTCTGGATAAGTACCGTACACAGGTACAGGCGTTTCAGTTCGCCACCGCTCAGCTTTTCTACAAAGTCGTATTGCTTTTTACGGTCAAATAAAAACTTCTCCAACAGTTGCGCTGCCGACAGCATCCTGCCTTTAGCCAGCGGAATGTATTCGCCAAACTCCTTTATAATGTCTATAACCTTTTGCTCAGGTTTCGGGTTGATGCCGCTCTGGGTATAGTAACCTATTTTTATGGTTTCGCCAATAGTAACCTTACCGCTGTCCGGTTCCATGGTTTGGGTAAGCAGGTTCAGGAACGTACTCTTGCCTGTACCGTTTTTACCAATGATACCAATACGCTCGCCACGCTTAAAGCTATAATTGAAACCATCTACGATTTTCTTATCACCAAAACTTTTGTTCAGGTTGTGCATCTCAATGATTTTGCTGCCCATACGTTCCATATTGATTTCCAGCTCTATTTGCTGTTCCTTACGGCGGCTGTGGGCTTTTTCCTCTATTACATAGAAATCGTCCTGGCGGCTTTTGCTCTTGGTGGTACGCGCCTTAGGTTGGCGGCGCATCCATTCCAGCTCTTTTACAAACAGGTTTTTCGCTTTGTCTATACTAGCGTTTTCGGCAGCTATGCGCTCCTCTTTCTTCTGAAGGTAATAGCTGTAGTTGCCTTTATATTGGTACAGTTTGCCGTTTTCAAGTTCTATGATTTCGTTGCACACACGCTCCAGGAAAAAACGGTCGTGGGTAACCATGAACAGCGTCATGTTTTCTTTGGCGAAGTAATTCTCCAGCCACTCAATCATTTCAAGGTCAAGGTGGTTGGTAGGTTCATCGAGAATCAATAAATCAGGCTTGCTGATCAGGATGATGGCTAGTGCCAAACGCTTCTTTTGTCCACCCGAAAGGCTTTTTACTTTCAGTTTCAGGTCGTCCATCTTTAATTTGGACAGGATTTGCTTGTACTGGGTTTCAAAATCCCATGCGTTGAACAAGTCCATTTTTTCAAAAGCCTTTTGGTACGCCTCGGCATCTTCAGGGTTTTCAAGGGCTTTTTCGTACTGCTCTATTACCTTAAGTATTTCGCTATCGCTGGCAAAAATGCTTTCCTCTATGGTAAGTTCCGGTTGCAGGTTAGGCTCCTGGCTTAAGAACGCCATTTTTATTTCCTTACGCATTACCACCTGGCCTGCATCGGGTTCATCCTCACCCGTTATTATTTTAAGGATAGAGGTTTTCCCGGTACCGTTTTTGGCCACAAAAGCTATCTTCTGGTCTTTATTAATACCAAAGGAAAGGTTCTCAAAAAGGGTGCGCTCGCCAAACGACTTGGCTATATTTTCTACTGAAAGGTAATTCACAGGTACAAAGTTTTGTGCAAAAATAACCTTTTAATTGTATTCGCCACGAATTACACGAATTAGGAATTGGGAATTGGGAATTATTGGTGAATGCGGATGACAAAATATTTATAATCAAAAAACAGGGCCAACATACGTTTAACCCTGTTCTAAATATTCCGTTATTACTTTTTTACTTAACAGATGAGCTATGATTTACTATCGTAGTTTCGTTAATAAGGCTTTGGTTCAAGCCAATGTAAGGGTTTGTAAGGATAAGCCTTTCTTTCAACTTTGCAGGCAATCCGTTAAGGGACTTATCGTCATCAATTATAATTAAGTTATCAATTTTATAATGACATTCTTCAATCCAATTAAGAATTTCATTTTTTCTTGATAACTTATAATTTATCTGAGTTTCAATCCTACTGATTTTTTCAATTTCAATTCCTCTATAGAAAAAAATCTCTCTCCATTCCTGGAGTGTATATCTAAATCTATGGGAAGTTGATAAAATCAACTCAATAGAAAGTTTATCGAAGCAAATATTTTTCAATGCTTCAACTGCAGACCGATTAAATTTGTAGAAGCCATCATTGTCAAATTCAACCGTACGGGTTGGATTCGCATGTACCATTACACCATCTATGTCTAGAAAAACTTTCATTTTATTTCCTCTCGTTTAATGCATTCCGCTAAAAATTCGTCCGTACAAAACTTTCGCGTATCTACCCTGTTGTAATCCCAGTCTTCATCTACAATGACCTTGAGCTCATTAATATTGTTTTCAGGGTCGCTAAAACTTTTACCTCCAGCTACTATTTAATAGTTAATACCTGCTAATTTATAAGCAAGATAACGATGATTGCCGTCAATTATTAGTCGGTTACCATTAACTTTTATAGCGCCAAAGTCATACCCTAACAAGACCCGTCTGTGTATTCTTCTTATAATCTCAAAACACACTTTACTGTGAGTCGTGAAATATTCGTGATTATCAGTTTTTAAAAAAATCTCTAAATCTTCTACCGTTAATTCGGTGTAATCCTTATTATCATCGGTTGGTTGCACTATGCGGTTAGTATATAAATATTATACAAAATTACAAAAATATTTCGATAACAAATCAGATTAAATATATAACATTCACATAGCCAGTATATTCATTGCTTAGGTGGTAATTCCTAATTACTTCGTAGCCTCAGTAAACACCCTGCAGAAATTACCGCCACCTATTTTGGCAATCTCATCTTCGGTAAATTTCTCTTTTAGCAGGGCATCGACTACGGTATAATAGAAACCTGTTTTCTGGCCGGCCCAGGCTTCGTTGGTACGTTCGCCTACACGCTTACCGTCTTTGCCACCCTGAGGTTTACCACTTTCTTTTTTATCTCCATCGGGTTTGCCTTCTTTGCGTTCATCCTCTTTCGGCTGGCCTTCCGGTTTTTTGTCGGCTCCGGGTTTGCCCCAGGTGTCGTTTGGCGAACGATACGGTTCGGTAAGTTTGGTGTCAGTACCTATACACGCGTGCTCAATACCCGCCACGTTTACCATAGCACGAATGTTTTTTGCAAATTCAAGTGGTGTATCGGCAAGGTGTGTCCACACCCCGATAACCCCGCCGGCATCGGCTACAATCTTAGCCTGTTCTTTACTAATCAGCCTTGGACGCATCATCTTGGCCATAAACGGGTTGCCGCCCAACTGGGTATCCAGACCGGTATGGCTAATAAACATTGGTGTTTTGCTCACTTTTAATGCTGCATCTATAGTAGTGTTATCGGCATGCGCAAGGTCTATCACTATGCCAAGGCGGTTGCATTCGGTTATGGTATCGGCACCGAGTTTGGTGAGTCCACCAAACTGGGGTTTATTGGTATACACATCGCCCAACGGTACCGAAGCATCGTTATCATGCAGCAGCCCTATATGACGTAGCCCGCGGTCATAAGCAACCTGTACACGATTGGCATCGCCTTCCAGGAAATGACATCCTTCAACCGACTGTATGATGATGGGCTTCTTCGCCTTTTTCGCAGCGGTAAGGTCGGCCATATTCAGGGCGCGCTTTATGTTGTTGTTTTTAAGAACAATATCCATGGCATCCAGGCCGGCAAGGAAACGATTGTAGCCGTCGTCCTTATTCGGCAGCTTTTGGTAATCCACGGCAAACGTAGCGCAAATGGCAGATAAGCCCGACGTCTTCATTTCGCCCGCCAGGTTGAGTTTAGGTCCCGGCAGTTCCTTGGCACGTAGCGGAACATCTACGTGGTTATGCGTGTCTATACCCATGGTGCGTGCTACTATGTCCGCCACTTTTGGGTCAATGGTATTTGATGCCCAACTAAGCGAAGGGTTAAGCAGTACCAGTGTACCTGTACCACCTATAGCGGTTAAGAATTTTCGGCGCGACCACGGGTCTTGTAGTATTCCCATTAGTTAATCGTAGTTTTAAGGTTAATGTGTGTGGTGTATTAACTTTAGTAGGACGGAACTGTAGGGCAAAGGTTTAACGTCGGTACAAAATTAGTGCACATTGTTTTAGGGCGTACTGAAGGGAGGTGTTCAGTAACAATTACGTTGTTGTAAAATTTTACCACAAAGTGCCCAGAAGTTTTTCACAAGTTTCACAAAGCTGGACAGATGATTTTGTATTATCTTTTGAAAGCACAAAAAGACTTTCCCGCGGAAAGTGAGTGGACAGGGCTAAGGAGAACACAAAGTTAGCGGATTCAGATAGTCATTGTACTGAAGTGGCTTATTCAGTAAAAATGTAAAGCACTATACATACCCTGTAGTAGTTTGTTGTATTGGTTTTTTTGTTAATTGCCTTAAAGTAAAGTCTTTAACTTTTTTTGATATTGACGCTGTTGCAACATTGTAGTTAACAAGTAGTTTACTTTTTGAAGCCCTGTAGTAGCTATAAAAGCAATGCAAAATAGATATAGCTATTTTGAAATTCTAAATGTTAAAATTTACAGGTAACCCAGCCACCATTTTTTGTGGGTCGATTTATAGCGGTCGTACCATCGGCAGGGAAAGTAACAAATGGTAACGACACCTATCCAAACCAAGTAGACATAGCCAAGCTGAAACCCGAAATTTTCACTCGGGCGAAAGGCAAACATCTGCGGAAGCGTATCGAGTTGCCCCCAGGCGAACCCCTCCGTAAAATACAAGCCAACACACAGTATATGAATAACATAGATATGCAACAAATAATAGAAAAACGGCACACGCCCCAAGGTATTCATAGCCCGTAAAAACCAGCTAAACGGCTGTGTTTCAAGCACGGCAAGTACCAGCAGTGCAGGCCCCAGTGTTATACAGGTATACATAAGCGAAGGAGGGTATTTGGTTACGTTCAGGTAAGAAAGCAGGGTATAGGTATTGGTTTTCATACATACCCAGGGTTTTGGGTCGCCATAATCGTTTATCAGGCGTAAGATTACGAATAGTGTAATCAGTGACAGGCCGCTGTAAACCAGGTAACTACGTCTTTTCAGATGATTGAATCTTGTGGTGTCAAACCACTTCCCGGCACCGAAGCCCAAGAGCATTATTCCCGTCCACGGTACTATTGCGTAGGCGCTCATAATCCTGATTCCCAGCACTTCATACATAGAAAAATCAGTCATGACAAGAAAATTCGCAGCGACTTTAAGTCCTTCGTTTTCAGGAATGTAAATATCGGTCAGATTGTGGAGCAGCGTGATCGCCGAACCTGCAGAAACCACCACCCAATACGGAAAACGTATTGCTAATGAAAGGATTACCATACTACACCCTATAGCCCAGATTACCTGCAAAAACAGAAAATTGAAATAGATATTAAAACTCCACCCGAAATTGACCAGCGTTAATTCCATAAACACCAGCCAAAGCCCGCGCGTAAGCAGGAAAAGCGATAGTTGAGCCCCTGATTTCCTAAGGCTTTGCAGATAAATGGACACCCCCGAAAGGAACACGAATGTTGGTGCGCAATAATGTGTTATAAACCTGGTAAAGAACAATATAGGCGTGGTCGTAGCCAGGTTGGTCGGGTCTTCCGTTGCAGCCGTTATATGGAAATAATCGCGGGTGTGGTCCAGCGCCATAAGCGCCATGATAAGCCCCCTGAGTATGTCTATGCTGAGTACGCGCTTGCTATTTTGGGTCATAAAGGTTTGGTTTTCAAAGGCGTAAATGTAATGAAACCTTTTAGTTTATTACTACGTGTTTTCCTTAACATTTGTGATATTTATAAACACTCATCATTGAAATCACATATTTAAACCTGAAATTATGTCCTGATTATCAGTGTTTAATTGTTGAAAAAGGACAAAAAGTCATTTAAACTGTCGTTTTGACATCTGTTTTGGTAGTGGTATAGTAGTTGTCTAATTTATAAGCGTAAACAAGATTTCTAACTTGTATAATATTATTTAGATTATGAACCATATAAAAAGACAACACAGCAATGCATTCCCGGTAATGGACGGATTTTTTAAAGACTGGATGGGCGGTAGCCAACTGAGTAACAGGGTTATACCACCGGTAAATATTAAAGAAACTGACGGTGCATTTGCAGTAGAGCTTGTGGCCCCGGGCCTTAAGAAAGAAGATTTGAAAATTGAGGTAGAAAATGGCTTGTTAACCATATCTCGCGAAGTTAAAGCGGATCAGGTTCAGGAAGACGGAAAATATACCCGCAGGGAATTCATACATACCTCATTTAAGAGGGCTTTTACCCTGCCCGATACCGTTAATGAAGAAGGCATAAACGCTAATTATGAGGACGGTATCCTTACGTTGTCGCTTCCTAAAAAGGACGAAGCACAGCTAAAAACAAAAAGGATGATTGAGATTTCATAATGATGATTGGTTGATTGGTTTGGAAAGACGCTCCCGGTTTCGGGGGCGTTTTTCTTTATATGGTTATGCTATAACCGCTTCATTTTCTTCGGTATACGATACGCTGAATGTTGATTTTACAAGCAGATAACCAATACCCAGGCACACCAGCGTAACTACACTATGAAGCGCCACAATCATGTAGTATGGTTGGGCAGCGGTAATTTCCTCATACAGGTTAAAACCTGCAATGGCAGCGATAAGCAAAACGGGAAGTAAAATCAGCAGTTTCATAATTATCTCATATTTAGGTTTATGGGTGCAATTTCAGGTTTTTAAATGCTAAATTTTGCCAACCCGCTCATAATAATGCGTTAAAACTCCGTTTAAGGTTTAATGATGCCGCGTGCTTTATAAATAATGATATTATTTGTATTTTAGAGCCTATGAAACTGTGTGAGTATAAGCAATTAAATGAAGAGGAACAGTACCGTGTGCTTTGGAACAGCGGAGAACTGATAGACGCCTGCATGGAGGGGCATGTGCGTAAATTACTTTATGCCATAGACGACTTTTACGTAGAGCTGTGGTGCCATACCGAAACCAACAAAGTACTCTGGCGGCTAAGCTTTAAGCAGGGAAAGCTGTTAGAGAAATACCTTAATAAATACCCGGTAGACAGGCTTCTTGATTTTAGGGTATAGCGAATACCATACATGTTTTACCTAACTACGTCTAATCTTTTTTATCACCGTTTTATAGTATTCTAACTTATTGTCGTGATTTTTTATGGGTACAGTTTGTACTTCGCTAACCCTGAACATTTCCAGCTTGTTGCGTGATTTCTCTTCGTATTTGGCAGGGTAATAATAGTAAATCTTATTAGTTACCGGGAAACGTCCCTCCACAATCACACGTGCACGGTAGCTGAGCAGCCACCACAGGTGCATTTCCACAAAATCAAGGTTAAGCCCGAAGATGTGTACATCGTGCGTAAACAGGAAGTCAATCCAACTCTCGTGGGTTATTTTGTTTTCCTTAAAGCGTTGTCCTAGTGAGTAATAGTTTTTATTGGTATATGTTTTTTGTGTACCCGATACTATGTAATTGCGCATTTGCTGCAGGTATCCTCCATAATGCTCATACCCCAGGGTAATGCTACCCGGCAGGGTCTGGCTGCCGTGTATGTGCCAGATATTATGTTCCCCGGCCTTGTGATGACGAAACAGATTGAATATCTTTTCCCGGACTGTGCCTTCGTTGCGGCAGCTTTGTTCGGTTAAGGCAGCGGTTTTCTCAAAACAAAGGTCGTAATTGGTTGTCAGGATGTTTTTTATGCCCAGGCCAAGGACAAGGCTGTGCAGCTCATTAGGTTGCATGTTTCGAGTTTGCGATGCAATGAATTTCTTGATCCGCGCTTCCGAAGCTCCGTGCGCCTTTACCGCGTTCAGGTAAATTTCTTCATACAGCATGGGGAACGGCTTGTTTTGAAGGTTCATCGCGGGGTCAACTTTTGCATAGTCCATAAGCCCGTTAATCAGGTTTTCCCAGGAATAGGTTCCGGTAGCGTTGTTTATGTCGTTGCCTATGAGCAGTACTTTGTCCATGTACGGTAGCTGGTTTTTCTTGTGTGGAATAAAGATATTCATTTCGGCCTGATTTTCACAACAGCATCTTAAAACCTTTCAGTTTCCGTAAGCAAATCCTTATCTTTAACTGTAAATTTTACGTACTATGGACTTTAATGCCCTTACCAAAAAAATGATGCCGCACTTCGCTGAGATCCGAGCGGAAATAGCCCTTTTGAAGCAAAAACATCCCGGGGTATATGGGCATGAACTGTCCAAAATATACCGTAGGCAGGTTACGCGAAAATATACATCGGTAGGGGTGGTGAGCGCCTTGCCCGGCGTTATCCCTGGACTGGGCACAGTGGCACAAGTAGCTATTGAGGCTGGTGCTATATCAGCCGATGTGTTGCTTATGCTCCGCTGGATGGCGTCGCTATGCTACGGTACGGGGCTAATTTACGGCCAGGATACTGAGGATGATTTTGACGACCGGTTTACCGTAGTGCTCGGGCTGTGGAGTGGGGTGGTACTGCCCGAAAAAGCAGGTATTACCCTGGGCGAACGTATTACCGTAAAGCATTTTGACCAGCATATTACCGACCGTATACGCAACCGCATGAACCAGAAAATAGGACGTAAGCTCGTAACCAAATACGGGGCTAAACGTGGAGGTGTGGCACTTGGTACACTGGTTCCGTTTGGCATTGGTGCCGCTGTGGGCGGTACATTTAACTATACTACCATGTCGCGCTTCGGTAAGGCTGCCGAAGAATATTTCCGCGATGAAAACATTAATTATTTTGTAGAGGAATGAAACGGAGTGCAGGCATTTTGCTGTATCGTATGGCTGCCGCCGGGCCGGAGTTTTTACTTGTACACCCGGGTGGCCCGTTTTTTACGAAAAAAAATGAAGGCTGGTGGACCATACCTAAAGGTGAACCGAATGATGATGAAGAGCTGCTGCACTGCGCCCTGAGGGAATTTAATGAGGAAACCGGCTGTATGCCTAAATCGCCCTTTAAAGCACTTCAGCCTGTAATTCAAAAGGGCGGTAAAACCGTATACTGCTGGGCTGTTGAAGGTGATTTAAACCCAGAAACCATTACCTGTAATACCTTTGAAATGGAATGGCCGCCTAAATCGGGTATCATAAAATCATTCCCGGAAGTGGATAAGGCCGGATGGTTTTCCTACACTGAAGCCAAACGGCTTATTAACGAGCGGCAGGCCGCTTTTTTAGATGAAATGATGATTATCCTCTCATAAAAAAAGCGGCTGCCATTAATAGGTCAACCGCTTTTAAGGAAGTAGTATAATATAACTACGTAGTTTCAGTTTCAGGCATAACACCGTTTTCTATGTAGGTTTTAAAGCCTTCAATATCTTTCTTTATTAGCCTTTCAAATACCGGCGTAAGGTAGCTGCCTATGGCTTCACCGGCTTTTCCTAGCGGTGCATGGTAGGATATGGTTACATCCACATCGGTACTGTCGCCGTTGTCGGTAAAGCGTATCTTGCCCGCATTGTCTATACCTGATTCGGGCAACGAATGCCAACTCAGTATTTCATTAGGCTCATCCATAAGTATCTCCGCGCGCCATTTTACGCTGGCTCCCGGAATGCCGTTAATTTTTGCTACCCATTCTGATTTAAAATCGTCAATGGCGGTAACACTTTCCAGGTGTGTCATAAACTGGGGCAGTTGTTCCAGGTTACGCCAGGCATTGTATACCTCATCTACCGGTTTATTTACGGTAAATGATGTGCGTATGTTTACGTTTTTGCCCTTAAAAGCCTTGCTGTGTTCCATGGCATCATAGGCAGGGCAGTAGCCGCTAAGCCCACGCAGGAGCATTGTTCCTCCAGATATGGCTTCTGTTACTTTTGCCTTGTCATCTTTTTTTATGGCGCGGTACAACAGGTATCCGCCCGCGGCTATCATCAGTATCCGCTCGGTAGTGCTGATGTTTACCCTTAGGCCGGGCACATTGCTTTTTCTGTGCTTATGCAGGTAGCTGTCGGCTTCGGAAGCATTGCTTACCGAGGCATAACGGTTCGGGTCAGTACCCGATACATCATATTTGCTAAAATTTTGTTTTGTGGCAGTAAGTCCCATGACAATAGTTTTTTATGGTTTATATAAAGTTAGGGTATCTGTGCCGGGCGGTATGGTAATGCTTTTGTAAAATATTCTTAAGGGTATTATAAATCATGGTTTTACGAAATAAAAAATCCTGTGCAGCAACTACTACACAGGATTTACACTTGGTTGGTTTAAAATATTACTCTATCCTTCCGGCAAGGCGAATGAACTCGGCCCTATACCCATCCGTATCATTCGGCAGTCCTTCAGTGGCGAGTTTTTTAATGGCTTCAGTGTCCTTGTTTGGTACCAGTTTACTATCCCTGAGCTTTAACCCAAACCATGCCACAGCTGCCGCAAACTTAAAGTCGCCCGAAGCAATGTTCATTGGTACTGCGGTATCGGCTATGGTATGTACAATTTCGGTGCTCTTATCACCGTCAGGTTTTTTATACCGGAATTTTATCGTTGCCAACTCACTGCTATACCTGCTGCCGTTTTGCTGTACCTGGCTGTATTTCAGTTCAGGGGCTTTTACAAAATCGTTCTCCACACCCGGCGGGATAATTTCGTACAGTGCCGTAACGGTATGCCCGCTGCCCAGTTCGCCCGCGTCTATGGCATCATTAGCAAAATCCTCATTTCGCAGCTTGCGGTTTTCGTAGCCAATAAGACGATAAGCCTGCACATGGCTCGGGTTAAACTCTATCTGAATTTTTACATCTTTGGCAATGGCATACATAGAGCCTTTAAACTCTTTATCCAGGAAACGATCGGCTTCCTGCATGTTGTCTATGTAGGCGTAGTTACCGTTACCTTTATCGGATAGCGTTTCAAGTTTGCTGTCTTTATAGTTACCCATGCCGCAGCCCAGGCAGGTAAGGAACACACCGCTTTTGCGTTTTTCTTCAATCAGGGTCTGCATATCAGTGTTAGACGTGCGACCCACATTAAAGTCGCCATCGGTAGCCAGGATAACACGGTTGTTGCCGCTTTTTACAAAGTTTTCCTGGGCTATTTTGTAAGCCAACTCAATGCCTTCGCCGCCTGCGGTACTGCCACCTGCAGATAGTTTATCGAGCGCATTGATTATGGTTTGCTTTTCATCGCCACGCGTGGCAGGGAGTACAAGACCTGCTGCGCCGGCATATACTACTATGGCTATACGGTCTTCACGGCGCATATTTTTTACCAATATCTTCATGCTTTCTTTAAGCAAAGGCAACTTATTTTGCGCGTTCATGGATCCGCTTACGTCTATAAGAAATACGAAGTTACTTGCGGGCAGTTCCTTTGCGGGTATGTCTTTGCCCTGCAGGCCAATTTTCAGTAGCTTGTGCTTAGGATTCCACGGGCAGTCGCTGTACTCGGTATTAATAGAGAACGGATGTACCGACGACGGCTGCGGGTAATTGTACTTAAAGAAGTTAATCATTTCCTCTACACGCACCGCATCTTTAGGTACTACCTCTGCGTTGTTTATAAACCTTCGCACATTAGTATAGCTGGCGTTATCTACATCTATAGAAAACGTAGACAGCGGATTGCTTGCCGGGCTTTCAAACTTGTTTTCCTCAAACGCTTCGTATTCCTCAGTATCTACAGGGATTTTCTCTCTTTGCCTGCGTTCTTGTTCTTTCAGAAGTGCTTTTCTGTCGGCTTCCTGTTTTTCGAGGCGTTGTTTTTCAGCTTCCTTATATTGCTTTTGATATGCTTTATTTTGTTCACGGGCTTCTTTTAGTCGTTTTTTTTCTGCTATCCTTCTTTCCCTGATTTGCTCTTTGGTAAAGGGTTTGCCATTTTTCGTTTTTACAACAGTAACGCCGTTTGTAGCCCGACTACCATATATAGCCGTGGCACTGGCATTTTTAAGCACATTAAGTGATTCTATATTATTTGGGTCGACCTTCTTCATATCTTCGCCGGTCATAGGTATACCATCTATCACATACAGCGGCTCCTGATTACCATTTATGGAACCAAGTCCCCTTATTCTGATTGTAGTATCACCGCCATAGGTTTTATTAGGGCTATCAGTATACACACCAGCCACACGGCCTTGCAGTGAGTTTGAAACTTCGGTATTAATATCTCCATCTCGGGAGTTTCTGCCGTTGTTATCCACAACTGCTTTATCCTTTGTATTCGTTTTAAAATTAGCGCTTTGGTTGCCACTTTTAGCGCGAGACTGCTGCCTGCTGTAATCATTAGATGCAACACCATTATTGTTACCCGGATTACCGCTACCTGAGGTTATATTAAGTCCCGGTACCTGTCCCTGAAGCGTTTGGGTAACGTTCGCATTTGGCCTTCCTTCTATGTTTTTGGTTGTTACAGTAGTTACGGCTGCTGTAGTTTCTTTTTTCTTAGCTGTACCATAACCCACTACAACTACTTCATTCAGTGCCACTTCCGAAGGATTCATAGCAATTTCTACCGACTGTTTGTCGTCCAGTTTTATGTCCTTACGGTTGTAGCCTACATAAGAAACTTCAAGGTCGTTACCTTTTTCTGTTTGTATAGAAAACTTCCCGTCTATATCTGTAGATGCTGTAATGTTAGTTCCCTTTACCACAACATTAACTCCTGGTAGGGGTTGCCCTGTTTCATCTTTAATGATACCACTATATGTCTTTTTACCAAACGGATAGGCTTTATCTCCCGGTTTGTTAAGGCTATTGCTGTACAGCGCCGATGGGTCGCCCACTGCCGTATTAAGCCTGTTGTTGTTTAGTGCCGGAACTGCGTTTACAAGGGGAGTGGCTTCTTCTTTTTTAGTATTTACGTTAATGGGACTATCTATAACCTTTGTACTCAAGTCGTAGGTAGGAACATCTGATTCTAATTGATAAATAGAGACAATTGCTTTCTTGCTTTTTGTTCTAAAATGAATAGAATCAGACTCAACAGTGCCCAAACTTTTCTTCTTCTCAGTATCTTCAAACGCTACAGTACTCTCAGGCTTTAATGGCCTTACCGTTTCCTGTACTTTCTGTGTATCTATTGCTGTGGTCGTAGTTACCTGTGTTGCCGGACTTACGTTTTGCAGGGGATGTTTTTCATCCTGCATCAGTATATAACCCAGGCTCATAAATAGGAGCAGGGCAGCGGCTATACCGGTATATTTCCACCACACGGCGGCGCGGCGTTCTTCTTTCCGGTCGAGTTTTTCCTCAACGCGGTTCCATACGGCTTCCATACGGGCAAAGTCTTTTTGCTCCTCCTTTCGGGCCGCTTCCTCAAATTGTTTGTATAATTTATCGTGATTTTCCATGGCTGTTCTCGTTTTGGTAATAAACATTGTTTACTAACTCCTTTAGCTTGCTGCGCGAAGCATTTAGTTGCGATTTAGAGGTACCTTCGCTTATGTGCAGCATGGCGGCTATTTCCTTATGCGAATAGCCCTCTATGGCAAACAGGTTAAAAACGGTACGGCAACCCTCGGGCAGGTACGTAAGCAGGTGCAGCAGGTCTTCCTCCTCAAGCCCGGCCGTATGGCTTTGTGCAGGTTCTTCGCTACGCCCCATGTCTTCTATGTAGATATTAAAATTTACTTTACGCTTTAGCGTAAGCAGGCATTGGTTTACGGCTATTTTGCGCGCCCAGGCTTCAAACGCCTTATCTTCCTTTAGTTGGTCGAGCTTGGTAAAAATGGTAAAGAAGGCATCGGCCATTGCCTCTTCTATTTCTTCCTCGCTCTTCAGGTACCGTTTGCAGGTATGGTACAGTTTAGGCGCCAGTAGCCCGTACACCTGCCGCTGCGCGTCGCGCTGCAACTTCCTGCATGCTGCTATGAGTGTTTCTGCTATCACAATGTTGTGGTTTTTATATATAGAGCACCAAACGGGGGTAAAGGTTGGGACGGGTTGTAAATTTTTTTAAAAATACATATAAAACACTGTAAACAATGGCCGGCCACATGGTTTAATTTTTTTTGGAAACAATAATTAGTAGTAAGTTTGCGCCAACAACACTACAGGCAATGAAACAACTCTGCATTATTTTAATGGCGCTTATCTGCGGCAACGCTTTCGCGCAGATAGACATTAAACGTACCACTACTAACAACGACCTTAAGCTGGCTACGCTGCCGTATTACAGTTACGGTAAAGGACTGGGGCTTACGTCTCCCGACAGCCTTTTCCAGCTGAACATACGCTTCCGTATTCAAAACCGGGCTACTTACCTTCAAAACGAAGGCGAGGAAGGCGCCATAGACGGGCAAATACGCAGGCTAAGGCTTAGGTTTGACGGTTATGTGGGTAACCCGCACTTTCTGTATGTATTGCAACTTTCGTTTGCACCCGGCGATGTAGGAGAGGTGCAGGAAGGCGAAAACCTGAACATTATCCGTGATGCCGCCATTATTTACAGGCCGAATAAAAACTGGAACATTGCCTTTGGGCAAACAAAGCTGCCGGGTAACCGCCAGCGTGTAAACTCATCGGGGGCGCTACAGCTTACCGACAGGAGTATAAACAATGCCAAGTTTAACATAGACCGTGATTTTGGGGTACAGGTATACAACCTCCACGAGTGGGAAGACAAGTTTTCGTATAACTTTAAGTCGGCTATATCTATGGGGGAGGGGCGTAACTCTACCGACGCGCCCGATAACGGACTTGCCTATACCGGTAAAATAGAGCTGTTCCCGCTGGGGGCATTCAGTAAAGACGGGACTTATTTTGAGGGTGACCTGAAACGCGAGCAAAAACCTAAGCTTTTGCTTTCAGGAGCATATCAGTATAATAATAAAGGCAGGCGTACCATGGGCCAGCTGGGCGACGATCTTTTTGCAAAACGAGATATGCAGTCGGTATTGCTCGACGGTATGCTTAAGTATAACGGCTTCTCCTTTATGACAGCCTATATGCAGCGTACTTCTAAAAATCCTGTAACTTATAACCCGCTGGATCCTACCGATTTTAATTATGTATTTACAGGGAAGGGATTTGACTACCAGGGTAGCTACTTATTCACTTCGTGGTATGAGGTCATAGCACGCTACAGTACACAGACGGTACATAAAGACATCCGGCCGTATACACCAAATACCAAAGAGTATACCCTGGGACTTACCAAGTACATCTGGGAACACTCTTTTAAACTTCAGGGCGAAGTAACGTTGGACGATCTTAAGTACATAGATGGCAGTTCTAAACAAAACTGGTACATACGTTTCCAGATAGAAATGGGGATATAACAAAAAGTGTTTTGGTTTTTACTACATTTGCCTTAACAACACGAAATCGTATGCTTACAGCCGAACAGAAAACGCAATCGTCTGCCCTTGAAGACTATTTTTGTACATTCAGGGAGAATATCATAGGTGTAAACCAGGAGTTTACATCGCCTTACGGGCTTAAGAAAATGGTATATACCGACTGGACGGCCAGCGGACGCCTGTACCGCCCTATTGAGGAAAAAATGATGAACGATTTCGGGCCGTTTGTAGCCAATACGCATACTGAGACTACCGTGAGCGGTACGGCAATGACCAATGCCTACCACGAAGCACGACATATTATAAAACACCACGTTAATGCCGGACCTGACGACGTACTGATTACCGATGGTACGGGCATGACGGGTGTGGTGAATAAATTTCAACGTATATTAGGGCTTAAAGTGCCTGAAAATTTAAGGGCGCACACTACCATACCGGATGAAAAAAGACCGGTGGTGTTTGTTACCCATATGGAGCACCATAGCAACCAGACTTCATGGCTGGAAACCATTGCAAAAGTAGTGGTTATCCCTGCCTGCCCGCAAGGCTTGGTTTGCCTGGACAGTTTTGCCAAATTGCTTGAAGAACATAAAGAGTACACCCTTAAAATAGCATCGGTTACAGGATGTAGTAATGTTACCGGCATTAAAACGCCATACTACGAAATTGCCAAACTGGTACATGCGTACAATGGGGTATGTTTTGTAGATTTCGCCTGTAGTGCGCCTTACGTAGCCATAGACATGCATCCGGAGAACGACCCTGAGGCATATCTGGATGCGATATTCTTTTCGCCGCATAAGTTCTTGGGCGGTCCCGGTACAGCGGGGGTGCTAGTGTTCAATAAAAAGCTGTACAAGAATATGGTACCCGATCATCCGGGTGGGGGAACCGTAAGCTGGACGAACCCGTGGGGCGAACATAAATACCTGGATAACATAGAGGAGCGTGAAGACGGTGGTACGCCGGGCTTCCTTCAGGTGATTAAGACTGCGCTTGCCATAAGGCTTAAGGAACAAATGGGGGTGGATAACATCCTGAAACGCGAAAAAGAAATCACCGATTATATATTTGCCACTCTTGTCGAAATCCCTAACCTGAATATATTAGCTCCTCAGCAACAAAACAGGCTGGGTGTGATTTCGTTTTATATAAATGAGTTGCATTACAACCTTGGCGTGAAGCTGCTTAACGACCGTTTCGGGATACAAACCCGTGGCGGGTGCAGTTGTGCCGGTACGTATGGCCACTTTTTACTGCACGTAGACCAGGAGCAGAGCCATTATCTAACCGATAAAATTACCCTGGGCGACCTGATGCAAAAGCCGGGATGGATACGTATGTCCATTCACCCTACAACTACCAATGCCGAAATACAATACGTATGTGAAAGCATTAAAGCAATGGCAGAGAATTTTACCGAATGGGCGCTTGATTATGATTACATAAAAGGTAGTAATGAGTTTGTCCACAAAAATGAACCTCATAGTACCGATGCTCTTCTAAAAGAATGGTTTGCCTTGTAAAAGGTGTTAATTACGGCGGTGTTTAAAGCGTTTGTGTGTCCATAGATAGTAGGCCGGGTCTTTACGTATCTGGTCTTCCAGCATGCGCATAAAACCGTCGGTTACGTCGTAGTTGGGAATCTGTTTAATGTCGCCCTCTACCTTTATAAAGGTGCATTCGTAGTAACCGCGTTTTACTTTTTCTATTTTGGCATAGGCCATATTAAGCCCCAGCTTTTTAGAAAGCATTTCGCCGCCTATTTGTATAGGTACTTCCTGTTCAAAGAATTTCCCCCAGTGTATGGCCGAACTCAGCATAGGGCTTTGGTCGGTTATAAAACCATAAAAGCCTTTTTCGCCGGTGCGGTTGTTGTGCCTCATGGTAGGTATTACTTCCTTAATGCCTAATAGTTCGGCATTAAAGTGGCTGCGCATTTTTCTTACAAGATTGTCAAAATACACATTTTTAATAGGCTTGTAAATCCCGTAGCCTTTGTAACCCTTTTCCAGGCGTGTATGCATAAGCAGCAGCCATTCGTAGCTGGCGTAATGCCCTATGAGTACCGATACGCTTTTACCTTCGGCTTCAAGCTGGTCAATCACTTCAAAATTGGTAAATACAAAACGCTGGTTAATTTCCTTATCGGTAATGCTTAGGGTTTTTATCATTTCCAGGAAGCTGTCGCAAAAGTGATGGTAAAAACGTTTTTCTAATACGTGTTTTTCCTGAGGGGTAAGATGGGGCAGGGCCAATTGAAAGTTTTCGCGTACCGTTTTTTTACGGTAGCCAATAATGTAGTACACGAGCACATACACCATATCTGATAACAGGTACAGTGCCGGGAAAGGCAATATAGAAATAAACCAGATTAGGGGATATGCCAGTATGTAGGCAAGTCGTTGCATTAGGTGATGAAAATATTAATGCAAAGATAATATTTTATTCGATAGCCAAATAAAATGGAGGTGTTTTACACACCCTTATGCTACCGAAATCAAAGGGTATTTTTAGGGAAAAAAATTTACGGGCAGCAACCTGTTTCCTCTTCTTTTTTACAGTGTTTAAAGCGTTTATGTGTCCATAAGTAGTAAGCAGGCGCTTTTATAATCTGCTCTTCCAGCATTTTCATAAAATTATCGGTTACCTCAAAGTTAGGTACTTTCGTAATGTCGCCTTCCACCCTTATAAAGGTACACTCATAGTAGCCGCGTTTTACTTTTTCTATTTTGGCATAAACCACGTTCAGGCCTATTTTCTTGGCAAGCATCTCGCCGCCTATCTGTACGGGTACTTCCTGCCCGAAGAATTTCCCCCAGTGTATGGCCGAACTCAGCATGGGACTCTGGTCGGTAACAAAACCGTAAAAGCCGTGCTTGCCGTCGCGTACGTTTTTGCGCATGGTGGGTATTACATCGCGTATGCCTATCAGTTCTGATTTAAGCTTGCCACGGATTTTTCGTACGAGGCGGTCAAAATACACGTTTTTAATAGGCTTGTAAATCCCGAAGCCCACAAAGGTAGTAAGGTGTTTGCTCAGGCCCAGTATCCATTCGTAGTTGGCATAGTGCGCGGTGAGTATGGCTACGCTTTTTCCTTCTTTTTCAAATTGCTGTAATACTTCAGGATTTGTAAGCCTGAAACGCCTGCATACCTCGTCCAGCGACATGCCCATGGTCTTCATCATTTCCAGGAAGCTGTCGCAAAAATGGTGGTAAAATTCACGCTCTATCTTTCGTTGTTCCTTATGGGTAAGGTTCGGCAGGGCAAGCTTCATGTTTTCGCGTACCACTTTTTTACGGTAGCCTATAATGTGGTATACCAGTACATATATACAGTCTGAAAAAAAGTAGAGTACCGGGAACGGGAGTATAGAAATCCCCCATATTAACGGATAGGCAATAATGTACGCGAGTCTTTGCATTAAGCTTAAAATTTTGGTAAATATAGCTTTAATATTTTATTGTAAATTTATCTTCGTATTTTTTAGCAAAAAGCTCAAAATTTTATTATTTCGCAGCATCAAATAAAACGGACAATGAATTTAGATATTGCACTCATCGCCTTAATAGCCATTAACGCGGTCGTTAGCTATAAAGGCTTTAACAACCTCCATTTTTTACGCAAGTATGATTTCCATGTGGGGAGCATTCGCGCAGGCGAGCAGATACGTATGTTTAGCAGTGGTTTTCTCCATGCCGATATGCAGCACCTTATACTGAATATGCTTACGCTTTACTTTTTCGCGCCGCTTGTATTGGCCTATCTCGGTGACGTTTGGTTCCTGCTGGTGTATATAGGCAGCCTGCTCAGTGGCAGCCTGCTTACGCTGTACCTGCACAAAAATGAATACAGCTACAGGGCACTGGGTGCATCGGGCGCGGTAATGGGTGTGGTGTTTTCGGCCGTACTTCTGGAACCCGAAGCGAAGATAAACTTCTTTATCCCGGCCTGGATATTCGGGCTGCTGTATATGTTGTTCTCTATCTACGGCATGCGTTCCCGCAGGGACAACATAGGCCATACCGCCCACTTTGGCGGTGCCGTAGGCGGTTATGTCCTTACACTGTGCCGTGTACCCGAATTGTTCTATACCGAAACCTGGCTGGTTATCGTTTTGGCCGTGCCCATAATACTACTGTTTGTATTGTACAAAATGGGCAAGCTCTAAAACTGGCACGGATTTTGGCTTACTGTAAGAAATAACATAAACAAAAAATACTATGAAAAAGATTTTATTAGCCCTTGTACTTACCGCTACCACAGCATTTGGATTTGCACAGGTACAGCAAAACACTCCTCCGCAACTAAATGTAACCGGTGAGGGTAAAGTAAAAGTAGTGCCCGATGAGGCCGAAATAACCCTTGGCGTAACCAATACAGGAAGCGACGCAAATTCGGTAAAAAAAGCCAACGACGCGGCTATTGATGCTATACTGAAATACCTGAAAGGGCAGAAGCTGGACCCGAAAGATTACCAGACCGAGCGCGTAAGCCTGAACCGCTACGAAACCGAAAAGAAAAAATACCAGTACACAGCATCGCAAACCATAAGCATACACCTGCGCGACCTTAGCAAGTACGATGCGCTAATTATGGGTGTTATGGATGCCGGTGCCAATACCATAAACGGTGTTACCTTTAAAACCAGTAAAGAGGAGCAGTACAAGAGCGAAGCCCGTGCCAAGGCCGTAGCCGATGCCCGTAAAAAAGCAGATGATTACAGCAAGGCACTGGGACAAAAACTGGGTAAAGCCCTTATGGTTACCGATAATTCGCAAACCTACTACCCGGTAGTACGTATGGCTTCGTTTAAAAGCGCAATGGCAGACAGCGCGCAGGAAACCCTTGCCGTAGGGGAGATAGACATTACAGCCAACGTAAACATCAGCTACGCGTTAGACTAAGATAAAATCATTAACATAGATTTTACTAAAATCTTCTTGCACATTAAAATCCACTTCGTTAATTTAGCAACTATGATTTCGATAGCACAAAATATAGTTAGCAACAACTGGTGGTGGCACTTTCACAACTCCGTGACGGTAGCCTAAACACGTATATACCTATATAACCATATATAAACGGCTTGTCACTTTTGGCAAGCCGTTTTTTTTATACCCGTAACTATGACAATTTACACACAGCAATACACCTTTAATGCCGACCTCTACACGCCTGTAGGGCTGTACCTTGGCCTGCGCAACCATTACCGTAAGCCCTGCCTGCTGGAGGGTAACGACTACCATTCGCGTACGGATAGTACCTCTTTCATTGGGCTTAACCCATTAGTAGAAATCACGGTTTTGCATAATAGCATTGTAACCGAAATTAACAGCACAAAATCGACAGTTTATATTGCTAACCCAAGGCAGGTAACCGCGCAGTTAAAGGAGATTTTAAATGACTTTCAGTTTGATGAAATACATAACCATAATGCGTTCCTGAGTTATTTCAGTTTTGAATACGCGCATTTTGAGGAGCCTGTGGGCAATGCCAAAGCATCGGATACTAAAATCCCGTTAGCCCAATTTATATTGTTTGAATACCTGATAGTCTTGGATCATTTCCATGATTCAGGCACTATTTTCCGGAACTCACTTTCACAGGAAACCCTGCCAGACAGTGCTTTTGAAGCGCTGTTAAGAAGGCAGACGTTTACGCTTTTACCTTTTGAAACCAAAGGAATGGAAACGGGCCCGGATACTGATGAGGGTTTCATTGCCTTGGTAGAAAAGGCTAAAGAGCATATATATCGTGGCGATGTATTCCAACTGGTGGTATCACGCCCGTTTGAGCAGGCGTTTTTTGGGGATGATTTCCAGGTGTATAGGCAGTTGCGCAGGCTGAATCCGTCGCCCTACCTTTTCTATGCCGATATGGAAAGTTACCGCCTTATGGGCAGCAGCCCCGAAACACAGATAGGCCTGCAAAACGGGCATGCTGCCATACATCCCATAGCAGGTACGGTGCGAAAAACAGGTAACGCGGCAGCCGACCAGCTCAGCACCGAGGCCCTACTGAATGATGAAAAAGAAAACGCAGAGCACACCATGCTGGTAGACCTTGCCCGTAACGACCTGAGCCGTTTTTGCAACAATGTACATATAGCATCCTATAAAGAAGTACAGCATTTTTCGCATGTAATACATCTGGTGAGCAAGGTAGCGGGAGAAATGCGCGATGACGATGCATCGCTTGATTTGTTTGCCGGTACATTTCCGGCGGGTACGCTTTCGGGTACGCCAAAGCCCAAGGCACTGGAACTCATTAACCGCTACGAAAGTACTCCACGTGATTATTACGGTGGTGCGATTGGTTTTATTAACCCGAACGGCAACATTAATCTGGCCATTGTCATCCGCAGTATTTTCAGCCAAAATAATACCCTGCACTACCGTGCGGGAGCGGGTGTGGTCATAGACAGCAAACCCGAAAACGAACTGCAGGAGGTACACAACAAACTCGGCGCGGTACGCCGTGCCATTGCGGCCGCTGATTCATCGGCTAAATAACTTTAAAAACTTTTTGACTTTAAGACTTTCGACTATGAAAATAGGTATAATAGATAATTTCGACTCCTTTGTATACAACCTGGTGCGCTACGTACGCGAAACCGACAATGTTGAGGTTATCGTACAACGCAATAACGAAATAGATTACGACGAACTTGATACCTGCGATGCCCTGCTGCTTTCTCCCGGCCCGGGCATACCCAGCGAAGCGGGCGAATTGCTGAACGTAATTAAACGGTATTCGGGTAAAAAGAAAATACTGGGCGTATGCCTGGGGCATCAGGCTATAGCTGAGGTTTTTGGCGGTGTTCTGGAACAATGCCCTGCTCCCGTGCATGGTAAAGCTACCGATATGACCGTTTTAACGTACGATCCGCTGTTTGAGAACCTGCCACAGACCCTTGCGGTAGGCCGCTACCACAGTTGGAAAATAACCCCTGCCGATAGTTCATATTTAAAAATCACGGCACAAACCGAGGACGGTACCGTAATGGCGTTGCGCCACACATTGCACCCTACCTGTGGCGTACAATTTCACCCGGAATCGGTACTCACACCACAAGGCAGGCAGATTATAGAGAACTGGATACGTGAGAAATTTTCAATTACGAATTACGAATAAAATTCCACAGAGTTATACGGAGGCACGAAGATGCACAGAGAAATCCTCTATAATAGCTCCGTGTATCTCTGTGACTCCTCTGTGACTCCTCTGTGAAACTCCGTGTTATAAAAACAAAATGAAAACAATACTCGAAAAAATAATACACCATAACCACCTTACCAAAGCCGAGGCGCACCAATGTATGCTTGCTATAGGCAACGGCGAGGTAAACGATGCCCAGACCGTAGCCCTGGTTACCGGCATACAAATGCGCGGGCTTCAACTGGATGAACTCATGGGGTTCCGTGAGGCGTTGCTCGAACTTGCTTTGCCCATGAAGTTTGATATAGGCGACAGCATAGATGTATGCGGTACGGGTGGCGATGGCAAGAATACGTTTAATATTTCTACGGCTACGGCATTTGTAATGGCATCCTTAGGGTATAAAGTGGTGAAGCACGGTAACTACGGTGTGAGTTCGCTGTGCGGGTCGAGCAACGTACTGGAGGCACTTGGTTACACCTTTGTAAACGACCGCGATAGCCTGCAACGCCAGCTTGACGAAGCCAACATTTGTTTTATGCATGCACCGTTGTTTCACCCGGCACTTAAGGCGGTGGCACCGTTACGTAAGGCACTGGGCATTGCTACATTCTTTAACAGCATGGGGCCGCTGGTAAACCCGGCGCATCCTACGCACCAGCTTACCGGTACGTATAGCCTGGAACTCGCACGACAGTACCAGCATACATTACGGAACGAACGCAAGGAGTTTACCGTACTTCATGGTATGGATGGTTTTGATGAGCTGACGTTCATTGGGGTAACCCGAATTCTAGGGCAACAACGTGATGTACTTTTAGGAAACAATCCATTGGAAAAAAACATTTCATTGCCTGAAATAAGCGGTGGCGAAACCGTGGAAGAAGCCGCAACCTTGCTGGCAAATTTACTTTCAGGTAAGGGAACAGAACCACAAAATATAGTATTGGCGGGTAACGTAGGCCTTGCCTTGCAAACCTTCCATCCGGGAATGGATTTCGAAACGGCTTTTGCCAAAGGTTACGAAGCCGTGAGAACCGGTGCCGCCATCCATCACCTAAAAAAGATAGCATCATGAATGTACTTGAAGAAATAGTAGCCAATAAGCGTAAAGAGGTTGAATTGCTGAAACAACAACGTACCATAGAAAGCTTTACCGAGACCCCCGGGTTTCATAAAAAGCCGCTTTCATTATCAGGATATATACGCTCGGCAAACTTTGGCATCATTGCAGAGATTAAACGAAAATCACCCAGTGGTGGCGATATTAAAACGGATGTGAATATTACAGGACAGGCACGCTTTTACGAACAAAACGGTGCTTCGGGGATTTCAATACTGACTGATGAAAAGTATTTTGGGGGTAGCATAAACGACCTCATTGAAGCCAGTGAGGTAGTGAACATTCCGCTGTTGCGCAAAGAGTTCATTATAGATGATATACAACTCTACGAAGCCAAAGCCGCGGGAGCGGATGCGGTGCTGCTCATAGGTGCGGTACTGCAACCTGAAGAAGCCAATTACCTGACAAACGTTGCCCGTAATATGGGGCTTGAGGTGTTGTATGAAGTACACACCCGTGAGGAAGTTGGGTTTATTCCGCCTGAGGTAGATATGGTAGCCGTGAACAACCGCGACCTTAAGGCACAGCAAACAACATTGCAACATTCATTTGACCTGGCGCCTATATTACCGAAAGGCATACCGCTGATTTCGGCATCGGGGATTAAAACACCCGAAGATATTGCATTGCTAAAAGCGGCAGGTTTCCACGGAGCCCTTATTGGCGAAAGTATATTGCGCGAAGGGCATTTGGCACAACTTACCAAAAACCTGAAGCCATGATTATTAAAGTCTGCGGGCTGACTGATAATGCCGAAAGCCATGCTGTTGCCAAACTTGATGGTGTAGATATGCTTGGGTTTATCTTTTATGAAGGTTCTTCGAGGTATACGGAAAGTACATTGGCTACAGCCAAAAAAAAAGTTGGCGTGTTTGTAAATGCGTCGTTAGAATATGTGATTGAGAAAGTAAACAAACATGGCTTAAATGCAGTACAGCTTCACGGGAGCGAAACACCTGAATATGTAAAGCAACTGCCAAAGAATATTAAAATAATCAAGGTCTTTGGCATTGCTTCGGTAGAAGATTTGAAACAAACTGATGCTTATGAAGGACTGGCTGATATGTTTCTGTTCGACACCAAAAGCCCGAAACATGGCGGTACGGGTAAGGCATTTGACTGGCAGGTACTGAAAGCTTATAAAGGTGAAACGCCCTTTTTGCTGAGTGGTGGCATAGGCCCTGATTCCGTGGAAACATTAAAAAGCTTTATCCATCCGAAACTCGCAGGATACGACCTGAACAGCCGGTTTGAACTGGCACCCAAAATAAAAGATGCGACACTGATTGCTAACTTTTTAAACTACATGAAACCATGAACACATCATATTTAGATACCGACGCGCTGGGCTTTTATGGCGAATTTGGCGGTGCTTATGTACCCGAACTCCTGCGCCCGAATGTGGAGGAACTGGAAGCTGCTTTTAACAGCTACTGCTTTACCGAAGCCTTTGAAACAGAATACACCAACCTACTGCGCGACTTTGTGGGCAGACCAACACCATTGTATTACACATCACGATTGAGCGATAAATACGGCGCACATATTTACCTGAAACGCGAAGACCTGTGTCATACCGGTGCGCATAAGGTAAACAATACTGTAGGGCAGATTTTGCTGGCAAAGCACATGGGTAAAACTGATATTATTGCCGAAACCGGTGCGGGTCAGCATGGTGTGGCTACGGCTACAGTTTGCGCACTTATGGGAATGAACTGCATCGTGTACATGGGTGAAAAAGACATAGAACGTCAGGCGCCAAACGTACAACGTATGAAAATGCTGGGTGCCGAAGTACGCGCTGCGGTGTCGGGAAGCAAAACATTGAAGGACGCTACTAATGAGGCCATTCGCCACTGGATAAACCACCCCGATTCGTATTACCTGATAGGCAGTGTGGTGGGGCCACACCCATACCCAAAAATTGTAGCCTACTTCCAGTCGGTTATTTCTAAGGAAATAGAGCAACAATTATTTGAAAAAACAGGGAAAACTTCACCAGATAAAGTCGTGGCCTGTGTGGGAGGCGGCAGTAATGCAGCAGGTGCTTTTTACCAGTTTTATGACAATGCAACCGTAGAACTTGTAGCCGTGGAAGCGGCAGGCTTTGGGGTAGATTCGGGGAAGTCGGCAGCTACAAGCGTACTAGGTACTCCGGGAGTATTGCACGGCAGCCTTACGCTGCTGATGCAGGACGAGGACGGGCAGGTAACCGAACCACATTCTATTTCGGCAGGGCTTGATTATCCGGGTATAGGACCATTGCATGCGCATACCATAGCCACAGGCCGCGCCACAGCCATTGCCATTACCGATGACGAAGCCCTGGAAGCTGCTTTAGAATTATCACGACTTGAGGGCATAATCCCGGCACTGGAAAGCGCACACGCTTTATCTGCATTAGGCAAGATGACACTGCAAAAAGACGACGTGGTGGTGGTAAACCTCAGCGGTCGCGGCGACAAAGACATGAATACGTATATGGATAAATTCCCCAACCTATGAACCCGTTTAAAAAAGATACGAAACAACTAAGCATATTTGTAACCGCTGGTTATCCGGAACTAAACAGCCTGAAACCTCAACTATTACAACTCCAGGAACTAGGCGTAGACTTTGCTGAAGTAGGCATACCGTTCAGTGACCCGATGGCCGATGGCCCTGTGATTCAGGAAACGAGTACAATAGCCCTGCAAAACGGCATGAAGCTGGAACTGTTGCTGCAACAGCTTGAAGCTGCCAAAGATGAAATCAATATTCCGCTGGTACTTATGGGCTACCTGAATCCGGTACTACAATTTGGGTTGGATAGCTTTTTAAGCCGTTGCCGGAAATTGGGTATCGCTTCCCTGATACTACCCGATTTATCATTGGAACTGTACGAAGCCAAATACAAAGCAGCCTTTGAAAAATATAGTGTGCCGGTTACCTTCCTCATTACACCTGCCACACCTGACGAACGTGTACAGCGCATTGCCAAAGCCTGTGAAAATAGCTTTGTGTACCTGGTAGGGCAAAACAGTATTACGGGACAGGGATATAGTATTAACGATGCGCTTACCGCCCGCTACAGCGAACTAAAAACACTGTGTGGTTCTACTCCACTCTTCATAGGCTTTGGGATAGACGGCAGGGAGAAAAAGGAAAAAGCTTTTGAGAGTGTAGACGGTACTATTGTGGGTACGGCATATTTAAAGGCTGTAAAGAAAGGAGTAGAGAAGGAGTTTGTGAAGGGATTGTTGTAGCTTTGGTTAAAACAAATACTATGGCCGAAAATATGTACAACATAAAAGTAACTGACAGGGAAAGCTTTATAAAGTTTTTAGATCTGGTACTTTTGGATTTCTTGCAAAATCCCGATGAATGGGAGAACAAAACCCTTGCAGATTTTCTTGAAACATTAGGACGTTACACCAAAGACATCCAGGGGTATTATAATAACATGAAAATGGATGTAAATGCTGACGAGCCTGCCTGGAGTACTTTTGCTGATATTTTTAGAGGAGCTAAAGTGTATGAGTAAGCTTTAAGGACGATTAAGGCTGTTCCGGTTTGCCCTTGGCTATCACATTCCATTAGTTTCAAAATGTCCATAAACACACCTACTCCGATTTAGGATACGTAACCGGGCTGCACTGGGCAAACTTTACCGGTGCGGTTATGGGGAATTTATGGTCTTTAATGTATAGGTTTAGCAGGCGGTTAAATTCCTTTTCCCTGTCTGCAGGAAGATCACGCAGGCTGTACAGGAAATAATCGATTTTGCCGTTTGGCGCAATGTAAATACGGTTCCAGCCGCGGGTGGCGTTTTCCCACTTAAAATGATTTTTCAGCAGAAAACTCCCAAAATCCGTAAGGAATTTTATATAGGCCTCGGTCAGTTTCTGCTGCTCGGCTTCTGTCTTAAAGACGGCCTTGGCAGGTTCAGAATGTACAGCGCTTTTGTAAATACTGTCAAGGTGTTCTACGGTAATCCCCTTTTCTTTTGCCACAGGAATTGACAGCCCATTTTGGGCACTTACACTTAACACACAGAAAAACAGGAGTAGTACGTATTTATGCATAGCGTATTATTTTTAACCAAAGATTATGCTTGAACATCTCGCAATAAAAGAAACATCACCCACCCCGCCCTTCGGGCATCCCTTCGAAGGAGGGGAATACTCGCTCAGCCGTTATCGGACTTTATGACTTTCGACTTTAAAAGCTTTAGGCTATCCGATTACATCAAGCTTTGCGAAACGCAACAGCAGTTTTTTAATACCGCCTACTTCAAAGTGAATTTCAGCTTTACGGTCGGCTCCCACGCCTTCAAGGTTAAGGACTTTTCCTTTACCAAAGCGTTCGTGCAATACAATGTTACCCTGCTGAAGCTTACTGTCTGGCATAGCCGGGCCGCTCGATGGAGCCGGGCCGTTACCTGCCATAGGCTTCAGACGGCGGATAGGCATATCATGTTTCGGTTCGTCGCCCGTAACCCATTTGGGTGGCGTACCTGCAACGGGTTTCGACTGGCGTAGTTTCGACTTGTCTACATCACCAAAAACATCAGCATCTATCATCGGCTTATAGCGGTAGTTGGTTTCCACCGGTGTAAGGTATTCCAGGTATTTATCGGTAATTTCTTCTATAAAACGGCTTGGCTCGCTGTCTACCAGCTTCCCCCAACGGTAGCGGCTTTGGGCATAGGTAAGGTAGGCCTGGTGTTCGGCACGGGTAAGCGCCACATAAAACAGGCGGCGTTCCTCTTCCAGTTCGCTACGGGTATTTTGGCTCATGGCACTCGGAAACAGGTCTTCCTCCATACCTACTATGAACACGTGCGGAAACTCCAGCCCTTTAGCAAGGTGAATGGTCATCAGCGCCACACGGTCGTCATCGCCGTTGTCTTTATCAAGGTCGGTAGCCAGGGCCACATCTTCCAGGAATTCAGACAGTGCGCCACGGGCGCCGTCTACTTCCTTTTGTCCTTCAATAAAGTCGCGGATACCGTTTAGCAGTTCTTCTATGTTTTCCACCCGGGCTATACCCTCAGGTGTGGCATCTTTTTTCAGTTCCTGAACCAGGCCGGTTTTCTTGGTAACCAAATCGGCAAGCACAAAAGCGTCCTGCGTTTCGTTAGTGGCCTGGAAGCTCTTAATCATCATTACAAAGTCCTGCAGCTTGGCCTTGGTGCCGCTGTTAAACCTCAGGTCTATGCGGTCCAGGTTTTCCATCACCTCAAATATCGAACGCCCGTAGTGGTTAGCTGCCACGGTAAGCTTATCTACCGTAGTATCGCCAATACCCCGGGCGGGGTAGTTGATTACACGGATAAGGGCTTCCTCATCCTTAGGGTTAATTACAAGCCTCAGGTAAGACAGCACATCTTTAATTTCCTTGCGTTGGTAAAACGACAATCCACCGTAAATACGATACGGAATATCGCGCTTGCGCAGGGCATCTTCCATGGCGCGGCTCTGGGCATTGGTGCGGTACAGAATGGCAAACTGACCGTTTTTCATCTGGTTGCGCATTTGCTCCTCAAAGATGGTGCTGGCCACAAAACGGCCTTCTTCAGCATCGGTAAGGCTGCGGTGTACTTTTATGCGCGGGCCGTCGTCATTGGCTGTCCAAACCACCTTATCAAGCTTAACCTTGTTGTGGTCTATAATGGAGTTGGCCGCTTCTACAATATTTCGGGTAGAGCGGTAGTTTTGTTCCAGGCGGTACATCTGCACATTGTCATAATCCTTCTGGAAGTTCAGGATGTTGTTAATGTTTGCCCCACGGAACGCGTAGATACTCTGGGCATCGTCGCCCACTACACAAATATTCTGGAAGCGGTCAGATAGTGCACGTACAATAAGGTACTGGCTGTGGTTGGTATCCTGGTACTCATCTACGAGTATATATTTAAAGCGTTGTTGATACTTTGCAAGTACTTCAGGGAAACGGTTCAGCAGTTCGTTTGTACGCAGCAGCAGGTCGTCAAAATCCATGGCGCCGGCTTTAAAACAGCGGTCTACGTAATTTTGATAAATCTCGCCCAGGCGGGGCTTTTTGCTCATGGCATCAGCCTCCTGTAGCTCGGGATTGTTGTAGTAGGCCTTAACCGTAATCAGGCTGTTTTTGTATGATGATATACGGCCAAGAACCTGCTTAGGCTTGTACACGTCCTTATCCAACTGCATTTCCTTAATGATGGAACCAATAAGGCGCTGGCTGTCCTGGCTGTCGTAAATGGTAAAGTTAGACGGGAAACCCAGTTTATCGGCCTCCATCCGTAAAATTTTAGCGAATACCGAGTGGAAGGTACCCATCCACAGGTTTTTTGCTTCGGCTTTACCCACAATGTGGGAGATACGTTCTTTCATTTCCTTGGCAGCCTTATTGGTAAAGGTAAGCGCCAGTATGTTAAACGAATCCACGCCCTGGTCCATAAGGTAGGCTATGCGCAGGGTAAGTACGCGGGTTTTGCCCGAACCGGCTCCGGCTATCACAATCATTGGCCCATCTTTTTGCAGGGTTGGCGCCTGCTGGGCTTCATTTAGTCCGCTTATGTATTTATGAATGTCCATTCTTCTTCTTTACACTGCAAAATTAGCGAATTTAAGCGGTACTTTTTTCCCAAAAATATTTGGCGTGTGTATCTCCAGCCAAAAGTTATTTCGCTAATTTCGCTTTCCGCGGCGCAGTAGTATCTTTGCACGCGTATCTAAACCATTTTAATGAAAAAACTATGAGTACCGATAAACTACTGGAACTGTTTTTTACTGCCCTGCCTACCATTATTGTTGCCGTACTGGCGTATTTCTTTTTCCAGAATTATTTTGAAAGTGAAAACCGTCGCCGCCGTTACATACTGCATAAGGAATCACAAAAAAGCACCCTGCCGCTGCGCCTTCAGGCGTACGAAAGGCTGAGCCTGTTCCTGGAGCGTATAGACCCTACACGCCTTTTGGTACGTCTTACGCCGGCAGGCAATGACAAAACCGAATATGAAAACTACGTTATAGCCCAGATAGAGCTGGAGTTTGAGCACAACCTAACCCAGCAGGTGTATGTATCTGCCGAGTGCTGGAACGTGATTGTTACGGCCAAAAACGCCACGATACAAACCATACGTAAAACAAACATGAGCCCGCGTATAGACAGCGCCAATAAACTGCGCGAGGAACTGCTTACCGATCTGTTTGAAAAGCAAAGCCCTAGCAGCATAGCGCTTGCCCACCTCAAGCTGGAGGTTTCGGAACTTTGGAATGAATAATATTTAATGCTAAGTATACTGACCCGCCACCATATGGCGGATTTTTTTATTTACTTCTGCACCTCATATTTATTGACAATTGGCAGCAATACCGAATATCACTAAAAAACAAAACCCTCCACAAATTGTGAAGGGTTCCGTACAGGTGTGGAAAAATATATTCAGGTAGTTAATAGTTCGTACGTATTATGCCTGCTTAACAAACTGGGCATCGATAACCAGTTTTACATCTTCGCTTACCAGTACACCACCGGTTTCAAGAGCCGCGTTCCAGGTAAGGCCAAAGTCTTTACGGTTTAGTTTACCTTCTGCGCTAAAGCCGGCTTTTACATTGCCCCAAGGGTCTTTTGCAGTACCGCCGAAGTCTACGGCAAGGGTAACCGATTTAGTTACGTCGCGGATGGTAAGGTCGCCTGTAAGGATATAATCACCTTCGTCTTTCTTAACAAATGATGTTGAGGTAAAGGTAAGTTTCGGGAAGTTAGCCGCGTCAAAAAAGTCAGGGCTTAGCAGGTGGCCGTCACGATCGGCATTACCGGTAGCTACTGAATCAATATCAGCACTGAACTCAAATTTGGCATTTTCAAAGTGGTCACCTTCTGTGGTAGCTTCAGCCGTAAACGTTTGGAATTTACCGGTTACGTTTGTAAACATCATGTGTTTTACTTTAAAAGCTATTTCTGAATGGGTAGGGTCTATCGACCATTTTACTGTAGACATACTATTAAGATTTTATGGTTATATTAAAAACTGTTGTTGTATTTTGATGAAGCAAAGGTAGCTGCCCTGTGCTGCCCCGGCATTGAACTAGGACAAGAAAAACAGGTTAGCCAAATTTTTTTACATGGACATCGGTACGTCCATCAGTAATATTTCGGCATCCTTACTTTGTGCTGTCAGATCCAGGCTGTCGGTGTTCCAAACTCCAAGCCCGTCGCGTTCGTTAAGGGCAACGTTGCCTAATGTAAAACTGCCTTTAATAACAAAGGCATACACGCCGTTCCCTTTTCGTTTTACGGTATAATTCGCTCCTTTATCCTTATCGAACCTGCCTAGGTGAAACCACACGTCCTGGTGAATCCATACGCCGGCATCATTAGCATCAGGTGATAATATCTGTTGTAGTTTGTTGTGCCTGTCGGCCGCGTTAAGGGTAATCTGGTCGTAACGGGGTGTAACGTTCTTTTTGTTTGGGAACACCCATATCTGCAGGAATTTTACTGCCTTATCCGTATTTTTATTGTACTCGCTGTGGGTAATGCCTGTACCGGCGCTCATTACCTGTATATCGCCGTGCTTTATAAGGGCTTTGTTACCCATACTGTCTTTATGCTCTAAATCGCCCTCCAGCGGAATAGAGATGATTTCCATATTATCATGCGGGTGGGTGCCGAAGCCCATGCCTTCGCTTACACGGTCGTCGTTTAGCACGCGCAGTACGCCAAAGTGCATACGTTCCGGATTATGGTAATTGGCAAAGCTAAAGGTATGGTGGGTATTTAGCCAGCCGTGGTCGGCATGGCCACGCGTATTGGCGCGGTGCAGCACGGTATGCTCCAGTATTTTTGTTTCAGGGTTGGGTATATGGTTAAGCCCCATGGGCTCCAGCGGATGAAGTTCGTCTATATCATTTTTTATGGTATCGCCCAGGGCGGCAGAGGTTATGAACATACCCGTACCCATAAGGCCTTTTTTAAGGAAGTTTTTACGGTCCATAGTGTTGTGTATTACAGTTGTACAAGGCAAATTTCAGGTTAATTAAACCCCTGCGCATTGAACTATGTCAAGATTTTTACTCTTTATGGAAATGATATGACAACAAATAACGTCTGCCGCTTAAAAAAACACCCCGCCATAGGGCAGGGTGTAATTACAACTCGCAATCTTTCTTCTTCTTTTTCTATATTATTTACCGTGGTTGCCCATCATGGCAGGGTCTATCTGTATTTGCAGCCCCTGCGCTATCCCAAGGCCAAGGCTTATATCTGCCCTGAACCAGTGGCACAGCTGTCGGTTTGTGATCTCGCTTTTTTTAGGGCCGGTAATACCGCTCATAGCACCTACAATGTTGTGTATGGTATTTTTCTTAGCCTGGTCGTCCATAAGGCGGAACAGGTTACCCGGCTGGGTGTAGTGGTCGTCTTCGCCCGGGGCGTTACGGTCGTACCAGTCGGCAGTAAGGCTGTCCAGTTCCCATGCAGGCTCTTTGTAACTCTGGTCTGCCACCACGTTGTCAAAACTATTCGGGAAGTAGTTTGGTGTACTGCCACCGTTGCCGTCTATCCTCATTTGCCCGTCGCGCTGGTAATTGCGTACGGCAAACGGGCAGCGGTTTACAGGGATTTGCTCGTAATTAGCGCCCAGGCGGTAGCGGTGCGCATCGGGGTAGCTCAGCAGCCTGCCCTGTAGCATTTTGTCAGGGCTATAGCCAATGCCGTCTACCACGTGTGCCGGCGCAAAGGCGGCCTGCTCCACATCCTGAAAATAATTATCGGGGTTACGGTTCAGCTCTATTTCACCTACTTCAATGAGTGGGTAATCACCATGCGGCCATACTTTGGTAAGGTCAAACGGGTTAATGTGGTAGGTTTTGGCTTCGGCCTCAGGCATCACCTGAATTTTCAGCTGCCATTTCGGGAAGTTGCCGTTTTCTATATGTTCAAAAAGGTCGCGCTGCGAAAAATCAAGGTCTTTCGATTTCATTTCGGCTGCTTCCTCATTATTAAAGTTCTTAATGCCCTGAGCCGTTATAAAATGGAATTTTACGTAAAACCTTTCGTTATCCTTATTAATAAAGCTGAAAGTATGACTCCCAAAACCATGCATGTGTCGGTAACCGTACGGCGTACCGCGGTCGCTCATAAGGATAAGCACCTGGTGCAGACTTTCGGGGTTAAGCGACCAGAAATCCCACATCATGGTGGGGGATTTCATGTTGGTCTGAGGGTCGCGCTTCTGGGTATGGATAAAGTCGCTGAACTTCTTAGGGTCTTTTACAAAGAACACCGGTGTATTGTTGCCTACCAGGTCCCAGTTACCGTCTTCGGTATAAAACTTAAGGGCAAAACCACGTGGGTCGCGCTCGGTATCGGCAGAACCTTTTTCGCCGCCTACGGTACTAAACCGAAGGAACATGGGGGTTTGCTTCCCTAATTGGCTAAATATTTTTGCTTTGGTATATTGGGTTATGTCGTGGGTTACGGTAAAGATGCCGTGTGCGCCGCTGCCTTTGGCGTGTACCACCCTTTCGGGGATGCGTTCACGGTTAAAGTGCGCCATTTTTTCGTGCAGGATATAATCCTGTAGCAGTATTGGGCCGCGCGGGCCTACGGTTTGCGAATTTTCATGTTCGGCATAAGGCCTGCCGGATGCTGTAGTAAGTTTATCTGTTGACATAAAGCTGTTGGGTTTTGAATTATAAATTTTACTTACACAAAAATACCATTGTTATAGATAGACCTTATGTAAGAGCGATTGATTTTGCCTATACCCATATTTGCAAAAATCAATCCATAAGGTAATCCTGTATTGTTAGTCAGAAATTTACAAATAATTTGTAATACTTTTTATTACGGTATATCGGAAATTTTTACAAGATTAACATTATGTCATAGTTTAACCTCGCATGGGGCTATTTAACCAAAACCCGGAAATTTTTAAAACCTTTAGCATTAGATACAGTACAAAAATATACCGTAGGCGTAAGCGATGGTAAGGATACCGTAGTATTTCCATTGATTAAATTAACCGAAGCAACCAGCCTTCCGGCTATGTCGTATATAGTCACGGCAAGGGGTAATGTATCGGTATAGTTTAAGACAAGCTGCCTGTTTTGTAACGGATTTGACTGTAATTAAACCGCTATTCCCGGTACTTCTATGATCCCTGAGTCCATTGTGCCGGGCGTAGCCAGCCATAATATGGCGTTCATAAGCAGCTTTTGGTGGTTACCGTTAGCGTCATGTAATAACCGTTGTATAGCGTATCATTGCTGTCTCCGGTATCGTCGTCTGGTATAGAACTGTCGCCAATAGCTACCACTTTGCCATTGTTATAAACAGCAGAGGCGCATAAGGCGTTAGTGCTGCCCGTTGCCGAAGCAGATGTCTTATATACAAGACCGGTAACGGAGGTGTTTTGTGTAGTGTCCAGCCTCATGGTTGTACCTCCGGACCATTGTACCTGTGTTACATTGCCCATGCTGCCATGCAAAATACTATTGGAAGGCGAAGGGGCAATATTATACGAAGTCTGAGAAATATCAGTATAATCAAATGTAATACCGAATGGATTTGCCTGTACCTGATTATTAGCCATAAGATCATTAAGAATATGCGGAGAATCAAAATTATCGTTATTACGATCTGACTGGTCGTGGTCTGATATTATACACAAGCCCCCACCATCAGAAACAAAATTGACGATGGCATCTTTTTCAGAAGCAGTAAATGGTATGTTCGGTTCTACAATTACGTATATTTTATAATTAATTCAAGTTGCTAGTTCATAGCTTTAGTTAATTGTAGTCCAAATACGAACAGAGTCAGCTTTATTAAGAAGCCTTCCAGAGTTACAGCATGTATTGTTCTTGGAAAAAGCTTTTTAATATCGCT
>JBKHWE010000023.1:0-239840 GCA_046566705.1 Bacteroidia bacterium | reverse complement strand
ACAAAAAATTGAAATAATTTTGTCTTTGCAAAGCATCGGATTTTTTATTTGTCGGCAAAACAAATTTAGACATCCTTTGCTTTGTTTCTTTTATAACCAAAACTAGCAACTTGAATTAATTATTGAAACAGAAAAGCTTTCGTATATATTACGAAAGCTTTTTTGCGTATAACAATATATTATGGCTTGTTTTTTGTGCGTGTTGTGTAGCTTATTTCGCTACTTTTACACTATTGTTATTTTGCCATGAAACACACACTACGCTGTATATTGCTTTTACTGCCCATGCTTACCTTTGCACAGGCAAAACTAAAATCCCAACAAATAGACGACCCTTGTAAAAAGGAGAAGCTTACCTTTCAGTACGATAAAAATGGCAAGGTTACCGATGAACGTGTAACTGCCACTGATGCAAAGGGCAAACTTCATACAGCCCGCACCCAATACGATTTTGAAAAGGATAAAATTACCCGCTTAAGGCAGTTTAGTAATGATACCCTGCTGCTTGAAGAAAGCAGCGAATATATGAATGGCGATTTGGTGCACTTTCGTCGTATGGTAAAAGGGAAGTTAATGCTGGACGAAGCCTATACCTATAAAAAAGGACAGGTACTAAAAATTATTGCTACTACACCCGCAGGCACTTTAGTTCAGGATGTAACGTATGATACTGCAAAAAAAATAAAGGAAACCCTTACCCGTAGCGGTACTGTTGTTACTATGATAGAAAGGGAGCATACTGCCGGAAATACCAAAACCATAGAATTTTTAACGCCGCCGTTTGCTACACCTGAGTTGGTTAAAACATTTGTATATGATTATCAGGGCAATTTGATAGATGAACGTGTAACCGAACGTGGCATGGATACAAAACGTGTGGTACAACGCTTTGAAAATAATATTCCCGCAAGCAAAAAGGAATTTGAAAACGGCAAGGCAACTTTAGAAATCCTTTATGATGAGTATGGTAACCCACTGAAAGAACAGGATTTTTCTACCGGTGAGATAACCATTTATGAAAATAAATTCAACAACCGACACAATTTAAGGGAGGTAAAAGTAATACGTGGCGATAATCAGGAATGTATAAAACTAATAGAGAATGAGTACTATTAATATCTCTGAACCTCAAATAATCACTTTTCCTGAAACGAAACTCATTGGTTTAAGCCGAAAAATGAGCTTTGGGCAAAACACTACCCATTTGCTATGGCAACAATTTATGCCAAGGAGAAATGAAATCCCTGCAATGAGTTCCGACCTTTTTTCGGTACAAATATATCCTGAAGGTTTCATTGACGAGTTTAATTCAAGTACCGAATTTGATAAATGGGCCGCTACAGCTGTAAGTGTTACTGTTGTACCTCCTGTAGGCATGGAAAAGGTTACAATTCCAAAAGGTACATATGCGGTTTTTCAGTATAAAGGCAATCCTGTCAATGGTGCAGAGGTATTCCGGTACATTTTAACCAAATGGCTGCCACAGTCGGGTTATAGGTTAGATAACCGCCCGCATTTTGAAATCTTGGGAGAGAAATACAAAAACGATTCTGACGAAAGCGAAGAAGCCATTTACATTCCTGTAAAATAATAAGCCACGAATTGTTCCAGTTACAAAATTAAATTTGTGAAGATTGGTGCAATTCGTGGCTTAAACGTTTAGTCAATCACTATTTTTTGCCTTGAAATACCATTACCGCTGGTTATTTCGGTCAGGTACAAACCCGAAGATAAGTTGCTTATATCTATACGTTGCTGATCCTGGTGTATTGTGGTGCTGTGTAGCAATTTACCGCTAAGATCATAAATCCTGGCTTGCAGGGGCAAGTCTGCACCGGCGGTATCTACAGTAAGATTATCTTTAGCAGGATTTGGGAACATTTTTACATTTGCCATACTTTGGCTGATTGTACCTGCTGGCGTACCATATGCTATTTTAGATATAATCCCATTGTTTATACCCGCTACATACAATTCGCCCGAATTATCCTCGCCAAAAGTAGCGAAGTTACCTGTAAACGGACTGCTCCACGTTATATTGGCACTGTCGTCCAGCAGTGCGATACGGCTGTTACAATAGTCACCAAATACATATTTTCCTACCAATTCGGGATATGTACTACCGCGGTACACGTATCCACCCGTAACCGAACAGGCGCTATTGGTACGTCCGTAATCAGCAAAAGGCATCGTATACGTTTCGGTTTGCGAGCAACCATCGGTTATATGTGATTGCGACCCTTCAAAACAACGCCAACCGTAATTTACACCTGCCTGGGTTGCGGGCATGCGGTTTATTTCCTCAAGGGCACCTTGCCCCACATCGGCTATCCAGATGTTTCCCGCGGTACGGTCAAATGAAAATTTCCAGGGGTTCCGAAGCCCGGTTGCCCATATTTCGTCGGCTCCGTCTATGCCTACAAAAGGATTATCTTGCGGTATGCCCAACTCCGGAGTATCTATTTCCGGGTGTACCCGAAGCATTTTTCCTAACAATGTATTCTTGTTTTGTCCATTACCCTGAGGGTCGTCACCACTACCACCATCACCCATAGCTATATACAGGTAACCATCTGGCCCAAAGCGGATGCAGCCCCCGTTATGATTGCTAAAGGGCTGGTTTATGGTAAGTAACACAGTTCCGCTATCAGGGTCAGCTACCGCGGGGTTATCGGTGCTGCGCCTGTATCGGGCAATTACGGTATTGCCTGCAAGATTGGTATAGTTTACATAAAACTGTCCGTTATCGGCATAGTTAGGTGAGAAGGCCAGTCCTAAAAGCCCACGTTCGTTAGTACTTGATATAATCGAATTTATGTTTAGGAAAGGCGTGGCATTTGTAGTGCCATCGGCATTAAGTATTTTAATGCGCCCTGTTTGTTCCACTACAAAAAGACGGCTGTCGCCGGCGTGTACTATTTCAAGCGGACGGCTAAATCCCGTAGCAAAGGAGGTAAGGGTTATGTTTTGCGCATTGCAAAAACCGGCTGCCAGCAGCAGCCCTGTGAGTAGGTGTTTTTTCATAGCTAATGGTTTTTTAATGAAATGGTTTGGCATTAAAAATAAGTTTTTGTTTTTTAATTAAAAAACTGTTTATGAAAACATTATAAAAAAGTGCAGCCCCTTTGTATTGTAAAGAGGCTGTACTGGTAATTTACATTGCTATAATCGGTAGGTTGGTGTCAGAGGTTAGCTATAACCTTATTTTTGGGATATTTTACCTTGTAACTTATCCGTATTTTTTTGGTTTCGCCGGGGTTTAGTTTCAGTTCCCAGGTAAGTACACCGGTTTCGGCATTGGCCTTAGCACCCTCGTCTTTCAGTAGTGTCACTTCAATTTCCTGATCCGTACTTACCGGGTACTGGTCTTTCAGCATCAGGTTAATTGCTTCTTTCTTGTTGTTGCGGATGGTAGTTTCATAGGTAAAGGTCTGCTCCTTATAGCTGCTCAGGAACTTAGTGCCGCTCTTATCGGCTACCTTTTCGCGCTTTATGGAAATCCTTTTATCACGTCCCATACTCAGGTTAAGCGTATCACCGGTTTGGTTCGGGATAATATTGGTTTTACCAATGTACATACCGTCGAAGATAATATTGGCTTCGCCTGGTAGCAGGTTGTACTTGCCATAGTCCGTAACTTCAGCCATAAGGAAGGCTTCCTGCTCCATTTTCGGAACCGAATAATGGCGGTAGCTTGCCGGCAGTTTTATCTCCTTCATACGTACGCTGTGCACTTTGCCATTGCTAAGAATATCATACGGTACATCTATAACAAACGAAACATTCATCTGGTTATCGTTTACCGTAGTGTAATCGCTAAGGTCTTTTTTCTTAGTACCATAACCTACTACAACTACTTCATTTAATGATTTGTCCATTTCAGCTTGTGGCTTGTAAGTATTCAGCATCAGATTACTATTTGCGTACGGTACATATGGCGTTCCATATCGTAGTAACCAGGCAACAAGTATCGGAATCTGGCTGCTTTGGTTGGGTGTACCACTGCTTAGCGTGAGTTTCACCTGTTTCCAGTCGATGCCCGTATTTTGGGTAACCTGTGCCTTGTACATCATGCTGATAGGGCCACTGCTGGTATCGGCACGAAGGTCGTAGTAAGGCGACCACGATGCGCCTTGTGTCAGGTAGTTTATTTCCAGCGGATAAGTACCTGCCACGTCGCACATTACCTGGATTACTAATTTCCCTTTATAGGCATCGGTATCTTTAGGAGCAGTGGCTTCGCTAATTTTTGTATTGATGGCCGTCATACGCTCGCCTATTTTTCTTTCCCTCGCCGAGAGTGTAAGTTGGTTTGCGGTAATCTCGTTGCGCTTGGCACGATAATAATCTACCAACTTTACCAGATCGGTAACGCTAAGTCCGGTATTTTGTCCTGCTACCTGTTGGTTTTTATCTAACAGGTCAAGGGTTTTCTGGTCGTTGTTGCGTTGAGTAACCAACCTGTCAAGCTCTCCCTGAAGAATGTTTATGCTATCGCGCATTTTTTTCACGGCAGCCGATTCGGGTTGGGCTACAGGCTGGTCGCCTGCGTAGTTTCTCGTAAACTGTACCGAAAGCACCGTTACACTCGCGGGGGCGCCTATCTGTACCGTGCTTTCATAAATGTGTTCGGCTACATTTTTAACCACAATTTCGCTGGTGCCCAGAGGCAGGGTAGCGTTAGCGGTCTGGGTGAGCTCGGCAGCGTTAAAGTATACAGTTGCGGCGCTAACCTTAGCCGAAGTATAAACGGGTTTTTGTGCGTTTGCATTCGCAGTCATCATAATGATGAACAGGAACAGCCATTGGTTAAAATATCTCATAGTGCTATGTCTTTTTTATATAGAGCACTATTTGATGGGAAAGGTTGGGAAGGGAATGATTTTTTATTTTATACCTATGAAACGCTTGTAATTGTATAAGGTTAGTTTTATTGACAGAAATGCAAAAATGCCAACTAAAGTAATTGCTGTAAATCCAAAATCAGAATCGATATACATAGCTGTTCCAAATAAAGAACTTGAAAGTATGGGTAACACGATAGCCAGGATGCCAATTATTCTCAATATCCATTTGTATGACAAAGGTACATACCAGTAAAAAACTAAAGACGTTGCATTTAGGTAAAAATAAGCGTATGCAAATGTCTGATTTAGATAGTTTGGTTTTCCTCCTAAGGCGCCACCCAATAACATTGCCACAAATAATGTAAGTAATAAGAGTAAAAATAAATACAAGAAAAGATAAATGCGATATCCGTTAGAAAAGTTCTTACTTCTTTCTTTTTCAATTCCTAAAATATTGCATAGCAAAACAAGCAGGTAAACACCCCATAACAATAAACCGAAGAGTAATATAAAAAGGAGTATTCTCATGGGGTTTTATTCTAATTTTTAGTACTGTAAACTAAAAACCTATTCCTCTACATAAAGTACCAGTCCTTTAAGGTATGACCCTTCAGGGTGGAACATATTTACCGGGTGATCCGGCCCTTGTGAAAGTTTATGTAGTACACGTACCTTGCGTCCGGCTTCAATAGCTGCTGCCGATATGGTGTTGTAAAACAGCACATCGTCTATAACCTGAGAACAAGAGAATGTAAACAGGAAACCACCCTGGGCTATAGTCTTAAGTCCCGCTATATTTAGGCGTTTATATGCCTGGGTAGCAGTATGCTTGCTTTTTATGTTTTTGGCAAAAGCAGGAGGATCCAGTACAATAACATCGTACAGGTTTTTGTTTTCTTTTAGATAGTCAAACACATCTGAAGCTACTGCCTTGTGGTTGCTCCCCGGGAAATTCAGCTGCATGTTTTCATCGGCGAGCTTTACGGCTTTCTCTGAAATGTCTACTGAAGTAACCAGTTCCGCACCTGCGCTCATCGCATAGATGGAAAAACCACCCGTGTAGCAAAACGTATTCAGTACTTTTTTACCAGCCGAATAGCGTTTCAATAGGTTTCGGTTCTCACGCTGATCCAGGAAAAAACCTGTTTTCTGACCTTCAACCCAGTTAACGTGGAATGCTATATTATTTTCTTTGGCAACGGTTTCGTTTGCGTTTCCAAATACATGGTAATCTGTACCGGTCTTTGGTAATGTTTGCGAGCTTTTGCAGTATACCGTTTGGCAATACTCAGGGAAAGTGTTTTTTATGGCATCGGCTATCTCCTGCATTTTTAAGTAAATACCAGTTGAATGTGCCTGTACCACAAAATGCCCGTTGTAATAATCTATGATAAGTCCGGGAATACCGTCGCCTTCGCCATGTATCAGTCGGAACGCGTTAGTTTCTTCAATCGAGAAAAGTTTCATGCGAAGCTCCCAGGCGGCTTTAAATCGGTTAGCCCAAAAGTTTTCGTCAAAAACCTCCTCGCCAAACGTAAGTACACGCACGGCTATGCTCCCCTTATCGCTGTAAAAACCTGTGGCAAGCGGATTGTTTTTAAAATCGGTAACTTCTACCATTTGCCCGTCGGTAAGTTCTTCGCTTACACCAAAGACCGCGCCGCTGAATATCCACGGGTGCCTGCGTAATACTGATTTTTCTTTTCCCTGATTTAATATGACTTTTGCAAAGCTCATTTTATCTTTCTTTCTATTTTTTTGCCACAAATTTCACGAATTTACACGAACAAAATTGTAAATATTTACGGCATATTGTTTTAATATCTTGGAACATAATGACTAATTATAATCATTACACTAACATCGAATAACCAAATTAACACATAGCCGTATAACCTTTTTAGTACGCCAGTTTACCTAAGTTCTCAAAGAACTGGTCTACATTTATAGAGTCATTGGTAAAAATATGCTCGCGGCTAAGTGGCAGCCTGTTGCGGGCACGGCCTGTTACATTGATGTTACCGTTTTGTGCTATGGTATCTTCTGCGGTAAGAAGTCCGCGACCCAGCATTATCTTTTTAATGTAATTGTCGTGCCTAAGCGCAAAGCCTTTCAGGTTGCCCGTGCTGTCAAACTTATACATAAACTTTTTAGGGCTTGGTATAATGCTGGCAAGGTATACGCATTCATCAAGGGTAAGGGCGCTTGGGTGTTTGTCAAAGTAATAACGTGAAGCTTCTCCTATGCCATAGACATCTGGTCCCCATTCTATTATATTAAAATAAACCTCAAGCATACGCTCTTTACCGGCTACCCGCTGGTTCTCCAAAATGTATACCAGGAGGATTTCCTCCATTTTACGTGATAAGGTTTTTTCTCGGGTAAGGAACACGTTCTTAATCAGCTGCATGCTTATGGTACTGGCGCCACGGCTGAATTTCCTGGTCTTTATGTTCTGGATAATACTCTGTCTGAATGCCTCAGTAATAAACCCCCGGTGACGGAAGAACGAAGGGTCTTCGCTGGTAAGCACCGCTTTGCGCAGGTACGGAGATACATCAGATATGGAGGTGTAGTTAGGATTAGATGGCCCAACGACCACAGCCCTTTGGGCACGTCCATTATCCATGGCACGGTAGGTAAAGGTACCGTTTAATTTGGCGAGGTCGGCAGCACCGTATTTAGTAATCTCAAGACCATCTTTTTCCATGGTGCTGTCAAATACCAGGGCATTTGGTTTGTTCTTATTGAACAGAAAATCTAGTTTATAACCAAAGTTACCTGTAGCTTCCATACCTTCAAAGTGTGTAAACAAACCGGTAGGCAGGCTTACAATAAAGTCCTGTGCAGGCATTCTGGGGATATTTGCCTTAAATTGGTAAATGGTATCTTCTTCGGTGCTAAACTTAGCGTAGGGATGGAGTTTCACCTTATTTAGTTGTACGGTACTTGTACTGTCCAGTTCTAGGTAACGCTCACCTATGCGCATGTGGTAGTCAAAACGGGCATTGTCTATCTGCACATCTTTACTGGCTATGCGATGGTTATTTACCATAAAATTTTTGATGGAAGCATAGCCGTCTATGTGCAGTTCGCCACCGCTCATTTCTATGTCGTCTACTTTAAGGTTAATCGACTCAAAGCCGCTTTTTAGATTAAATCGCCTTGCTACATAAGGTATCACAATACGACCTGTATCGGTGCTGAAAAATTTCAGGTCACAGTTGTGTCCTCGTGGGTCAGCCATACCGCTTACCTTCCAGGTTTGCACTATGGTATCTTCTGTAACCCTGATTGTACTTTCAAGTTTATTATCGGCAAGACGGGTATTGTCCAGCTTCATATTTAGCTTATGTCCTTTATCGTCTACACGAAGTTCCAGGTTATGGAGCTCCATATCGGTAGGGATAAGGTTCAGCACTTTATTCAGTAATCCGTACGCACGGTCTGCATAATCGGTATCTTTATTTACCTCTTCGTCTTTGTCTTTTTTAGAACGTATAAGCCCACGGAAGTTCCAGCCCAAGCTGTCGCGTACCATTTGTACGTAGCCGTTTTTCATGTGCAGGGTACCTAACTGAACATCACCTATAAGAAGACGGCCCAGGCTGATACTGGTTTTTATTTCCTCAATTTTCAGCAGTTCAGGCTGTCCGTTAGGAGTAAGGCTAACCCCTTTCATAACAACCCCGTTAATGCCTTCAAATCCGGCTTCCTGTACTACAAATTCGGCATTGCGTTCGGTTATCTTGCCCTTTACGCGAGCCATAACCTGCTCCAGTGCCATATTACGGAAACAAAAGAACAGTATTCCTGCCAATACCAGCAATACTGCAAGGGTGATTAGCAGCCTGCTGATGAGTTTTTTATAGTTGATGTTGATGCGTCGCATGTATTATCCGAAAAGATGGCCGGCAACATCTTCAATGCGCCCCACCTGTTTGATGTCAATAATAGTGTTTTTTAAGGAAACCTTACTGTATTTCGATACAAAAATAGTAGAAAAACCTAATTTCTCAGCTTCAAGTATGCGCTGGTCCACACGGTTCACCGGGCGTATTTCGCCACTAAGGCCTATTTCGCCTGCAAAGCAGTACCCTTTACCCACCGGAATGTCCTCGTTGCTGCTTAGTATTGCGGCAACTACAGCAAGGTCTATAGCAGGATCGTCTACGTTAATACCACCCGTTACGTTAAGGAAAACGTCTTTAGCGCCAAGGCGGAAACCCGCGCGTTTTTCCAGCACGGCAAGCAGCATATTGAGGCGTTTAGCATTGTAGCCCGTGGTACTGCGCTGTGGCGTACCGTATACGGCTGTACTTACCAGCGCCTGTATTTCTACCATAAGCGGACGCATACCCTCTAATGTAGTGGCTATGGCAGTACCGCTCAGTTCTTCATCTTTATGCGAAATAAGTATCTCACTTGGGTTGGATACCTCACGTAAGCCCGTTCCCTGCATTTCATAAATACCGAGTTCGGCAGTAGAACCGAAACGGTTCTTCAACGCTCGAAGTATGCGGTACACGTGGTTGCGGTCGCCTTCAAACTGGAGCACGGTGTCTACCATGTGCTCCAATATCTTAGGCCCGGCAATAGAACCATCTTTGGTTATGTGGCCTATGAGGATAACCGGTACATTACTTTCTTTGGCAAACTTTATCAGTTCTGCAGTAGTTTCACGTATTTGACTAATGCTGCCCGCGCTGCTTTCTATAAAATCGCTGTGAAGCGTTTGTATAGAGTCGATGATAACCACTTCAGGGTCTATCGCTTCAATCTGCCTGAAAATGTTTTGCGTTTTGGTTTCGGTAAGTATAAAGCAATTGTCGGCCTGTGCGGTAATGCGTTCGGCACGCATTTTAATCTGCTTCTGGCTTTCCTCACCGCTTACATATAGTGTGCGGTACGGTAGCTTAAGCGAAATCTGGAGTAGGAGAGTACTCTTACCAATACCCGGTTCTCCACCCAAAAGAGTAAGCGAACCTGGCACCAGTCCACCACCCAGAACCCGGTTCAGTTCGCCATCTCCGGTATCCATACGGATTTCCATAGCGCTGTCTATTTCGGTAATGCGCAGGGGTTTCGGGGCTTTTTTCGCTTCGCCTGTTGGTGCTTTCCAGCCCGGTTTATCTTCCTTAACTATAAGTTCCTCTACTATGGTATTCCATTGCTTGCAGGCATTACATTGTCCCTGCCACTTAGCATGCTGTGTACCACAGTTTTGGCAATAAAAAGCGGTTTTTACTTTAGCCATTTATATGTATTGGGTGAGTAGCCCAAAGGTAGGTGTTTTTTTGGATTTGTATTTTTGGCAGGTCTTAAAATTCTTCGATAAGGTCTTTTACTATTTCCCTTAATTCTACTGTGCTTTCATACTTTTCAAGACTTAAAGCAACACCAGCTTTTTCTGCTTCATTTAGTATTTGAAGAATAAGTTCAAGAGGTTCTGTTTCCTGCCCGAACATATTGCTGTCAAACGCAGTACCCACAAGCAGGTTATCCTCATACATGCCCGAACACCAGTTCTCAATAAAATCTTCAAGTGTAAGTTCAGCCAGTTTATAACCTTCCCATGCATCTTTGGCGCAAGCTTTGGCATACGCTTCTTCAGACCAGAAACAGATGATTTCTACAGGCTCGCCATCTTCGTGTTCGTATTCATTAGAATATGATGTAGCGAAGCCCTCTTCATTTTCTAGGCTGTATACTACTTTAGTTTCAACAATTTTCTTTATAAACGTATTGTGTTTTGCCTGTACATCGGCACTGTCTTTTTGCATAGTATGGATTTATATGAGATTAGTAATGTAGTTTGTAAACTTTATTCCTTTAGGATTTTGACTTAAAATATGCCTCAAGTAACTGTTGAGCCGCAGTAAATGGGGAAAGCGCTTGCTGCTCCACAAGCTTTTTATTTTTTTCCAGTAATATAGCAATTTCCGGTCGTAAATAAAAATCCTGTTTCAGTTGGGCGTTTATAGTTTCGGTAAGCCAGTAGCTGTTTTGTTCATGACGTCGCTGGCTAAAGAATCCACTTGCCTGTGTGGTTGTAAAGTATTCATTCAGCTGCTCCCAAACATCTGTTATGCCTTCATCGTTCAGCGCGCTGCACGTAGTTACTTTAGGCTGCCAACCCGATTGTTTCGCAGGGAAAAGGTGCAGGGCACGATTGTATTCTGTTTTGGCAAGTCGGGCGCGTTTTATGTTATCTCCGTCGGCTTTGTTAATCACTATTAGGTCGGCCATTTCCATGATGCCCCGCTTTATACCCTGAAGTTCATCTCCGGCCCCCGCTATTTGTAACAACAAAAAGAAATCGACCATACTGTGTACAGCGGTTTCGCTTTGGCCCACCCCCACGGTTTCTATGATTATGGTATTAAAACCACAGGCTTCGCAAAGGATTATGGTTTCACGGGTTTTGCGTGCTACACCGCCCAGGGTATCACCCGAAGCAGACGGACGTATATAAGCATTTTCATCCTTAACCAGTTCTTCCATACGGGTTTTATCGCCCAGTATGCTCCCGTGAGATAACGTACTGCTGGGGTCTACAGCCAGTACGGCAACCTTTTTACCAAGGTTTGTAAGGTGTTTACCAAGGGCTTCTATAAACGTACTCTTGCCCACACCCGGCACACCCGTAATACCTATGCGAACCGACTTGTTTGCATATGGTAGGCAGGCGTTTATAACAATGTTTGCCTTTTCGGTATGAGATGGATTGGTGCTTTCTATCAGTGTAATGGCACGGCTCAGGGCAGTTTTATCGCCTTTTAGTATTCCCTGTACAAGTTCTTCCGCTGTTGGTTGCCTGCGTCGTTTCACCGCATACTCCATAGCCGAAGGACTTACGCTTTCGGGCTGGGTTACGCCGTGTATTTCGTTAAGGGCGCTATTATGGGGCAGTGGCGTGTCTTGCACTGGAATTTGTTTGGATGTGTAAAAGTACGGCAAAAAAGGGATAAGGCAAAAGACAAAAGGGATAAGGCTAAGGGGGGAACCTAATTATAAACATTACAATGTTGAAAAATGTTTTAAGAAAATATTCTAATATTGTATTTTTTTCTTAAAATTGTAATGTGATAAAACTGGACTTTTATGAAGCACTTTATACAATTCCTGCAGCCTGACTTCGGAACCGTGGAAATATACCAGCCTCATGGCTTTAATGCATTTGATTTGGAGAATGCCCGTACAACCTACCTTGAAGTGAGGGAGGGTGAGGCTTTTGGTAAGCTTGTGGCTGCCTTAAGTCGTAATGGTAGCGGTGCTGTAGCCAACTATATTTACAAACAAATAGGGCAACAAGCAGTTTCGGTAAGCATTTGTTTTTCCCGTGCACATACCGATGGTGCCACGTACTTTGGTATGTATGTAAACGATTACAGCCCTGCGGTATTTATGAAGTTGGGGTAACAAAAAAAGGAGCGGCATAGCCGCTCTAAATAACTCTATAATTCATGGTAACTATAAACCATGAACCATAAACTATAATCAAAATTAGTATCCGGCTGTAAAGCGCTGCCTGCGGAAACGCGGTGTTTCAGCCTCATCGGCTATTACTACGGCAAGGTCTTCAACGGATAGTGTATTACGATGGTTATCATCAAACACAGGGCTGTCAAATCCAAGACGATAGTTACCGGTACGTCCGTTAGTTATACCAGGGTGCATTTCTATGGCGGGGCTAAAAAATACCCAATCCAGTTCTTTTTCATCCTGAAGGGTTTTCAGGTACTTACGTACGGCATTGGCTCCGGCCTTATAATCTTCAGGGAACTTAGGTATGTCTATAAGTTGTAGACCGGGTGCTACATACAGGCTGCCTGCCCCACCAATGACAATGAAACGGTTAATACCCGCTTTTTTCACGGCTTTCTGTATGCTTTCGGCGCCCTTAAGATAATCTACATAAATGTCAGGGTTAGTCCAGCCCGGGTTATAGGCGCTGATTACCACATCGTGACCTTCCAGTATTTTGGCAAGGTCATCGGTATCAAAAATATCGGCTTTAACGCCCGTAACACCCTGCGGAAGTGTTTGTTTAGGGTGGCGGCTTATGGCTGTTGCCCTATGGCCACGGTGCGAAAATTCGTTTACCAGCGCAGTGCCTACAAAACCTGTGGCACCTAATATTGCTACTTTCATAATAAATCTGGGAGTTGTTATTTGTCTGTTTGTGTTGGGTTATATTGTTTCAGGTTCAAATTGCCTGCTAAAGTCCTGTAACGTTACACCCTTTAGCTGGCAGCATATAAGATTATTTATATCTTGGTAGAGGCTGTCCAGGCTTTCGTTTATCCTGCAGCCTACCGTGCAGTTTTGATTGGGATCGTTCTTAGAAAAGCCAAGCGATACACAATCAAAGCTGGTATTGTACACATCTTCCAGGGTTATAGCGGAGGAAGGTTTGGTTAGCCTTGTACCGCCAAATTTTCCTTCCCTGCTTTCTACTATATTATGCTTTTTAAGATTGCTTATTTCCTTTCGTATAAGCACCGGATTTACATTTATACACCTGGCAAGATAATCTGATGAGAGGTATTCTTCCGCCTGCCTGCTCATCAGGGTAACAATATGTAGTGTTATGGCAAATTTACCGGAAATCATTCTGTGCTGTTATTTGTTACTAAATTATAAAGAAATTTTGTAAAAAGGTGGCTTTTTCTGTCAAAACTGACGAAGATCACATACAGGCTCCTGCTTTGTACAGTATCTTTACAGCACTAAATTATTCTCCTTCATATGGATAATATTATCCTTATTGTTATATGTATGTTAGCCGGCGTACTGCTACGCAGGCAAAATATTGTACCCCAAAATGCCCATACAGCACTAAACCAGTTTGCCATATATTTATTGCTGCCGGCACTTTCATTATACTACATACCCAAAATACAGATAACCGAAAAGCTATTGTACCCCGTAGGAGTGGGGTGGTTTAGTTTTTTATTCAGTTGGGTGGTTTTCGCAGCAATGGGCAAGATGCTTGGGTGGTCAAAAAAACTAAAGGGCTGCCTGATTATTGTTGGCGGTTTTTTAAATTCATCGTTTATCGGTTTTCCTGTCATCGAGGCGCTGTATGGTAAGGAAGGGCTTCAGATAGCCATAATGGCAGACCAGCCCGGGACATTTGTTATGCTCTCTACCGGTGGCGTACTAGCGGCCGTGTTATATTCCAGAGGAAAACCCTCCGCTACTGATGTGGCTAAACGTGTATTTAGCTTTCCGCCGTTTATAGGCTTTGCCATTGGTGCTACAATGAACCTATTGCACTATGACTTTACCGATATTATTCAAACGGTACTGCAAAAGCTCGGGGCATGTGTTACGCCTGTAGCGCTGGTGGCGGTAGGTTTGCAACTAAAAATTGATCGCCGTAGCAGGCACTGGAGGTTTGTGGCATTAGGGCTTACCATGAAGTTATTTCTTATACCACTACTGTTTTTTGTGCTTTATAAAGTCCTCCTTGGTGCTGATGGCCAACTTATAGATGTATCTATTATGGAAGCGGCTACACCTCCTATGATAAGCGCTGCCATACTCGCTTCATCGCACGGGCTTAAGCCCCGACTGGCCGGGATGATGGTAGGTATAGGTATACCGCTGTCATTTTTAACAATGGCTTTGTGGTTTTTCTTATTGAAACATTGGTAGAAAATGCGTAACTTACAATAGTACTAGCTTAAATAGCTAAGAATTGCATAGTAAATCTTCAGCTTATTAGGCATGATTTACATTAAAAATACGTTTAGGCAAGGGGTATACTGTAATTTATTGAATTATTTGTAAATGTTTGGTTTACAAAGTCTATTGTGAAATATTAATATTAATTATGTAAAGTTTTTCCTTAATTTACGCACTTCCTAAACACACACACGAACCAAAAAGAATATGTGGATTTTTAAAAGTACCATAGATAAAAATCACAACAGTATGGCGCTGTTGCTTGTCCGTCTGGTTTCCGGAGGACTTATGCTTACACACGGTATTATGAAATACCAAATGCTTATAGCCCCCGGGCCGGTTAAATTTGCTAATCCTATAGGTATAGGCGAAGGTCCTACACTGGCCTTGGCTGTGTTTTCAGAATTGGTATGTTCTGTTCTGCTTATGATAGGTTTTGCTACCCGTCTTGTGGTAATCCCGCCACTGGTAACCATGTTTATAGCCGTATTTGTTGTCCATGCACACGAAGGCCTGGAAAAACAGGAACTCCCGGCCCTTTACCTGCTTATTTATGTGCTGCTTCTTATTACAGGCAGCGGTAAATATTCTATAGACAGGATAATACCCAGAAAAAAGAAATATATTTTTGGATAATTTTTACGTTATATATACTATTCCCTGTTTAAAATTACTTATAACATAGGGGTCCATTTTTTTTAAATTTACCTATTTTTGACTGGTAATTTATTAAAAATGGACACTACACTTAGCAATACCATAGCACAGCAGCTGCAAGTCATTATTGGAACTCAATATGTTTTTACCGATGTAGCCACCCGCATACACTATGGTCACGATGAAACTGAAGACTACAACTTTCCGCCAACGGTAGTAGTTAAGCCGGGCACTCCTGAAGAAGTTGCTGCTATAATGAAACTGGCTAATGAATATAGTGTCCCGGTGGTTCCTATAGGTGCACGTACCGGACTTAGTGGTGGTGCGCTGAGTATTCATGGAGGTATTGGGCTGAGTATGGAGCGTTTTACTTCACTCGAAATTGATGAGAAAAACCTTCACGCAATAGCAGGGCCTGCGGTTATAACGCAGGTATTGCGTGAAGCCGCTATGGAAAAGGGACTGTTTTATCCACCTGACCCCAGCAGCCAGGGAAGTTGTTCTATAGGGGGGAATGTAGCTGAAAACAGTGGCGGTGCCCGTGCGGTTAAATATGGCGTTACCAAAGATTATGTGCTGAACCTGGAAGTGGTGTTGCCCAATGGTGAAATCATTTGGACAGGAGCCAATACCCTTAAAAATTCTACAGGATATAACCTTACGCAGCTTATGGTGGGGAGCGAAGGCACGCTGGGTATCATTACAAAAATTGTATTGAAGCTTATCCCAAAGCCTACGCATAATGTACTTATGCTGATTCCGTTTTTTAAGGCGGGGCAGGCGTGTGAGGCCGTTGCCGAAATTTTCCGTGCCGGGATTGTACCCAGTGCACTGGAGTTTATGGAGCGTGATGCCATAGACTGGGGACTTAAATATCTGGATAATGTAAGTATTGATATAAAAGATGCCGTACAGGCACACCTGCTGGTAGAGGTAGACGGTAATTACCCGGATGTACTGTTTACTGAAGCGGAAAAGATTATGGGCGTAGTGGAGCAGTTTGATATAGACGAGATACTTTTTGCCGATACCGAAGACCAGAAAAATTCCTTGTGGAAATTACGCCGTACCGTAGCCGAAGCGGTAAAATCGCATTCAGTTTACAAAGAGGAAGATACCGTTGTACCACGTTATGAACTGCCTGTATTGCTGGAAGGTATTAAAAGAATTGGCAAAAAGTACGGTTTCCATTCGGTGTGTTATGGACATGCCGGAGATGGCAACCTGCACGTTAATATTATTAAAGGCGATATGACCGACGAAAACTGGCTGGTTGAAGTGCCTAAAGGCATCCGCGAAATATTTGAACTTACCGTATCATTAAAAGGTACGCTGAGTGGCGAACACGGTATCGGTTTTGTACAGAAGAATTTTATGGATATTGCTTTCCCACAGGTACAGTTACAACTGATGAAGGGGATTAAGCAACTATTCGATCCGAATAACATATTGAATCCGGGCAAGATTTTACCTGATAACTTGTAAAATTAGTGGCTTATTTGTTAACAGTTGGGTTTGCAGGCATTTTCATTCTGTAGTATCCTTGTTGCTACCTTTCCTATGGTAAGTCCCTGTACAATTATGGAAAATACCACTACAAAGTACGTTATGGCAAGCAGGGTGTTTTTATACGGATTATCATGCATGGACAGTGCCAGTGCAATGGAAACGCCACCACGAAGGCCACCCCATACGAGTATTTTAATGGTACCTTTACTGAATTTTTCTTTAAATCGGATGAGTTTTGTAGGCAACCATATAGATATAAAACGGCTACACAGTACCAGTATAATGGCACAGCTGCCCGGTATCCAATAATCATTAAGATCTTTTATCATAAGCAGGTGAAAGCCTATAACCAGGAACAGTATGGCATTTAGTATTTCGTCGTTAAGTTCCCAGAATTTATCCAGGTAATCTTTTGTGGTGGCACTCATGGCAAAACGCTTGCGCAGGTTTCCAATCATTATTCCGGCAAATACCATGGTAAGCGGGCCAGATATGTGCATCTCTCTCGCTATGAGGTAACCGCCCATTACTACCGAAAGCGTTATAAGTACCGATACCTTATAATCATCTACCTTTCGCATGGCACGCGATGCGCTTATACCTAGCGTAAGCCCAAGGATAAATGCGCCGCCGGCTTCCTTAATAAGTAGCCATACCACATTCCACGCGGTAAGGTCTGATGCTTTTCCTTCGGCAAGTTCCAGTATTACGGCAAACACTACTACGGCAACACCATCGTTAAACAACGATTCGCCCGCGATTTTTGTTTCAAGCGATTTACGTACGTTGGCTTGCTTTAATATACTGAGTACAGCAACAGGGTCGGTAGGGGAGATGAGCGCCCCAAAGAGCAGGCAGTAGATATACGGTATTTCAAGATCCTTTACGGGAATAAAATAAATCAGTGTGCCTACTACAAAAGTAGAAATGATAACGCTTATAGTAGAAAATACTACAACCGGGCCGCGCTGTTCACGCAGGTCTTTTATATTGATATGGATGGCACCGGCAAATAGCAGGAAGTTTAGCATGGCACCCATAAGGAGCTCTGTAAAATCTGATTTTTGAATCAAATCAGAAACCCTTATTAATAATTTTGGAAAAATATTACCCGTAGCTACAAGAATTATAGACACCGCCATAGCAATAACCATAACCCCAATGGTAGAAGGCAGTTTAAGAAAGCGTACGTTTAGGTAAGCAAATAAGCTTGCCAATACTATAAGAAAAGAGAGCGTGTAGTAAAGTTCCATGGGCGGGTAAATTGTAAATAGGCGATTTTTACAAATATATCATTTATAAGCCCTTTATCCTATTTTTTAACAGCAACGGATACTAAAAATCCCCAATATAGACGGGTATTTTATTTTTCGGGGTTATAGATTTAGCGCTTTAACCACTTCAGTACCCAATACTTTTTCCATCATGGCAGGGCCGCTTCGGTTCAGGAATTTCCATTTTCCACCCGTTATGCTATTTGAAATAGCTATAACATCCGCACGCTTTTTTATGGTAAACGAGTTGAATTTTGGATTGTATGTTATGTCTTCCGTTTTCATGGAAGCCTTCAGGTTCTTTAGCATGTCCTTTGCTTCAAGTCCGGTCAGCGGTTCTATAAAAGTCATTTTTATGAGTAAATCGTGTTCGGCAAGGGTATAAAAACCACCGCCTATGGTTTTAACCTCACCAAACTTAAAGTTCGGTTCGGCCTCAAGGATATCCATCACAAAACCATCGCCCTGAAGTGTATTTTTTAATACCTGAAGCATTTTTTCTTTTGGTACCAGTTCAAAAATTTTAGGGTAGGTATCGGCAAGTAGTGCTTCGTATTTACCGGCTGTGGTATTTTTATACATTCGGGTGGCATCTGCCTGAAGTGCTTTCATGTCCTGGGCATTTAGCATGAAACCAACCAAAAATAACAGGGTAATCAGTAATTTTTTCATAGGGTAAAAATAGCCAAATATATTGGTTGCTGTAGTACTTTAACAAACAGTGTGGTGTGGTTTCAATATAAAAAAATGTACCTTTAGATGAAATGTACAGAATTATGAAAAAACTGTTTCTGCTATTATTGCTATGCAGCCCGCTTATTCCGTTTGCCCAGCACGGTTATCCCACGCCACCTACAGCTACATCAAGATTATTTTACATTCAGCACAGCAACAATCATAATACGTTTGTGTACGATGCTAATATGGCTTCAGGTAAACTTAATACCGCTGAACCTGTAGATGTGTATTGCCTGAAGTATAAAGATGGCGGTGGGAAGGAAGCGCTTTCTCCTGTACAGCGTAAAATGGCTTATGGGGTCGAACTTCTGTCTACGCAGTCCGCGCAATGCGAATTTACACTGGCTGCATATCCTTCCAAAAAATTAGTACTTAAACTCGGTAAAGATGGCAAACCCTATGTTACTACAAGTGTAAATGGCAAAAGCCTGGTGCTTCACAAGCTGTTCCTGAAAATGGGTAAGCTGCCCTCAACGGTACTTTATATAGATTTTTATGGCACAGACGCAGTAACCGGTAAAGAAATAACCGAGAGGCATTTTGTTAAGTGAGTTTCTGAGTTCCTTAGTATTTGAGATACTAAGTTTTTGATTAGTGATGATATCTAAGAGTCTAAGGAGCTTAGCGTCTCAGCATCTCAGAAACTAAAAAAGCCCCGCAATGCGGGGCTTTTCTGTAAGTAAGATAAAATATATTGTTGTATAGACGAACGTTCTTATTTAACCTGGTTTACTATAGCAGCAAACGCATCAGGGTGGTTAGCAGCAAGATCTGCAAGAACCTTACGGTTTAGCTCGATGTTTGCGGCTTTAACTTTACCGATGAATTGAGAGTAGCTAAGGCCATGCTGACGGGCACCTGCGTTAATACGCATAATCCATAGGGCACGGAAGTTTCTCTTTTTTTGTTTGCGGTCACGGTAAGCATAAACCATTGCTTTTTCTACCGCGTTTTTGGCTACTGTCCAAACGTTTTTACGTCTTCCAAAGAAACCTTTGGCTTGCTTAAGAACCTTTTTTCTACGGGCTCTAGAAGCAACTGAATTTACTGATCTTGGCATAATTTTAATTTTTTTGTAGCAGGCGTCCCGTTTTTATAAATGTTTGGGAACTTAAAAGCCATACTCCAGGGTTATAAATTGTTTTAACCGAACGGCAATTTAGCGTAGGCCTAATTGCTGTTGAACGCTTTTCTCATCTGTTTTGTGAACAAGAGTAGCGTGAGTAAGCGCTAGCTTACGTTTTTTAGATTTTTTTGTCAGGATGTGACTCTTGAAAGCGTGCTTCCTTTTGATCTTTCCTGAACCAGTTACCTTGAATCTCTTCTTGGCACTAGATTTAGTTTTCATTTTAGGCATTTTCTTCCTGTATTTTAAATTATCTTACTTACTTTTCTCTAGTCATAAAGTCGAAAGTTATAAAGTCATGACCTCAATTAGCTTAAAAAGCATTTGTCAGCTTTATGACTTTTAACTTTAAGACTTTCGACCTTTTGGACTTATTTATGCTTTTTTCTTCTTAGGCGCTATGAACATAATCATCCTTTTACCTTCAAGTACGGGCATAGATTCTACTTTGCCCCACTCTTCCAGTTCCTGAGCAAGTTTTAGCAGCAATATCTGCCCTTGCTCTTTGTAGATGATACTACGTCCTTTAAAGAATACGAATGCCTTAAGTTTACTTCCTTCTTTCAGGAATTTTTCGGCGTTCTTTTTCTTAAAGTCATAATCGTGCTCATCTGTTTGCGGCCCGAAGCGTATTTCTTTTACAACAATCTGCGTGCTTTTTGCCTTAAGCATCTTGTCGCGCTTCTTTTGTTCGTAAAGAAACTTCTTGTAGTCCATGATCTTACATACCGGCGGTGCGGCATTTGGAGATATTTCTACAAGGTCAAGCTCCTGCTCTTCGGCCCACTGAAGTGCCTGGGATGTACGGTATACACCCGGCTCAATGTTTTCGCCTACAAGCCTTACTTCAGGTACACGGATAAGGCCGTTAATCCTGTGCGGATCTTTTTTTTCTACGCGGGGCTGTGGCCCCCTGTTGTTTCTAATAGCTATGGCTCTTAAATTTTTAAGTTAAACTTAGAATGGTTTCAGTGTTTTATCTATCTCTTCCTGTACCAGTTCTGCAAATTGGGCAACCGTCATGGTTTGGTTACTCTTACCGGCATCGCCGTGCTTCCTTACAGAAATTGTACCATTTTTCTCTTCTTCTTCGCCTACAATCAGCATAAACGGCAACTTCTGAACTTCCGCATCGCGTATTTTTTTACCGATAGTTTCATTACGGTTGTCAATCAGAGCGCGAATTTCGTGATTTTCCAGCAATTCCAAAACTTTTTTGGCATAATTTTCATATTTCTCACTAAGAGACAGTATGATAGCCTGCTCAGGCATTAGCCAAAGCGGGAAATTACCGGCTGTATTTTCAAGCAATATGGCTATAAAGCGCTCCATAGAACCAAATGGCGCACGGTGAATCATTACCGGGCGGTGCAGTTCGTTGTCTGAACCCTTGTAGGTCAGATCGAAACGCTCCGGTAGATTATAATCTACCTGGATGGTGCCCAGCTGCCACTGGCGGCCTAGCGCATCCTTCACCATAAAGTCGAGTTTAGGACCGTAGAACGCGGCTTCGCCATACTCCACTACGGTATTAAGACCTTTATCTCTGGCAGCATTGATAATCGCGTTTTCCGCTTTCTCCCAGTTTTCGTCTGTACCGATGTACTTATCACGGTTTTCCTGGTCACGAAGCGATATCTGTGCGCTGAAGTTTTCAAAACCAAGCGAACCGAATACATACAATACCAGGTCGATTACTTTTTTGAATTCCTCATCCAGCTGGTCCGGTGTACAAAAAATGTGCGCGTCATCCTGAGTAAATCCACGAACGCGTGTTAACCCGTGAAGCTCACCGCTTTGCTCATAACGGTATACGGTACCAAACTCAGCATAACGCTTAGGCAGGTCTTTGTACGACCACGGCTTACTGTTATAAATTTCGCAGTGGTGCGGACAGTTCATTGGCTTCAGCAAAAACTCCTCACCTTCGTTAGGCGTGTGTATCGGCTGGAAGCTATCGGCTCCGTACTTAGCGTAGTGGCCCGATGTTACATATAGTTCTTTCTGTCCTATGTGCGGCGTTACCACCTGCTCATATCCGGCTTTCTTTTGCGCTTTTTTAAGGAATTGTTCCAAACGGTCGCGTAGTGCGGCACCTTTTGGTAACCATAACGGTAAACCTTGCCCCACTTTCTGAGAAAAGGTGAACAGTTCCAGTTCCTTACCCAGCTTACGGTGGTCACGGCGTTTGGCTTCTTCCAGCAGCTCCAGGTACTCGGTAAGGTCTTTCTGCTTAGGGAAAGAAATACCGTATACGCGTGTAAGCTGTTTGTTCTTTTCATCACCGCGCCAGTAGGCACCTGCAACGCTCATAATTTTAAACGCCTTTATAATACCTGTGTTCGGAATGTGTCCGCCACGGCAAAGATCGGTAAAGGTAGCATGGTCGCAGAAGGTAATGGTACCGTCTTCAAGATTTTCGATAAGCTCGGTCTTGTATGGGTTTTCTTCTGCTTTATAAAACGCAAGCGCCTCAGCCTTTGTGGCAGAACGCATGGTAAACTCATATTTTTCTTTGGCAATGGCCAGTACGCGGTCTTCAATGGCTTTAAAGTCTTTATCGGCAATAGTATGTCCGTTAAAGTCTACATCATAATAAAAACCTTTTTCTATGGCAGGACCTATGGTAAGCTTAATACCCGGGTACAGCTCCTGAAGCGCCTGTGCCATAACGTGGCTGGTAGAGTGCCAGAAGGCTTTTTTTCCTTCGTTGTCGTTCCATGTATAAAGTACTAAAGAGCCGTCGGTGGTCAGTGGGGTTTTCGTTTCAACAGTGGTACCATTAAAGGATGCAGAAATTATATTCCTCGCAAGGCCCTCGCTTATGCTCACGGCCACATCGTAAGGCGTAGCCCCCGACTGAAACTGTTTTACCGAACCGTCCGGCAATGTAATATTTATCATTAGTATTAAAAATTTATAATGTGCGCAAATATAACGATTTTTCGTTTGGTGGATTTGTGTATTCGCGGATTTGTTTATTTGTTTTTTAGAGGAGCGTGTCGGATGTCCGAAGTCCGAATTCGGATGTCCGATAAGTGGTTGTTGTATGTTTATTTGGATAAAAGTAGGAGGAAAGCAAAAAATGGATTTGTTAATCCGTTGCTATATAAAATAAGCGTATAACCGAATTAACAAATCCATATTAAAAACAAAATTATCGTGTAGTACGCGGATGCGATACCTGCGATTTGGCCGGTGCCGGCCTTTCGTTTTCTTTTCCGGCTACCCTTCCTTTAGGGTCGGCCGTGATTTTCGAGGCGTTTTGCCTTGGTGCTGTTGTAGCCATAATTTTTTATTTTATGATTAAACATACCTAAAGGTACAACGGCTGTTTTGTAAAGGCTAAGGTTTTGGGATTTATTTAGGGATGTTATTAATTTTAAAGCTAAGTTTATCAGGATTTTGTCTGGTATCATAAATACGCAGTATCACTATTATGTTAGGCTCTTCTCTAAAATAAATGGTATTGTGTTTAGTAGTCACACACTTTCGTACATCCAGTTTTTTTATTATAATGTAAAAATGAATCTGGATTTGTGGAAATAGATGTGAAACACGTTTCAAGTTTTTAAATAAAATCATTGGCTACTTTAGCACTCCATGCGTAATTTAGGTATCTAATATGCCTGTAAGGTCATTCCTTGCAAGGCTTGTTAGCTGTACCTTTTTACTCATACTTTTTACGCAATTCCTTTAATACATTTTCCATTGCGAAAGTCTCTCCACGGTCAGCCTCATCAATAGCAGCCAAAATGCCATCCTGTTGGGCTTTGGTCAATGTAGTATAGTAGAATCTCCAAGTTTTTTTAATATAAATATGAGCAATACAATCTGAGAATTATATAAATCTATTGCCGCTGAACCCGACATAAAGACTTTCATCGAAAATCACTTTCTGTCTATTACCTTTCGTCTAAAAATCCAATCTTCCCGGATTTTTACAATTCGTCCTTTATATTCTACAGTTCGGTAATACTCTTTTTATTAGGATGGGAAATGTTTGCATCTTTGCTTCATCAAAATGTAACAACCATTAAACCTGATTATTATGATACGAGTTATTACCACACTATTTCTTTTTATCTGTGGCATGGTTAATGCCCAGAGTCAATACGAAACCGGCATGAAAAAAGCCTTTACGCTATGGGGTGAAGGCAAGTCGACCGAGGCTTCGGCCTTGTTTGAGCGTATAGCCGCAGCCGAAAAAGAAAACTGGCTGCCCAACTATTATGTGGCGCTTGTAAACACTACCGAGGCTTTTAAAACCAAAGACAAAGAAAAAGTAAATGCACTGCTTACCAAAGCCCAAACTGCGCAGGATGCCGCAATGGGGCAATCGGCTAACAATGCCGAGCTGTATGTAATGCAGGCCATGATTTACACGGCATGGGTTGTGTATGATCCTGTGACTAACGGTATGAAGCTGGGTGGGAAGGTAAACGAAGCTTACTTAAAAGCACAGGCACTGGCCCCGAATAACCCAAGGGCGGTTTTTGGCAAAGCGGAGTATGATCTGGGGTCAGCGAAGTATTTTGGGAGCGATACCAAACCAATTTGCGCCGAGGTAGCGCGTGCTGTAAAGCTTTTTGATACCTTTAAGCCTCAAATACCTTTTGGACCGGACTGGGGTAAAGACCGTGCTGTGTCTACATTGGCGCAGTGCGACGACAAAAAATAATCACCTAGCTGAAAATACTACTGTATGAAGTTTATAATAAGGGAACTGCTACGCTCCACCACATTCGGATTAATTATCTTTATAGTGCTGGTTCTCATTAACCTGGCTTCAGGAAGCAAGATAAATATAGATTACCACTTGTTTATTCAGTTCTTTTACATAATGCTTTATACCTATGCGTTGCACTTTGTAAATGCAGGTGTTTATGTGCTCATGGACCGTTGGTTTGGTGGCTCCAGGACATCACCAAAACGACTCATATTAGGGTTTCTGCTTGCATTTGCAGCATCTATGGTAGTGCTGTTGCTACTACGTATCTTGGAGGATGTGGTTATAGAAGGTAAAACCTTAACCCAGTATTTTCAGGATGAAAAGATAGACAACTTTTATACGCCTACTATCATACTGCTTATCATTACGTTTTCGGTACACCTCTTTTACTTTTACAGGCAATACCAGGAGAATCGTGTAAAACAGCAAAAAATTATAGCGGGCACGGCTTCGGCTAAGTTTGAAACACTAAAAAACCAGATAGACCCACACTTTTTGTTTAACAGCCTTAACGTACTGAGTTCGCTCATTGAAGAAAACCCGGATAGCGCGCAGAAGTTTACCACATCGCTTAGTAAGGTGTACCGCTATGTATTGGAACAAAAAGATAAGGAACTGGTAAGCATAGAGGAGGAGTTGGCTTTTGCCAAAACGTACATGAACCTGCTGAAAATGCGCTTTGAGAATAGTCTGTTCTATGAATTACCCCAAAAGCTTATTAATCCCGAAGCCATGGTAGTGCCGCTGTCGTTACAGCTCTTGTTGGAAAACACCGTGAAGCACAATGTGGTGAGTGAGCAGAAACCGCTGCATATAAGGATTTTTGAGCAGGAGGGATATCTGGTAGTACAAAACGACTACCAAAAGAAGGAAGTACTGCAGGACCGCCGCGGCGTGGGATTGCAAAATATTATAAGCCGCTACGCCATCATTACCCGCCGTAAGGTGGCTATTGAGCAAACTGAAAAACATTTTACCGTTAAATTACCTACACTTACTAAACAAGTTACTATTATGGAAAACGTATATACTGCAGACCAGGACCACTATAACAAAGCCCTAAAACACGTTGAAAAAATTAAAGGGTTTTATGGCCACCTGTTTTCTTATGTGGTGGTTATAGGAGGGCTTTTTGTACTGAACATACTTACTTCGCCCGGAACGTTATGGTTCTTCTGGCCGGCATTCGGCTGGGGGTTGGGCTTGGGAGCACACGCCATGGGTGTGTTTAATATTATGCCATTTATGGGCAAAGACTGGGAACAACGCAAAATCCGGGAGCTTATGGAAAAAGAGCGAAACGACAAGTGGAGGTAAAAGGTTTATAGTTTGTAGTTCAGGGTTTATAGTTCACAGAGTTTAATCATCAATCTAATCATTTGTTTATGGTTTGTAGTCAACCAAAAACTACAAACCATAAACATTAAAACTTACATTCATCATGAAAGAATATTTTAACGAGCAGGAGGCTTATATAAGAGCCAAAAAAAAGGCAAAGGAAATCAGGGGTTTTTACTATAACCTTACGTGTTACTGTACTGTAATTACAGGGCTTATCATTATTAACCTTGTGTATACGCCAGAGCATCTTTGGTTTATCTACTCTGCATTAGGCTGGGGTATAGGTTTGTTGTTTCACGGCATGAGTGCCTTCGGGGTAACACCTATGCTGGGCAAAGACTGGGAAGAACGTAAAATGCGTGAGTACATGCAAAAAGAGCAGCAGTTTGATAACGAAATAAAACAAAACTACCACAGCCATGAAAACTAATACCACCTCTGATGCTGCAAGGGCTTATAAAAGGCTGGAATGTGTAAAGAGTTTTTACAGCCATCTTACCGCATGGGTTACGCTAAACCTGTTTTTGGTTGTGGGCTATTATACTTTAGACGGCGTTCATGAAGATTTTTGGCATGTCAGTTTTGCTGTAATCACTGTGTTAGGAGGCCTTGGGCTTTTAGGACACTTCATGGGGGTATTCGGTTACCGGATATTTTTTAGCGAAAAGCAGGAAAAAAGAGCACTAAGGCTCGCATTTAATGAAATAGAAAATAACAGTAATAAAACAAACCCCGATATGGAAAATATTGCAACACCAGAACAGCTTACTGTAGAACGCGCCCGCCGAAGGGTAAAAGCGCTTAAAGGTTTTTATAAGCATCTTGCGGCTTATGTTATTGTAAATGCAGCGTTGCTTGTTACATCGTACTACAAAGGCGATTACCTGCAAAAACAACCCCATGAGTTCTGGTCGTTCCAAACGTTTAGTACACCTATATTCTGGGGTATCGGGCTGCTGTGCCATGCCTTTAATACTTTTGGTACAAGTCTGCTTTTTGGAAAAGGCTGGGAAGACCGTAAAATAAAGGAGTATATTGATAACAATAACGGCGATACTTCCTCTACCAAGTGGGAGTAGCTGTTACTGCTTGGCCAGCTTGGCGCGGGTCTTACTAAGGAACTCGGCAGAAATACCCAGGTACGACGCTATGTAATGCTGTGCCACACGCTGCGGCAGGGTAGGGTACAGTTCTAAGAACTCCACATATTTGTCCAGTGCGGTTTTGCTTATGGTATTTATCAGCCGGTTTTGGGTAACGGTAAGGTGGCGCTGTACCAATATACGGAAGGCGCGCTCAAAACGGGGAGCCAACTGAAACAACTGTTCTTTGGTATCCGGATTGAACATGAGGAACTCACTGTCTTCCAGGGTTTCTATATACATCTTACTGGGTTTCTGGTCAAAAGCACTGCTGGATATATCGCCCACCCATGCATCTTCTATGGCAAATTGCAGTATTACCTCAAACCCGTTACTGTCTATGTAGTATTTTCGTACACAGCCTTTTAGTACAAAAGCCTCGAACGTACAGATGTCGCCTTCATGCAACATTATGGTTTTCTTCGGTACTTTTTTGTATTCCAAAAGCGAGTTGAAAATATCCAGCTCTTCATCTGAGAAGTTTACGTAACGGCTTATGTTTTTATTTATTTGGGTAAACGGTTCCATGTGTACGAAAGGTTTTACACAAAAATAAGGGTTTGGCCACGAATTGCACCAATTACCACAAATTTAAATTTGAGAAATATTGTAGCCACGAATTAGTCTAATTTCATAATTGATTTCGTGTACATTAGCAATTCGTGGCTAAATAAGCTACTAAGAACTACTCAGCAGCAGGTTCCCAAAGTTCTATCTTGTTTCCTTCAGGATCATAAATCCAGGCAAACTTGCCATATTCCATTTCCTGGCGGTCGTCGTCTATGCGTACGCCTTCGGCTTTTAAATGTTCCAGGAACGCATCCAGGCCTTCCACACGGAAATTTATCATAAACTGTTGTTTATCGTTGCCAAAGTATGCTGTATCATCCTTAAAGGGTGCGAAAACCGTGGGCCCGGCTTCCTGCTGCCATGCCATTCCGTTTACACCCAGCAGCTTTTCATACCATTGTGCCAGTGCCTTATGGTCTTTAGAGCGGAAGAAGAGTCCGCCGAAACCTGTTATTTTCCCCATGTTTTTATTTTTAAGTCTGCGTGTTATATAATTTCAGGTTGTGCCTGATGTGGTTTTTTCTTTAAAATCAATGCCGCCAGTAACGATACTATAATACCCACCGGTAAAATTTCGGCATATGTCATGGCTGCCTTAAAGAACGGGTTCTTGTACATTTTGGCAAATTCCTTCATTTCATTGGCCTGTGCCTGTATCTCTGCTGCGCTTTTACCTTCTTTAGCCATATTATCTAATGTCGCTTCAGTATACTTTTCTATAAAATCAGGACTAAAATACGTATTATATATGAGCCATGCCACTACATACACTGTAGAAGTTACCAATGCTATAAGCAGGCCGTTTTTAAACGCTGTGCCAAAGCTTATAACACCGCCGTTCTGATTGTCGCGGTAGTTTTTTATGGAAACGAATATAAGTGAAAAGGCCAGCAGCATGGATGCGTAGCCTACCATCATGCTTAATTCGTTGTGCGAATTGCCATTGTACAACTCCATAAAAAAGAAGCCCGAAATACTGATTACACCACCAATGAGCCCATGAAGGATGATACTTTTTTTCATGATAAAAATGTGTTTGTGTTTTAGGATTATCCGGCAAAATTGCACCTTATTTACTGGGTTTCCGTCATACTAAAGTATGATTTTTGGCAGTAGTACCAAAGTGTGGTAACTGTTTAACTAATGATAGCCAGTTGTTTGGCTTTTTCTACTGCCTGGGTGCGCCGTTTTACATCAAGCTTTTCATAAATGTTAGACGAATGCGTTTTTATGGTATTAAGCGATACGAAAAGCCGTTCGGCGATCTCGGCATTGCTGTGCCCGGCAGCCATGAGTTGGAGAACCTCAAGCTCGCGTTTGCTCAACTCATGATTATCTGATAGTGGCAGGGGAGAAGCGGCCTGTGTTTGCCGTTCTATAATTACGGTTTCCTTTTTTGGTTTGGCCAATTTAAGCGTAACCCAGATGCCCAGTCCCATAAATAGTAGTGCAATGAACCCGGTATACAGTTCCTGCGTATTGCTAATGATTACAAAACGGTACTCTGCCCAGCGCATGGCAAGGAGCAGTAACGCGAGCGCAATCCCGTATAGTATAGTAGCTTTATGTTTTATTAGTGCCTTACGCATCAGAATGCCTTTCAGGCAAAGGTAAAATTATTTTGATAACACTATAAATTCCTGTAAAAGTGCAACAACAAAAAAGCCACTCCGCAGAGTGGCTTCAGATAAAAAAATTACTGTTCTTTTAATCCTAATTCCCGGCGGATAACCTGTTCAAAGGTTTTATCGCTTGGGCGCGGCATTTCGGCGTTAACCACCTTGCCTTCGTCATCTATCAGGATAAAGCGAGGTATGCTTTGCACGTCGTAGTCGTTGCTGAACTTATCGTCATCTGCAGCATGAAGTTGCAGTACGCTTTTACTTTTCAGTTTGGCTTCTAAGAACCATTTGTCTATCTGACGGTCAGTACTAATGGCGGCAAACTGTATGTTCTCACCTTTATACTTTATAGCAAGTTTCTCAAAATAAGGCGATTCCTGTTTACACGGTGCGCACCAGGTAGCCCATACATCTATGGCCAGATACTTACCTCTTAGTGCTGTTAACGATACCGGTTTCCCATCCAGGCCGGTAAGAGCTATGGCCGGTGCCGTTTGCCCTTTTTCAATATGACTTAGCCTGGTGTTCAGTGTAAGTATATCATCACTGAAACGCTTGTTATCAAAAGTGTAAGCATAATCTTTAACAAGCCCTTTGCGTTCCTGTGGGGTAGAAGCATCGCGGATGCTGTTGCGCAACTGCCAAAGCAGCATTTTATCTTTAAACTCTCCAGGTCCCAGCTTGGCTATAGCTTTTAGGGCTTTAGTATTTTCGTCTATTTCAGTATCGTCTTTTAAGATCATCAGGCTGCGCACGTAACTAAAGTAATCCTCGTTTGCTAAAAGCCCGCTATCATTTAGCGGTACCATTTTTTTAATTTCTTTAATACCGTCATTTTCCGGGGTAGGCTGCCCCGGATAGGCTACTTTGCGCATGCTTACAAAACGCTGCCAGTCATTTAAGAACTGTAATGTTTGCAGCTGTTTTAGCTGCTTAATAAAATCGTCACCCGGTACATAATTATCGGCAGTACGATAACCGCTTGCCTCATCCATCTCGTCTTTCCAGTCTTTATACAGCTGTTTGCTAAATGCTGCTACATCTTCTATCTGGTTGTTTTCCAGGTAAAAGGTGCTGTAGTGGAAATTAGGCATCCTGTTATCTTTAAACGAGTTCTCGGCCTGTCGTGTGCCGGTAATTTTCGCTTCAATCGCCTTACCATATTGCTTTATATTCAGGTAGGTACTGTCTTTAGTTCCCATAAACAGCGTACCGTTAAGACTGCCGTTCATTACAAACGTATACGTAGCAAGTGGAATATCCTGTTTTATCTCATAATGAAACTTATTGTCCTTAACCGGTATCACAGCCACAGTGTCGTTTATAAACTGGTCCGTTACCACTATGCTTGTAAAAGGGGTTTTACTGTCTATTTCGCCACTAAGTATGGTTTTGTTATGGCGGTCAGTGGTTTTTGGGCTAAACATAAAATAGCTCAGCAACAGTGTTACAGCAAGCACGCCCACGAAAATAACATCGCGTTTAGGGCTGCTTAAAAAAGTCCTGATACCCTTAAAACGGTACCAGTTAAAGCCAACATATACTACCAAAACAGCCAATACCAGCGAAGCCAGTTCGGTTATAGTAATGGGATAGCCAAGTTCGCTGCCTTTTTCAAAATCGCCTACGTGGCCAAGGATATCCAGCGGATACCAGCCCGGCAGTACATTAAATGCTTTAAGGAACAGGTAGCCCAGCAGCATAAAAAAGCCAATGAGGATACTCCACACAAAGCTTGTTATAAGTACAGATACCATGTATTGCAGGCAGGTAAAGAACAGCCCGGCCACAAACAGCCTGAGTACTATTTTTAGTACCGGCACTGCTTCAAACGAGAAAGAAGCCACTTTAGGTGTTTCTATAAACAGTAGTGCGAAACCTCCGCCTGCATAGCTCATGGCGATTAGCGACAGTATGGAGATAAGGTTGGCCGTAAGTACCATGGTAAGCTTAGCGGCATATATATCCCAGCGGCTTATGGGCTGGGTTTCCATAAGCTGCCACCCCCCGTTACGATGGTCGGTCTGGGTAATGCGGCTTACAGCAATGATAATAAATAGCGGGAAGAAAAACTGCGGATAACCACTCAGCATTTCCTGCATGTATTTTGTAAAGTAGTTATATGGAACTGTATCGGCATTTTCATTACCCAGTTCAAATTTTACAATCTGCACTATTGCATATACCAAGGGCATAAACGCCCCCATGGCTATGGCGAGCCAATATAGTCCGGTGCCTTTCTTTTTTATGTATTCGCCCTTAAGGGCTGTAATAAACGTACTCATATAATCAGGATTGGTTTTATTTTTGGTTGATTAACGACATGAACCATTCTTCAAGTCCGTTCAGTATTTTAAGTTCATAAATCTCGGCGCCTGAATTTACCAGTTTGCGTGTTAGGTCAGGGATATCTTCACGACTTTGCAGTTCCAGTATCAGTTGGTTCTCCGCCTCGCGTATTACATCCGGGTGTTCTGCAATAATTTTCTGGTGCCATGCGGCCGCGTCTTTAAGGGTAAGCTGTACTCTACAGGATCCAGATGCAGCGGCAAGTTCGGCTATGGTGCCTTCAAACCGTAGCTTACCATGGCTTATGATGCCTACATGGGTACACATACGCTCTACCTCAGCCAGTAGGTGGCTCGATACAAAAATGGTAATGCCTTTTTCTTTGTTCAGTTTTACAAGCAGCTGGCGTATGTCGCGCATACCGTTAGGATCAAGGCCGTTAACGGGTTCATCTAACAATAACAATTCCGGTTCACCCAAAAGTGCCATTGCTATGGCCAGGCGTTGCTTCATACCCAGTGAATACTGTTTTGCCTTACGATGGGCATCGCGTTTCAGGTTAACCAGCTCCAGGGCTTCGTGTATTTTTTCTTCCGGTATGTTTCGCAGGCCGGCTATATAGCGCAGGTTGTTGTAGCCGCTAAGGTGCAGGTACAGTGCAGGGCTTTCTACCAGCGAACCTATGCGGTGGAATACTTGAGGCAATTGTTCCTCAATGGGTTTGCCAAAAAGCTTAATAGATGGTTGCTGCTCGGGCAGTATGCCGGTAAGCAGGCGCATAGTGGTGCTTTTACCGGCACCGTTAGGGCCAAGGAAACCGTAAATGGCGCCTTTGGGTATGTTTAAAGATACGTTGTCGAGCGCCTTGCGCCCTTTAGAATAGAAAAACGTAAGTCCGTCCGTCTGGATAATGTTTTCAGGCATATAGAGTATGATTGGTGTATAGATGCTTTATTAGCTAAACGCATCCCTGATTTATTCTGTTTTATAAGTAGTGTAGATGTTGGTTTTGTTACAGAACATTAGTTTGTTTATGCCAAGATAATAAAATCCTATTTACCAACTCTTGCACCGCTTACTTTTACAAAGTATTTTTGAGAAAAATTCACTTACTATGAAAATGGTGATATCTCCGGCCAAGTCGCTGGATTTTGAAACGAAACTTCCCGTACGCAAACATACCGACCTTGCTTTTTTGGCTCAGGCAAAAGAAGTACACGCTGCTGTTAAAGACAAAACGCCTGCCGACCTCAGCAAGCTTATGGACATAAGCGACAACCTTGCCCAGCTGAACTGGCAACGCAACCAGGACTGGCAACCGCCTTTTACCACAAAGAACGCCCGCCCTGCTGTATATGCTTTTAACGGCGATGTATACACAGGACTGGATGCTTATACCATACCTTCTGCCAAGGTAAACAAGCTTCAGGACAGCCTGCGCATACTTTCGGGTTTATACGGATTGCTAAAGCCACTCGACCTGATTCAACCCTACCGCCTGGAAATGGGCACACACCTGCCTGTAGGCGAAAGCAAAAACCTGTATGAGTTTTGGAAAAAAGACATAACCGAAGCCCTGAACAACGAACTTGCCGATGGCGAGCTTTTTGTTAACCTTGCCAGCCAGGAGTACTTTGGCGCCATAGACGTGAAAGAGCTTAAAGTACCGGTAATAACACCTGAGTTTAAAGATTATAAAGACGGCAAACTGCGCATGGTAAGTTTTTTTGCAAAAAAGGCGAGGGGCATGATGGTACGCTACATCATAAACCATAATGTAAAAACCCTTAAGGGACTTAAAGGTTTTAATTATGATGGCTATGCCTATGACGATAAACTAAGCAAGGGGAATACCCTAATGTTTACAAGGTAATTTCAGAATTCAGAATTTAGATTTCAGATTAAATTTCACTCAGGCGTTTTGGCGTCCAGGACTACTCTGAAATCTAAATTCTGAATTCTGAAATATTATGAAGCTTTTAGCTTAGCCATAAACTCCTTAAACGCGGGTGCCATTTCTTCAAACAATGGATTTTGGCGATTGCGCAGCATAACCTCGCCAAACATTTTAAGGCCAATGGCAAACTCTGTGCTTTGGCCCATATCGCCAAACAGGTCTTTCTGTTGTAATACATCTATGATGTTAAACAGGTTGTCGTGGTTATCAAAAACCACCTCAACACGGCGATGAAGGTCTTCGTTTGCCGGGCTGTAAATATGTTCAAGGGTTACCTTGTAGTGATTGTATTTTTTGTTCATTTTAAGGCGATGATTAAAAATTTAAAAATGTGTGTGTGTAAAAATCGTGTGTGTGCGAGTCCCGCTGTGTTTAAAAAAACCTGCCGGCACCAAAAGTGTCACAGCAGGTTTTTCAGGATATATATAGATAGTTAAGATTATTGGTTGTCCGAAGTCCGAGGTCAGATGTCCGAAGAGAATCTGAAATCAAAAATCTGCAATCTGAAATGGTTAGTGCATTGCATCTGCCAAATCAATTTTGGTTTTACCCTCCTTAACCAAAAGGATAAAAGGAATACAAATGGCAAACAGTATACCCAGGTACAGGAATATATCCATATACGATAATACCGTAGCCTGTTTCAGTACAGCACCTTCCATGGCTTTATAAGCTTTTGCAGTGGCTTCGCTAATGCTATACCCTTTGCTCATAAAGCCTGCTGTAAGCTGTTTTACACGTTGCTGGGTTTCGTAGTCGTACACCGCTTCGTGCGCTACAAGGGTAACCCTGTGCGACTGTGTGAAACGGGTTACAAACGTACTGATGATGGCAATACCAAACGAACCTCCCAGCTGGCGAAGCATACCTGTAAAGGCAGCACCCTCGCCAATGGCCTTTCCTTTAAGCGTACTAAGCGACATGGTGGTAATAGGTACAAAAAGTAGCCCAAGCCCCACACCGCGCAAAATAAGCGGGTAAAAGAAGTGTTCGGTACCCGTATCGGGTGTCATAACGGTATACATCCATAAGGTAAAGCCTACGAATATGCTGAAACCTGCGGCAACCATATAGGTTTTCTTTACCCCGCGCTGTATCATTTGCCCTACGAAAGGCATCATGAAGGCAGTCATAAGTGAACTCGGTATCAGTAGCAAACCGGCATCGGTAGCCGTCCACCCAAGTATCGACTGGGTATATATCGGGATGATGAACGTAGAGCCAAACAAACCGAACCCCATGATAAATGACATTATGGTACCTATACGCAGGTTGCTGTCTTTAAGCACCTTCAGGTTAACTATAGGGTGCTTGTATACGCTTTCCCTCCATATAAAAGCCAGTAAGCCAAAAGCACTCAGTACGCTAAGCCCCACAATAAGCGGGTCTTCAAACCAGTCGTCCTGTTGTCCGTGCTCCAGTACAAACTGTAGTGAACCAATGAACGCAATCAGGAAAATCATGCCCCACCAGTCTACTTTGTCGGCACTTAGCTTTTCGCCATACTTAGGACTTCTTACATAGGCTATGGAAAGCATGGTGGCTATGATACCCAGTGGCACGTTGATATAAAATATGTACGGCCAGCTCCAGTTGTCTACAATCCACCCACCCAGTGGCGGACCAAGGGTAGGCCCGACAATTACACCCATACCGTATATGGCCTGTGCCATACCACGTTTTTCTACGGGGTAACTTTCGGTAATGATGGTTTGTGCCGTTACCAGCAGCGCGCCACCACCCATACCCTGTATGAAACGGAATACTACGAGTTCCCAGATGTTATCGGCATTACCACACAAGAATGATGATATGGTAAAGATGATGATGGATGCCGCAAAATAGTTACGGCGCCCAAACTGCTGGCTCAGCCAGCTGGTCATGGGTATTACAATTACGTTTGCAATAGCGTATGCTGTAATAACCCAGGCCACATCGGTTAGCGTGGCGCCGAGGCTACCGCGCATTTCGTTTAGCGCAACGTTTACAATGGTAGTATCTACAATTTCAAGCAGGGCGCACAGTACCGCTGTTATGGTAATGATAACCCGCCTGTAACCGTATTCTACCAGGTCGTTGCTTACGGTTGCTCCTCCTGCCATGATATTATTTTAAGTGTACGTCTACGTCTACGTTCATACCCGGACGCAGCAGTTTCAATTTTTCTTTGTCGTTAGCCTCTGTAAATGTAATTTTTACAGGAAGCCTTTGTACGGTCTTCACGAAGTTACCCGTAGCGTTATCCGGAGGAAGTAATGAGAAACGTGCGCCTGTAGCAGGACTGAATGAACTTACTGTACCTTCAAACTCCACACCCGGGAAAGCATCGGCCTCTACAATTACCTTCTGGCCCGGAACCATTTTAGTAAGCTGGGTTTCTTTAAAGTTAGCCACAACCCATGGTTTTTCACTGTTAATGATATAAAACAGTGCCTGACCCGGCTGTACCAGTTGCCCCGGCTGAATGTCTACTGCGCTCAGCTGACCGTCTACGGCAGCGGTAACTACAGTATAGCTCAGGTTAAGTTCCGCAGCCCTAAGCGATGCTTTGGCTTTTTCTATGTTGGCTTTAGCTACTTCTGTTTGTTTAGAACTTACGTTGCTACGGCTTACGCTGGCATTACGCTGGCTCTTGCTTGCAGCTTCTGCCTGCTGAAGTACCCTTAGGTTAGCGTCAGCTTCTTTTTTAGTGGCCTCTGCCTGCTCAAACTGCTGCTTAGTGATGGATTTGTTGCTGTAAAGGTTTTTGTAACGCTCATAGTCGTTATTTGCCCTCCAAACGCGAACTTTGGCAGCTTCTATGTTTCCCTGAGATGAAGCAATGTTAGCATCGCTTACAGATACGCCTGCAGCAGCACCGCCTACATCTGCCTTGGCAGCTTCATAACTACCTTCAGCGGCAGCAAGGGCAGCTTTGGCTTCTTCTACACGTACTACGTAATCTTTATCGTCTATTACAAAAAGCGTATCGCCTTTTTTAACCTGCTTGTTATCTTCGGCAAGTACTTTTGTAATGTAACCCGATACACGTGGAATGATAGGGTTCATATTGTTTTCTACCTGGGCGTCATCTGTAGTTTCGTGCGCCTGAGAGTGTATGTATTTGTAACCTCCGTAACCACCGCCTACTACAACAAGGGCAATAAGTATAACGAGGAACTTGTTATTGGTTTTCTTTTTTTCTTCCATGGCTAGGTGAATTATTTGTTCTGTGTAAGTTTAAATGATGAGATAAGTTTACCCGACGCGTTCAGCAATTCATAAAAACGCTGGGTGATGTCGGCCCTGCTGAAAGTTTCGTTCAGCTTAGCCTGTAGTTGCGCTACGTCAGCTTCAAGCAGGTCATTGGTATCAGAAAGGCCGTTATCGTATTTATCTTTAACAATGCGGTAGTTCTCTGCCGACTGTTCTACAGCTTCAGTATACACCCTGTTTTGCTTTATAGCGAAATTATAGTTCTCCAGCGACTGTTGTACCTGTACTTTTACGCCTTCGGTAAGCAGCTCCAGTTGCTGATGGGTTTCCTGCTGGCGGCTTTCGGCAGCTTTTATCTTCTTGCTGTTTTTAAACAGACCGGCAAGATCGTATGAAATACCCACACCTACGTTAGCGGCATTGTACAGCTCTACAAAGTGCGGCACGTTCAGGTACACATACCCGGCGCTCAGCCCTATGGTAGGGTAGTAATCGGCTTTGGCAACCTTAACACTGCTTTCGGCAGCCTTCTCTGCGTAGCGAAGTGCCTCCAGGTCGTTACGCTGTGCTATGGCATCGTTCTCTGTAATGGCAGCTTTAAGGTTGTTGCTGTTGCTAAAGTAACCGTCGTTAACCGCTACCTTGGTATTTTCAGGCAGATGCAATAAAGTAACCAGCTGGTAATTTATTACCGATACGGTTTTCTTCGCATCCTCTAAAGACACCTCAACGTTGCTTGCCTGTAGTTGCGATTTCAGCAGGTCGTTACGGGCTATGATGCCGTTTTGTTCCATTGCGGTAAAATCCTTAACACGCTGGCGGGCACTCTTCAGGTTTTCCTCAATAAGGATAACCGATTGCTGCGCCTTGTACAGGTTAGTGTATAGTGCTATGGCCTGCATGGCAAGTTGCTCCTTGGTATTTGCAGCGGTAAAGGTTTCGGCTTTGTAAGCGTTTTCGCTTGCCGCAATGTTATTCTTAAGTTTAAAACCCGAGAACAACGGCACACTTGCCGAAGCCATGCCGTACATAGCGCTGTTAATTTTTGGGGTAGGCGACGTTGTTCCGCCTTCCTCTCCGGATGAGCTGCTGCTTCCCAGCGGCGTCTTCAGGTTAATGGTAGGATCGGTCACCCTAAGGTACGACCCCGATAGTTTTAGCGAAGGGTACATGTTATTCTTAACGTTGTCCACTTCCAGTTTAGATGTAGCCACCTTGGTGTCGGCCAGGCTTGCTTCGGTACTCTTTGTCACTGCCAGGTCTATGGCCTCTTCCAGCGAAAGTTTCCTATCCTGGGCGTGCAGTGCGGCTGTACCAAGCAGCAGCAGACTCACGGGTAGCAGTTGCTTAATGTTCATAAGACAGTAGCGCTTTAATGGTTTGTTTAATGTGATGTGTAACTTTGGTGTTTATGTAGTCTTCAAAAGCTTCGTCGGTGGTTAAACCAAACAAATTTTCGAAGTAAATTTTGTTGTTCCGAACGTGTATCATGGTACCCATTACGGTAGCAGGAATAAGGTCTATTTCGAGGTCGTTTTTAAACACTCCCTTAGCCTGTCCTTCGGCTACGATTTTGCGAAAAATTTCGGCATTTTCACGCTTAATCTGCATGAAGCTTTCCATGTGGATTATGCGCTTTTTTGTACTCAGTTCAAAGTGCATAATCTGGTACATGCATTTGTTCTGGTTGATGCGGAAAATGTATAAATCTATAAGGCGGTCTATCTTCTCAAGTGGTGAAACATCTTCCTTAAAAATGTTTTCAAGTTTTACTTTCATATCGCTCGTGCGATAGGTAATGAGTGCCTCGAGCAGCTTTTCCTTAGAGCCGAAATAATATGAAATCATAGCAATGTTCACGTGCGCGTCACGTGCTATGGCGCGTATGGATGTGCCATCAAAACCCTCCTCGGCAAATAGCCTTTCGGCTACCTGAAGGATTTCAATCTGCTTGTCATTAAACTCTGTCATTGCGATGCGATTTAATTTCGATACAAAGTTAAACACTTGTTTAAATTAAACGTTTGTTTAAACATGTTGTTAACAAAATATTAACAGAAAACGGTTGCGAAAATCACTATAAATAAATTCTATAATACATATTTAAATAAATGTTATCCAGCGTATTTATACGTTTTATATAAATTATTAGTTTATGTATAGATAAAATTTATCTATTACCGAGCGACCGATTAAAGTTACAGCATTTTTAGCTCACATCGGATTTTTTAATGAAGAATTTTAACAACAATATTACTCTACTTGTTTAATAGGCTATGCGGATTTTACCTACATTTGTAAGGATGGCTTCCGCCACCCTATCACTATTTCGGGATAAGGTAACACAGAGGTGCAGGGAGGAGACACAAAGATTCACAGAGAAGAATCACTGGAAAAAATTTTCTAAAACTCCGTGTCTCCTCCGTGCATCTCTGTGAAATATTAATCATATACAACAGCTCTATATAATAAAAAATGAAGCATCCTATTTACACCGCAAACTACCTTAAGTCAGGAGCGCTACCCGACATGCGACATGTGGGCCAATGGATGGAAGACCTCTTCCAGTGGCTGTTTTGCATAGGTCCGCAGTTTGCCGATTACGACTATTTTGAACGCCGCGAAAAAGAGCTTGAAGACACCTTTCTAAGCCTGCTTATCGTGGCAGGACTTGAGGAAGAAAAAGCAAAAAATGTAGTAGCTACTCTGCACGAAAAAGCACCCCAAATCCACCACAGACTTGAAGACGATTTAAAGGCGATTTTCAGGTTTGACCCGGCGGCAAAATCACGCTCTGAAGTGCTGGTTTCGTACCCCGGATTTTTCGCCATTTCTGTTTATCGTTTGGCACATGAATTATGGCAAATGAGGGTGCCGCTTTTACCCCGAATGCTGAGTGAATATGTACACGGAAAAACGGGTATAGACATACACCCGGGAGCCAAAATTGGCGACCGTTTTTTCATTGACCACGGCACCGGAATTGTGGTGGGCGAAACATCATCTATAGGTGATGATGTAAAAATGTACCAGGGTGTAACCCTCGGTGCGTTGAGTGTAAGTAAGGACGAAGCAGAGGTAAAACGCCACCCTTCCATAGGCAATAATGTTACCATTTATGCCAATGCCACCATACTGGGCGGACGTACTTTTATAGGTCACGGCAGCGTGATTGGTGGTAACGTTTGGCTTACGCATTCGGTTCCGGATGACTCGCTGGTATACCACAAAAGCGAGATTACCATTAAGACCAAAGAGGTGTTCCCGGAGCCGCTGAACTTTGTAATTTGATAATTAATCCCAATTATAGATTTTAATATGAAAGCAAACAGCATTCTTGAAACAATAGGCAATACGCCCCACGTAAAACTAAACAAACTGTTCCCGGATGCCAATGTGTACGCCAAGCTGGAACGTACCAATCCCGGCAGCAGCATTAAAGACCGCATAGCCCTGGCAATGATAGAAGATGCCGAAGCAAGGGGCATCCTTACGCCGGACAGCGTTATCATAGAGCCTACATCGGGTAATACCGGTATTGGGTTGGCACTGGTAGCAGCCGTTAAAGGGTATAAACTGATACTGGTGATGCCCGAAAGCATGAGTGTGGAACGCCGCAGGCTAATGTCTATTTACGGTGCGGAGTTTGAACTTACCCCACGTGAGCTGGGTATGAAAGGCGCTATTGCAAAGGCTGCCGAGCTAACCGCATCTACGCCTAACGCGTGGTCGCCAAGCCAGTTTGACAATCCTGCAAACACCGATGTGCACCGCCGTACTACTGCGCAGGAAATCATAGCCGATTTTCCGGAAGGCATCGACTACCTGATTACCGGCGTAGGTACAGGAGGACATATAACGGGCGTTGCTGAAGTTTTAAAGGAAAAATGGCCAAGCCTTAAGGTATTTGCTGTAGAACCCGAATTATCGCCTGTATTAAGCGGAGGTGCTTCGGGACCTCACCCCATTCAGGGTATTGGTGCGGGTTTTGTACCGAGCATTTACAACAGTAGTGTAATTGACGGCATCATTCAGGTAAGTAAAGACGAAGCATTTGACTACTCGCGCCGTGCCGCCAGAGAGGAAGGTGCACTGATAGGCATATCTAGCGGGGCATCATTAGCTGCCGTAAATAAAAAACTGGGTGAAATCCCGGCTGGTGCCACCGTGCTTACGTTTAGCTATGACACGGGTGAACGATATCTTTCTGTGGAGGGATTGTTTTAGAAAGCTTCTGAGCCGCTGAGTTTCTGAGCGACTAAGCATAAAAATGGGTTGATTCAAAATTGAATCAACCCATTTTTTATATCAACAAGTGTATTTCCGAATTAACGAATCAACGGATAAACAAATGAACCTACTTTATTCGTATCTCAAACATCTTGTCCCACAATTTACCGGTAATAAAAAATGTTTTTGTTTTAGGGTTGTAGGCAATGCCATTTAGTACGTCGGTTTCGGCAGTACGTGTTATTTTTTCAGAAAGAGGGGTAAGGTTAAGCAGGCCTTCCACGCTTCCTGTTACGGGGTCAAATACTACAAGGGTATTGGTTTGGTATACGTTGGCGTAGATTTTACCCTCTACCCATTCCAGCTCGTTTAGCTCTTTCACCTTTTTGTCCTCGGCATAAATATTAATCGAACTTACCTGCTTAAGTGTTTCCGGATCCAGTTTGTATATCTTTTCAGAACCATCGCTTTGGTACAGGTTTTTATCATCATGTGTAAGTCCCCAGCCTTCAATCGGTTTGTCGTATTGGAATTTCTTAATTTTATTCAGGTTGCCTGCATTATAGATAAAACCGGTATTTTCCCGCCAGGTAAGCTGGTAAACCTTGTTGTTAAATACGGTAATACCTTCGCCGAAGTACTTGCCATCAAGGCTGATTTCCTTGTAAGCCTTACCTGTTTTATAATCGTTTTTGCGTAATACCGATTTCTGGTACTGGCCTGTACCCTCAATGAGGGTGTCTTTATAAAACTCCAGTCCCTGCGTGTACGAATTAGTATCGTGAGGGTAGGTGTTTACAATGTCAAACGAGAGCATTTTCGCCTTAACAGGGCTAATTACCTCAATCTGTCCGGTAGCTTCGCTATTTTGCCCTTCATAGTATACCAGCGCTTTTATGTTTTGGTAACCCAATCGTCCTTCTTTAAGGATGGCGTCAAGCTTTGCATCGCCTTTAACCGAACCTACTTTTTCGTCGTTCAGGTAATAGACAATAGAGTCGATTTGCTTTTTTTCGGGATTTTGCAGGCTTAGCGGAAGCGTTTCGCCCGGCTTATATTGGCCTTTTATGTTGGTAAAATCAATACTGAATGCATTATTTTCAGTTTTTTCTTTGTCATTACAACTAATTACAACAGAACTTAGGGCTACTGCAACGGCTCCTAACGTCGTGGCAAATAATAATTTAGATGCTTTCATGGATGTGTGTAAATATTGCAGCAATATACGATGCTGTTTATAATTGAGCAATAAGGCTTGCAAAAATATAAAATGGTTGTATATTTGCATCGGCAAGTCCTACACGACCAGCTCCTGCAGACTCCTCCAGGGTGGGAACGCAGCAAAGGTATGTGGTTGAGCGGTGCGATGTAGGTCGCTTGCCATTTTTTCTTTCTTTTGTTATATCTGAAATGTCTCCGTAAGGGGATTTTTTTGTTTTTAGCAGTTAGCTTTTAAAACAAATTGGATTTTAGCTTTACTTGATAGCTAAAGGCTGACAACCAAATTAGCGAAATCCATCCCAAAACGTTATTTTCGCATTCACATTCCATTTAAAAGAAATGAGCAAAGTAGTATTTATAACCGGTGCCTCATCGGGCATTGGCAAATCCATAGGAGAGTTTTTACACCATAAAGGTTACCGTGTGTATGGTACCAGCAGAAATCCGCAAAACATAAGCGGCTCATTATTTCCGCTGGTAGCGCTGGACGTACGTACTGCTGAAAGCATTAAGGCCGCTGTCGCACAGGTTATAGCCGAAGCAGGCACCATAGATGTATTGGTAAACAACGCGGGCGTGGGCATTACAGGTCCGGTAGAGGAAATCCCAGCTGATGAAATACGCAATAACTTTGAGGTGAACCTCTTTGGCCCAATTGAGGTAATGAAAGCCGTATTACCACAAATGCGTATACAAAAAAGCGGACTTATCATAAACATAACCAGTATAGCAGGCTATATGGGGCTGCCTTATCGTGGTGTTTACTCGGCCTCTAAGGGGGCTTTGGAACTTATTACAGAAGCCATTCGTATGGAGGTAAAGGGTTTTGGCATAAACATTACATCGGTTGCCCCAGGCGATTTTGCTACCAATATTGCTGCCGGCCGTTATCATGCACCACTTGTTAAAGGCAGCGCTTACGAAGTACCTTACGGCAATACGCTTGCCATGATGAACGAACATGTAGATGCCGGTAGCGACCCTGCACAAATGGCTGAAGCTGTGTATGCCATCATCAATAAAACCAAACCAAATGTGCATTACAGGGTAGGGGTATTCATGCAAAAATTTTCTATTATTTTAAAGAAAATCCTGCCCGATACCATGTATGAAAAAATCCTTATGAACCATTACAAACTATAGGTTTATCCGGTGTGATTTTTACTCATGTAAAAAAATATTTGTTAATGTGGCTACATGGTAAAAACTTTTCTCCTACATTTGCCTAAGTCATAAAAGACAAAAACCTATGATTTTTAATCAACTGCATCATCATCATTTCAGCACTGGCTCAAACGCGAGGAGGAAATGATATGGCAGTAACCTAAAATATTCCACAAACCCGTTTGAGTAATCAGGCGGGTTTTTTGTTTGGCTTTATTTCCTCCCCATACATCCCGCTCCGTTACTCAGGCATATTGCAAATAAAATGAGTATACTAAAAATCGCGGTTCAGAAAAGTGGCCGCCTGAGCGAAAAATCATTACAACTACTTGCCGATTGTGGCATCAAAATCTCTAACGGCGAACGCAGGCTAAAGGCTGTGTCGCCAAATTTCCCTATTGAAGTATTGTTCCTGCGCGATGATGATATTCCGCAATATGTGGAAGAAGGCGTAGCCGATGCGGGCGTCCTTGGCGAAAATGAAGTTTGGGAAAAAGACAAGAATGTTTCGGTTGTTAAGAAACTTGGATTTGCTTCATGTCGTCTTTCGCTTGCCGTTCCAAAAGATGCAGATTATACCGGTCCTCAGTACTTTGACGGAAAAAAAGTAGCGACCAGCTATCCGGTTATCCTACAAAAATTCTTCAATGAAAATAAACTGGATGCTGCCATAGAAACCATAAGCGGTAGTGTGGAAATAGCCCCGGCTATTGGCCTTGCAGATGGGATATTTGATATTGTAAGTACAGGGAGTACCCTGCAAATTAACGGACTTAAAGAGGTTGAAGTAGTTGCCAAAAGTGAGGCTGTGCTGATAAGCAATCCTAATCTTTCTGACGAAAAACAACAGATATTGAATAAGTTGCTGTTTCGTATACAATCGGTTAAAAACGCTGCCGAGAACAAATATATACTGTTGAATGCACCGGATGCTGCCCTTCCACAAATCATAAAAATCCTTCCCGGAATGAAAAGCCCTACCGTACTTCCCCTTGCTGAAGAAGGCTGGAGCAGCATCCACTCGGTTATCCGAGAAGATACCTTTTGGGACATCATTGATCAGCTTAAAGCCCTTGGCGCCGAAGGCATTTTGGTAACCAATGTAGAGAAAATGATTTTGTAATCGGATGAGTTCCTTCAGTGTGAGCAGGTACGACGAAGCAATCTTATAAATCTGTACAACTTTAAAAACTTTCGACTTTACGACTAAAAGAAATGAAAACAATACTCAACCCCGATATAACCGAATGGCAATCTCTTTTTGCCCGACCCGCACTCGATGTACAGGATCTTAATACATTGGTGCAACAGGTGTTTACAGAGGTGCTACAAAGTGGCGACAAAGCCGTTACAAAGTATACACAATTGTTTGATGGTGTAACACCTGATAGCCTGGCAGTATCGCAGCAAGAAATAGATGCCGCTACTGCAACCATAAGTGATGAATTGAAAGCTGCGATACAATTAGCTAAAGGCAATATTGAGAAATTTCACTCCGCACAAATAGATGAAAAACAAATCATAGAAACTACCACGGGAGTTACCTGCTGGCGTGAGAGCCGGGCTATAGAAAAAGTAGGTATTTACATACCGGGAGGTTCGGCACCGTTGTTTTCTACGGTGCTAATGCTGGCAGTTCCTGCAACCATGGCAGGATGTAAGGAGATAATTCTCTGCACTCCTCCTGATAAGCAAGGCAATATCAATCCGGCGATATTGTATACGGCGCAACTTTCCGGGGTCAGTAAAATATATAAAGTAGGTGGCATACAGGCTATTGGTGCTATGGCTTTCGGTACAGAAAGCATTACTAAGGTAGATAAGATTTTCGGGCCGGGTAACCAGTATGTAACGGCTGCCAAGCAGGCCGCTTTTGTTGCGGGTGTGGCTATTGACCTACCCGCAGGGCCAAGCGAATTACTGGTTATTGCCGATGCTACCGCCAACCCTGCCTTTGTAGCTGCCGACCTGCTGAGCCAGGCGGAACACGGTGCTGATAGCCAGGTAGTTTTGCTTACTACTGATGCCGATTTTGCTAATGCAACTATTGCTGAAATAAATGAACAGTTGGTTGTATTACCCCGCTTTGTTATAGCTCAAAAGGCATTGGTTAACAGTAAAATCATCGTACTGAAAGATACTCTTGACTGCATTGCATTCAGTAACGGTTATGCCCCGGAGCACCTTATTATAGCTACCGGAGATGCCGATACTTTGGCAGAAAAAGTAACCAATGCAGGTTCTGTTTTTATAGGGAAGTATAGTTGCGAAAGCGCGGGCGATTATGCCAGTGGAACCAACCACACCCTGCCTACGAATGGTTATGCCCGCAGTTACAGCGGAGTATCGCTGGATAGTTTTGTAAAGAAAATTACCTTCCAGAAAATCAGTGCGCAAGGGCTGAAAAACATAGGCCCAGCTATAGAAGCTATGGCTGCCGCAGAGCAATTGCAGGCGCACAAAAATGCGGTAACCATTCGTTTAAAATCATTACAAGATGTTTAGTTTAGAAAAAATAGTGCGTCCTAATATACTGGCTTTAAAGCCGTACAGTTCTGCGCGCGATGAGTTTAAGGGCACGGCAACTGCTTATCTCGATGCTAATGAAAATCCGTTCGGTACGCTGAACCGCTACCCTGATCCGCTGCAAAAGCAGTTGAAAGAGAAGCTGTCGGAAATAAAAAATGTGCCGGCAGAAAATATCTTTATTGGTAATGGAAGCGATGAGGCGATTGACCTGTGTTTCCGTATTTTTTGTGAGCCGGGTAAAGATAAAGTCTTGACTTTTACGCCCACCTATGGTATGTACAAGGTATCGGCAGATATTAATAATGTTGACCTTACCGAAGTACAGCTCACAGCAGATTTCCAAATAGATGTGAAAAATGCGCTACCATTGCTAAAGGACGAAAACCTGAAACTGGTTTTCCTATGTTCACCCAATAACCCTACGGGAAATATCCTTACGGATGTTGAGGTTATCCTGCAAAATTTCAGTGGTATTGTAGTCGTAGATGAAGCCTATATCGATTTTAGCGATACGGTTTCACTTTCACAGAAGTTGGTACAATACCCAAATCTAATTGTATTGCAAACGTTAAGCAAAGCCTGGGGATTGGCTGCCGCAAGAGTAGGGTTGGCATTTGCTTCAGCAGAGATTATCAGCTTGTTTAATAAGGTAAAGCCTCCGTATAATGTTAGTCGCCTGAACTATGAGGCTGCACTTTTAGCATTGGAAAATCAGGAAATTGTGGCGCAGCAGAAGGCTATTCTATTAGCAGAAAGAGCCGCGCTGATTGATGATTTGGGTCAACTTCCCCTTACCAAAAAAATATACCCTACCGATGCTAACTTCGTATTGGTTGAGGTAACCGACGCAGATACCATTTACAATGCTTTGGTAGAAAGAGGCATCATACTACGCAACCGCAATACTGTAATATCGGGTTGCCTGCGTATTACCATTGGCACACCTGAAGAAAATACACTCCTCATTACCACCTTAAAATCCCTGCAATTATGAAAAAAGTATTGTTTATAGACCGCGATGGTACACTCGTTATAGAACCGCCCATTGACCTGCAACTGGATTCTCTTGAAAAGCTGGAGTTTTATCCGGGTGTATTTTCGGGCCTTGGTAAGATTGCCCGTGAACTTGATTACGAACTGGTTATGGTTACCAACCAGGATGGCCTTGGGACAGCTTCTTTTCCTGAAGATACGTTTTGGCCTGTCCAAAATAAGATAATACAGGCATTTGAAAATGAGGGCATCCGCTTTAGTGAAGTTCTTATAGATAAGAGCTTCCCACAAGATAACCTGCCCACACGCAAGCCGGGTACGGGCATGCTTACACACTATATAAAAGGCAATTACGATTTAGCCAATAGCTACGTAATTGGCGATCGCCTAACCGATGTGCAACTTGCCGAAAACCTGGGTTGTCAGTCCATTTTCATTGGTAAAGATTGCGATACCGCTACCTTATGCGAACCCAGTTGGGATGCTATTTATAAGTTCCTGAAGCAAAAGCCCCGTACGGGTACCGTGGTACGTAAGACTAATGAAACCAATATCAGTGTCACGGTAAACCTCGATGATAACAGTAAAACCAGGATTAATACCGGGTTGGCATTTTTTGACCACATGCTGGACCAGGTGTCGCGCCACGGCGAAATAGGGCTCATAATTGATGTAAAAGGCGACCTCGAAGTAGATGAACACCACACCATAGAAGATACCGCTTTGGCACTTGGCGATGCGTTTTTACAGGCATTGGGCAGTAAAAAAGGGATAGAGCGTTACGGCTTTTTATTGCCGATGGACGATTGCCTGGCGCAGGTAGGTATAGACTTTGGGGGCAGGCCGTGGCTGGTTTGGGATGCCGATTTTAAGCGCGAAAAAATAGGGGAGATGCCTACCGAAATGTTCCTGCACTTTTTTAAATCGTTTACCGATACCGCTAAATGCAACCTGAATATAAAAGCAGAAGGCAGTAACGAGCACCACAAGATAGAAAGCATATTTAAGGCATTTGCCAAAGCCATACGCATGGCGGTGTCGAAGACTGATAATTATAATATACCCAGTACAAAAGGAACGCTATGATAGCCATTGTAAAATATAACGCGGGCAATACGCTTTCGGTAGAAAATGCAGTAAGACGGCTTGGTTATGCCGTGGTGGTTACTGATGATGAGGCTGTATTGCGAAGTGCTGATAATGTTATTTTCCCTGGGGTGGGGCATGCTGCTCCGGCTATGCAGTATTTAAAAGGTAAGGGTTTAGACAATGTGTTGAAATCCCTTACTCAACCTGTATTGGGTATTTGCCTGGGCTTGCAGCTGATGTGTCGATATTCTGAAGAAGGCAATACGGATGGATTAGGGATTTTTGATGCTGATGTGTTGAAGTTCCCGCCTGAAGATAAAGTGCCGCACATGGGCTGGAATACCGTACAGCATCTGGATAACTTATTGTTTAAAGGCATACGCCCTGATGCCGATTTTTATTTTGTGCACAGTTATTATGCAGGACTAAGCGATGCTTCGGCAGGGGTGTGCCAATATATAGTGCCGTTTAGCGCCGCCTTGCAGAAAGACAATTTTTACGCCGTGCAGTTCCACCCTGAGAAGTCGGGTACTGCAGGAGAACAACTGCTTAAAAACTTTTTAGGATTATGAAAATCATTCCGGCAATAGATATAATAGACGGCAAGTGCGTACGCCTTACCCAGGGCGACTATGCACAGAAAAAAATATATAACGAAGACCCTGTAGCGGTTGCCAAAATGTTTGAAGATGCCGGTATACAGTATCTTCATGTGGTAGACCTTGACGGGGCTAAACAGGGAAAAATTACCAATTATAAAGTATTGGAAGCCATAACATCTAATACAAAACTGAATGTTGATTTTGGCGGTGGCCTTAAAACCGATGAGGATATTACCATAGCATTTAACAGCGGAGCTGCACAGGTAACAGCGGGTAGCATCGCCGTTAAAAATCCTGATGTGGTATATAGTTGGCTTGAAAAATATGGTGCTGATAAAATAATCCTGGGCGCCGACTGCCGTAACCGCTTTGTGGCTACTAATGGTTGGCAAGAACAAAGCAGCCTTAATGTTTTGGACTTCATCAAAGCCTATCAGATTAAAGGCGTCACTTCGGTTATTTGTACCGACATCAGTAAGGACGGTATGCTTCTGGGACCGTCATTTGAGCTTTATGCTGAGATACTCGAACAGACAAAAATTGGACTCATCGCCAGTGGCGGTATTAGTTCAATAGATGATGTTATCAGATTAAAGGCACTGTGCTGTGGTGGTGCTATCATTGGTAAAGCCATATACGAAGGAAACATTTCATTAACCCAACTTACACAATTATGCTAAAGAAACGTATCATTCCCTGCCTTGATATTAAGGACGGACGTGTGGTAAAGGGTGTCAATTTTGTAGGGTTTACCGATGCCGGTAACCCTGTAGAGCTTGCTGCCCGCTATGCTGCCGAAGGAGCTGATGAACTTGTGTTCCTGGATATTACCGCTACGGTAGAAAAACGTAAAACCCTTGCCAGTCTGGTTACTGAGGTGGCATCTCAAATTAATATACCGTTTACCGTGGGTGGCGGCATTAATACGGCTTCAGATGCCGAATACCTTATTCGCAGTGGAGCAGATAAGATTAGCCTTAATTCATCGGCTGTAAAAAATCCGGAACTGATTAAAGAGATTGCCAATAACCTTGGTTGCCAGGCGGTAGTTGTAGCCATAGATGCCAAACGTACTAATGGCTTTTGGGAGGTATATGTAAGTGGCGGACGTACCGCAACAGGTTTATCGGTTACCGAATGGGCGCAACAGGCAGAGCAGCTGGGGGCGGGTGAAATACTGCTTACTTCAATGGACAAGGACGGCACTAAGAGTGGCTTCGCAATTGATTTGCTTAATGAAGTTTGTGCCGTAACATCTGTCCCTGTAATAGCTTCGGGAGGGGCGGGGAGCAGGGAGCATTTTGCAGACGTATTTAATCAAACCGAAGCCACCGCGGCACTGGCGGCAAGCCTGTTTCATTATAGCGAACTCGCCATACATGATTTAAAGAACTATCTGAAACAACTAAACATACCCATACGATGATACAACCCGATTTTGATAAAACAGGTGGATTGATCCCCGCTATAATACAGGACTATGCCACGGCACAGGTACTGATGCTAGGTTATATGAACGCCGAAGCATTGGCGAAAACCCAGGCAGAAGGACGCGTAACGTTTTTTAGCCGCAGTAAAAACAGGCTTTGGACAAAGGGCGAAACAAGCGGCAATTATCTGAATGTTAAAGATATTACTATTGACTGTGATAACGATACGATGCTGATTCAGGTGCAACCTACAGGTGTAGTGTGTCATACGGGTACACAGAGTTGTTTTGGCGAAGGTACAGCCAAAGGCTTTCTGTATCAGTTAGAACAAACCATTGCTCAGCGTACAGAAAGCGACGATGAAAATTCCTACACCAATTCGTTACTAAAGCGGGGAATAAACAAAGTTGCCCAAAAAGTAGGCGAAGAAGCCATAGAGGTGGTAATTGAAGCCAAGGACAACAATAACGAACTGTTTAAAAACGAGTCGGCTGATTTGTTGTTCCACTTTTTAGTACTGCTCAGGGCAAAGGGTTTTACATTAGAAGATATAGAAGAGGTATTGAAAAGCAGGGCGAAGTAACAGGCATACTCCCCCTGCCATTACTTAATCATTATCGTCAGGGTTACTTTTTTCAAACTCTGTAGGCGTCATCCCGAAATGCTTCTGGAAGTTACGCCCAAAGCTGGTTTGCGATTTATAGCCAACGGTTTCGGCTACTTCATAAATTTTCATGTTAGTAGTCTTAATCAGGTGTGCCGCTTTTTTCAGTCGGCTCAGGTTTATGAGTTCGTTTGGCGACAGGTTAGATATTTCCCTGATGTTGCGGTACAGCGTAGAACGGCTCATATTCATATAGTCGGCCAGCTTGTCAACGCTCAGCTCGGGGTCTTTCAGGTTGTCTTCAATAACTTTGTCCAGTTTGGTAAGGAAGGTTTTATCGGTACCTGTACTTGCAAGTGATTTAAGGTGTGCCAAAGGCGAATTAGAAAAATGACCCAGTATGTTTTTACGGTTCTCTATAAGGTTGGCTATTTGTACGAGTAGATAATCTATAGAAAAAGGTTTGGTAATGTAGGCATCCGCACCTGATTCCAGACCTTCTATTTTTGCATTCAGGGCACTCTTGGCGGTAAGCAGTATTACCGGGATATGGCTGGTTTTCTCGGTTTTTTTTATGTCTTTACACAGCTCAATACCGTTTTTTACCGGCATCATTACATCGCTTAATACCAATTGTACTTCGTGTTGGTTTATGGTTTTCCATGCTTCATCGCCATTTCTGGCAATGATAACATTATACCATTCAGACAGTTCTGTATTTATAAAATCAGCAAGTTCCGGGTTGTCTTCCGCTACCAGGATTACCGGTGCCTGTCGGTTAAACTTAACCGAAGTACCGGTGCCCATATTCTCTTTTATACCGGGCGAAACTTTTAAAGAAGTATACTCTTCGTTTTGATGCATAGGAAGCCTCAGGGTAAAGGCGTTCATTTTGGTTTCGTTGGGATCTATTTCCAGCGTGCCATTATGTAGTTCTGCAAGCGAATAGGCCAGCGATAGCCCTATACCGGTACCGGTGCTTTGTGAGTCGGCAGGAAGGCGGAAAAAAGGTTCAAATATTCTTTTCCGGAGTGATTGCGGTATCAGTTCGCCGTCATTTTTTACGGTCACTTCAAAATGCGCCTCGTTAGCCGAAAATATAACCTGTACTTCAGAAACCGAGTATTTTACAGCGTTACTAAAAAGGTTACTCAGTATTTTGCGCAGTGCTTCCTCATCGGCATACGCCAAAACATCGTGCAATGGCTTTATAAAGTCGAATTTTAGGTTCTTTTGCGCTATCATTTCGCTGAATTGCAGGCGCGTTTCCTCCAGGAGTTCTGTAATATTAATTTCTACAAAGCTAAGTTTGGTATGCTTCATTTCGGCCTTCCTGAAATCCAGCAACTCATTAATAAGGTTAAGCAGGCGAGAGGTATTCTTATCCATAATATCCAACTGCCGTGGTACCTCAGGCGATTTATACTTCTGCTTAAGCAGTTTCTCCAGCGGGCTTTTTATCAGTGTAAGCGGTGTACGTATTTCATGTGCCACATTGGTAAAAAACTCTATTTTGGCATGGTAAATTTCTTTTTCCTTTTCGTTTTCAAGCTGTTGTATACGCAGGTTGTTTTTGTTTCTTGTGTAACGGTGATAATACCTCAGGGCATAATACCCCATAATTATAAGCAATACAAAGTATAGCGTATATGCTATACCCGATGCATAAAATGGAGGTAATACGGTTATGGAAAGGCGGCCTTGCTGCTTGCTCCACAGCCCGTCACTGTTTAGTGCTTTTACCCTAAACGTATAGTGGCCTGCGGGCAGCTCTGTAAAGTTCACCTCATGGTTTTTGCCCAGTGGCAGCCAGTCATCGTTAAGGCCTTCCATTTTGTACCAGTAACGATTCATTTCGGTTGCTGTAAAACTTAGCGATGAAAACTCAAGCTTAAACGAATTTTGCCCGTTTTTTAGGGTTATGGCATCAGAGAAAATGATGGACTTTTTTAATGGCGAATCTTCGCCACCTACAGGTACACCATTGTTATTTATAAAAATGTCGGTTATGTATAATGGAGGATTAAAGGTATTTTGGGTAAATGTATCGGGATTAAAACTGATAAGGCCTTTAACGCTGCCAAAGTACATGGTTCCGTTTGCATCGCGATAGGCAGAGCAGTAATTAAACTGGTCGCTAAGCAGCCCGTTTGATTTTGTAAAAATCTTAATATCTTTTTTCTCCTGGTTAAATTTTACCAGCCCGCTGGAACTGCTTATCCATAGGTTTTGCCTGCGGTCTTCAAGTATACAATACGTAACATTAGCAGGAAGCCCGTCGGCTTTGGTATACCTTTTAAAGTTTTTGCCTTTAGCGTTATATAGGTTAAGGCCATTTTCGGTGGTAATCCACAGGCGCTTTTTAGAATCTTCAAATATGCCGTTTATTACATTGCTGCTCAGGCTGGTGTCATTGCTGTGTTCGTAACGGTATATACCCCTGCTGTGTGATTTAGGATTATAATAATAGAGTCCGTCCCAGTAGGTACCCGCCCAGAGGGTGCCGTTGTGGTCTTCGGTAAGGCAGGTGTAGTGCAGCACTTCAGGAAAACCGTCAACAATACGGAAGCTGTCGGTAGCCGCTTCATATATATGTATGCCCGATGAGGTAAGCACATAAATATCAAGCGAACGGGTTTCGTAAATATAAAAGATAAAATCGCTTTTCAGTCCTCCCTTACCTATACCATAATGCTTAATTATGCGTCCTGACCTTATATCCATAACATCCAGCCCATGTTCAAAGGTACCTATCCATAGTTCCGTGCCCCGGGTGAGCAATCCGTGTATGTTATAGTGTGCTAAACCGCCTTTTGCCGCTCCAGCCGAAAAGTTTTCGAACTTCCCGGTTTTCAGGTCCAGTTTGTTAAGCCCTGCATCTTCGGTACCTATCCACAGGTTACCATAGTTGTCTTTCTTTATTTCGCGTACGGCATTGCCGCTTATGGAATTTTCGCCCACCCTGGGGAAATACCGTTCTATAGGGGTGTAAGGTTTAGGATAATAATTAGCCCCGCCAAAATATGTTCCTGCCCATACACCGCCTTCTTTATCGCAAACCAGGCTATATACGGCATTGTCTGAAAGCGAGTAGGGGTTACCATAGTTCTTCTTAAAGTTTTTGTACGTACGCTCCTTCCTATTATAAACATATACGCCCGATTCTGTAGCAATCCAAAGCTCACTGTTATTTTTCATGAGGAAGTCGCGTACAAAAACCGGACTTTCCTTTTCCGGCAGCACAGGGGTAAGGGTTTGGCTTTTTAAATTATACATGTACGCTCCGTGGCTTTTTGTGCCTATAAGCAAGGTATTATTGCCGGTGGTGGCAAGAGCCGTTATTATTACGGCAGCATTAAAGTGTATGCCTATGTTTTGGAACGAGTTGTTTTCAGGAATGTATTTAAACACCTTGTCTGGCGAACTTACAAATACTTCACCTCGGGAATTGTGGGTTACGTAGTTGGCATAAAACTGGTCATATTTTTCAGGGCGTATATTTTTGCCGTACGTATCCATACGAAACAGGCTCCCTGCAGCTACAAACCAAAGACTTCCGTCTATGTTACTCTCCACATCAAGTATAGGCAGGTTGCGGGTAATTTCTATAAGAGAAAAGGACTCCGTTTTTTCGTCATATTTAAAAAGCCCCGTATCAGTGCCTACCCACAGGTAATCGTTAAACTCGTACAGGCAGCGTATAAAATTACTGCCTATGCTTTTATTGTTACCCGGTGTGTGCTGAAAAAGCTTAAAGCTATATCCGTCGTATCGGTTCAGGCCGTCTTTGGTACCAAACCATAAAAAGCCCTTGCTGTCCTGCAGCATGCATATAACCGAATTATGCGATAGCCCGTCTTCAACCTGCAAATGCTTAAAAGCATAGTTTTGGGCGTTGGCACCTGACACGATTAGGAGAAATATGAGAAGAAAATACAGTTTTTTCATAAGGTGCAAAGTACGTTAAGGCAACGTTTTCGTGAGTGTTCATATTGTATCATTTTTCAGCAAAATTGTTCACAATGGCTGAATTGCTTATATAAATTTTAACATTGACACGATTTGAACAAAGAATGAAACGCTAGCATACCCTATGGAGGTATTAAATTAATCTACTTTTGAAAACGATTTAGTTGCAATATTTTTTCAGCTTAATTTATGATAATGCAAAAAAGAGCGCTTTAAATTATCCGATTGGCAATTTACAATTTCAATCAACTATTGCAAAATATGAACGGCTTTAAAATGAATGGCAATTATTTCGCCAAATTGTTTCAAACAACCTAACAGGGTACAATTTCTAAAATGAAATTTTATGAAAACCATTACAAACTTTATTTTTAACTCAAAACTCCTGCTGTTCCTGGGGTTGCTTTGCGCGCAGTTTTCGCTGGCGCAAGACGGTCAGGTAACAGGTACCATCACGTCGGCTGATGGTAAACCGGTTCCTTTTGCTAACGTAGTTGTAAAAGGAACCACAAACGGCATTTCGTCTGATATGGACGGTAATTATGCCATTACAACCTTGCCGAATGCTACGCTGGTATATACTAGTGTAGGTTTTAAAACACAGGAAATTCCTGTAAACAACCAAAAAACAATTAATGTAACCCTTGCTGAAGATGTGTCGCAGCTGGAGGAGGTAATTGTGGTAGGTTATGGTACACAAAAGAAAAAGGACTTAACCAGTGCTATATCTGTTGTAGATGCCAGCCAGATACAAAAAAGGCAAACCACTACCGTTGCAGAGAGCCTTCAGGGTGTTGCTACAGGTGTTAGTGTTCGCGGTGGCGGACAGCCGGGACAGGAAGCAAAAATTGAAATCCGTGGTCTTAAGAACCTGCAGGGGGCTAACCCGCTTTATGTAATAGATGGTAACATTACTACGGCTAACCGTGATTTTAACCCTAACGACATTGAGTCGATACAAATACTTAAAGATGCGGCTGCGGCTGCCATCTATGGTTCGCGTGCGGCAAACGGGGTTATAATCATTACCACAAAAAGAGGTAAAAACGGCCCCCTTAAAATAGAGGCCAGCTCTAAAATGAGTATTACCACAGTACCTACGTATAACCTTGCAGGCAAAGATGAGTTTATAAACCTCACTAACATGGCCTATGATAACGCAGGTGCAACAAGGCTAAACTACAACACCAGTGTAGATACTGACTGGCAGAAGGAAACCTTCCGTACCGGTATGATACAAGACCAGAACATCAGTTTTTCGGGTGGTGGCGATAACTCTACGTTCTTTATGTCGGCCAACTACTTTGGCAATAAGGGTACGGTTATAGATACTGGTTTTGACAGGGTTTCATTCCGTGTAAACAGCAGTGGCAAAAAAGGTATTTTCAGTATAGGCGAAAACCTTGCGCTAAGCAACTCTAAAACTAATGAAACCGCACCGCCAGAATCATTTAGGGGTAACCCATTTTTTGATGTGATAAGGATGTATCCTACCATACCTGTATATGATTCCAGGAATCCCGGTGGCTACGGCTATGGTGAGCAGGGTGTGGCAAATACATTTGCCGCTAACCCGGTAGCTGTTGCAAACCTTATAGACCAAAAGGTAGAAAACTTCCGCATAAGGGGTAACGTTTGGGCAGAACTGAAGCCTTGGGAATTCCTTAAATACCGCTTTAATGCGGCCTACGAAGGTAGCTTTGATTATTTTAAATACCTGCGTAAGGCTGGTAACTGGACACTTAACCAGGCATACGACCCTGCGCTTATGAACCAGAACAGGGCAAGATACGATAACGCATTGTTAGAGCACACGCTTAACTTCAACAAAGATTTTGGTAAGCACTCTGTTAATCTTGTTGCAGGTACTACCTATCAAAGTGAAAAATATCAGCAGATAAACGGTGGTAAGCGTAATTTAATACTAAATCCTCTTACCAACGAGTACTACGATGTACTGGATTTTGGAGATGTTCCTACTGTAGGTGGTTACAGAACAGAGGCTGTACTGGTATCGTATCTTGCCAGGCTAGAGTATAATTATGACAATCGTTACCTTTTAAACGCGGTAATACGCCGCGACGGCTCTTCTAAATTTAATAAGATAAACAGGTGGGGTAGTTTCCCATCGGTTTCTGCAGCCTGGAGAATAAATAATGAGTCTTTCTTTAAGGTTAAAGAGATTAACGAGCTAAAACTGCGTGTAAGTTATGGTGAACTGGGTAGTGGTAACATTCGTGATTATGCTTACATCCCGGTTGTAGATACGCGTGGTGCTATAGTAATAGGTTCCGGACAGAATCTTACCCCATCGGCCATTCAGGTACAGCTTGCTAACCCTAACCTAAGGTGGGAAACGCTGAAACAGACCAACTTTGGTTTCGATCTTGCTATGTATGACAATAAACTTAGCGTTACCGCAGATTATTTTATAGCGCGTACAGAAGATGTACTGTTTGGTTTCCCTATCCTGCTTAGTACAGGTAATGATCAAGGTAACCCTATATCTAACGCTGCTACGGTACAAAACAAAGGTTTTGAATTTAACGTAGGCTGGAATGATAAAATAGGCCAGGACTTTAACTGGAACGCTAACATTAACTTTACCAAGCTTAACAATAAACTTGTAGCACTGGGTAACGGACAAAACCAAAGCTTTAACGGTAGTACTGTAACCAGAGACGGACAGCCGGTAGGTATGTGGTACGTACTGAAAACAGACGGTATTTTCCAGAGCCAGGCAGAAGTACTTGCGCATACAAATGCCGAAGGGAAAGTAATACAGCCTACTGCACTTGCGGGTGATATCCGTTATCAGGATACCGATGGGGATGGCCAGATTACCGATGCTGACAAAGTAATTGCAGGCAGTCCGTGGCCAAAATTTGAAATGGGCTTTAATGGCGGTTTTGAATACAAAGGCCTTGATTTTTCTATGAACTGGATATTATCTCACGGAGCTACGGTATATAACGGTGCCAGGAGCATACTGGACGTGGTAGACGGTCAGCACAACTACCTTGCCGGTACACAGCCTTGGACACCTGAAAATCCTAACACCAGTACACCTAGGGCTAATACCGGTACTACATTAAGTTCTCGTGGCGATACAGACCGTTTCCTTGAAGACGGCAGCTTTGCAAGGCTTAAGTATGTAGGCTTGGGTTATAACCTGCCTAAAGACATAGTATCTAAAATAGGTTTCGACAGGGCACGTTTCAGTGTATCTGCACAGAACATTATAACCATTACCAAATACAAAGGCCTTGATCCTGAATTTACTAACGGTAATATCTTCCAGAGGGGTGTAGACTGGGGTTCATTTCCTAACGTACGCACGTATTCTATTGGAGTAGAATTTGGTTTCTAATAAAAAACAATTGCAACAATGAAAAAAATATTATTATATAGCACATTATTGGGGGCTATGTTTTTCTTCGGTTCATGTGAAAACGAACTGGAGCAGGCAAACCCAAATGCTCTTACCACAGACCAGTTTTGGCTGTCGCCATCGGATGCTGAAAAGGGTGTAAACTCTATCTATGCCATGTTTTATAAAGATGGCAGCTTTGCAAGGTGGATCTATTTCAGGTTAGACCTTACTTCAGATGAAGGCTTTAGCCAAAGCCCATGGATAGAACTGGCCGACTGGACACGTTTTAATTACGTAAACTATAACTTTTGGGAGGGGAATGCGGTTACCTTCAGGGATACGTATAAAGCCATTTTCCGTTGTAATCAGGTGCTTGCCAAGGTTCCTGGTATAGAGTTTACAGATGCTACAAGGAAAAGCTCAATACTTGCCGAAGCTAAATTCTTCAGGGCATTGCATTACTTTTATGCAGCAGAAATTTGGGAAAATATCCCTTTGGTATTAACTCCTTCGCTTCCTACAGATTTACCTCCGCAAAAAACCAAAGCAGAAATATTTGCCCAGGTAGAGCAAGACCTTAATGAGGCCTTTAATGACCTGCCTGTAAGTTGGGACGACGTAAACAAAGGACGTCCTACAAAAGGCGCCGCTAAGGCTATGCTGGGTAAGATGTATATGCAGCAGCGCAAATGGGCTGAAGCAAAAACAGCCTTTGATTACCTGATTACAGGACAGGGTGTTAGCTATAGCCTGGTCGCTAATTACAAGGATAACTTTACCGATGTTAATGAAAACAACAGCGAGTCGGTTTTTGAAATCCAGTTTGGTAACCAGCGTCTTGGCGGTACTGACGAAAGTGCTACCGCAGCAGTATCCAGCAACAGGGCACAGTTCTTTGCACCACGTGGTATAGGCTGGTCAGACGGGCAGGCACGCCACTGGATGGTAGATTTGTTTAAGGAAGAGCCTAACCAGGCAGGTGGCTTAGACCAGCGTTTGCGCCATACCCTGTTTTACTCCCAGCTTCAGGCCGATTTTGGTGACCTAACCTATGGTCGTGCATGGCAGTGGAATGCCGATGAGGCATGGTTCCGTAAAGGACAGCGCGATTACTATCGCAACAATGAAGATTATTACAGCCAGGTAAATTACAGGCTTATACGCTATGCAGATATATTACTGATGTATGCAGAAGCACTTAATGAACTAGGCCAGACCGCCGATGCGTACCAGTATGTGAACATAGTAAGAGCCAGGGCTAATATGGTACCACTTGCTACCGCGCATCCTGAAATAGGTACTAACCATGACCTGTTCCTTGCCCGCCTTAAAAAAGAGCGTGTACTGGAATTGTGTGGAGAAAGCGTTCGCTGGTTCGACCTTAAGCGTTGGGGCGACCTTGAAACACAGGCCGGGGTAGATGCCGTTTCTGCAAGGGATGCCGATTTTAGGAACTTTACGGTAGGTAAACACATCCGTATGCCGTTACCTCTGGATGAGGTGCGTAACAACCCTAACCTGGAACAGAACTCGGGTTATTAAGTTAGTCTATTACTTCCCGGGGCGGTTTGTGCAAAAGCCGCTCCGGGATATTTTTACAATACACAAAAGGAAGAAGATTACACACAATGAAAAGAAGAATTTTACTGCTTGCATTACTTGTTTCGGCTACAGCGTTTTCCCAGAAAAAAACCTTCCAGAACCCGCTGCTGCTATCGGGTGCCGATCCATACAGCACCTATCACAATGGTTATTACTATTATACCCATACGGTAGGTAATAAACTGGTACTCTGGAAAACTAAAAACCTGGCAAACCTTAAAGATGCCGAAAGTAAGGAAGTGTGGACCCCACCACAAGGAACGCCTTACTCTAAAGAAATTTGGGCACCGGAATTCCATTTTATAAACAAAAAATGGTATGCCTATTTTGCTGCCGATGACGGCGATAATAACAACCACCGGATGTATGTGCTTGAAAATGCTTCGGAAGACCCGTTTAAAGGTACCTGGGAGTTTAAAGGTAAAATTGCTGCTTCCATAGACCGATGGGCTATAGACGGTGATGTGTTTACCTACAATAACCAACTCTATATGATATGGAGCGGATGGGAAGGTACTACAAATTACCAGCAGAATGTATACATAGCTAAAATGAAAAACCCATGGACTATAGAGGGTAACCGCGTACTTATATCGCAGCCTGACTATGCATGGGAAAAACAGGGCGACCTTAACGATGCCGTAAACCCACCACACGTAAATGTAAATGAAGGGCCACAGTTTTTACAGCATGGTAAAGATGTGTTTATCATTTATTCGTCAAGTGGTTGCTGGACTGATTTTTACAGCCTTGGAATGCTTCGCCTAAAGGGTACAGACCTTATGAACCCGCAATCGTGGATAAAAAGCGAACAGCCTGTTTTTGTAAAAAGTGAAAAGAACAGCGTATACGCACCGGGTCATAATTCCTTCTTTAAATCGCCAAATGGTAAGGAAGACTGGATTTTATACCATGCAAATGACAATCCGGGTGAGGGATGTGGCACTAAGCGTTCGCCGAGAATGCAAAAAATAGAATGGAATAAAGACGGTACGCCAAACTTTGGTAACCCCGTATCAAATAAAGAAATATTACAAATACCATCAGAATAAATCAGGAAACTATGAAAAGATTTTTTATTGCACTTGCTTTAATAGCAAGTTTATCGGCTGCGGCTCAGGGCCAAAAATGGACTAAAGAAAAGGCAGACAAGTGGTATGCCGACCACAAGTGGATGAGTGGGGCTAACTTTATCCCAAGTACGGCAATTAACCAGCTTGAGATGTGGCAGGAAGCTACATTTGACTCTAAAACCATAGACCGCGAGCTGGGTTATGCACAAGGTATAGGCTTTAATACCATGCGTGTATTCCTGCACAGCATGGCGTATAAGGCAGATCCTAAGGGCTTTAAAAAGCGTATGGACGAGTACCTTAAAATAGCTGATAAGCATGGTATAAGTACTATGTTTGTTTTCTTTGACGACTGCTGGAACGCCCTGCCTGCACCGGGCACTCAGCCTGCGCCAAAACCGGGTATTCATAACAGTGGCTGGGCCCAGGATCCGGGTTTCCCTGCATCGGTAGACCGTGCTAATGACAAGGAACTGGAAGCTTATGTGAAAGATATTCTTACCTCTTTTAGTAAAGACAAAAGGATATTGCTTTGGGATTTATATAATGAACCCGGCAATAATGGTAAAGGCAATCAGAGTATGGCACTGCTGAAAAATGTATTTAAATGGGCGCGTGAGGCTAACCCGGGCCAACCCATATCTGCCGGACTTTGGAGGTGGGATTATAAAGAGCTTAATACCATCCAGGCACAAAACTCAGATATTATTACCTACCATTTTTATGAGGCGATGCCAGACCATGAAAGGGTTATAGACCTGCTTAGTGTACTGGACAGGCCACTTATTTGTACAGAGTACATGGCACGTACCAAGAACAACAGTTTTTATAACCACATGGCGCTGATGAAGAAAGAAAATATCGGTGCGCTTAACTGGGGGCTTGTAGCGGGCAAAACCAACACTATTTACGCCTGGGATACGCCGATTGAAAGTGGTGCGCAGCCAGACATATGGTTCCATGATATCTTTAAGCCAGATGGTACACCATACCGTCAGGACGAGGTAAATGTTATTAAAAAGATTAATGGCGTAAAATAACCATTTTATGAAAACACGCATAGTATTGGCTTCAGCATTGATAGGTACATCGGTTCTTTTTTCCTGTCAGGGAAATAAAAAAGAGGAGGCAACCGAAACCAAGACTGTAGCAGAAAAAACACTTGAAACCCATCTTAGCAAAGAAACTTTTGATACGGTAATGGATGGCAAGAAAGTTGGCTTGTATTATATTAAATCAGGAGAGATAACTGTTGCGTTTACAAACTACGGTGCCCGTATTGCAGGGCTCTGGGTTCCTGACAAAAGCGGTAACCTTACCGATGTTGTAGTGGGGCTTAACGGTGCAGCTGCTTACAAAGCTTCTACAGAACCGTATTTTGGCGCTACCATAGGCCGTGTGGGCAACCGTATTGCAAAGGGCACTTTTACCCTTGAAGGTAAAGAGTACCATGTACCGCTTAACAATGGTGTAAACAGCCTGCACGGTGGTAAAAATGGATACCAGTATGTAATATGGGATGTGGCCCAGCCCGATGATAAAACATTGGTATTTCGCTATAAGTCACCCGATGGAGAGGAAGGTTTTCCGGGTACTGTAGATGTAAAAGTTACCTATAGCGTAGACGCTAACAATACCCTTAAAATGGAATATGAGGCTACTACAGACAAAACTACCCTTGTTAACCTTACCAACCACGCGTTCTTTAACCTGAACGGTGAGGGTAGCGGTACCATACTGAATCACAAGGTAATGATTAACGCCGACAGGTACACCCCGGTTGATGGAGGGCTTATCCCTTCAGGGAAGCTGGATGCTGTTGCCGGTACGCCGTTTGACTTTACTGCGTTCCATACCATAGGCGAGCGTATAGCTACCGATAACCAACAGCTGAAAAACGGCCTTGGCTACGACCATAACTTCGCGCTAAACACACCTACAGGTACGGGGCTTAACAAAGCTGCCGTGGTTGTAGGCGATAAATCAGGCGTTGTAATGGAAGTGTATACACAAGAACCGGGGCTGCAGTTTTACAGCGGTAACTTTATGAAAGGGCAAAACACGTTTAAATCAGGTAAGAAAGATGAGTTCCGTACGGCATTTGCCGTGGAAACCCAGCATTATCCCGATGCACCCAACCAAAAGAATTTCCCACCCATTGTGTTAAAGCCGGGCGATAAATACCATACGGTAAGTGAATACCGCTTTAGTACCGAAAAATAATTAGCAATGAAGATTTTTATTTACGCATACTTTTTTTTGTTTATAACCCTGGGTTTTGCCCAGGGAAATAACCCTTTACTGGCAGATCCCACCATTTTTCAGTATAAAGGTACCTACTACCTGTATGGTACAAAAGGTGCTAAAAATGTTAAAGGTGAAGGTTTCCAGGTATTTACATCTACCGATATGAAAAACTGGAAAAAACCTGCCGGCGATGGTTTTGCCTTTAAAAAGGGCGACGGTTACGGTGATACTGGATTCTGGGCACCGCAGGTTTTTGAATACAACGGAACGTTTTACATGGCCTATACCGCTAACGAGCAGATAGCCATAGCTACCGCCAAAAGCCCTCTTGGGCCGTTTAAAAACGATGGTAAACCCCTTTTATCTGACGTGAGGCAAATAGACCCGTTTATCTTTTTTGACAACGGTAAAGTGTATATGTACCACGTAAGGCTGGATAAGGGTAACCGCATTTTTGTTGCCGAAATGAACAAAGACCTTAGCGGTATTAAAACTGAAACGCTTAAAGAGTGCATTCATGCCGAAAAAGGCTGGGAAGATACCGAAAGTGTACAGTGGACGGTAACCGAAGGGCCTACAGTATTTAAAAAAGGCAGTACTTATTTCATGATTTATTCGGCTAACGATTTCAGGAATAAAGATTATGCAGTGGGTTATGCCACAGCAGATAATCCTTACGGGCCCTGGAAGAAAGCAACCGACAGTCCCTTTATTTCACAGAAACAACTTAAGGAACCGGGTACAGGCCACGGCGATATTTTTTATGATAAAAAGAGGAATATGTATTATGTATTCCATACCCATTTTTCCGATAAGGAAGTTGCCCCCAGAAAAACAGCTGTTGTACCCGTTACCCTTAAGGGAAACAGGATTTCAATACAAAAGAACAAGAGTTTAGTTTGGTTAGTTTTGCAGGATATATACTAAGCGAGAAGTATATATTATTTTTGAAAAGCCGCTCATGAGGGAGCGGCTTTTTTTGTACTATAGGTAAGAAGTGTATTTTACTGCATGTGCTACATTCCCTTAGTTGATTGTTTTTAGCATCCGGCACTACCTGATACAGCATACAACACATTGCCGGAAACATATATCCTGAATACGTTGTCAGCAATACCCGGATAAACCCTTTGCCAGGTTTTACCCAGATCCGATGTCCTTAATATACCATCGGGATGACCACATATTAAATATTTTCCCATTTGTTTGATGGACGAAATGAACGGAGAAGGATTAAGCCCTTTATCAATAATTCGCCAGGTTTTTCCCTTATCTAATGAAATGCGTACTCTCCTGGATTCGGTTGTTGTATCGTAGGATATAGCTGCAAATCCACCATTTATACGTTCCACTGCTATACCAACGCCGCCCTCACTAATCACCCATTCCCAATGGTCGCCATTGTCTGTAGAACGCATAATGCCCTTTCCACCGGCGGCAATCAACACTCCTTCTGACTCCACAATATTTATTACCATACCATCTTGTACTTGTTTCCAGTTTTTTCCTTTGTCAGCAGATTTGTAAATTCCATGGTCATAACTAAGGAATATCGTACCATCAGATGTTTCAAAAACACTGCGCAATGCATGCTTTTTGAAGTTTGGATATAAAGGTGTCCAATTTTTTGTAGCGTTTTTCTTCTCGTAAATTTGCCCGTTATAATTGAACGCTACAGCACCCGAACGATTAAAAATAATCGAAGTAGAGGGGGCGGCAGCCGTACTCCGTAAATCTGGAATGTTTTCCTTTTCCCAAACAGGGGATTTAAGAGTACTCTTACTGCTATACATTACATTTTTTTGATGCAAATACAAATCAGACTTTCCCGAAAATAGAGCTATAGGTTGTTCAATTTGGGGCAGCTCTTCGCTGATGTCCTGCCATGTTTGTCCGCCATCGACAGACTTAAAAACAATGTTTGTAAGTCCGGGTTTATTTTTGCTTACTTTATCAGCAGCAATTTTCGAGAATGGCACCGCAACCGATTTATAGCAAAGTGCCATGCATGTAAATGCTTTAGTGCTTTCGGTTATTCCTTCTCTATTTTCCTTTATCGCAAAAGAATTCTGTAGAAATAATAACAGGAAGATGGTTGGGACAAATACAAATAATCGTTTCATTTTTTTATTTTTCATGTCTTGTTAGGATTTATTCAACGAAGCTACTTTGATATTTTTCGGCTTGGGATATTTGGATTGTAAATTAAATTGTAAACTTTGTAAATAAAACGTAAACCGTATGTTTGATGTTCCAAATCCATTTTACGGGAAATGCAAATGCCTGTCTGCGGTGGTATTACTCTCGTTTGTCTTTATAGTCTGTGCAACGTTTAGTGAGGGCAATATTGATGATTTTGATAGTGCCAAGCGTTAAGTTTGGCTTAGGAGGATAGGGCATGAACTGTTATTGAAGTCGGGTGACAGTGGATATGTTCATGTCTAAACTCAGGAAGAAATTAGGGGACGAACCCAATGCCAATATTGTGGTTGTACGCGTCAAAGGTTACAAGCTGGAAATTAGTTCATAGTGTTGTAAATAACGATGAAACCTATAAAAACAGAAAACCCCGAATAAATCCGGGGCTTTCCTAAAGTAAGTAATAAGAGTGGTGTGTGTGCTATTTCCAGCCGCCGCCCAGCGCGCGGTATACGTTAACCATTGCATTCATTTGTTGCATTTTGGTTTCTATAAGGTCAAATTTAGACTCCAGCGCGTCGCGTTGCGTCATCAATACTTCCATATAATCTGCACGAGCCGATTTAAACAGGTCGTTAGATATGTTTATAGACTGTGTAAGGGCATCTACTTCCTGAGCTTTCAGGCTGTAGCTTTTTTCAAGGTTGCTTATTTTGTTCATTTGGTTAGATACCTCTATGTAGCCGTTTAGTATGGCTTTCTCATAGTTGTACGCCGCCTGAACCTGTTTTGCATTAGCCGAAATATAAGCTGCTTTTATGGCATTCCTGTTAATAAGCGGAGCTGCAAGATCGCCGGCAATGTTGTATATAAGCGATTCTGGCTTTACAATATAACTTGGGTTAAATGCCTGGTAGCCTATACCTGCCGATATGCCAAGAGAAGGATAGAAGCGGGCTTTAGCCACTTTAATATCCAGTTTGGCAGCAGCAAGTTCCAGTTCTGCCTGTTTAATATCAGGACGGTTAGCCAGCAATTGAGATGGTATGCCTGATTTTACAACATTAGGCAGGGTAGTGGTGAATGAAGATGAACTCCTTACTACAGGCTGAGGAAAACGGCCTACAAGGAAGTTGATTTTGTTCTCAGCTTCCACAATTTTCTGCTTTATTTCGTACTGAAGGCTTTGTGTATTAAGTACCTGTGCCTGGAAACGTTTTACGGCAAGCTCCGTAACACGGGCAGCCTCTTTCTGCACTTTTACAATCTCAAGCGCGTTTGTCTGAATTTGTATGTTCTGGTTTACCAGTTCCAGTTGGTTGTCCAGTGCAAGAAGCTCGTAGTATGAGTTAGCAATCTCAGAAACAAGGTTGGTAACCATAAAGTTTTTACCCTCTACGGTAGCCAGATACCTGCTTACCGCTGCTTTTTTTGCAGTATGCAGTTTACCCCATACGTCAATTTCCCAATCGGCACGAAGACCTGCTACATAATTCTGAAGCGGCTCAGGGTTTTCTTTACCGGGTACAATGTCTATGTTATGTTCCAATGCACCCTGTGTAGTATTGCGCGAAGCTTTGGTAACATCGGCACCGGCACCCAGTCCTATAAAAGGAAGGTATTCCCCTTTACGGGCACGAATTTCGCTTTTAGCTACCTCAATTTCCTGAAGGGTTATGTTCAGTTCCTGGTTGCTAGTCAGGGCAGTATTTATAAGTGCCTGCAGGTTAGGATCTGTAAAATACTCTTTCCATGTTACAGCAGCTGTACTTGTGGTATCGGTCACTGTGGCAGTAGTGTAGGAAGCAGGAGTGTTTTTGTTCTCTGTCCTTTGCACTACGCCCGGAACGCTACAGGCGGTAAAGGTTGCCGCAACTACTGTTGCGGCAAGGCTTTTATATATGATGTTCTTTTGCATGGTTATTCGGTTTCGTCAATAGGTGAAAATTTATCAATGCTGTGTGTAAGTTCTTCAGACAGTGACGTGTCGTCTTCGTACTTAATAAGTTTCCTGCCATCTGCCATTGAACCGAAAATGTAGTACAGGCCCGGTACAATAAGTACACCGAATACGGTACCGAATAGCATACCACCCAAGGCGGCAGAACCCAGTGTTTTGTTACCAATAGCACCTGCACCACTGGCTACGATAAGCGGGATAAGGCCGGCAATAAAGGCAAACGATGTCATAAGGATAGGACGGAAACGTACCTTGGCTCCTTCAATCGCTGCATCTATAATGGTTAGGCCTTCATGTCGTTTCTGTACGGCAAACTCCACGATAAGTACCGCGTTTTTACCTAACAGACCCACAAGCATAATCAGACCGATCTGTGCATAAATGTTGTTTTCAAGCCCCATTAGCTTAAGTAGCAGGAATGATCCGAAGATACCCACAGGTAGTGAAAACACAACCGCAAGCGGAATGATAAAGCTCTCATACTGCGCGGCAAGTACAAAGTATACGAATGCCAATACAATACCGAAGATATACATAGACTCATTACCACGGTTAGACTCGTCGTAAGAAAGACCTTCCCACGCGATGTCATATCCTTTTGGAAGTGATTTTTTGGCTACTTCACGTACAGCTGCAATAGCATCGGCAGTAGTAAAACCTTTTGCAGGAAGACCCTGTATGGCAGCCGAGTTATACATGTTATAACGTGTAATTTCGTTAGGTCCCTGTCCTTTTTTAAGTGTCATAAAAGCAGAGTAGGGTACCATTTCGCCATGGTCGTTTTTCACAAACAGGTTAAGGATGTCGGTAGGTAGCCTCCTGTATTTAGGATCTGATTGTACATATACCTTAAAGAAACGGTTAAACTTAATGAAGCCTTGCTCATACGTACTACCAATAAGGATGTTAAGGTTTTCCATGGCTTTGCCTACAGATACACCTTTTTGCATAGCAAGGTTATTGTCTATAACAAGTTCGTACTGAGGGTAATTAGCGGCAAAGAAGGTGAACAGGCCGGTAAGTTCCTTACGCTTGCCAAGTTCTTCCATGAAGCTTTTGTTTATCTTGTCAAAATCCTGGTAATCAGTAGTAGTATTTTTGTCAAGAAGACGCATAGAGAAACCACCTGATGAACCGAAGCCTGGTATGGCCGGCGGTTCAAAGAACTCTACTTTGGCACCAAGGCCTTTAGATTTTTCTTCAAGTTCTTCCATGATCTCTGTAACCTTATGTTTCCTGTCGCCCCAAGGCTTAAGGTTAATAAGACAGGTACCGGCGTTAGAGCCCCTACCTTCGGTCATAATCTCATAACCGGCAAGTGATGAAACCGATTCTACACCGTCTATGTCTTCACATATTTTCTGCAGCCTTTGCGAAACCTGGTTTGTAGTTTCCAGCGTAGAACCCGGAGGTGTCTGGATAATGGCGTATATAGTACCCTGGTCTTCACTTGGTATGAAACCTGCAGGCAACACTTTGTTTACGAAATAAGTACCGGCACAGAAAGCCAAAAGTACAATAAACGTAAATGTCCTTAGGCTTACAATCCTTTTCAGTACAGATACATACCTGCCTGTAAGTTTATCAAAACCGCGGTTAAAGCTGTCCAGCGCCCTGGTAAACAGGTTGCTTTTCTTTTCATGACCGTGGTGGTTTTTAAGCAACATGGCACAAAGTACCGGAGTAAGTGTAAGTGCAATGATGGCCGAGATAACAATAGAGCTCGCCATGGTTATAGAGAACTGCCTATAGAAGGTACCTACCGGACCGCTCATGAATGATATAGGAATGAATACCGATACCATTACCGCTGTAATTGCTATAATCGCACCGCTGATTTCTCCCAATACAAGGCGTACAGCGTTGTATGGCGATATGTGCGGGTGTTCCTCAAACTTGGCGTGTACGGCTTCTACCACCACAATGGCGTCATCCACCACAATACCAATGGCAAGTACCAATGCAAACAGGGTTACAAGGTTTATTGATATACCAAAGAACTGAATTACAAAAAACGCGCCCACAAGCGATACCGGTACCGCAAGGATAGGGATAAGCGTAGAACGCCAATCACCAAGGAATACAAATACCACAAGTGCTACCAGTATAAACGCGTCGCGAAGGGTATCTATAACCTGTTCTATAGAGGCATCAAGGAACTTAGATACGTCATAGCTTATTTTATAATCAAGTCCCGGAGGGAATGATTCTTTCATTTCTTCAAGCTTGTCTTTTACCCTTTCGATAACATCGCTCGCATTACTACCGTAGTTTTGTTTCAGTACGATAGAAGCAGAAGGGTGTCCGTCAAGGTTAGAGTAAATATCGAAGAATTCACTACCAAGTTCTGCGCGGCCTATGTCTTTAAGGCGGATGGCCTCACCATCGGCATTAGCCCTGATGATAATGTTTTCGTATTGCTTAGGATCGTTAAACTGTCCTTTGTACGTAAGTACATATTCCAGCGACTGCGCTTCGATACCCGAACTCTGACCGATACGACCCGGACGGCCAATGATGCTCTGCTCGCCCATGGCCTGCATTACTTCATCTACAGATACGTTGTAAGCCCTCATGCGCTCAGGATTTAGCCATATACGCATGGCGTACGTCCTTGAACCAAGTATCTGGCTACGACCCACACCTTTAATCCTGTTAATTTCCGGAAGCATCTTAACGCTCGCGTAGTTATACAGGAACTTTTCGTCCATGTTCTTATCCTTGGCATACAGGTTAACGTACATAAGCATACTTGGCTGTATCGGGGTAATAACCACCCCTTCACGCTGTACAAGTTCCGGAAGTAGGGGCATAACCTGGTCTACCCTGGTTTTTACCCTGATAACCGCCTGGTTAGGGTCGGTACCCGGTTCAAAGATTATCCTTAATGTAGCTTCACCGGCACTGGTGGCATCAGTAGCCATATACCTCATGTCCTGAACACCGTTAATGGAGTTTTCAAGGGTAATTAAGGTAGATTTTACCAATACGTCGGCACTGGCGCCCGGATAGGCGATAAATATATTTACTGTTGTTGGCGCAATTTCGGGGAACTGCGCGGTAGGCAATTGTACTATTGCCAGTACACCCATAAATACAATCATGATAGAAATCACGATGGCAAAAACAGGCCTTTGTATGAATTTAGTAAACATGCTGTTTCTTTTTTAGGTTGTCCTGGTTATTCCGCGTAAAGCTCAAGGTGCGAAAGCACTTGCTCAGGCTTCTCATATTTGGTTTCAATCTTTTCGTTTTCCTGAACAAGGCGTAAGCCTTCAAGAAGTACCTTATCTCCGGTAGACAAACCTTTACTGATAATAAATATGTGCGGAAGTTCAGCAGCTATGGTTATTTCTCTTGATTTAACTTCGTTGTTTTTGTCTATTACATACACATACTTTTTCTCAAGAACCTCAAAAGTAGCCTTCTGAGGAATCAGCATAGCGTTTTTATACGGCTGTGTCATTACCACATTACCGGTTTCACCATGTCTAAGCAGTCCTTCCGGGTTAGGGTACGTAGCCCTGAAAGCAATGTTACCGGTTTCGTTGTTAAAGTCGGCCTCAATGGTTTCTACAACACCTACATGGCCAAAAGGCTTGTTGTTTGCCATTTTAAGACCTACCTTTATTTTATTTTTATCGTTATATAACGAGGTCTTATAGTCAAGATATTCTGCTTCAGGTACATTATAGTACACCCACATTTGGCTATTGTCAGACAGTTCTGTAAGCAGGTCGCCTTCTTCTACAAGGCTACCCAGCCTTACATGGAAACGGTCTATGATACCATCAAAAGGTGCCCTTATTTCAGTAAACTGAAGGTGTACTTTAGTAAGAGACAATTCAGCTTTAGCCTTATCCCATTTCGCTTTGGCCATAGCCAGTTCATTAGGAGCCACTACATTGGTTTCGGCAAGTCTTTTGGTGTTTTTGTATTCTATTTCAGCGTAGTTAGCTTCAGCTTCAGCTTTTTGCATTTCTGCCCTGTATAGGTTAGGCATAATCTGGAAAAGAAGCTGGCCTTGTTTTACATGCTGGCCTTCATCTATAAATATTTTCTCTACGTAACCGTGTTCCTGCGCACGCAGTTCTATGTGGCGTATAGAGCGTATCTGGCCTACATAGTCTTTAGTAATAACAGTGTCCTTTACTATAGGATTGGTTACCAGGAATTTTGTTTCTTCTTTCTTTTCTTCTTCTTTTTTCTGGCAGCTTGTGTTAAACAACAGGGCGCACACCCCTGCCAGCATTAGGACTTTCCTCATAATTACTTACTTATTAAAAACTTTCTAAAATTGGAATTCTTTTTTTCGGATGCACGATGGCTAGTGGTGCTGTGTGCTTTGGCTGTAGCCAATACGTTATATTACATAACCGGGGGAATATGCTGTATATGATAGCACAGCACAGGTGGGTTTTACATCAAATCCTGAAAACGCCGAAGCAGATATACCATTTACCGGAAGGTACATACAGAAAATGCCCGCGCGCGTGCAGGCTATTTGTATATATGCGGGTATGGATATCAGCTTGTGGTATAAGTGCAGCATGGGCAGGTATAAGCATACCGCTTACGCCGGCAAGCTTTTTAAATGAAAGCGCTTTGTAGGCGTTAAGTTCATCTTCTTCGTCTTCGGTGTCGGTAGGGTCTATTTTTTCTACCGGCTTTTCGGTTGGGGTAAGTGCTGTTTTTATGGAGTTGTCCAGCGTGGTGGCACTTGTTGTAAAAGTATCGTCGCTGTTAATTGCCTGCGTAGCTACAGTAGTATTTTGCATCATCACAGCAGTGTAGGCATACAGCCTGCTGTAGCCACCTGCAAGTGCTATAAAAAGCAAAATTATTACCTGTGCAACCAATTTTTTCATGGGGACGAAATTACATAAACCACCGTATACCAACCAAAATAGCTCCCTTAAGATACGCTTAAGAAACCAATACCGATTATTAATTACAGATGGCTTTTCCTTGCTGTATACTTTTCAAATCCTGCGCCAGATAAAGGTTTTAACAGGGTATTTAATCATATCTTAAGAAATAAACAGACGTAATATTTCTTAAAAATATACTCTATAATGATTGAAGGCACGGTATTTGTTGTGTATATTATGCCGGGCAGGATGGGGTTGATAACTGAATGTTTAATGTAATGCCACGGTACATTTCATAGAGACAGCTATTTTTTTATTTCAACTTTCTGACTGAAAAGGCGCCCGGTTTTCCAAGGCGCTTTTTTGCTTTTAATAATATAGCCTGAAATCAAGAAGTTTACAAATGGCATAATACTTTCGGTGGAGTTCTTCAACTATATCTTTTATGTCGTCACTGTCTTCAAACAGAGCGAAGAAAGCGCTGTCCAGCCCCAGGCTGCTGGCTTCTGTGCTGGCTACGTTATACCCGGATACGGCTTTGGCACGGGTTATATCTAAAAAATATTGCGCCTCTTCTGAGGTAAGGTCTAACGGCTTAGTATTTGCAAAATGAACGATTTTACCTTTCATTTTCCCGTCAAAGAGCTCTGCTACCTCTTCCATGCTGTAATAATAGTTGTTTATGCAAATGTTGTTTTGCTGGCCGGGCACTACAAGATATATGATTTCATAGTTCTTAAAGTTATGGTCGTCATACAACAGCGCGTTCAGGCTTTCCTCAAAACCCTCTATAGAGTCGCAGGTTTTATAAATGCTGCCCACGCCGTGGTTCCATGCAAGTTGCTGCAGGTTGTTAAACACCTCGCTTTTAGTATCGCGTTCCACATCGTTAACGGCTTCAAGGCAAAAGATAAATTTTTCATCGTCCATAACAGTACAATCGTCTTTATAGCAAAGATAGCCACACAGGGGTGAAAACAAATCTTAAAATTATATCCGGTAATATATGGCTGGATATAAACGTTTACTTTTGCAAAAAAAAAGCCGTTGACTTCCGAAACCCAAAGCAAAATTATCTACTTTACCGAAGCCCAACTCCAGGGTATTACCCTGCCGAAGTATTTTACGTTCCCATTTTTTTATGAGCCTCACGCGCTTACCGAAATGGCCGCGGCCCAACTGCAACATCACCTTGAAACGGTAGCGCTGAATCACAACTTCGGGCTTACAGATGGGCAGGAGGGATTGGTTATAGGTAAGATGTTTGGCGTGCTGGTAGTGCAGGATGCGGAGGGAAGGGTAGGATACCTTTCGGGATTTTCGGGGAAACTTGCCGGTAGTAACGACCACCCGGAGTTTGTGCCACCGGTGTTTGATATGCTCGATGAAAACAGTTTTTTCCTGAAAGAGCAGTTTGTCTTAAACAATATGAATGACACGGTTAAGGCAATAGAAAGCAACCCGGAGTATATTGTCCTTAAACAACAGCTGGCACAATACAGCCTGGAAGCCGATAAGGAAATCAATGATTTTAAGGAATACATAAAGCAAAACAAAGCCAATCGTAAAAAACAGCGTACCGAGCAGAAACCGCTGCTTGATGCTACTGCCTTTGCTGCCTTTGAGGGGTTAATGGTAAAGCAGAGCCTGCACGATAAGTATCGCTTTAATGTGTTGTGCCAAAGCTGGCAGGAATGCCTGGATATGATGAAATCAGGTTTGGCTAAGTTTGATGATGAAATAGAAAGTCTTAAAAAAGAACGCAGGGAGAAGTCGGCTGCTTTACAACAACAGCTTTTCGAGCAATACGCGTTCCTTAACCAATACGGCAAACTAAAAAGCCTGCACGATATTTTTAAGGATACGGTATTTGGTAAACCACCCGCTGCAGCGGGAGAGTGCGCCACACCCAAGCTATTGCAGTACGCCTTCCTGCACGGATATAAGCCCCTTGCTATGGCTGAGTTCTGGTGGGGTGCCCCGCCAAAGTCGGAAGTGCGTAAACACAAGCAGTTTTACCCTGCCTGTACCGGTAAGTGCAAGCCAATATTGGAGCACATGCTGGAAGGTATAGAAACGGATGAAAACCCATTCCTGCTAAATCCCGGTGAGGGCAAGCAGCTGCAAACGGTATACGAAGACGATTATTTTGTAGTGGTAAACAAGCCGGCCGAACTGCTTTCTGTACCGGGTATTGCGGTACACGATTCCGTATACACACGGCTTAAGTATGCCTTTGGCAATATAGAACCGCTTATTATCCACAGGCTGGATATGGCCACTTCAGGATTATTAGTGGTAGCCAAAACAAAAGATGCCCATAAAGACATACAGAAACAGTTTTTAAAACGTACGGTAACCAAACGTTATTCTGCATTGTTGTCGGGGAATGTAAAAGATAATGTGGGAGAAATAGACCTTCCTCTACGAGGTGATCTTGACAACAGGCCAAGGCAGTTGGTGTGCTTTGAGTTTGGCAAAAGAGCTGTTACAAGATACAAGGTAGTAGAGCGTAATGCTGACGGTACTACAAAAATCCATTTTTGGCCATTAACAGGCAGAACCCACCAGCTACGTATGCATTCGGCGCATGAATTGGGGTTAAACGCCCCCATAGTGGGGGACGACCTGTACGGTACTGCGTCGCACAGACTGCACCTCCATGCCGCTTTGCTTCAGTTTGCACATCCTATAACAGGGCAGGAGATGGTGTTTGAAGCTGCGGAACAATTTTAGGTATAAAAAAGTAAGTTTTGCCTATAGGTTTATCATAGTATCCAGATGCGAAAAATGCCTTCGGAAGACAATCCTGTAAATGTTATTTGCTTACGGTAAGATTTTAAGTGGGTTTTTATATTTGCAACTTTATTAAAAGATTTTACGGAGTACCCCCATAAGAAACTAATAATAGTCAAAATTGAAAATAGGTGACATTTTTTTGACCTATTTTGGCAATACCATAACAATGATAATTGAAACCGATTCTTAAACTTTGATTTAGTATTATTAGTACTATTGTTTTAAATCCATCAGCTATATTATGAAATGGTTATCGCGATTAATTCTTTAGTTTTCAAACAAAAAACTTTCATATTGGTTTGGCTATTAAAAAAATATAGTTACTTTTGCATAAACGATAAATAATTTAAACCCCGAAATTATGAAGAGTAGTGTTCTAAAATGGTATATGTTCGCTTTTCTATTCGTGAGCGAATTTATTATGTTCGCTCAGCCAGGCGATACTGCTGAGGATGAAACCGATACCCCATTGGAAGGTACTGATCCACCTCCAACACCTATTAATTCAAAACTTATTATCCTTGCAATAGCTGCAATTATTTTCTCTGTAGCTTATTATAGGAGAAACAAGCAGGTAAATGCTTAAAAAATAAAAAACCCGGCTTACAACATTTGCCGGGTTTTTTATTATTGCCTGTTACAGTAATCGCAATAGTGCCTTATTACACATTCGCTATGTTTAGGGTTAGTGGGCCTGCAGGTTTCACGTCCTAAAAAAGAAATCGCCATACCGGCCTCTGCCCACATATTCCGTGGCAATTTATTCATTAGGCCTTTCTCTACCTGATCGGCATTTTTGCCATCACTTATTCCCAGGCGCGGTACTACCCGTAATACATGAAGGTCTACTAGTATGCCTTCTGCTTCAACACCTGCTTCACGCATAATCACATTGGCCGATTTACGCCCAACGCCTTTCAGTGCAGTCAATGCCTTCATTGTTGTAGGGATGTTGTCATCTGTTTTGAGTTCAGATGCTATATCCTGTAACCACGAAATCTTATTGGTATGAAACCTTACGCTACTTAGCGCTTCCGTAAGTTCAGCTGTATTGGCTTTGGCAAGCGCCTCCATGTTAGGATACTTAGCAAAGAATCCGGGTGCTATTTTATTTATGTGCGCATCATTGTCCTGTGCGCTGAGCACCACCATAACCAGCAGTTGATATATATTGCCATAGTGTAGTGGATGCTGCTTACCCTTATATTTCTCAATAAGAGGTTTAAAGGCTTCGGGCCAGTTCTTCTCTTCCTCAAACAGGTTCATTAGTTACTTTTTTAGTAAATACTGCTTAATGCTCTTCCCTAAAATCTACCGACGCGCTGTTTACGCAGTAACGCTGCCCACTTTCGGTAGGGCCGTCATCAAACACGTGCCCCAGGTGGCTGCCACAGGTAGCACAAAGTATTTCTATACGCTGCATGCCAAATGAAATGTCTTTTTTGTACTCTACCTTTCCGGGCAGGGCTTCATCAAAAGAAGGCCAGCCACAGCCTGAGTGAAATTTAGAGGTGCTTTCAAACAAGGGTTCGCCACAGGCGCCACAACAGTACGTTCCCTTTTCAAAGTGCAGGTTATATTGCCCGGAATGCGGAAACTCTGTGCCTGCCTGGCGTAAAATTTTATATCGTTCTGAACCAAGCTGTTCTTTCCATTCGGCTTCAGTTTTCTTTATTTTATAGTCTTCCATTATTTTTTTATTTAGTACTGCTAAGATACTACTTTACGTAACGGTATGTGCAGTACGTTTAGGTGTAATTAACACTCCTGGGGAATTACTTGTCAGCCGGGATAAATTTTATAGAAACCGAATTGGTGCAATACCTTTGCCCGGTGGTTTTGGCAGGGCCATCGTCAAAAACGTGCCCAAGGTGACCGCCGCATTTTGCGCACATAACCTCGGTACGGTCCATGCCGTATGTAGTGTCGTGATGGTAGATGACAGCTCCCTTAATGGCCTGGTCAAACGATGGCCAGCCACAGTGGGAGTTAAATTTATTGTCACTTACAAACAATGGATTTCCGCAGGCAGCACATACATAGGTGCCTTTTTCAAAAAACTCATCATACTCGCCCGTATAAGGGCGTTCAGTAGCTTTGTTACGCAGTACATCATATTGTTCAGAGCTAAGTTGCGCGCGCCACTCGGCATCGGTTTTGGTGACTTTAAATTGCTGTTCGTTAGCTTTTTTTGAAACCGGTGGAACTTTGGTGCCATCTTTCTTTTGCTGTCCCTGGCAGGAGGTAAGTACCAGTACAGATGCGAGTAGTATCATTAACTTTTTCATATTCCTAAAAATGATATTATTTGTTTAATAACGGATTTGTCGCCCAGTATTTTGCGGTGTCCCAGGCCTTTTGTAACAGATAATTCTCCTTTATGTAAATGCTCCTTAATATGGTAAGCGGCGTTTAAAGGTACATCCCTGTCATCCTCGTCATGAATTACAAGGATGGGGATATCTATAGCTGTTGCAGCTATATACGCAGAATAATCGTTTATGGATTTGTTGAATTTCTTTTCAAAGAGTTTTATCATCAGGTTACCTGTTGCAATATCCATGCCCAGTTTTTGCCAAAAACTATCCATAATATCTTTAATTACATCACCGCTACCTATGATTACTGCCTTTTTTACATCGAGCCCCTGTTTTATTGCATTAAGCAAAGCCATGGCACCTAACGAATGCCCTATGGCAAATTCAAATGGGCCAAACTCCTTTTGAAGTTGCAGTGCCGCAGCGATAAATTCGGTCATGTCGCTGGTCTTTCCGGGTGCTTTACCATGGGCAGGAGCATCAAAACTTACAGTAGCGTAACCACATTTGAGCAGCTTTTCGGCAATACTGCACAGTTGCGTGCCGCGCCCGCTCCAGCCGTGTAAAAGCAATACTTTTTTATGCGAATTGCCATAATGATATACGTGGATTTCCTTTCCAATACTTTCTATCAGTACCGTTTGCTGCCTGCTTTCGGTATCCATTTGTTCTTCACGTTTGGGCAACTTAAATTTTTGGGGTGTGGTAAAAAGCTTTATGGCAAATTTTGCAGCAAGCTTAGGAGAAGTGGCTTCCAGTATTTTTATGGTGCTGCGTAGCAGTACCGGAACTTTTACGGAGTCGTTATAGCTTTTTTCGGGTGTTTCCATAGTACTTAAGATGATATTAAAGGTAGAAAAATATCTTTTTCAGGTTGCAATGCATGCATACTAAAACTGTTAAATATTTGATACAGCTGTTTTGCAATACTTTAACGGTTTGTGAGATTTTTTTTAAAAAAATTATCATTCACATTTATTAATTTTGCTTTTAACATAAAACACCTCACCATGAAAACCAAAAATATAGCCCTTGCAGGAGCTCTTGCACTTACCATTGCGGCGTGCAGCACTAATCCGTTTACTGGAAAAAAACAACTTAATGCTGTGCCTAACAGTACGCTGTTTCCTACAGCCTTTACGCAATACGACGAATTTTTAAAAGAAAATAAAGTAGTTACCGGTACTGCCGACGCGGCACTGGTAACCAAAGTAGGCCAGAAGATTAAAGATGCCGCCCAAAAATACCTGGCGTCGGTAGGTCAGGCTGAATACCTTAATGGTTATGAATGGGAATATAAGCTCGTACAAAGTAACGAGCTTAACGCATGGTGTATGCCTGGCGGTAAAATAGTAGTATATACAGGTATTTTACCTACCACAAAAGATGAGGCCGGCCTTGCCACCGTAATGGGGCACGAGGTAGCCCACGCGCTACTAAACCATGGTGGGCAGCGTATGACTGCTGATATGGCTACCCAGCTTGGTGCTGCCGCACTGGCAGTAGGTACGGCTGGTAAAAGCGAATCTACGCAACAAATATTGCAAACAGCCTATGGTGTAGGCAGCCAGTACGGTGCACTGCTTCCGTTTAGCAGGAGCCATGAAAGCGAAGCCGATAAAGTAGGGCTTACCCTTATGGCTATTGCGGGGTATAATCCTGATAAAGCTATTGATTTCTGGCAAAGGATGTCGGCAAAGGCGGGCGGTTCTGCTCAGCCGGAATTGCTTAGTACCCACCCAAGCGACGCTACGCGTATCGCCGGAATTACTAAAGAGATACCTAATGCTAAAGCTACCGCTACAAAGCTGGGCGCTAAGTTTTAATTTAGTGGATTTGGTTATTTGGTAATTCGTTAATTAGACTTCTGATAATTTAAAATATATAATCCACAATCGAAAACACAAAACCATCCCTAAGGATGGTTTTGTGTTTTCGGTAATCCATTATCAAATGAACAAATCCGCTAATAAACGAATACACGAAACAAAAAAATAGCTTAGTTTTGGTTTACATTAACCTTAACCATTATGGCACAATTACAAAAAGGCGATAAAAAGCTGCTAAATGCCTGGGCTTTTTACGACTGGGCAAACTCGGTCTACAGCCTTGTTATCGCTTCGGCGGTATTTCCTATATTTTATGATGTAACCTTTCCTAAGGGTACCATGATCCCGGTATTTGGTACTACAATGAAAAGCACCGCGCTTATGAGTTTTACAACGGCGTTCGCTTTTCTTATTGTAGCGTTTATATCACCTTTTCTGTCGGGCATTGCAGACTATGCCGGCAATAAAAAGAGTTTCCTTAAGGCCTTTTGTTATATAGGCTCATTATCATGTATAGGTCTTTACTGGTTCAGTGCCGATAATTTGTACTTCAGCCTGTTTGCCTATCTTATGGGGCTTATAGGTTTTTGGGGAAGCCTTGTGTTTTACAACTCTTACCTGCCCGATGTTGCCTATCCAGAACAGCAGGATGGCATAAGTGCCAAAGGCTACTCTATGGGATACATAGGCAGCGTGGTGCTTCTTGTAGCTGTGCTTGCTGTATTAATGAGCGCGCCCGATGAAAATAAGGTACAGGTTATGCGATGGTCATTTGTCTCGGTAGGGGTATGGTGGATCTTGTTTAGCCAGTATACGTACTACTTTTTACCGAAAGGGAACAAAAACAGTAACAAGGTTACAAGCCGTGTACTGTTTAACGGTTTCAGCGAACTAAAAAAAGTATGGTTACAAATAGGCGATAACAAACAGCTGAAACGCTACCTGGGAGCATTTTTTGTGTATAGTATGGCGGTGCAAACCGTAATGCTTGCAGCGACCTACTTTGGTGCCGAAGAAATCGCATGGCCCGATAGCGGAGCCAAAAGTATGGGGCTTATAATTAGTATATTGCTTATTCAGCTGGTTGCGGTGGCAGGTGCTATTCTTACTTCTAAGCTTTCGGCTAAAATAGGAAACATTAAAGCCTTGATATTTATAAACATCGTATGGGCCGTAATTTGTGTATGCGCGTATTTTGTTACGCTCCCCCTACACTTTTATGTAACGGCTGCATTTGTAGGGCTGGTTATGGGGGGCATACAAAGCCTTTCTCGCAGTACCTACAGCAAGTTTTTACCTGAAACTACCGATACAGCCAGTTATTTCAGTTTTTATGATGTTACTGAGAAAATAGGTATTGTTATAGGTATGGTGCTTTACGGCGCAGTAGACCAGATGTTTGGCAGTATGCGTTATTCAGTAGTATTCCTTACCTTATTTTTTGTTATAGGTATACTGTTGCTGCTTAGGGTGCCTTCTGATAAAGCCGGCAGTAAGCAGATATAGTAAGTTGTCATTTACCTTACAAAAAATTAAAAACCATATTTTACGGCTTCAATAATTTTGTTTTTAGCGGTTTAACTATTTTGTTGAAAGAATAATGTAAAAACAGTCTTACTACAGTATTTTTTTTAGAAGTGGCGTTCTAATTAATAAATTAAAAATTATATTTGGCCTTTAAAACTCAAGTTATGAAAAAACTAAGCTTACTGTCTTTTTTTGCAGTATTTTTTATGGCTATTGGCTTCTCATCGTGCAGCACAGAGCCTATAGATCCTACTTTTAATAACGGTACTGACGGAGGAAGCACAGCTCCTGCGAGTTTCCAGGTAAACATAGGTACAGACCTGTACCAGGCCACAACTACAACAGGTCAGGTTGAAAGCAATGCACTTACACTTACCGCTACTAATGCTGCAGGTGCCAAATTTGTGATACAGGTTCCGGCTGCGCGCGGTACTTATAGTACAAGTTTAATAACATATACGCCTAACGGCAGCGATAGCGGTTCGTATACTAACCTTAGTACTACAGGTATTTCGGGTAGTGTAACTATAGTTTCTTATAATGCTACCACACGTAAGGTAAGCGGTACGTTTAACTTTACCGGTTACTGGACAAATCCGTCAGACAACAGGCCTTCGGCCCAGTTTACAAACGGTGTATTTACTAACATAAGCTTTACAGATGGTACCACTACACCAACTGATTTTGTGTTTAAAGTAAATGCAGGCAGTGCCCTGTTTACAGCTACTGATGTTGAAGCTACTTTGGGTATAGGTATGGTACGCTTACTGGGTACAGATGCATCGGGCAAGAGCATGGGTATTCAGGTTTTTGCTACGCAACCGGGCAGATATACGGGAGATAAAGTAATTTTATTTTATATGAGTGCCAATAATGAACTGCTTGAATATGATAGTTTTGATAACAGTGCTGTTGTAGAAATTACAGAAATTAATACTACAGAACATACTTTTACAGGAACTTTCAGTTTCTTAGGTCAGGGTATTAGTGATGAAGACACGCTTAATTTTACTAATGGTGTATTTACAGATGTACCCTACACTACAGATAACCTTGATGGTGATTTAGCTACTTCTGTAATTGATGGTATTTCTCATGATTATAAAAATAGTATAGCATACGTTGTTACTACTGATTCCGGTAATAACTCTACAGTAGAATTCCCTCTTGTAGGTGCTGACCACTGGATAACATTTATGCTATATACAAATCTTAGTGTAGGTAACCATGCACTTTCTACAGATCCTGCAAATACTGCAAAGGTTACTTTCACTGATGCTGCAGGTACTGAATACCAGGTTTCTGAAGGTACTATAGGTATTACAAGTACTGCTAATAACCGTATTGTAGGTACGTATACATTAACCGTTAAAAATGATGCCGGTGCAACCCTGCATACCATTACCGGTACTTTTAATATCGATACTAGCATGGAGTAATTCCATTAGCACTAAATAATATATTAAAATCCGCCATTGGCGGATTTTTTATTGGCATAATCATTGCCTTTTAACACTGTGCAAAAATTGCCAATACAGGTTTGTGGTATAATACTTTAAATTGCAACGGGTTGCGTAAGTTTCACGTAAATAACCTGTATCTTTACAAATGACAAAATGACTTATACGATACTATGTCAAAACAAAAGATATTAAATATTGACAGTTTGTCACTCCATGAACTGGATACCGATGCCGATCTTATTCCCCTAATGACTCCCGAAGACGAGGAGGAGATGAATAATGAGGAGTTACCGGGGTCACTGCCCATATTACCGCTGCGTAATATGGTACTGTTTCCGGGTGTGGTTATTCCTATTACGGCCGGGAGGGATAAATCCATCCGCCTTATAAATGATGCCAATGCCGAAGGCAAGGTAATAGGCGTGGTAGCCCAGAAAGACGAACGCGTGGAGGAGCCCGGTGCAGCAGATGTGCATACTGTGGGCACAGTAGCACGTATTCTGCGTGTGCTTAAAATGCCTGATGGCAACACAACCGTAATCATTCAGGGTAAAAAGCGTTTTGAGATAGAACAGGTTACCGAAGAACAGCCGTACCTTAAGGCTGCCATTCGCGAGTTTTCTGAAGTACGTCCCGATGCTGAAGACACCGAGTTTACTACCATAATAGACTCAATAAAGGAGCTGGCCATACAGATTATTAAAGAAAGCCCGAATATTCCGAGTGAGGCTACTTTTGCCATAAAGAATATAGAGAGCGATTCGTTCCTGGTAAACTTCGTGTCGAGCAACATGAATCTTACCGTAAAGGAAAAGCAGGAGCTGTTAGCCATTAGCAGCCTTAAAGACCGTGCCCTGGAAACGCTGCGTTATATGAACCTTGAGCTTCAGAAACTGGAGCTGAAGAATAATATTCAGAGTAAGGTACGTTTTGACCTGGACCAGCAGCAGCGCGAGTACTTCCTGCACCAGCAGATGAAAACCATCCAGGAAGAGCTGGGTGGGGTTAGCCATGACCAGGAAATTGAGGAAATGCGCGCTAAAGGCCAAACCAAAAAGTGGAATGAAAAAACCGCAACCCAGTTTGAGAAAGAACTGGGTAAGCTGCAACGCATGAACCCGCAGGTAGCAGAGTATGCCATTCAGCGTAATTATATTGAGCTCTTGCTTGATTTGCCATGGAATGAGTACAGTACTGATAACTTCGACCTGAAGCGTGCCGATAAAATACTGAACCGCGACCATTACGGCCTTGAAGATGTTAAAAAACGCATTATAGAATACCTTGCCGTGCTTAAGTTGCGTAAGGACATGAAATCGCCTATATTGTGTCTTTACGGACCTCCGGGCGTGGGTAAAACGAGCATAGGTAAGTCGGTAGCCGAAGCCCTTGGGCGTGAGTACATCCGCATTTCACTGGGTGGCCTTAGGGATGAAGCCGAAATCCGCGGACACCGTAAAACCTACATAGGTGCTATGCCGGGGCGTATTATTCAAAGTATGAAAAAAGCAGGCACAAGCAACCCTGTGTTTGTTTTGGATGAGATAGATAAGCTGAGCAGCAGCCATAACGGCGACCCTTCATCGGCATTACTGGAAGTGCTGGATCCGGAACAGAACAAGGACTTTTATGATAACTTCCTTGAAATGGGCTTTGACCTGAGCAAGGTAATGTTTATAGCTACCTCTAACAACATGAGTACCATACAGCCTGCGCTTCGCGACCGTATGGAGGTAATAAACATGACAGGTTATACCATAGAGGAGAAAGTTGAAATAGCCAAGAAACACCTTTTACCGAAGCAGATAGAAGAGCACGGAATAACTGCTAAAGATATTTCGCTGGGCAAGAAGCAAATAGAAAAAGTTGTTACCGGCTATACCCGCGAGAGCGGCGTGCGTGGCCTGGAGAAACAAATAGCCAAAGTGGTGCGTAATGTGGCCAAGTCCATAGCTATGGAGGAGGAATACAACGTAAAGCCTACCGAAGAAGAAATCATGAAAATACTGGGTGCTCCACGTATGGAGCGCGATAAGTATGAGAATAACGAAGTAGCCGGTGTGGTTACTGGCCTTGCATGGACCAGTGTGGGCGGCGATATATTGTTTATAGAATCCATCCTTAGCAAGGGTAAAGGCAACCTTACCATGACGGGTAACCTGGGCACGGTAATGAAAGAATCAGTTACTATTGCTTTGGAATACATTAAGGCCAATGCCGAAAGCCTTGGCATAAGCCCTGAGATCATTGGTAGTTACAATGTACACATCCACGTGCCTGAGGGGGCAACACCAAAAGACGGGCCTAGTGCGGGTATTGCTATGCTTACATCACTTGTGTCCAGCTTTACGCAAAAGAGGGTAAAGAAAAACCTTGCCATGACTGGCGAAATTACCCTGCGCGGACGTGTGCTTCCTGTAGGTGGTATTAAGGAGAAAATACTTGCTGCAAAAAGGGCGAACATTAAGGAAATCATCCTTTGTGAGGAAAACAGGCGCGATATTGAAGAGATAAAGCAGGATTACCTGGATGGACTTACCTTTCATTACGTACGCTATATGGACGAGGTTGTAAAACACGCCATTACCGACCAAAAGGTGAAAAACGCGAAAACACTTTAATAAAGTAAATATTATTAGAAAAAACGGCTAAAATTCTTAGCCGTTTTTTTGTTTAAAAAATAATATCTTCGCATCTGCGTTATACTTTGCAAAATCGCCTTTTATACACATGTTTAAAAACCGCTACCTCTATATTTTACTGCTGGCCTGTACAGCATCTTTTGCCCAGATAGGGGGTAAGTATACGTATCAGTTCTTAAACCTTGTTACATCGCCCCGACAGGCAGCGCTGGGGGGTAAAATCGTTACCCTTTACGATTATGATGTTAACCAGGCCGCTTTTAACCCGGCCACCATTAACCCGGAAATGGACAACCACCTTTCGGTTAACTATGGAAACTATTATGGTGAGGTTACCTACGGAACAGCCAACTATGCCTATACGTATGACCGCCATGTGCAAACCTTTCATGTGGGGGTAAATTATGTAAGCTATGGTAATTTTGACGGTTATGACGAGTTGGGCAACAGTACCGCCTCGTTTTCGGGTAGTGAAGTAGCTGTTTCTTTTGGTTATGCTTATAACATTCCGTACACTGATATACACGTTGGTGCCAATGCCAAACTGATTTCTTCTTCTTTGGAAACCTATACCTCATGGGGGGGAGCTCTTGATCTTGGCGGTATTTATATAGATGAGGATAACGACATAAACATAGGCCTTTCTGTGCGTAACATTGGCTCGCAGTTTACTACCTATGCCGGGATGTATGAACCCCTGCCTATGGAGGTTATAGCCGGTATAAGCCAGGAGGTGGAAAACGTACCCGTACGCTTGCATTTAACGTTAGAAAACTTGCAGCAGTGGAATATAGCATTCAGTAATCCTAACCGTGCTACCGAAGACCTTGACGGCGGTGTAACCCAGGAGAAAGTTTCATTTTTTAATAATGCCATGCGCCACGTTATCGTTGGGGCAGAGCTGTTTCCGGGCAGGAGTTTTAACGTAAGGGCGGGCTATAACTTCCGTCGTGCTGCCGAACTTGGTTTGGTAGATAAGCGCACGTTTGCCGGTATATCTGCCGGTTTTTCGGTTCGTTTTAACAAACTTCGTTTTGATTACTCGTATTCCCGATATACCATTGCCGCAACCACAAGCCTGTTTGGTATGACCATTAACCTGCAATAAAATACTTTATTTTACTGTAACGTTGTAATATTTAACGGCGCCAATGTTTTGTAAAACGAAAAATAGTGATAGTTTTACCCTCCGTTAATAAAACGTTAAGACACTAAATTTACGTATGAGTATAAAATTCCGCCTGATACTTATGAGCTTCCTGCAGTTTTTTGTTTGGGGAGCCTGGCTTATTACCATTGCTAATTACTGGTTTGGAACAAAACAATGGGAAGGTACCCAGTTTGGGCTGGTGTTCGGTACCATGGGGATAGCATCACTGTTTATGCCCACACTTACCGGTATCATTGCAGATAAATGGATTAATGCAGAAAAATTATACGGGGCGCTTCATATATTGTATGCAGGCGTACTATTTTATATTCCTCAGGTTACTTCGCCTTCAGAATTTATAGGTGTAATGTTTGCTGCCATGTGCTGTTATATGCCTACCATTGCACTAAGTAATTCGGTATCATATACTTTGCTAAAAAATAATGGGGGGGATGTAGTTAAAGATTTTCCACCAATTCGTGTTTGGGGTACTATAGGTTTCATTGCCGCTATGTGGGTAACAAACCTTACGGGCAGTAAAGCTACTGAATACCAGTTTTATATAGCCGGTATTGCTGCAATAGCTCTAGGGGTCTATGCCTTTACGTTACCTCCTTGTAAGCCGCAAAACGCCACCAAGAATGCTACTTTGGTAGAAACACTTGGGCTAGAGGCGTTTAAGCTTTTTTCTACTTACAAAATGGCATTGTTTTTCATCTTTGCTATGTTCCTTGGTGGTGCGTTACAGCTTACCAATGCGTATGGTGACCTTTTCCTGAGTGAGTTTGAAAACTTCCCTAAATATGCCGATTCGTTTGTGGTAAAGTACTCTACCATAATTATGTCCATATCTCAAATATCAGAAACATCATTTATCCTTGCCATTCCGTTTTTCCTTAAACGTTTTGGTATTAAGCAGGTTATGCTTATCAGTATGCTGGCTTGGGTATTACGTTTCGGGTTGTTTGCTTTTGGTGATCCTGTTGGCGGTCTTTGGATGATCATACTTTCATGTGTTGTGTATGGTATGGCATTTGACTTTTTCAATATTTCGGGATCATTATTTATTGAAACCACTACGAGCGCTAAAATTCGTTCATCGGCTCAGGGTATCTTTATGATGATGACTAACGGATTTGGAGCGGTAATAGGAAGCTTTACAGCAGGTTGGCTCATAGATAAGTATTTCACGCTTTCGTTTAATAACACTAGCAGCCTGGCTTCATTTCTGCAGACAACTTCTAATAATGAGAAAATGCTGGAACTCGTTGCGAGAAAAGGCGTTACCGTATCAGGAGATGGTTTGTTTAGCAATGCCGTTACTATGAAAGACTGGCATAGCATCTGGCTGGCATTTGCGGCTTATGCACTAGTCATAGCCATTGCTTTCGCCCTGATGTTTAAACACAAACACGATACTAAAGCTGTAGAAAATATAAGCCACTAATCAGTGGCTTTTTTTATGGTGTAAAGCAACGTTTCAGTTATTTGTGCGTCTATAGATAAAACCCGCCATGAAAGAAAAATTATTTATTATACTCGCCATTTTGCTTATTCCTGTAATGCTTGAAAGTTGTTGCGGAAAGACTTTTCGTTACTCTGTAATGCCCGGCGAACTCAGGTTACAGGTATTTAGTACTACTGATTTTAATATTCCTGATGTCGCTGAAATTGAGTCTGATAACGTTGCAATCCACTTTAATTTTCCTGATGCAATAATAGAAACTATGGCATACCATAATCCGTTTTCTTTTGGAAATACGGCATATGCAACCAGCTGTAATGATGAGTTTATTTATGTGCCTGATGTTAAGTCCGTAAGCATTATATCCGACCATGATTTTGATGAAAATCATCCTGCGGGGAGCGAATTATCAGGGCTTTTCAAGGGTGTCAGGTATTACTATTCAGGTGATGAAGATGGCCAGGTTTCAGGTAATACCGCGTCGGAATATACTAATCTTAAAGATGCGGTTACCGATTATTTTATGTTATTAAATTACCAAAGGCAGTACAACCCGGATAATGCACAGCATCCGTTTATTGTTTTTAAGCCATCTGAACGGAATAGTGCTACCGGAACATTTGTCTTTACCGTCAGGGTAACTTTTACAAACGATGCTGTTGCTACAGCTGCTACAATACCCCTTACTTTGCATTAACATTGTTGCTACAATCCTACTACTTTCTTACTACTTTGTTACTACAATGATGCTACATTAAATCAGTATGTCGCTCTCCAGATCTGATTTTTCTATAATGAAGTCAAAACCGAGTTTATTCATCAATTCCGTTACAAGTTTTTTGTACCAGTTCTCCGATTTCGGGTGGATGTAAATGCGTTCAATCAGGCTGTTAATATCTACATCTATTTTCAGCCCGTCATGTATTTCCAAATTAAAACCGGAAACATTGGTTACAATGCGCACTTCCCTTTCATATTGAAAACTGTGCCTTTTAAACAGAAATGGAAAAAACTCATTATCAAAAGGAATAAATTCTTTTTTGTAGTCGATATATTTTACGTCACCTATATATTGCTCAAACCGGCTTTCAGGCTTCATAGCCTCCTGAAGGCGGCCTATAGTACTTTGTATGGCAAGGCCTTCATTATTCCTCGTGAAGATTTGCCACATAGCAAAACTCTCATACGGGTTAATGTGCCAACTGCTCACCACAACATTCTTACGCAGGTTTTTGTAACGGTCTAAAAAGCCGGGTTCGTTTACCGAAAGGCGTTTCATTTCCTCAAACGACGGTTCGCTAAACGTGCCTTCGTACTGGTCTTCAAACTTGTCTGACCGTGCCATAAACAGCTTGCGTGCCATGAGCAGGTCCAGGAACTTAGATAAATCCAGGTATTTCCACACCACGGTATCAGGGTCGGGCAGTTGAATGAGTTTGTTAGAAACGTACATAACAGGCTAAATTAAGGTAATGGCGTAAACTAAAGTTACTTTAAAATTTGCTTGGTAAGCGTTATTTTTCCGTTATACTTTTCCGAAAAAAAAACTACAGGTTGCTCACAATAGCAGCGAGTTCGTTGTAGTGTTTTATTTTATAATCAGCTTCATCAGTGCTGAATTTATCCTGGGGATCATAAAGCACGGTACGTATGTTTAGGGCTTTCGCGGCCGCTATTTCACTTTCAGGGTCATCGCCTATTACAAGTACTTCTCCAGCTTTGTAGCCGTTACGGGCGATTATATCTGCGAATACATTCTTTTTATTGGTGAGCACAGGATTTATTACGTGTACTTCTTTAAACTCGCCACGTATGCCCAACTGGTCTATTTTGCTGTGCTGCATTTTGTCAAAACCCGTAGTAACTAAAAAGCGGTCACCGGCAATTTCACGCGTAAGCGGATAATCCTCAAACGTAGCTATGGGCTCATCATAAAAAAGCGTATCCTGAAGTGCTATTCCCTTTTGGGTAAGTTCCTCGCTAAAGTTATTACGTTGCGCCACTATGCGGAACGGCGTGCGCATAATCGCGTAGCGTATGGCATCCATGCTGTCGTTATGTAGCCCGGTGCTTTCTATTAAATCGAATAGCGGCCCGAAGAGTTTATCGCCTATGGCCGGTACCGGGAAAATAGTATTATCCAGGTCGTATATAATTGCTTTTATCATGCTTTCAGGTTTATAGTTTATTGTTCATGGTTTGTGGTTCTGTTGGGTAAAAATATAGCCGCAACAGTGCGGCTATAAATCTATATTTGTAGGGTGCAGCATTTCGAATAACCGAATAACCGCATCACCGAATAACCCTTACTCAAAAGACTGCATCATAACAAGGTTTTTGTATGTGCCGTCTTTTGTTATAAGTTCGTCGTGCGTACCTTGTTCTACAATGCGGCCGTGTTTCATAACCACGATAACATCCGCTTTTTGTATGGTGCTTAGCCTGTGTGCGATTACTACCGATGTACGGTTTTGCATCATATTATCAAGCGCCACCTGTACCAGTCGTTCGCTTTCGGTATCGAGTGCCGATGTAGCTTCGTCCAGTATCATAACCGGCGGATTTTTAAGCACCGCGCGGGCTATGCTGAGGCGTTGCCTTTGTCCGCCCGAAAGCTTGCTGCCCGAATCGCCTATGTTGGTTGCTATGCCATCCGGCAGGCGGTCTACAAACTCTATGGCATTGGCTATTTTCAGGGCATTGTAAATTTCTTCGTCGGTAGCGTCATGCTTACCTATACGAAGGTTATCGGCTATGCTGCCGTTAAACATTATGCTGTCTTGGGTTACCAGGCCAAACTGCTCGCGTAGCGAATGCAGTTTAATGTCTTTTAGTTCAGTACCATCAATGCTTATGCTGCCTTTACTAATATCGTAAAAACGCAGCAACAGGTTGGCAATGGTACTTTTACCTGAACCCGACTGCCCTATAAGCGCCACAGTTTTTCCTTTAGGGATTTCAAGTGAAAAATCTTTCAGTACGTCCTGCTCGTCATAGGCAAACGTTACGTTTTTAACCGATATGCCTTTTTCAAATCCTGTAATCTCTGTTGATTTTGATGAGTCACTGATAACGTTTGGTGTTTCCAGTACTTCAAAAACGCGCTCGGCGGCAGCTATACCGTTCTTTACCTGATAAGCGGCTTTAGAAATGGCCTTGGCAGGGGTAAGGATGTTATAGGCAAGGCCAATGTAGGCGATGAATAACGAACCTTTTAACGACTGGTCTACCAATACAAGGTTACCACCGTAAAACAACAATACAGAGATTACTACTATCCCCAGGAATTCTGAAAGGGGAGAAGCAAGGTTGTTTTTCTTGCCAATCTTGTTGGTAAGCGTATACAGCCTGTCTGTAGAGCCGGTAAAGATGTTCCTGAAATACCCTTCAGAATTAAATGCTTTTACCACTTTTAGTCCGCTCAGGGTTTCTTCCACTATAGAAATAAGGAAGCCGTTTTCCTGCTGTGCACGGATGGACTGCCCTTTTAACGACTTACCTATTTTTGAAATCAATAAGCCTGAAATAGGGATAAAGATAAACACAAACAATGTAAGTTTCCAGCTGATGCTAAACATGGCTATCAGTGAGAAAACTATCGTAAGCGGTTCTTTTACGATAAGTTCCAGTATGGCAAAGAATGAGTTTTGTACTTCGTTTACATCGCCCAGCATACGTGCCATGACATCGCCCTTACGCTTTTCAGAGTAATAGGATACAGGCAATTCTACAATTTTACTGTACATCGTATCTCGCAGGTCGCGCAAAACACCCGTCTTTAATTTCATAAGGTGTTGAAGCCCCAGGAAATTGAAGAGGTTTTTTAATAAAAATGTAATGATAACCAATGATATGGTGAGCAACAGCGCATCTGTAGGCTCCAGCTTGGTTATGTAATAAAACAAGGTTTGCTTGGCATAATCAGTTATGCTTAAAATCCCCTCGTAATGAGGTAATTGTGCCACCTTTTCTCCATTACCAAAAAGTACGTCTAAAACAGGGAAAACCAACACCATCCCTAAGGTTCCGAATAACGCGTATAGCACGTTAAACGTTACGTTTGATATGATGTTGGCTTTGTATTTTTTGGTAAATGGAATTAATTTTTTAAAATTCTCATCCATTATTCAAGTGCCATTTCGGCGATAATATTCTTTATTTTCTGGTCAAGCGATGCTTCTACCGTCTTAAAGTTCTTCACATCATCCAGCTTTTCGTTTACGCTAAAGTAGAACTTAATTTTTGGCTCAGTACCGCTTGGGCGTGCGCATATCTTAGTACCGTCTTCAAGGTAGTAAATAAGCACATCACTCTTAGGCATGTGTATTTGTTCTTCCTCGCCGCTTAGCAGGTTCTTGGCCACAGACGACTGGTAGTCTTCTACCATAAGTACACGCTGGCCGTTGATTTCCTTACGTGGATTCTCACGCATGTCTACCATCATCTGCTTGATTTCGGCAGCACCGTCACGTCCTTTTTTGGTAAGGGAAATAAGGTATTCTTTATAGAAACCGTATTTAACGTATAGCTTAAGCAACTCCTGGAATAGTGAGCTTGCATTGGCCTTAGCCTGTGCAGCGATTTCACTAAGCAGCAGGGTAGAGGTAACCGCGTCTTTATCGCGTACGCTGTCGCCCACCATGTAGCCAAAGCTTTCTTCGCCACCGCCTATAAACTCCTGCTCAGGGAAGTCTACAATCATCTTGGCAATCCATTTAAAGCCGGTAAGGCCCACTTTGCACTCCAGTCCGTAAGCCGAAGCCAGTTCGTGCATCATTGGTGTGGATACTATGGTAGAGCCAATGAATTGTTTACCATCAAGCTTACCCTTTTTCTTCCATTCGTTTAACAGGAACTCGGTCATCAGTATCATGGTCTGGTTACCGTTTAGCAGGGTCATAATACCGTTGCCGTTACGTACCGCAACACCAAGCCTGTCGGCATCAGGGTCAGTACCTATAACAAGGTCGGCATTTACCTGGTCTGCAAGTTCTACAGCCATGCTAAGCGCTTCAGGCTCTTCCGGGTTTGGTGATTTTACCGTAGGGAAGTTACCGTTTGGTACGGCTTGTTCTGCTACTATATGTACACTGCTGTAACCGGCGTTTTCAAGCAGGTCCGGTATTAGTTTTACCGATGTGCCGTGTAGTGGGGTGTATACTATTTTAAGATCTTTTCGGGCTTCAGGTGTAGTGTTAAAAGAAGCATTGTTTATAGCCATCTTTATAAACTCCTTATCTATTTCCTCGCCTATGTATTCTATAAGTTCAGGTTTTGCCTCAAAGTGTATCGCGCTGTATTCCAGGGCTTCTATAACCTGTATAAGTTCTTTGTCTTGTGGTGGTACCAGCTGTCCGCCATCTTCCCAGTATACTTTGTATCCGTTATATTCCGGTGGGTTGTGCGAAGCGGTAAGTACTATACCGGCCTGGCAGCCCAGGTATTTTACGGCAAAAGAAAGCTCAGGGGTAGGGCGTAGCTCAGAGAAAAGGAATACCTTAATCCCGTTAGCAGAGAATACATCGGCCACTACTTTAGCAAGGGTGTCGCTGTTATTACGGCAGTCGTAAGCTATGGCTACTTTAAGTTCCTGGCCCGGGAACGATGTTTTCAGGTAGTCTGAAAGGCCTTGTGTTGCTTTTCCAAGCGTATATTTATTAATACGGTTAGTACCGGCGCCCATAACGCCCCTCATACCACCGGTGCCAAATTCAAGGTTACGGTAAAAGGCATCATCAAGTCCCTTAGGGTCGGTTTCCATCAGTTGCCTGATTGCCGTTTGTGTTTCGCTGTCAAAGGCAGGTGTTAGCCACACATTTACCTTATCCAGTAAAGCTTTTTCAATTTCCATAATTCTATTGTTTTTTATACGCGTTGATTAGGTACTAAAATTATAAAGTTTCACTGATTTTATAGCGTTCTTCGTTGTTTTTTGTACGAAGAATTATTTCTCCCAAAAATCCTGCAAGGAAAAGCTGCGTGCCTATGATCATAGTGGTAAGTGCTATGTAAAACCACGGGTTGTCTGTAACCAGTATGGTTTTTTCATGGTGGTACAATTTGTACAGCTTAAGGAAGCCAATGTAGGCTGCCGAAAACAAACCGATCATAAACATGATAACCCCAAGCGCGCCAAACAGGTGCATAGGCCTTTTGCCAAAGCGCGACAGGAACCAAATGGTAATTAAATCCAGGAAACCGTTTACAAAACGGCTCATGCCAAATTTAGAGCTACCGTACTTACGTGCCTGGTGTATTACTACTTTTTCACCTATTTTCCCAAATCCGGCATTTTTAGCAAGTACAGGGATGTAACGGTGCATTTCGCCCGAAACTTCCACGTTCTTTACTACTACATTCTTATATGCTTTAAGGCCGCAGTTAAAATCATTTAGCTGCACACCAGATGTGCGCCTGGCAGCCCAGTTAAAAAGCTTGCTCGGCAGGTTTTTTGCCACAACAGAGTCATATCGTTTTTTCTTCCAGCCGCTTACCAGATCGTAGCCACCGCCGGTAACCATTTCATACAGCCCCGGGATTTCATCCGGGCTGTCCTGCAGGTCGGCATCCATGGTTATAATAACATCGCCCTGTACCTTTTCAAAACCGGCATGCAGTGCCTGGCTTTTACCGTAATTGCGTAAAAAGCGTATGCCTTTTACATTAGGGTCTTTTTCTGAAAGTTGTTTAATAACAGCCCATGACGCGTCGGTACTCCCGTCGTCTATAAAAAGTATTTCGTAACTGTAATTGTGTTCTTGCATTACACGCACAATCCAGCTATGGAGTTCGCCAAGCGATTCGTCTTCGTTAAGAAGGGGTATTATTACAGATATATCCATTTAAAATTATTCGGCCCCTATATTGTTTACTTCGTTAGGCTGCATATCGCCAAAAGGGTTTTCTTTCTTAACAATAGCACCTATTATTAATGAATAGATAAGTCCTACGAATGCATAAAACATTATAGTGAAAGGTAGTGCTACATAAGGTTTCATGAAAACTTCTACTATTTTCATGCTCATTTTTAGCTGCTCAGACGTCATGTTAGGATTTGTCTTTAATTGCGCAGCCCTCATTTTATCAAGCATTTCTGCCTGTGCTTCAGGTAGGATAAGATTAAAAATGATGTTAAATATAGCAAACATGGCCGCGCCTATTACAACCACGCCTACACCTGTTTTAAGCGCTTCGCCTAATTTTATGTAACCGCCATTAGCTTTTTTAAAGAAATTAATGGCAAGTGCTATAAACAGTACGGGTAATATCAGGTTGTTTAATACGCCATTTACCACACCCACCCAGGCATTTTCTGTGGGGTCTATGTCTGCTGCATAGGCTATTATAAATTCCAGGATCATTATAGCTCCGAACATAATGCCATAATTTACTGCTGCTTTACCTGTTTTTACCGGTTTTACTACTGTGGTTTCGCTCATGGTTTTTCTTTTTTGATTTTTGGTCTGACAAATATACTAATTCTCACTGTATACGTCGCAACTTCTGCTACTATGTTACATTTTATAAAAAATAGTAACTCCTATTTGATATTTAAAAAATATGTGTAATTTTGCAGCCTGAATTTAGAAATAAAAATAACAATAAAAAGTTATATACTGTTTATACCTTCTGTAACAAGGAAGCCTCAGAGCAGGATATAGCCATTAAATTTTAAAGAAATGAAAAAAGGTGTTCACCCAGAGTCTTACAGGCTAGTTGCTTTTAAAGACATGTCAAATGATGATGTTTTCATCACAAAATCTACTGCAGATACTAAAGAAACTATCATCCACGAAGGTGTTGAGTACCCGGTTGTGAAAATGGAGATCTCTCGTACTTCACACCCTTTCTACACTGGTAAATCTAAACTTATTGATACTGCCGGTCGTATCGACAAATTCAAAAACAAATACGCTAAATTCCAAAAGTAATCTAGCTTGTTTATCATATACAAAGAGCCTCCTTTTCGGGAGGCTTTTTATTTTTAGGGCTTTTGAGTCGCTTAGTGCTTAAATCTCTTATGTAACTTAATTGCTAAGAAGCTCAGCAGCTTTTTTAAGCTCAGCAGCTAACAAACTCAGTGGCTTTTCCCTAACTTTGGGGTGTAAATAACCTGAAACATTAACCATGAACTATATACTCTTTGATGGCCCCGTGCGCAATGCCCTGCTGCCGTTTACCTTTACCCGCCCCGTGGCCGATATACGCATGGGTATCCTTACCATCCGCGAAAAATGGGAACGTTACCTTGGGTACACCACCACTACCATTACCGAAGAGTATCTTATGGAAAAATATCCTATGGTGGAAATGGAGCAGAATGTGCTTATTAACAGCGCGTATTTGCCAAATGAGGTGTTAGCCGAACTGGTTAGCGCACTGGAACCCAACCAGGCTATTTTTTGTGAAGATGAAGTGGTGGCATTTTATACCAATGATACCCAGGAAGAAGTAGACTTTGATGATTACGAAATCATAGAGCTGGATAGCGAAGTTATTAAAATAGAGCACGTTTGGGATATCTTTAAAAAGAACGATGCCGCCCTGCGTGATGATTTTGAGTTGCTTACTGCCGACCGTGAATCGCAAAACATACCGGCGAGCGTAAACGCCATAGCCCCACATAATATATTTATTGAAGAAGGCGCCAAGCTGGAATACGTAACCCTTAACGCGTCAACCGGACCTATATACATAGGTAAGAATACCGAGATTATGGAGGGATCCCTTATACGCGGACCATTTGCCCTGTGCGAAGGCGCTGTGGTAAAACTGGGCACTAAGGTTTACGGCGCTACTACCGTAGGACCGGAATGCCGCATAGGTGGGGAGGTAAGTAATTCGGTGTTGTTTGGGTACAGTAACAAAGGGCACGACGGTTTCCTGGGCAATTCGGTTTTAGGAGAATGGTGTAACCTGGGTGCTGATACCAATAATTCTAACCTTAAAAATAACTACGACATTGTAAAGCTGTGGAACTATGAAAAGAACGCTTTTGTAAAAACAGGGCTTCAGTTTTGCGGGCTCTTTATGGGTGATCATAGTAAGAGTGGTATCAATACCATGTTTAATACCGGTACGGTTGTAGGGGTTTGTTCCAATGTTTTTGGCGGTGGCTACCCACGTAATTTTATACCGAGCTACTCGTGGGGTGGCCCGCAGGGGATGGCTACATATGAAATAGAAAAGGCCTTTGATACAGCCAAAGAGGTTATGAGTCGTAGAAATGTAGAGTTTACCGAAATTGATGAGGCCATACTACGCGAAGTATTTGCCCAAACCGAAATGCTGCGTAAATTGTAGGTATGGCAAGGCAACGGAACAGTAAAAAGGGCTTTGGCATAATAGCCTTCGCCATTGCAATACTTGTACTTGTATTTAACCTGGGCAGGATTACCGAACGTAATGAAAAACCCCGGGTAGCTCCTGATACATCGCAACCGGAACAAAGAGAGGTTCGGGCTGCTAAGGCTAAACAACCGAAAGAACTCAGGGAACTCTCTGTTTTTACGGGTAAGGTTATAGGTATAAAAGACGGCGATACCTTTGAAGTATTGTATGATAACCAACCCGAACGCGTACGCCTTGCCGAAATAGACTGTCCTGAAAAAGCGCAGGCTTTTGGTACTAAGGCAAAACAGTATGTATCTGATCTTTGTTTTGGAAAAACGGTAACAGTAACCAATACCGGGCGCGACCGATATGGGCGTATTGTAGGTACCGTGGTTACCGAAGATGGTGTAAACGTAAATGAAGAATTGGTTAAGGCCGGTTTTGCATGGCACTATAAACAATACAGCGACAGCGAAATCCTGGATGAATATGAGCAGCAGGCACGCGCACAAAAAATAGGATTATGGTCGGCAAAAAGGCCTGTAGCCCCTTGGGACTACAGGCGAAATAAAAGAAACAGGCGTTAATCGTCTATCCTTAAAAAGTTTCCGCTCTTGTCAAATTGGAGTTCAATGTCGGTTGTTGATTCTACTTTATATCCATAATGCTTCTTTTCAATTTTTTCAACCTGCATACCTTTATAATTCCGGGCTAAATACCCCGAAATGTTTTTAGGTACAATAGCAGTGGGAATAAGGTTACGGTTCATATCTACCTCTTTCCAGTTACCACTGCCGTCAAACTCTACCTCTGCGCCTCCGGTAAAGCGTATTTCATATTCGGTATGGGTTATATCCTTATCTTCTATAATATAAGCTGTGGCTTGGTTCGGAAAATTGGCCTTAATAAATGTTTGTGCTGTGGCTGGCAATTCCTTAAAGGTAATATTTCTTTTTTGTGCGTTACAGGCTGTAAATGGTAGTATTAGTGTGCCTAATAAAAATGCTTTTAGTATACATGATGTCGTTTTCATAATCTTGTTGTTTAAATTATACTACAAGGTTATGCCCTGATACTGGAAACAATTAGGAATTTTACTCTTCTAAGGAAAGTTTAGCGTAAATACATGGTTTCCGTTAAAGGTGTACGTAATGTTTATGTTATATAAAACCGTGATGGAATGTACCAGCGATAGTCCCAATCCTGTAGATTGCTCGTTAGATAAATCCCTGTAAAACCTCCCGAAGATACGTTTGTTATCAAGTGGCATACTATTTCCCTGGTTTTCTATACTTATACTGCGGCTTTTTACAGATATGCTAAACGTACCGTTTTTACGGTTGTGTAGAATGGCATTCTTTATAAGGTTTGAGATAAGCACTACAGCTAATCCCCGGTTCATATTAAAGGACAGGTTGTTTACATGGTCTACATTTATGCTTATGTTTTTATAAGCGGCAAGGTCTTCAAAATCTTCAGTCAGGGTTGTAATTAGTTCATTAAGGTTTACTGCCTCGGCATCTGTATATTGTCGATTTTCTATCTTACTCAGCATAAGCAGCGACTTGTTTAACCGTACTAATCGGTTAAGGGTATCGCTAATCCGGCTTATTTCATATAACTGACTTTCGGTAAGTGATGTGTTATCGGCAAGTAATTCCAGTTTGTTCAGGCTTATGGCAAGCGGGGTTTGCAGTTCGTGGCTGGCATTTTCTATAAACTGTTTCTGGCTGGAATATGAGGCTTCATTTCGCTGTAAAAGATCGGTCAGTTCATCGGCTAGTACTTTAAATTCAGTAACAGGAGATGCTACAGGATCCATGGTTTTTCCACTGCCGGGTTTGTAACCTTTAAGCTCTTGCATCATTATGTAGAATGGTGCCCAGGCACGTTTCAGTATTATACGGTTTAGCAGGGCTATGCTTATAACCAGCATGGCATACAGTGCTATGAGTGCGGTGAGGAGGTCTTCCAGGAGTTCGTCTTCCTCTACCATGCTGGCGCGTATGGTAAGGCGGTGTGGATTTCCTTGGGCATCATTAAATACCGTTTGCAGCAGCCGTACCGGTTCATCATCATCATCGTATTCCATAAATTCAAACGTGCTGATGAATGTGTCCGAAAAATCATAAGTGCCCCGTGGCAGTGGTTCTATCTTATACTGATTAATACCAAATTGAGGTGTGTGTAACAGTTCCGGGTGCGCGTAGGTTTCCCGTACAATAAGTATTTTAGAGTTTTTAAGGCCGTCGTCTATATTGTCATATACTTCTTCCAGTATCAGGGCGTAGAAAAGTCCTGCCCATATGGCTATAACCAATAGCAGCGCTCCTACAAGATAACGCAGGGTATAGTTTTGCAGCGATATGGTTTTCTTTGCAGTCATTATGAAATAAGTTTATACCCCATACCATATACAGCCTGTATATCGGCTTCTGCACCGACGTCTTTTAGTTTCTTGCGCAGGTTTTTTATTTGGGAATATACAAAATCAAGGTTGTCGGCTTGGTCTATAAAGTCGCCCCAGACTGATTCTGCCAATGCTGTTTTACTAATAAGCCTATTGGGGTTTATCATAAAATAGTACAACAGGTCAAACTCCTTGCGGTTCAGTGTAAGCGATACATTATCTACGGTTACGGTACGTTCCTCAGGCAATAACTCCATATTGGCAAGTATTATCTTATTACTGCCGTTTTGGTTACGCCTGCGTATGGCCGATTTTACCCGTGCATGCAATTCGGCAAGGTGAAAAGGTTTGGGCAGGTAATCATCAGCACCCAGATCAAGCCCGGTAACCTTATCATCAACAGAATCCTTTGCCGAAATTATAATTACGGCCTCCTGTTTTTGTAATGTCTTAATTTCCTTTACCAGTTCCAGTCCACTACCGCCGGGTAGCATTATATCTACCAGTATACAATCATAGTCGTATACACCTATTTTATCCAGGGCGTTATGATAATCAATAGCTGTTTCTACAAGATATTTTTCTTTTTCCAGCGATTCTTTGATTACTTCCCTAAGCCCGGGTTCGTCTTCTACTATCAGTATTTTCATACGCCAAATCTTATACGGGTACTAAAATTACCCATTAGCCCGGCAAGTAACACTCTGATTTAGGAAACATTTAGGAATGTATTTACTAATCGATTATTCTTTTTTCACCCGTTTTAAAACTAATAAATTCAGCGGGTTAATGCCTAATCCCTTGACATTCTTTTGGGTAAACCGCGATGCCTTGTCATAAAACAGCGGAATTATGGGAGCTTCATCCATTACCAGCTCATCCATTTGTTTGTACAATTCAAAGCGCTTCGTATCGTCTGTTTCCAGGAAGGCGGCTTCGTACAACGCGTCGAATTTAGGGCTGTTAAAGTGGGTATAGTTTGGCCCGCCCGGGGCAAAGTTTTTACTGTAAAACAGGCTCAGGTAGTTCTCCCCATCCGGATAGTCGGCTATCCAGGTTGCCTTGAAAAACGGTGCTTTCCCGGTGGCAATACTTTGCGTAAGCGTTGTAGGCGGGTTAATGTCTACTTCTACAGTAAGGCCTATCTTTTGCCATTCGCGCTGGGCATATTCTCCCAGGTCGGCATAGCTGGCGGTGGTGCTCATTTGTATTTTCGGGTTGTTATTGCCCGTAGCTTTCTTGTAGTCCGCTACCAGTTCACGTGCTTTTTGCAGGTTGTATTCGTATCCTTTAGCGCCATGGCCACCCAGTCCGGTCGGTATAATGCCATGAGCCGCGCCTGTACCCATGCCGTTACGCAGGTATTTTACCATTTTGTCTTTGTCAAAACCATAGTTAAGCGCCTGCCTCAGCCGTTTGTCTTTTAGCGCGGCATTATCGCCATCCATACGGAAACCCATATACTCGGTGTTCAGATAGGGGCCGGTAATCATGGTTACTTTATCCTTGTATTTTGGCTGGAGTTCACCTTTTGGGGTCAGTATCTCATCTTTATAGCTTGGGTCAAGCCCCGATACAAAGTCCAGCTTACCCTGCACAAATTGTAAAAAACCGCTTTGCTTATCGGGAAGAAAGGTAATCGCTACCGCTTCCATATACGGAAGTTGTACGCCTTTATCATCGCGCTCGTAATAAATGGGGTTTTTGCGCAAGACCAGCTTTACGTTTTCTTCCCACAGTTTAAACTGGAACGGCCCGGTACCTACAGGGTTTGACCTGAAGTCATAGCCTTTTATCTCAAATGCTTCACGCGGCACTACCGAAGCGTACTTCATGGTAAGCAGCCCCAAAAATGCAGGGAATGTTTTGTTTAGTTTTATTTCAAAAACCGTATCGTTTACCGCCCTGAAGTTTTCTACGCTCTGTAAGATCCAGCCGCCGGGTGAGGCTACCTTTTCATCGCGCAGGCGGTTAAGGCTGTATTCAAAGTCGTGTGCGGTAACGGTACGCGTGCTGCTGGGGACAAAAATTTTGCTCATGTGGAATTTTACATCATTCCTTAGGGTAAACGTATAGGTTTTCCCGTCAGGCGAAATTGTCCATGACTTGGCTATATCGGGCTGTACGCGCAGGCTGTCGTCCAGTTGTACGAGTCCATTATACAGCTGGTTGCACACCCATATGCTGGGGCGTATTTTAGCAAAAGCGGGGTCGAGCGAGTTCACTGCCGCATTTTCGTTATAACGAAATACAAGGTTATCATTGCTTTTCTCACCCTTCTCTGAACATGAAATAACAATTAACAAAATTACCCCGATATAGAGATATTTCAAAAAATTACCCATCAATATTTAATAATGTAACGATTAGGTGCTATTTGTGATTTTATCATTAAATTTTATTCAACTCAAAGTGAATTTTTATGCGTATAATTCTGAATTATGCTGCAAGTGTGCTTTAAATCTTTTTGTTTTAACATTTATTGTATAAAATTTTTATAATTTAACTGCCCGTTTTCATAATATCTGTCCACGCGGGTATAAAGATAAATGGATTTTAAGTAACAAACAGCAGACATGAGTATTTTAATGGAGAACGAACAACAAGGGCTGTACGACCCGCGGCATGAGCATGATGCCTGCGGTATAGGTTTTGTAGCCAGCATAAAGGGACGGAAAAGCCACCAGCACATTTCAGATGCGCTTACCATACTGGAAAACCTGGAGCACCGTGGCGCTTGCGGCTGTGAAAACAATACGGGCGACGGAGCGGGTATTTCGTTTCAGGTACCGCACGCTTTCCTGGTAAGCGAGTGTGTGCAGCTGGGTATTAAATTACCCGAAGCAGGGCAGTATGGCGTAGGCATGGTATTCTTCCCAAAGGGATTAGTGGAAGACTGCAAGGAAATTTTTGCCGAAACCGCCGAGCAGCAGGGGCTTGATATTCTGGGCTATCGTAAAGTTCCCGTAAACCGCCATGGGATAGGTGATACGGCACTGAGCGTAGAACCAGAAATAGAACAGGTTTTCATTATGCGCCCGGAGCATATTACCGAGGACTTTGTATTTGAACGTAAACTATTTGTGTTGCGCAATTATGCATCGCACACCATAAACAGCATCATCCGTAAAAACGAAACAGGTTATTACATAGCGTCGCTTTCGTCGCAGACCATAGTATATAAAGGTCAGTTGACAAGTGAGCAGGTAAGGCATTATTTCCCGGACTTACAAAGTAAGCGTATGACCAGTGCATATGCGTTGGTACACTCGCGTTTTGCTACCAATACGTTCCCGTCGTGGGCATTGGCACAGCCGTTTCGCTATATAGCGCACAATGGCGAAATCAATACGCTTCAGGGTAACCTGAACTGGCTGCGAACCAATGAGAAGAACTTCGCTTCGCCGCATTTCACACAGGAAGAAATTAATATGCTGCTGCCGCTCGTTCCGGGTAAACAATCTGATTCGGCAAGCCTGGACAATATGGTAGAAATGCTCATGCTTAGTGGGCGTTCGCTTCCGCACGTGCTTATGATGCTCATACCCGAAGCCTGGGATGAAAACGAAGCACTCGATCCTGTACAGAAAGCTTTTTATGAATACCATTCCTGCCTTATGGAACCGTGGGATGGCCCTGCAGCTGTGTGTTTTAGCGACGGTAAAATGATAGGCGCTACGCTGGACCGTAACGGCCTAAGGCCAATTCGCTATAGTATTACCAAAGACGGGCGCATGATACTGGCCTCAGAAACCGGTGTACTTGGGCTTCATGCGTCTGAAGTGGTGAAGAAAGGCCGCCTGCGTCCGGGTAAAATGCTGGTAGTTGACCTTGAAAAAGGTGAACTCATTACTAACGATAAACTAAAGAAAGGAATTTGCAGCCGCCAGCCTTATGGCGAGTGGCTCGAAAAATATAAGATAACCATGGGCAAGGTGCCTGAGCCGCGTATTACCTTTACGCCCCTTGCACACCACCAGGTATTTAAGTACCAGAAAACCTTTGGGTACACTACCGAAGCCATTGAGGAGATCATAGTGCCTATGGCACTTACCGCCAAAGAGCCTGTAGGCTCTATGGGTACCGATACGCCATTGGCGGTGCTGAGTAAGGAGCCGCAGCATCTTGCCAATTACTTTAAGCAATTGTTTGCGCAGGTAACCAATCCGCCGATTGACCCTATTCGCGAAAAACTGGTAATGTCATTGGCGAGTTTTGCAGGTACAAATGGCAACATTTTAGCCGAAGATCCATTGGCGGCACACAGTATTATACTGCGTCATCCTATATTAGACAATCATTATCTGGAGAAAATCCGCAGTATAGATACGGGGACGTTTCAGAGTAAAACCATACAGGGATATTTTCGTGCCGATGGCAGCCCTGACGCGCTTAAAAAGGCACTCGACCGTGTGTGCCGGTATGCTGTAGATGCTGTGGAAGACGGCTATCGTATGCTTATTCTTCAGGACAGGGCTATAGATTCGCGACACGCGCCCATACCATCATTGTTGTTGGTTGCGGCTGTACATCACCATCTGATCCGTAAAGGACTACGTGGAGAGGTAGGGCTTATTGCCGAGGCGGGCGACGTTTGGGAGGTGCATCATGCAGCCTGTCTTATTGCCTACGGTGCTACGGCAATTAACCCATATATGGCATTTGCTACCATACGGGATAGGGCAGAGCAGGGACTCATTGATACCAACCTGAGTTTTGAGGAACTAAGGGAAAATTATATCGACGCCATGAAGGGAGGGCTTTTAAAAGTGTTCTCTAAAATGGGAATTTCCACCTTCCAAAGTTATCAAGGCGCGCAGATATTTGAGATACTGGGCATTAACAGGCAGGTAGTGGATACGTATTTCAGCGGCACGGTAAGTAATATTGAAGGTTTAAAGCTTGATGATATAGCCGAGGAAGCATTAATAAAGCACCGTTTTGCATTCAGCAATAAACAAATACCAAGCGACAGGCTTCCTGTGGGAGGCGAACTGCAATGGAAACGCAAGGGCGAGTTCCACCTGTTCAATCCGCAGACGATTCACTTATTGCAACTGAGCACGCGTACCGATAATTACGACCTGTTTAAAAAATACAGCCGACTGGTAAACGAGCTGGGCGAAAAAGCCTGCACGCTCCGCAGCCTGTTAGAATTCAACAAGCAGCATAAATCCATTTCTATTGATGAAGTGGAACCTGCCGAAAACATTTACAAGCGTTTTTCTACGGGAGCCATGAGTTTCGGTTCCATTTCGTGGGAGGCGCATACTACCTTGGCTTTAGCCATGAATAAGCTCGGCGCACGCAGCAATACGGGCGAAGGAGGAGAAGATGAAGCACGCTACGACCCGCTTAGTGATGGTGCTAGTATGCGTTCCAGCATTAAACAGGTGGCAAGCGGGCGTTTTGGTGTTACCAGCCGCTACCTTACCGAAGCAGACGAGTTACAGATAAAAATGGCACAAGGCGCAAAACCGGGTGAAGGCGGACAGCTACCGGGCGAAAAGGTAGACGACTGGATAGGCCGTACACGCCACGCTACGCCGGGAGTGGGATTGATTTCGCCACCGCCGCACCACGATATTTATTCGATTGAGGATTTGGCACAGTTGATTTTCGACCTTAAAAATGCCAACCGCGCCGCGCGTATCAGCGTAAAGCTGGTGAGCAAAGCGGGAGTGGGTACCATAGCTTCAGGCGTTACCAAGGCGAAGGCCGACGTGGTGCTTGTGTCGGGCTTTGACGGAGGTACTGGAGCATCGCCATTAAGTTCTATTAAACACGCCGGACTTCCGTGGGAACTTGGCCTTGCCGAAACCCACCAAACACTGATTAAAAATAAATTGCGTCCGCGTGTTACCGTGCAGGCAGACGGGCAGATGAAAACCGGGCGCGATATAGCCATAGCGGCCTTACTTGGTGCCGAAGAATGGGGTGTTGCCACGGCTGCTCTTGTGGTAGAAGGCTGTATACTAATGCGTAAGTGCCACCTGAACAGTTGCCCCGTGGGCGTGGCTACCCAGGATAAAGAACTGCGACAACGCTTTACGGGCGAAGTAGACCACGTGGTAAACCTGTTTAAATTTATTACAGAAGAGTTGCGCGAAATTATGGCTGAACTTGGTTTCCGTACGGTAGACGAAATGATAGGACAGGTAGAAAACCTTAAACAGCGTGAGGATATTGACTATTGGAAGCATAAAAATATAGACCTAAGCAGAATATTATATAAAGAACCAAACCCTGATAATGTAAGTCTGTACAAAACGGAGGAACAGGATCATGGTTTAGACGGCATACTCGACTGGCAATTGCTTGAAAAAGCGCAACCTGCCCTTACCAAAGGTGAAAAGGTTGAAGCGGAGTTCCCTATACGTAACATTAACCGTGCGGTAGGTACGTTGCTGAGTAATGAGATTACAAAAGTGTACAAAAGCACAGGTCTGCCTGATGATACCATAAGCTTTAAATTTTACGGAGCTGCAGGTCAGAGTTTTGGCGCATTTGCTGCCAAAGGCCTTACCCTTCGCATTGAAGGCGACTCTAACGACTATGTGGGTAAAGGACTTAGCGGTGGCAAACTGATTATTTGCCCTCCTGCCAATGCCGGCTTTAAACCGGAAGCCAACAGCGTGGCAGGTAATGTGGTATTATATGGTGCTACCAGTGGTGAGGCCTATATTTATGGCCGTGCCGGTGAGCGTTTTGCAGTGCGAAACTCAGGTGCTACGGTGGTTGTTGAAGGCATTGGCGACCACGGTTGTGAATACATGACCGGCGGGCGCGTAGTGGTACTGGGTAAAATAGGCCGCAACTTCGGGGCAGGTATGAGTGGTGGTATTGCCTATATCTACGACATTCACAAGGATTTTGCCGAACGCTGTAATCAGGAAATGATAGACCTGGAACAGTGCAACGATGCCGATAGGGAAGAACTACTTGGGTTATTGCAAAAACACTATGACTATACCAACAGTACCACAGCCAATTTTATTCTGAAAGACTTTGACAATCAGGTAGGCAGCTTTGTGAAAGTATTTCCTAAAGAGTACAAAAAGGCATTGCAAAGACAGGCTGAAGCTGCTAAAGCAAAGTAGTTTTAAGTATAAAGTATCAGGTAGTAAGAAGTAATGCTCCTGCAAGGTCTTCTAGACCTTGTAGGCCTGGATAAATATTTAAACACCCCTCCCTGTTGGTACGCTTCCGGCGGAGTTGGGATGCCGGACAAGCAGAGTGGAATTCCCCTCCTACGGAGGGGTGGCTGAAAGCCGGGGTGGATACAACATAAAACCTTGCAGCTTAGCCGCCAAATTGATAAGAAAATGAAACAGGAAAAAATAACAGGGTTTAAACTATACGAACGCGAACTGCCGCAGGGCGAACCTGTGGAGCAACGCATTCAACATTATAAAGAATTTGCCAAGCCGTATACCGATGAAAAGTTGCATCAGCAGTCGGCACGGTGTATGGACTGCGGTGTGCCGTTTTGCCATAGCGGCTGCCCATTGGGTAATGTAATACCGGAGTTTAACGATGCGGTTTTCCATGAAAAATGGGAGGAAGCCTACGAGATATTAAGCAGTACCAATAATTTCCCGGAGTTTACCGGCAGGATTTGTCCTGCTCCGTGCGAGTCGTCTTGTGTGCTTAACATCAACCGGCCGGCTGTGGCTATTGAGGCTATAGAAAAACACATTATAGAAATCGCCTTTGAAAAAGGTTTCGTAAAACCGTATTTGCCCGAAGGGAGAAGTGGCAAACGTGTCGCCATAGTGGGCAGTGGTCCTGCGGGGCTGGCGGTAGCTGACCAACTAAATGCTGCTGGGCATAGTGTTACGGTTTTCGAGAAAGACGATGCCGCGGGAGGATTACTCCGTTATGGCATACCTGATTTTAAGCTGGAAAAAAATGTAATAGACCGACGTATTGCCCTGATGGAGCAGGGCGGGGTGCAATTTCAGTATCATGCCAATGTAGGGGTAAATGTGTTCCTGTCAGACATACTGCACGAATATGATGCGGTGGTATTGGCAGGAGGAGCCATGGTGCCACGTAATGTGGAAATCCCCGGCAGGGAACTAAAAGGCATTCACTATGCTATGGAATACCTTAAGCAACAAAACAAGCGTGTTGCCGGTAAAGATCCGTTGGCGGGCGCAGGAATTGAAAGTAATATTACAGATTTAGACCTTATAGCCAAAGACAAAAACGTAATCATTATAGGCAGCGGAGATACGGGTAGCGACTGTGTGGGTACGAGTATCCGCCAGGGCGCTAAGAGTGTTACGCAACTCGCATTGATGCACCAGTTGGGTACAGAGCGTCCGCCATATACGCCGTGGCCTGATTACCCTGATGTGTACCGTACTTCATCATCGCAGGAGGAAGGGTGTGAACGCTTGTTTGCCACTGCCACAAAGGAATTTATTGGAGATGAAAACGGAAACCTTACCGGCATTAAAGTGGCCGACCTGCACTGGGAATTTACCGAAGACGGACGCCGTTTGCGTTCGGTAGAGAACCCGGGTTCAGAGCGTATATTACCATGTGATCTGGCACTGATTGCCATTGGTTTCTCTAAGCCAGAACAATTACTTTTAGACCGATATAACCTGGCTAAGGACGGAAAAGGAAATGTATTGGCAAATGAAATCACCTATAAGACATCCCATAATAAAATATTCTCCTGTGGAGACATGCGTCGTGGTCAAAGCCTGGTAGTCTGGGCAATAAGTGAAGGGCGTGAATGTGCCCGAAACGTAGATGAATTCCTTACCAAAGAAGCATCGGTTCTTGAAAACAAGGATGCGAGCCTGGAAACAGAGGCTTTTGGGTAATTTAGCACTATAGTAGTTGTTTACGATAGTGGATTTATGCAATGACGGAAATGGTATTTCATAACTCAATTTTTGTTTGTACCTTTGCGGGCTTATTTATAAGGCTTTAGGCTCTATGATTATGGAAAACAGGAAGAAAGTCGCTTTTTATACACTGGGTTGCAAACTGAATTTCTCTGAAACCAGTACTATTGCACGTAGTTTTGCTGATGATGGTTTTGACAGGGTGGATTTTGAAGACCCTGCCGATATTTATGTAATCAACACATGTTCGGTTACTGAAAATGCTGATAAACAGTTTAAACAGATTGTAAAAAAGGCCCTGAAGACCAACGATAAAGCCTTTGTTGCTGCCGTGGGCTGCTATGCCCAGCTGAAGCCTGAGGAACTTGCCGCTGTAGACGGTGTAGACCTGGTGCTTGGTGCTACCGAAAAATTTAAGATTACCGACTATATAAACGACCTGAGCAAAAACGATATGGGCGAGGTACACTCGTGCGAAATATCTGAAGCTGATTTTTATGTGGGGAGTTACTCTATAGGCGACCGTACCCGCGCGTTCCTTAAGGTGCAGGACGGTTGTGATTATAAGTGTACGTATTGTACGATTCCATTGGCACGTGGTATTTCGCGTAGTGATACGCTGCAGAACGTACTTAAGAACGCTGCAGAAATATCTGCCCAAAATATAAAGGAAATCGTTCTTACCGGAGTTAATATAGGTGACTATGGTAAAGGGGAGTTTGGAAACAAAAAACATGAGCATACATTTTACGAACTGGTACAGGAACTGGATAAAGTAGAGGGTATAGAGCGCTTACGCATCTCATCTATTGAGCCTAACCTTTTGCGCAACGAAACCATAGAGTTTGTAAGCCAGAGCCGTAAGTTTGTACCGCATTTCCATATACCGCTGCAAAGCGGCAGCGACGACATCCTTAAACTGATGCGCCGCCGTTACCTGCGTAATGTGTATACCGAACGTGTGGCCAAAATACGTGAGGTTATGCCGCACGCGTGTATAGGGGTAGATGTCATTGTGGGTTTTCCGGGGGAAACGGACGAGCATTTTCTGGATACCTATAACTTTCTGAACGAACTTGAAATAAGCTATCTGCATGTATTTACATACAGTGAGCGTGATAATACGCCCGCTGCCGAAATGGAGGGTGCCGTACCCGCTAATGTACGTGCCAAGCGGAGCAAGATGCTTCGCGGGCTTTCGGTAAAAAAGCGTCGTGCGTTTTATGAAAGCCAGATAGGTACAGGACGCACGGTACTGTTTGAAGGTGAAAACAAAGAAGGTTATATACACGGCTTTACCGAAAACTATGTAAAAGTAAAGGCTCCGTGGAATCCGGAACTGGTAAATACCCTGCACGAGGTAACCCTTACCAAAATAGACGAAGACGGACTAGTACGTTTTGATTTTGTAAACGAACCGGTATTCGCATAAAACAGAAAACTCAGCGTAATGCTGAGTTTTTTATATGACTTATAATAGTTCTTTATCTTTTAGCAAATCAGGATTTTTTTTCCGTGCTATAGTATAGTAGAACAATTACACATGGTAAGTCAGGATATATAAGGTTATACTGTTTTATAGTTCTATTTTTTTGAGATTAATTTTTTACAAGCTTTCTGGTGGTTTCACCTTTGTTTGTAGACAGTTTTACAATGTATACTCCATTTTGCAGAGCGCTGATGTCTATGTTTTCTGAACCTGTAATCTTCTTAGACAAAAGGTATCTGCCATTACTGTCAAAAATGGATACTTCATACGATAAGATAGACTCAGCAATTACATTAACCGAGTTTGATGCCGGGTTAGGGTATAAGCATACTTTCGAGCCTGAAAACGTCTCTGTTTTAGCCAATGGTTCTACGATTTTACGTATGCGATTGTTGCTGAAGTCTGCTATGTACAAAATACCCTGGACGTCTATGGTGATGCCTTCAGGATAGTTAAACCTTGCATCTGTTCCTGTGCCATTAACTGTTCCTGTAGTGGCACCGCCTGCTATAGTAGTTACGTCACCGTTCGGTGTAACCATCCTTATTCGTTGATTATTAGTATCGGTAACAAAAACGTTGCCCAAATTGTCTACAGCAATACCGGAAGGATATTGAAACTTAGCATCAGTTCCATCACCGTCGGCATATCCTGCAGAACTTCCGGCAAGTGTAGTTACCACGCCATCGGATGTAATTTTTCGTATTTTTTGATTGTCAGAATCGACTACATAAATGTTCCCCTCAGCATCCATGTCTAAACCCTTCGGGTGGTTAAATCGCGCACTTGTACCGGTACCATCCATATAACCCTGCCCTCCACCGGCTAATGTAGTAACTACGCCTTCGGGTGTTACCTTTCGTATACGATGCCCGTTATATTCAGATATATATATGTTTCCGTCATTACCTACTATTATTGCTCTAGGGGAGTAAAACTGTGCAGCTGTTCCTGTGCCGTTTGCACCACCCGAAGTGCCAGAACCTGCTAGGGTGGTAGCTACACCGTCTTGTGTAATTTTTCGTATGCGGTTGTTAAAAGAATCAGCTACATAAAGGGTTCCGTCATTTGCTACTGCAACCCCCATTGGTAAATTAAATTTTGCGTTAGCCCCGGATCCGTCCGCATAACCACGGGTACTACCGGCTATGCTGCTTACAGTACCTTCAGGCGTAATTTTTCGAATACGATCATTGTAAGTATCTGCTACATATATATTTCCTGCTTGGTCTGTATCAACGCCCATGGGCTTATTAAAGCGAGCGGTTACTAAAGTGCCATCGGCATATCCCTCACCGGCACCGGTTAGTGTGGTTACGGTTTGAGCCTGCGAGGGTAAAAAATGGAAAAGACTTAAAAGCAATACTGTTTTAAGTAACGGACTTTGTTTGGTATGGTGTAACATAACGATATGATTATGGTTTTGAGGCAAATATAGCCTAATCGTATAGTTTTTCGTTAACAAATGTTAAAGAGTGGTAGTTTTTTAAGAAAGTAACAAACTAAAATCCTAATATCACCACCCTTGTTGTGAAATCAACACTTTTAAACCCAAATTCCTTCTGTATCCACTCGAACGCTTCGTCGCTGTATAGAAATACATGGGTAGGATCGGTTTTATAAAACCAGGTGCCGAAATCACGGTTGGGATTAAAGCGATCGGTCATCACGTAAAGCTTACTTTTGGTTTTAAGCATGTTACGAAGTTGTTTAAATTCTGTATAAGGATCTTTAAAATGCTCGGCCGTTTCCGTGCAGGATATGTAGTCATATTGTTTTTTTAGCACTTCCGGGTGGTTGTGGTAAAACAGGTCGAACTGGCTGATATTATAACCATTATCTCCCAATACTTTTACTATAGGCGAACCCGTTCCTGAGCCAAAATCTAGTCCTTCATGCTGTTTACCGAAATCGGTAAGGATACGGTTCGTAACCGGACTCAGGAAGTTTCGGTAACGAACATCTTCGGGGTTGTTGTTGTGAAAGTTATAATGTTTCAGTTCTTCTTCAATGCTCAGATAATCCTTCGGATTCAGGAAAACAGAAAGGCAAAGGGAGCATTGTAAAAACTCCCTTTCCTTTTGTATATGATATGTTGTAGAACTGCCGCTACAAAGCGGGCATTTCAGCTCACTCATGGTATTACGGGTTGGTTGACCAGATGCTGCTTTCTTTGATGAAAACACGCCTGTTTAGTTTCAGTTGGGCTACAATAAGTTCAGCGAAGTCCTCTGCCTGCATAACCTTATCCGGGTTGCCGTCGGTAAGGTTAAGGTCTTTTGCCATATCTGTAGCAATGGTACTTGGTGCAAGGGCCGTAACACGGATGTTGTGCTTGCGTACTTCCTGCATAAGCGATTCGGTTAAGCCCATAACGGCAAACTTACTGGCACTATATGCACTGGTTACAGCTGCGCCTTTAAGTCCGGCTGTAGACGATATGTTTACAATATCGCCGCTTTGTTGCTCTATCATGCCAGGCAATACCGCACGCGTAGCGTAGTACGTACCCATAAGGTTAACTTTGATTATATGCTCAAATTCCTCAGGGGTAAGCTCCAGGAACTTGCCAAATTTGCCCACACCGGCGTTATTGATAAGGATGTCTATCTGCCCAAATTCTGCTACGGCCTTTTCTATGGCTGTGGTTATGGATACGATTTCGGCTACATCGGCAGTAAGGGCAAGTACCTTAACGCCTTTGGCTTCAACTTCTTTAGCTACGGCGTCTACATCAGCAGCCGTACGCGCAATAAGAATCACGTTAGCACCTTCTTCGGCAAGCGCAAGGGCTACTGCCTTACCAATTCCTTTTCCTGCACCGGTAATCAGTGCATTTTTTCCTTTTAAACTTTGCATTGTGTTTTGTTAGGTTATTTATGTGTGTAATTTTTTAATCTATATTCTTATACCTGGCGGAAGCATATCCTTATAGCCGGGGTTCTTTTTAAAGAACGCTACAACCTTAGGGTGAATAGGCATTACGCGCAGGCGTTTGTCTTCGGCAGTTTCCAGTATCTGCTTCAGCATATCGTTTATTACAGCATCGTCTTCGGCGCCTTCGGGTTGGAATACTTTGGTTAAAAACAGCTTACGTTCCTGAACGCTGTATTCTATGGCGTAGGTTTGTCCGTTTACCTGGGCTTCAAACTGACGGTTAAATTCGTTATCCTTTACTTCCATACGTATTAGTTTTTAAATTGCATTGGCACTTCTATAATCAATATCCTCGATGCAGCTTTAGTTGTAATTTCTATGGTTTCAAACTCTACAGCACCATAAGCATCGCGCGCGTTTATTTCCTGTCCGTTTATTTCGAGTTGCCCTTCCAATAAGAACAGGTACATACCGTTACCCTCCAGGTGAATAGGGTAGGTTATGGTTTCACCTGCATCAAATACACCCAGGTGCAGCCATGCCTGCTGGTAAATCCACAGCGCGCCACCACTGTTTTTATCGTGTGGCGATACTACGTTAATCAGCGTATTTTTGTTGGCTTCCGGATTAAAGCCCTTTTGGTCGTAACGGGGTTCCACGTTTTCCAGTTCCGGGAAAATCCACAGTTGCAGTGTCTTTGCGGCTTCGGTTTGGCTGGCGTTCATTTCGCTGTGCAATATGCCGGTACCGGCGCTCATTACCTGTACTTCTCCAAAACGAACTGTTTCCTCGTTGCCCATGCTGTCGCGGTGGGTAAGCCCGCCTTCCATAGGTATGGTAATAATTTCCATGTTATCGTGCGGGTGGGTACCAAAGCCTGTTCCTGCTGCTATGGTATCGTCATTAAGTACGCGGAGCATACCAAACTGTACCATTTCGGGATTATGATAACTGCCGAACGAAAAAGAAAAGTTAGCCTGAAGCCAGCCATGGTTGGCCGTACCTCTTTGGCTTTTAGGGAATAAACGTGTTCTCATAGAAATTAACAGATAAATTAAAAGCACTTTACAACTGCTTTGGCGTAAATACTTTAATTTTATACAAATTTCGGAATAAATTTTGATAATAGCCCGTTATACGGCGTTAAAACTAATATGGAGAAGATACCCGTATACTTTATGCCGGGGCTTGCAGCAAGCCCTTCAATTTTTGAAAACATATACCTGCCGGAAGACCGTTTTGAGTGCCATTATTTGGAGTGGCTGCTGCCCGAAAGCGTAAACGAACCTTTGCGAGGGTATGCTGCACGAATAGCTCAGGGTATTGAGCATAAAGGGGCAATACTTATCGGCGTATCGTTTGGCGGGGTGTTGGTACAGGAAATGGCAAAGCTGGTAAACGTACGTAAGGTCATCATCATATCCAGCGTGCGTTGTAACGGGGAGTTTCCAAGGAGGATGCGTTTTGCAAAGCGGACTAAGATTTACCACCTTTTCCCCACAAGGCTCATGCAGGAAATGGGTTGGCTGGCGCAAATGTTTGTAGGCAATAATGTCGTAACTAGAAAGCTGAACCTATACGATAAATTTATGTCGGTTCGGGATAAGAAATACCTGGACTGGGCGTTTAGGACTATAATAAACTGGGATTGTACCGAACCAAATGCCGATGTGATACACATACACGGCGATAAAGACGAAGTGTTTCCTCCAAGGTATTTAAAGGATTTTATTCCAGTACAGGGCGGTACGCACGTTATGGTGCTTACAAAGGGGAAATGGCTGAGCGAACATTTGCCCGAATTAATAGAGAAATAGATATAACCAAATAAACGAAGAGGAATTATGGAATGGATTAAAAATACTGGCATAGCCGCATCGCTCATAGTACTGAGTGGTTTAGCTGTGCAGCAGGCAGCTAACAAACCCGACGAGGTTACTGAGAAAGTAGAGAAGCGCGCGTTTCCGAACCAGATAGATTTTGCAGGCGAACAGGCACCGCTTAAAGTGAGCGATGTTAAGGAGCGCCTGGATAGGGAACTATTGGTTAATGCCAACCTCGATGCTACCACGTTACTTATTATAAAACGAGCCAACAGGGCTTTTCCTGTTATAGAACCGATACTAAAACAGTATGGCGTCCCGGACGATTTTAAATACCTTGCCGTTATAGAAAGCGGACTGGTGAACGTTGTTTCCCCCGCAGGAGCAAGGGGCGTGTGGCAGTTTATGCCTGATACGGGTAAGCAATACGGCCTTGAAATAAACGAGCTGGTGGACGAACGCTATCATTTGGTGAAAAGCACTGAGGCGGCGTGTAAATACCTGCTTTGGGCTAAATCGAAGTTCGGCTCGTGGACACTGGCAGCAGCATCATATAATGCAGGCGTGGCAGGGGTAAACAAGCAAATGACCTTTCAGGGGGTAGACAGCTATTACGACCTGTTGCTGAACGATGAAACCAGCCGTTACGTTTTCCGCATACTGGCACTTAAGGAAATCATGCAGCATCCTGCGCAATATGGTTTTGGTATAACGCCTGCCGAACTCTACAACCAGATACCTACTAAAACCGTGGCAGTAACAGAATCGGTGCCAGACCTTTCGGTATGGGCAAAAACACAAGGCGTAAACTATAAGATTGTAAAAATACATAATCCGTGGCTGCGCGACCGAAAGCTTGACGTAGCTGCCGGAAAGCAGTATACACTGGAAGTTCCGCTCTCAGGATATTAATAATACCTTGATAATAGAATATGCAATCCGCACCGTACTTACGTATTGTGCGGATTTTTTTCCGGGTGATGTTAAAAGTTATCCTGCTAAATCTCCATAAAGCAATTGTTGTGATTTTTGTGATTACCGAAATTTAAGCGTTGATTTTTAACAATCGGTTGGGGTAATTTTTGAGTTTATAGCTTTAAATTTTTGAATTCTTATTTATTTTGTCTTTTTATTGATTAAAATTGATTGTATGGTCTGTTTTTATTGTGTAATTATCAGTTAATTTCTTTGGTTGTTGAATTATTATTTATACATTCGTAAGGAATAAGAAATTTATGAAAGCAAACAACATCATAGTAGTAAACGTGCTCAGCATTATTGTCATTAGCAATAAAGCCTGAGGGATACTGCCTTGATTGTCGCAATCTATACAAAGCCGTTCCCTCATAAGGAGCGGCTTTTTTTATAAAAATTTTATTTAGCATGAAACATAAACTACTAGTCATTATTATCGTCATTATTCACCTACTTATATGAGAAGGCATCCATTTTTATGCATATTCGGGTCCTTCTTCACTACGGTGGTAAGGGCCCATTTTTTTTAAATTAATAAACAAACAGAATAACAAACATATATGTATTTTACAGAGGAAACCATAATCTATTACAACGGACAATTTGTAAAGGCCAGTGAAGCAACTACAAATCTTTATGGGCAGTCACTGCATTACGGTTATGCCGTATTTGAGGGGATTAAATCGTATGAAACAGAAAACGGAACTAAAATCTTTAAGGCTAAAGAACATTACGACCGCCTGCGTCGCAGTGCAGAGCTAATGTACATGCCGTTTGAGTATACAACAGAACAACTTGTTGATTTAACCTACGAAGTGCTGAAGCGTAACGGTTTTACCAATGCGTATATCCGTCCTATAGTGTTCTGTTCGCCAAACATGGCACTTAGCAAAGGGAAGGAAAGTTACCTGGCTATTGAGGCCTGGGAATGGACCAATGGCTACATGGCAAACAAAATGCGTATAATGACCAGTAGTTTTCAGCGTCCGAATCCTAAGGCATTTAAGGTAGAGGCAAAGGTAAGCGGGCATTATGTAAACTCTATACTTGCCTGCCAGGAAGCTAAAGATGCAGGTTATGACGAAGCCCTTGTACTTGATGCCAATGGCTACGTTGCCGAGAGTAGTGGTGCTAATGTGTTCTTTGAAAAAGACGGAAAACTATATACGCCTGAAAAAGGGAGCATTCTCCCGGGGATAACACGAGCTACGGTAATAGATATATGCCACCAGCTAGACATTCCGGTTGAGGAGAAATTCTTTACCCCTCACGAAATGCGCGGAGCCGATGCAGCGTTTTTCTGTGGTACTGCTGCCGAAGTATTGGCGCTTGACTCGCTAGACGATGTGCCGTTTGCTAAAAACTGGGACGATACCCTGAGCAGTACCATCCAGAAAGCCTACCAGAATTTAGTATTGGATAAAGGCCTGGAAGAATTTAAAGGTAGTTTAGAGTTTACGGTTAACAGTTAATAGCGCTAGTTTCCGAAACTAACCCTGAAAGGGTCAAACCATTTAGCCCCGGATAAAATCCGGGGGAGGTATATAAACAAACACAAACAAACAGAATAAGATTTTCAGGATAGGCTAAGCAACCAGAAACTTTAAACTTGAAACAAAAAATGCTAAATAAATACTCGCGTATTTTTACGCAAGATGATACACAGCCGGCTGCTAAAGCCATGCTATACGGTATAGGCTTCACCGATGATGATATGAACAAAGCACAGGTGGGCATAGCCAGTATGGGGTATGACGGTAATACCTGTAACATGCACCTTAATGATCTTGCAAAGGTTGTAAAGCAGGGCACATGGAATGAAGACCTTGCCGGACTTATATTCAATACCATTGGAGTAAGCGACGGTATGAGCAACGGTACCGAGGGTATGCGTTACAGCCTTGTAAGCCGTGATGTAATTGCCGATAGTATAGAAGCCATTTGTGGCGGACAATATTATGATGGATTGATTACCATACCGGGTTGCGATAAAAATATGCCCGGCAGCGTTATGGCTATGGGCAGGCTAAACCGTCCGTCCATTATGGTGTATGGCGGTACAATAGCGCCCGGTTGTTACAAAGGCGAGAACCTGAACATAGTATCGGCATTTGAGGCTCTGGGGCAAAAGATAGCCGGTACCATGAATGATGAGGATTTTAATGGTGTTATACGTAATGCGTGTCCCGGTGCAGGTGCCTGCGGTGGCATGTACACGGCTAATACTATGGCATCGGCCATAGAAGCGTTGGGTATGAGTTTGCCGTACAGTAGCAGTAATCCTGCACTAAGCCCTGAAAAGCAACAGGAATGCCTGGATGCGGGCAAGTACATAAAAATATTGCTCGAAAAAGATATTAAACCCAGCGACATCATGACGCGTAAGGCTTTTGAAAATGCACTTCGCATCATCGTTATCCTTGGTGGAAGTACTAATGCGGTGCTGCATTTTGTAGCTATTGCCAAAAGTGTGGGTGTAAGCGTTACGCAGGATGATTTCCAGAAGATGAGCGACATTACGCCGGTATTGGCCGACCTTAAACCGAGTGGTAAATACCTGATGCAGGATTTACACAACCACGGCGGTACACCTGCCGTAATGAAATATATGCTTGAAAATGGCTTACTGCACGGCGATTGCCTTACCGTTACCGGAAAAACCGTAGCCGAAAACCTTGCTGATGTTCCTTCCCTTGATTTTGAAATCCAAAAGATAATCCGTCCGCTTACAGATCCTGTTAAACCCGATGGTCACCTGCGTATTATGTACGGTAACCTTGCCACAGGGGGGAGCGTTGCGAAGATTACGGGTAAGGAGGGCGAAAAGTTTACCGGCCCCGCCCGTGTATTCGATGGAGAAAAACACCTAATCGAAGGCATATCTAACGGAACCGTGAAGCACGGCGATGTGATAGTAATAAAGAACGAAGGCCCTAAAGGTGCACCGGGTATGCCCGAAATGCTGAAGCCTACCAGTGCGCTCATTGGCGCAGGTCTGGGTAAGAGTGTCGCCCTGATTACGGATGGACGTTTTAGTGGTGGTACCCACGGTTTTGTAGTAGGCCATATTACCCCTGAATCGTACGAAGGTGGTACTATTGCACTGGTTCAGGACGATGATGTCATAGAGCTAGATGCCGTGAACAATACTATAAATGTTTTGCTGAGCGACGAAGAACTTGTAGCTCGCAGAGCGGCATGGCAGCAACCGGAACTGAAAGTAAAAAGCGGATTGCTATATAAATATGCCCGTACGGTGTCTTCGGCTGCCGAGGGTTGTGTAACGGATGAGTTTTAGTGCGAGCCGCACAGGCATAAAATTATAAATCGCGACAGGATTCGAACCTGTGACCGCCTGCTTAGAAGGCAGGTGTTCTATTCAGCTGAGTTATGCTGAACACAAATTAATATCGCTATATAATATTTCATTAGCGACAAAAAAAAATACTATGGAAAAAATCATAGAAAAAAGCGAAGCTTCTCCGTCAATAACAGACGAACCCAAAACCCACAGTGGCGGGCAGGTAGTGCTTGAATCGCTTCTTGCCGAGGGCGTAACCACTATTTTTGGTTATCCTGGTGGGGCTATTATGCCCATTTATGATGAGCTGTATCACTATAATGATAAACTGAAGCACATATTGGTACGCCATGAACAGGGTGGAATCCATGCGGCGCAGGGCTTTGCGAGGGCTTCGGGTAAAACAGGGGTGGTGTTTGCCACCAGTGGTCCGGGTGCAACCAACCTTGTTACCGGGCTTGCCGATGCCATGATAGATAGTACACCATTGGTGGCTATCACAGGGCAGGTATTTGCGCACCTTTTAGGTACCGACGCGTTTCAGGAAACAGATGTGATAAATATTACCACGCCGGTTACCAAATGGAACTACCAGGTTACGGATGCCGAGGAGCTTCCTGCCGTATTGGCAAAAGCCTTTTATATAGCAGGGTCGGGTAGGCCGGGGCCGGTACTGATAGACATTACTAAAAACGCCCAGTTGCAAAAGATTGCCTTTAAAGTGTATGAAAAATGTGATTTTATCCGTAGTTACAGGCCAAAGCCTGTGGTGCGTACCGAATACATACAGCAGGCAGCCGAACTGATAAACAAAGCTGAACGTCCGTTCATAGTGTTTGGGCAGGGGGTTATCCTTGGTAAGGCAGAAGCTGAGTTTAAGGCATTCCTTGAAAAATCGGGTATCCCTGCGGCGTGGACCATTATGGGTATGAGTGCCATTCCTACAAACCATTCGCTGGGTGTGGGTATGGTGGGCATGCACGGCAATTACGGTCCGAATAAACTGACCAACGAGTGCGATGTGCTCATTGCCATAGGCATGCGTTTTGACGACCGTGTAACAGGCAGGCTGGATATGTATGCCAAACAGGCTAAAATAATCCATCTTGATATTGATCCGGCGGAGATTGACAAGAACGTAAAAGCTGATGTACCGGTATGGGGAGATTGTAAGGAAACCCTTCCGCTACTTACCGCTGCCGTTGCTGAGCGTAAGCATACCGACTGGCACCAAAAATTCATTGAATGTAACGAGCGCGAACAGGAGAAGGTGATTACCCCTGAGGTGTATCCTACCGATGAGGTACTTACCATGGGTGAGGTTATCCGCCTGGTAAATGAACTGACCGAAGGTAACGCCATTATAGTAACCGACGTGGGACAACACCAGATGGTGGCCTGCCGTTATGCCGAGTTCAACCATAGCAAGAGTAACATAACCAGTGGCGGACTTGGTACTATGGGATTTGCGCTTCCGGCGGCGATAGGTGCTGCGTATGGCGACCCGACGCGTACCACGGTAGCGGTTATTGGCGATGGCGGTTTCCAGATGACGTTACAGGAACTGGGTACCATTATGCAGTTTAAGCCAAATGTAAAAATACTAATACTGAATAACTCGTTTTTAGGAATGGTACGCCAGTGGCAACAACTGTTTCATGAAAAGCGCTATTCGTTTGTAGATATACAGAGTCCGGATTTTGTGCAACTTGCCCAAGCGTATGGCATACCGGGGCAGAGCGTAAACCAGCGCGAAAACCTGAAAGATGCGCTGCAAACCATGCTGCAACATGACGGCAGTTACCTGCTAGAAGTAATGACCGGCAAGGAAAACAACGTATTCCCTATGGTACCTCAGGGTAAGAGCGTAAGCGAAATTGTACTTAGCAGGGAAGAAATGTAGCAGGCAAAGCCCGCGGTTAATTTTTATAGTTTATAAAGTCGAAAACTTGTAGGGTCGTAAAATGACTGTTCAAGATGCTAAGAAGCTAAGCGACTAAGAAACTCAGAAGCTAAAAAAAATGAAACAGGAGTTTACCATAACGGTGTATACCGAAAACCATGTGGGGCTGATGACCCGCATAGCGATTGTTTTTTCCCGCAGGAAAATCAATATCGAAAGTATTAATGTTGGGCCTACAGAGGTAAAGGGCATCAGCCGTTTTACTATTGTCATAGAAGAGTCAGAAGATGTGGTGCAAAAAGTAGCCCGCCAGCTCGAAAAGCAGGTTGAGGTACTAAAGGTATTCTACAATACCGATGATGAAATCGTGTGGCAGGAAATGGCCATGTACAAAGTGCCTACCAAAGTTATTGCCGAACAGGTAAAGGTAGAGCGACTGCTGCGTCAGTACGGGGCCAATACCGTGGTTATTCGTAACGATTACACGGTGTTTGAAACCACAGGGCATCGCGAGGAAATCGACGCTTTGGCGGAAGCCCTGCAACCTTGGGGGCTTATTGAGTTTGTACGCAGTGCACGTGTGGCAATCATCAAAGCCAGTGAGGGTATACACAACGCGACACTCGAATTTGAAGCAGAACAGCCAAGCGAACCTGCCATCGAAAACGAGTTCCTTGATAAAAGGGACGGTGTGTTTACGATGTAAATTTGGTTTATAAAGTCGAAAGTTTGTAAAGTCATAAAGCTCTCACTCAAAACCTGATAAATTAGAGAATCAAAATAATTATGACTGGGTTTGCTGACTAAGAATCTCAGCGACTCAGGAACTAAGAAACTTAAATAATAAACAAACAGAAAAAATGGCAAAATTAAATTTTGGCGGGGTTGAAGAAAACGTGGTAACCCGCGATGAATTCCCGTTACAAAAAGCACAACAGGTATTAAAAGAAGAAGTGGTAGCCGTTATAGGCTACGGTGTACAAGGCCCGGGCCAGGCACTAAACCTTAGAGATAATGGCATTAGCGTTATTGTAGGCCAACGTAAAAATTCGGCTTCGTGGGATAAGGCCGTTGCCGATGGCTTTGTAGAAGGACAAACCCTTTTTGATATTGAAGAAGCCCTTGAAAAAGGTACCATAATCTGCTACCTGCTTAGTGATGCCGCACAGATTGAAGTATGGCCTAAGGTTAAGGAAAACCTTACCGCTGGCAAAGCACTATATTTTTCACACGGTTTTGGTGTAACCTTTAATGAGCAGACAGGCATTGTTCCGCCAGAAAATGTAGACGTGTTCCTTGTAGCGCCTAAAGGTTCAGGTACATCACTACGCCGTATGTTCCTGCAAAACCGCGGACTGAACAGTAGTTTTGCCATCTTCCAGGATGCTACGGGCAAGGCTTGGGAGCGCGTGGTATCATTAGGTATCGCTATCGGTTCGGGCTACCTGTTTGAAACGGATTTCCAGCGTGAGGTATTCAGCGATCTTACCGGAGAGCGTGGTACGCTAATGGGGGCTATCCAGGGTATTTTCGCGGCACAATACGAGGTGCTTCGCTCTAAAGGGCATACCCCGAGCGAGGCATTTAACGAAACGGTAGAGGAACTTACACAATCGCTTATGCCTTTGGTTGCCGAAAATGGTATGGACTGGATGTATGCCAACTGTTCTACTACAGCCCAGCGTGGTGCGCTGGACTGGTGGAAGAAATTCCGCGATGCAACCAAGCCGGTGTTCGAGGAGCTTTACGAAAGCGTGGAAACCGGTAAAGAGGCAGGTTTCTCTATATCAAGCAACAGCAAGCCTGATTACCGTGTGAAGCTTGAAGAAGAACTTGCTGAACTTCGCAACAGCGAAATGTGGCAGGCAGGTAAAACCGTACGTGGTTTAAGACCTGAGAATAATTAATATTTTCTTTAAAGCAACTATTATCCGTTTCGTCATTGCGAGGAGGTACGACGAAGCAATCTTTATTTTAGATTGCCACGCTCCGCTTCTCTCCGCTCGCAATGACGGGACGGTATTTTTTAACGTGAACACGTCAAGGTTTTAAAAATCTTGCATGAATCCTGAGAAAAATGAATACTCATACTACATACTTCCCATCTATAGAAAACGTGCAGCAGGCTGCCAAGCGCCTTAAGGGCGTGGTAAACCGCACACCACTTACGCTAAACCGTACTGCAAGCGAAATGTATGGTGCCAATATTTACTTTAAGCGGGAAGACTTACAACCTGTGCGCTCGTATAAGTTGCGTGGGGCTTATAACAAAATGGCAACGCTAAGTGCTGATGAACTTGCTAAAGGCGTGGTTTGCGCGAGTGCAGGTAACCATGCGCAGGGAGTAGCATTTGCGTGTAATAAGATGGAAGTGCACGGTACTATTTTTATGCCCACACCCACACCCGGTCAAAAGCTGGAGCAGGTACGTATGTTTGGGGGGGATTATGTAAGTGTGGTTTTGGCAGGCGATACGTTTGATGAAGCCAAAGATGCCGCGCTCGATTTTTGCGCGTCGCGCGGGGCAATGTTTATCCATCCGTTTGATGATCCACAAATCATAGAGGGACAGGCTACCATTGGCCTTGAGCTTTTGGAACAATTGCCTGAAAAGATAGATTATGTATTTGTTCCCATAGGAGGTGGCGGACTTGCATCGGGATTGAGTAGCGTGTTACAGCAGCTTTCGCCTGAAACCAAAATAATAGGAGTGGAACCCGCTGGTGCACCCAGTATGAAAAAAGCCCTTGAAAAAGGAGAAACGGTATTGCTGGAACGCATCAACAAGTTTGTAGATGGTGCTGCCGTGCAACGCGTGGGCGAATACACGTTTGATATTTGCCGGAATACCCTGCACGATATGCATACGGTAGACGAAGGCCGTATCTGCCAGGTTATCCTGAGCCTGTATAATAAGGATGCCATAGTGGTAGAACCCGCCGGAGCCTTATCGGTGGCTGCGCTGGCGTATTATGCCAAAGAAATAGAGGGCAAGAACGTAGTGTGCGTTATCTCAGGTAGTAATAACGACATTACCCGTATGGAGGAAATAAAGGAGCGCGCGCTGTTGTATGCGGGACTTAAGCATTATTTCCTGGTAAAATTCCCGCAAAGGCCGGGTGCCCTGCGCGAATTTGTAATGAATGTACTGGGACCTACGGATGATATTACCCATTTTGAATACACCAAAAAGAACAGTAAGGAAAAAGGAACCGCTGTAGTAGGGATAGAGTTAAAACAGGCTTCCGAATTTGAAAGCCTGATAACCAATATGAAAGAGCGTGGTTTTTTTGTAGATTATCTTAATAACCAACCCTATCTGCTCAATTTACTTGTGTGATTAATCTGTAATGCCGTCTGCGCTGCGATACAGGAATGATATTCCGCTTTCGTTCCTTACGATTACAATTTTCAAACCGTTAAGCTCAGCACCGTGGTAACCCTTACCATCAACCTTTCTGATTTTTTCGGAAACTTCGTCATACTTTACAATTTGTAAAGGAGCAATGGCGCAAATACTGTCGTCCTGAACGTTTACACGCAGTGTGTCGTTACTGTATCCTGCCAGGGTATAGGTAAAATTATCTACGCCTTTTTTTAATAATTGCTGACCTAATTCGTTTTTATATTCAAAGTCGCCAGGCTTGTACTTATTAAATACAGGGTTGAGGTTGTGGCAGGAAGTAGTTCCGTTACACGAAACCAGTAAAAGTAATAATGCCGGAATGGCTACATTTTTCATAATAATTAGTTTCATGCTATAACGAAAAAAAATGCCGGCTATTTTATAGCCAGCATTTCCTTCTTAAGCTCGAAGTTCATTAATAACCCGTGTAGCCCTTCGAGGTATTTATTATAGTTAAGGGCGTAACCCTTCTGGTACTGTGTTTTTTTAAGAGGTATACCGCTGCTGCATCTTTGTATATCTACCACCTTGTGGTTTTCATCCAGGTAAAAAGAGGTAGGGAATCCTAATGTATGTTTTAGCGAAGCAACAATTGGGGCATCATTACGGTACGATTCGTGTGCGTAACACACAGTTACATTGCTACTGAACTTTGCAGCCATTTTTTTCATGTTGTGGCGCCTGTCCCAAAATACAACCACATACTGTACTTCTTTTTTATACTTTTTAGCAAGTTTATTAATAGCCGGTATTTCACCCGTGCCCGGTATGCACCACGATGCATAGGTAATGAGTACAATGGGTTTATTTATTTTTTCAAGCTTAAATTTACCACCGTTTACCTTTTTAAATTTAAAATCATCAAAATAAGTGCCTTTAAGGCGATTGTCTACTAATGAATCAAAAAGATACTGTCCGCGTTCGGTATTGCCCTCGCGGTAAGCTATTTCCGACTCAACTTTATATTTAGCAAAATTCTTACGTATAGCGTTAGAAAAGTACAGGCTGTCTGCCTGGGCATAACTTAGTATCGGAAATAATAAAATTATAATGTATCGTAATAATGTATTCATTGTCAGGCAAATTGGTTAAGTAAATTTAGTTAAAATTATACTCGCATTTTTAGCCTGCTGTATTTTTACATATTTTAAGATACTGGTTTTCAGGGTGTTTTTAGATATACTTAAGGCTTTGTAACAAAACATTGTTAAAATGTTAAAAACAAGGCTTATTTACCTAAACATTTGAAGAAAACGTTTGAGAAAATTGATAAAAATTATCTTACCGGTTTTGCTGATTTGTCAGTTTTTAGGTGCTAAATATACGGGTTTTAACTAAAAAGTAGATTTTTTAAGGTTTCTGTGTTTTGATTTTATACCGTTGTTTAGCATATAAATACGGCAAAATATTCTTAAGAGTGATTTTTGTAGTTAAAAAGTGACTAAAATGTTTGCCGGAAACCTGCCGCATTACCGTTAAATGTTTCTAAGGCTAATTACGCCTGTACACGCGTACATAATCTACTAATGTGGTACACGGAAATACTGCTTCCGGTACTATAGCGCCACCATAGCTCATATTATCATTACCACCCACACCGGCCGATAGTATGATGTAGAAGTTATGGGCAAACGGCTGCCACTGGTTAAAATGATGGGAGTATTCTGATTTCATTACACGTTTGTTGCCCACCATTACTTTAGTATCATAGTCTTCTCCGTCTGGTGGTGTGCCAAATGAAGCGCCGTCGTTAAAATAATTAATGTGGTATACGTTACCGTCTATACTAAACTCTATACGGTCATTAAACCAGTCTATACGGTACAGATGGTAGCCCGCGCTGCCCGCTTTGGTGTCGCTGTCAGCCACCGGCCATGAGCCGTATGCAAGGTTTGTAGCCGGTACCTGCTGTTCGTTAAAGTTGTAGTACGCGCCTTTGTGGCCGTGGTTCCAGCTTTGGAACTGGTTGTTTTCGTACGACCATGCATAATGCACGCTACCCAGGTTGTGGTAGGGTATGGCACCTACAAATTCGGTAATGTCTATTTCGCCGCCCTGTGGCCACATTATAAAGTCCTGCCCGTCGGGCTTGTCTGCCGGCATCATCCAGAAGGCGAAGCCCTGTCCTTTGTACTTTACATCACGCGGCCATATACGGGCCTCTATCCGGGTGCCCGGGCCTACTGCAAACTTTCCGCCTGTATTTATACGACCGCTGGTATAATTACGGTCTACATAAAACTCCTTGCGGGTGGTTATGGCAAGCGAACCGTCGGCAGTATTGTTGCTGCTGGGCAGTATACCTACATTAGAAGATTGGTTTGTGGCACGATCCAGTTGCCCGGTGCCAAAGTCACCGTTAACGCCTGTGCCCGTTTCATAGGCCCACTTATCAGTATTAAGGGTAGTGCCGGTAAACTCATCATTCCATATAAGGGTGTAGCCATCATAAGTATTTACTGCTGCTTCAGTGTTATTAATTACGGCAGGAGTAGGGGTTGGTGTTGGGTTTTGGCTATCGGTTGTAATCGGATCCGATGTTTTGTCGCATGCGGTAGCCACTAGGACCCAGAGAGCCAGGTAATAAAGATGTTTTCTCATAACAGTTAAGAACTTTTTTTGGATTTTTAAGATGTTTTGGATACTACAAAGTTATAAGAAAAACGTTTTCGTTGTTACTGTGCGAAAAATTTTAAGCATAAAAAAACCGCCTGAATGGCGGTTAATATTGTATACGGATAGAAATTAATATCTCCTCATTTGTTGTACAGGACCCTTTTTCATGTTGGCCTTCATCATGGCTATCTGGTCTTTCAGCATGCCCTGTTTGTCCAGCTTTTTGGCTTCGGCCAAAAATTTCTCAGCCTCTATCTTTTTGTTTTTCGTAAGTGCTATACCGGCAAGCTGTAGCTTGGCCATTGCAAGATCCTGGTCCATATTAAGACCCAGTTCTATAGCCCTGCGCAGGTATTTTTCGGCCTGGTTAAGGTTCGTCTGGCTCGTAATAATGCCTTTAAGGTAGTTATAATAGCCTTCCTGTTTGCGTACCAGTGCACCTGCAGGGTCTTTTATTTTATTTAATAAACGGTCTGCACCGTCCATATCCTGTTTCCTTAATTTAAAGAATGTAAGGATAATAATTTCGTTTCTGAAGTACGTAACCACTACAAGGGCAGCTATAAGGATAAGGAAAATACCGTTGCCAATGTTATTTTCTGTAAATTGCCAAACGGCAGTAGCAAGAATAAGCACGGCAAGAACCAGCTTTATATTTTTATTGAACATTATAGTATGTATATATATTTGCGATGGCAAATGTAATAATTTTGGAATTAAATATTTTTTATAAAAGGGCTTGTGAGAAAAAAAAAGCTTTGTATATTTGCACTCGGTTTTTGGAAAAAGCATTCCTGAGTCCCGATAAAGATATTTCATTAAGATTTAAAGATACAAAGCAATGAGTAAGAGAACTTTTCAACCATCAAAAAGAAAAAGAAGAAACAAGCACGGTTTTATGGAAAGAATGGCATCTGCCAACGGTAGGAAAGTGCTTGCTCGCAGAAGAGCTAAAGGCCGTCACAAACTAACTGTGTCTAGCGACCCAAGGCATAAAAAATAATGTTTGTACTAAACATACATAAAGGTGTTACTATTTTTTGGTAACGCCTTTTTTTATACCCTGACGGAAATAAAACTATTTAAACTATTGTTGTTAAAGTAGTTTGCCCCTTAGGAATCAAACTGAAATATTGCGTAAATTTACCCGGCTCCGGCTGATACTAAACACAACAAACAACACACAATGCCAAAAGACAATTCTATTAAATCTGTACTGATTATCGGCTCAGGTCCCATAATCATAGGCCAGGCCTGCGAGTTTGACTACTCTGGTTCGCAATCGGCGCGTTCGCTTAAGGAAGAAGGTATAGAGGTTATCCTTATCAACTCTAACCCGGCCACCATTATGACCGACCCGTCTATGGCCGACCACATTTACCTTAAACCGCTTACCACCAAATCAATCATAGAAATACTTAAGGCACACCCTAATATTGATGCCGTATTGCCTACCATGGGCGGGCAAACTGCCCTTAACCTGTGCCTTGAAGCCGAGGAAAAAGGCATATGGAATGACTTTAACGTTCGCCTTATAGGGGTAGATGTTAATGCCATTAACGTTACCGAAGACCGAGAGCAGTTTAAACAACTCCTTGAAAGAATAGGTATACCTGCCGCACCTGCAAAAACAGCCAACTCATTCCTTAAAGGAAAAGAAATAGCGCAGGAATTTGGTTTCCCGCTGGTAATACGCCCTTCATTTACGCTGGGTGGTACAGGAGCCGCTTTTGTACACCACAAGGAAGATTTTGATGAGCTCCTTACCCGTGGCCTTGAAGCTTCGCCAATACACGAAGTACTTATAGATAAGGCACTTTTTGGGTGGAAAGAATATGAGCTGGAACTACTTCGCGACAAGAACGACAACGTAGTTATTATCTGTTCTATAGAAAACATGGACCCAATGGGTATCCACACGGGTGATAGTATTACCGTAGCACCTGCCATGACACTTAGCGATGCCACCTTCCAGAAAATGAGGGATATGGCTATTAAGATGATGCGCAGCATAGGTAACTTTGCCGGTGGATGTAACGTACAATTTGCCGTAAGCCCTGATGAGAAAGAAGATATTGTAGCCATAGAAATTAACCCTAGGGTATCACGCTCATCAGCACTGGCTTCTAAAGCTACCGGTTACCCTATTGCCAAGATTGCAGCAAAACTTGCTTTGGGTTACCACCTTGACGAACTACAAAACCAGATTACCAAGTCGACTTCGGCACTGTTTGAACCGACACTTGACTATGTAATTGTAAAAATACCACGCTGGAACTTTGATAAGTTTGAAGGCGCAGACCGTACCCTTGGCCTTCAGATGAAATCAGTAGGCGAAGTTATGGGTATAGGCCGCTCATTCCAGGAAGCACTACACAAAGCTACGCAGTCGCTAGAAATAAAGCGTAACGGGCTTGGTGCCGATGGTAAGGGGTATACAAACTATGACCAGATCATTGACAAGCTTACGCATGCAAGCTGGGATCGTGTATTCGTGATTTATGATGCCATACAAATGGGCATTCCGCTGAAACGCATCCACGAAATTACCCAGATAGACATGTGGTTCCTGAAACAGTACGAGGAACTGTACCTGCTGGAAAAAGAAATTTCTAATTTTACCATAGATACGCTTCCTAAAGATTTACTGCTTGAGGCCAAGCAAAAAGGCTTTGCCGACAGGCAACTTGCCCACATGCTTAACTGTAAGGAGAGTGACGTGTATAACAAGCGCGAGGAACTTGGCGTAAAACGTGTATATAAGCTGGTAGACACCTGCGCGGCTGAGTTTACTGCTAAAACGCCATATTACTATTCAACGTTTGAGGCTGAAATACAAAAAGCTGACGGTACTACTTACGTACATAACGAAAGCATAGTTAGCGACAAAAAGAAAGTTGTTGTACTTGGCTCAGGTCCTAACCGTATAGGCCAGGGTATAGAGTTTGACTACTCTTGCGTACACGGCGTACTTGCCGCAGCCGAGTGTGGCTACGAAACCATAATGATAAACTGTAACCCTGAAACGGTTTCAACAGATTTTGATACGGCAGACAAGTTGTACTTTGAGCCGGTATTCTGGGAACACATATACGACATCATCCGCCATGAAAAGCCGGAAGGTGTAATTGTGCAGCTGGGCGGGCAAACCGCCCTTAAGCTAGCCGAAAAACTAGACCGTTACGGTATAAAAATCATAGGTACCAGCTTTGATGCGCTGGATCTTGCTGAAGACCGTGGCCGCTTCTCAGACCTGCTTACTGAGCTGAACATACCATTCCCTCAGTTTGGTGTGGCAGAAAGCGCTGAAAAAGCCAGCCAGCTTGCCGATACGCTTGATTTCCCGCTACTAGTAAGGCCAAGTTACGTACTGGGGGGGCAGGGAATGAAAATCGTTATTAACAAGCAGGAGCTTGAAGAACACGTTATAGACCTGCTTAAGAGCATACCGGGCAACAAACTGCTTCTTGACCACTACCTTGACGGTGCCATAGAAGCTGAAGCCGATGCAATATGCGATGGTGAGGATGTGTATATCATCGGTATTATGGAGCATATAGAGCCGTGTGGTGTACACAGTGGCGACAGTAATGCTACGCTGCCTCCGTTTAACTTGGGTGAGTTTGTAATGCAGCAGATAAAAGACCATACCAAAAAGATAGCGCTTGCGCTGAAAACGGTAGGCTTGATTAACATACAGTTTGCTATTAAAGATGATACGGTTTATATCATTGAAGCCAACCCAAGGGCAAGCCGTACAGTACCCTTCATAGCAAAAGCCTATGGCGAGCCCTATGTAAACTATGCTACTAAGGTAATGCTGGGCGAAAAAAAGGTGAAAGACTTTACCTTTAACCCGCAACTAAAGGGTTACGCTATTAAGCAGCCGGTGTTCTCGTTTAACAAATTTCCTAAGGTGAACAAAAAACTGGGCCCGGAAATGAAGTCGACAGGGGAGAGCATCCTGTTTATAGACGATCTTAAGGATGACCAGTTTTATGAGCTGTACAGCCGCAGGAAAATGTACCTGAGCAAGTAAGCTTTATAAAATATATTAAAATTAATGTAACCCCTATTGTGTAAACGGTAGGGGTTATGTTTTATACTTCAATTATTTGCATAATTTTATTGCACCAAAAACATCTTATGAACCTTTTTAAAAATATCAATAAAAATGCCGAATCCAGCAGTACAACCGGGTTTGGTACCAGTGCTTCGAGCTATGGCGGACGCTTTATAAACAAAGACGGTTCGGCCAATATAGAGAAGCGCGGCCTGTCGTTCTTGGGCCGTATCAGTTGGTTCCACACACTGGTAAACATGTCCGGATGGCAATTCCTGGGTATTATCTTCTTGTTTTATACGGTAATCAATTTCATTTTCGCATTATTATACTATGTCATTGGGGTAGAAAATCTTAGTGGTATAGGTGAAAGCGGTTCGGAATGGGTAAAGTTTGGCAAGGCTTATTTCTTTAGCGCGCAGACGTTTACTACGGTAGGGTACGGGCATATAAGCCCTTCAGGCGTTATAACCAGTGCTGTAGCCGCTACTGAGGCACTTACAGGGTTGCTTAGTTTTGCCATAGCCACAGGTTTATTCTATGGGCGTTTCAGCAGGCCAAAGGCACACCTGATTTTTTCGCATAATGCACTCGTGTCGCCATACAAGGAGGGTACAGGGCTTATGATACGGCTGGCATCGCACAAAAATACCAACCTGCTCGATGCCGAAGCCCGCGTAACCCTCGGTATAGTGGTAGAAGAAAATGGTGTGCCTGTAAATAAGTTTTACCAGCTGCCTCTTGAAATGAGTAAGATAGGCTCCATGTCACTGAGCTGGACACTTGTGCATCCCATAAACGAAAACAGCCCTTTGTTTGGTTTTTCCGAAGAAGACTTCAGGCTTATAGAAGGAGAATTTATGCTGTATATTAAGGCATTTGACGACCTGTACAGCAATACCGTAGCCATAAGTACCAGCTACACATTTAATGAGGTGGTATACGGGGCGAAATTTGAGATGATGTATGCAGAAAACGATGACCAGAGCAAAACCATTCTGCATTTAGATAAAATAAACAACTTTAGGAAATTGAACCTGTAAACACTAGTGTTTTAAAGTAAATAAGGCTGCCCAAGGGCAGCCTTATTATTGAAGAGAAATGTGGGGATAGGGATTAATTTTTAATAATTTTTTTAGATACTGTGGCGCCTCCGGCATTTATGTTTATAAGATACGTACCGGGGGCAAGTGGTGTAATATCTACCGGAATATATTGTTCTCCGTTTGTATCTAACACCTTTTGCTGTACCAGTTTTCCGGTAATGTCAAATATGCTGTATTGTACGTTTTGGGCGTTGTTACCGGCAAGCTGAATACCAAACTGTCCTCTTGTAGGGTTTGGCGAAATTATTATGTCTTTACCTTCTGTAGTACCTGTAGCCGGTCTTGCGCAGCTTACAGCCGTGCGCGATATGGTACCGTTTGAGTTATTGGCAGACCCATTGGCATTTTTAGCCACCATAGAGAACGTATAGGTGCTGCCTGCGGTAATCAGGTAGGTATTAAGGAAAGAGTTGCCGGTAAGGTCTGGCGCGTACAGGTTGCCATTACGGTACAAGTCGTACGATGTGGCGTTTGCCGATGTAGTCCAGGTAACATTAATGGCACTTTGCGTACCACTGCATGTAGCCGTAGCCGAAAGCGTAAAACTACCAGGTGTAGCGTTGCATACCAGGGTATTTGCAGTAAGTGTACCATTACTGTTGTTTGCGGTAGCAGTACCGTTTTTAGCCTTTACATAATACGTATAGCTAGTACCACCGTTTACCGATGTGTTAAGATACTGCGTGCCGGTAATATTGCTGGCATAGAGCGATCCGTTCCTGTATATGTCATATGCGGTGGCGTTGGCCGATGTAGTCCAGTTGAGCCTGTTACGGGTAGCTGTACCCACACATTCAGGAGTTAGGGTCAGGGTAAAGGTTCCCGGTGTGGCAGGGCTACATGTAAGGTTCAGGTTGCTTTTAAGGGCATTAAAATAACCGTTGGCAAAATTGTTCCTCCAGGTATCGCTATTCAGTTTGGTAGCATCTGAGGTGAAATCCACAAAGCCTATCTCATTAAGGCAACCGGTAGCCGATGAATACCGCAGTACCCCAAGGTGGTACGCAAGGAAGCTGTTATCTTCCACACAGCGCCTGTTGTTCCATGAACCGTAAGATACCATGTCGGCCTGTATTTTTTGCGCAAATGCTATGTCGGGAGCCGTGCTGGTATCGTCATAGGTACAGTAAAAGGTTTCGGTACCGGTACCGCCGCCCGCGTTGCAGTGTATGCTCAGCAGCCTGTCGGCATTCCAGTTGTTGCTCATTTGCGCACGCTGGTTTACCGAAATCCAGCCGTTTATATTTGTGGTACGGGTCATGTATACCGTCCAGGTACAATTAGCATCTATAAGCGCTTTTGTTTTTTCCCCAACAGAAAGCGATGTTTCTATTTCGGTGGCTGTGCGTCCGTCTGGATTATCACTTGTAGATGTGCCATAGCCATGTCCGGGGTCTAGTACTATAATCTGGGCATTGGTATGCAGTACTGCCATTAGCAGCAGCAATATGATGAAGCTTAATTTTTTCATGGAGCTGTTATTTTAGGTTGGCAATAAATAATCTTCCTGTTTTGTCGTCAGAGAAAACAACTTTGTTTTTATACACCGTAGGGTACATCTCAAAGAATACCTCAGTATTGCTCAGTTTTTTCGGTTTTCCGCCTTTAACGTCAAACAGGTACAAATCGCTGTTGCTTACCGTGTGGCCGTCTTCGCTTTCGTCTACAAAACCGATAAGATAATCATCATTTTCGCTCCATGCGGTTGCCAGTCCGGTGCCCACTTTTTTACCGGGCGCGCTGCCGTCTGTATTATATATGTAAATATCGGCGCCGTTGTGTACGGCTACTTTTTTGCCATCATGAGACAGCAGGGCATTGTAATACTGCCCGGGTTCGTTTGTAATAATCCAGTTTTTTAGGGAAGAAAGATCCTTGCCTTCTATTTTTAGCGTGGCCAGGTTAGTGTATACTACCATACCGGTTTTAGGGCCGGCATAGCTGGGCAGGTAGTTATGATCCAGATTGTTTACAGGAGTAGTGTAATTGTCTCGTACGTTATAGTTAAATACCTTCGATTCTGTAAAGTATCCTTTCTCCGGTTTTTCCTTGTAATAGAAAGAATTCCCTGAAGCATCCCAGGTGTAGGCATAACCACTGCCGGGTGCTTTAGAAATTTGTTTTACCTCAAGGGTTTCCAGGTGCAGCAGGTACACGCCCTGCATGTGCTCGCCCGTTAACAGTAAATATTCGCCTGTGGGCGAAAACAGGGGATTGGTAAAATCGCCTTTTACCTCAATGCGCTCATAATCGCTTAACTTTTGGGCAAAAGATCCCATGCTAAGCAGTAACGCTGCAATAATTGTAATTTTTTTCATATAATCAGTTGTTAATTTATGTTAATTTAACAAAACTGATTTACATTGCTGTGAAATTGTTGATAAATATCGATTAATAATTTTATTTTGAATATGTCCTATGTCAAAGTGTAAATAATTATGTATTAATCGATTACAAATGCGCAAGCTTTTAGTTGAATTATTAGGTGCTGTACATATTACATAAAAAAAAGACTGCTTTATAGCAGCCTTAGTTGTTATCTTGTTTTACTTTCTTTCCAATATCTATACGGAAAAAGCAGCATGCCGAAGCATTCGCCATGTTCCTTTCCAAGGTGTTTGTGGTGCATTTTGTGTGCGCGTCTTACGGCTTTGCCATAACGGCTTTCTGCCTTTCGGAACATTTTAAACCGCTGGTGGATAAAAATATCGTGAACTAAAAAGTAGGTAAGCCCGTAGGCAAAAATTCCCATTCCAATGGCAAGCCCTATTTCTAAGATATGGTTTTGCCAAAGCAGGAAAAAGCCAATGCTTATTACGGCGTAAAAGATGAAAAAGGTATCGTTTCGTTCAAACCACGATTCGTGGTCTTTATGATGATGATCTTTATGCAGGCTCCATAAAAAGCCATGCATTACAAACTTATGCGTAAACCACGCCATAAATTCCATAAAACCAAAGGTGAGGAAAAATACCAGTATGTGTATCCAAATGGGCATAGTCATAGTGTTTTTAGATGATGTTTAGCCTGTAGTTTACATAGCAGCGGGCAAGGAGGGTAAGCTTCTGGTAATCGGGTACCCGAATGCGGCGGCTTTTAATTTCTAACGGAGGTGTATTCTTTAGTTTGGTGAGCAGCTTTTTGTAATATACGTAGGCTGTATATACCCCGAAACGAGCTTCCTTAGGCAGTTGCACTATACCGGCATACCCTGCGGCAAGGTCAGCTTCAATTTCGTCTATGATGGCTTTTTTTGTGGCATCAGTCATATCGTTAAGGTTAAGCGAGGGAAAGTAACTCCTGTCCAGCTCCTCAGTATCGGCCTTAAGGTCGCGCAGAAAATTTACCTTTTGGAAGGCCGAGCCTAATCTCATGGCACTTGGTTTCAGTTCGCCATAGCGTTCCTCATTGCGGTTTACAAAAACCTTCAGGCACATAAGGCCTACCACATCGGCACTGCCATAAATATATTCATTGTATTCGGCAAAAGAGGTGTAGTCTTTCTTTACCAGGTCTTGCTTCATGCTTTTCATAAAGGCATCAATCAGGTGGCGTGGTATATCATACTTCTTTACCGTATGCTGGAAACCGTTTAATACCGGATTCAGACTTATGCCATCGGTCAGGGCATTTTCCAGGTCGCCTTCAAAACGCATAAACAGCATTTCTTTATCGTAATCGTGAAATGAATCTACAATTTCATCGGCAAGGCGCACAAAGCCATATATGTTGTATATATCCTGCCTTATAGATGGGGCAAGCATTTTTACCGCCGTAGAAAACGACGTGCTGTAGGCACGGGTTACAAGCCGGGCACAGGCAAAGGATACGTTATCGAATATGGTTTTCATACGGTAGGGGATTCTGTTGTTTGTTTAGTGATTTGTTTTCTTACGAGGTCGGCTACCAGCTTGCCTGAAATAAGTGCAGGTGGTACACCGGGACCCGGTACGGTAAGCTGGCCTGTAAAATACAGGTTGCTTACCTTGGGGCTTCTGAGTTTGGGGCGCAGAAATGCGGTTTGCCACAATGTATTAGCCAGCCCGTAGGCATTGCCTTTATACGAATTGTAGTCGTTTATAAAATCATTCAGGCAAAAGGATTCTGCAAATAATATGCTGTCTTTTACAGTTTGCCCGGTAAGTTTTTCCAGTCGGTTTATAATAATTTCAAAATATTTTTGCCTTAGTTCAGGAGTATCTTCTATGCCCGGTGCCAACGGGATAAGGAAAGTCCCCGCCTCTTTACCATAAGGTGCTGCACTTATATCAGTTTTGGATGCGAAGCTGGCATAAAAAAGCGGTTCGTCGGGCCAGCGGGGATTATCATATATATCTTTGGCATGCACATCAAAGTCCGTGTCAAAAAACAGCGTGTGGTGCTGCACGTTTTGCAGTTTTTTATTGAACCCCACATAAAACAACAGGGAAGAAGGGGCGAAAGTGCGGCTGTCCCAATATTTTTCGCTGTACTTGCGGTATTGCGGTTCCAGAAGGCTCTCGCCATGGTGGTAGTCTGCACCGCATATTATGGTGTCAGCATACTGGCGGCTGCCATTTATTTCAAGATAACGGGCTTCGCCGTGTTCTACAGCTATTTTACTCACAGCGGCATTTGTAACTATGGTTACACCAAGTTCTGTAGCCAGTTGTATCATGCCTTCAATAACACTATACATGCCATTTTTAGGATGCCAGGTACCCAGACCAAAATCGGCAAAGTTCATAAAGCTGTAAAACGATGGGGTATCACTAGGCTTAGCTCCAAGGAAAAGTACAGGAAACTCCAGTATCTGTACCAGTTTAGGATTTTTAAAACGCCTGCGTATATCTCGTGATATGTTGCCAATGAATTGTCCTAGCCGTGTAATGGTTTGGGGTGTAACCAACTCCAATGGCGATTCTCCGGGACGGTACACCAGGTTTTTTATAGCAATGTCATAATTGTTGCGGGCTTCTTCCATAAATTCCAACAGCTGCTTGGCACTGCCGGGTTCTATGGTTTCAAAAGTGGCCGCTATGTCTTGTATATTGTCAGATATATCGGTGTACTCACCCTTACCGAAATATACCCTGTAAGCGGGAGCAAGTTTTTCGAGGGCATAATAATCGGACGGTTTTTTACCAAAATCTGCAAAAAAACGTTCAAATACATCGGGCATCCAATACCATGTGGGTCCCATGTCAAAGGTAAAGCCATCCTTTACCAGCCTGCGGGCACGTCCGCCGGGGGTGGCGTTTTTTTCGTAGATGGTAACCTTATGGCCTTCTTTGGCCAGGTAACATGCGGCCGCCAATGATGAGAATCCGGAGCCTATTATTTTTATATCTTTTTGCATGTCTTGAAGTTATGGTTTTGCTTACAGGATATTCCTATAACAGCTGTTAAATAAAACTTAAAAGGGTAGTTGGTGTGCAAATTCTAAAGGTGTGCGGTACACTTTTATTTTTTCGTTTAGTAGGTTAGGCTGTACAAAGTCACTGCATTTTCCGCATAAAAAGAGTGCTGTGTTTTCGTCATTCACCACTTCATTTTTCATTTGTTCTACATAACGGTTTGTATTACCGGTAGAGGATTCAATAGTTATGTAGGTAACAAATGTGAGGTTATCAAATATGTTTTTTATCCTTATTATATCTTCTATTGGTACACTTTCGCCGAGATAAATAGTTTGGTAGCCACGATGCAACAGTTCATAATTAAGCAGCATAAGCCCTATTTCGTGTATTTCGCCCTCTGGTAAATATAGTACATAGGTACGATTAACATGCTTTGGTTCCTTTGCCTGCAATGCTTCTATGTTCACCATAATTTTTTGTTTAACGAGATTGCTTATAAAATGCTCGTGCGCTGGGCTTATGGTGTCGGTTTGCCAAAGGTTGCCTATCTCTTCCAGCAGCGGGATAAAGCATTCATAAAATATATCCCTGAATGGCTTGGCTGCCAACAGGTTATTGTAAGTGTCAATGAACAGTTTAGTGTTAAAGTTCATCATAGACAATTTAAAATCACGCAATACATGATCAGTCAGGGTTTTTGAGGTCAATATTTCCCTAACCATCCCTATTATACGGTCTTCCGAAAGTTTGGCTATGTTACTTATTTTATATCCAAAAGTGTTTAATGTATTTATATTCAATAACTTTTGAAGGTTCCTTGTGTCGTACACCCGTATGTTACTATCGGTGCGCATAGGTTCCAGTACACCATAACGCTTTTCCCAAATACGTATAGTGTGGGCTTTAATACCACTAAGGTTTTCTAAATCCTTAATAGTAAATGTGTTTTTAATATTGTTCATCTATATTTCAAAATCCTTAAACAAAATTAGTTAAACGAAACTACTATAAAGCTTAAACAAATCTTAAATTATTTAGAAATGTTTCGATTTAAAACGGTGTTCATTACTTCATTTATATCCTATATATTATAGTTGATACGTTAAATATGATCATAGAGATGTTATGCTGGTGTAAAATTTTCACTACTAAAGCTAACTCCCTCATAACTAATATTTTTTTTGTCAAAATAAAATGTACCTTTGCAGCTTCAAAAAAAAGGAAGATGGCTGCTATCAGAAACATTGCGATTATTGCCCACGTTGACCACGGTAAGACTACCCTGGTAGACAAAATTATGTACCACTGCCAGCTGTTCCGTGAAAACGAGAACACCGGCGACCTTATCCTGGATAACAACGATCTGGAGCGCGAGCGCGGTATTACCATTACGGCTAAAAACGTATCGGTTACGTATAAAGGCACAAAAATCAACATTATAGATACCCCGGGTCACGCCGACTTTGGTGGTGAGGTAGAGCGTGTACTAAACATGGCCGATGGTGTACTACTACTTGTAGATGCATTTGAAGGACCAATGCCTCAGACACGTTTTGTATTACAAAAAGCAATTTCACTAGGTCTTAAGCCATGTGTGGTTGTTAATAAGGTAGATAAGGAAAACTGTACTCCGGAAGAGGTACACGAAAAAGTTTTCGACCTTATGTTTGAACTTGGTGCTGAAGAGTGGCAGCTTGATTTCCCTACGGTATACGGTTCGGCTAAGCAGAACTGGATGAGTGAGGACTTTAGGAACAAAACAGAAAACATAGAGCCACTACTGGATATGGTACTGGCGCATATACCTGAACCAAAAGTATCTGAAGGTACGCCACAACTACTTATTACATCTCTGGACTTTAGTAGTTTTACCGGCCGTATAGCTATTGGCCGCCTTCAGCGTGGTACGCTAAAAGAAGGACAGAATATTAGCCTTGTAAAGCGTGATGGTAAAATCATCAAATCAAAAATTAAAGAGCTTCACACTTTTGAAGGCCTTGGCCGTAAAAAAGTAGATGAAGTACATGCGGGTGATATATGTGCACTTGTAGGCCTTGAAGGTTTTGAAATTGGAGATACTGTTGCCGATTTTGAAAATCCTGAAGCACTTGCTACAATTGCTATTGATGAGCCTACAATGAGCATGCTTTTCACTATCAATGATTCTCCTTTCTTTGGTAAAGAAGGTAAATTTGTTACCTCTCGCCACATTAAAGACAGGTTAAACAAAGAGCTTGAGAAAAACCTTGCCCTACGTGTTAATGAAACAGACAGTGCAGATAAGTTCATGGTATTTGGCCGTGGTGTACTTCACTTGTCAGTACTTATAGAAACAATGCGTCGTGAAGGTTATGAGCTTCAGATAGGCCAGCCACAGGTTATCATCAAGGAAATTGACGGTGTTAAATGTGAGCCTATTGAAGAACTTACTATAGACCTACCTGAAAACGTGAGTGGCCGTGCAGTAGAATTTGTAACAATCCGTAAAGGAGAGATGCTAAGCATGGAGCCAAAAGGTGAGCGTATGATCATTAGGTTTAACATCCCTTCACGTGGTATCATTGGTCTTAGGAACCAGTTGCTTACCGCTACTGCAGGTGAGGCTATTATGGCACACCGCTTCCTGGAATACCAGCCGTTTAAAGGTGAAATACCGGGACGTCTTAGCGGATCGCTTATTTCTATGGAAAACGGTAAGGCCATCCCTTACTCAATAGATAAACTACAGGATCGTGGTAAATTCTTTGTAGATCCTAACGAGGATATTTACGAAGGACAGGTTATTGGTGAAAACAGCCGTGGTGATGATATGGTGGTTAACGTAACCAAAACCAAAAAACTTACTAACGTTCGTTCGTCTGGAGCAGATGATAAAGCAAGGATTATCCCTGCTATTAAATTCTCTCTTGAAGAGGCACTGGAATACATCCAGAAAGATGAGTACGTAGAGGTAACGCCTAAGAGCTTACGTCTTCGTAAAATCTACCTTAACGAGAACGACCGTAAGCGTTTTAAAATTGCTTAATTAAGCTTTAGCGATTAGCTGTCAGATATAGGAACTCCCGCCATTGGCGGGATTTTTTTTTGTTTAACAGCTATGATGCTTAATAACTCGGTTGCCACTCTATTTTCCTTGAAAAATACATTACAGCGCCCAGTATTGCAAAGAGGCCTATACTGCCGGCCAGCAGGGCATAATCCTCCAACTGTATGATTACGTAGATAAACGTGTACAGCACTGCCAGCGACGCGCTTACCAGCAGGGTGAGCTTTGGCTGCCCTAGTACCGTACGGGTATACAGGGTTATCATGGCTACCACCGCGGTACCCGCTATGCCATAAGCCAGGTTAAAGCTGCTGTGTTCGGTTATGGAAATAAGCAGGGTGTAGAACATAATCAGGGCAAGGCCTATCATGCAGTACTGGAAAATGTGGATGTATATTTTGCTTATGGTCTGTATCAGGAAAAATACAAGGAACGTGAGCCCTATAACCAGGAAACCGTATTTGGCAGCCCGTAGGTTTTGCTGGTACTCGTTGTTTTTTATATGAAATTCAGTATCCAGCGTAAAGCTCCTTAAATCAGGTAACGAGCCAAAGTACTGTTGTACAAACGGGCGGTTAAGGTGCGATACCTTCCAGTTCGCGGTAAAGCCTTTCATTTCCTCAATATGCTTATCCGAAGGGAGAAAATTACCTGTAAATTTAGGGTCGGGCCAGTTGCTCTCCATGTTTACAGAGGTTAATTTTCCTATAGGTACCATCCTGATGCTTTCTGTGCCATTATAGCCTACTTTTAGTTTAAAGTCGATTTTTCCGGTAGTCAGGTCTAATGCAAAGGGAGGGGTTTCCAAAGCTTCAGTAGTATTTTTATCCGACTGGATTACAGGTTCAAAGGCGTAGCTTTTGCCGTTCAGGCTTATATTCAGCGCGCCGTTAATGCTCTTCAGGTTATCGGTATTTATGAGAATGGTAGCTTTTTGCCACTGAATGTTTTCGGGCTTAATATCGCCTTTGCTAAAATCAGGCGATTTATAAAACCCGCTAAAATTCATACTGCTGGTAAATACGGTAGTTTTGTAATTGTTACGATGCTTTTCTTCTGTTTTTACGGTAGCATGGGCATTGAGTGTTTCCGGGAAAAAGTAGGCGTATTCAGTAGCGGCTGCGCGGTTTACCACTACTTTTTTAGTCACCTGGTCTATCACCTGGGTGTCGGTATAGGAGGTGTAGGGTACTTTTAGCACAGGGCCGTAAAAATATACGTTGTCGCCCCACTGGTCGGCCATTTCGCGTTTTACGTTTTCATGTAGGTTTTCCCGTTCCTCCATAAGGTTGGCTACATACCCTAATGGCAATAGCAGGGCCAGGGTAAGCACGCCTATCATAATTACGCGTGCGGTGGTACTTTGCATAAAGCCTCTCGGTTCTTCGTGTGTTTGAGATTGGATTTCCATGATTTTTACGGTTTAAAATACTATTGTTTTAATGATGAATAAGTAGCATGCCAGTATCGGGATGTTTATAAACAGCAGCGATGTTTTCTGTAGTAACAGCCCCTTCATGTTAGAGTAAGTAAAGGATAACTGAACCGCTGTAAATACCACACCCATATTATAGAATACCAGTAGCAGCGCCGTTACTGCCTGGAAAATGCCTATAGGGATAAGCCATTCGCTGCTTATAAGCATGTCTATACCTAAGAACGCCGTCATGGTAATCAAGGTTATGCTAAAAAGCATTATGGGCTGCTGTATAAAGTGTTCTATCGATACGGGAATCTGTTTTTCGTCTAACCCGCCGTGGTCGTTCGGGCTGAAAAAGTTGAGGACTGTTCGTAATGTCATTGGTTGTGTCATAGTTAATGATATATGAGATTAATAATAAGCTGGTATATAAATACGGTCAGGATATTGCTGAGTAGTAACAGCAGCCTTAATAAATATTCCCTGCTTTTGGTTTGATACAAAGTCATGGCAACGCAGGTTACTGATGCCGAAACAATATTTATAAACAGTATGCTAATCAGTATTATTTTGATAGCTGTTTCCCACAGTACATCAATATAATTTCCAAAGAAGAACAATACGGTGAGCAGGGTAAAAGTGGCTGCCCATACCACTACGGGCAGCCACAACAGGAGGGTTGTTTTGCTAAGGCGTTTCATGGCTCCTGGATCATGAAGGTTTCTTTAATGCGGGCTACAGGTTGGTACAACAGCGCCAGGTGGTCTATATCGTAAAAGCGTAAAGCGGCTTTACCCTTTTGGTACATTTTATAAAAATGTAATAGCTTATGAGGCATCATTGCAGAACCGATACATAGGGCAAGCAGTACCCTTAGGCTCGTGCTTCCGTTACCAAAGAGATAGTATTGTAAAGCGATCTCATCCGTTAAGGTAGGTTTATTGCCGGTAATGAGCATTTGCAATATGTCTTCCCGGCTGGCATAGGTATTCTGTCCATAATTCCTTGTCAGCAGGAATTTACCCAGATGCTGTCCAAGCGTACCTTCCGGATACTTAATCAGGTTCAGGGCAGTGAGGCGTTGCGCTTTGTGGTCAAATTCGCGTTTTATCGCTTCAATTTTTTGTGTCATCGTACTCATATTGTTATATCGTTTTTTACTTTGAAATTCAAAGTAGATGAATAAATTTTTTTACTTTTCCGAGGTCGTATACAGGTCGAACAAAAGGAATTGCAGAAAGCCGAATCCCAGTGTAAAGCCCCAGGCGGTAAGCATGGTTTCGGGAGCGATGAACCCGTTTATTACATCGTTTACTAAGTGGATAGGGTGGCGGAGTACATCCCAGCTGTTATAGCGCAGCATCCGGCCTATGTAGATACCTAAACCAGAAAGTAGGCATGTACTTGCCATAAAGAGCATAGCGGCAGCTTTGTGCCATTTTTTAGATAATATCTTGTATACATTATACATGGAGGCCAACCCAAGCAGGAACCCGCTAACGCTAAATGACCCCAGTATGAGTAAATCCAACCAAAACGGCACGGAGCTTTCGTGCCTGAAGTGCATGAAATCTGTTACCAGGTAAGGAGCATTGGGCAGGAGTAAAAGCCAACCCATGAGGGCAGGGTAGAAGAGGTACTTGTTGTTCTTAATCTTATCAGTACTGTTAATAATGAGGGTTACGCCCAAAGGCAACGCGGCAAGGAAGAGGTTCCAGACCAGGAATAAATAATAAACTGATTGTGTTATCTTAACTCTTAGTAATAGTAGTATGATACTAAATACCGTGAGCAGTATAAGGGGCAGGTAGCGTTTCATATTTCGCACAGCGAAAAATTTTAAGGTTGAAATCATGGTTCTCGTTTTTATAAAGTACTTTGTTTTTCAAAGTTAATAAGTAAAAAAATATCAGCTCTTTTGTATCAGTTTTTCAAGCGCGTCTATGTGTTCCCTAAATGCCTTACGGCCCGCTGCGGTGGCTATATAGCGTGTATTTGGTTTTTTGCCTATAAACTGTTTTTCCACGGTTATATATTCTTCTGCTTCAAGGGCTTTGGCATGGCTGGCAAGGTTACCGTCGGTTACACCCAGCAGCTCTTTAAGGGTAGTAAAATCAGCGTACTCGTTAACCATGAGTATACTCATAATACCCAGCCGTATGCGATGATCAAACGCTTTGTTTATATGCTGTAAAATGTTTTTCAAACCTATTGTTTACGGTCGTATTTAAAATACATAATGCTGCCGTACAGTATGTGGCATACGCCAAATCCAAGTGCCCAGAATTCCAGCCCGTAACCTATGGCGTAGGTAGCGAGCAGGCCGATGATTATTACGGTTATGCCCAGATAGCGCACGTCGCGCAGGGTATACTTGCTGGCATTAACACAGGCTAACCCATAGAATATCAGCGTTACCGGAGCTACCAGCCCGTAGTGGTGCGCTTTTATCAAAAGTAAGGCAAAAACGCCGCCCGTTGCAAGCGGAATCATAAAGTTTATAGCGAGCCTTATCGCGGTGCTGTTTATAAGGGTGGTGCCCTGTTTTTTTGCCTTGCCGGCAGACATGATCAGTGCTGTACCTACCGATAGTACCAGTACCGCTGCCATGATACCCATACATTGCTTAAATTCCGCACTCTCCAGGGTTATATAAGGGTAGTTGTTGCCGGTTATCTGTTTTGCCATATAAGCGCCTGCAAGGGCGTAAATACCTGCTAATACTCCCGATATACCGCTCAGGGAGATGAACTGCGTAGAGCGGTCCATCATCTTCTTAATATCCTGAATGTCCTTTAAATATTCGTTCATTTTTAAAGTACTTTGAATTGCAAAGTAAATGATAATTTTTTAACCGGCAATGCGCCGGTTAAAATTTTTTAAGAAAATTATTTAACGGGTACCAGCCTGTATATAGCCGATGCCGGTTTTTCTACAGCCACGTAGATATACCCGTCAGGTGCCTGGCGTACATCGCGCACGCGGCCAATGTTTTTAAGCAGTTTTTCTTCCTTAACGACTTTATTGCCATTAAGGTAGCAAAGGTTCAGGTATTTAAACCGCAGCGACCCCACAAGCAGCGCGCCTTTCCACGGGCTGTACTTGTCGCCGGTTACAAATACCATGCCCGATGGGGCTATGCTGGGCAGCCAGTACAGTATAGGGTCTGTAATGCCCGGGGCGGTCGCCTTATCGGTTATGGTGGTACCATTGTAGTTAATACCGTAGCTGGTTTTTGGCCAGCCGTAGTTTTTGGCCGGCTTTATGATGTTTATTTCATCTCCGCCACGAGGGCCGTGTTCGGTTTCCCAAAGGTCGTTAGTCCATGGGTTAAAAGCCAGGCTCTGTGGGTTACGGTTGCCATAGCAGTAAATGCTGGTAGGCTTTCCGTTCTTGTCTTTAAACGGGTTATCGGCAGGTAGGGAGCCATCGGCATTTATACGGTGAATTTTACCCAGTTGGTTATCGTTAAGCTGCTGTGGATTCTGTTGTTCGTTACCGCGTTCGCCTACGCTAATAAATAAATACCCTTTATCGTCAAACACCAGCCTGCTGCCATAATGGTGGCGGGTAGGGGCGTAGGGCAGGGCCTCGAAAATTATCTTTTGATTTACCAGCTCATTTCCCTGTAGTTTCGCGGCTATAACAGCTGTAGTTGCAAGGGTTTTTCCGTTCTCCTTCTTTGGTTTTGAATAGGAAAAATAAACAAGATTATCCGTTTTAAATTTAGGGCTCAGGGCTATGTCCAGCAGGCCACCCTGTCCTTCGTTAAGTACTTCCGGAACCCCGGTTATTTCCTGTTTGTTTTTGTTGGCTATACGGTATATCTTGCCACCGCGTTCTGTAACCAACAGATTCCCGTCGGGTAAAAAAGCCATGCCCCAGGTTATATCCAGCCCGGTGGCTACGGTATCGAGCTTTACGGTAAGTTTCTCGCTTTTAAAGGTTCCTGTTACAGGTTCGCTGTCAAAGTTAAAGGTGGCTACATTTTGTATGCCTTTTTTTATGTATGCTGCAAGTTCTTCGACTTCCTTATTGGTAAAGGTTTTTTCAAAGGCAGGCATTCCCTCGTTTACCCATCCTTTTTTTATACTTACTACGAGGTCTTTTGCATCGCTGCCATGTTTCCATTGCCTGTCGGTAAAGGCATCCATCTTTTCGCCGTGACAGCTTGCACAATAGTTTGCGTAGTTCTCGGCCGGGGTTTTTTCCACGGTATTTTTAGGCAGTGCTTTAACTGCTGTATAACCTTCATTCCCCTTAAAGGCAAAGGAAACAGCCAGGGCCGCCAGTAGTGCACCCGGTACAATAAACTTCTTCATAATGATGTGTTTGAGGTTTGTGCCAAAGCTATTAATTTTTTGACAAATATGTTTTTATCCCGGTAAAACATTACAGGATGTTGAAATATATTTTATCTATATTTGGCAGTATAAATTAAACCTTACTATCATTGAAAACTTTTTTTATACGATGTTCCCTTGCTGTGGTATTGGTAATTAGCGGTTATGCCCACGCGCAAAAAAATAAGGAATGCAAATACGCCATAGAGGATACCACAAAAGGCGAGGAATTGCGTACTACACCGGAGTATCTTATGTATGAACGCAGTTTTGGCGGATCATCGCAATTCATATTCTTTTCGCTTTCGAACAGCCAGGGGGTGCCGCTGGTCAACTTCCAGTTGCTGTCTAAGGCGAAGGATTTCCCTAAAATGTACTGCCTGGATAAAGATTCGCGCATTTATGTGCAGCTTGCCAATAACAGGATAGTCACCCTGGTATACGGTGGTGAAGGGCAGTGCTCCATGCTTATATATGATGATAAGGAAAAAAACAACATACGTGCGCTTACCGGCCCGTTTTTGTTTATGAAAGGCTCTATGGAAGACCTGGAAAGCTCTGCCATTACCTTTATAAGGGTTAAATATTCAGGGGAAATTGTAGATTATCCTATACGTACCGAGCTTACAAGTGAAACAATGCAGCAAACTTTTACCCCGGAACGCTACTTTATTGAAAATTTAAAGTGCGTGAAATAATTTTTTTTCATTTGCATAACATTGACTGTTAATTACTTTGGGAATTAGTAGAAAAAAAAGCAAAAAAAACTTAGCAAATGCTTGCAAATATCTAGATAAATGCGCTACATTTGCCACCGCTAAACAGTACTACTGTTGATGCGAAAAAAGTTAAGAGGAGAGGTGCCGGAGTGGTAACGGAGCAGATTGCTAATCTGTCAACGAGCAATCGTTGCCAGGGTTCGAATCCCTGTCTCTCCGCTTCTTTCGGGGTGTAGCGTAGCCCGGTCATCGCGCCTGGTTTGGGACCAGGAGGTCGCAGGTTCGAATCCTGCCACCCCGACTAATTACAAACATCCCGCTGAAAAAGCGGGATTTTTTTTTGAAAAATACTTACTTTTACGGTAAGGTCGCGTAGCTCAGCTGGATAGAGCACCTGCCTTCTAAGCAGGCGGTCACAGGTTCGAATCCTGTCGCGATCACTTTTAAAACCTCTGTATCTACAGAGGTTTTCTTGTTTATTATGGTTTTCAGCGTCGCATTAATCTGTTCTATGGGTCACTACTAAAATATTTGGGTTTGATTTTATAGTAAAGAGGTATGAAGGCTTAAATTTTTCGGATGGATTATTCTCCAGGTGATTGTTAAGGATATTGCTGCCGTCCATTCAGCTTGAATATTTTTTACTTATTCAAACTGGATAGGTAGGAGGTAATGTTTCATTTATATCCTGAAGAACATAATAAACTGTCTAAAAAATTTCCATCAGATAAACTGTAGCTAAAAGATTTCTTAGGTGAGATTACCGTGCTGGATTTCTTATGCATGTTTATCGAGTATTACCGCATATAAACCGCCTCAGGTGTATTGATAGGTGTGTAGTGAAATAATTTACCGGTACTTGGGCTTAGTTAAAAAGGAAGCCCGTTAAAGGGTCAGTTTGTTTCTTTTTAAAGAAATCAATAGATGTTGATAATCATGATGTAAAAACAGCAGCTGGTTTTAATAATATCTATGGCAGAAATTATTAATGATTATTTCTTATTCTGTAGAACAAATCAAGCATTTACTTTCGTAAGTGCTTGATTTTTATTTATTGTATTTACTCATAGGTCTCAGGCTATTTTAAGAAGATTTGGTGCGGTTGTCTACATAATTTATTCTTCCCTAACTATCGCCTGCCTTTTATCTGCGGGTGCTACTGTCTGGCTGCAATTTACAAAATTAATATGCTCTGCATATCTGATGTAATATCCCCATGCCGGAAGCATGCCAAAAACACTGTATTCGGGATAGTTTCCTTTGTATTCACCTGGTGTTTTGGGAACAGTAGTAGCGCCACCTTTAAACGAGTGAACCCTCACATTATCAAAAGTAACATCTTTCACTTTATAAACAGTCCCGTCTAGGTTTATACCGCTGATACAACTGCCAACATTATCAGTAATATTCCTGAAATCTAAATTAGAAAATTTGATATCGCTGATACTGCCTGTTTTTGCCGGAGCGCCTTTAGGTCTATGACCTCGTTTTCCGGCTGCATGTAGTAGGAAGAAAGCATTTGCAGAGGTCTGCAAATTTATCCTGTCGAAGGTAATATTTGAAAAATCGGCACCATCCAGTCCTTGTAAGGAAATGGCGCACAAACCTCCTCTTCCGGATCCATTGATGGCTATATCCTGAAGTAAACAGTTGGTAAAAGCTCCATACGTTAAGGTTCCGAATTTTATTTTATTGCCCGTGGTGCCATTTATCGTAACATTTTTAATGGTCATATTATGTACACCTTTTGCTGAACCGCTTTTGGGGCAAATCGCATCGTCCTGACATAAAATGGTGCTATTAGTAATGCTTACATCATGGGAATCACAAATATCAATACCATCTTTATTAACGCCGTATGCAGAAGTGTTAATGTTAATTCCGTCTACTATTATGGTATTACACTCTAAAATAACAAAATCCCACATGGCACTGTTCACGACGTCTATATTGGCAACCCGTACATTGTTAGAATAGGCTACGTATAAGGCCATTGGCCGAAGTGTTTCATCTTTGGTGTGGTCCCAGATAGTACAATCTCCATTACCATCTATAACACCACCACCTGCAATGGTTACGTTGTTTGCTCCCTCGGCATATACAAAGGCTTCCTTAAGTTCCCAGCCGCCACCTCCAAGAACGCCGGGCAACGACACATTCGCATTATCTGCATGCTGGGCTATGGCAGGGTATAGGGAATTATCTTGTATTCCTTTCAGAATTGCGGTACGGTCAATCCATAAGGTCATGTTTGATTTTAACCTTATTTGTCCCGACATATATATCCCGTCTGACAGCATTACAAAACCACCATCAGCACAGGCGTCTATAGCTGCTTGTATGGCTTGTGTATCATTTGCTTTTCCATCACCTTTTGCTCCATAATCTTTTACATTATATTGAGTTCCTGTTGGAGTGCAAAGCCCGTCATTGCCTGAAACAGCAATGTTATCTATATTAGGGCCACCATTTGGCGTATTGGCTAAAAGCTTTATAGTATTATTCCCAGCGTTTAGATGCACGGTGACTCTTTCTATCCAGTAATAGTTCCAGTCATCAAAACGTGATGGAAATTTTAGGTCTTTCAATGCCTTACTGTTTATGCTTAATTTACATGAGCGATTTGTTACGCTTGCATTCGCATATTTAATTAATAACGTATAATTTCCTGACGCTGCACTATATATATTATTCCATTCAACGTAGGAACCGTTTCCTCCCATATCAAGATACCCTGATCCGACATATGGGAAATTTGATGTGTCAATTATACAATCAGATGATTTATCTGTAAAGTTTTCTCCCTCGTAATAAGTGGTCTTAAAGGTTTTAGCATCTTGGGCGCAAACCGTTTTAAATGAAAAGGTAGTTAAAATAAATAAGGTAACCAGTTTAAAATTCATGCTGTTTCGTTTAAAATTCATTTTTACCAGCTAATTGTAAAAGTGAATGAATATTTTTTCCCTTTAATGAATTACTTAATGATACAAATTTTAAATTGCTCTTTTTGAAGAAACAAAATTAAAAATATCAAAAAATATATTTTGCTTGCTAAAATAGCCCATTATGCAGAGAAGTATTTCTATGGTGGTGTGCCAATCTTTGTTCAAATTGTTTCGATACCCAAATTTCATATCATTTAAAGCCGTCCTGAAATGATTGATTGAGAAATGATATGATTTGTGTATTTAATAAAGATGCTTAAACTGGCCAAAGCACATAAAAACTGCGGTTAAGTTTAAACCAATAGAATGCGTAGGCTTGATGATTTTGGGTTGCAGCACTTCACCTAAAGTCAAGGTTAGAACGTTACAAGGAGAGAAAAACTAAAACAGGTAGTATACTTCGTAAAAGTATTAGCGAATACAAAGGATTAAAAACTATCGTTCTTCAAGTCTGACACAAACTACAACTTTTACGCTTTTTTCAACAGTTTACCGGAGGTATTCTGGTCTTATCCTTTAATTTTTACTCTGAGGAGTAAAAAAAGCACTTACGAAAGTAAGTGCTTGATTTTCTGTAAACTTGCCCGAAAAAATGTCGAACTATTTCGAGGAGGATCTGGCGAGTTTATCGGACATTTCCAAGTGAATAACGGTTCTGTCGGATCTACAAATAAGATTTACCTTTAGTTACTTATAATTCTTGCTTTATGAATACCAAAGGTTATTGTTATCCCCAATCTATAATTCTTCAGGTGGTATATTTTAAACTTACTTTTAGCAGACAGATGAGACAGAGCCCACTAATAACAAATCTGCATCCTGTCACACTTTCAAAAAACTTCTCAAAATATTTTCATTGCACTATAGAAGAATATAAACGTCGCATAAAAACAGAATAGTTGCTTACACTAGTTAAATCATCTAAACTGACACTAACTCACATTGCGTTAGAGTGCGGTTTTTCCACAAAAACCACTTTGTCAGAACATTTAAGCATATCTTTGAAAGTGTGGGTGATTTATTTGATGCCTTATTCCCAATTAGAAAAAGGCACTAACACGAACAGTAAAAATTTTAAAATGAAAAAAAATATTTTCCTTACATTACTATCCCTTTCTCTTAGTTTTGTTTTTGCCCAAAATCCGGTATCCTATCCAAAGGACACTGCTATTTCAAAACCGGAATTAAATTTTGAAGTGTTATGGCATACTTTCGAAGACAACTATGCCTTCTTTAAGTTAAGGAATATTGACTGGCATGCCACCTATAAAAAATATAGACCACTGATAAACGCCAATACTTCTGATGATTCTTTATATACGTTTTTTTCTCAGATGCTGGCTCCTTTTAATGACAATCATATCAATGTTATTGTTCCGGGAATAAAGCAATTCAAATCCGTGAAACCTTCACAGTTCGTAAAAGAGTTTCCAACTGATAGTTTACGCAATAAGTTTTGGCAAATGGTAAATTCTTCATTATTGCAAAAACATTTTACAACTCTGCAATATATAGGCCCTAAGTTTAATGATATACCTCTGTTTGCTTATACGACTTCAAATGGTATTGGATACCTGCGTTTCAACAGATGTTTCGTTGATCAAGATTCCGATAATGTGCCTGATGCAGTAGTTGCAGGTAAACTATTGGATACGCTGTTTGCAAGTTTTAAAGATGTGAAATCAATTATCGTAGATGTTAGAGATAATATTGGAGGCAATGATGAATTTGCTTATGAAGTTGCTGGCAGATTTACAGCTAGTAAAGTAATTGGGATGCATAAAAAAACAAGAATAAGAAAAGGAGGATATGAAGATTTTGGGCAACTTGAAACATGGTACACTGAGCCTAAAGGTGTTTTTCAATTTACAAAACCTGTAGTAGTATTGACAAATGACAAAACAGTAAGTGCAGGAGATTTATATGCCTCTATAATGAGAGAACTACCAAATGTAAAAATTGTTGGTTCAAACACACGCGGCATTTACTCAAATATGTACGGCTTTACACTTCCTAATGGGTGGCTTATTTCACTCTCTAATGAGCGATACTATGATAACAAAATGACTTGTTATGAAGGAATTGGTGCACCTGTTGACATTCATGTTCTAAATACTCAAAATGATTTGCTAAACATGAATGACCCTGTATTAGACATGGCTATCAAAGAATTATTAAAGCCGTGATTAAATAAACTACCGCCAACAGCGGCAACACGAAATGCGTTAGTTAAGTGCAAGATTCAAATTTCCGTTTTTTATTAGACAGATGCAACAGAAAGCTTTGTCGCATCTACTTTAAAGTTTCAAAAAAAGTCAAAATTGCCCTATTTTAAAGTAGTTTCTAAATTAAATCCAAATAACTCCATTGGATTCAATAAACATATAGCTTAGAAAATACACCTTGATTTCACGGATTACTAAAGATAACGTAAATAACAAAAAACGGCGCTATTAGTCTCCTAATAACGCCATTTGTCTCTGTAGCGAAGACGGGAGTTGAACCCGTGACCTCAGGGTTATGAATCCTGCGCTCTAACCGACTGAGCTACCTCGCCATTTTTTGGTTATTTCAGTAGGCTAATTGCTTCCTGAATGCGGGTGCAAATATAGTACAATATTCCTACTCTCCAAACATTTTTTGTCAGAAAAAATTATTTTTTGAAATGTTTTTTTTTGTATGTTAAAAATTATATATTTCCGAAAATTTAATTAGCAATGAGCGAAAAAATAAAATATGAGTTGGAGTTTCCTATAATGTCCTCTCCCCAACTCCTTTATCAATATATATCCACTCCGTCAGGACTTTCAGAATGGTTTGCAGATAACGTAAATTCGCGTGGAGAATTTTTTACTTTTATTTGGGATGATGCTGAAGAAAAAGCGCGCCTCTCTTCTAAAAAGACAGGAGAAAAAGTAAAATTCAGATGGGTAGATGCTGATAACAGGGATGGTGAGTATTACTTTGAGATGCGTATTCTGGTAGATGAAATTACTAAGGATGTTTCATTAATGGTCGTAGATTTTGCACCGGAGGATGATGTACAGGAGTCTAAGCAGCTATGGGAGAACCAGATTTCAGATCTTAAACATGTTTTAGGTTCTGTATAGTATAAAGCATTTTTATGAACTATATTTGCCCTGAATTATTTCAGGGCTTTTTTTATGCTAAATTATAACGGTACACTTACAGAAACTACGGGTTTAGGGATTGAAGAAAACAGGGCGTTCCTATATGGTGATGCTATATTTGATACGGTTAAAGTATTAGATAATAAAGTGCTGTTTATTGAAGATCATTATTTTCGCCTTATGTCGTCATTACGTATTGTACGTATGGAAATACCTATGCACTTTACCCTGGAGTATATGGAAGCCCAGGTGCTAGCACTTACCGCAGCTTTAGGAGGCGCATCGTCATATCGTGCAAGAGTAAGTTTTTTCAGGAAACCGGGAGGTAAGTATGAGCCGCTTACCCGTGCAACAGAATTTATTATTACTGCAGAGCCATTACAAAACAGTTTGTATGAAATTAATGAAAGTGCTTATGAAGTTGAACTTTATAAGGATTTTTATATTTCGAAACAGCTTATATCAACGATTAAGACCTCTAACCGTATCTTAAACACTACCGCAGCTATTTTTGCGGCCGAAAACGGCTACCAAAATTGCCTGATGGTAAATGATGACAAGAATGTTATTGAAGCCATACAGGGCAATATATTTATGCTTACAGGGCACAAGCTGGTTACACCGCCCGTTACCGATGGCTGCCTTAACGGAATTATGCGTAAGCAAGTACTTGAGCTTGCAAAAAAAGTGGATGGCATAGAGGTGTCTGAAACCTCAATTTCGCCTTTTGATTTACAAAAGGCTGATGAAATTTTTATTACAAATGTAATTTCAGGAGTTCAGCCCGTTACCCGATACCGCAAGAAAGACTTTAAAACAGAGTTTTCGGCAACCATTGTAAAAAGGCTTAATGCTAAAATAAGGTTAGGGTAGCGATGTGTTCATTATATTAGTTTAATGCCGGATTTTCCGGTGCATTTCCCCATATAACATAGTCGCCGCCAAGTTCCATTATCTTTTCTTTCCAGAACGATGAACTTGATTTGCCTATGATTTTACTGCTGTAGCTGTTTTGGGTTACTATCCATGAATTTTCTTCAAGCTCTGATTCAAGCTGGTTTGCAGACCAGCCGGTATAGCCTAAAAAGAACCGTATATTTTGTTTAGATAAACTACCGTTGTTTATCATCACTTTAGCGCATTCAAAATCGCCGCCCCAATATATTCCGGCAGATATTTCTATGCTATCCGGTATCAGGTCGGGTACATTATGTATAAAGTAAAGATTGTCCTGTTCTACAGGGCCACCATTATATATCTTAAAATGTGCATTAATCTCAGGGATAAGATCATTAATGGTATAATCCAATGGTTTGTTCAGTATAAAACCTACTGAGCCTTCCGGGCTATGGTCTGCAAGTAAAATTACCGACCTGTTGAAAGAAATATCACCCAAGGTTGAAGGTTCCGCTATCAGCAGGTGGCCTTTGTGTGGTTTTGTTGAAATCATACTTCCTGCAATTTGACTGTAATTTAACAAAAAATAATTAGCCCGAAAAATAATTCAATATTTTTTAATATAAATTCTGCGTTTTAAATAGTGGTTTTACGATGCTACGTTACTATTAGCCATGTGTTATTGAATTAAAGTACTCATTTCTATTAATTTGCTGATTCTTTAAAATCAATACAAATAGCCTCCGGTTACGGAAGCTATTTGTGTATGGGTTAAAAATATATTCTGTTATTTAAAAACCAAACTTTCCGTTTTGGTTTTTCCATTCAGATGTTGCAGGTATGCTTTCAATCGTATCCCAGTGTTCGGCAATTTTATTGTTTTCTACCCTGAACAGATCATAAAATGAACTATGAACGCCCGCCATTTCTCCCTCGCTTACTACGAGAACAAAATTGCCTTCACCAAGCACCTTATGGATTTTTGTATACCTGAAGCCTATTTTGTTTTCCGCAAAATATTTAAGTGCCGCCTGTAGGCCTGTAATACCATCTCCTATGTTCGGATTGTGTTGTATATAGCCTTCTTTTTGAAGATAATCGGGAACAATAGATACATCTCCATTAACCAGGAACTTCTCTACAAATTCTTTTACCAGGGCTTTATTCGCGGCTGTTTTGTTACGGTCGGTAATCTTTGTTGCACCATCTATCAGGGTATGCCTGTTTGCAGTTTTGTCTGCCGCTGTTTGTAAGTTGTCCCAGTGCTCTACGATTTTGCCTTTTTCGAACCGGAAAATGTCAAAACCTATTTCATCGCCATGTAGTTTTGTGGCACTGTGAATAAATACATAATCACCATCCTGAAATACACGTGCCAGGGTAATTTTGCCCCCTGCTTTGGAGGTTACTTCTTTAAATGCCAGAAAAGCTTCTATACCATTCGGCACGTTTAGGTTATGCTGAATATACTTGTCAGGATTAATGTATCCATTAGCAACAGCATCACCGGTTTCCAGGCTTTTTAGTAATGCCTCGGCCTTCTGTTTTGCAGATAAATTTGTTATATGCTTAGTATTTTGCCTGTTTTTTGTTTGTGCAAACCCTGCAGATGTACCTAGTGCCAATAGTAGCGCAGTACTTAAAATTACTTTTTTCATCGTTTGTTATTTTATACTGCAAAATTGAAAAAAGTTCTACATCCGGGGCGAATATATTTAGGTGCTAAAATGATACATTTACGCCGTTTCTGTTTTAGCTCGAAATTCCGCCGGGGTAATTCCGGTATGTTTTTTAAAGTATTTTATAAAATTTGTAGGTTCTTCAAAGCCAAGCAAAAATCCTGTTTCTTTAACTGAACTGTTGCTGTGTGCCAATAGCCTCTTGGCTTCAAGCATTACACGGTCTGAAATCAGTAGTTTCGGGGCTTTACCCAAAATGGCTGTGGTAGCGGTGTTTAAGCGTTTTTCTGATAGGTTACATAACTTAGCATAGTAACTCACCTGTTTGTGCAATACAAACTGTTCGTCTATAAAATTTTTAAACTTTAAAACATAATCGAAATTCGCGTCCTTCCTGAATGTAAGTACACCTTGTTTTTTCTTATTTCTCTCTGCGAGGTACATGAACTGCCTTAGCAGCGTGCGTAGCAACCGTTCCTGATAATCATCTTTTATACGAGACAGCTCCTGCTGCATTTCTGCGAATATTGTTTTAAATGTAGCAAGGTCGTCTTCTAGCACTATTCTGGATAGTCCAAACAAGTCATTAAACAGCATACTGCCAGATTGCAGGTAGTTAAAATCTTCGTGATTACTACAAAAGAAATTTTCTGTAAATAAAATCGCATGACCTTCAAATGCAGTATGAATATCAAATTGATGTACAGCATCCTTTTTAAGAAATAAGATACTCTGTGGGCACATTTTTACCTGAGCAAAATCTACCATGTGGGTGGGCGAACCCTTTGTAAACCACAGGATATGGTAAAAATCAGTGCGATGCACCCCGGTTAACATCGACTTGTTTTTACGAAACATTTCCTGCATGGAAAGACCTCGAATTCCAGGGGAAGCCCGGATTTAAATTCATATGTTACAATACTGGCAGGCATATATACAGTTGCTTTTCTACAAAAAAAGCTTCCTGAATACAGGAAGCTTTGATTATACTTTTTTTGAGTATCGCTTAGTTTACGTGCGTATCAAGTTCTGCACCCGGCTTAAACTTAACCACATTTTTTGCAGCAATGCTTATAGCTTTACCGGTTTGTGGGTTTCTGCCTTCTCTTGCAGCCCTGCCTGATACAGAGAATGAGCCAAAGCCTACCAGAGATACCCTGCCGCCACCTTTAAGTGTATCACTTACGTGAGATACAAAAGATTCAAGCGCTTTTTTAGCAGCACCTTTAGAAATACCTGCATCTGCAGCAATAGCGTCGATCAATTCTGATTTGTTCATAATGTTGTAATTAATTGTCTGGTTAAAATATCTTATTTTCCAATTCCTGTATTACAAATTTAGCAGGAATTACATACCATGCAAGTGATTTATAACAATTTGATTTTAATTGTTGATAACTTTTCCTGAAATGTTAACAAACAGACTTGTTTTATTAACATTTTGTAAAAAAGATGCTTTTCATGGCTTAAAAAGCCTTCGCTTCTGACGTAAATGTTGTCCCATTTAGTAGTTCTGCCGCGTTCATTCTGCGTTTTCCGGGCAGTTGAAGGCTTTTAAGTACTACGAAACCATCCGTTGTAAATACTTTTATCTGCTTATTTTCTACAATTAGCTTTCCGGTAGGGTAGGAGTGTGTGTAACTTTCGTATAGGGCTTCATACACTTTTACATTCCATTCTTCTCCTCTGTCGGCTATAAAAGTCCAGGCGGCAGGGTAGGGCGATAGCCCTCTTATTTGATTATATATTTCCTGCCCCGGGCGGCTCCAGTCTATCTTACAGTTATCCTTATTTAGCTTATAAGCTGTTTTTATGTCCCCATCCTGCGGCTGAATCGTGGTTTGCACATTGCCGGTTTCTATAAGGGTAAGTGTTTTTACTACGGCATCTTTACCCAGTTCCATAAGGCGGTCGTGCAGTTCGCCGGCGGTTTCGTCAGGCTTTATTTCTGTCTCCTCTTTAAGTATCATGGCACCGGTGTCTATTTTCTCATCTATAAAGAATGTAGTAACCCCTGTACGCTCTTCACCATTTATTACGGCCCAGTTAATAGGTGCTGCACCCCGATATTGTGGCAGTAACGATGCATGCAGGTTAAACGTACCCAGTTCAGGCATTTTCCATACCGCTTCGGGCAGCATACGGAATGCAACCACTACCTGTAGGTTAGCTCCCAATGCTTTTAATTCAGCGAGGAAACCTTCATCTTTAAGGTTTGTAGGCTGTAATAAGGTAAGGCCTTTTTCAAGCGCGTATTCTTTTACAGCACTGTATTTTATTTTTTGCCCGCGTCCTGCCGGTTTGTCGGGAGCGGTAATTACACCTACAATATCGTAATTAAGTTGGTAAATCGCGTCAAGTATACCTACAGCAAACTCAGGCGTACCCATAAAAACTATCTTTAGCTTGTTCATTATACAAGTATATATTCGTTATTAGTATTAATTGTTATCCTTTTGGCATTAAGCAACAGCTGTATGCCCTGTATGGCTTCTTCCTGTGTCAAGCCTAATTCCTGTTCTACTGCTCTCGAAGTAAAAGATTTTTGATTCAGTAATCCTAAAATAGCCGTAGCGATTTCGATAGGGCTTTGTGCCGGGCGTTTTTGGGTGATGCAGTAAGAACAGATGCCGCAATCTTCCTGTACGTCCTCATCAAAATATTCGAGTATCATACGGCTTTTACAATGACTTTCATCGGCTACATACTGCGCAACACTTTCAAATTGTTGCTGTTTGATACGGTTTTGCTGCTCCAGGAATTTTACAATACGGTTTATGGTATGCTCATCTTCACGCACTTCATTAAATACTATGCTGCTATCGTTGCCCAATGCCCTCAGCGAAATTGTTCCCTGTGCTTCCATCCGCTTTAGTATTTGCATAAAGGCATCTGTAGTAACCTTGGCTTTGGCGGCAATCATATTAGCATTTACAGGTGTTTCCATGTCGAATATACCGGTATAACTTCGCAGTAGTACTAGTATAGGTTCTTCATCTGCCGGATTAAGGCTTATATAACGCACCACCTCCCTGCTGGGGATTAAGAACTGTACGTGTACCTTCTCTGTAAACTCCCGGGTGAGCGTAAGTATACCTTGCCGGTCTAAAAACTGTAAGGCATTATACGCCTTTACTGTAGGGAAATTATATTTTTTGCAAAAGTCATTAAAATTAAACGGAAATACCTCGCCCGGGCCTTCGCCATAGGCTATTTTAAGGAATGCATTTAGTTTTTGGTACACCTGCTTTAAGAAAGCCTTATCGGCAAGCCTATCTATAAACTGCGCTTTGGCCATAGCCACATCAGTATGGTGTTTCAGGATAACGGCAAAGCTTTTCTGCCCGTTACGCCCTGCACGCCCTGCTTCCTGGTAATAGCTTTCCAGGTTTTCGGGTAGTTGTATGTGGGTTACGGTTTTTACATCGGGCTTGTCTATTCCCATCCCGAAGGCATTGGTAGCCACAATGACCTGGTATTGGTTACTTAACCATGCCTGCATGTTTTTTTCTTTCTCTTTTTCCTTAAGCCCTCCGTGGTAAAACGTAGCCTGAAACCCCATGCTTTGTAACTGCCTGGACACATCGTGGCAGGCACGCCTGTTACGCACATATACAATGGCCGCACCTGTATTTTTGGTAAGTATCTGTTGCAGGCGGTTTAGCTTGTCTTCGCATTCAAAAACCATATAAGCTATATTTTCGCGTGTGAAGGATTTTTTAAACACCACGGGATCTTTCATTCCAAGGTATTTAATTATGTCTTCCTGAACCCGTTTTGTAGCCGATGCCGTAAGAGCTATGAATGGTACTTTAGTTAAATGTGTTTTTAGTGATGCTATTTTTAGGTATGCCAGACGGAAATCATGGCCCCATTGCGATACGCAGTGCGCTTCGTCTATAGCTACAAGATTTATTGGCAAGTCTTTCAGGCGTTCAATTATCCAGTCCGCTTCCAGCCTTTCGGGCGAGAGGTAAAGAAATTTATATCCGCCAAATTTACAATTATCCAGCTGGTAGCTAATTTCGTCAGCACTGAGCCCGCCGGTAAGTGCTATGGCTTTTATGTCTTTTTGCTGAAGGTTTTGCACCTGGTCTTTCATCAGTGCTATGAGTGGCGATACCACCAGGCAAAGCCCCTCGTTAATTAATGCGGGTACCTGGAAGCATACTGATTTTCCGCCTCCGGTAGGCATAAGCGCAAAAGTATCTTTGCCACTAAGCACCGAAGCAATGATTTCATCCTGCGGTGACCTGAAGCTGTTGTGGTTCCAATATTTTTTTAGGACCTGAAGTGCCTGCTGCATAGTGTTTATGAAAGATGCCCTAAGATAAAAAGAATTCGGTTCTCCGGAGTATCTTTTGGTACTTCTATGATTTCGTAACCGTAGTTAGAGTATGTTTCATGCAAATGCAGTGAAATAAGTTTGGCCTGTTCGTAGTTTTCGTAACGGGCATCATCGGCAGTATAAATTTCTTCCCATGGCGGCAGGAAAAATATTTTACTGTACACGTGGTCTTTACATGCCTGTTCAAAAAACGGGGGATAAGAGTCGCCTATGTAATGCATATAGGCCAGTACATCGGGTATACCGCGGTCTATAAATACAACAGCAGCCTCCTCTTCATGGGCTTTAAAGAATTGTTTTTTACGTCCTTCAAGCAGCAGCTCGCTAAATAGCAACGGCTTTTCCAGGAAAAGTTGCTCAATACCCTGCTTGCGCGCCTCCAGGGTAACCTCGCGCGAAATTTCAGGATAACAAATATGTCCCTGTTCACTCAGTTTTTCTATAAGTGTGGTCTTGCCGCTGCCGGGACCGCCTATAAGTACTACTATTTGTTTGCCCACCGGTTATAAAAATATAAGGGGGTAAAGTTAACTAAAGATGTGTAATTACAAAAATCACTTAGAATGTATAATTAAATCTTAAAAATTGTGCAGAAATAATATATAGTGTTAAAATTTGGGTAAAAAGTGAACGCTTGGTTCTAAATTGTATACGTTTTTAAATTAGATTTTATATCTTTAAAGAATTATAAATGATTTAATGGGGTAAGCTATGAAGAAGTTAATGACATTCGCGGGCTTTGAAGCCGCAGTAGACGAGCGCTACAGCAAAAAAAGGTATTCGCACTACCGTTCTTTTAAAACAAAAGATACACTGATTATTTACATCCAGATTGCTATCGCACTTGCAGTAGGGGTCAGGTTGTTATACATATTTTTGTAATATTACAGTATACGTTCAAAAGGCTGCCTTCGGGCAGCCTTTTTTGTTCCGTTTATTTTATATTATAGCCATTTCAATACGCAAAAATGGCCATCCTTTCGAGATAGCCATCTTAATTTATTGCAATATTATTTTGTAAGTTAATTTCTGCCGGGTCTTCCGCCGCCGTTGTTACCGCCTCCTCTTTGTATTGGGGCAGCCGGGCTGTTTTGTCTTACCGGTGCAGGTGCGCTGCGCATTTGCTGGGGTGCATTTTGCATAGCAGGAGCTGCGTTGCGTATGGGTGCACTATTGGCATTATTTATACTACGCGGTGCGGTATTTTGCCTACCCGGATTATTATCAAAACTCCGTGTAGGTTGCTGTTGCTGGTACTGTGGGGCAGATGGAGCACTGCGTACCGTGCCACTATTATTGTTTATAATGCTATTTTGATTGTTATTTCCGCGTGGAGTACCATAATTTCTTGTAGGGGCACTAACTGCGTTATTGTCGTTGTTATTAAAACTTCTTGAAGGTGTGGTAACATTATTGTTCCCTCTTGAAGGGGCTACACTGTTTTCGCGGCCACCACCCTGATTAAAATTCCTAGTACTGTTTTGGTTTAACGAACGTGTACCATTTTCCCTTCCGCCACCATTGTTAAAACTGCGTACAGCATTGCTGTTGGCCTGTGTTGCCCGTGTGTTTGTAAAATTACGCGTATTGGCTGCACGACCGCCCTGGGTTAAATTACCTCGGGTCTGCTGTAGGTCATAATGGTTACGTACATTGTTATTCCTCACAGCAAACGAACGGCCCGGATTTTCACGTTCGAAAGCATTGCTTCTCCTTGGGGTATACATTGTCTGTGCACGTGTACTGTGCCTTACATTTACATAGGTGTAGGTGTTCCTGTAGTTTATGTACACATTTACATGGTTATGATATCTGTAAGGCGCGCAAGGTGCCCAGTAATTGTAGTAGGTAGGATAGTAATCCCAATACCATGGCGAATAATAAGGCCTGTAACTGCTTACCCAAAATGCGCCAAACAACACGGGTCTTGTCACATATACGGGCTGGTAGATATAGCTTGGTCCGTATATGTAGGGGTCGCCTACCACCTGAACGGTAACATTATTCTGGCGGTCGCGCTCTACCTCTATGGTAGCTACGTCCTGAAATGTATCCGGGCCCAGTACTGATTGCAATACTATTACGTGTGTACTTTGTTCGGCAAGTTCTACAACACGCAGATAATCTACCCGTCCGTCGTTATTAAGGTCCAGGTTAGATATCATGGTATCAGGGTCATTAAGCCTGCGCTCGAAATCTTCAAGATCGCGTGAGTCGCCAAATATCGATGCTACAGCCTGCAGGTCCAGGTTATCACTTATGTCGCTGTTATTAGCCCTTACGGTAGTTACGTTTTGGGCAAAGAGGCCTCCAATACTAAGAAAGGCAAACAGCATGGTATTTATCAGTTTCGTTTTCATGATTCAAGTAAAATTAATAGCTATAAAAACGTTTTTTTAGTGGTTTGATTAGTATAAACCAATATCCGTGCCAATATTTTATTTCGTATTTTTACCAATAAGAAAAATATCTAAAGACACAGTAAATACAGGACATCTATATATGAATATACGAAAAGCAACACCGTCTGATTACGAATTTATTTACAAAATAGCGCTGATAACATGGGAGGCAACATATAGTAGCATACTGTTAGAAGCACAGCTTAATTATATGATGGACCTGATGTATAGCAGGGAAGCCATAGAAACACAAATGACTGTTAAAGGACATCAGTTTTATATGGTAGAGGATGAAACCGCTACTCCGTTCGGGTTTTGCTCTTATGAAATTAACAACGAACCGGGGAAGACAAAAATCCATAAACTGTATATACTGCCGCAAACCCATGGTAAAGGCGCAGGCCGGGCTCTTGTAAGCTTAGTGGAACATGCCGCGAACAACAACGGTAACACCAGTATTATATTAAACGTTAACCGTTTTAACCCGGCATATGATTTTTACCTAAAGGTAGGATTTCTTAATAGGGGTGAGGTTAATGTGGATATTGGCAATGGTTACCTTATGGAGGATTACCTCATGGAAAAACCATTATAAAACTTTATCATTTCTTTGGCTGTCAATTAGTAAGCTGCTAACACCCGTTCAATGTTATAAGGGGTAACTTTGGGTAACAACAATTAAAAACCTTAAAGTTATGATTACGCAAATGCATAATGTGCCAAATAATATGGTAGCCTTCAGGGCTGAAGGCGAAGTTACCAAAGACGATTTTGAGATTGTAAAAGAACAGGTAGCCGAACTGGTAGATAACCAGGATAAACTAAACTACCTGTTGTATCTTGATACTTCTGTGAAGGATTTTACCGCTGGTGCCTGGCTACAGGATGCGCTGCTGGGTGTGCAAAATATAACCAAGTGGAACCGAGCCGCCATTGTTACTGATTCTGAAGGTGTAATAAATTTTACAGATGCTTTTAGCAAGGTAATGCCGGGTGAGTTTAGGGGATTCGATAAAAGTCAGTTTGATGAGGCGGTAAACTGGGTATCAGAACGTATTGATATTAATTCTTAAAACGAAATAATCATGGGAAATTATAAAGATCTTTTTAGCGCTGAAGCAGTAGCTAAAATAAAAGAAATGGCCGAAGACATTAAAATATGTATGTTCTGTACCGAATTATCATCAAGGCCGGTGCCGGTACGTCCTATGAGCGTGCTCGAAGTAGATGACCAGGGCAATCTGTGGTTTCTAAGCTCGCGCAACAGCAACAAGAACACTGAGATAAAGCAGGATGAAGATGTGCAGCTTATTTTTGCCGATAACGCTGATATAGAATACTTGTCAGTATACGGTAAAGCCGTAATTTATACCGATAGAAACCACATCGATGAAGTATGGACACCTATAGCCAAAACCTGGTTTGAAGAAGGTAAGGACGACCCAAATGCCACGGTAATAAAAGTAGCCACTACCGATGCTTACTATTGGGATACCAAAAGCGGCAAAATGATTACGATGCTTAAGTATGCACTTGGTGCTATTGTAGGCAGCAGCGTAGATGACAATAGCCTTGAAGGCAGGCTGAAAATATAAATGTTTTCTTTTGGGTCACAGCCCATTTTTGCATAACAAAACTCCCTCTTACGGGAGTTTTTTGTTTGTATTTTATGGTGTAATTTTGCATCACTATGCGTATGATTAACGAATTTAAAGAGCTTTATGCTATAAAGCCGTCTTCACGGAGCTGGCATATCCCTTTCCTGGCATCAATGTGTGTAGGGCTTCCGCTGCTGATCGCTTACTTTTTAGGAAATGCTCATGCAGGTGCTGTAGCAAGCCTCGCGGGATTGGTAATTTTGTATCTGCCACAGGCTTCCTTTACCCGTAGAATGATAACCCTTATGGCGTGTTCATTCGGGCTAATAACGTCATTTTTTTTAGGCTTGCTGTTTAGCTTTAATCCCTATGTAGCGTGTGTTTTCCTTGGCCTGCATACATTTGTGGCGCATTGGGTTACCCGTTATTTCAGGCTTAAACCACCCGGAAATTTCTTTTTTATTATGCTGGCGGCAGTAGCGTTATGCATGCCATTTCATCTGCACGAAATTACCCATAAAACCGGGCTGGCTGTAATGGGCTGTATAGGAGCGTGTTTACTGGCTTTCATTTACGGGTTTATGGTTCGGACTAAAAATCCGGAAGAGGAGGAAACCATAATCGTAAAGAAAAACCTTATCAGTGGCACTGCCGAATCGGCCATTTTTGGTGTTTTTATAGGCCTTTCATTGGGCGTGGCCAAATTTTGCCAACTCGAAAATCCGTATTGGGTTCCTGTTTCCTGTCTTGCGGTAATGCAGGGTGTTTCGGCTAAGCACATATGGCAGCGCAGCCTGCAACGCATTACAGGTACATTTCTCGGCTTGGGATTAGCCTATTTATTACTCCTGCTAAAATTACCTGTGTGGGGTATTTGCCTGGGTATTATGCTTATGCAGTTTGTAGTGGAAATGCTTATAACCCGAAATTATGGACTTGCGGTAATATTCATTACAGGTTTAACCTTACTGCTTGCCGAATTTGGCAGCAGCCTATCAGGCAGGCCGGGCGAACTGGTTGCTGCGCGTTTTACAGATATCGTTTTGGGGAGTATAGTTGGAGCTATAGGTGGCTATTTTGTATACCATCAAAAAATAAAAGACAAGCTGGAACGTCAGCTTCGGAAAACCAGGATAGCCATTAAGCGTTAAATTATTTATTTTCGGCCGGTTCTTTTTCTGCGATGAAGGCCCTTTCTTTTTCCAGCTCGCGTTGTTCTACATATACGGCATAATCAGCGGGCTGTATGTGCCTGCCTTTAAATATGGCATAGGCACGGGTAAATTCGGCTCCAAAGTATAATATTGCAGCGGTGTAATATACCCACAGCAGTATCACTATTATAGAACCCGCAGCTCCGTAAGGCGAACCTGCTCCGGTAGTTGTAATGTATAATCCGATGATGTAACGTCCTAAAAGAAACAGGCAGGCGGTGAAAAAAGCACCGGCGCGTACATCCCTCCACTTGATTTTAGCATCGGGCAGTACCTTAAATATCACCCCGAACAGTACAGTAATAACCAGGAAACTTATGGCTATGTTGGCTATGTTAAGCAGCAGTATGGTAAAGCTCGGGAAATATTCTTCAAGTATACTGCTCAGTCCTACAATAATACCATTAGCAATCAGCGATACAATAAGCAGGAAACCAAGGCCGATAATTATGGAACCGCTGCGCAGGCGGTCTTTTATCAGTTTTAGCCAGCCTTTTTTGGGTTTGGCTTTTACTTTCCATATCATGTTTATAGAATCCTGTATTTCGCCAAAAACCGTTGTGGCACCCAGTATCAGTGTAAAAATACCTATAATAAGCGATAATGTGGTTTTACCCGAAAGCTCAAGGTTTTTTATTACCTGCTGGATTTGAGCCGCGGCATCGTTACCTATAAGGTCGCGAATTTCAAAAAACACACGCCCTTCAATAGCATCGCGTCCATAAAAGGTACTGGCCAGCGATATGATCAGCAGCAACATGGGAGCCAGCGAGAACAAGGTATAGTAAGATAACGATGCGCTAAGTTTAAGTCCCTTATCGGCCATAAATCCGGTAAAGGTATCTTTAAGTATTTGCAGGCTATCTTTCAGTGTTTTTTTAATTCGCATGTTTTTGTGTTTCTGGTCTTGTGTTTGTCAAAAGTACTTATTACGTAAGGCTGATGCTACAATATTAACAAATCTATATCAGGTGTTCATAATTTAGCGTTCGCTTTTTTTCCTGATTGGTAAATACGCCTGTGGTACGCTAATTATTTCATAAATCTGCCACAAGTACCGTACAGCTTTTTGCACATTAACAGGCAAAATCTTAACTTTATACTGTTTTTTACAACTATACAACGCTTTAAATATAACACCCACAATTCCATGAAGATAGTAATAATAGGAGGAGGATTTGCAGGATTAAACCTTGCAAATGAACTCTCTAACAACCCTGATTTTGAAATTACGCTGGTGGATAAGAACAACTATAACTTTTTTCCACCACTTATATACCAGGTGGCTACGGCTTACCTGGAACCATCCAGTATAAGTTATCCTTTCCGTAAATATTTTCGCGACAAAAAAAACATTCGTTTCCGTATGGGCGAAATGGTTTCTGTGAAAGCGGACCAGAATATCGCGGTACTGCACAATGGCGAACTGGAGTATGATGCCCTGGTGTTTGCCACCGGTGCCGAAACCAACTATTTTGGTATGGAAAACGTAAAGAAAAATTCCATCCCTATGAAAACGCTTAATGACGCTATAGAAATGCGTAATAAGCTGCTTCAGCGTATGGAAAAAGCAACGCTTAACCAGAACAGCCGGGAACGCCGCAAGTACATGAACATTGTAGTAGCAGGTGGTGGTCCTACCGGTGTAGAGGTTTCCGGTATGTTTGCCGAACTGCGTAAAGGTATTTTAAGGAAAGAATACCCGGAGCTGGCTACCAGTATAAGTAACGTATATCTTGTAGACGGTGCCGATGCGCTTCTTGCGCCTATGAGCAAACAAAGCCAGCAGGATACCTATGATGCCCTGACGAAGCTAGGGGTTGTGGTAAAACTTAATGCCCGTGTAACCGATTTTAAAGATGATGTGGTCTATCTGAGCACAGGCGAAACCATACAGAGTAAAAACCTTATATGGGCTGCCGGCGTAGGGTGCCGCGCTTTCGACGGTATTCCGCAGGAAAGCTATGGCCGTGCCAAACGTATGATTGTAGACGGCACTAATAAAGTGGTAAATACTACAAATATTTATTCGATAGGGGATACCTGCTATATGGAAGCCGACCCTGCGTTTCCACAAGGACATCCACAGGTAGCACAGGTGGCTATACAGCAGGGCAAACACCTTGCGATTAACTTTAAGAAACAGGTAAAGGGTGAGGCGTTAACCAACTTTAAGTACAAAGACAAAGGTTCAATGGCCATTATCGGTAAAAATAAGGCTGTAGTAGATCTGCCAAGTCCTAAACTGCACTTTAAAGGATTCCTGGCCTGGCTTATGTGGTTGTTTATCCACTTACTGTCATTGCTTACCCAGCGTAACAGGCTTACTACCTTCTGGAACTGGATGGTGTCTTACTTCTCATGGGATCAGCCGCTGCGTATGATTATACGCCCGGAAAAGAAAAACAGGCAGGCACCTGCTCCCGCAGCAACGGAACCTCCTAAAGCATAACATTAAGCATAAAAAAAGACCATCAGCTGATGGTCTTTTTTTATGCTTATAATATCGGTTAAAATTAATTCCCTGTTTTCTCTTCAGTTTCAGAAGCGAACTGAGAATAATATAAGTTTCTATAATAACCGCTGCTGCGGTTTATGAGTTCGTAATGTGAGCCTTCTTCAACGATAAGTCCTTTATCCATTACAATTATTTTATCTGCGTTTACTATAGTTGCGAGCCTGTGTGCTATTACTATAGAGGTACGTCCCTTTGTTATGGCTTCGGTAGCTACACGTATCATTTCTTCAGAGTGGGTATCAATGCTCGATGTAGCTTCATCTAATATCAAAATCGCAGGATTGCTTACATATGCGCGCAGGAACGCAATAAGCTGCCTTTGCCCCGAAGATAGCATTACACCACGTTCTTTTACATTATAATCATACCCGCCCGGCAGGCTGTTTATAAAGTTGTGAACGCCGATTGCCTTGGCTGCGGTCACAACCTGTTCGCGTGTAATGTCGGGATTGTTAAGGGTAATGTTATTCAGTATGGTATCAGCAAACAAGAAAACATCCTGTAATACTATGGCTATCTGCCTGCGAAGGCTATCCAGTTTAAACTCATCTATATTGGTACCATCTATGGTAATTGCCCCACTGTTTATCTCGTAAAAACGATTCAGCAGGTTAATAATAGTACTTTTACCCGCGCCTGTTGAGCCCACTATAGCTACAGTTTGACCTGCATCTGCTTTCAGGTTGATGCCACGTATTACTTCTTCACCGGGAATATAGCTAAAGTGTACATCTTTAAACAACAGGTCGCCTTTAAAGTGCCATGCCTCTTTTGTGCCACTTTCTTGTGTGTGCTCTTCCAGTTCCAGGATTTCAAATACACGGTCAGATGCTACAATACCCATCTGCATTTCATTAAACTTATCTGCTATTTGCCTTAATGGGTTAAACAGCATAGGAATGTACATAATGTAAGCAAATAAATCGCCGGGTGTAGTAAGGTTACCATCGCCTATAATATCTACCCCGCCATACCATATTACAAAACCAAGGGTAAGCGATGAAATAATATCGGCAATAGGGAAGAAGATAGAGTTGTATAATATGTTCTTCTGCCAGGCATCATTATGCTTTTTATTGATTACCTTAAACTTTTCATACTCTATTTCCTCACGGTTAAATAGTTGTACGATTTTCATACCCGTAACCCGTTCTTGTACAAATGTGTTTAGGTTAGACACCTGTGCCCGTACTTCTTCAAACGCGCCTTTCATTTTCTTCTGGAAAATACGTGTGGCAATTACCAGTATTGGCATAGCTATGAAAACTATGGTGGTAAGTTTCCAGTTAATCCAGTACATAAAACCAAGGATTACAATCATTTTCAGCATATCGCTGATAATCATAAACAGGCCCTGGCTAAATATTTTAGAAATAGATTCTATATCAAAAACGGTGCGTGTTACCAAACGCCCCACAGCTTCGTTGTCGAAGAATTTCATCCTGAAATTTGTAATGTGCCTGAACAGCTTTTCACGGATGTCTTTTACGATGTCCTGTCCCAGCCAGTTTGCCCAATAGACAAAGTAAAACTGTGATGCTACCTCAATTAATAACGTTACTGCCATTAGCGAAACAAACAGCATGAGCCCGTCCATGTTTTTGCCTATGAGGTAATTGTTTACCGTATACTTAAGCAAGTAGGGGCGAAATGCTGCAAAAATGGAAAGTATTACAGAGAATACAATAACCCATACAAAGCGGTTACGGTAGGGTTTGGCAAAACGCATCACCTTAAGTAGCGAGGCGGTATTTTTATTTTTGGTATTTTTATTATCACTCATAAGATAGTTCAAAGATATGGATAAATTACCTTAGTAAGATATAGTCCGTGTGCCGGAACCGAAAAACCTGCCTTATTACGGTCACGGCTTTTTATAATAGTTCGTACATCCTCTACGGTTGATTTTCCTAAGCCCACTTCTACCAGCGTGCCTACTATGGCACGTACCATATTGCGTAAAAAACGATCGGCAGAGATATGGAAAACCAGCTTATTTCCGTGCTGTTCCCACCGGGCTTCGGTTATTTTACAGTTGAATGTTTTTACGTCGGTATGCGTTTTACTGAAACATTTAAAATCGATATAATCAAACAATACCTGTGCGGCTTCGTTCATTTTGTCCACGTTAAGCGGATGAAAGTTAAACCAGCTGCCTTCGTGTATAAAAGCGTCTTTAAACGTATGGATATGGTACTCGTAGCTACGGCTGGTAGCATCAAAACGCGCATGTGCCTCATCGTGCAGCGGAATAAAACGATACACTACTATATCCTTTGGCAAAAACGCATTTACTCTTTTGGTCAGCGTGTCAGAATCAATTTCTCCGTCGTAATCAAAGTGCGCGTACATCTGTGTGGCGTGCACGCCGGTATCGGTCCTGCCTGCTCCCGTAGCGTCTATAGGCGTACGTAGCAAGGTAGACAGCGCTTTGTTAAGGGTTTCCTGCACAGATGGACTGTGAGGCTGGTATTGCCAGCCGCAGTAGTTTTTTCCGTTATAGGCAAATGATACAAAATATCTCAAAATGCTTTGTTCTTTGGTTATAAAAATTTAGCCTTCATTTCAGGTGTAGGCAGCATGCAGGCATCTTTTTTACCATACCACTTATAACGGTTACGGGCCACATAGTCGTACACTGCATCATTCAGTCCGTTTGGTAATATTTTAAATACCGATAACAGGCTATAAAACCCACCAATTTCTGAAGCGATTTCCAGAGCTGCCCGGGCTTTATAGTAATACGCCTTACCCGGTTCATACAATATAATTGAATCGGTCTTAGAAGTATCTATGCCAATGTATTTGACAATTTCCTGCCCGAGTTGCGACTGTAACGCTACAAACCTAAATATGTCCTTTTTGTCACGCTTAATGAGGAATTGCACCGTGGCATCGCACAGGTTACAAACCCCGTCAAACAGTATTATTTTTTTATCCCTCGGTAAATTCATAACTCTCTTGTTTCAAGTTAAAGGTTTCAGGTTCTCACTCAACTGAAAACTGCAACTGCCAACTGACGAGTGTATTCTCAAACAACCAATAACCAATAACCATTAACTGATAACCGACCACTGATCACTTTTTCACTGCCTCAACCAGTTCCAGCATTTCAAAATCTACCTTGCTGGTAAAGATGCCGTAGTTTACGGTGGCTTTGTTCTTCTCTAAAGATTCCAGCGTGCCCACAGCTTTACCGTCTATCATACGCACACGGTCGCCAATTTTTATGGGTAGTTTAGGTTTGGGAGTAGTCGCTTCTTTTATCTTCTTCTCTTTTTTCTCCTCACGTATTTCCTCTACTTTTACCTTAACCTCGGCAATGATCTTCTTCTGCTCAACCTCCTTTTTCTTCTTTTCTTTTGGTTCGAGCTTTTTACGCTTTGAGTTTTCTATCTCAACTGTCTTCAGGAATTCGCCTATCATATCCTTCTTGTTCCTGTTGTTAAAGTATTTCTCACTCATGTCGTCCAGCTTTTGCCCAAGGTAAATAAGCCGCTGATTGGCATCGTACAATTCCTGGTAGCTTTCCAGTTTTTGCTGTATGCGGGTATTGATGTTCTCCATCTTTTTGCCTTCCTCACGTGCGCGTTCTTCTTCTTCTTTCAGAATTTGAGACGTTTTCTCCAGCTTAGAACGCTCCTTTTGCAGGGTAGCTATGGTTTTGTCGAAACGTACTTTACTACCTTCGATTTTCTTTTTCGCACGGTTGATAAGCCCGTATGGAATACCGTTTTTCTGGGCAACCTCAAAGGTAAACGAACTACCTGCCTGTCCCAGTATCAGTTTGTACATGGGCTCAAGCGACTTCTCGTCGAAAAGCATGTTTGCATTGGTTGCGAATGGCAATTCGTTGGCCAGTATCTTCAGGTTGGTGTAATGCGTGGTAATGATACCAAAGGCTTCCCGGTTGTAGAATTCCTCTAGGAACGTTTCGGCCAAAGCACCACCAAGCTCAGGATCAGACCCCGTACCAAATTCGTCTATTAAGAACAGCGTCTTGTCGTTGCACTTGCGCAGGAAGTAATTCATGTTCTTAAGACGGTAACTGTACGTACTCAGGTGGTTTTCTATGCTTTGGTTATCGCCAATGTCGGTAAGGATGCGGTCAAATAAAAATGTTTCGCTACGCTCGTGTACCGGAATAAGTAATCCGCATTGTAACATTAGTTGGAGTAGCCCGATGGTTTTAAGCGTAATACTTTTACCGCCCGCATTAGGTCCCGATATAACAATGATGCGGCTGTTGTCTGTTAGCTCTATAGTTTGCGGGTATGTAGGCTGATTCTTTGCCTTATTGTTCAGGTACAAAATGGGGTGGAAAGCCTCACGGAAAAACAGCCTTTTTTCCTCCACAATAGTTGGGAGCAAACCGTTTATCCTTTTGGCGTACTTAGCCTTTGCGGCTACGACATCTATATCGGTAAGCAGTTCCTGGAACTCAAACAACATAGGTACGAATGGACGAACCACAGCGCTAAGCAGTTTCAGTATTCGTTTTATTTCTTCCGATTCCTCATATTCGTAGTTGTTCAGCTCGCGCGAATAACGCATAGTGGTATCCGGCTCTATGTAAGCAATGCTACCTGTTTTAGAACTGCCCAGTATAGATCCCTTAACCTTACGGCGGTACATAGCGGCAACGGCCAGCACACGGCGGTTTTCTACTACGGTTTCCCTGATGTCATCCAGGTAACCCAAGCTGTTGTAGTGTGTTAATGCCGAGGCAAAGCTTTGGTTTATCCTGCCTTTTACCTCATTTATCTGCCTACGGATTTCGCGGAGAGCAGGAGAGGCATCGTCTTTTACCTCACCATATTTGTCTATAACGTCATCTACGTATTTAACCAGCTCCTTGCTAAACTCCACTTCCGAAGCACGCTTATTCAATGCCGGATAATAGTCGTCAAACTTAGACAGGAATTTCAGCATGACACCCACAGTATCTGTCAGCGTGGCTATTTTACGAAAAGCAGCGGCATCCAGGTAACTGTCTTCTATGGCCAGGAATTTCAGTTCGTTGGTTATAGGCTCGAAACCGTGTGTAGGCAGGGCATTGTTATTATCGAAAGAGGAAACGTATTCTGAAGTTTGCTTAAGGGCATCCATAAGCTGCTCCCTGTTGGTAAACGGAGCTATGGTAAGCGCTTTTTCATGCCCGGGTTCTGTAACGCAGCGCGAAGCTACTTCTTCGAGCACGGTGCCAAACTCAAGGTCTTTTAATGTTTTTTCTGTAATGGATTTCATCAGTCTTGCTAAAGCAATTTTCATGCAAAAATACTCATAAAACGCCGTACCTGCATTATTGGCAGTTAAGTTTAAGATGTGATTGGGTTTTGTGCTGCAAACAGATGCTTATATTTGCCATTACAAACCGCAAACAATGAACGTAAACATACACCCGTCGTGGAAAGAAGTATTGGCAGATGAATTTGAAAAACCGTATTTCAGCCAGCTGACTGATTTTGTAAAACATGAATATGCTGCTAATACGTGCTACCCGCCGGGTAAACAAATTTTTTCTGCTTTTGACCATTGCCCGTTCGATAAGGTAAAGGTAGTTATCATAGGACAGGACCCGTACCACGGGCAGGGACAGGCTAACGGACTTTGTTTTTCGGTAGCCGATGGTATACCGTTACCACCGTCTTTAATTAATATTTTTAAGGAAATACAAGCCGATCTTAATAAGCCATTTCCACCCACGGGCAATTTAGAGCGCTGGGCAGATCAGGGTGTGTTATTGCTTAACGCAGTGCTTACGGTACGTAAAAGCGAAGCCAACAGCCACCAGGGCAAGGGCTGGGAGCAGTTTACCGACGCGGTGATACAAAAAGTTTCCGATGAAAAGCAAGATGTGGTATTCCTGCTTTGGGGCGGACCCGCAAAAAAGAAAGGTGCCCGTGTAAACCGTTCAAAGCATCTGATTTTGGAAAGCGGTCACCCTTCGCCATTAAGTGCCAATAGAGGGTTATGGTTTGGCAACAGGCATTTTAGCCGTGCCAATGCTTTTTTATCAGAAAAAGGGAAACCGGTTATTGAATGGTAAATTAGTCAAAAGTTTTAAAGTCATAAAGTGAAAAGTCCTGTATGTCATCTTTATGATTTTAAAACTTTCGACTTTATGACTTATCAATTAAAAGTGAGCTGCCCCAATATCTCCTCGCTCATAAAAGGGCCACCCGGGTAAGTAGCGGTATAATCAAGGTTCAGCCATATTTGCCCGTATTCATCTTCATGATAATGTACCTCTCTGCCACGGCTTTCCTCTGCAAACAAAAACTGTTTTATGAGATAATTTGCTATCTCAAGGTCGGCTTTTTTGCCTACAAGCATTTCGGGGTATAAATGTCCTCCTGTATGAATGATGCGTGGCGTACCACCTATGGCGCGTATACAGGCCGCCATAAGTATGGCATGGTCATCACAATCGCCGGCAAAATGCTGTAACGATTCGTCGGCACTGGCTATGTACTCTGCATTGCGTGGGTCGTTTACATAGGCCCAACGATTTCGTATATCCTTAAATACAGAAAAGCACTGTATCATAAGCCTTTGTTTCTGGAAACCTTTTACTTCCCTGAAGTATTTGGTTGCAGCTCCCACGGCATAGTTGCGTACCTTAGGATTGTTGTAGTCTACTGCATCTATAATCTTTCCTTTATTCGGGAAAGGAAGTAACCGTGATACAATTACATCTTGTGGGTTAGGGTCATATGCCATAGTATACACCATGGCCTCGTAGTCCTCGTATACCGAACGGAAACCGTAATTCCCGAAAACCGATCCGTAAAACAAAACAACCAGATACACAAAAATGCAGAAAAAAAGCACCTTTTTAAGATAATGGAGTGCCAACTGTATACCCGCTACCATGGTAATAAAAATCAGTACACGGTCTATGTGCAAAGGCCATTCAGGATCCACCAGATTTTGGTGAAGTATGATGAATAAAGGAACTGCAATGAGTACATTCAGTATAAAAATGATAATAGAATCCCATGGCTTCTTAATAACGAGCCTTTCCCTAAACTGTTTTATTTTAGAAAAATCGGGTAGTTTCATTAACCATGGTGGCGAGATTTACAACGCCAGGTTTTCAAAAGGTATTTTTTTATCGGTTATTCCCAGTTGCAATAATTGTTCCTGTATCTTGTCAAACGTAATTTCATCGGGTTTCGTTTGCGACCATCGGGTTAATTTTAACCATTCGTTAATGTCATCAATTTTTTGCCCGTAACGCTCCGCCAGTGTTTTATCTATATTTGGTATCTGCTTAAAATCCAATGTTGTATTGTTAATAATCTCAAGGACTTTAGCAATGGCTTCACCTTTTGTCTCCAGCACTTCGTTGCGTACCGCTATTACAAAACTTGGCCATGGAGTGGGGCAGTCGCCCACACGACGGAAGATACCTTTATCTACAATGGGCTTGGTCATAAAACGTTCCCACATAAAGTAATCAGCACGGCCTTCGGTAAGGGCTTCTACAGCACCATCCAGCGTATTTATAACTTCAAAACGCAGGTTTGCCGTGTTCCATTTTTCTTCCTGTGCCTGCACATATGCCATAAGGTGCGAACCCGATCCGTAACGGCTTATCGCTACAATTTTATTGTCAAGATCATCTATGGTTTTATAAGGAGAATTTGCCGCTACGTGAATGCCCCATATTAATGGCGACTGTACATAAATTTGTACAATTTTGCTGGGGTTGCCGGCTACTATATCTTTTACAATGCCTTCGGTAAGGATAACGGCAATGTCGGTTTCCCCGTTGCGCAGCATCTGGCAGAGTTTACCTGTGCCTTCAGGAACATCAGTCCATTGTAAATCTATGTTTTGCTGTTCAAATTCATTATTGTCTATAGAAAGATGCCAGGGCAGGTTAAAATGTTCAGGTACCCCGGCTATGGTAAGTGTCGTCATTTGTATATGCTAAATGGTTTTATGACAAATGTACTATGTTCGGCTAAATTAAAGCCATAAAAAATCCCTAAACCGTACCGGGGTTTAGGGAGAAAAACAAATAAACGCAAAAAATGATTCTAGTAATTAAATCATACGGTACACGGCTGTTTCATGCTGCCATTTTTTTGAAGGGAAATGTGCCATGAAAAAGCTTCTTCTAGTATATGGGGCGTATGGCCGCCGCGCTGGCAGGCCCTATCGTAATAATCCTGTAAGGCTCCTTTATAATCAGGGTGCACACAGTTTTCAATAACAACCTTAGCACGTTCGCGGGGAGCCAGTCCACGCAGGTCGGCAAGTCCCTGCTCGGTTACTAGGATGTCTACATCGTGTTCACAATGATCTGTGTGAGATACCATAGGTACTACGTGGCTTATGGCATTATCTTCTTTAGAAGCTGACTGGGTAACAAATATGCTCAGGTAAGCGTTACGTGCAAAATCACCCGATCCGCCTATGCCATTCATCATCTTGGTACCCGATAGGTGTGTAGAGTTTACGTTACCATAAATATCGAACTCTATGGCGGTATTGATGCCTATAACGCCCAGCCTGCGAATCACTTCGGCAGCGTTGCTTACGTTTTGAGGGCGCAAAATAATTTTGTCTTTATACTTCTCAAAGTTTTGAATAAGATGATCATACATCGGTTTAGAAACCGTTATGGATGACGCCGACGCAAAGCTCATTTTTCCACTATCCATAAGGTGAAACGTGCTGTCCTGAAGCACTTCACTATACATGGTAAGGTTTTCAAAGTTACCTCTTTCAAAACCCATCATCACAGCATTGGCTACTTTACCTATACCTGCCTGTAGCGGCAGTAACGATGGTGTAAGCCTGCCCGATGCTACTTCATTTTCAAAAAAAGTGATAAGGTGGTTAGCTATGGCTATGGTTTTTTCATCGGGTTCCGCCGTCGCGGCAGGGCTGTCAGGAAGTTCGGTAAACACAATACCGACAACCTTTGCCGGGTCTACGGGGATATGTGTAATGCCTATCCGTGTCTGTGGCTCAGTTACAGGGAGTACATTCCTGTGAGGATAGGCATCGGGGATAATTATATCATGTATACCTTTGAAAGAAAAAGGAATAGAAGTATTTATTTCAATAATTACTTTATTGGCTAATTTTGCAAAACTGGCAGAATTACCTACAGATGTAGTGGGTATAATATTACCGTTTTCATCTACGCCAAGCGCTTCAATAACTGCAAAATCAAGCTGTGGCAGATGTCCGTTGTTAAGTAGCTCGGCGGTTTCGCTAAGGTGCTGGTCTATGAATAAAACTTCACCTGAATTGATTTTCTTACGAAGTGATGCATCTACCTGAAACGGCATTCGTTTATAAAGGGCATTGGCTTCAGCCAAATCAGTATCGGTAGTATGTCCAAGTGATGCACCCGTAATCAGGGTAATGCCTATTTGTTCGTCAGCTGCTCTTTTAGCAAAAGCCGGAAGTACAGCCTTACTATCGCCGGCTTTGGTAAAACCGCTGCTACCTACGGTCATACGATCCTGTAATAGGCCTGCCGCTTTGGCTGCTGTTAGTATTTTATTTTGGTATTCTTTAAATGGTAACCTATTAAAATCCATAGTAAATTCATTTAGCTGTTTACTAAAAACCAAATAACATTTAACTTTGTTTGCCGTATTGTTATCAAGTTGTTAGTAATACATTACAATGTTACGAAAACGTTTAATTGGCAGATTATTTATTTTTGCCAAAAATTTATTTAAAAAAGACAGCAGATGAGTACTAAGTACTACTTAACCGATGTAGATACCGAAGAAAAGAGTATTTATTGCCACCATGATTTGATGGGGGAGTTGCTCATACCGGAACACAGTCATAAAAAAGCGCAATTTCTTTATACTGAGGGGGGTGTGGTTTATGTGCGTACGGATTCTCATACGTATTTTTTACCCGCGCGCCATTTCATTTGGATACCTGCCGGGGTACGCCATAGCATACACCCAAGCAGCGAAAATGTAATGATGCGTAACCTTTATTTTCCGGTTGAAAATAAAGACGCGTTGTTTTATGAAACAGAGGGGATTTATCCTGTAAATGATCTTATCCTTAACTTATTACTGTATACTAATCGCTGGAACGGAAATTTACAAAAAGGCACTAAAAATTATATTGTAGCTAACGCGTTAAAAATACTGCTTGCTGATACAGCCCAGGAAAGCCTTTTATTGTCATTACCGATGCCTAAAGACAAGCGTTTAGGCAAAGTGGTAGACTATATTACAAAAAACCTGGATAAGAGCCTGTTGTTTACAGATATTGCCGCGAAGTTTGGGTTTAGTACCCGTACGCTGCACAGGCTTTTCAGTAAAGATTTAGGGATGCCGTTTATACGTTTTTTTACCATTTGCCGAATGCTGCGCGCCATAGAGCTACTGGCTGAAAAACAACTTCCGGTAAGCGAAATAGCACTTGCTGTAGGCTACAACAGCCTGCCTACATTCAGTAATACATTTTATAAGCTCTTAGGCAGCAGGCCTACAGAGTACGCTAACGGTAAAAATATTTTGGGGGAGAAATAATGTTCTATTTTTTATTAATACACGGAGTAGTCAATAAAAAATAGAACATAAAAATTATTGCGCCAGTTTATCCAGCACGTAAGCAATGAGGCTGTTTACCGCCGCATAAGGATCGGCGCTAAACGTACCGGAGGCCCTGTTGGCTATAATGGCATTCATTGAAAGCGCGTTGTGGCCTAATAAGGCAGAAAGCCCATAAATAGCGGCTGTTTCCATTTCCAGGTTGGTAATGCGGTTGCTGTTAAACCCGAATGTATCCATTTTATGGTTCAGTTCGCTATCCTGCAAGCTTAGGCGCAGTATACGTCCCTGGGGGCCGTAAAATCCGCCTGCGGTAGCGGTAATGCCTTTGTGTATATCAGGGCTGTAAATCAGTTCCTGTAGTTTTTCACTGCCTTTTACTGCGTATGGCTTGCCTTTGCGTATATCCCATTTTGTGTGGTTTATAAACGCCTCTTCCATAGCGTAGTCGGTTACCTGATCTATGTTGTATGAGCGAAGCATATTATCCAGCCCCAGCCCGTAAACCGACATTACAATGCTGTCTACCGGTATATCGTCGTGCAGGGAGCCAGAGGTACCAACACGAATGATATTTAGAGAAGTAAGGTCCTGTTTTGGTTGGCGTGTTTCCAGGTCTATGTTTACCAGCGCATCCAGTTCGTTCATTACAATATCTATATTGTCAGGGCCTATTCCTGTAGACATTACCGTAATGCGGCGCCCTTTGTAGGTACCGGTCTGGGTTTTAAATTCGCGCTTTTGGGTTGAAAAGTCTATTACTTCAAAATGCGCGGTAATTTTGGACACCCTGTCCTGGTCGCCCACGAAAATAATATCGTGCGCTATGTTTTCCGGTTTCAGGTTCAGGTGGTATACGCTGCCGTCCGGATTTAGTATCAGTTCTGAATTCTTAATTTCCATATGTAATATAGCCATTATGGCATTGCTAAAATAGAAAAAGCATTTGCGTAAAGCAAATGCCTTTGTATTACTTTTCTATAAAATTTGATGTAATTAACCGCCTACGCGTTTTATCTTATATCCTTCTTTTACCAAAAAATCCATTATTTTGTCCCTGAAGTTTCCCTGAATAATGATTTCCCCATCTTTAGCGGCACCGCCTACACCGCAAAGGGTTTTAAGCTGTTTAGCTAATGTTTTCAGGTCTTCATCATTGCCTTCAAAACCTTTTATAACTGTAGCAATTTTGCCTCCACGGTTTTTTTTATCCAGGTGGGCTTCCAGTTTTTGCTGGTTTGGGGCAAGGGTTTCCTGCGGTTCTTCGTTGTTATTAAACTCGAAGTCCTTGTTGGTTGAAAATACAAACCCACCAAGGTCATCGAGGCTGCTTAGTTTCTTTGCTGACATACTATTTAATGGAACGCGGATTTACGCAGATTTATTTATTAAAGTTTTCAAAAACTTTCCTCAAAAATTCAGGCTTCTTGCCAAAGTTAAGTAAAAGACCGACTTCGCAGTCTGTACTTCTCAAATAATTTATAAGTTGATGTTCAAATTCTTTCGTTAGATAATCACTGGCTTTTAATTCAAGTATAACAGTATTATTAACTATAATGTCAGCATAATAATCACTTACAGCTAAATCCCTGTAATAAACCGTTATCTTTTTTTGAGCTTCAACGGTAAATCCTCTTGATTGTAATTCAAAGAACATTGCATTTTGATATACCTGTTTCAGGAAGCCATAACCTAATTCATTAGTAAACAGCGTAAAAGGCTTTGAGTATTTCTCCGGTAAGTTCTTTATGTAGCATAAAAGTATCCATATAAATCCGCTCAATCCGCGTTCTGTACAAAATTATTTCTTAATCAAGCCTAATTCTACAAGCCTTTCATATAAAAACTCACCTGCAGTAATGTCTTCATACAGTTTAGGGTGGTCTGCATCAATACAATTTTCAAGGCAGTCCAGTTTCATTTCGCTAACCGGGTGCATAAAAAACGGTATAGAGTAGCGTGATGTACCCCAAAGTTCACGTGGCGGGTTAACCACCTGGTGAATGGTAGATTTAAGTTTATTGTTTGTATGGCGGCTAAGCATGTCGCCTACGTTTATAACCAGTTCATCCGGCTCGGCAATGGCATCAATCCATTCGCCGTCATGGTTTTGTACCTGTAGTCCTTTGCCCTGTGCTCCCATAAGCAGGGTAATCAGGTTAATATCGCCATGTGCTGCGGCACGTACGGCATTATCGGGCTCGTGGGTAATAGGAGGGTAGTGTATAGGGCGGAGGATACTGTTACCTTCAGCGGCATATTTATCAAAATAGAATTCATCCAGACCCAGGTAAAGCGCTAATGCACGCAGTACATAAATCCCTGTTTTTTCCAGCATCTGGTAGGCTTCTTTGCCTACAGTGTTAAATTCAGGTAACTCTTTTACTTCTACGTTATCAGGATATTCGTCTTCATACTTAGAACCCTCAGGCAGGTACTGCCCGAAATGCCAAAACTCCTTAAGGTCGCCCTCTTTACGGCCTTTGGCATGTTCTTTACCGAATGATACATAGCCACGCTGGCCACCTATACCCGGTATTTCATATTGTTGTTTAACCTCTAGCGGCAGGTTAAAAAAGTTACGCACTTCGCTGTACAGGCCGTCTACCAGCTTGTCGTCCAGAAAATGCCCTTTAAGTGCCACAAAACCTATTTCTTCATAGGCCTTACCGATTTCATTTACAAATTTTTGCTTGCGTTCCGGGTTGTCCGAAAGGAAATCACGCAGATCCACACTTGGGATGTTTTGCATAAGAAAGGTTTATTGTTAATAACTTTGTAAGGCGTAAAGCCTTGTAATTACAAAGCTAAGTATATTTTTTGTGATGATGATTAGTAAGTTATTAACAAGGGTAACCCGGCATGATTATAGTATCGCCTTTAGTTCCTTTGCATTGTATATTTTTTTAAGCAGCGATATTACAGTTTCGCTATAATCGTCGTATAAATCGGCAGGGATTATGATGATGTCGTTTCCTGCAAGTTGCTTTACCATCTTTGTTACACTAATAAGTAGCTTATAAGGCAGGTCATATTTTTCCTGTACGGTTGCCTGCTGTACTAATAACTGTGATACTCCCTTTAGTTTGTCATTAATTTCTATGTCAAGGTAGTTCACCGGATCTTCATTTACAAAATCGCTTAGTAACACATCTGGCGTAATTTTGTCTGTACTGTTATACGTGTATAGCCTTAACGGTAGCCAATCGTCTGAACTAAAAGCGGCATCCAGTGCTATCATGGCATATTTAAGCTTGCTTGCTTTAACAGGTTCTGTTAGTGCTTTTATCATTTCGTCTGTAAAAATATCAATAAGGGCTTTTATGGAGTATCCCGTTTTTTGATATACTACAGCTTCGGTTTGCCCTTTAGGGAAGGTAGGGCTTACACCATCGTTACGGGTTATCTTAAACAGGGCGCCAAAGCTATCATACGTTACATCATATGTGGTTTCCTGAATATAACCGCCGTGTTCAACTTCGCATTTTATAGAGCTTAACCTGTCGTCTGCATCATAAAAATAATGTTCTGCGAAAACAGATTTATATCTTGAAACGGAGGCGTATGCCGTGGGTTTCCCGTCTTGATACTCTAAATATTCTATTTCATCAAGCGCGCCGTTCCGTTCTATGGTGTATGAATACATCTGGTTATCTTCACGCACAAAAAACTTGGTGTAGCCATTGCTTGGGTGGCCGCCCCAGTATTCTTCGGTGAGTACATTTCCGTCTTTATCATACCCCGTTTTATGGCAACGGTATAACTCCTCCGGTTCCGTTTTTAAAATACGCCCTTTAGACCTGCTGCCACGTTCTATAAAAAGTTGTTCCATATAATATTGCGGTTCTGTAGACCAAACATATTTAACTACTTGTGGTAACAATTTTTCTGAATATTCCTGTGCGGAGGTTTTATGTGCTTTGAATGCTTTTTTCAGGGTATCTGAAAGTTTTTTTAGTGTTTGCATGCTGTAAGGTTTTAGAGCTGAATCTAATGACATTTTTTAAAAGGGAAGTTACTTTTTCTAGACCTTGAATTTCCGGTTGTTGAATTTAATGTGTGCTATGTTTTCAGAATCGGACATGTTGTATTTGGGTAAGCCTTTTTCTGTTAGGTGTTTGTTGAACTCCCAACTATTATCAAAAAGCTGTATAGCGTTTTTATCCTGATCTATAATGTAATATTCAATGATATCATACCCTTCATTTGTAATCGCCTTATTATATCCGTAAATGTATCTGTCAGATATCATCCATTCTGCTCCTGATGTTTTACCGGTAATTAATGGAGACGAAAGCAGGCCCTTGTTTATACTGTATTCCTTGCCTTTGCCTATAAAATAATAATCTCCTGTGAGTTTGTAAGGGCGATAATTAAAAAGGGTAAGTGCAAGCCATGACAGATACAGGCATATCACTATAATTAAAATCCTAAGGACAATTTTAAAAGATTTCATGGTTAGAAGAGGATTGGTTCAATTGTAAAAATAAATTGTTTTTGGCGTCGGTACTAAAATTTCTACGATAAAGTTATAGTTATATCGTGTACTATTGTACCAAAACAAGGAGATTAGATAGTGCAGCCCAAAACATTTATTATATTTGTGCCTTTGTAAAAATAAAACAAACGCTATTTTATGAAATTACTGGAAGGAAAAACGGCTATCATAACCGGCGCGAGTCGTGGCATAGGCCGTGGTATAGCGCAGGCATTTGCACAACAGGGCGCTAATGTGGCTTTTACATACAGCTCGTCTGTAGAGGCGGCTCAGGCACTTGAAACAGAACTGGCAGGTTACGGCATTAAAGCCAAAGGCTACCAGAGCGATGCAGCCGATTTTAACCAGGCACAACAACTTGTAGACGATGTAGTTGCTGAATTTGGTACCGTAGACATCCTTATAAACAATGCCGGTATTACTAAAGATAACCTGCTTATGCGCATGGCTGAAGCAGATTTTGATAAAGTAATTGAAGTAAACCTTAAGTCGGTTTTTAATATGACTAAGGCGGTACAACGCCCAATGCTTAAGCAACGTAAAGGTTCTATCATCAACATGAGTTCTGTGGTAGGTGTACAGGGTAACGCGGGTCAGAGTAACTATGCGGCTTCTAAAGCAGGTATGCTGGGCTTTACAAAGTCTATAGCGCTTGAGCTTGGTTCGCGTAACATCCGTTGCAATGCTATTGCTCCAGGCTTTATACAAACTGAAATGACTGCCAAGCTGGATGAAAATGTGGTAAAAGGCTGGTCTGATGCTATTCCGCTTAAACGTGGCGGTACTACAGAAGATGTGGCTAATGCCTGTATTTTCCTTGCAAGCGATATGTCTGCTTACATTACAGGCCAAACGCTTAATGTAGACGGCGGTATGATTACTGCATAAATAATAATTTTAAACGAAAGGACGATTACTGAATGACTGCAACAACGGTATTACTACACATTGTAGCTGCGCTGGCAGCATTTGGCTTATCGTTTTATCAATACCTTTTTGGGGCTAAAAAGAAAAGCAAAATGCTTTTCTTTTTAGCCTTTCTGCGTTTCGTTACGCTGTTTGCCGTATTTGTGTTGCTCATTAATCCCGTTATGAGCCATAAAGATTTGCAGATTGCCAAAACCCCGCTACCTGTACTGTTAGATAATTCGCAGTCTATAAAAGAGCTGGGGCAGGATAGCATTGCAACACTTCTGGCGGAGAAAATCTCAAGAAATAAAGTGTTAAAAGACAAATACGACGTGCAGCTCTACACTTTTGACGACGCTTTTGAAACCGGAAAAACACCCGACTTTAAAGGCAAGCAAACACACATAGACCAGGCTGCACAAAATCTGCAACAGCTTTACAGAAATGTTACGTATCCGGTTGTACTGCTAAGCGATGGTAACCAGACACTGGGTAACGATTACATTTACAGCTTTAAAGATAATACTACGGTTTACCCTGTTGTACTGGGGGATACCACTACTTTTACCGATCTTAGAGTAGGACAGGTAAATGTAAATAAATACGCTTTCCTGAAGAATAAATTCCCTGCCGAAATATTCCTGCAATACAACGGAAACAAGGCGGTAAATGCCACGTTTAGCATTATGCAAGGGAATAATACGCTGCATAAGCAAACCGTAGCTTTCTCCCCTGAGAAAAGAGCTCAGGTGCTTAATGTGTTACTAAATGCCGACAAGGTAGGCGTGCAAACGTACCGTGCAGTAATCTCTTCTCCTGAAGCGGAAAAAAACAAATACAACAACGTTAAAAATTTCGCTGTAGAAGTTATTGACCAGCGTAGTGAAATCGCTTTGGTGGCAGCGGTAAACCACCCTGATTTGGGTGCGATTAAACGCGCCATTGAAACCAACCAGCAGCGTAAGGTAACTATCCTGAAGCCGTCAGAGATCAAATCCTTTGCTGATTATAATTTGCTGATTCTTTATCAGCCTGATGCTACATTCCGTCAGCTTTTAGACCAAAATAAGAATGCGGGGCTTAATGCCTTTATCATAACAGGTAATTCAACCGATTTTAACCTACTGAACCAATATCAAAGCCTTGTGCAGTTCCGCATGAGCGGCCAGCGCGAAGATTACCTTGCTGATTATAACAGTCAGTTCGGGTTATTTTCTCAGGAAGATATAGGTTTTGCTAACTTTCCGCCACTACAGCACCCATTTGGAACCATAACCGTAAAGGAAGACGCTTCGGTACTGCTTTCATCGCGCGTGCGCAACGTTGCTACCGGAAGTCCGCTTATGGTATTTAGCGAAAAAGGTTCGGCACGTACCGCCATGCTCTTTGGTGAAAATATCTGGAAGTGGCGTGTAGACTACCACGTTAACAATAAGGTATTCGATGGTTTTGATCTTTTCCTGGATAAAACAGTACAGTTCCTTACTACCAATGCCAAACGAAAATCACTGGTTGTAAACCATGAAAGTTTCTATAACAGCGGAGAAGCCATTACCATTTCGGCGGAATATTTCAACAAAAACTACGAGTTTGACGAAAATGCACGCCTTACGCTTTCGCTTAAAAACAAGGCTACAGGAGCTACTAAAAACTACGACTTCCTTAAAGGGAGTAATGAGTATAAGGTTAACCTGGATGGTCTTGGCGCAGGGCAGTATACGTTTACAGTTAAAGAAGCTACTTCTAATACCAGTTATTCGGGTAAGTTTGAGGTGCTTGATTTTGAGATTGAAAAGCAATTTGTAAACCCTGATCTTGCCAGGCTGAAACAGCTTGCGCAGAACACTAATGGCAGCACCTATTATGCTGCTACAATAGACAATCTTATTAAATCACTTTCTGAAAATGAAACCTATAAGGCAACCCAAAAGGAAGTAATAAAAAAATCACCACTTATAGACTGGGTTTGGCTACTGGTAATCATGGCCGTCTGTTTGGCTGCCGAATGGTTTACAAGGAAGTATAACGGTTTATTGTAGTCATACATTAACCTTTAGGTATAGTAAAAAACACTATATTTGAAATAAAAATAGTATGGCGCACAACACCTCAGTATTATTGGGAGACTATTTTGAAGACTTTATTAAAAATCAAATAGCATCAGGAAAATATAATTCGGCAAGCGAAGTTATAAGGGCTGCGTTGCGTGTTTTTGAGCAGGAAGAAAATAAGGTGGCTTTAATGATAGATGAACTGAAAAAAGGTGAAGCCAGCAAAAAAGTCAGGGACTTTGACAGGAATAAAAATCTTGAGCAGCTTCATGCCAGATTTGGTAAATAATAATGGGCATCTATATACTTAATGAGGAAGCAATTGCTGACATTAATGATATTTGGTTTTATACTGCCCAGACTTGGTCTGTTGAGCAAGCAGACCGTTACTACAACCTGATTTTAGATGAAATAGAGTATATAGCTGATAACTTTGAAAGTTCATATGACTTTGGCAGGTTAAGAAAAGGCTACAGATATTCTAAAGTAAAATCACATCTTATATTTTACAGAAAATCCGATGAAAATGAAATTGAAGTGGTCAGAATTTTACATAAAAGTATGGATATTGATAAGAGATTATAAATTTACCGAATATTAAAGTAATCCCAATTAATAGGAAAGCCTTTTCAATATTACTTAAATTTGAGAGATAATCTAAGTAATAAATTTATGAGAAAGCTATTTACATTTCTATCTATTGGCATTGCTGCCGTAGCAATATCATCTTGCAAAAGCGCTCATGCGAGCGGCGATTCGGAATATCTTACTGAAGGTAACTGGGTTCTTGAAAATATTAATGGAAAATCTGCTTCAGACGTTGGTTTTGCTAACGAGCTGCCTAACGCCGTTTTTACAACAGACCTGAAGATTACCGGGAAAAACGGTTGTAACAGTTATGGTGGGGTGTACAATCTTAACGTAGAAGGTGGCATGAATATAAGTAAGGTATTCTCCACCAAAATGGCTTGCCCGGGTAATGGTGAAAAAGAATATATGGATGCATTAAACAGTATTAACATGGCTAAGATTGACAAGGATAAACTTGTGCTTCTTAAAGATGTTGAACAGGTGTTGGTGTTTAAGCACGTTTCAGAATAAAGCAGTTATATACATTTTGTTTAATTGCTATCCCCGGCCTTACAGCCGGGGATTTTTTGTGTGCTTTTGTAGCCCGGTTTTATTTTTCTAGTTACACTATAGTACTATTTGGTACTCCACTGTAAGAATCGATTGTAGGATGTTAAGAATGCAAGAAACGCACGTACAGAATTTACCGTTACACTATTTTCTGTCGATTGATTGCAATACTAAGTGCAACAGGTTTTTAATGTTAATGTAGTATACTTTCTAACTACTTTTAAAACACCAAGTACAGCTACAAACTTATTTGTTAGTGACTCAAATATATACTAAAAAAGGCTATACCGTAATGATATAGCCTTCTTTATACTGTAGCTCAAGGATTACTTTTGTCCGCCTTGTTGCTGGTTTTTCATTTCTTTTTCGATCATGTCGTAGAACTGGTCGATTTTAGGAAGTACAAGGATCCTAGTCCTCCTGTTTGTAGCGCGGTTTTCTGGGGTATCATTTGCTACCAACGGCACATATTCGCCACGACCCGATGCTACAAGGCGTTTAGGGTCGATACCGAAATCCTGCTGAAGGATACGTACAATAGATGTAGCGCGTTTTACAGAAAGATCCCAGTTGTCCTGAAGTACAGGGTTTTTAATAGGCACATTGTCTGTGTGGCCTTCTACCATACATTCAAAATCAGGTTTGTCCTGAACAATTTTAGCTACTTTACCCAGTATAGTCTTAGCCTTGTCTGTTACCTGGTAGCTACCGCTCTTAAACAATAGTTTGTCGGCAAGTGAAATGTACACTACACCTTTTTCTACACTAACTTCAATATCCGGGTCACTAACGCCCACCGCACGTTTAAGGCTGGTAACAAGCGCAAGGGTTACAGAGTCCTTACGGGTTACAGCATCTTGCAGGCGTGTAATTTTAAGATCTTTTTCCCTAAGGCTTTCCAGAGATTTCTCCAGGTTAGCAGCACCCTTAGAGCTAAGGGTTGTCATATTAGACGTAGTATTTATAAGGTCTGAATTGCTTTTTTTAAGATAATCAACCTGACTGTTTAACTGGTCTTTTTCGGTAAGACACATATTAAGCTTCATGGTTGCGGCATTCAACAAATCCTGTGTTTCTTTATTCTTAGCTTCAAGCTCGGCAATTTTTTTCTTACTGCCGCACGACGTAAGCGTGATTGCTGCCAATGAAAGTGTTAGAATGGCTCTTTTCATAATTTTAATCGTTTAAAATTTTTAACAAAAATACTACTAATATCTAAATTAAGCGCGCGTTGCGGCATAAACTATTGTTAATTCAGTGAATCAAACACCTTGCCACCTTTAACAAAATAACGGTGAACTATGCTGTTTATTTTGTAGTAATTTTTGTACTGCTTTGATTTTCTTACTTTTAAAAAATGGGGTAATCTTAAATAAAAGTAAAAATGTGATTTTAATACTGCCCATAGATTTGCCATTTCCCCGTGTAATAAAAACCTTATACCCGCAATTCCATCAAAACTCAGACGGATAAACAGTGTAGGAAACAGCTGCCCGGCAGGCAGGTTCTTGGTCATCATCCATAACGAGTTGCGGAAGTTAAGGAACGTTTTCCTGGGGCTGCCCGTGCTCAGTGTAGCACCACCCACGTGGTACACCACCGATTCGTGGCAGTACATTGCTTTGTAGTCCTCATTAAAGGCGCGCCAGCACAGGTCTATTTCTTCCTGATGGGCAAAGAAGTCCTCGTCGAAACCTCCCAGTGAACGGAATTTACTTTTCCTTATAAAGAAGCAGGCTCCCGATGCCCAGAAGATAGGTACATTGTCATTATACTGGCCTCGGTCTTCTTCTATGGTTTCAAAAATACGCCCACGGCAGTAGGCAAAGCCATACTTATCTATATATCCTCCGGCTGCACCGGCGTACTCAAACATCGATTTGTTTTTAAAGTCGAGTATCTTGGGTTGGATGATTGCAACACTGTTATCTGATTCAAAAAGGTTTATCGGAGCCTGAAGCCAGTTTTCGGTTACTTCCACATCACTGTTCAGCAGTACGTAATACTCTTCTTCTACCTGTTTCAGGGCTTCGTTATAGCCTTTGGCAAACCCAAAGTTACCGCTGTTTATAATGAGTTTCACATCAGGGTAATGCTCTTTTATAAACGCTACCGAAGCATCGGTACTGGCATTGTCGGCTACGTATATTGTGGCACTATCAGAGTATCGGGTAACCGAAGGCAGGAACTCCTCCAGTAATGCCTTGCCGTTCCAGTTAAGGATTACAACAGCTGTTTTTTTCATAACGATGGGGTGTAAGGAGGGATGTCCCTCAAAAATATGTAACGTTCTGCTTCGTTGTCCATTTGGCAAAAGTAATGATTCAGCCCGTTGGTTACCATAAGATAACCGGCATTAAGCGTAAGATTATAACGGGCTATCTGATCAAATGTATTTTGACTTATTGGTACTGATGGCGCTTTGCATTCCACAATCAGGTAAATGCTGCCATCGGGTCGATACACCACTATGTCGTACCTTTTATTCATGCCGTTTATCTTTACTACTTTCTCTACGTTTACGTGCGATTTCGGGAAGTTTTTGGCGGTCAGCAAAAAATGCACCACGTGCTGCCGTACCCATTCTTCGGGGGTAAGCACGATAAACTTTTTACGGATGTCATCAAAAATGGCGACTTTATTTTCACTATTTTTGAATCGGAAAGCATATTCCGGAAAGTTCAGTTTTTGCATGGCGCAAAGGTAGTATTTTCAACCATATATCAATATACACAAACAGGGTGGACGACGTAACCAGGATAGTAAACGACATTAAGCAGGGCAACATTAAGCCCATTTATTTTTTGATGGGCGAGGAGCCGTATTACATCGACAGGCTTACCGAGTATATAGAAAATAATATTCTTACCGAAGAAGAAAAAGGGTTTAACCAAATGGTGCTGTATGGAAAAGATGTTACAGTAGAGGATGTGATTTCCAATGCCAAGCGTTACCCCATGATGTCCGACCGCCAGGTGGTTATACTGAAAGAAGCACAAGAGCTTACCCGTACCATAGACCGTTTTGAAAGCTATTTTGAAAACCCACAGCCTACTACGGTGCTGGTGGTGGCCTATAAATATAAAACGCTGGATAAGCGTAAAAAAGTAACCAAACTTGCCGATAAGCACGGACTGGTTTTTGAAAGTAAAAAACTGTACGAAAACCAGGTGGGCGACTGGATAAAGCGGGTTCTTTCGGGTAGGCAATATACAATAGACCCGAAAGCCGCTGCCATGCTGGTGGAGTTTTTAGGAACGGATTTGAGCAAAATAAATAACGAGTTGGAAAAGCTGGCTATTATTTTGCCCAAAGGCAGTACTATTACCCCACAACATGTGGAAGATAATATAGGCATCAGTAAAGACTATAACGTGTTTGAGTTGCGCAAGGCCATTGGCGAACGCGACCAGCTTAAGGCATATAAGATAGCTGCCTACTTTGCGCAGAACCCTAAAGACAATCCGCTGGTAATGACGGTTGGTTTGGTTTTTGGGTTTTTTACGCAGTTGCTACAATACCATGGACTGAAAGACAAAAGTCAGGCTGCGAAGGTGCTGAAGGTAAATCCGTATTTTATTAAGGATTACGAAATTGCCGCGCGCAATTACCCCATGCGTAAGGTAAGTGCCGTTGTGGCTGCCCTGCGCGATGTGGACGTAAAAAGCAAAGGTGTAGGTGCTAATGCGCTTAGTAATGCCGACCTGCTTAAAGAAATGCTGGTAAAGATTTTTAATTGATTTTTTTCAGCCACGAATTGCACGAATTTTCACTAACAATTGATACGTCTAAAATTTGTGGCTAAAATGAATATATATGTGGACATCAAAAATATTTGTTACGGTAGATGCCGTGGTTTTCAGGAAGTCTGATAATGGACACGAGCTACTGCTTATAAAACGCCTTAAAGACCCGGATAAGGGCAAGTGGGCATTGCCAGGCGGTTTTGTAGACGAAAACGAAGACCTGCCCAATGCCGCAAAGCGCGAGCTACAAGAGGAAACCGGTCTTATAATAGATGACATGGAACAGCTTGGCGCCTTTGGTACACCCGGGCGCGACCCCAGGCACCATACAGTTTCTGTAGCGTATACGGGTTTTGCTCCTGATGGTGCAGAAGCAGTAGGCGCAGACGATGCCGAGGAAGCGCAATGGTTTTCTGTTAAAGCCCTGCCTTCATTAGCATTTGACCACATAGATATAGTAACTTTGGCAACAGAAAAACACAAATTATGAGATTTCATACACGTAAATGGGTAAAGCCCGAAGACCTTAACCCTAACGCTACGTTATTTGGTGGCAGGCTACTGGAATGGATAGATGAGGAAGCGGCTTTGTATTCTATTATTCAGCTTGAAAACCAGCGTGTGGTAACCAAACACATGAGTGAAATCAACTTTATGGCATCGGCTAAGCAGGGCGATATTGTGGAGATAGGTATAGATGTGGTGAAATTTGGTAAAAGCTCACTGGTGCTGCGTTGCGAAGTGCGTAACAAAATGACCCAGGAAAAAATCATTACCGTAGATAACATTACCATGGTGAGCCTGGACAGCTTTGGGCGCCCATCGGCACACGGTAAAACCCAGATAGAGTTTGTAGACGACCGTATAGAACTGCGCAGGAAACAACAGGAACAGCAGGGGTAAATTTTATATAAAAATACCTTTTATGCGATGGCGTATATTTGCAATCTATGCTGTAGAAATAAGAGCGATTCAAAAACTACCCCTCAACAACATCCTGTCCTTGCGATGGCAGTTCGAAAATTTCCAACCCGAAATACCCGACAGAGGCGATGATATGGTCAAAGATATCGGCCATGATGTACTCGTGGTTTATCCAGCGTTTGTCTTTGGTAAACATATATATTTCCAGCGGTATGCCCTTATCTGTAGGTTGCAGGTGGCGGCACATTATGGTAAGGTCGCTGTTTACACCGGGGTGCAGTTCTATGTAGCTGTTTATGTACTTACGGAACACGCCCAGGTTGGTAAGGTTACGCCCGTTAATGGCAAGCGACTTATCTATGTTATGCTCGGCGTTATATTTGTCAATATCTGCCTTGCGCTGGGTCAGGTAGTCAGTAACCAAGTGAATTTTCTTCAGGTTTTCAATTTCCTCGTCGCCAATAAACGTTACGCTGTTCGCCTTAATCAGTATGTGGCGTTTTATGCGCCTTCCGCCCGAATTTAGCATACCGCGCCAGTTCTTAAACGAATCTGAAATCAGGCTATAAGTGGGTACGGTGGTAAAGGTATTGTCAAAATTCTGTACCCGTACAGTAGCCAGGTTAATCTCGGTAACGTAGCCATCGGCACCAAATTTCTCAAAGGTTATCCAGTCACCTATGCGTACGATGTCGTTAACCGAAATTTGTATACTCGCCACAAAGCCCAGTAGTGTATCCTTAAAAATAAGGATTACCACCGCCGATATGGTACCGAAAGCACCCAGCAGTCCCAACAGCTTTACATCGAATAATATGAGTACCATGGCTACTGCGGCAAATATCCACAGCATAATCATTACTACCTGTATGTAGCTGTCTATGGGCTTGTCGTTATAGCCGGGCTGTTGTTTCAGGTAGTCGCGTACGGCACGCATAATACTGCCTATAATACGCATGGTTATGAGCAGTGCTACAAGTGTAAACCCTTTGCTAAAGAGGTATTCCCAATACAGGAAACCGTCCAGAGCAAGGGGTACTGTGTTTTGTATGAGCAGTAGCGGAAAAATATAAGCTACATTACGTGGTACTTTATTCAGCACCAGGAAATCATCAAAGGTAGTGCTGGTACGGCGTGCCATAACTATGGTAAACCATTTTAGCGCACGACGCACTACGGTAAACAGTACCGTAGAAAACAGCCCTATGACCACAAGGTTCACTGCAAGATTAGCATACAGCGCTATGCTATGGCTAAGATGCAATTCCCTGAAAATATGATATGCCCAGCGGAATACATCCATATTTAGTTACTTTGATTGGTGCGGAAGTATTTCCACTCTATGTAAAATGTGCCAAAAGGTACTACCGAAGCCAGGGCTACAATAAGGAATTTTTTAAAAGGCCAGTTTTGTTCTTCTTTAAGCAGGAAAGCAATAATAATGTAGCCAATGAACAGTACACCGTGTGCCATACCGGCAGGCCTGATAAGGCTATCATTACCAAAAGCATATTTCATGGGCATAGCCACAAAGAATAGTAGTAGTAGAGAAATACCCTCAAGGGTAGCGATTATTTTGAAAAATTTTGTCATGGTTTATAAAAATTTGCTGTAAAGGTAGGCAAGGGCGTTGGTTTAAGAAAGCCCGTTACTCAACTAGAATGTTAAATCTTTTGTCCGTTTATTATTACCGAATCAATCAGGTTACTACCAAAAGAGTAGGGCAACTCATAAAATGAATTGAGTGGTTTTGTAATAATTATGTTCGCTTTTTTACCAATGGTAATGCTGCCGTGGGTTTCGCTGAGCCCCATGGCATACGCCCCGTTTATGGTAGCTGCATTAATAGCTTCTTCAGGTGCCATTTTCATTTTTATGCAGGCGGTGGCTACGGCCAGGTTCATGTTGCCACTAGGTGTAGTCCCGGGATTATAGTCGGTAGCCAGGGCAAGAGGTAGTCCTGCATTAAGCAACTGCCTTGCAGGGGTATAGGGTATGCTGATGAAAAACGAACACGTAGGCAATGCCACAGGCATGGTTCGGCTGTTTTTTAGTGCTTCAATATCTTCATCAGTCACTATTTCCAGGTGGTCTACACTCAGGGCATTATGCTTTACACAGGCTTCAATACCGTTAATGGCGGTAAACTGGTTCACGTGGATTTTGGCTTCCAGCCCGTATTGCTTACCGGCTTCCATAATGCTTTCGGTTTCTGCCACAGAAAAGTAACCCGTTTCGCAAAACGCGTCGATGTAATCGGCAAGGCCTTCCTTAGCAATGGCAGGAAGCATTTCATTAATTATCTGGTCTATATATGCTGTGTGGTTTTCTTTAAATTCGGTAGGGAAAGCATGCGCACCCAGAAAGGTAGCTTTAATGGCAACACCGTAATTTTCGCGTAGGCGTTTAATCACACGCAGCATTTTCAGTTCGCCCTCCACGGTAAGCCCGTAACCCGATTTAATTTCAATGGCCCCGGTACCCAGTTGCATTACTTCCTCCAGGCGTTTACGGCTTTGTACGTAGAGTGCTTCTTCGGCGGTTTCATTCAGCCTTTTGGCCGAATTTAATATGCCACCGCCACGGTTCGCAATTTCTTCATAGCTCAGCCCGTTAATGCGGTCTACAAATTCCTGCTCACGGTTGCCCGCGTACACCAGGTGGGTATGGCTGTCGCACCACGTAGGCAATACGATTTTTCCGGTGGCGTCTATAACTTCAATATTAGTTGCATCAGGGCAGTTGTCCATAGTACCAAAGCCTTTTATGGTTTCATTTTCTATAAAGAGCCAGGCGTTTTTAAGCGATGGCAGTGTGGCCATTTCGCTGCCACTGAGCTTGTCTATGTGTGTGTCGCGAACCTGTAACAGTTCTTTTATGTTGGTTATGAGTAGGGCCATGTTTAAACTTTTGGTAAAAATAACATCCCTTTTAAAAAACTCCTATATTTATACTAAAGAAATACCACATTTTTTGAAAAGGATAGCATACAATAAGGTACGCAGGGTACAACCTAACGTATTTGAATATAACGGTGAACACGTAACCGATCCTGTGCAGATGCAGCTCTTTGTGTTTGATGAAGAAGGCTATGAGGAGTATAAAAACGTAAAACTGGAACGGATTATTACCGAATGCACGGACCCAAAACAGGAGTTTGATGTAAAATGGATTAACGTACACGGCCTTCACGATGTGGAGCTGATAAAAAAAATAGGCGAACTCATAAAGGTGGAGCCGCTTATTGTGGGCGATATCCTTAACGTGCACCGACGTACCCGCATAGAGGAACTGGGCGATATATTATTTTTCAGCGTAAAATCAGTACTGCCTGAAGAAGAAGACGGGGCGGTAAAAACCGAACAGGTAAGTTTTCTGCTGAAAGGCAATACCATAATTTCGTTCCAGGAAAAGCGCAGCGATTACTTTAGCCACATACGTGAGCGGATACGTACAGGTATGGGCGTAGTACGCAAAAAGAGGAACGACTACCTGCTGTACCTGATGCTTGACGCTATTATGGAAAACTTTTTTATAACTATAGAGCGTTATGAGAGCCGTGTGGCTGCACTGACGGATCAGGCCCGCACGGATTACAAAGCAAACATCATAGAAGAGATAGAACGTATTAAAGATAACCTCGTGTTCCTGAAACGCGCGCTAACCCCGCTGCGTGATGCACTGCTAAGCCTGAAAAGCGAAAAAGACGAAGACGAATTTGAAACCATACGCAGACAAACACACATATACTTTGCCCGTTTACATCAAAAGTGCCTTGAGCTACTGGACCAGACTGATTATGACCTGGTGTCTTTAGATAGTGCCAGTAATTTCCACTTCGCGGCGCAGAGCCAGCGTATGAACGAGATTATGAAAACCCTTACCGTGTTTTCGGTTATTTTTATGCCACTTACCTTTATAGTGGGCGTGTATGGCATGAACTTCGATAATATGCCTGAGCTGCATACTGAAAACGGCTATTATATAGTGATTGGGGTTATGGTGGTTACTATTATCCTCATGGTTATTTATTTTAAAAAGAAAGACTGGTTTTAGGTTATGGATTTTACAAGCGATATTTCAAAGAAACAATTCCCGCAGCACGAAAAAGTGGCTGCCAAGAGTTTGCGCAAGCCTATTTTTGAACTGATTAAGGCCGAACATCCCGGCTTTGACGAAAGTTGCCACCTCTCGGTTGGCGAGCTGAATCATTACAGGGAACATTACATATCTGATTACCTGCAAAAGGAAGTAGGCCAACTCGACGACCTGGAACAACGTGTGGTTAAGGCTCTGGCTGATAAATCCCTTATTAGCGATAACCCTGAAGATGATGAGGTAGCTCCGGCTACTTTTGGGCAGCGTGTGGCCGATAAGGTAGCTGATTTTGGCGGAAGTTGGACGTTTATACTTTCGTTTATGGGTTTTCTGCTGGCGTGGATAGGGCTAAACGCGTTCATTTTCCTTAATAAGGGGTTTGATCCGTATCCGTTTATTTTGCTAAACCTTATACTGTCGTGTATCGCGGCATTACAGGCGCCCGTAATTATGATGAGCCAGAACCGACAGGAGGAAAAAGACCGTGACCGTGCCAAGAACGACTACATGGTTAACCTGAAATCGGAAATGGAAATACGCATGCTCCACGAAAAGATAGACCACCTGATACTGCACCAGGAACAAACCCTGATAGAAATTCAGCAGGTACAGATAGACATGATGAACGATATTTTAAAGCGTATAGAGAAGAAAGCGGAGTAGGATTTTTAGCCGCGAATTTTACTAATTCCTACCAATGCAAAATATAGTTCTAAATCAATTGGTGAAATTTGTGATTGAAAAAAATGAACGTTACAACAAAGTAAAAATGAACTTTATAACAAAATAGCCCATTTGCTTTAAGCCGAACTTTGTACCATAATCTTTAAATAATGAAATTATGCAAAAAGTTTGGTTCATTACAGGAAGCTCTCGCGGATTAGGTAAAAGTCTTACAGAGGCAGTATTGAAGAGCGGTGATAAAGTAGCCGCGACTGCACGTAACATGCAACAATTAGACAATCTTGCAGCGCAATATCCTGAACAATTACTACCCATTCAGCTGGATGTTACCGATTATGACAAGATACATTGGGCTGTAGCCGAAGCCATATCGCATTTTGGGCAGATAGATGTTTTGGTTAACAATGCCGGTTTTGGTATTACAGGTGCTACAGAAGCTTTTACCGATGAGCAGGTACGCAGCCAACTGGAAACCAACCTCTATGCCCCGATAGAAATAACCCGTGCCGTATTACCTTATATGCGTAAGCAGTGTAGCGGCAGGATTTTGCAGGTGAGTTCTATAGGTGGTCGTATGGGCAGCGCCGGTGTAAGTATTTACCAGGCAGCTAAGTTTGGGCTAACAGGATTCAGCGAGTCGCTGGCCAAGGAAGTCGCTGAACTTGGTATAAAAGTAACCTCGGTAGAGCCGGGCGGTTTCCGTACCGACTGGGCAGGCGATAGCATGACGTATGCTACAAGAATTGAGGGATATGATACGGTAAACCAGCGTGCCGATTACTTTAGCAGCGGTACGTTTGTTCCTGTAGGCGATCCGGACAAAGCGGCAAAGGTTATGGTAGATCTGGCTGCTCACCCTAATCCTCCGGTACATTTGGTACTGGGCAGTGAGGCCATAGGCTTCCTTAAAAGTGCCGATGCCTGGCGTGCCGAAGAAATGGAGGAGTGGTTAGCGGTAAGCCTGAGTACTGACCATGATGAGTCTGAAAATTTTCTTGAAACCGAAATGGGTAAGGCATACCTTAAAAAATAACGTTTTATTTTAGCCACGAATTACACGAATTAGCACTGATTTTTTTGAAGCGTAAATTTGTAGTAATTCGTGGCTTAATAGCATTAACAGCAATGACTAATACAAACATTTCCGTTGTAAACGGTATTATATATTCCTGTTATACACGGCTAAGCAGAGAGGGGGAGAACTTTATATCTTTCCATGTATTTACGTACATAGAGTCGGGTATGCTGCGTATTAATGATGGTAAAAATGAGTACGAGCTGCATGAAGGCGACTGTGCTTTTTATGTACGTAACCGCCTGGCCAAGTTTTCTAAAGTTCCTGCCGCCGATGGTACAGAATATAAATCGCTTTCCATTCGTATAGACAGTAATGTGTTAAACGATTTAAAGGCTACGTATAAACATATTCTGAACAAGCCTGTAACTAATGATGCCATTATTAAGTTGGAAACTAATCCTTTGTATACCGGTTTTGCACAGTCGCTTATTGCATACCTGAACAGCGGTGCCCCGATAACCGATGCCATGAAGCAGCTTAAGGTACACGAAATAGCGTTGTTGTTATTACAATCCAAGCCTGAACTGGCGGGCATATTACTGGATATAAGCGAACCGGGTAAAATAGACCTGAAGGATTTTATGCAGCATAATTTCAGGTTTAATGTTTCTTTAGAGCGTTTTGCATATCTTACCGGGAGGAGCCTTTCCACATTTAAGCGTGATTTTGAGAAACTCTTTGGTACTACGCCCAGCCGGTGGCTACAGCAAAAACGTCTTGATGAAGCCCTGTACCTTATTACCCAGAAAGGAACCAAGGTTTCTGATGTATATATTGAAGTGGGTTTTGAGAATTTATCACATTTTTCATTTGCGTTTAAAAAAGCATTTGGTAAAGCACCCACACAAATAGGTTAGGACAATATTTTTGAAAGGATTTATTACATTAACCGATCCCCGGTTTTTTTAAAGTTGGATTTAGCATCATATTAATACGAATACGATAGCGGTACGCTGATTCTCAAAATATTTTGTTGTAAATTTAATTTATGTATTTTTATTGGCGATTTTTTTGTCATATAATAATTGCTGTATTACCAATACATCCCTTTCAAACCATTTATCCCAAAATGATAAGCAAACCCTTATTCAGGCTTTATGTTTTCCTTTTTACGCTTGTCATGGCGGCTCAGGAACATCCTGTAAAATATTTTGATATTTCGCACGGGTTGTCACACAATTCTGCCAGTGCCATTTACCAGGATAAATCAGGCTATATGTGGTTTGGCACCAATGATGGGCTTAACCGCTACGACGGTTATGAGTTTAAAGTTTTTAGGAATGAAATAGAAAACAAACAATCGCTTGCTTCTGATTTTATATTTTGCCTTGAAGGAGATGCGCAAAACAACCTATGGATTGGCGGTGTAAGCGGAGGGAACATTTACAGTTCGGCAAAGCACACCTTTACACGCCTTGCCCTATTGCCAAAAGGCAACCTGATAGAAGACGGCGTTAACGAAATAAAATTTGTAAACGACAGGCTCATTTTGGCAGGTTGCGATAAATCGGGGCTGGTTGCCTTTAAAGGGGCTAACCCTAAAGGGCAACCTGTTTCACTGGTACATAAGGGCAATAAGATACTGCAGTATAATGTTTCGGCAATAGAACCGGTAACAGATAAGGGTTATTGCTGGGTGTTTATAAAAGATTATGGTTTGTACCGTTACGGCATTAAAACTGCATCGCTCCAAAAAGTATGCGACGAAAAGAAACAGGCTAATGCCATCCGTAAGGATAAAAAAGGACGGGTATGGTTAGGTACAGATGACGGATTGTACCTGCTAAATCAGGAAACCTTTCGGTTTAGTCCTAACAAGCTGCCTTATAAAAGCATTGTAACCAATATTTTAGTGGACCATAAAGACGACATTTACATAGCCACTGATGGTTCGGGGGTGTTTTTAATGGACGAAACACTGCAGCCCCGTAAGTTTGAACACAGCGGAAAATACCCGATTGTAAAGAACGATGCCGTATGGGGCTTGTACGAAGACAAAGACGGTAACAAATGGTTCAGTACCCTGAGGGGCGGAATCAGCGTGCTGGGTAATTCTAAACGGTATTTTAAGCATATTACTATTTCAGAAGACAACCCTTCGGCTAATTACACGCAGTCCTTTTGCGAGGATGCCAACAAAAACATTTGGATAGGCACCGGCGGAGCAGGTATAAGGGTATGGAACAGGGATAAAAATACCTTTACTAAAATTACCAAGGCAGAAGGACTGGGCAGTAATTTTATTCCCGGGGTCATTTGCGATTATACCAATAGCATTTGGGTAGCCACCTGGTACGGAGGTATTAACAGGATAGACCCCGTAACCCGTAAGGTAAAAAAATACAGCCTGTATAACCCTACTACAAAAGCAGAAGACAAAAACGTGTGGTTTATCTACGAAGACAGGGATAAAACCCTTTGGGCTGCCTCAGCCCGCGAGGGTATACTGTACCGCTACAACAGGCAGCAGGATACCTTTGAAGCCTTTAACCGGGAACTCTCAGAACTGTTATGCATGCACGAAGCTAAAGATGGCACGCTGTGGGCGGGTAACTATTCTGAGTTGTATGCCATCAATAAGAAGACAAATACCTTTACTACAAAAAAAATAGGATATGCAGTACGTTGCATCCTCGAAGACAAAAGCGGGGCGTTATGGGTGGGTACTTCTGAAGGAGGGCTTTTAAAGTACGATACTAAAAACGGTACATTTAAGCGCTACACCACTAAAGACGGACTTCCAGGCAATACGGTGTTGCGTTTGCTGTTGGATAAACAGGGCAATATTTGGCTTAGTACTTACAATGGCATCAGCAGGTTTGATGCGAAACATAATCTCTTTCGTAATTTCTCGGTTTCAGACGGGTTGCAAAGCAAGCAGTTCAGTTATAATGCCGGGCTGGTACTGTCATCAGGGGAGTTCCTGTTTGGGGGCATAAACGGATTCAACATATTTTCGCCGGATACCGTAAAGGATACCGGAGAAAATGCCGACATACTTCTTGCCGATATATTGGTAAACAACAGTTCGGTAGTAGATAAGCAAAAATACTATGAGTCGTCTACAGGACCGTTAAGCACATTAAGCCTGCCATTTGACCAGACTACGTTGTCGTTAGACTTTTTGGCACTGGATTATGAAAATGCCGATGACATTAACTATGCCTATTATCTGGATGGCTGGGATGAGCATTGGAACTTTGTAGGCAAAAGCCGTAAGGCAAACTATTCAAGACTCACCGAAGGCTCTTACACTTTTAAAGTAAAAAGTACCGATAGTAATGGCAAATGGGGCAGGGATGTGGCATTGCTAAAAGTGCATGTGTTACCACCGTGGTACCGTACCTGGTGGGCGTATGTGTTGTATGTGGGCGCGGCAGCAGGCTTAATTTATGCCTACCAGCGCTACAACAAGCACAAGGAGCGCATGCGCTACGAAGTGAAGCTGGCACACATGGAGCGCATGAAGGAAAAAGAGCTGGTAGAAAAACAGGTGTCTATGTTTACCTACATATCTCACGAGTTCAGGACACCGCTTTCGCTGATAATAAATCCTATTAAAAACGTAATGAAACAGCAGTCGGAAAAAGGTGAGCCTATTCCTGACCTGGCTGTGGCGCACAGAAACGCGCGCAGGCTTCTGCGCCTTGTAGACCAGTTGCTACTCTTCAGGAGGGCGGAGAGCGATGCCGATGAGTTGGTACTCTCCGCAATAAACATGAATGTGCTGTGCGATGAGGTATATAAATGTTTCTTGCAACAGGCAAAGGAGCAACACATAACCTACACTTTTAGTGTGCCACAGCATGAGGTGCAAATCATTGGCGATTTTGATAAGATTGAAATTTCCGTATACAACCTGATTTCAAATGCATTTAAGTATACTGCAGACGGTGGCAGCATCAGCGTAAGCTTAACCGACGACGATACGGGTGTTAACGTAAGCATAGCTGATAATGGCTGTGGTATTAGTAAAGACGACATAGACCACATTTTTGAGAAATTTCGTCAGGTGAATTTAAAGAACAGTCCGGGTAAGGGCTTTGGCATAGGGCTGTTTGTGGTGAAACATTTTGTAGAGAAGCACAAAGGCGAAATTACCTGCATTAGCGAGTCGGGTAAAGGTACCACGTTTACCGTGAACTTCCGTAAAGGATATGACCATTTTGATGACCTGCCCATTAACACTGTTTCAGCAAAAATGTCGGAACTGGTAAAAGAGCTGCTTGGCGAAAACCTGCAGGAACAGGAAATAGCAGAAAGTATACCGCAGGCATTACCCGCAGACAACTACCATCTGAGCGAAGAAATAGTTTCAGATAAGAAAACCATACTGATTATTGATGATAATGCCGAAATCAGGAATTATCTCATAGGTCTTTTTACGGCCGATTATATTGTTTATTCGGCAGATAACGGAAACGACGGACTTAAGCTGGTTAAAAAACACATACCCGACATAGTGCTGAGCGACATATCTATGGAAGGCATGAACGGACTAGAACTCTGCAAGAAGATTAAAGAAACCGACGGCATAAGCCACATACTGGTTATACTCATTACGGCAGCAACCAGCCAGGAAACCCATTTACAGGGTATTTCAGACGGCGCAGATGACTATATGACCAAACCGTTTGACGACGAAATACTTAAAGCCAAGGTAGAAACCCTGTTGCGTAACCGTAACCAACTGCGTAATTACTTCCTGGACAACATTACACTGAGGGAGCATAACCAAAAGGTTCCTGCAGAGTACCGTGATTTCCTTAAAAACTGCATAGACGTTATTGAGGCTAACCTGAACAACGAAAGCTTTACCATAAAGCAGTTTTCTAAAGCCATGGGCATGAGCCATAACGGGCTTTATACTAAAATTAAAGCTATTTCCGGGCAAACCCTAAACGGTTTTATCCGTTCGGTAAGGTTGCGCCGGGCAGCAGTGCTTATGCTTACCGAAGACATACAAATAGCACAGGCGGCATCTCAGGTGGGGTTTGAAGACAAAAAACACTTCAGGGAGCAGTTTGTAAAACTATTTGGCATGACACCTTCAGAGTACATAAAAAAATACCGTCATTCATTTAACAAAGAGCTTAGTATTATTCAGAAGTAAGCAATGACGCTTTGTTAAGCCTTCTAAAATTTAATTTCACTACAACGTTATAGGGGTGGCGGCGCATTTTAAAATGAAATGATAAAATTTCCTTAAAATTCGCCGTTCCCCCCCCTTTATTTGTGATTTCCCCCCCTTCAAAACTCCCGTAATCACTCTTAATTTGCAGATACCAAGTGTTACTACAACGTTTAAGTGAAGTGATTTACGGCTTTCGCTTTTCAGGTAATACTTGTAACATAGTATAACCAAACCCTTAAATAAATCATGACAAAAAACTACCAATTTAGATTTTCCAGATCTGTATTTTGGATGGTACTACTGTTTTACATGTGTACTTTTTACAATGCTTTATGGGCCGGAGAAGAGAGCGGCCCGGCAATGCCTTTTGTGCAGTCTACCGTAACAGGTACGGTAATTTCCAAGGCAGACGGGATGCCGCTGCCCGGAGCAACTATTATTGTAAAAGGCAGCGCTGTAAGCACCCAGACAGATTTAGACGGAAAATATAGTATAACAGCTTCTGCAGATGCGGTGCTGTTGTTTAGCTTTACAGGATTTGATACCGTTGAAGTAGCTGTAAAAGGCCAGACTACCATAGACATTACACTTCAGGAAAAAAACACAGAACTTGATGAAGTAGTGGTAATAGGTTACGGTAAAATGAAAAAGAAAGACCTTACCGGTTCTATCGTTCAGGTAAAGGCAGACGCGCTTGCCAACCAAAACCCGCAAACAGTACAGGACATCTTACGTGGTGTACCCGGACTAAAAGTAGGTTACTCTGCCGATGCTAAGGGTGGAGGTTCGCTGCAAATACGCGGGCAAACTTCGGTATATACGGATGGGAGCCATAACTCGCCGCTTATCATCCTGGATAATATGCAGTTTTACGGAGAACTTTCAGAGCTTAACCCAGACGACATAGAACAGGTAGATATCCTTAAAGATGCTTCGGCTACGGCGGTGTACGGTTCTAAGGCTGCCGCGGGTGTTATTATAATTACTACTAAAAAAGGTAAGAGCGGTAAACCGGTAATAAGCATTACATCAAACTTTACGGTAAACAAGATAAGCGCTTACCCAGATGTATACAGCCCTCAAGGTTACCTTAAATACAGGGAAGACTGGGAGACCGCAAAAACCTATGCAGGAAATGCCACTACAGGAGAATACGGAGCTTACAACGCGTTACGTGTAGGGCAGGTGGGTTACTATTCTAATCCGAACCAGCTTAGCCAATTCGGTATTAGCCAGGATCAGTGGCTTGCTTATCAGCCTACCTCTGAAACTACGGGTAAAAGCATTATGGAAATATGGGGACTTCGTTTAGGTATTATAGGTAATAACAGTCCTCTACTCCAAAATTTTGTTGACGGAAAAACTCATGACTGGTATAACGGTACATTTAGAACCGGGCTAAACAAAGACTTTAATATAAGCCTTTCGGGCGCCAGTGATAAGACAAACTACTACATGTCTATGGGCTATCTTGCCACAGAAGGCGCCATAGTAGGTGACCAATATAAAGCTATACGTTCTAATTTTAAAGTGAGCAGCCATGTTACCGATTGGTTTGAAATAGGTGCAAATATTAACTTCCAGGACAGGTCTAACGGTACCGTTCAGGTAGGTACGGGTACCAACTACTGGGATGCAAACATGCTAAGAAACAGTCCTTTCGCTAATTTTACCAATGAGAATGGCGATTATGTAAGGCAGCCTATGGGGCCTACCATAGGTGGTTACAACTACTACTACGACCGTCAGTTTATAGATTATGAAAGCGGTTATACGGTACTAAACAGTATTTTTAACGCTAAGGTTACACTGCCGTTTGGCATTACGTACTCCTTTAACGCGTCGCCAAGGTACCAGTTTTATTACAACCGTTATTTTCAGAGTTCACAGCATGAAGGCTGGGTTGCAGCTAACATAGGGGTAGACAGGGATAGCTCTAAAAACTTTGATTATAACCTGAACAACAACCTAACATGGGATTATACCTTTGGTACGAAACACCACATCATAGCCACGTTTGTACAGGAAGCGGAAGAGCTCCGGTACTGGTCAGATAACATAGATGCCCGTAACATACAGCCATCAGACGCGCTTGGTTTCCACAATACACAAAACGCTACGCTCGCTAACAGTGCTTTTTCTACCTATGATACACACCAGACTGCAGATGCCCTTATGGGGAGGTTATTCTACTCATATGATGATCGCTACCTGATTACAGGAACATTACGCAGAGACGGTTATTCGGGATTTGGGGCTTCACACCCTTATGCTACATTCCCATCAGTTGCGTTGGGCTGGAACTTTACCAATGAAAAATGGTTTAAGTGGGAAGCCATGAATAGTGGCAAGCTTCGTATATCTTCAGGTAAAAACGGTAACCGTTCGCTTGCCAACCCTTATGCGTGGCTAGCTAACTTAACTTCGGGTACCGGTGCTACCATGGGATACATTAACCCAACTACCGGAGCTATCGCGGATATGAAATATTTAACCATTGCCCGTATGGCAAACCCTAACCTGCAATGGGAAAAAACATCTGCAGTAAACATTGGTCTTGACTACGGATTCCTTAATGACCGTATTTACGGCTCTATAGAAGTGTACAAGTCTACAACGCACGACATGATTATGAATCAGCGTTTACCGGGATTCTCTGGTTTTACTGACATAACAACTAACCTTGGAGAAGTAGAAAACAAAGGTCTTGAAATCAGTGTGAGCACTGTGAATATGAAGTTACCAAACTTCCAATGGAGAACCATGGCAGCCTTCTCGTACAACAAAAACAGGATTAACAAACTGTACGGCAGCATGGAATATACCTTTGATGACAACGGTAACGTGATAAGCCAGCGCGAAGCTGATGATCTTGCAAACGGTTGGTTTATAGGCAAACCTATTTCGGCAATATGGAATAATAAAGTAACAGGTATTTGGCAAAAAGACGAATGGCAAGAGGCTCTTAAATACGGCCAGCGCCCTGGCGACCCTAAAGTAGCCAATATTTATACTGGCGATGACGGAGCAAATGGTACACCGGTATATAACAATAAAGATAAAGTGTTTATGGGGCAGACAGACCCTCCGGTAAACTGGTCATTACGTAATGAGTTTACATTCTTTAAAAACTGGGATCTTGCCATAAACATGTATTCGTACATGGGACACAAGTCGTTAGACACCAGGTATCTGAACAACTTTAATGCGGGTAGTATGTATACAAACAACTACAATGCATTTGTAAACCCTTACTGGACTGTAGATAATCCTACCAATGACTGGGCAAGGCTGGATGCCATAACACCTGCCGGAGCCAGTGCAGCCAAGTTATACGATCGTAGTTTCATTCGTTTAGACCATATTTCATTAGGCTACTCATTGCCGAAAAAATGGCTTGAAAAATACGATGTAAAGAGTCTTAAGATTTCTGCTTCGATAAGAAACGTGGCTACATGGTCGGCATCTAAAGACTGGAAATACTTTGGCGACCCTGAAACAGGAGGCCTTGCCACACGTATGTTTAACTTCGGGTTTAACCTAACACTATAAAAACAACTATGAAAAGGTATATAAAAAATAAGTTTATAAAATTTGCGGGCGTGTCTTTGGCACTTGTGCTATCGGCTTCCTGTACCCGGGAGTTCCTTGAGCCCGACCCTCTATCAATATATGAACCTAATAAAACGTTTACTACAGAAGAAGGCTTACAGGCTGTACTGGCAATTGCAGATAAGTCTTTGCGAGGCTTCTGGATACACTATAACTATGCTAACAATAGTGTGCCTATAGGTACAGAGTATGTGTTCTCTGATATGGCTAAATACGGTAAAACCGATGCCAGCTCTACTGCCGCGGATTATGCTAATATCATTGTGCCTACCGGAAGCTACAATACGGCTACAAATGATGGTATCTATCTTGGTTATTATTGGGATGAAGGCTATGCAGGCATTAAATATGCTAATACCGTATTAACCTTTATAGACAATGTAACAGGGCTTTCAGAAGATACTAAGAACAAATACAAAGGTCAGGCATACTTTCACCGCGCCTACAGGTATCTTAATCTTGTCTATCAGTTTGGCGATGTGCCGTTGGTAACAAAAATCCTGTCTGTACCTAAGCAGAATTATCGTTCTACCAAAAAAGAAGCCATTATAAAAATGATTACAGCCGATATGGAAAAGGCAGTACAATGGGTACCGGATCAGCCGGGGCTGGCTTATTTAGGGCTTGTAAACAAAGGCGCCTGCCGTCAGTTGCTTATAAAATGCTATATGGCTTCGGGTAGGTTTGCAGAGGCCGAAGAACAGGCTAACCAGTTAATAAACGGTTCGGGATATACGCTTATGCAAAATAATTTCGGTACGTTTGACCAGGGAGGAAAACCACAAACCTGGACCGTAACCCGTAACGTAATATGGGATCTTCACCGTCCTGAAAATAAAGTTATAGGCGCTAATACCGAAGCTATTATGGTTATGCCAAACTCAGGTGCGCAGTCATTCCTTGGCTTTGCTTCCATGAGGATTTTTGGGCCTAACTGGGCATCGGCTAACATAAAAACACCTACTGACGGTAAAAATGCCGCCCTGCGTTATGCTTCTAATAATAGCAATTATAATCCTATTTACGATTACCAGAGGGCGTATGGTCGCGGTATTGCTACCATAAGTGCTTCATACTACGCTCAGGAAACCATGTGGAAAGTAAACGGAGTAGAAGATACCCAAGATCTAAGGCACAACAGCACGGTGGGTAACTGGGTTAACATGGAAGACTTTAAGTACAGCGACCGCACATCTGCAGATTATGGTACTAACTTTAGGATGTATAACAGCGCAGGTACATTGCTTGCTAAGGATACCATACGCGACTGGTTTGATTTTCCGCTGTATAAGGTGTACCTCCATGATGTTGCGGCTGAGGCTAACCCTAGTGCTAACGACTTTCAGGGAGCCAGTACCGGTAGTAACGCGCACTGGTACCTGTACAGGCTAGCCGAAACCTACCTACTACGCGCCGAAGCCCGTTTTTACCAGGGTAATTTAGCCGGAGCTACAGATGATGTAAATACAATCAGGCGCAGGGCCGGGGCATCTCAGCTGTATGGTTCTGTTACTATAGGTGACATCTGTGCCGAAAGAGGCAGGGAATTGTATCTGGAAGAATGGCGAAATGTAGAACTTAAGCGTATATCGCACTGCCTTGCCCTGAGCGGAAAACCAGATGAGTGGGGTAATACGTACGACATTAACACCTGGGATAAACAATCAGGCAGAGGAGAAAGCGGAGGTAGTTATTGGTACCAGCGGATTGTACACTACACATTGTACAACAAATACCCTACCGGTATTGTAGTGCCAAATGGTACCAAATACTATACCATGGATAAGCGAAACAATTACTGGCCGGTACCTAACGATGCAATTACGGCCAATAGAAACGGTAGGTTAAGCCAAAATTATGGCTATGATGGTTACGATCCTTCTATAGAGGTATGGACAAACTGGGAAGATGCCGTAAGGGATGAAGATTTTGCAAATTAATAATCCCCAGCTTAAAGTTTAAAATTTGAGTTTAGTTTCATAAATATTTACACTTGTACCTGCCTGCGCAATTTAGATTATTGTCGCGGGCAGGTTTTAATTTAAACCGGAAAATGTATAATAAACGCATTTTAATACTGCTGTTGTCAGGTTTTCCTGTCCTGATTAATGCACAGGCAAAGAGCAACGCGGCCCGTGACATCCGTAAATGGGAAACGGTAATAGATGGTAGTTCATTTAAAAATGAAAATGCTTTTGCCGAAACCTGGAACATGTTTTATCCTTGGGGCACAGACCATAATGGTTCCGCGCGGATGTACAAAGAACAGGTAGTGGTTAATAACGGAGTCCTGAAAATTACCGCAGTTCTTACCGCAAATAATGAGGGCAAAAGCAGTGCTACACCACATTTGGCTATAAAATACCATAGCGGTGCTGTACATGCCAAACACCAGATTAATATTACAAAAGAATATCCGGAGTACCGTGTTTACGGGGAGTTTAAGGCTCCGGTAACTCAAGGTACATGGCCCGCATTTTGGCTCACCGCGGTAAACGGCTGGCCGCCCGAGACTGATATACTGGAGTTTAAAGGAGATAGTTTTAACTGGCAAAATACGTTTATAACCCCGAAAGATGTAACCACAGTTAAGCAAAACGTACCCGACAGTATGGAACAATGGCATAGTTACGAAGCCGTGCTGAAACGCATAGATAATACACGTACTACAATTACATATTATTTTGATGGTAAAAAGCAGGGAGAACATGATACCAATTTTACCAATAAGCCCATGTGGCTTATCATTAACCTGCAAATGGAAGGCTCATCAGGCACACCCGGCCCCGGTAGAGAGGCTAACTACTTTGCCCGTAAGGTTATGGTTCAACGTATAAAAGCACAAAAATGAAAAAAATAACGTTACTGTGCTTTTTGTGTTTGTTATGCTATAGCTGCACTGGGCTTAAGATTACCCAAACTACGCTGGGAGAAGGATGGAGCAACAATTCGGTTAATGTGGTTGTGTTCCGTAACAGTGCGCTTACAACGCATGGTAATACGCAATTTGCGGCGTACTATGCGCCCGATAGCGTCATGGTATTGGCTAAACGTAAACTGGGTACTGCAAATTGGCAGTTACAACGCACTCCTTATAAGGGAAATGTAAAAGATGCCCATAATGATATAAGCATAGCGGTAGATGCTAAAGGCTACCTGCACGTAAGCTGGGACCATCATGATACCCGCCTGCGTTATGTTCGTTCATCAACTCCGTTGGGGCTTGATTTAGGGAAAGAAATGCCCATGACCGGTAAACAGGAAGAAAAAGTTACCTATCCTGAATTTCATAACCTGTCCGATGGCAAATTACTGTTTTGCTATCGTTCGGGTAAGTCGGGTAGGGGAAATATGGTAATGAACATTTATACGCCCGAAACCCAAAGCTGGGAACAGGTACAAAATAACCTGCTCAATGGCGAAGGGCAGCGCAGTGCCTATTGGCAAATGTGCACAGGACCAAAAGGTTTATACCTTTCCTGGACGTGGCGCGAGAGTTGGGATGTAAGCACCAACCACGATATATGCTATGCTTTTTCTCCCGATGGTGGAAAAACATGGCAGAAGTCAGATAGTACGGTGTACACGCTTCCTATAACATTGGCTACAGCCGAAACCGTTTGGAACGTACCGCAAAAAAGCAGCCTTATAAACCAGACGGCAATGGCGGTAGATGCTGCGGGTAATCCGTACATTGCCACGTATTGGGATTCCGGCAAGGGGCCACAATATAAAGTGGTTTACCGTAAAGACGGCAACTGGCAGTTGCTGGATAGTGATTTTATTACAACACCGTTCAGCCTGGGAGGTGGAGGTACCAAGAGCATACCTATTTCTCGCCCACAGTTATTAGTTCAGGGAGATGCCGTTTACCTGCTGTTTAGAGATGCTGGCAGAGATAACCATGTATCTGTAGGTATAGGTTTCCTACAAAATGGCACCTGGAAGATAAAAGATATTGTAAGCGAAAACGTAGGCCAATGGGAGCCTAATTATGATAAAGCGCTTTGGCAGGCAAAACAGGAATTACACGTTTTTTGTCAAAAGGTAAACCAGACCGATGGCGAAGGTTTGTCAAGTGTAACGCCTGAGCCGGTAAAAGTGGTTGAGGTTAATAAATTCAGGTTACTTAAAAAATAAGTTAGCGGTCTATAAATTTCCCCGTTTATGGCTTTTTATAATTTAGATAGAGAAAACAGTCAAAAGATTAAAATTACTAAAGTATGAAATACACAAGAAAGTTGGTGCTTACACTACTGCTTTTGCAGGGATTCATATCCTTTTCGCAGCAACAAAAATTAAACAGTTTTAAACCGGGCGAACTTTGGAAAGATACCGATGGTACGCATATTAATGCCCATGGGGGCGGCCTGCTATATAAAGACGGCATGTATTATTGGTTTGGCGAACATAAGGGTACTACCAACGATGCACGCGTAGGGGTTATGTGTTATTCGTCTAAAGATCTTTATAACTGGAAGAACGAAGGTGTGGCTTTTTCGGTATCTAAAGACCCTAACAGCGAGGTAACTTCCGGGAGTATTATAGAACGCCCCAAGGTTATATATAATGCCAGGACTAAGAAGTATGTAATGTGGTTCCACCTGGAGCTGAAGGGGCAGGGATATAAAGCTGCCCGCACTGCTGTAGTCACTAGCGATAAACCTGCCGGGCCATACGTGTTTATCAGGTCATACCGCCCTAACGTGGGCAACTGGCCTATAGGTTTTAACGAAGAATGGAAAAAAGCTGTTCCGGGTGAGGATACCCTTAAATGGTGGACACCTAAGTGGCGTGCAGCGGTAGAGCAGGGATTGTTTGTAAGGAGGGATTTTGCCCGGGGGCAAATGGCCCGCGACATGCAGCTGTATGTAGATGATGATGGTAAGGCCTACCATATTCACTCGTCTGAAGATAACCTAACACTACATTTAAGCGAACTTTCGGCAGATTATCTTGACTTTACCGGTAAATACATTACCATAGCCCCTGCCGGCCATAACGAGGCTCCTGCACTGTTTAAGCAAGACGGCACGTATTACCTCATTACTTCGGGCTGTACCGGATGGGATCCTAATGCGGCACGTTCTTTCAAATCAAAATCTATATGGGGACCCTGGGAATCGTTGGGCAATCCGTGTGTAGGCAAGGGAGCTGAACTTACATTTGAATCACAAAGCACATATATACTGCCGGTGGCAGGGAAAAAGGATGCCTTTATTTTTATAGCTGATCGCTGGAGACCAAAAAATCCTATAGATGGGCGTTATCTGTGGCTGCCCATAAAACTTGTAAACGGAAAACCGGTTATAGAATGGAAAGATGAATGGACGCTTAAGGAATTTTAACTGAACTATTCGCAGACGTATTATTGAAATTAACAAAACCAGACATTACACCAGAATTTATGTTTATAAAAAAGACCTTAAGCCCATTTATTTATGTAGCCTTCTTTCTATTTGCAATAGCTGCTCCGCTTTATGCCCAGCAGGATAAACCGGAACAGGTACGCAAAATAATAGATAAGGTAAATACATATTGGCAAACGAACAACACGCCACAAACCCGTTCCTTTTGGGACAATGCAGCCTACCATACAGGAAACATGGAAGCATATATGCTTACCGGAAATGAAACCTATCGTAACTATTCTGAAGCATGGGCAGAGTACAACCAGTGGAAAGGGGCAAAGGAAAAAGATAAGTCTAAATGGAAACTGAGCTATGGCGAAACAGATGAGTATGTGCTTTTTGGCGATTACCAGATTTGTTTCCAGACCTATGCCGACCTGTATAACCTGCTGCCCGAGCCAAAAAAAATAGCCCGAGCCAAAGAAGTTATGGAATACCAGATGAGTACCCCGAGAAACGACTATTGGTGGTGGAGCGATGGCTTATACATGGTAATGCCGGTAATGACCAAAATGTACAAGATAACAAACAACAGACAATACCTGGATAAATTGTACGAGTATATGACCTATTCAGACAGTATAATGTTTGATAAGGAGGCTTACCTGTACTATCGGGATGCGCGATATACGTACCCTGACCATAAGAGCGCTAACGGTAAAAAAGATTTCTGGTCGCGTGGCGATGGCTGGGTCCTTGCCGGACTGGCAAAGGTTATTAAAGATTTACCTTCCGACTACCGTCACCGTGGCTTTTTTATAGAAAAGTTCCAAAAGATGTCGGCAGCTGTGGTTGCTGCCCAGCGCCCGGAGGGCTACTGGACCAGGAGCATGCTTGATGCGGAGCACGCACCGGGGCCTGAAACCAGTGGTACCGCATTCTTTACTTACGGTTTGCTATGGGGTGTTAATAACAATTGCCTGGATAAGGCTACCTACCTTCCGGCCATACAAAAGGCATGGAACTACCTTAAAGGTACCGCACTGCAAAAGGATGGTAAAATAGGTTACGTACAGCCGATAGGCGACAGGGCCATACCGGGTCAGGTAGTGGATGCCAACTCTACAGCTAACTTTGGCGTGGGCGCATTCCTGCTGGCTTCATGCGAGTATGTGCGTTTTCTTGAAGCCGAAGCGCAAACCAGTAAAGACCGTGCCTATTGGTCCGATCTGGCCTATAAAATGGCAGCTCCGGTGCTTAAGAACATGGCGGAGGGAAAATTGCAGCAAAATATGCTGGTTGAGGTAAGCCCATCGTGGGACGGACGTAACAAAAGAGTAACCTATATGGAAACCTTTGGCCGGCTTATGGCGGGTATAACGCCATGGCTTTCTTTACCCGATGACAACACTAAAGAAGGCCGTATGCGGAAGGAACTGCGTGGCTGGGCATTAAAAAGTTATACCAATGCCGTAGACCCTAACAGCCCGGATTACCTGCTATGGCGCGGGCATGGGCAGGCACTTGTAGATGCCGCTTATGTTGCCGAAAGTTTCCTTAGGGGATATGAGCAATTGTGGGTACCACTAAATGATGAAACAAAAAAACGATACATAGAAGAGTTTCAGCAATTAAGGCGCATAGATCCTCCGTATACAAACTGGGTATTGTTCTCTGCTACTATAGAGGCATTTTTAGCGAAAGCCGGTGCGCAGTACGATGAGTACCGTATTAACTCGGCCATCCGTAAGGTAGAGGAATGGTACGTGGGTGACGGCTGGTATGCCGATGGCTCCTCGTTTGCATTTGACTATTACAGCAGTTATGTTTTCCATTCCATGTACCTGGAAACCTGCCAGGCACTGAAGGATGTGCGTGCAAATACCCGTATAGATTACTGGAAACACTACGACCGTGAACTAAAACGTGCGCAAAAGTTTGCCTTGGTGTTGGAGCGTTTTATTTCGCCGGAAGGTACGTTCCCTGTTTTTGGCAGATCTATACCGTACCGTATGGCTACCATGCAGCCTTTAGCACTTATGGCGCAGTACGGCACGCTGCCTGAGGGCGTAACAAACGGACAGGTTAGGGCAGCGCTAACCGCTGTAATGCACAGGATGTTTGATAACGGAAAAAGTTTTAACGCGAAAGGTTATCTTACCATAGGTTTTACCGGCAGCCAGCCTAATGTATCGGACTGGTACACAAACAACGGCAGCCTGTATATGACTTCGCTGTCGTTTATGCCACTCGGGCTTCCGGCATCGCACCCGTTCTGGACCGATGCCGCCCAGGACTGGACCAGCAAACGTGCCTGGAACGGAAAACCATTCCCTAAAGACCACCATTGGAACGATGAAATTAAAACAGGTGATGAGTTTTAAGTATAAAATACAATTCAATTTAATAACCAAAAAAGCAGTAGACTTTCGTTTACTGCTTTTTTGGTTAAAAGAAACTATTATCAAAAGTTTACGGCAAACTGTTGTATTGTAAAAAATGTAGTTTAATGCCTGCATATGCTGCGGTTACGTTTGCTTTGAGCAGGTTATATTCTGCAGTAAGCAGTTGGTTTTTACTTGCGGTAAATACAATGGCATTAACAAGGCCGCTGCTAAATTTTGACTGTGTTGTGGTAAACGATTTTTCGGCATAGGTACGGGCTTCCTCCAGTTTTACAGCCAGGGCGGTATTTTGTTGTTTTTTGGCTGTTTCCTGTTCTAAGGCCTGGCGTAGTTTTATTTTTTCCTGCTCCAGCTTTACAGTGCTTTTACGTTCTTCCACTTTTGCCAGTTGTACATTACGTCTTGTTTTTAGCCCATTAAAAACAGGTATGGATAACTGTACACCTACATAATGGTTCTTGTTATCGTTAAGCTGTGTAAAAAAAGTACCTACAGCGGCACTGCCGGGCTGGTTTAAGGGCAAATAATAAAAAGACGAATAACTATAGAATGCCGATATCACCGGGAGATAATTATTGCGTTCTATGGCTACATTTTTTCGCGAAACCTGTATACCCAGTTCAGCCGATTTTACTGCCGGAGATACTCCTGTGGCTTTATCCAGTGTTTGCTGTACCTTGATTTCTTCTAAAGCGGTTGAGGTTGTTATATTTTCAAGCACTATGTCATCTGGCTGGTAGGCAGTATCGTTTATAAGCTGTAACAGCAGTAGTTTTTGGTTGTAGAGCAGTTGCTTTGTTTGCAGCATGCTGCTTTCTTCCTGGCTATAGCTCATTTGCATATCATACAAATCACTCTTTGGGCGGCTGCCAAGGCTAACTTCCTGGGTTATGCGGTTAAGATTAAATTTGGCATTCTCAAACTGGCTCAGTTGTATCTTTAACAATTCCTGGCTGTAGAGAACGTTAATGTAGTTATCCAGGAGGGTTAAGGTGTATTCAGCTTCGGTAGCCTGCTTATCGGCATTGGCTTTTAGCGCGGCTATCTTGTTGCGTCTGGCGGTGGTAAACACGTTAAAATCCAGCAGGTTCATATTAGCATTCAGCCCCAGGTTATCCGACTGTATACGGCTGCTTACCCTGTTGTTTGTGGCAGGGTCTATCACGGAACCTATATTGTAGGTATGCGTACCCGATAAGCTTACGGTAGGAAGATATTCCAGCACAAGGCTGCGGTGCGTAATCTCGGCGGTAAGTATATCCAGTTGCTTCAGCTGGAAATCGGGCGTGTTTTTTAGTCCTGTTTGCAAACATTGTTGTAGTGTAAGTACCTGCTGCGCCTTTAATTTCGGCACAAGGAGTATAAGCATGACGATATGGAAATAGTACAACCTTTTCATAATAAATGGATTAACAACCCACGGCGGTAAAGCGCCGCGGGCCATTATTAAAACTAACTTCAAATTTATTATTCGTATTTAAGATAGGTAATTACGTGCAGGCGTGTGGCCTTATACGCCTTACCCAGTATTACTCCCAGGGTAAGCAGCAGCAGTACAATAAATCCTGTAATAAACGGCCATATGGTAATTTCTATGCGATAGGCAAAGTTTTGCAGCCATTTGTCCAATAAAAACCATGCGGGTACCATAGCTATGATAAAACCTGCAATGCAGTAAAAAACATATTGTATAGACAGGCTTTTTAACAATGCCATTGTGCTTGCCCCAAGTGTTTTGCGTATTGCGATTTCCTTCATGCGGCGTTCAATGCTAAAGGATGCCAATGCAAACAGCCCAAACAGTGCAATAATGATAACCACAACATTAAGCAGGGAGAACAGGTTACGCTGATGTATATACTGCTCGTACGTACGGGCAAAGTTCTTGTCTACAAAATCATAATGGAACGGAAAATCAGGGTCTACGTCTTCCCGCCATAGTTTTTCTATAGCTGCTATGGCACTTTCGCGCTCTTCCGGATTAATTTTTACATAAATGTGATGGGCGTTTTGCAGCATCCAGTCCAGGCTTTTATAATGGTATATTATTATAGGCGGAATTTTTGCCTGCGGGCCATCCAGATGAAAATCTTTTACTACACCCACAATTTTAAATTTTTTACCGTCATCCCAGTCCAGATAGGTGCCAACTGGGTTTTTAATCCCCATAAATTTTACAGCCGTTTCATTTAGTATGGCCGAACCCACAGTGTCCTGCGGAAATTTATCAGACAGGCTGCGGCCCTCTTTTATGTTTACGTTTAGCATTTCCAGCGCGTTAAGGTCTACAATCATGTTTCGTACAGAATAGGAAGTACCGTTATAACCGTAACTGGTATAAAAGCTAGAACCATCGCCTATAGCAGCGGTAGTGGCTGCAACACTTTCTACACCTTTAATGGCCTTAATGCGTTCTTTAATATGTTCGTACCGGTTAGCAACCATTTTTTTGAACCCGGGCACCCTAAAATCATATGGGTTCCGGTAATATACAGCTATAACCTGGTCGGCATTAAAACCCCTATCTTTAGTAACCATATGGTTTACCTGGCTGTATATTATGTAGGAGCCTATGATAAAAAACGCTGCGATAGCAAACTGCAGTACCAGCATAACATTACGCAGCCATATACCTTTTTTGCTTCTGCCTACATTACCCCTGAGCACGGTTACCGGCTTAAATTTAGATACATAAGCCGCAGGGAAAACACCTGCTGCCAATACCACTGCTATAAATATGCTTGCCAGTTGTACATAAAATGCACCATTATCCATGCTTAACTTTTTGTTGAGGAATGCATTATAGTAGGGAAGCGAGACTTCTATGATTACCAATGCCAGTAATATGGCGAACAGTGTGGTAATAACAGTTTCAAATACAAATTGCAAAATAATGTTACCGCCGGATGCGCCCATTATTTTTCGTACGCCTACTTCTTTGGCCCGCTTTATGGCGTTTGCAGTAGCCAGGTTAATATAGTTAGCTACAGACATAACGAGTATCAATACCGATAGCCCGAACATAATAAGCAGCAGTTGATAATTGCCTTTTCCCTCAGGTACGTCGCCGGCAAGGGTATGCAGCCTTATATCTTTTAGTGGCTCCAGGGTTATTTTTATTTTGCCAAAGCGTTTTACATATTCTTCGGGAGTTATACCGCCTTCAATTGCATGCTTTTTGGTTTCATTTTCATAGTACAGGGCCTCCATTTTCTTTGTAACAATTGCTGCATCTTCAGGCTTTTTAACCTTTACCAGCATGGCAAACCTAAAGTGGCCCCAACGGCCTATATTCTCTTTCAGCTTTTGGTCTACCAGGTTAGTCACCACATCGGGCATATACGATGATTTTCCCTCAATGCGATATACGCCTCCTATAGTAAAAATCTTGTCGTTATACGTTACCTGCCTGCCTAATACATTTGTTGTATTAAAAAGCTTGAGGCACAACTCTTCAGACATAGCCATTTTGCCAGGCGAAAGTGCAGCCTTAGCATTACCTGCCACGAACGGATACGGAAAAAAACTAAAGAAGTTTGCCTGTGCATCAATCACCTTTTCGGCCATAACTTTTTTATCGCCGCTTTTTACTATATTGCTGTTGTACCATCCATCGGTATAACAATGCTCTGTAGCTTCGGGTATGGCGGTATCTATTACAGCGTTCATGGCATCGGCAGTTGATCCCCAGACCTTGTCTTCACCAAGGTCTGAAACGGTAAAAAAAATAGTTTCCTTACCCGGGTTCCAGGCATTATAGCTGTACTCATCATTACCATACAATATGGCAAATATAAGTCCTGCAATACCCAGGGAAAGCCCCAGTATGTTTAGCGCGGTAAAAAACATATTGTTTTTTACATTATATAAAAATATCTTTATCCAGTTGGTTAGCATCTATTCGTATTTTAGGTATTTAAGTACGTTTACGCGGGTAGCCTTAAATGCTTTGCCCAGTACTACGGTAAGGGTTAGCACTAAAAGGACAATAAAGCCAACAATAAACGGCAAGGCCGATATGGTAATCCTGTAGGCAAAGTTTTCAAGCCATTTATCTAAAAGGTACCAGGCAGGAACCATTGCTACAACAAAACCTATTACGCAGTATACGACATATTGCTTAGACAGCTCCTTAAGTAGTGTAAGTGTACCTGCTCCCAGTGTTTTTCGTATGGCAATTTCTTTCATGCGGCCTTGTATGGTATACGATGCCAATGCAAAAAGCCCAAACAATGCTATAAAGATTACCATGCCGTTTAATAATGAGAACAGGTTGCGCTGTTTTATATAGTCTTCGTACGTGCGGGCAAAGTTCTTGTCTACAAAATCATAGTTAAACGGATATTCGGTATCTACTTTTGTGGTCCAGAAGGTATCAATGGCTTTCAGGGTACCTTCCATATCATCGGGATTTATTTTAATGTAAATATGGTTCAGGTTGTAGCTCATCCAGTCGATGGTCTTAAAATGGAAGAATGACATAGGAGGGATTTTTTCATGGGGGCCAAACATGTGGAAGTCTTTTACCACGCCCACTATTTTCAGTTTCTTGCTGTTCCATTCTATTTCTTTTCCTAATGGGCTCTTCTCTTCCATCATTTTCATGGCGGTTTCGTTAATCAGCATACCGCTTATGGTGTCCGATGAAAATTTTGGAGACAGTTCCCTGCCGCTTGCCATTTTAATCTGCATCATGTTAATGAAGTCAAAGTCTACAGCCATATTATGCCCCTGTATGTTATGACTATTGTACGAAAAACCAGATGTAGAGCCTGCGCCGCTACCTAATGAAAATGCTCCCGCAGATACGGCGTCCACACCTTTTATTTTACGTAGTTCATTTCTTATGGTTTCATAATGGCTATAGATTTGTGCTGGGTTCTCGGGTTGAGGCTGCTGCCCACGGTAGGTTACGTCTATAACCTGCGATCCCTTTAGGCCAAGGTCTTTATGGCTCATGTAGCTTACCTGTTGGTGCACAATATAAGAGCCGGTTATAAAAAATGCTGCGATGGCAAACTGGAGTACCAGCATGGCATTGCGCAGCCAGATACCGTTTTTACTGCGGCTGAAGTTACCCTTAAGTACCAGCAGCGTTTGAAAATTAGAAACATATATAGCCGGGAATATACCCGCCAGTGCTATAACAATAATGAGCACTGAAAGCAATTGTATAAAAAATACCCCGCCGTTAAGCTCTAATGTCTTACCTAAAAAGCTGTTGTAAAAGGGCAGGCCAAGCTCTACTAAGGTCAGTGCAAACAGCAGTGCTATAGCCGTAGTAAGGAAGGTTTCAAAAACAAACTGTTTCACTATATTCCCTTTATCAGCCCCCAGTATCTTGCGTACCCCGATTTCCTTTGCGCGTTTTATAGTATTGGCGGTGGCAAGGTTAACATAATTTACTATAGAAAGTAGTAAAATCAGGATAGACAACCCAAGCATGATGAGCAAAAACTGGTAATTGCCTTTGCCTTCAGGGTAACCGTTTATTACCGAATGCAGCCTTGCGGAGGCAAGAGGTTCAAGGATCATTTTTGTAGTACCGTTTTTCTTTATAAATTCTTCAACGGAGAGGCCTTCTTCACGTGCACTTTTTTTAGTGCGGTACTCTATAAAAACATTTTCAATTTTTTTCTTTACAATATTTGCCTGTGCAGGATTTTTAAGCTTTATAAACAGGCCAAAATTAAAGTTGCCCCATTGGTCTGCGTTTTCTTTAAGACGTGGCTCCATAAGATTTGTAACCGCCTGAGGCTTTAACGATGAGTTACCCGGAATACGGTATATGCCCCTTACCAGGAACTTTCCGGTACCATATTGGAGCCATTTTCCCATAGGGTCTTCATTGCCAAAAAGCCTTTGTGCTACATTTTCCTCCAGGGCTATGCTGGCATCATCCTGAATAGCGGTTTTGGCACTGCCTTTTATAAAATCGTATGGAAAAAATGAAAAGAAGCTCTTCTGTGCATCCAGTATTTTAATCTGCTCTTTCTTTTCTCCGTATTTTATAATCTCGTTAAAGTAGTACAGTTGCAGGTAGCAGTGTTCCTCTATCTCGGGCATAGTATCAAGATGTGGCCCCAGTGGGGCTACGTTTGTAGCCCATATAAGGTCGTTGCCCAGATTAGTTATTACCTGGTAAACCTTTTCTCTTTCAGGGTTCCAGGTATTGTATGACTGCTCATCGTTCCAGTATAACAGCGCAAACACCAGCCCTGCAATACCCAGGCTTAGGCCAAAGGTATTGAGCACCGTAAAGAACATATTGCTCTTTACATTGTACCAGTATATTTTAATCCAGTTTTTTAACATGATTGTTTTTTTGATTGATATAAAAATCAGGTGACCGATGCCGGAAGCCCGAAGCATTGCATCCTAAAAAGTGGTATCAGTCAGTTTATGGGTGGGGTATATCCACTCCGGACTTCCGGCACTGGTCTTCCTGCTAATTGGTAATTAAAACGTCTACTTTTTTAGTATTTTGCTTTTCGCTAAGTACCATACCGTCTTTCATAATAATGGTACGTTGAGAAAACGACGCGTCGTACTCAGAGTGGGTAACCATAAGTATGGTAGCACCTTCGGCGTGCAGGTCGGTTAGCAGTTCCATAACCTCGTTACCGTTCTTGCTGTCCAGGTTCCCTGTAGGTTCATCGGCAAGGATTACCTTAGGGTTGGTTACCAGGGCCCTTGCTACTGCTACACGCTGTTGCTGTCCGCCCGATAGTTGCTGGGGATAGTGTTTCAGCCTGTGTCCTATGGCCAGCCTTTCGGCTATTGCTTCTACTTTTTTCTTCCTTTCAGATGCCGGTACGTTGTTGTATATTAATGGCAACTCTATGTTGTCATACACCGAAAGTTCATCAATCAGGTTAAAATTCTGAAAGATGAAACCGATGTTCTCTTTGCGTACTTTAGACTTTTCAGTCTCTTTAAGCCCTTTTATTTCTTTATCAAGAAGTTTGTAGCTCCCTTCATCAAACCCGTCTAGCAGGCCAATAATATTAAGCAGGGTAGACTTACCGCAGCCAGATGCGCCCATTATGGTTACAAATTCGCCTTTGTTTACCGTTACAGATACACTGTTCAGGGCACGGGTTTCCACCTCTTCGGTGCGAAATACTTTAGAAAGGTTTTCAATTTTTATCATAACACTTTTTGAGTTTTTTGAGGCGGGCACCCGGTTGATTACTCCTGTTGCCGCACCGTATTGGTTAATAATTAACGTTTATTGATTGATGATGAACTCTGTATAATTGGCTTAGTCGTTTATTCTAAATTTAAAACTTCTACATCCTTATAATCGGCATAGGTACTGGTTACAACCCGGTCACCGGGTTTAAGGCCGCTAAGTACTTCATGATATACAGGGTTTTCGCGCCCCAGTTTTATAGCCCTGCGTTCTGCAGTATTGCCGTGTACTACAAAAGCGTATTTCCCGGCAGATTCTTCAGTAAACCTGCCTTTAGGTAATACGGTTACCTGGGTTTTTTCGCTTAGCGTAAGCCTTACACCAAAGCTAAGCCCCTGTTGTAACGCCAGCTCTTTAGTGCTGACAAATTTTAACTCAGCGGTAAAACGTCCGTTTTTTATCTCGGGGATTATCCTGGCTACTTCCACTTTTATTTCCTCGCCTTTAAAATCTATCCTGCCTTTTTGGCCTTTTGTAACGCGTGAAAGGTAATATTCATCTACCTCCGCAACCAGTTTATAGCCTTTCATAACGTCTATTTTCCCTATGCTTTCCCCGGCAAGGTAGTTTTTTCCCAGCACAGGCTCAAAAGACGTTAGCCTACCCGACAGCGGTGCCGTTACCAAAAAATTTTGCTTGTTGTTTCGCAGTATGGTAAGGCTTTTTATCATTGTAGCCTGGCTTTGGTTTATCTGGCCTATCTGCATGCGGTTAGCCTGCTTTTCTTTTTGCATGCTCTGCTGTATAATGTTCTTACGCTCCTTTTGAAAGCGGAAATTTTCCTGGGTTTTTTCCCATTCGTTTTTACTCAGTATTTCCTGTTTGTAGAGTTTTTCATTAAGGTCGTACAGGTTTTTTGCATCCTGGTAGTCGTGGTCTATAGCTACAAGGTCTTTAGCCATGCCCAGTTCCTGGTTACGGAGATCCAGCTTCGCTTTATCCAGGTTGTTTATCTGCTCTATAATGCTCGTTTCCTGGGTCATGTAGTTCAGTTCGGTATTAGGGTTGTAGAGCCTTGCCAGCGGTTGCCCTTCTTTTACAAAATCGCCGTTAGCCGCAAATATCTCTTTTATGGAACCGCCCTCTATTACGTTAAGTAACATTGAGTTTAACGGCTCTACCTTGGCCTGTACTACGATAAAGTCTTCAAAAAATGCTTTTTCAACAGTTTTTACGGTTATTTCATTTTTATTTATGGTAAGGCTGCTTTTTTTTGTGGCTACGCTATACAGCAGGTAAACCACTCCTAAAAAAAGTGGCGCGGCAAGCAGCAGGTATAATTTTTTTTTATTTTTACGGGCAATGATGGTGTCCATTATTAATTTGTTTGCATGGTATAATAACAATTTTGTGCCACAAATTAAAAATTTATAACTATCTGTTTATTATTATGTTGAGTAATTAAAAATACCGCTTAGTGTCCGTTATCGGACACTGTTTGTCCGTAACAGCACACCCATGAAAAAAACACAGGCCCGTATATTAATCATAGACGACCAGGAAGACATCCTCTTTGCCTCTAAAATGACATTAAAAAAGCATATTGAGGAAATTTTTACCGTGTCTGAACCCAAAAAGGCCATACAGATGCTGGCTGAAAATGATATTGATGTGGTGTTGCTGGACATGAATTACCGTATAGGTTTTGAAGATGGGAGGGAAGGCATTTACCTGCTCAGGGAAATTAAAACACTTTCTCCCGGTACGGTTGTCATACTTATGACAGCTTTTGGAAAGGTAGAAACCGCCGTAGAAGGCCTTAAGCTGGGTGCTTTTGATTATATAATGAAACCCTGGGATAACGATAAGCTCCTGGAAACGGTTAAAGCCGGTGTGGCCCATGCGCGTAAAGACAAAAAGAAAGATGTAGCGTATAAGCAGGACAGTCGTTTTTTTATGGGAGAATCTGCCGCAATTAAAAAGGCCTATACACTGGCGCAACGGGTAGCTAAAACCGATGCCAATGTGCTTATTTTAGGACAAAATGGTACGGGAAAGTATGTTATGGCGCATTATATACATAATGAAAGCAACCGTAAGGCCGGGCCTTTTGTGCACGTGGATTTGGGTTCGCTTAACGAAAATCTGTTTGAAAGCGAACTTTTCGGATATGCCAAAGGTGCCTTTACTGATGCTAAAACCGATACTCCAGGGCGTTTTGAAGCTGCCGAAAACGGTACCATTTTCCTGGATGAAATAGGTAATGTTCCCTTGCACCTGCAAACCAAGCTGCTACAGGTAATACAGAGCAAGCAGGTTATACGGCTGGGCGAGGTACGCCCAAGGCCGGTAAGTGTAAGGATTATCACCGCCACTAATGTAGACCTGGAAAGGGAAGTGGGCCAGAAAAACTTCAGGGAAGATTTATATTATCGTATCAATACCATGCCCATAGAACTGCCGTTGCTGCGCGAAAGGCAGGAAGACCTTGTACCAATGGCACATTTCCTGCTTGAAAAAATAGCAGATAAATATGAACGGAGTACGCTCGGATTTACAGATGATGCCCTGCAAAGTATAAAGAAACATAGCTGGAATGGTAACATCCGCGAGATGGAAAACCGTATAGAACGTGCCGTAATACTGAGTGACGATGCGCTGATTACCGCGGCCGGGCTGGGACTGGAAAACGTTTCGGGTATGCCACTGCCTCATGATGCACCACTAAGCGACATAGAAAAAGCGACTATAGAAAAAGCCCTGCGTAAGCATAACTATAACATAAGCAAAACGGCCGATGAACTGGGCCTTTCACGCGCTGCACTCTACCGCAGGATAGAAAAACACGAGCTCGGTAAGGCCGAATAAACGCAATTTTTAAAATATGACAAAAGTTTACAGGTTACTATTTGTAAGGCTACTGCTTATAATAGCTACAGTGGCAGGCAGTTTTTATTCATTTTCGGCGCACCTTCCCTACACAGCAAGTTTTTTACTATTGGTTTTTGTAATAGTATTGTTAGAGTTGTTCAGCTTTATGAGTAATGCTTTCCTGTTTTATGACAAAACCATAAGTGCCATACTTAATAATGACTTTTCATCTGATTTTAGCCGTTATGATACATCCGGCAACTACAGGGAACTCTTTAGGCTGTACAATACCCTTAAGGATAAACAGCACGATGAGTTTTCTAAAGAGCTGGTATATCGCTCTATATTAAATAATATAGAAACCGGAGTAATCATCCTTAAGCGAAGCGAAGCTGACAGCGAGGTGTTCCTGATGAACAACTATTTTTCTACCCTGTTTGGCGTGCCAAAAGTTAGCCGTTGGAAATACCTGAAGCAGCATTTGCCTGCACTGTGTAATGTTATTGAAGAACGGGGTTTTTCAGATTTACGTACATCGGTACAAATAAAGGCCGGTACTGACGAAAGCCAGGCTTTTTTGCTGCAAACCAGTACAACCGATGCCTTTGGAAATTCTTATTACATTATATTGTTAGATTCAATTCAATCAGTAGTTGCCAAAAAAGAAAAGGACGCCTGGATAAACCTTATGAAGGTAATATCGCATGAGCTTATGAACTCTATAACACCCATCCATTCGCTTACACAAAACCTGAATGAAATGGCCTTGCAGGAGGAGTTTACTAAAGAAGATATACAGGATATGCGACAGAGCCTTTCTACCATGATACACCGCAGCAATCACCTGCAAAACTTTATAGAGAGTTACCGTACCCTGGCCATGCTGCCACTACCGGTAAAAAAGCCAATAGATATTAATAGTCTGGTAACTAATGTCCTTTCGGCCATGACTCCTGTTTTAAAGGCGAATAATATTGCCGTTGAAAATACCATTACATTTAATAACGCTTTACTTCTTGATGAACAGCAGATGGAACAGGTATTTATAAACCTGATAACCAATAGTATTTATGCTCTTGAGGGCAAGCCTGAAAAGAAGATAACCTTAGCGGCAGAGGCGCGTGCCAACAGGCTTTTTATTACCATAACCGATAATGGCCTGGGTATAGAAAAGGAAATTGAAGACAAGATTTTTATGCCGTTTTTTACAACTCGTAAGCAGGGGGCGGGCATTGGCCTTACATTGTCTAAAAACATTATAGAAGGGCATGGGGGGTACCTTAATTACACTACCGATGGAGATAAAACCAATTTTACAATTTGCCTGTTGCTTTAACCACATTAGCATCATAAGAAAAATCATAGCCGGAAAACTATTTGTCTTCCGGCTATTGTTTTTTCTTGTTTTAGTATGCTTTTATTTCCTGCTGTAGGTAAGGTAGCCACCATCTGCAGTAATATCTGCGCCGCTTATATAGCTTGCGGCATCTGAGGCCAGGAACAGCACTGTATTTGCAATTTCATCGGCAGTACCCAGGCGCTGTAGCCCGGTAAGCGATGCCATGTATGCTTTACCATTTTCATCCAGTACAGACTCTAACCCCGGTGTTTGTATTGGCCCCGGGCTTACAATGTTCACGCGGATTTTTCTTTCGGCCAGTTCGTTAGAGGCTATCTGCGCGATTTTATTTATAGCGCCTTTTGTAGCTGAGTATACGCTGGTACCTATATTAGCTGCCGTTGCCACTACCGAAGATGTGAATATTACCGATGAACCATCGGCAAGGTGGGGCAGTAGTTTCTGAAATGTAAAGAAGTGCCCTTTTACATTGGTATTAAACTGCGCGTCAAAATCAGCCTCGGTTACCTGTGCAATAGGCCCGAATGTGGCAATCGCCGCATTTAGGAAAAGTACATCGAGCTTGTTCCCGCTTTCTGTAACAGCTTTTTCCAGAACTGATATGCCTTCAAGATTTGAAGTGTCCGATACTATGGTTTTTAACTTAGGGCTGTTTATTTCTTCAGCGGCCTTTTGCAGGTTAGCAGCATTCCTGCCGGTTATTAATACATTGGCTCCGGCATTAATAAATGCTTTCGCTGTTGCAAATCCTATTCCGGTTGTACCGCCCGTTATTACTACGTTTTTATTTTCTAAACTCATTTGTCTAAATTTTAATTTTGTGATACAAATGTAAAAGAGTTTGATTTATTAGCGTAACTTTGTAACTAAAAGTAACAGTAACTTCTGAGTAACAAGGTAACTTATGACACACATTAAATGCCACAAAAAAGAGATCATGGCCATTCATGATACCATGGACGTATTAAGCGGTAAATGGAAGATATCTATTATATCTACCATGTGCTACTATAACCAAAGGCGTTTTTCTGATATGCTGAATAATCTCAATGGAATTTCTAATAAGCAGTTAAGCAAAGAATTGAGAGAGTTAGAACAAAATAAGCTTGTTAAGCGTACCGTGCTGGACACCCAGCCTGTAACAATACACTATAGTCTTACAGAATACGGCTGGTCGTTGCAAAGCCTTATTCATGACCTGGCCAACTGGGGCGTAAAACACAGGCAGGTAATAATAGGGGAGGCAGAAATAAATGTTAACCAGCCGCAACAATAACGCGAACCCAATGTTCGCAACATACTTATGGAAACAATAAATAAAAAAGTAGCGTACTCCATACTGGAACTGGCCATAGTGTCCGATGGTATAACAATAGAACAAACCTTTAAAAACAGTATAGACCTCGCCCAAAAGGCAGAAGAAATGGGATACAGCCGCCTATGGCTTGCCGAACATCACAACATGATACACGTGGCGAGTGTGGCTACATCCATACTCATTGGGCATATAGCAGGGCATACGAAAACCATACAGGTAGGTTCTGGCGGAATCATGTTGCCTAACCATTCACCACTTATTGTGGCAGAACAGTTTGGTACACTGGGCAGGCTTTACCCTAACCGTATTAACCTGGGGTTAGGCAGGGCACCGGGAACTGACCAGTTAACAGCCCATGCCATAAGAAGTGACAGGATGCAGTCGGTACACAATTTTCCTGGTGAAATAGAGCAGATACAGGAATATTTTTCTGTAGAGAACGAGTGGTCGCAGGTACGTGCCGTGGTGGCCGAGGGGGTTAATGTGCCGTTGTACATTTTAGGTTCCAGCCTGGATAGTGCACACCTTGCCGCAAAAATGGGACTACCGTATGCCTTCGCAAGCCATTTTGCAACAGGCCTTTTACATGATGCCCTAAATATTTACAGGAAAGAGTTCCAACCATCTCAGTATTTGGATAAGCCTTATACCATAGCAGGAGTTAATGTGATCGCTGCAGATACCGATGATGAAGCTGAGAGGAATTTCACATCGCTTATACGTATGTTCCTGGGAATACTTACAGGTAAGCGGGAAGCATTACAGCCGCCTATGGAAATGACCGATGAACTGATGATGATTCAACATAACCCTGCTATACGCGATATGCTCAAGTACTCTTTTGTAGGCAGGAAAGAAGCTGTGGCAAAACAACTGGATAAATTTTTGCAGGAAACCAGTGTTGATGAACTCATGGCGGTATCTAATTTTTACGGGCATGAAGACAGGATAAAATCGTACAGTATACTGTCTGAAATAATGAACGAACGAAATAACGGATAGGTTCCGTATATTTGGTAAACAATACAATGAACTATGAAAAAAATAGGATTTTTATCATTTGGCCACTGGGCAGACCATCCAGCTTATACAACCCGTACCGCAGCCGATACGCTGTTACAGTCTATAGACCTGGCTGTTGCCGCAGAGGAGATAGGTATTGATGGTGCCTATTTCCGTGTGCATCATTTTGCTAGGCAGCTGGCATCGCCATTTCCGTTACTTTCGGCTATTGGTGCCAAAACAAAGAAGATAGAAATAGGCACCGGCGTTATTGACATGCGGTATGAGAATCCGCTGTATATGGTGGAAGATGCCGGCGCAGCCGACCTTATCTCTGAAGGGCGTTTACAGCTGGGAATAAGCAGGGGATCTCCGGAGCAGGTTATAGAAGGCTGGCGTTATTTCGGCTATGAACCTGAAGCGGGTGAAACCGATGCCGACATGGGCCGCAAAAAAGCACTGGAGTTTTTAGAAAGGCTTAAAGGCAAAGGATTTGCACAGCCTAACCCGCAGCCAATGTTTCCTAATCCGCCGGGCTTATTGCGCCTGGAACCGCATTCTGAAGGATTGCGTGAACGTATCTGGTGGGGTGCTGCATCTAATGCCACTGCCGTGTGGGCTGCCGAAAACGGTATGCACCTGCAAAGTTCTACCCTTAAATACGATGAAAATGGGAAACCCTTCCATATACAGCAGGCGGAGCAAATCAGGTTGTATAAGGAAGCCTGGAAAAATGCCGGGCATGAGCGTGAACCTAGGGTATCGGTAAGCCGTTCCATTTTTGCACTGGTTAACGACCAGGATAGGCTGTATTTTGGACAACAGGGTAAAGCTGCCGATAGTTTCGGGTATATAGAAAGCGATAAGCGTGCCATTTTCGGTAAGGGCTATGCCGCTGAACCAGATAAACTTATTAAAGAACTGGCCCAGGATGAAGCCATACAGGAGGCCGATACATTGCTGCTAACCATACCCAATACATTAGGTGTTGAGTATAATGTACACATAATGTCAGCTATTTTAAAGTATGTTGCCCCGGAATTAGGTTGGCGCTAAGCCGCGAAATTTATAACGGGTCTGCACGCTATTAATATATTATTTAGTTATAGGAAAAATTGAATAAAAAAGCCACTAACTGTTAGTGGCTTTTTTATTGGATAATTCACAATGTAAAAAGCTGCCTGAATTTCTCCAGACAGCTTTCACCAGTTTACACCAAATTAAACACCATTACTTCCAGCCTCCGCCCAGGGCTTTATAAAGTTTTACTTCAGCCGAGAGTTGGTTTCTTTTTACCGCGGCAAGGTCAAGCTCACTTTGCAATACATTGCTTTGCGCGGTTATAACTTCAAGGTAGGTAGCAAGTCCACTGCTAAACAGCTTGTCGGCGTTGCTCACTGCTTTTTGGAGGTTGGCAACCCTCTGCTGTGCAAAATCTACTTCTTGTTTTAGTTTTTCAATTTCCGCCAGCGCGTCAGATGTTTCACCTACGGCTACCAGCACCTGCTGACGGAAAGCAATCACGGCTTTCTCACGTTCGGTTTTTGCTATCTCATATTGCGCGCGTAGTTTTTTGCCCCGCAATAAAGGTTGCGCTATACTACCTGTAACGAGCCCAAACAACGATGCCGGCATGTTAAACCAGTTGTCTGATTTAAAGGAATTAAGTCCGCCCTGTGCCGTAATGTTCAGTGCCGGATACATAAATGCCTTGGCAATACCCACGCGGGCATTTGCCGCATTCAGTTCATATTCCTGCGCTTTAACATCAGGCCTGTGGCTTAGCAGCGCGGCAGGTATACCGGTAGGCAATTGGCTGTGCAGTTGGGCTGTTGTAAGACCTGCTGTGCGTTGTATTTCGCCGGGCATAACACCGGTAAGTATACTAAGCGCATTTTCCTGTATAATGATTTCCTTTTCCAGTTGTGGCACTATCTGTGCGGCGCGCAGCCTTTGTGCTTCGGCCTGTTCTACTGCCAGGTGGGTAACCTGTGCGGCGTTGAACTGGCTGGTAACCATGCGTACAGTATTTTCGCTAAGGTCACGGTTTTTTTTGGCAACTTCCAGTTGGGCATCTAGCATCAGCAGGTTGTAATATCCCTGTGCAGCTGTAGAAACAAGGTTTGCCTGTACCAGCTTACGGGCTTCTTCGGTTTTTAGGTAATTAGCAAGTGCTTCTTTCTTGCGGCTGCTTATTTTACCCCAAATGTCTGCTTCCCACGAAAGGGTAACACCCGCATTATAATCTTCAATATGGCTGGTACCAAGGAAGTTGTTTATGCTGAGCCCGTTAAGGCTGTTTTCGCTCGGTATGCTGCTGCTTGCGTTTACATATCCGTTAAGCTGTGGTACCTGTCCCCATTTGCTTTGCGATAATAACTGCCTGGAAGCCCGTATGTTTTTCAGGGCAATCTGCAGGTCATTGTTACCGGAAATGGTACGCTTTATAAGCTCCTGTAGCTTAGGATCGGTAAAGAACGTATCCCACTTCTGGTCGGCTATAGAGGTCGTATCTGTAGAAAATGCGTTCCTGTATGCTTCAGGAAGGTCCTGCTGGGGCAGGGGAGTGTCTTTAGAAACCTTGCATCCTGTGAGTATAAGCATCAGGAGCGCGGGTATATATAAGTATGTTTTCATTTTAATTATTTTATAAGTTCAGCTTCGCCAATGGTTACGTTTGTTTCGGCTTTGCCCGAAACTTTTTCCTGTAAATACTGGAATACGATAAACAACACCGGTACTACAAACAAACCAAGTACAACACCCGAAATCATACCTCCGGCTGCAGCGATACTAATAGAGTGGTTACCCTGAGCCGATGGTCCTGTAGCACGCATCATAGGTAGCAGCCCTACAATAAAGGCAAGGGAGGTCATAATGATAGGCCTTAGCCTTAGCTTGGCTGCTTCAAGCGATGCCGATAGTAACGACTTGCCCGCCCGCCTGCGTTGTACCGCGAATTCTACAATAAGGATGGCATTTTTAGCCAATAGCCCTATAAGCATAACCAGTGCTACCTGTACGTAAATGTTGTTTGAAATCCCGGTTGTGCCTATGGCTACAAACACCCCGAAAATCCCTGTAGGTATTGAAAGTATTACAGCAATAGGCAGTATGTAACTTTCATATTGAGCGGCAAGCAGGAAGTAAATGAATACAAGGCTCAAGCCAAATATTATTGCCGATTGCCCACCCGATGAAATTTCTTCCTTGGTCATACCGGAGAACTCATAGGTATATCCCTGTGGTAGTGATTGCGCTGCAACTTCTTCAACGGCCTTAATAGCGTCGCCCGAACTGTAACCCGGTTTCTGTATGGCGTTTATGCCCATAGAATTAAACAGGTTATAGCGCGAAGCATTTTCCGGGCCGTATACGCGTACCAGTTTTACCAATGTATTTACCGGAACCATTTCGCCTGTTTTGTTTTTTACAAATACGGCATCAAGTGATTCAGGGGTAGCGCGGGTGCCCTTATCGGCCTGTACCATTACACGGTAGTATTTACCAAAACGGTTAAAGTCGCCCACTTGTGCACTACCATAATATGCCTGTACGGTACCCATAAGCTCTTTTACGCTTACGCCCAGCTGTTCTGCCTTAACATCATCTACCTCCATTTCAAACTGGGGGTAATCTGCCCTGAACGAAGTGAAAGCCACTGCTATTTCGGGGCGTTGCATAAGGTCGCCTATAAATTTGTTTCCTACTTCGCTAAATTTACCAAGTGAACCACCGGTACGGTCCTGTAGTACAAAGTCAAGACCGTCTACGTTACTAAAGCCCGGTACGGTAGGGAAGGTAAATACAAAGAAGTTAGCCCCCTTTATAGCCGAAAGGCGCTGGCGGGTATCATTCATTATATCATTAATATCCTGTAATGCGCCACGCTCGTCCGTTGGCTTAAGCAGTATAAATGCCACCCCGAATGACGGGCTAGATGATTGTGTAAGTACATTAAAGCCCGATAATCCCATAAGTGTACGCTTTGCATCCATTGGGGCAAGTACTGTTTCCAATTCTTTCATGGCGGCTGTAGTACGATCTAATGAGGTACCTGCTGGCATAGATAACGACACAGCGATAAAGCCCTGGTCTTCACTTGGTATAAAGCCCGAAGGTGTGCGGCGTACCATCCAAACCGTAAGTACTATTACGCCTGTAAGGCTGGCAAGTGTAGCCCAACGGTAACGTACCAAAAAGCGCAGACTGCCTACATAGCGGTTTGTAAGCCTGTCAAAATTGGCATTAAAGCCGGTAAAGAAACGTTCTTTGAAGTTGGGTTTTTCTTCGGTTTTGTTATGTTTAGGCTCATGTTGCTTAAGGAATAAAGCGGCAAGCGCAGGGCTCAGCGTTAACGCATTTATAGCGGATATGATAATGGCTATGGCCAATGTAAAGGCAAACTGCCTGTAGAATACCCCTGTAGAACCCTGCATAAACCCTACCGGCAGAAATACCGCTGACATAACCAGTGTAATGGATATGATAGCTCCTGTAATTTCGCTCATTGCCGATGTAGTGGCGGCTTTTGGTGGCAGGTGTCGGTGTTCCATTTTGGAGTGTACGGCTTCAACCACGACAATTGCGTCATCTACCACAATACCTATGGCAAGTACTAATGCAAAGAGTGTAAGCAGGTTTATAGAAAACCCGAAAATTGACATAAAGAAGAATGTACCTAACAATGCTACCGGTACGGCTATCGCCGGAATAAGCGTAGACCTGAAATCCTGAAGGAACAGGAATACTACAATAAATACCAATATAAATGCCTCAATAAGCGTATGCTCTACCTGTTCTATACTTGCATCGAGCATATTTTTAGTATTGTACAGTATAAGGTGTTTTACATTTTTTGGGAAATTTTTAGATGCTTTCTGCATGAGCTCATCTACCGCAATCTGAATATCGTTAGCGTTAGACCCCGGCAGCTGCATAACTGCTATGTTAACACCTGGTTTTCCGTTTACACGGGTAAAGTTACCATAGGTATACGCGCCAAATTCTACACGTGCCACGTCTTTAAGGCGCAGCATACTGCCGTCAGGATTGGTACGTACAATGATGTTTTCATAATCGGTAGGCTTGTTTAGCTTACCCTTGTATTTAATAACGTATTCAAATGATTGTGTGCTGTTTTCACCAAACTTACCGGGAGCGGCTTCAAGGTTCTTATCCTGTATGGCGGCCATAACCTCACGTGGGGTTATGTTATACGATGCCATTTGCGACGGTTTTAGCCACACACGCATAGAGTAATCTTTATTACCGCCGAAAATGATTGACTGCCCCACACCGGGAATCCTCTTAATTTCTGGAATGATATTTATCTGGGCGTAGTTAGCCAAAAATGTCTGGTCGTACTGCGACTCGTTTTCACTAAACAGGTCTACTACCATGATAAGGCTGTTTTGCTGCTTAGCGGTAGTTACACCAGCCTGTATTACCTCCGCCGGAAGCTGGCTGGTGGCTTGTGCCACGCGGTTTTGTACGTTAACGGCAGCCTGATCCGGGTCAGTTCCCAGCTTAAAGTAAACACTGATAACAAGCGAACCATCATTACTGGCGGTAGAACTCATATAGCTCATGTTTTCTACCCCGTTTATAGATTCTTCAAGCGATGGTGCTACAGAGCGCAGTACGGTTTCGGCATTAGCGCCGGGGTATACAGCGGTTACCTGTACCGCCGGAGGGGCTATATCTGGAAACTGTGTAAGTGGCAGTGAAGCCAACCCAATTACCCCTAAAATAGACAATAGGATGGATATGACCGTAGCCAAAACCGGCCGGTCTATAAATTTTTTAAGCATGTTTTGCTGATGTTAAGTGGTTAGCCTGTAATTATTTAATGGCAACTTCTGGGTTGATTTTTTCAGGGGCGATAACAGCACCGTCGGCAAGACCTTCAAAGCCTTTATACACGATGCGATCACCGGCTTTTACGCCATCTTTAACCAGGTAATCAGTACCTGATTTACCCAATATATTCACAGGGATTTTGGTTACTTTATTACTCTTGTCCACAACGTATACAAATATTTTGTCCTGTAGCTCTACTGTAGCTGCCTGTGGAATAAGAATTGCGTGCGCATGTGGCAATCCAAGTTTTACCTTACCGGTATTACCCGATCTAAGTATGCCTTTAGCATTTGGGAAACTCGCCCTTAATGTTATGGCACCGGTAGTTTTGTTAAACTGGCCATCTACCATATCTATATAACCTTTTTGTGCATACTCGGTATTATCTGGTAGTACAAGCGAAAGGGCAGGGAGGTGGCTTAGCTTTTCGTTCAGTGTTGCCCCCTCATAAGTATCGCGGAACGTAATGAAATCCGATTCACCTACTGAAAAATACGCGTGCATTTCGGTATTATCAGATAATGTAGTAAGCGGGGTAGGGTCGGCTACAGATACAAGGCTTCCCTGTTTTTTAGGAAGGCGCGTAATATAGCCATTAGTAGTGGCTTTTATAAGCGTAAAATCAAGGTTTATCCTGGCAGATGCCACAGCGGCTTCGGCTTGTTTTTTATTGCCTTCGGCAATCTTCTGTGCCGCCCTTGCGGATTTTAACTGGTAGTCTGAAACAACTTTGCCATCTACAAGCGGTGTAAGTTTTTCTACCTCCAGCTTGGCATTTATAAGTGCTGCTTCGGCAACATTAAGGCTACCTGCAGCGTTATTGTAGGCTTCGCGGTAGCGATGGTCCTCAATTTTGAATAAGGGCTGCCCTGCTTTTACAAAAGCGCCTTCATCTACAAAAACGGTTTGCAGGTAACCGTCTACCTGCGGACGTATTTCTATATCGGTACGGCCTTCCAGCATTACCGGATATTCCTGCCAGGTAAAGGCATCCTGTTGTGTTACAGCATATACGGGTACAGGGATAGCCTGTTGTGCTGCTGTATTCTGTGCCGTGTTCCCTGAGCATCCGTAAACCAATGCAAGTGCAGCCGCGGCTATTATATGTATGATAATTGTCTGTCTCATAACGTAAATAAATTATTTAATAATGTTAAGCTGATGTAAAAAAAATCACGGTTTTAAAACCGATAGGTAAATTAATGTTTATAAAGTATTTAACAGTGTTAAGTAAAGGGGTTAAAAAAAATGCCTGTTTCAAGCATGGTCGTTGTAAGGGTTATTAAATCTATATTGTATTTCGGTTACTGTCTCTAAATTGTTTAACAGTGTTAAGTAAATGGTTTTAAAAAAATGCTTCCTGTAAGCATAATGATTATTTGTGTATTAAATTATTTAATGGTGTTAAGTAAGTTTCTTAAAAAAAACGCTACTCCTGTAGCGTGCGGGTAATACCGGTTATCGCATCCCTTAATATTTGCTTGTTCATATCATCACTGAGACCTTCGCTCAGCATGTTAATAGAAATTAAGCCGTGTATGACCGAAAAGAATGTAAAATACTTCTGCATGATTACATCCTCATCGTCGTTCTTCATTATCTCACCAATAACCTCTGTAATAAGGTCATACGGATGATCGCTTTCGGGGGTTGCGTCTTTACAACAAGTCATTTGTACACCGTACATTAACTGGTACATTTCCTTGTTCTTATGGGCAAAATCCCAATAGGTCATCCACATGCCTTCAAGCTTCTCGGCTGGGGTAATGTCTTGGGCTTTAACAGCCTCAAGGTCTTTAGACAGGAGTATGAAACCTTTGCAGGTTAGTTCCTGTAATATCGCTTCCTTATTAGAAAAATATTCGTAGATGATAGGGGCGGTATACTCAATCTTATCGGCTATCTTTCGCATGCTCAGTCCCTGCCAACCTTCTTCCTTCACGATACTTCGTGCCGCTTTCAGGATGTTGGTCCTGGTCTCTTCTTTTTGCCGTAAAATACGTTCTTTGCTTCCCATTTTATAAGTGGTTTAAATCACTTAACACTGTTAGGCAAATTTACAGTAAATAAATTTTACTATGCAAATTTTTTAAAGAAAAAATTGCATTGTAAAATATGACGTGGCGAATACAAGACTCTGTGTGCTTTTTTTATGAAAAAACTGGTTCCAAATAAATTAATAATCCAGAAAAATGAATATTCTGCAGTATTATCTATAAAAATAAAGTTTAAGGATGTGGCAGTATAGAGTTTATGAATTATTCCCTGCTCAACAAGTTCATTCAGATTATGACATGTGTTGGAAGCCCTGATATAGCACCTCTTCTAGATACCTCCTCCGATTTAAACTCTTTGTAATTTCTAATTCCTCTTACATTTTATCTCGTAGCCTATAAATATTAATTTAGAGAGAAAAGTTTAGTTTAATACCTTTTCAAAATATAGTTCCGGTAGTACTATTTTAATTTCCTGGGATGCTCCTTCTTTGAGCCAATACAATACAAAATTTACCTTCACACTTTTTAATTTGTAATGTCTTGACTTCATCTCATCAATTTTCTCTTTGAATTTTGTTGAGAATTTCAAAACGGATTGGCCATTTTGCACAAATTGATGATCTTTAAAACAAGCTAAAAGTTTTTCACCAATGTTTTCGTCCAGCGTATTTGTGCTTTCTGAAAAGATTGACAGCTCTGCTATTCCGCAACGATGATGCTCTGTTTTATTTCCAAATGTATTAAAAGGCGTAAAACCATTAAAATTAGAGTTGACTCCCAGATACAATAACATGGCGTGTGTCGATGACCAGTAATCGTTATAAATATATATTTGCCTTAAATCATCTGTGGAAGGCTTACTGCCCGACACATTTTTCCATTTAGTGTCGATAATGAAATGACTGAATTTATTAGCTCTATCTTTCTTTTCAATAATTATATCCGGCCTAATGGCAATTCCGTTCCAAAATGCCTTTTCACGCTGGTCATGAACTACAATATCTTTTCCTTGGGCAGCTGCCTGTAATTTTGTTAGAATATACTGTTTCCACAGTATATTCATGTCAAATAGCAATGCCAACATATTTTCATTGTCATTTTTTATATTAGGGGCATATTGCAGTATAATAAATTTTGCTATTTCTAAAGCAGTATGGTAGGGAGCCGTTTTTCTGTTTTCTTTTAGCTTATTGAAACTATAGTTCCACTAACATTTATAGTGAGGTATTGGCAGCGTATGCGTTATTTTTCCTTATTTTGGTGTTAGTGGACAAACCAGTGTAAACTGACCCCTCTTGACCGATTCAAAAAGACCCCTTTCGCCGGCTGAAAATGACCCCTTTCCGCCAGAGCAAATTGACCCCTGTGGCCAATTGAAAATGACCCCTCAAAAGAGTTTAAAAAAGTAGCCCGTTGTCAGCTTTGGAACAAGGTTTAGTTTAGCGTTTTGATAAACCTAAACCTGCGTAAGAATGTCCAATAAGCCGATAAAAATGAATAAATTAAGACAGATCATCCGCCTGTATTGCCAGGGGACGGGGATCAAAACAATCCACGGGATGGTGGGCACCTCCCGCAACACAATCAAGAAGTATGTCCGCATCTGGAACGGTCTGGATATAGATTTTGAGGCCTTTGGCGCCAAAAGCGACAGCGAACTCTCTATCATTTTTACTACTCCTGTTGCCAAAATCCATAGCAGCCCACGTATGCAGGAGTTAGAGCCATTACTGCCTGAGCTATGTAAAAGGCTTAAAAAGAAAGGTATGACCAGGGAACTGCTCTATAAGGAATACCTTGAGAGATATCCGGATGGTTATAGCCGTTCCAGTTTTAATAATGCCATCCATACTTACCTGCAACTCGCCCGGCCAGTCATGCATGTGGAGCACAAGGCGGGCGATAAGATGTATATTGATTTTGCTGGCAGCAAGCTGAAGGTTGGCCAGGGTGAGGCTGCACGCGATGTAGAGGTTTTTGTTGCCATACTGGGCTGTAGCCAGCTTACCTACGTGGAAGCCGTGGATAGCCAGCGTAAAGAAGACCTGATCCTTGCCTGCCAAAATGCGTTGCGTTACTTTGGTGGTGTGCCAAAGGCCATCGTGCCGGACAACCTGCGTTCGGCAGTAACACGGGGCAGCAAATATGAGGCAGTACTTAATGATGAGTTTGCTGCCTTTGCCGAGCACTACGGTGTTACTATAGTACCTGCACGCGTTTATAAGCCCCGTGACAAGTCTTTGGTGGAAGGTGCGGTAAAACTCATCTACCGCAGCGTTTACACCCGCCTGGAAGGCCTTAGCTTCGATACTCTTGTATCGCTTAACGAATCAATACTCCCGGCACTTGAAATGCATAATAACAAGCCCTTCTCCGGGCGCAGCTACTCCCGACGCGAACAGTTCGAGGAGATAGAGCGCGAAGCCTTATCTGCTTTAAACCCTATTGATTACCAGGTTCACAAGCAGGTAATGGTTACCGTTATGAAAAACGGCTACATACGTCTGGGGGAAGACATACATTACTACAGCGTACCTTATACCTACATCGGCAAAAAGGTAAAGATACTTTACACAACGGCATTGGTAAAGGTCTATTATCAGTATACCATGATTGCCTGCCATGAGCGAATAAGGAGCAAATACCACTACACAACCAATGAAGACCACCTTGCCTCACAGCACCGCTTCCTTACCGAATGGAGCCCCGAGAAGTTTATACAGCAGGCACAGGCCATACACGAGGATGTAGCTCTTTATATAAGTAAAGTACTGGAACTTAAACCCTATCCCGAGCAGGCTTATAAATCCTGTTCCGGTATATTAAGCTTCTCAAGGCGTGTAGGCGCCGAAAGGCTTACCAATGCCTGCCGTTGGGCAATGAGCCTTAGCCAGTACAATTACCCTGTTATCGAAGAGATACTGCGCAAGCGCCTTGACCAGCTTCAGGCTGAAGAAGAGTTAACAGAAATACCCCCGCACAATAACATCCGTGGAAGAGAATATTACCAATAATCATTACTATTAAAATAATAAAGACCATGAATAATGAAACATTAGACAAGATGCGCCAGCTGCGCTTATATGGCATGTATGATGCCTTTAAAACCAATCTGGAAACTTCCATAAAAGAATCGCTTACACCAGACCAGTTCATAGCTTTTTTAATAGCCAGCGAATGGGATGACCGGCGTAACCGAAATATAGAACGGGCCATTAAGGCAGCGGGCTTCCGTTACAAAGCTTCGTTGGAAGAGGTAGATTATGCTATTGACCGGGGTCTGGATAAAAACCAGTTCCACAGGCTTGCAGGCCTTGACTTTATAAAAGAACATAAGGATATATTTATTACCGGATCTACCGGTACAGGCAAAAGCTACCTCGCAACAGCACTGGGCTACCAGGCTTGCCAAAACGGCTTTAAAGTAATGTACGTCAACACCGCTAAATTTATGGGGCAGCTTAAACTAGCCAATGCAAAAGGCACCTTACTGGCTGAACTTAAACGTATAGAACGTGTAGACCTGCTGATACTCGACGACTTTGGACTGCAACCCTTCGACCCCCAGTCAAGGCTCTATTTACTATCATGTACCATACTACGAATATTTCAGGTTGAGTTAATAATAAAATTTCATGGAAATGCCCTCGGTAAGTATTAAAAATTTCATTAATCTTGGACTCGTTATTATTAATAAAGCTCTCGATATTTTCAACGACTTTATTTTTATCTCTCTCATCATCGAAATAGTTAAGAATGGTTTTAAGATCTTTCAATGATGTATCCCTGTCAAAATCAAATTTTGCAAACTTGTAAAACTTACCTTCAATTTTTCTTAAAAGCTTATATACTAAATCATCCTCATTATTTTTTAATGCCTTATTAACACTAGAAAATTCATCATCAGCAAGTTCATAAAGTGATAACAAACGATAAATCTTTCTTCTTAGGCTGACAGGCATATTAGCTTCTTGCTTGTAAGATAAAGAATTTGAAGTATTTGACCAAGCATGTTGATTCAATGTTCTCACCTGAATTTCAAATCTCAATTCTTCATACTCTGAATACTTTTCAAATTCCTTTATTGCGCAATTAATTTTTAAATCATAATGATTAGATATGTAATCAAGTCTATTAAAATCCAGGTGCTCATGTTTATATTCTATGTTTACAATAGTGAAGTTGTCTTTGATAAAATGGTCAATAAGTTCCATCTCTTCTTGAAATTTACAAATAATCCTAACACCCAATTTGTCGTTAAGGTGATTGTAAGAGTATTCTTTTTCAAGAGATTTTTTCTTAACTTTTTTAATTAATTCAAGTTGCTAGTTTTGGTTATAAAAGAAACAAAGCAAAGGATGTCTAAATTTGTTTTGCCGACAAATAAAAAATCCGATGCTTTGTTTCTTTTATAACCAAAACTAGCAACTTGAATTAATTATAAAGCTTGAGCGAGATGAAGGTGCACAATTGGAATTAGATCCTATTACAAAATCATTTAACATAAAAAATGTTAAAGATTTAATGTTGACACGAAAGACTAAAATATACAAAGTTGGCTTGTTTATAAATAAATCGACTTTTAAAGTCAAATATGATGGTAGTACAGCGGACTTACAAATTGATCCAAAAAGTAAAAAAGTAGTCACCACATGGTTCATAGAAAAGTTTTTGGGGTGTATACCTGTTGAAAATCCAAAAACGACAACCAAAAAGTTTTACGACTATACAACAACATATATTCAGACAATTGATGATCCAGTAAAGAAGGCAAAATATACTCAAGACCTAAATTCTTATTTGCAGAAAAACTCTCATAACATTAGTGCAAAAGAGTTTGCTAATGACTACATGGATACATCTGACAAAGAGAAGTATGGTAAATATTTAACTGAAAAGAAATTTCGAATGTCTGAGTTTCCTAAAGACAACGATTATATTGACAGTAAAATTAAGACTATAACTATGATTTTTGCGAATGATATTTCGATAGTAGGAAAAAAAGGTACATTTTCGGATAATGTTAAGTTAGAAAATAGAAAAGACGGTACAACAAAAGCCGAAGTAATCTCAAAGGTAAAAGCAGTGAAATAATGAACCTTGTTCAAGAGATTGTTAATTTATGGGAAAAAGATAAGCCTAAATATGAAACTTTAGGCAAAGTAGTGATTTTTTTTATTCAGGAAAAAATAACTGACTACGAAATAATACCAGAAATCAATTATCGCACTAAAGACTTAATAAGTTTAATTAATTCAAGTTGCTAGTTCATAGCTTTAGTTAATTGTAGTCCAAATACGAACAGAGTCAGCTTTATTAAGAAGCCTTCCAGAGTTACAGCATGTATTGTTCTTGGAAAAAGCTTTTTAATA
>JBKHWE010000022.1:0-39635 GCA_046566705.1 Bacteroidia bacterium | reverse complement strand
GATATTAAAAAGCTTTTTCCAAGAACAATACATGCTGTAACTCTGGAAGGCTTCTTAATAAAGCTGACTCTGTTCGTATTTGGACTACAATTAACTAAAGCTATGAACTAGCAACTTGAATTATTTATACTAAAGATACTCTAAATGGCTATAAGGTTGGAATGAGCATTAAAAAATCACACAACTGTTCACTGAACACTGATGACTGAACACTTTCAAAAAATCCGTACTTTTGCGCCATGCCGAAAGAACTTCTATTTCAGGTGGCGCCCGAAGTGGCTGCACAAATGCCTTTGCTTACTGCACACGTAGCGAAACTGATGCACGTGAACCCTCAGGATATTAAACACGTAGCCATACTTAAGCGTAGTATAGATGCGCGCCAGCGTACTATTAAGGTCAACCTGAAGGTAGCGGTATACCACAATGAGGAGTACCACGAAACCACCGTTCCCCTACCCGATTACAAAGATGTGAGCAATGCCCGCGAGGTTATTATAGTAGGTGCGGGTCCGGCCGGATTGTTTGCTGCTTTGCAACTTATAGAACTCGGTTTAAAACCTATAGTACTGGAGCGTGGCAAAGACGTGCAGGAACGCCGCCGTGACCTCAAAGCGATTAACCGCGACCACATTGTAAACGGCGACAGCAACTACTGCTACGGCGAAGGCGGTGCCGGGACCTATAGTGATGGTAAACTCTACACCCGCAGTAAAAAACGTGGCGACGTAGACCGTATACTACAACTGTTTGTAGGCTTTGGTGCTTCGCATGAAATATTGGTGGAAGCCCACCCGCATATTGGAACCAACAAGCTGCCTAAGATAATCAAAGCAATGCGCGAAAAGATTATCGAATTTGGCGGACAGGTATTGTTTGACACCAAAGTGGTAGACATCCTTATAAAAAACAGCGAGGTAGATGGCGTAGTTACCCAAAACGGCGGCACCATCCACGCGAAGCAACTCATCCTTGCTACAGGCCACTCGGCACGTGATATCTTTGAACTACTGCATAGAAAAGAAATATTTATTGAAGCCAAACCGTTTGCCCTTGGTGTTCGTGCCGAGCATCCGCAGAAGCTTATAGACAGCGTACAATACAGTTGCGATTACAACCAGGGTCGTGGCGAGTTTCTTCCGCCTGCCGCTTACGCTATTGTAAAGCAGGTAAACGGACGCGGTATGTATTCGTTCTGTATGTGTCCCGGTGGGGTTATAGCCCCGTGTGCCACCAGCCCCGGCGAAGTAGTTACCAACGGATGGAGCCCCAGCAAGCGCGACCAGGATACCGCCAACAGTGGTATAGTCGTAGAACTAAAGCTGGAAGATTTCGCACCGTATGCCAAGTTCGGTCCGCTTGCGGGAATGGAATTCCAAAAAGCCATAGAGCAACAGGCATGGCGCGTTGCCGGCGAAACCCAACGTGTACCCGCACAGCGTATGGTGGACTTTGCACAAAGTAAAGTATCGGCAGACATCCCCAAAACTTCATATGTACCAGGCACTACTTCGGTAGAATTAGGGCAGGTATTTCCAGGCTTTTTAACCCAAACCATGCGTGAAGGTTTCCGGGAATTCGGCAAATCCATGAAAGGTTATTTTACCAACGAAGCCATATTACACGCACCGGAATCACGCACTTCATCTCCGGTACGCATACCCCGCGATGCCGAAACATTGCAACACCTCCACATAAAAGGACTCTATCCTTGTGGTGAAGGAGCAGGTTATGCAGGTGGAATCATTTCAGCTGCAATAGATGGCGAAAAGTGTGCACTAAAATGTGCTCAATAGATTTTTGGATTATTGGAAAGTTAGATTATTAGACTGTTAGAATTCTAGACAATTCAGGAGCAAGACAATACAGGCCGCCGTGGGAAACCAGGGCGGTTTTTGTTTTCAGTCGGGTACTAAAAATCAGTACCCATTGTTAATTATTTGCCATACCGTTATCCAGAACTTATATTTGCACCTCAATCAAAAAATCATCAAAATGAACAAATCCCTGTTGGTGGCAACGTTGCTTGCCTCCTCCCTCTTTGCCCATGCGCAAGATTATTTTGCACCCATAGATTCTATCGTAAAAACGTATGAGGGCAAAAATGTACCGGGATTATCAGTACGCATCCTTAAAGACGGCAAAACCGTGTACAACAATCATGCGGGCTATGCCAACCTGGAGAAACACACCAAGATTACCGATGAAACTGTATTTAGCCTTGCCTCTACATCAAAGCAGTTTACCGCTGCATGCATTGTTTTACTGCAACAGCAAGGCAAACTAAACCTTAATGACAACCTGCGTAAATACATCCCCGAATTTCCTGCGTATGCAGAGAAAATCACCCTGCTGCACCTGCTAACACACACCAGCGGCTTAAAGGATTTCCCTATTCTCGTTACAATTCAGGGAGAGGAATCAGAAGAGTACACTAACGCCCAGATTAAGGAACTGATGGTTTCGTTACAACCGGATTTTGCCCCGGGCGAAAAATGGAAGTACAGTAATACCGGCTACTGGTGCCTGGCGCAGATTGTAGAGAAAGTGTCGGGTAAAAGCATTGGCGAATTTGCCCGTAAAAACATTTTCAAGCCACTTGGCATGAAACATACCGCCTATTACCTAAGGCCTGCAAACGGCATTAAAAACAAGGCTATTGGTTATGCTAAAAACAATAATGAATACACGCCTACCTCACCAGACGAGCGCGCCGTAGCCGGTGCAGGTGTATACAGCACCCTGGGCGATTTAGAAAAATGGCTGGTGGAAATGCAGTCGCACCTTGTTTTTGGCGATGTCTTCTGGAAATCCATGACTGAGGATGACGCCTATAAAAATGAAAGCCTGACCTATACCAAAGGATTATTCATTTACCCTTATCGTACAAAAACCATGATAAACCACGGTGGCGATGTTTCGGGTTACCACCCTTTTCTGGGTTATTTTCCGGAAGATAAAGTAGGCGCAATCATACTTACTAACGATGATAATTTTAAACGTAACGATGCCATAATAGCATCGGTAGACAACCTGCTTGGCTTTAAGTACCGCTATCCTTCTAAAACCACCAAGGCAACTCCTGCCCCTGTTACAAAAACTGATTTTGTGGCTTATTCAGGCAAATATAAAATAGGAGAAGGCCAATATATACTGATAGAGGAAACCCATGGAGAGCTTGTGCTTAACTATCTTGCCGAAGCGGTACACGCCCCGCTAACCCCTACGGAAGACTCTCATCGTTTTGTAATTGAGGACACACCCATATCTATGGTATTCAGCGATATGAAAGACGGTAAGGCACAAAAAATAAAAAGTATTGAGGGCGAAGAAATAACCGAGCTAAGCCGGGTTGAACAAATGCCTGAAAACCCTGCTTACAAGGTGTACGAAGGTTCATATCATTGCATGGGAATAAAAAAGGACATTACGTTTTTCACCAAAGAAGGTCTGCTATACATTAAGCTTGCTAATGGAAAAACGGACTGGATAGTACAGGAAGAAGAAGACACTTTTGGCACAAGATACGGCAAAATCAACTTTAAGAGGGACGCCTCAGGAAATGTTACCGGTTTTTTATACAACCACGAACGGGCTAAAAACCTTGAGTTCATTAAACAAAAAAGCGAATAGTTATCTATTCGCTTTTTTGCTTTTTTATTTCTGACGGAAGTACACATCTATAGGCACTCCGCTAAAGTTATAATGTTCACGCAGTTTGTTTTCTATAAAACGCCTGTACGGGTCTTTAACGTACTGTGGCAGGTTACAGAAAAACACAAACTGTGGTACAGGTGTAGGCAACTGCATACAGTATTTTATCTTGATGTACTTACCTTTAAGTGCCGGCGGCGGATAGTTCTCTATGATAGGTAGCATTAGTTCGTTAAACTTACTGGTAGCCACACGTTGCTTACGGTTTTCGTACACTTCAACGGCAGTTTCAAGCGCTTTTAACAAACGCTGCTTTGTCAGTGCCGAAATAAACAGGATAGGCACATCGGTAAACGGCTGTAGCTGCTCACGGATTTTTTGTTCGTAATCACGGGTAGTCATGGTATCCTTTTCTACAAGGTCCCATTTGTTTACCAGGATAACAATGCCCTTGCGGTTTTTCTCAGCCAGCCAGAAAATGCTCTGATCCTGTCCTTCAAAACCACGGGTAGCGTCTATAACCAGCATGATGATGTCGCTGTGCTCTATGGCACGAACCGAACGCATAACGCTGTAAAACTCCAGGTCTTCCTTAACCTTTGCCTTACGGCGGATACCGGCGGTATCTACAAGGTTAAACTTAAACCCGAAACGGTTGTATGTAGTATCTATGGCATCTCGTGTGGTACCGGCTATATCAGTCACCACAAAACGATCTTCACCTATAAGCGCGTTAATGAACGATGATTTACCTGCATTAGGACGACCTACTACAGCAAAGCGCGGCAGTACCTCAGCGTTTTCGTCTACCGGTTGAGGATCTGGTAATGCTTCAATAATGGCATCAAGCAGTTCGCCTGTACCACTACCACTCGCACTAGATATAGTGTAGTATTCACCAAGGCCAAGATTGTAAAACTCATACGCGTCTTTTTCGCGCATAGCGTTGTCTACCTTGTTTATGGCAAGGATAACCGGCTTGGTAACCTTACGAAGCAACTTGGCAACTTCCTCGTCCATAGGGGTAATACCTTCTTCAACATCGGTAACAAAAACAATTACGTCGGCCTCATCAAGCGCAAGCTCTACCTGACGACGTATTTCGCCTTCAAATATATCGTCGCTCCCTTTTACATATCCTCCTGTATCTATAACAGAAAACTCCTTTCCGTTCCACTCGCTTTTACCGTAATTACGGTCGCGCGTAACACCGCTAACAGAGTCGACAATCGCCTCCCTGCGCTGTATCAGACGGTTAAAAAAGGTAGACTTCCCTACATTCGGCCTTCCCACTATTGCTACGATATTATTCATCAGCTTGTTTTAAAATTTTTGCAAAAATAGCATTTTAAGTTGTAAAGTCGGAAGTTATAAAGTTGTAAAGTTCTGAACGCATCAAAACTTTACAACTTTTAACTTTATGACTTTATAAACTTTAGGTTTACTTCTGGTTATACCCGAACCTTCTTAACTGGAAATTATTGCTCCTCCAGTCTTTATTTACCTTAACAAACATCTCTATGTGGATTTGCTTACCGAAAAACTTCTCAAGGTCTTCACGTGCCTGCATGCCTACCTTTTTCAGCGCCGAACCTTTGTGGCCTATAATGATGCCCTTCTGGGTATCACGCTCTACCATGATTACGGCACGGATACGGATTATGTTATCGTCCTCAATAAACTCTTCGGTTTCTATCTCAACGGCATAAGGAATTTCCTTATCGTAGTTAAGTAATATTTTTTCACGGATGGTTTCGTTTACAAAGAAACGTTCCGGCTTATCGGTAAGTGCATCTTTAGGGTAGTATGGTGGTGATTCCGGTAATAGTTCCAAAATACGGTCGAAAACATTTTGTACGCTAAAGTTTTCCAGGGCGCTTATAGGATAAATCTCGGCATTAGGTACTTTTTCTGTCCAAAGCGCTACCTGCTCCTCCAATTGTTCCTGGGTAGATTTGTCAATCTTATTCAGTAGTAACAGCACAGGCACTTTAGCATTGATAATCTTCCTGAAAAAAGCCTCATCCTTAAGTTCCTTCTCACCTATCTCTACCATATAGATAAGCACATCGGCATCCTCAAAAGCCGACTTTACAAAGTCCATCATATTACTCTGCATTTCGTACGCAGGCTTTATGATACCCGGGGTATCAGACAATACCACCTGAAAATCTTCACCGTTTACAATGCCTAATATACGGTGACGGGTAGTCTGTGCCTTACTGGTTATAATGGAAAGGCGCTCGCCCACAAACGCGTTCATCAGGGTACTTTTCCCTACGTTTGGGTTGCCTATAATGTTTACAAATCCTGCTTTATGTGCCATAACAATGTGTATTTAAACCGTTAGTAACAATAACAACCTTTTCCATTTCGACCGCAGCGCAGCGAAGTGGAGAAATCTCTTATTTTATCTTATGAGATTTCTCGGCTTCATTTTATTCCACTCGAAATGGAACAAAAGGCAATTTCTTATGTTACAGCGGCAAAGGTATTGTTATTTATTGGGAATGGCAAAAGGGGTTGAGCTTATCATTTACACCCCAAACATCGCGTTATTTTCCATCGCCTTAATAAGTGGGGTATTGTCTTTTAGCAACAGCGGATTAAGAAATGCGGCGGTATGGCGTTCGTGATGGGCATCGCTTCCTGCAAAGTCTATCATGCCTTCATCCAGAAGCTTTTGTGCAACATCACTTACATGCTTGCCGTAGTACCCTGTAACCGAAAGGAGGTTAACCTGTAGCTTGCAGCCCGCCCGTTTTAGTTTTTTGTATTCTTCCTGGTTGTGGTGGTAAAAAAGGTAACGCTCGGGGTGTGCCAGTATGGGTTGGTAACCTTCAAGCTGTAGCTGGTATATGGCATCATAGAGTTGCATCGGCGCGTTAAGGTAGCTCATTTCTACCAGCACATATTTATCCTTTATGGTAAGCAGTGGTTCGTCCTGAATACGCTTTAGGAATACATCATCTATCAGATATTCGGCGGCGGCCTTAAACGGTTCGGCAACGCCTTGTATTTTTAGGTATTCCTTATGTTTTTCTTCATATGCCAAAATGCCGTCGCGCGTATTGTTCCACACCCCGGTAAGCACGTGTGGTGTAGTTACAAACTGCGAAAAGCCATATCCCCTCAGTGTATTTATAAGCGCAAGCGAATCTGCCTCGTCCTTTGCACCATCGTCTATGCCCGGCAACAGGTGCGAGTGGATGTCTACATAACCTTTCGGGATAAGGCTTGCAAGGGTAGTTTTGCTTTTTTTACTAAAGATGGAGAACAAGGTGCACGCGTTTATGGTTTATGCTAACAAAAATAAACAAAAACCCTTTGGCACTACTATATGCCTATGCTTTTTGCTTACGATTTGGAAGTGTTTTTATCAGCGGAAGTGCCTCACGTACCAGCACAACCAGTATAAGGCAAATTAACGGCAGCACTATAAACAGGTGTGATTTGTTCAGCATATACAATCCATATACAAAAACAAAACCTATAAGCACCAAAGCCATCTTTTGGATAGCCTGTTGTTTTTTGGCAAAGCTAAAATACAGCAGTACTAAAAACAGTGGATTAACCAGCAGCGCGTTATAGTTCCAGCTTATTTCGGCATGGTATGAATACAACCCCACAAAGCAGAAGAATATTCCCAGCAACCCGAATAGTGCATACAATACCCGCTTTACAAACAAAAATCTATAGGTAACCACCATAAGCACTACACAAGCTAAAACGAAAGTATAAATGTTATTCCACCATGAGGTTTCTGGTTCGGCAGTACTTTTAAACACGGTTTCTACAGGCTGGCTCAGTGGCTTGCCATCGGCAAGTTTGGTATGTTCTACACCCTGTAATAATTGTACAGGCAGAAACAGGTTACTCAGTACATTATCGGTCTTGGCACCAAAAATAAGGCTGATGCCCAGGTTTTCGTAAAAGCTGTTTTGCAGCCTTTCTACCACAATTTTGCGATAGGTTTTACCGGCATCGGTATTCTCTGAAGAAATCCCCCCTTGTACGTTATGGTTTAGCATATCGCCTACCATAGTGGTACAGTTACGGTCGAAATATTTATAGGTGTAGTATTTTTTATCCGAGTTCAGGGTGGTAACCAGCTCGTTGGCTACACTTTGTTTTTGCTGCTGTGTAAGGTTCAGCTTTTGCTCAAAAACATCGCGGTTGTAATACTGATACGTATATACAAAATCCTGATATGAGGCAGCTGAAACAAAGTACTGCAAATCTCCTTTAACGAATTTGAGGTAAAAATTAGGGGTATCAAAATCAAATGTTCCATAGTTAAACACTACGTCCATTCCTGTCATCGGGTCGGCAACACGAATCGCGGTATGCCCGAATACGGAGTACAACTCATTACCCGGCCCACACGTAAGCAAGGATACAAATGCCTTGTCTGACAATTGTTGCGCACGCGAAGCAAACGGCAGTACAAACAATAAGGCAAGCAGTAAAAAACGTAACGGGGATAGGAAACGCGACATATTTTGGGACTTGATGTTTAGTGCCTAAAGATACCCAAATCTACCTTAAGTGAAAAGACATTTGAATATAAAGCAGCGCTTTGGTCGCCAATATCGGTAAGGGCGTAGTCTATCTGTACGCCTCGGAATTTGAAACCTACCCCTATATTCGGCTGAAAGGTAAGTTTCTGGCTATTGTCTATTTGCTGTTCGTTCTGGAAGTTGCCCACACCCGCCCTCAAAAACGCAAGGTCGAGGTAACTGAACTCAAAACCCGCGGCGGGGTCTATGCTTACAAAGTCAAGGTTGATAAGATCGTTTGTCTTGGCAAATTGCATGTTCATGTTTACCGAGGCCAAAAGCGCGTAATCACCATGGAACTCAAACTTCTTGGAAACGCCAAGCTGAGCTTTAGGCATGGTAATCTCAGTAGTTTCGGGAAGCTCCTGGTTCTGACCCGGTACCGCGTCTATTACCTTTTGATACTCAGCTTTATTAATAGCCCACATATTATAGGTAGTGGTAATATCACGAAGCATAACGCCAAACTTCCAGTCGCTACGGGTACGGTACTGCATCCCGAAATCGAATCCAAAACCCCATGAATCGGCAAACTTGCCTATTACACGGCGTATCACTTTAGCATTAACTCCATACGTAAGTTCGCTCATAGGCGCTTTACGAGCGTAGCTCATCAGGAAACCATAATCAGCAGCAGAGAACAGGCTGATGCGGTTATAGTCTATATTTCCCTGGCTATCTATAAGCTGGGTGGTATTCATAATGTTGTCTACCCCAAAACGTATAGCCGAGATAGCGAAAGCACTTCGGCTGTCTATGGGCTGGGCATAGGCAGCGTAGTCATACTGTGCTATGTTGGCAAAATAGCTGGCGTGCATCAGGGCGGCCTGGCTATCGGTAAGGTTCATAAGCCCGGCTGGGTTCCAGTAACCCGAAGTTACATCGCCCGTACCGGCAGTTACGGCATTGCTCATACCCATTGCGGCGGCGTCTACACCTATGCTCATGAACTCGTTAGAGTACTTACGCGAGGTTTGTGCAGAGGCGCAGAATACGGTAATCAGGGCTATTGCCGAAAATAATTTTCCCAACTTAGTTAACTTTGTGCAAATATGACATAAAAATCTCAATTACTAAACTCCGTTTCCATTAACTTTATTGTATACCTTTGCGCATATAATATAAACCAAATAGCGTTGAAAAAGCACATTCCTAATTTCATTACATTACTGAATCTTGCTTCGGGATTAATAGCCCTTATCTATGCATTTAACACCAACTGGCAAATGGCCTTTTTCTGGGTATGCATGGGTATTTTCTTCGATTTTTGGGATGGTTTCTTCGCGCGTACACTAAAAGTAAGCAGCCCGATAGGCCTTCAGCTTGACTCGCTTGCCGACATGGTAACCAGCGGTGTAGTTCCGGGTATGGCCATCTTCCAGATGCTTGCCGGCATAGGCGAAATGCAGGAAGAGCTTAACCTGCAGTCAGACAATTTTTACATGGGATTATTGCCTTACGTAGGCTTTATCATAACCCTTGGCTCGGCATACAGGCTGGCTAAGTTTAACGTAGACACCCGCCAAACGGACTCTTTCATTGGCTTGCCCACCCCCGCAAATGCGCTCTTTATTATGAGCCTTCCGGTTATACAAGCCTACAGCGATGGCGAAGGGGTACTATTCGATTTGCTTAGTAACCCGTTTGTACTGGTAGCCATAAGCCTCATCAGCGCGTTTATGCTAAACAGCAACATACCGTTGTTTTCACTTAAGATAAAATACCTAAACTGGGAAACCAACAAAGTACAGTTTAGCTTCCTTATCATATCTATACTACTGTTGTTCTTTTTGGCTTACACTGCTATTCCGCTAATCATAATACTCTACGTACTGATTTCGCTGTTTACAGGCAAGCACTGGCATAAAGTAGCATAATCATTTCTCATGGCCGCCCCTAAACGTACACCTGCAAAAACGGTGCGTGGCACTGCTACCCCGCATAGAAAACCCGCGTCCACCCGAAAAAAAACTGGAAACAAAAAACAGGGACTTACCCCCATAACCATACTGAAGTATTCGGTATACATGTTATTGCTTACGTTTGTAGTAGCGGTCGGTTACCGTTTCAGGCACGGGGTACTGGTATATCTTGGGTTCAATAAAATAAACAACAAGCAGATTACCGTACTTACCAAAGAGAAACGCAAGATAGGCGACCTGCGCATTTACGAAATCGTGAGCCGGCATAAAGACCGCATCTTCGGGTTTGACGTTTCACATTACCAGGGCAAAATAAACTGGGACAGTATACAACATACTAAAGGCGATTTTCCACTGGACTTCGTATTCATAAGGGCATCCGCCGGTAAAAACAGGGGCGATGCCGAGTTTTCCCGCAACTGGAAACATGCCAGGCGTACAGGATTTATCCGCGGAGCGTACCACTATTACCGCCCGGATGAAAATTCGCGCAAGCAGGCAGAAAACTTCATACGCAGGGTTACGTTGCATAAGGGCGATCTGCCTCCTGTTCTAGACATAGAAAAGATACCCGCAGGCCAAAGCATGGACAGCCTTAAAAGCGGACTAAAACGCTGGTTGAGCCTTGTAGAGGGGCATTATGGCGTAAAACCCATACTGTACAGCGGGGAGAGTTTCCATACGGATTTTCTTAAAAACGAGTTTAAAGGCTATACGCTATGGATAGCCAATTACAGCTTTTTTGACGATGAAATAAAAAAGGAATGGGACTTTTGGCAGTTTACAGATAAGGCTTCCATACTGGGTATAGAGGGCAAGGTAGACGCTAACATTTTTAACGGCGATCTCAAAGCCCTGAAAAAGCATTGCATTAAATAGTTACTATTGCTGTTGCTTACCCAATTTCAGGTAAGATGATTTGCCTGTTTCATACCAATTGGCATCATCTTTTTTAAGGTTGGCTGAAAATCCGCTGCGGTGCAGCGCGCCGTATAGCACCACTATTTTCTTATCAGGCAAAGAGGCTATTTTATCAGTAAGCACTTTGTTTCGTACCGTAATTATCAGGTAATCTTTATCGCTTTTAGGCAGTTTATCGCCTTTATACTTTTTATTTAACGGTGTTTTCATATCATAATCGTTCAGCACTATTTCTCCCCTTTCCTTCTCATAAATCCGCACCAGCGAATCCATGCCTATATCGCCCAATATATCCTTTTCCCTGTCCAGCCCTGTATTTTTCATGGTTTGGCTTATAGCACCCTTTACACGGTAGCGTTTCATGTTTTCGTTATTCTTGTCGGTATAACTTGTCAGGTCAAAACCCACCACATGCCTGAATTTCCGGCGGTACATATCTGCCTGCACACTATCCAAGTCCTTAGATGGTTTTACGCTTTCGTACACAAACACATAACCATCATTACGCAAAGAATCCACATAATGCTTCACCTCATCGTAAAACTCCGGCTTATTAAGGTGAATCATAGGCATGAAAATAAGTTGCTTATCACCGTTGGTATAGTAGTGCAGAGTCGGATGCTTGTAGAACTTTAGCGCCAACCCTGTAAGGGTACGCCCGCACGAAGCAAACGCAAATACAATAAGAAGTAAGGCGAGAATCTTTTTCATTGAAAACAAGGTTTAATAAAAACAGCCGGAAGTTTCTTCCGGCTGCAATATAATATAAAAAATAATCGGTACTATAATTACCAGCTGCCACCGGAGCCACCGCCACTAAAGCCGCCGCCTCCGAAACCGCCGCCAAAGCCGCCTCCGCCGCCACTCCAGCCTCCGGAGCTACCACCGCCCCAGCCACCAGAACTGCGCCCGCCTCGACCAAGGCTGCTTAGTATAAGAATATCAGCAAGATCCGGCCCACCCCAGCCACGGTTACCACCACGGCCACCGCCACCCTTACGGGAAATAATAACAATGATGATAATTATCAATATTATTATAAAGGGTAAAAAGCCAAGAAAACCATTATCATTACTTTGCTTACGCTCCCCTTTATATTTACCTTGGAGCATTTTAATAATTTCATCAGTACCGGCATTAAGCCCGCCATAGTAATCACCCTGTTTAAAATACGGGATAATCACTTCACGGGTCATTTCGCCTACCTGCCCGGCGGTCAGTCGGTCTTCCACCCCATAACCGGGAGAAATCCATATTTTACGTTCCTCTTTGGCAAGCACTATCATTACGCCGTTATCATTTTTTTCAGTACCTCCTACACCCCACTCATGTCCCCATTTGGGGGTAAGCAATCCTATGTCTTCGCCCTTAAGTGAAGGAATAATCGCAATGACAATTTGAGTAGTGGTGGTATCGGCATAGCGTACCAGCTTTTCTTCGAGCATCTTTTTATCCGATGCCGAAAGCAGCCCGGCATAATCGTACAAGCTGGTTTGGAAATCCGGTTTTTTCGGAATTTCAAACTGCGCGAAACTGTTTTGCGGCAGTAAAAGTACACCTGTATAGAACAGGCACAGCAGTAATATCTTTTTCATCATCCTCTCGATATGGTGTCAGGAAGTTCATTTTTATCGTCGTCGGTATAAGGAAAATAGGTTTTAAGGCGTTCGCCCGCGCGCAGTATACCCTCGGTAAGCCCCTGTACAAAACGTCCGTCTTTAAAGTGGGTTATAACTACATCTTTGGTACAATCCCAAAAATCATTTTCCACAACCTTATCTATACCATCGTCACCCAGTATGGCAAAGGAGCGATCTTTAACGCCTATGTAAAAAAGCACTCCGTTACGGGCAGCGGTTTCGTGCATTTTTAAAAACTGAAAAACCTCCTGTGCCCTTTCGAGCGGAGGTTTTCCTGACGTGTTTTCTATATGCACCCGTATTTCGCCACTGGTATTTTTTTCTGCCTGCTGAATGGCAGCCACTATAGCCTGCTCATCAGCAGCAGTAAGGAAATCATTGGTTTCGGGCATAAGAGTTATGTTTTTAGAATTTAACCTGTACCGGTTTGTCCGCACCTTCTACTGCTTTAAAGTATGGTTTCTCCTTATACTCACTTAAGAATATAGAGTTCGGGAACTTCAGCACGTAGTTGTTATAATCCTGCACCACCTCATTGTAGCGGGTACGCTGGGTTTGTATGGTATTTTCTGTAGAAGCCAGCTCATCCTGCAGCTTCAGGAAGTTTTGGTTAGCTTTCAGCTCCGGATATTTTTCTACGGTAACGTTACCTATCAGTTTGTTAACCGAGCCCATAAGGTTAGCCTGCGCCTTGCTGAACGCTTCAAGCTGCTCCGGAGTAGCATTAGAAGGATCTACCTGTACTGATGTGGCTTTGCTTCTTGCCTCTATTACTTCTACAAGTGTACTTTTTTCAAAGTTGGCAGCACCTTTTACGGTTTCCACCAGGTTACCTATAAGGTCGTTACGGCGCTGGTAGGCTGTTTCTACGTTACCCCACTCTTTGGCCACAGCCTGGGTTTTGTCAATAGCTCCATTTTTAATACTCATAGACCAAAAGAAGCCAATTACAGCTATACCTATGGCTATAACGGCAACAATTACAATAACGGGTATTAACCACTTTCTCATTTTTTGATTGTTTTTAAAGTTCGTTTTTAATGTTTATCAACTGTGTTTTTATCAACTCTAATTTACGGATAATTTCAAAGGTATCCATAGTCTTTTTCTGACTTTCTTTTAAATGCACCTTTGCACCGTCCAGCGTAAAGCCGCGCTCTTTTACAAGGTGGTAAATCAACTGGAGGTTTTTTACATCTTCAGGCGTAAACATACGGTTGCCCTTCGCGTTCTTTTTCGGTTTAAGGATATCAAACTCCTTATCCCAAAAGCGGATGAGCGACGCGTTTACGTCGAATGCCTTGGCGAGTTCGCCTATGCTGTAATATCGTTTTTCCGGCAGGTCTATATGCATCAGTCAAGCGATTGGTTTTCCTGGTTAGCTAATTTAGCAATTAATACGTACTCTTTGGCAGAAATATTTCCGTAATAGAAGTTAAGCGGATTTACCACCGTACCATTTTTATGTACTTCGTAGTGCAGGTGGGGTGCTTCGCTTCGGCCGGTGCTGCCCACGTAGCCTATAACATCGCCACGTTTTACACGTTGGCCAGCCTTAACAGCAAACTTACTCATGTGCCCGTACAGCGTCTGGTAGCCGTAGCCATGGTTAATGACCACACGGTTACCGTAGCCCGACATTTTATTATCTGCGGCCGAAACCACACCATCGCCGGTGGCGTAAATCTGCGTTCCGGTTCGTGAACTGAAGTCCATACCCGCGTGGAACTTACGCACCTTGGTAAACGGGTCGCTCCTGTATCCAAACCCCGACGCCATCTGGCGGAGGTCTTCGTTCTTTACCGGCTGTATCGCCGGGATGGCGCTCAGTAGTTTTTCCTTGTCTTTTACCAGCTTGGTTATTTCATCAAGGCTTTTGCTTTGCAACACTATTTCCTTACTCAGTACATCTATGCGCTTGGTGGTATTTTTTACCAGGTCGCTGTTGTTATACCCTTCCAGTTCTTTGTATCGGTTTACCCCGCCAAAGCCCGCCTTACGCTGTTCTTCGGGTATGGGTGTCGCATTAAAATAGGTGCGGTACAGGTTGTTATCGCGTTCCTCCACGCTACCTATTGCCTCCTCCATAAGGGCGGCTTTGCGGTTAAGGATTTCGTATTGCAGCTTCATGTTCTCTATTTCGCGGGTAAGCAGCCTGTCTTTCGGGGTTTCGAAAAACGGCGTATTCAGCAGTACCACAAAACATAAAAACCCGAACAGCGCTGCCGCTACCATAAACAGTAACGCCACGCCTATTTTCCTGCCCTTCTTTATCTTTATCTTATGGAAGGCCAGCTTTTCGGGGTCGTAATAATATTTTACCTTCGCCATGTGGTTAAATTATTCTATTTTTGCACCTTAACGGAAAAAACCGTGCCATAAGGTACATTGCATAACGAGCAAATGTAAGAAATGTTACGGTTATGCGCTACTTATTTAGTACGGCAAGCCGTTTTAGAGATATTTTAAAAGCTAAAAACAAACTTTCATACGAGCATGAAATCCCAGGATATCAGGAAACAATTCCTGCAATTTTTTGAAGAAAGAGGCCACCTTATCGTGCCTTCTGCACCCATAGTTACCAAAGACGACCCTACGCTTATGTTTAACAACAGCGGCATGGCGCAGTTTAAGGAGTTTTTCCTTGGCAACGGAACGCCAAAAAGCAAACGTATAGCCGACACCCAAAAGTGTCTTCGCGTAAGCGGAAAACATAACGACCTGGAAGATGTAGGCTTTGACACCTACCACCACACCATGTTTGAGATGCTGGGCAACTGGAGCTTTGGCGATTACTTTAAAAAAGAAGCCATAAACTGGGCATGGCAACTGCTTACCGAAGTTTATAAAATACCAAAAGACATACTGTATGTTTCTGTTTTTGAAGGCAACCCTGAAGAGGGTGTGCCGTTTGACCAGGAAGCGTGGGACATCTGGAAAGAACTGATAGATGAGGACCGCATTATTCTGGGCAACAAGAAAGACAACTTCTGGGAAATGGGCGACCAGGGGCCGTGCGGACCGTGTTCTGAAATTCACGTAGACATACGTTCTGCCGAGGAGAAGGCACTGGTTTCGGGCAAGAGCCTTGTAAATGCCGACCACCCACAGGTTGTGGAAATATGGAATAACGTATTTATGGAGTTTAACCGTAAGGCAGACAAAAGCCTGGAGAAACTTCCTGCCAAGCACGTAGATACCGGTATGGGCTTTGAGCGTCTGTGTATGGTACTGCAAGGTGTAACGAGTAATTACGACACTGACGTATTTACCCCGCTTATCAGCAAAATAGAAACGCTTACCGGCGCAAAATATACCATCAAGGCTGCTAACGAAGACGAAGAAAAAATCAACATAGCCATCCGTGTGGTTGCCGATCACGTACGTGCTGTAGCTTTCGCTATTGCCGATGGACAGTTGCCAAGCAACGGTGGTGCGGGTTATGTTATCCGCAGGATACTTAGGAGGGCCATCCGATATGCATTTACATTCCTTAACAAGAAAGAGCCGTTTATCAACGAACTTGTAGCTGTACTTGCCGCTCAGATGGGTGAATTTTTCCCGGAAATAAAAGCACAGCAAACGCTTGTTACCAATGTAATCCGTGAGGAGGAAGCTTCTTTCCTGCGTACGCTGGACCAGGGGCTTCAGCTACTTGATAATGTAGTGGCTGAAACAAAAGGTACTGAAGTAAGCGGTGCAAAGGTATTTGAGTTGTATGATACTTTCGGTTTCCCGGAAGACCTAACTGCACTAATCCTTAAAGAAAAAGGCTACACTTACGATAAGGCTGAATTTGATGCCGAACTGAAAAAACAAAAGGAACGTAGCCGTGGCGCTAATGAAATAGCCAAAGACGACTGGGTTACCCTTGTAAATGGTAATACCGAAAGCTTTGTTGGTTATGACCAACTTGAAAACGATGTTAAGATAACACGCTACCGTAAAATAGACTCTAAGAAAGACGGTGTGCTGTACCAGATAGTACTTGATGCTACCCCATTCTACCCTGAAGGTGGTGGACAGGTAGGTGATCGTGGTCTACTGCAATCGGCTAATGAGAGCATTGAAATCCTTGACACTAAGAAAGAGAATAATCTTATACTGCATATAACCAAATCGCTTCCGGAAAACGTAAACGGCAGCTTTGTGGCTAAGGTAAACGCTACTCTACGCGATGAAAGCCAAAGCAACCACACCGCTACACACCTGCTACACCAGGCGCTGCGCAGCATCCTTGGTACGCACGTGGAGCAAAAAGGTTCGCTTGTAAGTCCGGGGTATCTTCGTTTCGACTTTTCGCACTTTGCTAAAGTGGGCGAAACCGAGCTTGCCGAAGTAGAGCAGTTTGTAAACGCACGCATACAGGAGCACCTGCCACTTGTAGAGCGCAGGAGCATTCCGTTTAAACAGGCGGTTGAAGAAGGTGCTATGGCACTCTTCGGAGAAAAGTATGGCGACAATGTACGTGCCATTAAATTTGGCAATAGCATGGAACTTTGCGGTGGTACACACGTAAAGAACACAGCCGACATTTGGTACTTCAAAATAATAAGCGAAGGCGCTGTAGCAGCGGGTATCCGTCGTATAGAAGCGATTACCGGCACGGCTGTGAAGGATTTCTTTGCATCGCAGGAAAAAGCCCTTGACGAAATTAAGGCTACCCTTAAAAATCCGCAGGATACGCTTAAGGCTGTGGTTTCACTTCAGGATGAGAATGCCAAGCTGAAAAAACAGCTGGAAGCACTCCTTAAAGAGAAAGCTAAAAACCTGAAAGGCGAACTTGCTACCGAACTACAGGAAATAAACGGTGTGAAGTTCCTTGCCAAGCAAGTAGATCTTGACCCTACGGGCGCTAAAGACCTTTCTTATGAGTTGGCCAACCTCGGCACAAACCTGTTCCTTGTCCTGGCTACGGTAAACGAAGACAAGCCGATGCTTACCTGCTATGTAAGTAAAGAGCTTGTTGCCGAAAAAGGACTTAACGCTGGCACAGTAGTTCGCGAACTGGGCAAGTTTATACAAGGCGGCGGCGGCGGACAACCGTTCTTTGCAACCGCGGGTGGTAAAAATCCTGCCGGTGTTGCCGAAGCACTTGCAGCAGCCATTAACTATATAAAGTAATTTCTTATTACAATACTATTCAGGGCAGCCGTTTGGCTGCCTTTTTTTGTTAACCTTACGAAAACGTTATAACAACTAAAGCTTATATGTATATTTGCGTAAAAATTGTTTAATATTTCATTTCCAAAAACACATGAAAAAGATCCTATTATTTATGGCAGCCCTATCCATGGCTTCTTGCAGCGATGATGCGCCTGCAAACAACAATCCTGAGAGTCCTGTAATCCTTCCGCAAAGAACAGTAACTACAAAAGCAGACGGAAACCAGCTTACCACAACCTACAGTTATGACGGAAATAAACTTACCGGAGTAAGTTATAGTGATGGTTCTGCCGAGAGTTATAATTATATCGAAACGTACCTTACCGAAATTCGCTATTACAAAAATGGTGGGCTGGTGCAAAAGAACAAGTTTCTGTATGACGGTGGCGGGCTGGCCGCATGCGTGAAGAATTATTATAACCTGTCAAATCCTTCGGCAAGTTATTCGGTTAAAGGGGTGTATACATTTACAAGTAACCTTGTTACTGTGAGTGAGTTTACAGGCGATGAAAACAGCCAGACTACGCCGCTGCGCACCCTTACCTTACAGCTTGCTACAAATGGTAATGTTGTAAAATATGACGACGGCACCACTGTGATTAACTATTCTTATGATTATCTGAGCAACCCTTTTAAAAATTTATATGCCTACGGTATTTTATTAATGGCAAATTATAAAGATGGTGTAAACAACATAAACGGCACGCAAACCATTACTGGTGGTACAACAGCTACGACAACTACCACATACACTTACAACCAGGATTACCCTGTTACTGCAACACAAACATCGGCAACAGGTAGCCAGTCTGTTACACAATACTTTTATTAATAAATAAACATCCTGAAGCTGCCTCTGAAGAAATAATTACTTTTGGGGCAGCTTTTGTATTAAGGCTTATTCTAAAATAAAACCACAACTAAAATATAATGACCAAACCAAAAGACAAACAGTATATGGCTTCAGTTTCTGCATATGTAAGCAGTAAAATACAGGCATTGTCTTTTATCCTGATACTTATAGTTGTTGCAGTACATTCTTCCAATACAACCTTTAATATAGGCACAACCACTACGCGCTTAACGGGGGTATTTAATGTATTTTTTCAAAAGATGATATCGCAGGGCATTTCTCGTATTTCGGTGCCATTTCTGTTTATAATATCGGGGTATTTGTTTTTTATTACTATTACTACCGGATCGGTTAATGAATTTAAGAATAAGTATAAGACACGGTTTCGCACGCTTGTTATCCCCTATTTATTCTGGTCATTATTTGGCCTACTCCTTTTCTTTGCATTACAGTCGATTCCATTTTTAAAGCCTTTTTTTACCCAATCCCTTGTACGCAACTTCAGTATTAATCAGTGGCTCCATACTATTTTTGTGCTGCCCATACCCGCACAGCTTTGGTATGTACGTGATTTAATTGTACTTGTAATTATAAGCCCAATATTACACTATCTACTAAAAAAAGTCCCTTATATAACACTGGCTTGCTTCCTTATACTTTGGGTATTGAATTACAGGCTCGCTCCTTTTTCTCCTGATTCGCTTTTCTTTTTCCTGACAGGCAGCTTTCTTGGCATAAGAAAAACACCACTGGATAGCCTGCCGAAAGTAAAATACGCGTATCTGCTACTATTGCTATGGTTTATATTGCTGGGCATAAAAACCTACCTATCTGTTTTTCACATACCAGCGGTCTGGGGCAAGTTCCTGCTAAATAAATTTTGTATACTCTTAGGAATAATTGCTGTGTGGTATTGCTACGATGATGTCTATAAAAATACAGATATCTGCCACAAAAAATATTATCCCTTATTTAAATACTCATTCTGGCTTTACGCGGCGCACCAGCCGTTAATCCATATGATTAAAAAAGCTTTATATCATTTTATGGGGGTAAGCAATCTTAATTCATTTATAATATACCTGCTCGCAATTATAATTACCGTAGTCATATCACTTACAACCGGAATACTTATAAGGAAATATTTCCCTAAACTGTATTTTATAAGCACGGGGGGGCGATAAATTCTTTTTACTTTTACGGAGTATTACAAAGCAAAACCATGCAGTTCAGCACCCGAATACCTATACCCGAAAGCATTCCTAGAATTGACTATAGCTCAAACATACTCTCATTGGGTTCCTGTTTTGCAGTAAATATGGGACAGAAGTTTGAATACTTTAAATTCAGCAACACCATAAATCCGTTCGGGATATTGTTTCACCCTTTGGCTTTGGAAAAAACCATCCGCTTTGCTTCGAAAAACAAAACCTTTACCGAAGCTGATATTTTTTACTACAATGAACTCTGGCAGTGTTATGATGCACATAGCGACCTGAGCAATCCTGATAAAGAACAGTTGCTATCCAACCTCAACACGGCTTGTAGCGTATTAAGACAAGCCCTGCTTTCGGCTACGCACATAACCATAACCCTGGGCACGGCATGGGTATATCGTTTTACTGAAACAAGCGAGTTAGTAGCCAACTGCCATAAAGTACCCCAAAAACAGTTTAGTAAAGAACTGCTTGATGTAAATGTTATAGGCAACAGCCTTAAGAATATACTTTCCCTTATCGGGGAGCTAAACAACGAGGCAACGGTTATCTTTACCGTATCGCCCGTACGTCACATTAAAGATGGTTTTACCGAAAACCAGTGGAGCAAAGCCAACCTTATCTCGGCATTACACCAAACACTGAACGCTGAACACCAAACACTGAACACTAGTTATTTTCCGTCTTACGAAATAATGATGGACGAGCTACGTGACTACCGCTTTTATGCCGAAGATATGATTCACCCAAACCAGGTGGCCATAGACTATATCTGGGAACGCTTTGCCGAAAGCTGGATTAGTAATGAAGCGCAACAAACCATGAAACTGGCTGATAATATACAGAGAAGCTTGCTGCACCGTTCTTTTAACCCGGATTCTGACAATCATAAGAAGTTCCTGGAAAACCTCGGCACAAAGATTGCTACCTTACAGCAAAAGCATCCGCACATCGTCTTTTAAGGATGCCATAACTATGAATAACCCAAAAGATGCTTACTTTTAAAATAAAAATGCTAAAAAAAACACTTATCATAGCCGCGGGCGCATTACTAATCCTATTAGCCTTTAAATATTGCGAATTTAAAAAGGCCGATAACGCTACTTTCGAGGAATCGGCTATGATACAGCAACAGTTAAAAAACGTATCGAAACTGGTGGTTACCGAAGGCCATTACAGCGAAGTGATTACCTATAAAAACAAAGAGAGCTATCTGGGTGATTACCTGTCTTTTGAGAAAAAAGCGATTATCATAGTTAATGCCGAAGCCACGGTAAGCTACGACCTGAGGCAGGTGCAGTATGACATTGACGAACCTAATAAAACCATAACCATTACCCACCTGCCCAAGGAGGAAATTAAAATTTCACCCGATATAAAGTTTTACGATATACAGGAAAGCCGCTTTAACGAGTTTACCGGCGATGACTATAACAAGGTAAACAAGCAGGCAAAAGACCTCATCCGTAAAAAAATAGAGAAAAGCAGCCTGAAATCTAACGCACAAAACCGCCTGCTAAGCGAACTTAGCAAGATACTGATACTAACCAATACCATGGGCTGGAAATTGGAATACAATGGAGAGCAGGTTACCGATGGTAATATGGACGTATTGTTGTAACTTGGTTTTTATTTAAACCAGCTGCACCCATGTTTGCCCCATAGTTCATGAAAATTATATACCTTATATTACTATTCTCAACAGGGCTTTTTGCTCAGGATTTGGAATACCTGAAATCACGGGATACATTATACCTGGCAGTTCCCAAACAGGATAAGCATCAATACGGCAAGTTCCTTTATTTTTCCTCGTGGAATAGTGAGCAAAAACATTATGAATTCAGACAGCCTGACGAAAAACACATTCTTATCCTTACAATAAAGGACAAGGAAACTAATCCGGAAAAAAGAAACCTCACTGTACGAAGGAAGAAGTTTTTAAAGAAATACAAAAAAGATATTGTTGATGTAGATTTTTTGAATAGCACAGGACTTTACACTCTTTTCATGGAGATAGTAAGGGGCAATGGTAAAAAGAAAATTGTATATATAATAGACGAAAAAGAATGTACTGGTAAAGAATTTGTCTTGAAAAGAGCCTATATCGCAGAGTTTGGCTTCATCAACATGTAGATATTATTCAACAAATTAGTTTACTAGAAAACAAAAGGCTCCCACAATCGGGAGCCTTTTACATTTGGATTCGTTAAACGCTTTCTTTTTCAAATATCAGTGAAAGCCCGTTGGTTATAAGATGCGCTACCTTAGGGCGTTTTAACTTCAGTTGTTCCAGGTGTGCCACTACGGCATCGAGCAGGATGTTGTTATTTTGTGCGTGCAGCAGTTCGGCGATTTCTACCGAAAGCAACCAGTCGTCAGTGTGTTTTTCTTTTAAAACAACAAACACTTCGTCTATGCTGTTAGCCGCTTCCCTACCCTCGCGGATGTGGCGGATATTTTTATACAGGCTTTCAAGTTCTTCCTTCTCAGGAGTCTTTTTCGCCTTGATTGTTTTGCTTGACGGCACATGGCTTACCAGGTCAAAGCTATGCACATCGGCAGGACCTGAGAATGCAGAAATAACCTTCTTACCCACCGCCATATCATAAATACCCCATTCGCGCATAAACAGCACGGTATCGTTATGGGTTACGGTACAGTTCTTAAAACTGATAAGGATAATCTTCCCTTGCAGGTTACGCTTACCTGTAATAATTTCGCCTGTAACCACTATGTTGCCCTCAAACTCCAGGGTAACGGTTTCACTTTCGTAAATATCGTAAGCGCGCAGGTCGCGCGGGCTCATGTCTTCTATAGACAGATTAATACCTTTTAGCTTCCCTACAGGGCTACCAAAACCTTCGGCATGGTAATCTGTTCCATGCCCTACAAGTTCTTTTTCACGGTACGACAATGCCGTGCCACCGGTAGTTTGCAGGTATACCGGTTTGCCTTCGCTCTCTATTACGTTAGTAAACACCCCTGATATTTGCAGCCCGGTACTCAGTTCTACCGTGCCAAGTGCTTTGCTTTCTATCAGTTTTTGCACACTGCTAAGTCCGCCGGTGCGTAGTGCCATTTTATTGGCAAACTCCTCTAATACCAAACTTAAATGTGCAAAATCAGGCGTTACATACAGCTGGGGCTGAGGCTTGGTAATATCAAACCCTTGATACGCCGCACTAATATCATAAGGCAATTTCTTTACATTATCGGTCATGCACCAGGCACTTTCGCCAATAGACGAAAGTAATCCGGCACCATATATCTTAGGATCTTCTACGGTACCTATAAGCCCATACTCTACCGTCCACCAGTGCAGGTTACGTATCAGTGCCATTTCGCTGGGATCGGCAGGTTCGTTTTGCAGGGCTTCCACACGGTTACGTATGGCTATCAGTTCAGCTTCCGGAGTGCCTTCTGCCTCTTCCAAAATAGAAAGCAGCCTTATGGCTTCGTATATTTCATAATCGCGTGCCGATGATATGGCCTTACAGCCTATTTCGCCAAAACGCCTTAAGTATTCGGCATACTCTGGGTTGGCTATAATCGGTGCATGGCCTGCACCTTCGTGGATAATATCCGGCGCAGGGGTATATTCTATATTTTCAAGCTGACGGATGTCTGAAGCGATAACCAGTACATTATACGCCTGAAACTCCATAAACGCATTCGGCGGAATAAATCCGTCTACCGCTACGGCAGCCCACCCTATTTCCTTAAGGATACGGTTCATACCGTACATACTGGGAATACTGTCTACACTAATACCGGTCTTGTTTAGTCCGTCAAGATAGGATTCGTGCGCCACACGGCTCAGGTAGTCTACATTTTTACGCATTACATAGCGCCACACCGCCTGGTTTATGGGGGTATAGTCCTCATAATCCTGTGCTTTTATAAATTGCTTCAGGTGAGTAGGCAACCTGTCTAATAGTGGGTTACTTATAAATGCTGCGTCCATGCGTAGTGTTAGTATATCGTTAGCTTTGTAAAATTACGAAATTATTACAACTACCAATCTAATCTTAAATTTTATAACGTAATTTCTTTGCCAACACCTTTTTTATTACACATATTACAAAGTGAAAAGCCACAGCGTGGGGCTGCGGCTTTTCAGGACAAAGTAATAAATGAAATTTAAGATAACATAAAACTACTCACTGGCACGGCCTACTCACTTGCCATGCAGTGACCTTTATTAGATCTGTTTCAAATGTAAGCATCAGTAATTACTACAAACTTAATGTGAGGTAAATCCACAGTTTTTTGAGGTAAAACAACAAAGCCTGACTAATTTTTATAGCCAGGCTTGGTATTATATAATCCCTAAGAATTACTTCCCTTTTTTAGGCGGAAACTGTGTAAGGATTTCTTTTGCGAATTCGTCTATGCGCTGTTGTTTCCTGTCACGGTCCTGGGTAAGCACGCCACTGCCCACTCCCTGCCAAACCAGTTCTTTTTTGGTGGCATCAATCACGTCTACATAGAGCGTACCTTCGGTTTGGGTGCTCACAGACGAATAACCGCCCCAGCCCCATGGACCGCCCCAACCGTAGCCGCCCCAGCCGCCCCAACCATAACCCCAGCCGCCGTAGCCACCCCAGTTATTTACGTTGACCTCTTTGGTAGCTTTTGTAAAAAAGTTTACAAATATATCAGGCTTATCGCTTTTAGTAAAACCTCTTGCGGTAAGTTCTACGTCAAGGGCTTTCATAATACGTTTCTTATCCAGGTCGCTAATCTCGGCCTTATCTATGCCGCCTTTTAAAAACCCATAGGTTTTGTAGGTGGTAAAATCAGCATTGTCGTCATAGTCTGACCGTACACTGACGGAGGCGCAACTTACCGCAAAAAGCGAAAGCAGCAGCAAAGGGAGCATTTTTATCGTTTTCATAAGATGAATAATAAAAAAAAGTTAATCTGAGTTCATAGCAGTTTTTGCATCCCGACACTCCATCCATGTTTTAGAGGTTATCCTAACAACGAATCGTCTACCATGTTTGGTAGCGTTACTTTTAATAACGGCTGTTGTTCCATGGCACGTTTTATGGCAAAGACAGCCTCCTCATTACGGGCCCAGCTACGCCTTGCTATACCGTTGTTAACATCCCAAAAAAGCATTGATTCCAAGCGTCTTGATGCTTCTGTAGTTCCATCAAGAACCATGCCGAAGCCACCATTTATAACCTCACCCCAGCCTACGCCGCCGCCATTATGGATGCTTACCCAGGTAGCGCCTCTAAAGCTATCGCCAATAACATTTTGTATGGCCATATCAGCAGTAAAACGGGAGCCGTCGTATATGTTACTCGTTTCCCTGTATGGGGAGTCGGTTCCGCTTACATCGTGGTGGTCACGCCCTAACACAACCGCACCTATTTTACCCTCGGCAATCGCCTGATTGAAGGCACGGGCTATGTTGATGCGTCCTTCGGCATCGGCATAGAGTATGCGTGCCTGAGAGCCTACTACCAGTTTATTTTCCTGCGCGCCTTTTATCCAGCGGATGTTGTCTTCCATCTGCTGGCGGATTTCTGCGGGAGCGGTCTTGGCCATTTCTTCCAAAACAGAAGCTGCAATAGCATCGGTCATAGCTAAATCTTCCGGCTTGCCCGATGTACATACCCAGCGGAACGGCCCGAAACCATAGTCAAAGCACATAGGCCCCATAATGTCCTGCACATAACTTGGGTATTTAAAGTCGATGCCGTTTGGCGCCATAATATCGGCTCCCGCACGCGACGCTTCTAAAAGGAATGCATTACCATAATCAAAGAAATACGTTCCTTTAGCGGTGTGCCTGTTTATGGCAGCCGCCTGCCTGCGCAGTGATTCGTGTACCTTCTCTTTAAAGGCAACAGGGTTTTCCGCCATAAGCGTGTTTGACTCTTCAAGCGACAGCCCTACAGGATAATACCCTCCTGCCCACGGGTTGTGCAGCGACGTCTGATCACTACCCAGATCAATGTAAATATTTTCAGTATCAAAGCGTTCCCATACGTCTACCACGTTACCCTGATAAGCTATGGAAACTACTTCTTTATTTTCTTTTGCCTTAAGCACTCGTGCTACAAGCGCATCAACATCTGTTACGACCTCGTCTACCCAGCCCTGGCTGTGGCGTGTGTTTACGGCTTTCGGGTTAACCTCGGCACATACTGTAATGCAACCTGCAATGTTACCCGCCTTTGGCTGTGCACCGCTCATACCCCCAAGACCCGATGTTACAAATAGTTTACCCGCTAAATCCTCCCCGTCTTTGGCTATTTTACGCCCGCCATTAAGAACCGTAATGGTAGTACCGTGCACAATGCCCTGTGGACCAATATACATATAACTGCCCGCGGTCATTTGCCCGTATTGTGATACGCCTAGCGCGTTGAATTTCTCCCAATCATCGGGTTTGCTGTAATTAGGAATAACCATACCGTTTGTAACCACGACCCTTGGTGCTTCTGTATGCGACGGAAACAGCCCCATAGGATGCCCACTGTACATAACCAGCGTTTGCGCGTCGGTCATTTCGGCAAGGTACTTCATGGTAAGGCGGTACTGTGCCCAGTTCTGGAACACCGCGCCATTACCCCCATAGGTAATCAGTTCGTGTGGGTGCTGCGCCACAGCATAATCCAGGTTGTTCTGAATCATGAGCATTATGGCTTTTGCCTGAAGCGAAACACCGGGATACTCGTCTACAGAACGGGCATACATCTTATAATCCGGACGCAGGCGGTACATATAAATACGTCCGTAGGTTTCCAGTTCGTGTGTAAACTCTTTTATAAGTTCGGTATGGTGCTGTGGGTGAAAGTAGCGCAGCGCGTTACGAAGTGCCAGCTTCTTTTCATCGGCACTCAGTATATCTTTACGCTTTGGCGCATGGTTTACCGATATATCGTATGGTTTGGGTTGCGGCAATGATGCCGGTATACCTTCTAATATCTGTTCTTTAAATGTCATATTTTTATTAGTGCTAAGTTCAGTGCACAGTGTTTAGCAGGCAAACTGCCTACTAACTCCTGAACACTGAACACTATTTTTTAAATTCCCCGGTTCGTTTATCATACCCATACGGGCAGTGCCTGCATCCGCTTTTACAGCAGTAGCCGCGTTTTAAATGCCAGGTCTCCGTAAAAACCTTATAGCCTTCGGGCGAAAGGTAATAATCTTCGCCTTCCGTTAATTTATTTCCAAAATTTCCACCACTCATATACGCAAATTTAGGAACTTTACACAAAATGATACTGATAGCTTCAAAATATTTAGTCCCTAAGGGTTACAGCGGCATCGCGCTGTTCCCATTTGTTTTTGTACGGAACAAAGCCCTCGGCACGCATCCTGTTTTCCTGAACCACGAACGCATCCACCTGCGGCAGCAAGCTCAATTGCTCGTCCTCCCATTTTACATTTGTTATGTGACCGAATATTTTATCCGCAGACTGCACTACCCTACCCAAAAAGAAGCCTACCGAAATATCAGTTTTGAACGTGAAGCGTATGTCAATGAGGGTAATTTAGACTACCTGAAAAAGAGAAGGTTTTGGAGTTTTTTGAGGTATCTCTAAGATTTTGCAGAGATATGAGTTAACGGTAGCCTGATTGTAAATATTTTGCAGTAAAAACCCACCCCGCCCTTCGGGCACCCCTCTGGAGGAGGGGAATTGCAACGGAACAGCAGAGTGGCATTCCCCTCCTCCGGAGGGGTGGTTGAAAGCCGGGGGTGGAAAAACACTTAAATCAAATATCTACACACTTGTATTGGTCTAAATAAAACCTACATTTGTTTTACCTAAAACAAATACAAGTAACTATGAACATGAATTTCCTTGCTATCCTTGTAGCCGCAATAGCTACATTCCCGGTTGGGTTTATATGGTACAACCCAAAAGTTTTTGGCACCATATGGATGCGCGAAGCCGGTGTAGACCCCACAGCACCTAAAAGTACCAATATGATTAAGATATTCGGGCTTACGTTTGTCTTCGCCATAATGCTGGGCTTTATCCTGCAGTTTCTTACCATCCACCAGTTTGGTGCTTCGGGCATGATAGGTGGTCCGCGCTTTTTGGCAACAGCCAAGCCGTCATACGCCGCATTCATGGCAGATTATGGCCATGCCTACCGCACGTTTAAGCACGGCGCACTGCACGGTTTTATGACAGGGCTGTTCCTTGCCCTGCCCATGATAGGCATCAATGCGCAGTTTGAAGGCAAAAGCTGGAAATACATCCTTATAAATGCCGGATATTTTACGGTTTGCTTTACAATTATGGGCGGTATAATCTGCGCTTGGGAATAAAAATTTTATAACTTTGTATAGTCTCCCTTCGGGGAGATTACACAAAATATGCCTACTCACACACTGCACTACAAGCTTTACAGCACAGTGGCGTCCCTGCCGGACAACTGGGACATCCTTGCTAAAAGCAACATATTTTTATCTACAGCTTACCTCTCGGTACTGGAGCAATCTGCACCCGAAAACCTTACACCCCATTTCATTGGGTTGTTTAAAGGTGAAACGCTTTGCGGGGTTGCATTGGCACAATATATCAACCTTAACGGCGTAAATACCCTTGGCCAACGCGAAAAAGGCTTTTGCGTAAAGGAATACCTGTTTAAGAAATTCAGTTCGCAAGTACTGGTTTTGGGTAATAATATGCTTACGGGCCAAAACGCCTACCTGCTTTCAGAAGATACAAACGAAGTTTTGGCTTTAGCCGAATTTGAAAAGGCGCTCCTCGCCCTGAAAAAACAGTACCGTAAAAAGTGTGTGTACATCAACCTGATTACCATAAAGGACTTTAACAAAAGCGAGTTCCCTGATTTCGATGCAGCAGGTTATATGGAATACTATAAGTTTTGTACCCAACCAAATATGATTTTTTCACGTCGCCCGTATTGGAAAAATATGGACGATTACCTTGCCGACCTGGGGACCAAGTACCGTACCCAATACAACCGCGCCCGCAAAAAAGCCGACGGCATAGAAAAAAGACAGCTAAGCTGCGAGGAAATTAAAGCGCAAAATGCTACAATACAGGAACTGTACCTTACCGTAGCAGGCAACGCTTCCTTCAATACATTTCATTTACCCCAAGACCATTTTTACACCTTTAAAAAATTACTGGGTGATAACTTCAGGTTTTACGGGTATTTTTTAGATGGAAAATTAGTTGGCTTCAATACCATGATAAAAAACGGTGCCGATATGGATACCTACTTCCTGGGTTACGATGCTTCTATCCAGAAAGAAAAAATGCTGTACCTGAATATGCTTTATGACATGGCTACCTATGGCATAAACAAGCAATTCAGCCATATAATTTATGGTCGTTCGGCTATGGAGATAAAAAGTTCTGTAGGCGCACAGGCGGAAAATGTGTATGGACTCATTAAACACACCACCCCAATCATCAACCGTAGCATGGAGTGGCTGTTTAACTATTTCGACCCAAAAGTTCAGTGGAACGAACGCAGCCCTTTTAAAGCGGAAATTCCGGTAACGGTTTAGGGTACCGCCACACGCATCTGCCTTGGCAGTATATACACGTCCAGTTTACTTTCAGGCCCGCAAAACTCGCCGTCTATCTGGAAACTCACAGGTTCGTTAGTTGTAATCTGTGCTGCATCGGTAGATATTATACGTACGTGTTCCTCATCATCTAAAGGCATATTACCTGTAACTATCTTACCTAAAAACATCAGGTCGAGGTTTTTCAGTATTATGATTTCAAACTTTCCGTCGTCCATCACCCCAAGCGGATTTATGGTTACGCCGGTGCCGTATTTTTGGGTATTGGCTATGACCACCATACGGGCTTCGGTTTCCATGGTTTCGCCATTCGCTTTTATGGTAGCGGTAAACGGGTCACCAAGTTCTTTAATCGTGGTAAAGGCATTCATGGCATAACCCCATTTCCCCCTTACTTTTCCGCTTTCGTAGTTCTTTATCAGTTCGGCATTAGCACCCAGGTCGCTCAGGTGAATGCTTTTTTTGCCGTTAATGCACACCATGTCCATTTCTATGAAATCTCCATTAAAAGCCACCTCCAGGATTTCATCTAAATCGGTAGGCAAATTAAGGTCAACCGAAAGCCCGTTGGCACTACCCGCCGGCAGTACGCCAATAATAGTATTATGGTCGGCTATGGCTTCGCCTACCATCTTTACAGTACCGTCGCCGCCTGCTACCAGCACACGCTCCGGCTTTTCTTCCAGGTAAAGCTCCTGTATGGCAGCTTCGTCATTTTTCCCGGTAGTTTCGTAGGCGACGATCTCTACATGGTTTGCCTCGGCAAAATTATATACGGCTTCTTTAAGTTCGGTTTTATCATTCCCTCCCGAAATAGGGTTAATTATTAGCAAAAATTTCTTTTGACGGGGCATATGTCTGTTTTTTAAACTAAATTTAATCAAAAGCAACTTTAACGCTTCTTATAAAACTGATAAAATTTGATGAAACCAATACTCAGGCTTTACAGGGGCTACGCAAACGAACAGGAGTTTATAGTGTTTGGGCATGTGTTTCGCCCCGGCACCGCGACCGATTATGAGTTTGAAAAGAAACGCTTTAAAAACGCGCGTAGCATCCTGAAGATGTTCCTTATAAAAACCATAGCAAATACCGAAGTTTTCCTGGAGCACAACGGCAAAAAAATCCGCACCAAAACCCTTGCCGATGGTTACTTTAAATTTTGCATTCCGCTTACCGAAGCGCTTGCCTACGGCTGGGGGGATTATTATGTAAGCATTATCTACAATGGCGAAGAAATACGCGAAAAAGGCACATATGTACGTCCGCATGAAGGCAACCTGGGCTTTATATCCGATATAGATGATACATTCCTGGTATCGCACACCCGGAATTTTTTCAAGAAAATATACATATTGCTCTTTCGTAACATTTACAGCCGCAAGATTTTTGAAGACGTAGTGCCCCATTACCAGGCACTTAGCACTGCCGGGCGTAATAATAAAGACGAACAGAACGCTTTCTTTTACGTATCGAGCAGCGAATGGAACCTGTACAATTTTATTGTGAAGTTTACCGCCAAGCATAACCTCCCAAGGGCAGTATTACTACTAAAGGATATTAAAACCAGCCTGATGGATTTCCTGGTTACCGGTCGCGGCAATCATAATCACAAATTCGATAAGATAAAGCACATACTGGAGTTTTACCCGCACCTGCAGTATACCCTGCTGGGCGACGATTCTCAGCACGACCCTTTTTTGTATGAGGATATTTGCAAGATATTCCCCATTACCGTAAAAGCGGTGTATATACGCCAGACAGGCCACAGCAAAAAACACAAGGCCATCGCCGCGATAAAAAATATGGAAAGCATGGGGGTAGAAACCTGTTATTTTAAGGATAGCGGTGACGCCATAGCCCACAGTAAACGCATAGGCCTCATAAAATAAACCATATTAAAAGCAAAAAACCCGATACATGATGTATCGGGTTTTTGTTGGAGCGGAAGACGAGGCTCGAACTCGCGACAACCAGCTTGGAAGGCTGGAGCTCTACCAACTGAGCTACTTCCGCATTTGTGAGTGCAAATATATGTAATTATTTCAGCTTAATACAAGCGTTTCTGTAAAAAAATAAAGAAAAATTTCAAAATATGTTATAACCATTTTATTTTTAAATCGTTACCAAATAACATTTTTCATTAGGCAGTATTTTCTTCTAAAATTACAAGAATTAGTTTCCTTTGATAATTTACATTTTTCTGAAACGCCTGTAAAACAGGAGCAAAATACGCATTCCTCAAAAAACCTACTAGCAGTTAAGAATATAACAAAAAATATTTGTTAATATTCAGTATTTCACAAAAGCAATTTTATAATTTTAACACAGGATACTTTGTGGCATTGCCACTTGCCCGGCATAATTACGATGAAAGCCTGCTCGCGGAGCACCCTTACACCCTGCCCGGCACCTGACAACAACCATAACCTATCCGGATTGTCAAGACCAATTGATTTCGGATTATGAAAAAAGCTACGTACCTCTTAGGGCTAATGGCATTGTTTTCTTTTGTTTCGGGCTGCCGTAATGTTGCCGGAGGTAAAGAAATGACTGTATCTCATGCGCCTGCAAACACAGCACATCTTAAAAACAGCATCCATACACTTACCGATGATGTTGTAAACACGCTATCTTACGATGCCAAAACATTTTATGCCAACCGCGGCAACAGCACAGTATGGACACATAAGGAAACCAGGCAGGAACTTATTGACTATATAGGGACTGTAACTAATGACGGACTATTCCCCGAAGACTACCATTACACCTACTTAAAGGATTTTGAAGCCCTGAAAAGCATCACTGAGGAAGAATCCATACGATATGATGTAATGCTTACCGAAGCGTTTGTAAGCCTTTCCACGCATATATTTAAAGGCAAACTTGCTCCCACCGATGTGTATTCGGGGTGGGCACTAAACGATAAACCTTTTGATGCCGAAAAACTTCTCACTGAAGCCGTTGAGCAAGATAAAATTACCGATGCCTTACAACGTTGCCGTCCGCGCCATGCCGTGTACCAAAGCCTGTGCAAGAGTCTTGCCACCCTTAACGCATTGCCCGACGACAAAGATTTACCAAAGGTTATCCTTAAAAAGAAAATCCGAAAAGGTGATGTTTCCGATGTCGTTGATGCCCTACAACAACGCCTGTATTACTGGGGCGACCTGAAAACAGACAGCCTTTCTCATACCTATGACGCCCAAACCATAGCTGCCGTAAAGCATTTCCAGGCCCGGCACGGTCTTAGGGTTAGCGGAAAAATAAACGATAAAACTACGGCATCATTAAACGTGAGCCGTACCAAACGCATAGAACAGGTTGTAGCCAACCTGGAACGCTGGCGCTGGTATGCCTACGACCTGGGCGAAAAAGCGCTGCTGATAAATATCCCCGACTTTAAAATGGCAGTGGTGGAAAACGGTAAAGATACCGTACAAACCTACAACGTGGTGGTAGGCAAGCCCGAGCGCAAAACCCCCGTGTTGCAATCGGCGGTAAACGCTGTTATTCTTAACCCCACGTGGACTGTACCGCCTACCATCATTAAAGAAGACCTTACCCCCGCTGCAACAAAAAACCGTACGTACTTTGCACATCATAACATGAAGATTTACAAAGACACCAACGAGGTTAGCGCCGAAGACTGGGTACCTGCCAAGTACAACAACTACCGTTATGTACAGGCGCCGGGATATAATAATTCACTGGGATTGGTAAAGTTCAACTTTACCAGCAAGTATAGTGTGTACCTGCATGATACCAACCACCGCGATCTTTTCGGGCTGCACAACCGTGCCTTAAGCAGCGGTTGCGTACGCGTGGAAAATCCGCTGAAACTTGCAGAATATATTTTAGCCAACCAGAATGAAAAATGGAACCGAACTAAAATAGACAGTATTACCGCCAGGGGCGAAACCACCAATGTATATATTAAAAAATCCATCCGGGTGCACCAATTATATTGGACCGCCTGGATGGATAACAACGGGCTGCAGTTTCGTGATGATATTTACAGCCTCGATAAAACGCTATATAAAAAACTAAGACAAGATCTTTGATTTATTATCATAAGAGCGGTGGTAGATAAAAAGGCATGATTTACCTTTTAGCAGGCTTATAACCTTTTGGGTTACTTCCTGTGGCAGTGCAGGGCAACCCTGGCTACGACCCAGCCTGTGGTGCGCTTTTATAAATGCCTCACTTACATAATCAGCAGCGTGCATAACCACTCCCCTGTTACGGGCATTGCTGTTAAGCCCGGTTTCAAGACCGTCTAATTTTAGAGAGCTTCCGTGTTTGCCATTATAAATTTCGCCAGTAGCATAAAAACCAAGACTGCTCATGTAAGAACTGTTCGTGTTACTAAAGCTGTCGGCAAACTCGTCGCCACTGTTACGACCGTGCGCTACAAGGGTATTAAGCACTACTTCCTGGGTATCCATATCTATAATCCACAGGCGCTTAGTATTAGATGATTTAGTAAAATCAATTACCGTAAGTAAGTCTTTTTTGATTTTCCCTTCGCTTTTAAGTTTGTTATAGCCTGTTACAGCTTTTTCAAAACAATCTAAAGCAGGCATGGAAGCCGAGTGGGAACTGATAGTGTTGTACAGCGCTTCGGTAGCGGAACCTGTTGTCGTTTCAGCGGCAGCTGTTACGGGAGTGTCATTTTTGGGCGTAAAGCCGGTAAAAGAATAGAACAAAAATAATACAGACGTAAAAAATGTGTAACCCATCAGAACTTCATTGTTTTCATTTAACCAGGTGCTAATTACGTTAAGAAAAACTTAATTTCCAAAAAGCAACTGTGTTAAAATCAATAATTTAACATTTTCATTTGGCAGGGACGTCATGCCTGTGCCGTTCATATCATAATCCATAACCCTAACGCAAGAACCTTGCCTTTTAGTATTTTGAAATAAAAATATTTTAATATTTTTTTAAGTCTTCACCCAAACTTAATTTTTCCGATCTTTTACATTCGCTTAAAAAATACTAACTTTAGGGCTTGGATTGGTACGTTTACCACACACATTTCTTAAGACACATAATTGACTGAAGATGAATAAAAAAGTTATCTTAATGATACTTGACGGCTGGGGAATTTCTCCTGACCCTAAGGTATCTGCCCCGGACAATGCAAAAATTCCGTTTATCAATGGCCTTTCATCACGTTTTCCGCACGCTACACTGCGAACCGACGGACTAAACGTAGGACTTCCTGAAGGGCAGATGGGTAACAGCGAGGTAGGACACATGAACCTTGGCGCCGGACGCATTGTTTACCAGGATCTTGTAAGGATAAACCTTGCCGTAGAAGACAAAAGCATAGAAAAAGAACCTGCGCTTGCCGAAGCTTTTGCTTACGCCAAAGCGCACAATAAAAAAGTACACCTACTGGGTCTTGTATCTGATGGTGGTGTGCACTCGCACATTAACCACGTTAAAGGACTGGTTACTGCCGCTAAAGATGCCGGCGTAACCGATGTGTTTATCCATGCCTTTACCGACGGTCGTGACGTAGACCCTAAATCAGGCGCGGCGTTTATTGCCGACCTTGAAAACTTCATTAAAGATACTCCGGCAAAACTTGCGAGCGTTATTGGTCGTTACTATGCCATGGACCGCGATAAGCGCTGGGAGCGTGTAAAACTTGCTTATGACCTTTTGGTTCACGGACAGGGTACGCCAAGTACTAACGCCGTAGAAAGCATTAAGCAAAGTTATGCCGAAGGTGTTACCGATGAGTTCATACAGCCAATTGCAATGACCGAAGACGGACAAACGCCACTTGCAGTTATTTCTCCTGACGATGTGGTTATCTTCTTTAACTTCCGTACAGACAGGGGACGCCAGCTTACCGAAGTGCTTACACAGATTGACATACACGAGCAAAACATACACAAACTGCCGCTGTACTTTGTTACCATGACAAACTACGACGACAGCTATAACGGCATCCATGTAATTTACGATAAAGACAACCTTACCGAAACTCTGGGAGAGGTAGTAAGTAAGGCAGGTAAAAAACAAATACGTATTGCCGAAACCGAAAAATATCCACACGTTACCTTCTTCTTTTCGGGGGGTCGCGAGGAGCCTTTTGAGGGTGAATCACGTATACTGCGCAATTCGCCAAAGGTAGCTACGTATGACCTTCAGCCTGAAATGAGTGCTTTTGAACTTAAAGACGCGCTTGTGGAAGAACTGAAAAAAGAAGAGGTAGACTTTGTATGCCTTAACTTTGCCAACGGCGACATGGTAGGACATACCGGTGTTTTTGAAGCTGCTGTAAAAGCGGTAGAAGCTGTAGATGCCTGCGCTAAGGAAGTTATAGAAACTGCCCTTGAGCACGGTTATACCACACTTGTAATTGCTGACCACGGTAACTGCGAAACCATGATAAACCCTGACGGAAGCCCTAACACGGCACACACCACCAACCCGGTTCCGTTTGTAGTGGTAGACAATGACATTAAAGAAGTACACGATGGCGTACTAGGCGATATAGCCCCAACCATCCTTAAACTGATGGGCATAGAGCAGCCTGCTGCCATGACAAGGCATCCGCTAGTATAATCAGCTCATTATATAAAACAGAAAACCCCGCCTTAAACAAGCGGGGTTTTACTTTATAATAACGTTTTACTATGCATTTTCTATTTCTTCCTGAATGGTTTCCCAATCAGCCATCAGGGCATCCAGGTCTTTTTTCTTTTTCTCATAAGCGGTAAAGAACGAAGCATCTGCCATTAGTTTCTCCGGATGTTCGGCAAGTGCCTTATCATCTTTCTTAATCTCACTTTCCAGCTGCTGAATCTGGCTTTCTATTTTGCTCAGCTTATTTTGCAGTGCCTTGGCCTTTTTCTGTTCTTCAGGATTCTGCTGCTTTGATTTATCCTGCTTGGCTACCGGAGCAACAACATCGCGTTTTTCCACTTCACGCATGTTCTGCATATTACGCTGCTCCAGGTAGAAGTTAATATCACCCAGATATTCGCGTATCTTCTGGTCTTTAAACTCATATACTATGTTACCCATTCCCTGAAGGAAATCCCTATCGTGGCTTACTATAAGTAGTGTACCTTCGTATTTCTGAAGGGCTGCTTTCAGCACATTTTTCGACTTGATGTCAAGGTGGTTGGTAGGTTCGTCCATCACCAACACGTTTATAGGCTGTAGCAAAAGCTTACAAAGTGCTAAGCGGTTACGCTCGCCACCCGAAAGTACTTTCACCTTCTTCTCCACGTCATCACCGCGGAACAGGAATGCGCCCAGCATATCACGCACTTTCATACGATTGGTATCAGTAGCGGCACTTTCCATGGTTTCAAGTAAGGTAATTTCGCCATCAAGGTGTTCTGCCTGGCTTTGGGCAAAATAACCCAACTGTACATTGTGCCCCAGTTTTATGGTACCGGTATAATCAATCTCATCTACAATAGCCTTAACAAAAGTAGACTTACCCTGACCGTTTTGTCCCACGAAAGCAATTTTGCTTCCACGTTCTACAAGTAAGTTCAGGTCTTTAAATATCAGCTTATCGCCATAGCTTTTAGTAACGTGTTCCGCTTCTACCACTACCCTTCCCGGTGTTTGCGACACAGGAAAAGAAATAGCCATAACCGAATTATCATCTTCGTCTACCTCTATCCTCTCTACCTTATCAAGCTTCTTGATGAGGGACTGCGCCATAGAAGCCTTACTGGCTTTGGCACGAAACTTTTCAATCAGCTTCTCGGTATGCTCTATGCTTTTTTGCTGGTTCTTTTGGGTTGCCAACTGCTTTTCCCGAATTTCCTCGCGAAGGATAAGATATTCAGAATACGGCTTGGCAAAATCGTAAGCCTTACCTAATGAAATTTCTATGGTGCGGTTGGTTACGTTATCCAGGAACATTTTATCGTGCGATACAATAACCACAACGCCCGGATAGGTTTTAAGGAATGATTCCAGCCAAATGATACTTTCAATGTCAAGGTGGTTGGTAGGCTCATCCAAAAGCAGCACGTCATTTGCCTGAAGCAGTAGCTTGGCAAGTTCTATACGCATACGCCATCCACCCGAAAAGGTATCGGTAAGCTTATCAAAATCCTCACGTTTAAAACCAAGCCCGAGCAATATCTTTTCGGTATCGCCCACGTAGTTATAACCGCCAAGGATTTCGTAACGATGTGTATAGTCGCCCAGGTCTTCTATAAGTTTAGAATAGGAATCGCTTTCGTAATCGGTACGGGTAACCAGCTGATGATTGATATCATCCAGCTTACCTTCAACTTCTTTAATATCTACAAACGCCTGGTAGGCTTCGTCAAGAACGGTACGTCCCGGGATAAAATCAATATCCTGGCGAAGAAATCCCAGTTGGACTTCCTTTTCGGTAGCAATAACACCCGAATCGGGCTTAATATCACCCGAAAGTATTTTTAGCATGGTTGATTTTCCCGCGCCATTTTTGCCCACAAGGCCCACGCGATCTCCGGCTCCAAGACGGAAGGTTACTTCTTCAAAAAGATATGTTCCTCCGAAAGAAACCGATAAATTATGTATGTTTAGCATTAGATGAACGCTTTATAGTCGTAAATTTGGTGCAAAGGTAAGGCTTTTGCGATGTTAAAAAAAGGAAGTAAGCTATATAGCATTTTAAAAGGTACGTGTCCTCACTGCCACGAAGAATCCATGTATGAGGATAGAAACCCATACCACCTGGCAAATGTATACAAAATGCACGAGCGTTGCAGCCATTGTGGCCAGCGATATAAGATAGAGCCGTCTTTTTTTTACGGAGCCATGTACGTAAGCTACGGATTAGGAGTAGGTTTAGGCATTGCCATATTTGTACTGGCTTTTGTGGTGTTTAAAACAAGCCTGCTTACCTCATTCATTGCCATAAACGTAGCGCTTATCCTACTGATGCCCGTTATTATGAGAATATCGCGTAACATCTGGATAAACATCTTTGTGCATTATGACCCCGATTGGAAAACTAAGAAATAGGGAAGCGGTTAAGATTGTTTTCTCGTTTTACAGGCACGCCTGTTTCAATCGACTCGAACAGCTCCTTAGCCATATAGGGCGCAAGCATTACCCCACGCGTGCCCAGGCCATTCAACAAGTGAATATTTTTGTGTAAATGATGTGTACCAATTAGTGGCTTACGATCTTTCACCGTAGGCCTTACACCTGCATAATGATCCACGATTTCATACGGACACGTAATGATTTCAGCAAGTTTTTCTATAAGTTCCCGTTTAGCGGCTTCAGTAGGAATGGATGTTTTATCTTCCCATTCATACGTAGCACCAACTTTATACAAATCATCACCTACTGGCAATACAAACAATCCGGCTTTAACACCAATGGGCAATTTAAGATCCGGAGCTTTTATGAGTAAAAGCTCACCTTTTGTGCCATTAAGAGGCAAATAGCTGAAGTATGGATTGTTTTTAATACCAAAGCCTTCAGCAAAAATAATATGCTTTGCTTCTATCTCTTTGTAAGAAATATGATTATCGTGTATTTTCAGCAAATCATACTCAAATTTTTCATTGATGAGGAAATTATGCTGTTTAGCATACGCCCAATAAGAAGTTATTAAAGTATTGGTATCAATGTATCCGGTATGAAGGACTTTGCCAAAACCAAAAGGTGAAGGTACACCCTCAAATTTTTCATGAATGATTTCAGGATGTAAAAATGGAGTAAGTTTCGGATTGTCTATGGCTTCAAACCACATATTTTGCTCCTCTACAGAAGCAAATTTTCTATACAAAGGAATTTTTTGGTCTATTTTTACTCCCAATTTCTGTTCCAAAGCTTCGTAGAAAGGTTTCACATAGGTAATATGTTCCAAAGCATCCTGCGTGGGCTTCATACGTTTTAGCACCACGGGATTATAAACTCCTGCCGCTGCAAGGCTTGAATTTTGTGAGTTATCAGTTATTATTACTACTGATTTACCATTAGCAACAGCGGTTTCAGCAAATGCAATACCCGCCAGATGTCCACCTATAATTAGAAAGTCTTTCATACTGCAAAAATACCAATAGAATTCTAGGATAAAAAAAGATATTTTTCGATTCTTTAGTGATCTTAAAACAAAAATAAAACAAAAAACCCCTTATCGATTACGATAAGGGGTTTAGTAAAGAAAGGCGAT
>JBKHWE010000021.1:0-277529 GCA_046566705.1 Bacteroidia bacterium | reverse complement strand
TCTGTTGCGGGTGCAAAAGTAACACTCTTTTACTCTTAAACAACACTTTGTTTACATTATTTTCCAGATTTTTTAATGCCAAAACGTAAACCGCTGAAATGAAAACATTTGAAAGGGAAAGTTTTTTTGGGGTTTTATTGCCTCAATATAAATCAAGGAAAAACTCCAAGGAATTTTAGCCACAAAGCACCTTTTGGGACTAAAAACTTTAGATTACTCAAATCGGATTGCCTTAACCGGGGAAATTTTGGTAATAATATAAGACGGTATAAGTAAAAGTGCCAAACATATTAATATAGTACCTACATTAATAACAAGTATAGCAACCATATCTAGTGTTACCGGAGCTACACTTACATAATAGTTCTCGGGACGCAATTGTACCACCCCAAAGTATTTTTGAATGAGTAGTATGCCCAGCCCTATACCGTTACCCCAAAGCAATCCGCGTATTATTATATGTGCGGCATTGTACAGGAATATTTTCCGAACGCTCCAGTTACCGGCGCCCAGCGCTTTTAACATCCCTATCATTTGGGTACGTTCCAGGATTAAAACCAGTAGTGCCACCACCATATTTATGGTAGCCACAATAACCATAATAATAATAATTACCATAATATTAATATCAAACAACTGTAACCAGTCGAATATATTGGCATATTTCTCTTTAATGGTTACACTGTTCAGCATGGTAGGAATAGCCTCGTAGACCTCTTGCCCTTTTTGCTGCAACTGGCTAAAATCGTCTATAAAAACCTCAAACGAACCTACCTGCCCGTTTTTCCATTTATTAATGCGCTGCACGTGACGGATGTCTCCTATAACATAAGCCGCGTCAAACTCATGGAAACCGCTGTTATAAATCCCTACCAGTTCAAAGCTGCGTACATTAGGAATACCGTTACCTCCTTCCTTCATAAAATAAGTGGTAAACTTGTCGCCTACCTTCAGCTCCAGCCTGTCGGCTAAAAACTGGGAAAGGATAACTTCATTATTTAGCGCACCCATAAGATTAGGTTTGCGTCCTTTAATAATGTATTCGTTCAGGGCACTCCAGGCATAATCTTTGCCCACACCTTTAAATATGATGCCTTCTACAGATTTTTCGGTACGTATCATACCTGCCTTGCTGGCTACCGCCTGTACGTGGCTGATGCCCTGCACGTCTTTAAACTTAGGATAAAAAGGCTGGTTTATAGGAATAGGCGTTACGCTGACTTCGCTCTGATTATCGTCGAAATTGGTTATCAGGATATTACCGTTAAAGGTAGAAATCTTTTCGCGAATCTTGTCCTGCAACCCCGTACCGGTAGCTACAGAAACAAGCATCATCACAATACCTATGGCAATAGCTGTAACTGCGATTTTTATAATTGGCGCAGACACACTACTTTTGTGGCTTTTAGCCGAAACGAGCCTGCGGGCTATAAAGTATTCTAAATTCAAGGTTTTATATGATATCTAATTTATCTGAGTTCCGCAAAACATTGCTGACCGTTGTCAAAAATACGGTTTTATTCTCATTTATATTGTTTACCGCATGCGGAAATTCAAGGAGCGTTGTCAATGCTAAAACCGCTCCCATAGAAAACCCGGACAACCCTAACCGCAGAGGCATTAATACCGGTGCCGATCGTTTTTGGCTTTATATTCCGCAGCTACGCGGTAAAAAAGTGGGCATTACCACAAACCAAACCGGCGTTGTAACCCGGCAGGATACCGTGCGTGAACTTGAAACCAATAAAATGCTGCTTGTACCAAGGCAACAACACCTGGTAGACTTTTTACTGGAGAAGAAAATAAACCTGCAAAACATATATGCCCCTGAACACGGGTTTCGCGGTACTGCCGATGCAGGCGAACTTATAAAAGATGGCAAGGATACCAAAACCGGACTCCCCATAATATCTCTTTACGGCAACAATAAAAAGCCTAAACCGGAACAGCTAGCCGGTATTGATGTAATGGTTTTTGATATACAAGATGTGGGCGCACGCTTTTACACCTATATATCTACACTGCATTATGTAATGGAGGCTTGCGCCGAACTGCATATTCCGCTGATTGTATTGGACAGGCCTAATCCGAACGGAAGTATTGTAGATGGCCCAGTGATGGAAAAAGAGAACATCAGTTTTGTGGGGATGCACACCATTCCTATCCTTCACGGAATGACCATAGGTGAATATGCCCAAATGATTAACGGCGAAAAATGGCTGAAAGATGGCGTGCAATGCGAACTCACCGTAATACCCTGCTCTTATTATAAAAGGGAGTATGCGTATTCGCTTCCTGTAAAACCATCACCAAACCTTCCGAATGACCAGGCTATAAACCTATACGCAAGCCTTTGCCTTTTTGAAGGTACTAACGTAAGCGTGGGCAGGGGTACAGATAAGCAGTTTCAGGTATATGGGTCGCCTGACCTGCCCGGAGATGATTACTATTTTACCCCCGAACCTAATGAGGGAGCAAAAACACCTCCTTATAATGGGGTAATGTGTTTTGGCAAAGACCTTAGCGAAGTGCGACACGTACGCAGGCTGGAACTAAAATGGCTGCTCGATGCTTACGAGCGTACTACTGATAAATCTAAATTCTTTACTTCGTTTTTTACCAAGCTGGCAGGAACCAAAACTTTGCAAGAACAGATTGAGGCCGGGATGAGCGAATCAGAAATACGCAAGAGCTGGGCAACAGGACTGGATACATTTATAGATATGCGGGCCAGGTATCTTATCTACGACAAATAATTCTTAACGTTTGCACAAAGTGTTTCGTAGCTGCAAATAGATATTGTACTTTTATAAGAGTATCAAACTTAAAAACAAATAGCCATGAACCTGAAAGAAACCGCGGAAAACGTAATAGAGTATATCCTTAAATTTATTGAAAAAGTAAAAGGATATGTAGAAAATCTTATTGAGTTTTTCACTAACCTGCGTGACCGTATAGAAAACCTCCTCGAATACATTGAGGAGAAACTAGCGAGTATAGCCGGTTTTGTTGAAGAACTGAAACAGCATAATGAGGCCATAGCGGCCTAAACTGAAAAAGCCTTCCCTGTTACTCGGAAGGCTTTTTCTTTACAGCTTTTCCCAGCATACGCGCCACGGCATTTAAAAACACCAGCACCAGGAATACCGGTATGGCAATGATGCCTATTTCGCCGGCAATATCTGATACAGATGAGTTCACAATTGTATCAGAATTTACGGAATATACCCCATAGCTCACAGCTACAGATAATATCAGGAATAAAATAAGTGTCCGTACGGCTTTCATATTATTCAGAAATTAAAGGTTGGCCAAACTGTAGTATATAGTTATTGGGGTCGTAAATAGCAAACTCTCGCATGCCATATTCAAAATCTTCAAGCCCATAGCAAATGGTGCAGGAATCTTTCCATGCTTCCCACAATGCATCTACCCCCGTTACATTAAAATAAAACGAACCTGTAAACAGCGGCGCGTCAAACGGTACGTGCGGATTTGGGTAGGCAAGCATTACTTCTATGCCATCGCGTTCTAAAACTGCCCAACCCTCTTCTTCCAGGGTACAGTCAAAACCCAGGACTTCGGTATAAAAAACAATGGTTTCGGGTATCTGTGTCGTCCACAGCATCGGAGTAAGATAATTGAATTTAGGCATATTGATTTGTTTTAACGAATATACAGTAAAAAACATTTCGTAGCTTATGTACCTACCATAAAAAATGGCGCCTTACAGCGCCATTTTCTTTTTCATTTCTTCAACTATATTGTAAGCTGCCGGGCAAATGGCAACATTTTTTAATGTAATATCTGTAATCTGCTGAAACTTCTTACGGTCAGTATGCGGATATTCACGACAGGCTTTGGGGCGTACCTCGTATATCATACAGTAATTCTCTGAATCCAGAAAGGTACATGGCACATTTTGCAGCACATAATCCTTGTCTTCATCCACACGCAGGTACTTATCTATAAATTGCTGTGGTTTCAGGCGGAGGTGTTTGGCTATGCGCTCTATGTCGGCAAGGGTAAACAACGGCCCTGTAGTTTTACAACAGTTGGCACACTTCAGGCAGTCGGTACGCTTAAACTCCCGGTCGTGAAGCTCCTGCATAACGTAGTCCAGGTTTTTTGGCGGCTTCTTTTTTAGCTTATCAAAAAACTTCTTATTCTCGGTTTGCTTTTCCTTCGCCATACGGCCAAGGTCTTTAAGTACCTTTTCCACAATTATGCTTTGGCAGCTGTTAGCAGTTGCTTGATTTTATCTTCCACTTCAATACTATCCCATTTCTGGTCAATGCCTTCTGTGGTTTTCATTACTTCATCCATAATCGCTTTTTGGGCATCACCCAGGGCAAGCGCCTCGCTGTACGGGCGGTGGCTAAAAGTAACCATGCTGTATAGCGGCTGCCACAGTTCAGGATATTTATCAGAGAAATTCTTCTCAATTTTTTTGCGTAACAGGAAGCCGGCGTCGGCAGTGCTACTGCTCATTTCCATAAAATTACGGTACGAAAGCTCAGCAATCGCATCGGCATCGGGCTTGCGCCTGGTTTCATATTCGTGGAAAATCGCATGCCAGTCGTCACCATACTGCTTAATCATTTGGCTTAGGATGGTAATATCCTCAAAACCGGCATTCATACCATGGCCGTAAAACGGCACAAGGGCATGGCAGGCATCGCCTATAAGGGCTACCTTATCGTTATACGTCCACGGGAAACACTTCATGGTTACCAGTGTACTGGTAGGATTCTTAAAGAAATCCTCTACCAGCTTAGGTATTTCATCTTTGGTTGAAGGGAAATATTTAGCAAAGAACGCCTCAAGGGTTTCTTTGTCTTTAAGGCTGTCAAAAGAATTTTCACCTTCAAACGGCATAAAGAGCGTACAGGTAAAACTGCCGTCGTCATTGGGCAACGCAATAAGCATAAAATCTTTACGTGGCCATATGTGCAGGGAATTCTTATTTAGTTTGTGGGTGCCATCGGCATTTGCGGGAATATTAAGTTCCTTATATCCTAAAGGCAAAAACTCCTGGCTATAGTTAAAACGGTTTTGACGCTGCATACGGTGGCGGATACGGCTAAATGCCCCGTCTGACCCGAATACCTTATCATATTTCAGTTCGCTCCATGCACCACGTTCGGTTTCGCCGGTGTATAATGTTGCCGTAGCAAGATCTACATCCCAAATACGACTGTCGAAGAAAAACTCAGCACCCTCGTTTTCGGCAAGTGATACCATTTTTCGGTTCAGTTCGCCACGACTTATAGAGTAAATGCTTTCGCCGTCTTTACCGTAGTACTGGTAGTTAATCTCATTATCAAGAGAATGTATGGCACGCTTTTCCATAGGCACCGCCATTTTCCGGATTTCATCGCCTAATCCTACCTCATCGAGTGCACGCCACCCACGGTTAGAAACTGCCAGGTTTATAGAACGGCCAGAAAACTGTATGGTTCTTATGTCAGGGCTGCGGTCATACACGTGTACGGTATGCCCTTCCCTTCTTAAATATATTGCCAAAAGCGAACCAACCAATCCTGAGCCCACTACAGCAATCTTCAACGGAGTTTGCATGAAAATCTATTTTCTTACGAAATACAAAAGTACTAATTAATTATGTGTGTGTTTTCTTTTATTGAATTATTTGCAACTCATTAATTAAGAAAACTTTGGCTACTAAAGAATTCTTAACGAATTAACAGAATTGACTACTTCGATGTAATTTTAAAATATCAAATTTAAATATACACTATCATGAGAGATTTAATCTGGCTAATCGTTGTTATCCTTCTTATAGGATGGGCAGTAGGATACTTTGGCTTCGGAGAGGCCGTAGGATCTTTAATTCACATATTGCTTGTACTTGCTATTATCGGCGTACTGTACAGACTTGCTACCGGAAACAGGCCGTAAACAGCTACTCCGTATATAACCTAAATAACAAGCAAGAAAATAAAAATCCCCATTACGGGGATTTTTACTTTTTTAAAAACCTTGGAATATTAATAACCCTGTATGGCACAGGTACAATTACTTAAATTTTACGCAGTGCCCCTGCGTTTATTACAGTGATTTTTTTACCCGAAAGCGCTATGTAACCCGCCTTATTAAATTCAGACAACAGCCTGATACAGCTCTCTGTAGCCGTACCTATCATCCCGGCAAGTTCCTCGCGCGACAGTTTCAGTTTAAGGCTCTTATCTTCATTTAACCCGAAGTTTTCGTGCAGGTGCAGCAGGGTTTCGGCAAGGCGCTGTTTTACTGACTTTTGCGCCATGGTCACGAGGTGGTCGTCAGCCTCTTTAAGGTCGCCACAAATGGTTTTCATTACCTGGAACGAAAAACGGTTGTTGTTGTTAAAAAAGTCCATTACCTCATGCTTGGGTATATAGCACACCGTCATGTCTTCAAGCGCTACGGCGGTAAGGTTTACAGGCTCGTCGCTAATCATGCTGCGTTGCCCCAGCAGTTCGCCTTTAGCCACCAGTTTTACAATCTGGTCGTTTCCGTTTGCGCTCAGCTTGGTTAGTTTGCACACCCCATCGCGCACGCAAAAAATACCGTTTACGTTTTCGCCTTCGCTAAAAACCGCTTCGCCTTTCCTTATGGTGTAGGTAGACTTGCAGCCCGCAAGCGTTACAAGCTCATCTTTTGTGAGCGCCTTTAAGGAGCTGAGCTCCCTTACTATACATTGATCACATTTACTCATACCGGTGCAAATGTAAAAAGGGACACAAACCGAGAGTATGACATAAATCATATTTTAAGGATTTTACCCTACGCAACTTTGCACAAGGTAAAATGAGTATTTATGGAAACCCTTAATTGTTATCACTGCGGGTTAGATATCGTAAAAAAAGACGAGATAGTGTACGACGAAAAGTCGTTTTGCTGCGCGGGCTGTAAAACCGTGTACGAGATATTTACACAAAACGGCCTTACCCAATATTACGATTATGAGAAATCGCCCGGCGCCACACCTCAGGATATTGGCAGCAAATATGATTTCCTGGACAATGAAACCATTACAGACAAGCTCTTAAACTTTAAGGAGCAGCATACCCACATAGTATCGCTGTATATTCCGCATGTCCATTGCAGTTCGTGCATATGGATACTGGAAAACCTTAACAGGCTGAACAAAGGCGTGAGCAGCTCTCAGGTAAACTTCCATGAGAAGAAAGCGCGCATTGTTTTTAACCCCGAAGTTACTACGCTTAAAGACATTGTACTGCTACTCACCTCTATAGGTTACGAGCCCTACATAAGCCTGGATAATTACGAAGAGAAAAAGAAAAAGGTAAACCGAGAACTGATTTACAAGTTGGGTGTGGCGTTCTTTTGCTTTGGTAATGTAATGCTGCTATCCTTCCCCGAATATTTTGAGGTGGAAGAATACTGGCTGGACAATTATCGTGGGTTTTTCCGCTGGCTGATATTCGCATTAGCCATGCCATCATTTTTATATTCGGCAAGCGGATATTACGTATCGGCATGGAAAAGCCTCAGGGCAGGCATGCTGAACATAGAAATCCCCATAGCCCTGGGGCTTATTGTAATGTTTATCCGCAGTAGCGTAGATATTATTTTTGATTTGGGTTCGGGCTTTTTCGATAGCCTGTGCGGACTAGTGTTTTTTATGCTGCTGGGCAGGCTGTTCCAGCAGAAGACCTACAACTTCCTGTCTTTTGAGCGCGACTTTAAATCGTACTTCCCCATTGCGGTAACCAAACTTACAGGGAGCCGTGAGGAAGTATCGGTGCCCGTGTACGACGTAACGCCGGGTGACAGGCTCATTATCCGTAACAAGGAACTGATTCCTGTAGACGGCATCCTAATGAGCGGGCAAACCGAAATAGATTACAGCTTTGTAACCGGCGAGGCCGAACCAATCACTAAAAAATCAGGCGATAAGATATTTGCCGGAGGACGACAGCTCGGTCCCGTTATAGAGATGGAAGTACTGAGTTCGGTATCGCAAAGCTACCTGACCCAACTGTGGAGCAATGAGGTATTTGAAAAGAAAAGCACCGAAAATTACAAAACCCTTACCGATACCATAAGCCGCTACTTTACCCCTGCCCTGCTGCTCATAGCCGTGGTATCGCTTACCATATGGCTTGTGATGGGCGAATACAATACGGCTTTCAATGTGTTTACCGCAGTGCTCATTGTAGCATGCCCCTGCGCATTAGCACTGAGCGCGCCGTTTACGGTGGGGAACGTACTCCGCATTATGGGTAATCGTAAGCTGTATCTTAAAAACGCCACCGTAATAGAACAGATGGCAAAGGTAGATACCATTGTATTTGACAAAACCGGTACAATTACCACCAATAAAAAATCGGAAATATTATACGAGGGCGAATACATAGATGCTAAGGAAATGGCTTTCATCCGTAGCATACTTCGTGGCAGTAACCACCCGCTGAGTCGCAGGTTATACGAACACCTCCCTGCAAGTCAACTGCTACAGGTAGATGATTTTGAAGAGGTAACCGGCAAAGGCATACACGGCTTTGTAAACGGGTACCATCTAAAAATAGGTTCGGCATCGTTTACAGGCGCACCAAAAGAAGAAAGTCTGCAAACGCACGTGCATGTTTCCATTAACAGGAATTACATGGGGAGGTTTATCTTCCAGAACCAATACCGCGAAGGGCTAACCGAACTCTTCCGTGACCTATCGGCAAACTATAAACTGAAAATACTAAGTGGCGATAACGAAGGCGAACGCCATTCGCTCGAAAAACTGTTGCCACCGGGTACCGAGCTGGTCTTTAACCAAAAGCCCGACCAGAAACTCGCCTTCATAGAAAACCTGCAAAAACAGGGGCACAACGTAATGATGGTGGGCGATGGCCTTAACGACGCGGGCGCACTAGCACAGAGCAACGTGGGCATATCGGTATCTGAAAATGTAAACGTGTTTTCCCCTGCCTGCGACGGCATACTCGATGCTACGCAGTTTACCCGCATAGCCTACTTTATGAAGCTGAGCAAGAACACTGTAAAAACAATAAAAATGAGCTTTACACTATCGTTGCTCTATAATGTAGTGGGACTAACTTTTGCGGTAATGGGCAAGATGGAGCCACTATTCGCTGCTATAATAATGCCGCTAAGCACGGTAACCATTGTAAGCTTTGTAACGGTAATGAGCAACTACTATGCAAACTGGAAAAAGTAACATTACAAAAAGCCATAGTATGATATAAATCATGTTTTAGGCGAAACCCGCAATCTACCTTTGTTAACATAAAATTAAGACGTATGAGCGTAATCTATCTATTAATCAGCATTAGCGTTATAGTGGCGCTGTTGTTTTTATATGCCTTTATAAAGGCGGTAAAAACAGGCCAGTTTGACGACGACTACACCCCATCGGTAAGGATGCTTTTCGATGACGAAACAAAGAAAACTGAAACTAAAACGGACATATAATTATGGAAATGCAGCAATTTTATTACGACAATAAAACTGTTAAAAAGTTTCTGTACGCCACCATAGTATTTGGTGTTGTAGGGATGCTTGCCGGTTTGCTTATTGCGTTCTTCTACTTATTCCCTAACCTTACAGACGGCATTTCGTGGCTAAGCTACGGCAGGCTAAGGCCGCTGCATACAAACGCGGTTATCTTCGCTTTTGTGGGTAACGCCATGTTTGCAGGTATTTACTACTCTATGCAAAGGTTGCTAAAAGCCCGTATGTTTAGCGATCTGCTGAGCAACATCCACTTTTGGGGCTGGCAGCTCATTATATTGGCAGCAGCCATATCATTACCGCTAGGCTACACATCCAGTAAAGAATACGCCGAGCTGGAATGGCCGATAGACATAGCCATAGCGCTGATTTGGGTTGTATTCGGTATTAACATGATAGGTACCGTTCTTAAAAGAAGGGAACGCCACCTGTATGTAGCCATTTGGTTTTACCTGGCTACGTTTGTTACCGTTGCGTTACTGCACATATTCAACAGCCTTGAGCTGCCTGTAAACTGGCATAAAAGCTACTCGGTGTATGCCGGTGTACAAGACGCGCTGGTACAATGGTGGTACGGGCACAACGCAGTTGCCTTCTTCCTAACCACGCCGTTCCTTGGGCTTATGTACTACTATGTGCCTAAGATTGCCAACAGGCCGGTGTATTCGTACAGGCTGTCTATCATCCACTTCTGGTCTCTTATATTCATATACATCTGGGCAGGCCCGCACCACTTGCTATACTCTGCATTGCCAGACTGGGCGCAGAACCTTGGGGTAGCGTTCTCTATAATGCTTTTAGCTCCGTCTTGGGGTGGTATGATAAACGGTTTGCTTACGCTGCGTGGCGCATGGGATAAAGTGCGTACCGATGCCGTACTGAAATTCTTTGTGGTGGCTATTACCGGTTATGGTATGGCTACGTTTGAAGGCCCTATGCTTTCGCTTAAAAACGTAAACGCCATAGCCCACTTTACCGACTGGATCATTGCCCACGTACACGTAGGCGCCCTTGCCTGGAACGGTTTCATAAGCTTTGGTATACTGTACTGGCTGATACCTAAAATGGCAAAAACAACACTGTACTCTCAGAAGCTTGCCAACGCGCACTTCTGGATTGGTACCCTTGGTATTGTAATGTATACGCTTCCTATGTACGTAGCCGGTTTTGTTCAGGCGAGTATGTGGAAAGAATTTAACCCTGACGGTACCCTTAAGTACGGTAACTTCCTGGAAACCGTAAAAGAAATCATGCCGATGTATTGGCTAAGAGCCATAGGAGGTACACTATATGTTATTGGCTTACTGATACTGGTATACAACATTATCCAAACCGTAAGGCAGGGACAAACCATTGAAGATGAAAAAGCTGAGGCTCCTGCCCTTGAACGCATAAGCGCTAAAAGGCTTAAAGGTGAAAAATGGCACGGATGGCTGGAAAGAAGGCCGATACAGCTTACCATACTGGCTACCATTGCCGTAACCATAGGTGGTGTGATTCAGATCGTGCCTACCATAATGGTTAAGAGTAACATCCCTACCATAAGCACGGTAAAACCATACACCCCGCTGGAGCTTGAAGGCCGTGACCTGTACATCCGCGAGGGCTGTGTAAGCTGCCACTCTCAGATGATACGTCCGTTCCGTAGTGAGGTAGAGCGTTATGGGGAGTACTCTAAATCGGGAGAATATGTATACGACCACCCGTTCCTTTGGGGCTCTAAAAGAACCGGCCCAGATTTGTTCCGCGTAGGTGGCAAGTACAGCGACAACTGGCACTTTAACCACATGTGGGATCCGCAGAGTGTATCTGAAGGTAGTATAATGCCATCGTATAAATGGATGTTTGACAACAAAAAGGCAGACTACACCGAAACACAGAAGAAGATGGAAGTGATGGTTACCCTTGGCGTTCCGTATACAAAAGAGGACATTGCCAATGCCGGAACTTCTATAGCAGAACAGTCGGCTAAAATAGAAAAAAGCCTGCATACCGATCCTGACTTTGTAAAAAGCTATGAGGCAAGCAAAAAAGCCGCTGCCGCAAAAGGCGAACAGTTTGTGCCAATGCAAGACAGGGAAATCGTAGCGCTGATTGCTTACCTGCAACGCCTGGGTACCGACATTAAGATTAAACAACCCGTAGCCAATAACTCTAAATAAAAAGCCATGCTGAAGTTTGTAAAACATAACCTGGAATCTATAGCGGGTGTAGAGATTTACCCCATACTGTCGCTGCTTATCTTCTTCATATTCTTTGTGGCGCTGTACACCTGGACGTACACCTACAAAAAAGAAAAGATAACCGAAATGAGCAACATCCCTTTTTCGGGAGAGGAAGGCGAAAACGAGTTTAACAGCTAACATAAATCCGAACGCATCATGAAAAAATTCATTCCGGTATACGTAAGGGTACCTGTAATCTTCGCCCTGGTATTCATGGCGCTGGAGTACTTCATAGACTCCGGCGACAGGCCCGCCTTTTTAAAATATCCGTTGGTATCGTTGTTCTTAGTCGTATTCCTGTTCATACAGGTGGCTATAGAAATTGTTATCATGGCCATAGACCGTGTTACCTACAACCTGCTTACCGATGAGCAAAAAGCCAAGCTGGATGCCGCCGATGCCATAGACTTTACACAAAGCGCCTGGTACATTAAGCTGAAAAAGTTCTTTAACAAATCAAAACCTATGGAGCAGGAAGGAGAAATCACACTGCACCATAATTACGATGGCATACAGGAGCTGGACAACGTACTCCCGCCATGGTGGATAAACCTCTTCTACGTTACCATACTTTTCGGGGTTATATACCTGGTGCGTTACCACATTATGGGCGACACCAACCAGGCACAGGAATTTGACAAGGAAATGGCCGATGCGAAAATAGCCGTAGAGGAATACAAAAAAACAGCTAAAGACCTGATTGATGAAGCTACGGTAACACAACTTACAGACCCCGCTGATTTGGCTAAAGGTAAAGAGGTATTTACAACCAACTGTGTGGCGTGCCACAGGCCCGATGCCGGTGGCGCCATAGGCCCTAACCTTACTGATGAATACTGGTTGCTGGGCGGAGGCATTAAAAATGTTTTCCACACCATTACAAACGGTGGTAGAGATGGCAAAGGTATGGTGGCGTGGAAGGGTACGCTAAAACCATCTGAAATACAGGCGGTAGCCAGCTATGTACTTTCGCTTAAAGGCAGTAACCCTAAAGACCCGAAGGAACCGCAGGGCGACATCTGGAAAGAGGAAGCAGCACCGGCGGCACCCGCAAAATAATTTTCTATTAAAAAAATAAAGGAGCATTATGTCAGCAGATAGGTATGAGCAGGAACATAATGATGACGAATTCCGTAACCGGATAGCAACAATAACTGAAGAAGGCAAGCGCGCCTGGGTATATCCTAAAAAACCTTCGGGTAAATGGTATAACCACCGCAAAACCGTAAGCTGGTTCCTGCTTGCCTTTTTATTTGCTGCACCGTTCATTAAAATTAACGGGGAACAGTTCCTTATGTTTAATGTGGTAGAGCGCCGCTTTAACATCTTTGGTTTCCCATTTTGGCCACAGGATTTTTACCTCGTAGTAATATGTATGCTCATAGGGGTAATCTTTGTGTCGCTCTTTACAGTAGCGTTTGGCCGTATTTTTTGTGGCTGGATATGCCCGCAGACCATTTTCATGGAAATGGTTTTCCGCAGGATAGAATATGCCATAGAAGGCGACCGCAACGCGCAGATAAAACTTGACAAACAACCCTGGAACAAGGAAAAAATCCGGAAAAAAGGGCTTAAATGGTTCGCGTTCTTTATCGTATCGTTTCTCATTGCCAATGTATTCCTTGCCTACGTGAGCGGAAGCGACAAACTGATACAGATGGTAGTGGAAGGCCCGGCACAGAACATAGGTACGCTTATAGCATTGCTGGTTTTTACCGCGGTGTTCTATTTCATCTACATCTGGTTCCGTGAACAGGTATGTATCATTGCCTGCCCGTACGGAAGGCTTCAGGGTGCGCTATTAGATAATAAAAGCATCATTGTAGCCTATGACCATGTGCGTGGCGAAGCCGAAAAAGGCCGCGGCCGAATGGTTAAAAATGAAGACAGAAAATTTGTAGGCAAAGGCGACTGTATTGACTGTAAACTTTGTGTGGCGGTTTGCCCCACGGGTATAGACATCCGAAACGGTACCCAGCTGGAATGCATTAACTGTACCGCCTGTATAGACGAATGTAACACCGTTATGGATAAGGTTGGCTTACCGCAGGGACTCATCCGTTATGCGAGTGAAGACGAAATTACCAAAAAGGAAAAATTTGTTTTCAGCGCCAGGATGAAAGGATACTCAGCCGTGCTGGGCATACTTACCGCGGTATTCATAGGGATGCTTTTTGTTCGGAATGATGTTGAGGCTACCGTACTGCGGTTACCGGGACAGCTGTTTGAACACAAAGGCGATAACATAAGCAATATATACACCTTTAAGGTTATTAACAAAACTGCCAGGCCGTTTAAGAACATCCATTTTAAACTAGAAAACATAAAAGGCACCGTGAAACTTGTAGGCAAACAAAGCTTTGCCGTAACCAAAGCGGGTATGGCACAGGGTACATTGTTTATAGAAATTAACCCCGCTTTCCTGGAAAAGGATAAAACCAAACTGGTGCTGGGGGTATATGAGGGAGATACGCGCGTAGATACAGAAACCACAAGTTTCCTTGCGCCACGAAGTTTTAACTAAAAAAGTAAAGAGCCATGAAAATTAACTGGGGAACCGGAATAGTAATAGCATTTGCACTGTTTATGAGTTTTATACTCTTCTTTGTTTTCCGTGTGCAAAGCAACCACAAATATGATAACGAACTGGTAGTTAACGACTATTACAAACAGGAACGCGTGCTGGAGTCTGAACTGGAAAAAGAACAGAATGCCGCCACGCTGACCCAACACATAACCATAGAAAATACTGCGGAGGCGATTAAAATAAACTTTCCACCCGATTTTGATTTTTCAAAAATTAAAGGCAAAGTGTCCCTTTACAGGCCGTCTGACCAGAAGCTGGATTTTGATACACCAATTTCATTATCAGCTCCATACATGCTCATACCTAAAAACGACCTGGCAGGCGGCCGCTGGGACATTACCGTAGACTGGCAGTATGAGGGCAAGGGCTACATAAACAAGGAAATGTTTAACCTGTAATAAGACTAAAAGATGATAGACGCGAGATAATAGACCAAACACTATTACTTACGTCTATCATCTTTTGTCTATTAACTGTCATCTCAAAAAAAATGCTTTACACAGCACTCCTCCTTGGTTTGGTTTCCAGCCTGCACTGCATGGGCATGTGCGGGCCAATAGCCATGATGCTCCCTGTAGACCATAAAAACCGTACCCGAAAGGCAACGCAAATACTTACCTACCACCTGGGCAGGCTTACGGCTTACAGTAGCTTGGGTATTATCTTTGGGTTATTGGGGCGTGGGTTTTATCTTGCAGGCATGCAGCAGCAGCTTTCCATACTCGCGGGGGTTATCATGATAACCATAGCGCTGGTACCGGAAAGGATATTTGCCCGATACAATTTTTCTAAACCCATATACAAACTCATTTCGGGGGTAAAAACATCGTTAGGCAACCAGTTCAGGAAAAGGGGCTACAAGGCACTTTTTGTTACGGGGTTGTTTAACGGCTACCTACCCTGCGGATTAGTGTATGCAGCGCTATTCGGGGCGCTTGCTATGCAAAGTACACTGTATAGTACCGCCTTTATGTTTTTATATGGAGTAGGCACCATACCACTAATGAGCATAGTAGTATATGCCGCTTCTTTCTTCAAAAATCCATTCAGGAATGCATTGGCTAAAGCCGTGCCTTTAATGGCGGTGTGTATAGGTATCCTGTTTATAGTGCGTGGGCTCGGGCTGAGTATTCCGTACCTATCTCCGGGTAATACGAGTCTTTTTGTAGGTGCACTGCCAAATTGCAGGTAATTTTTTGACAGCCGCAGATATTTAAAAGCATAAAAAAAGGACACTGTAAATAGTGTCCTTTTTTAGCAAATGGCTTTCGCCTGTCGATAATCTATTAAAAAAATGCTATTACTATTTACACTACCATACTAAACAAACGGGTATCGGGTGCTTTACGTTTCAGGCGCAGGTCAAATGCCATACATACGTTACGAACATAGGGTTTCCCTTTTTCTGTAACGATAATCTTATTTATGCCAAAGGTTATCAGCCCGTCCTGCTCCATCTCGGCAAGGCCATACAATACCTGAGGCAGTTCGGCAAAATAATCCGTACCATTAGGCACCCAGTTGGTTTCAAACCTACACATAAGGTTAAGGATATGTTTGCGTATGAGCAAATCTTCATCGGTAAGCAAATGCCCCCTAAATACAGGTAGTTCTTTTGCTTCTATCCTTTGGTAATACTCCTCAAGTGTTTTTTCATTTTGGGCGAAACTGTACCAGCTATCGCTGATTGATGAAACACCCAGCCCAATCATCAATTGTGTTTTACTGGCATTATACCCCATAAAATTACGGTGTAACCTACCATTTTTAAAAGCCTTGTACATGCTATCGGTATCCAGGGCAAAGTGATCCATTCCTATTTCGTGGAAACCTTTATCAGACAGCAACTCTTTCCCTGCTTCATACAAACGGCGTTTCTCTTCATCCTTTGGCAAATTGGTTTCGTCAAAACCACGTTGGCCGCTCCCCTTAATCCATGGTACGTGGGCATAGCTGTAATACGCCAGCCTGTCGGGGTTAAGCGATTTGGTTTTCTCAATAGTGTCAATGCAGCTATCAAGCGTCTGGAACGGCAACCCGAAAACCAGGTCATGGCTTATGGAAGTATACCCTATTTCACGCGCCCAAAACGTAACCTTTGCCACATTATGGAACGGCTGTATGCGATGGATGGCTTTTTGAACGGTTTCGTTATAATCCTGTACGCCAAAACTCACCCTACGAAAACCCAAATCATATAATGCCTGTAAATGGGCACGGGTTGTATTATTAGGATGTCCCTCAAAGCTAAATTCATAACCCGGCATATAATCAGCACGTGCCATGATACCGTTAATAAGCATCTGCAGATTTTCAGGGCTGAAAAATGTGGGTGTGCCGCCCCCCAAGTGAAGTTCTTTGATTTTTGGGCGTTGCGAAAACATATTACAGTACATTTCCCATTCCCTTAATACGGCTTTAATGTACGGTTGTTCTACATCATGGCGCTTGGTTATACGTTTGTTGCAGCCACAAAAGGTACACATGCTTTCGCAAAACGGGAGGTGAATATACAGGCTTATGCCCTCTGCTTCGTTACTTTCATTAAATGCCGCAATGCAGGTTTTTTTCCACATAGCGGTAGTAAAACCAACTTCATCCCAATACGGTACCGTAGGATAGCTGGTGTAGCGCGGCCCTGGGACATTATATTTTTGCACTAATGAATTTTTCATACCATCATTATTTCCATGTTCAAAATTACTATGGGTAACACGCAGAAAAAATGATAAAAGTCATAGTGTCAAAACCATAAAAAAGAAACCGCCCCGGCACAGGAGCAGGGACGGTTTCAACCTAAAAAACAGAAACTAAAACTCAATAGTTTATTTTCAATCCTTACATTTCCATCTTCTGGTGCTTATTACGCATGGCCCAGTAGAAGAAGTTAGGGAATACAAGTAATGTAAATACAGTGGCAGTAACCAATCCGCCAATGATAGATATGGCAAGTGGTTTTTGGCTCTCTGAACCAATACCAGTAGAAATAGCAGCCGGCATAAGGCCTATGGCTGCCATAAGCGCAGTCATAACCACCGGACGGGTGCGTGCCTTTACACCTTCTATGATAGAATCGGCAAGCGACATTTTCAGTTTGAGGTTCGAGTGGAATTCCGATACCAAAATAACCCCGTTTTGTATACAGATACCCAATAGTGCTATGAAGCCCACACCGGCAGAAATACCGAAGTTAACTCCTGTAATTTGTAAGGCAAGGATACCTCCTATAATAGCAAACGGCACGTTTACTAATACCAGCAGCGAATCTTTTATATTACCGAACATAATGAATAATAACACAAATATCAGTACCAACGATATAGGCACTACCTGGGTAAGCTTGGCGCTGGCACGTATTTGGTTTTCATATTCTCCTGTCCAGCCTACGGTGTAGCCTGTCGGCAGTTTTATCTTTTTCACTTTAGCCTGAGCTTCGGCAATGGTACTGCCAAGGTCGCGGTCGCGCACAGAGAATTTTACACCAATGAAACGTTTGGCATTATCACGGTACACAAATGACGGACCAGTTTCGGTGGTAAGCGTGGCTATTTCCTTAAGCGGCACTTTGCCTCCACGAAGCGTAGGCACCATTAGGTTCATGATGTCTTCCTCATCTTTACGGTACTCTTTCAGGTAACGGATACGAATATCGAATTTACGTTCGCCCTCGTATTTTTCTGTAGCGGTTTTACCACCTACAGCCATTTCTATAATGCTTTGGGCATCGCTTTTTTGTACACCGTACAATGCCATTTTTTGCTCGTCAAACTTAACGCTCATGGCAGGCTGACCAAGGTTACGAAGCACACCTACATCTTTAACACCATCTATCGGTTTTATTTTTGCCATAACCTCATTAGCAAGCTTATCCAGCACCGCAAGGTCATCTCCATAGATTTTCACCGCATTACTGGCTTTAAATCCCGCTACCGCTTCGGCTACGTTATCTATAACCGGCTGCGAGTAGTTCCAGGTAATACCCTGGTATACACTCAGCTTTTTGTTCATTTGCTCTACAAGCTGGTCCATGGTTATCTTATGCTTCCACTCGCTCTTAGGCTTAAGGTCTACCTGAAATTGCAGGAACCCAAAACCGTTAGGGTCGGTACCGTCATTACTACGCCCGGTTTGCGACATTACATCATCTACCTCCTCAAAAGATTTCAGTTCTTTACGGATGATGGTAGCCATCTTCACACTCTCGGTAAGCGAGTTGCTTATCGGCAACTCGGCAGTTACCCAAAGCGCACCTTCATTTAGTGGTGGCAGGAACTCTGTACCCAGAAAACGTGTAGAAAACAGTGTAAGCCCCAACGCTACAAGCGAAACAATGATCGAAATCTTTTTGTGCCTGAAGGTTATTGCAACACCTTTTGCTACTGCATTATTAAAGAATTCTACAAATGGGTTATGCTTTTCACGTACATTTCTGTTCAGCAAAATAGAACATAGTACCGGTACCAGCGTAAGGGTAAATATAAGTGCGCCGAGCAGGGCGAAGCCCAGTGTCCATGCCAGCGGCGAGAACATTTTCCCTTCAACTTTTTCAAACGAGAATATTGGGAGCAGTGCGGAAATGATGATCAGTTTACTGAAGAAAATAGCTACACCCAGCTTAGAGCCGGTTTTACGGATAAGACCCATTTTAGCCAGCTTGTTAAATCGTTCGTCGCCCTCTTTTGCCCGCAGGTGGTCGAGTGCTACAAAGAGCCCTTCCACCATTACCACGGCACCGTCTATGATAATACCAAAGTCTACCGCACCCAGCGAAAGCAGGTTAGCACTCATACCTTTAAGCCTTAAGCACAGGAACGCGAACAGCAGTGCCAGCGGAATTATTATAGATACAATAACTGTTGTACGCCAGTCGGCCATGAAAAGAAATACAATAACCGTAACCAGGATAATACCCTCCATAAGGTTGTGGGTTACGGTTTCAGTACAAAACTCCATAAGGTTGTCACGGTCATAGAACGTAACCATTTTTACATCCTTAGGCAGCACATTATCCTGCACGTAGGCTATCTTTTCTTTCAGTGCCTTAAGCACTATAGAGGGGTTTTCACCTTTGCGCATAATTACTATGCCCTCTACCACGTCATCTTTATCATTAAGACCTACCTGTCCCACACGCGGCACATTGCTTTCCTCTACTTTGGCAATGTCCTTAATCAGTATCGGGTTGCCGTTGTACTGGGCTACGATGGTGTTTTCTATGTCGGCTATGTTATCCAGAAGCCCTACACCACGCACTACATACGCCTGTCCGTTTTTCTCAATAACGTCGCCTCCTACGTTAAGGTTGGCCTTGCTCACGGCATCATATACCTGTGGCGAACTAAGTTCGTATTTCTGAAGCAGTGTAGGATCTACCTCTACTTCATAGGTTTTTTCGCGTCCACCGAAAACGGCAACGTCGGCAACGCCGGGGACAGCACGAAGCTGGCGGTCTATAACCCAGTTTTGCAGGGTAAGCAGTTCACGGGTATCCTTCTTAGGGCTTTCCAGTGTATAACGGAAGATTTCTCCCGTAGGACCATACGGTGGCTGCACCTCAGCATCTATGCCTTCGGGCAGTTCCACACCGCGTAAAACGTTATTTACCTGCTGGCGAGCAAAGAAATCATCTACATCATCATCAAAAATAATTTTGATAACCGATAAACCGAACATGGTAATACTACGCACGTTTGATTTCTTTTGTAGGGAGTTCATGGATATTTCTATAGGTGAGGTTACAAAACGCTCTACCTCCTCGGCACTACGGCCTGGCCATTGTGTTACTATTACAATTTGTGTGTTTGTTACATCGGGGAACGCCTCTACGGGGATGTTCTTATAACTGATTACACCGGCTACCACTACAAGCGCAACCCAGAAAAATGTAAACAGCTTATTAGCCAGGGAAAACCCTATTATGTTTTTTATCAACTTTATCATGGCTGCTACGTTTAGTCGTTAATCGCATCATATATAAGCAGGTTGCCCTTTACAATTACCTTTTCGCCGGCCTTAAGCCCTGCAGAAATATAGGTTTTGTCATCGAGCGCGCGATATATGGTTACTTCCCTGGTTTCAATATTATTTTTGGCGTTAAACACCATTACGTAGTTTTTGTTATTATCAAAAACCACGGCGGCGCTAGGTACCGTAACGTATTGCTTATCATCCGGGAAATGTACTTTTACGGTAGCATTCATTTCCGGTTTCAGGGTAACATCTGTATTTGGCACTTTGATTAATGCCTTGGCAGCACGCGTATCCGGGTCTATAACGTTAAATATCTTATCTATTTTTCCTTTTATGTCCTTATCAGGATAGGCTATGGTATGGATACTGGCATCCTGGCCTACTTTTATTTTACCAAGGTCGCTTTCATTTACGTTTGCCAAAATCCAAACATTATCCAGCTTGGCTACGGTAAACACAGCCTCATCGCGATTAGCGCTCAGCATCTCGTTCGGACTTATGTCTTTGCTAACAATGTAACCGCTTATAGGGGCGTACATATTATAAACCGAACCGCTTTTCAGCTTGTAAATCTGGTTCACCTCAGCCATCCTGTTACGTTCGGCTTTGGCTTTATCCAGTTCTTTTTGTGCCATAACCAGTTCTTTTTCGCTGGCAAGTTTACCTTCGTACATATCTTTCACACTCTGAAAGTTACGCTCAGCTATGCTTACGTTCGCTTCGGCATCGCTGGTTTCGCTTTGGTAACCGGCAATCTCGGTACTGCGCACACTGGCAAGCAGTTGTCCCTGCTGTACAAAGTCGCCCAGCTCTACGTTGATTTTTATTACACTACCCCCTACCGCAGGAAATACCTGGCTGATGTTGTTGTTTTCTGCACTTACTTTACCAAAAAGACGGATTTCATTTTGTGCGAATTCTTCGGTAGCATTCGTAAATGTGCTCTCGTTATACATCTGATCGCTCATTACAAACTGTTGCTTTTGCTCCTCCTTAGGAGCTTCAGCTTCTTTTTTAGTGCAGGCAGTAAGCAGGGTTAGGGCGCTTACTGATATATATAGGATGTTCTTAGTTGTTCTCATTGCTTAAAAATTATTAGTCCCGGTTACAAAATTTACTTGTGCGGCAGCCACTGCCAGTTGTTGTTTTACCCTTTCCACTTCTGTCTGGGCTTCGTTATACGCCTCAAAGAAGTCGGCAAATTCTATCATAGATACGTTGCCTTTCTGGAAATTGGTATTAATACCGTTAAACACGGCATCAAAATCCTGGTTCACCAAAGCGTTAACACGTTTGTACTCGTCTACACTGCGGGTAAAATTCTGGTAGGCAGCCAGCACTTCATTTTGCACTTCAAGCTGTTTGTACTCAACATTTTTCTCACTTGCCAGCTTTTGTACCTTAGCCGATTGTATGTTACCACGATTACGGTCAAACACAGGCAGCGGAACAGAAAGCCCCACATTGTACTGGTTGTTAAAGGCATCACCCTGCTGGTTATACCCTCCGCGTATGGTAACATCGGGAATAGCAAGCCTTTTTTGCAATGAAAGGTTTAGTTTAGCCGATTCTGAAGCAAGTTTTGCCTGGCTCAGGTCGGGCCTGTTTTGCAATGACTTATTTAGTATATCATCGTACAGGAATGTTTTTGCCGAAAAACCATTGGCATCGGCAGCTTCATAGACAGTAGTTATAGTAGCTGTAGTACCCAGTAGAAGGTTCAGTTTTTGTTGCTCTTCTATGAGCGTCTGGCTTTCTTCAGATTTGTCGTTGTTAATTTTTACGTATACTGATTTTAAACGCACAAGGTCTTTTAGGGCTACGTTATTTTTGGCAACCTGTACCTCATAGCTGCTTATAAGATCAGAAAGCTTATCTAACAGCTTGTTGTATTTCTCTATGATTTTCTGCTGGTTATGCAGGGTGTAGAACGATTGCCATATTTGTAATTGCAGATTTCGGGTAAGGTCTGTCAACTCAGATTCGGCCATTTTCTCATCCAGCTTGGCAAGTTCTATCTGGGCTTTGCGTTTACCTCCTAGAAGGATAACCTGCTCCAGCCCTACTGCAAGATTGTTTTTATTGCCCGAAGGAAAGTATAGTTTATCCTGCCCCTGGTAAGCAATGATATCTGCCGAAACCTCAGGGTTAGGATACACCTTACTTTGTATTACCGCAGCACCGGCCTTGTCTATATTGTATTGCTGTGCCAGCAGTATAAAGTTGTTCTTGAAGAATAGTTCTTCCGCCTGTTTTATGGTTAGGTTAAGGCTTTGAGGCGCCTGTGCAACCATACCACCCCAGCATAGCAAAGCCATACCGAAGAAGATTGTTTTGAGTTTCATCTGTTTATTTAGTTTAATACGGGATTAGTTTGCATAGAAAAAAATCCATGCAACTGACTTTGCTTTCTTAAAATTATGAAAAAAAGCAAATGTTAACCTCAGTAAAACACTGAAATTAAGCGTCATAAAAAAACTGTATTAAACCTCGGGAGGCGGGGAAAACAGTGCCAGTTTTGGCGAGTTGTATAGCGGATCCTTATAAAAAGTATCGGGTTGTATCACCTGAAAATTAACCTCAGCTGGAGAATCTATTATAAATGGCTTCGAAGTTTCGAAAGTCCACACCATCTTCTTGGCGTTAACGCGGTTGTGCTGGGTACTTTTGGTATGGTGTTCGGGTATGGCGTTGTCTATCTGCATTACATCTTCAAGCACAAGCTCTACAACGCTGTCTACCTCTTCAAAATCTTCGTCTACTGAGGCACCTTCAAAAAGGGTATGCGGGTTATCGATACTAAAGTTAAGTATGTGGAGTGCCATAAGCATCCACAATACCCGGTGACCGATATACCATTTTGTAAGCCTCATTTTGCTTTAATCCTTTTTGGTTAGCCAAAAGTAACAATCACAATTCAGTTAACAGAAACCTTGCCAAAGTATTTAACATTTCTAAGAAAATTTTAAGAAATGAAATTTAATCTGTCAATCACACCGTTACGAGTACATCTCAAATATTGATATATTATTTCGACCCTTTTTAAACAACACACTTTTTAAATGTTAAAAAACATACGTATCAAAAGATAAAAACATTCCTTACTAAAATATATGCAAATCGAATTTTATATTATTTTTATTTAATCTAAATAAAATAAATTTGTCTCAACTAATATCACTAATTACATGAAACAAATTACTCTTATTACCCCTTCCGGATATTTTAGGAAGATTTTCGGGCGGGCAAAAACAACCATCAGCATCCTTACGCTGCTGTTAACCGCACAGTGGAACAATGCCCAAACGTGGGAAAACGTTGGCCCTGCCGAAAACACATCGGCGGGCGGTTCTTCGTTTAACAACCTGATTATACAGAACGGCAGCTACTTCCTTTCGTATTATGACCTTTCTGTTACTAAAGGTTCCGTACAAAAGTTTAACGGTTCAGACTGGTCGTATGTAGGAGAAACAGCCGGTATCACCACAGGATCGGCTACATATAATGCCCTTGCCATAGACAGCCAGGGTGTACTATATTACAGCAACCAGATAGGCTATCCCGGCTCAGGCATGGAAGTAAGGCAATATGGCGCTTCAGCCTGGAGCCTGCTACCGCTTGTTACATCGGGTGCTGTAAACAGCCAGGCTTTAATCACAGCAGATGATGTGGTGTTTGCCTATAATAACGAAAACAACGGTACCGTAAAACGTTACATAAATGGTGCTTGGGAACAAGTGGGCAACACCGGGTTTTCAGCCGGTGCTACGTTTGCCGAAATGGCCGTATCTTCAACCGGAACGATTTATACCTGTAATGTGGCAGGCGGTAATGTACAGGTATATCAGCATGATGCCGGCACAGCATCTGGTGACTGGGTACTAGCAGGTGGCACTGTTGTAGATAATGCCTCAGGATTTGAACAATATACTTCGGACATAGCTATAGACAGCAACAACAATTTATATGTAGCCTATGTATCAAACAGCACTAATGGCCAAAAGCTAAACGTGAAAAAATTTGACGGCACTGCGTGGATACAGGTAGGATCAGCTAACTTTTCTCCCGGTAAGGTGCAACACGTAGCCATAGCGGTTACAGCCGGCGGAACACCATACGTAGTGGCAAGCCGCTGGGAAAACGACAACATGCTTAAAAATACCGCTTATAAATTTGATGCAGATACAAATACCTGGTCTACTTACGGCGGAGAATATATTTCTAACGGACAGGCCACTTATAACGATATTGCCATAGACGAGGCAAACCACTACCTTGTACTGGCCTACAGCCAAAGCGGAACCAAAGTAAAAAGGATAGCCATACCTGAAGACACCGCACCGCAAACCCCTATTTGCAACGGTACTGAACCGGGCAATAATACGGGTGATATAGGCTGTGTAAGCTTTACGTATATGGGTGAGGTGGTTTCTTACGCTACCGTGCGCGGTGCCGATGGTAACATCTGGCTACAGCAAAATCTTGGTAGCACCGGTATAGCCACCGCCATGAATGATGAGACTGCGTATGGTGACCTTTTCCAATGGGGGCGCTGGGCAGATGGCCACCAGAAACGCGATTCTGAAATAAGGACAACCGCTACAGAACCTAACAATCCGGCGGGAGCTACACAAGCCGTTAATCAATTTATTGCCAGTTCACCATCATGGTGGAATACACGCCAGCTTAGTGATACCTGGAGTGCACAAAGCAGGGATCAGGTTACCGAAACAGACGGTTGCGACCCTTGTAAGGCACTGGGCCAAGGCTGGCAGTTGCCTACCCAGCAAGACTGGATAAACCTTGTATCTGCAGAGAGGATAACCAATATGGCTACCGGTTACGCCAGTAACCTAAAACTACCGGCTACCGGCTACCGCAGCAATACAACAGGCGAATTTACCTATGTAGGCGAACGCGGTTATTACTGGAGTTCGGGTACGTCTAACACCGGCGGAAGGTTTGTATACCTGAGCGGCGGTATAGTAACGCCTACATCTGGTGCACCTCGCGGTCAGGGTGCAGCCATTCGCTGCGTAAAACTTGCCCCGCAAATTATACCGGTTACTTCAGTAACCATAAATGTTCAGGATAATGCCGACCCCGACATCACTATACTAAACGGTACATTGCAACTTACCGCAGCCGTTTTGCCATCTAATGCTAATCAGAACGTAACCTGGAGCGTTACTTCGGGTAGCGAATCAGGAACTGTAAGTACTACAGGACTTGTTACCGCTACAGCAAATGGCAGTATAACTGTACGTGCCACTTCTATAGAAGACACGACTAAATTTACCGAAATTGTGGTTAATGCATCAGCTCAGGAGCGCAGCGGCATAACAGGATTTAACTATGACATTATTGCTAACGGCATAGGCAACGCCGCTGAATCATCGCAGCTTGGCCTTGACGAAGTAAACGCAAGGGCGCTGGTGTCATTAGACTTCCGTTCAACCACTAACAGCGCGATACCAACTTACGGCCTGCCCGTAAACGGGATAATTAACAGCGCGAATACGCCGGGTGTAAGTTTCCAGCTTGAAAATTATGCAGCTAAAAATGCCCTGTATCTTACTCCATCTTATGTAACAGGATCTGCAAACAGTACAAATACAGGTACACTGAGCTTTGAAGCACAAAATGCAGGCACTGTATACATATTATCTTCAGCTGCAGGTGGTGGCTCTAATAACCTGACATTTAACGCTACCATAAACTTTACCGACGGTACCACACAGGTTGCAACGGTTCAGGCAAACGACTGGTATAACAACTCTGGTTTTGCCATAAAAGGAATCGGCCGTGTAAACAGGGCTAACAACAACCTTGAAGGCGACTTTGAAAACCCAAGGCTATATGAAAACAGTATTGTTATTACCAATGAAAACATTGGTAAAACCATTTCAGGTATTACCTTTTCTTTCAGCGGCGATGCCTCTGCAGAATACGGTAACGAAATTAGGCTTGCAATACTTTCTATAACTACCACGCAAGGTCAGGTTAACCCTGTTGAAGATGTAATTACGATAGAAACATCAGGAAATGTACCTGCAACCATAACCACAAGCTCTGGTACACTAGCGCTTACAGCCTACCTTAACGGTGTATATGCCTCTGACTCTGATGTTACATGGAGTATTGTAGACGGCGGTACCGGCAGTGCAAGTGTAGATATGTACGGCAGGGTAACGGCCTCGGGTAACGGAACGGTTGTCGTAAGGGCTACCCTGAACAGCAATACGGATGTATATGGCGAAATTGAAGTAACCATTACCAACCAATCGGCAGGTTATTGCGAAGCATACTTTATTAACGGTTGTGCACCGATGTCTATAAACTCGGTAACCACTACAGGCGGTAGTACTAATATTAATAATACGGCTTCGGGTTGTTCTAATGACAATGGCCTGACAGGCTATGGCGACTTTACCGCACAAGCGGTTACGGCAAGCCCCGGCGACACCGTAAGCTTTAACTTAAACTACTCGGCAAACTCGGCTTACCTGTCGGTTTGGATTGACTGGAACCACGATTTTATATTCGCGGATAGCGAAAGGGTATATTTTACAGGCAATGCCGAAGCGCAAAGCCGTACTGCCTTTACCGTTACGGTTCCACAAGATGCTGCACTTACCGCTACACGTATCCGTATTAAAGCCGTTAACGGCTGGGAAGGTTCTGGCCCATGTGGGTACAACTCTTTTGGTGAGGTAGAAGATTACACCTTTACCATTGTAGAAGGTACTACAGTAAACCCTGAAAGTGTAACAATTACTACCGATGGTGGTATACCGGCAACGATAACTACAGAGAATACTACACTGCAACTTGTAGCTGTAGTGGCTCCGGCAAATGCACCTCAGGATGTTATTTGGACCGTGGTTCCGGGTACAGGAACTGCTACGGTAGATGAAAATGGTGTAGTAACCCCTGTGGCTAACGGCACAGTTATAATACGCGCTACTTCGCCTGGAAATCCTTCGGTATATACCGAAATAGAAATTACCATAGATGTAGAGAACCTGGGTGCAGGTACAACAATTAAAAACAGCTTTACTATTTATCCTAACCCTACAGGCGGCGATATTACCATTGCTTCTTCTGAACCTGTAAGATCTGTGATCATTTACAATCAACTGGGCCAGCTTGTAAAAACTGCATGTACAGCCGTAATAAGCATGCAGGAACTTCCGGCAGGCGTTTATATGGTAGAAGTACGTTTAGAGAACAATGCTAAATCAGTACAAAAGGTAATACGCAGATAGTTTCTTCATTTCCCTATTAATTTATTAGTCTTTAGCATCCGGATAATATCCGGATGCTTTTTTTATGCTATATTATCATTAAAAGTATATCTTCCTACAATAAATACAACCGTACTGCTTTATATACTACATGAGGCTTATCATTACATGCATACTTACCGGTGTTATTGCACCAGGCCTATGTGCACAGGCAGTAGCAGACAGCACATACGTAAAAGCATTTCCTCAAAATTTTTCGGCAACGCTGTTTGTAGCCAGAAACAGCATTGAGGTAAATCGCGGTGAAACAGTATATAGCCCTAATAATCCTGTAAATATTGGAGCGGGGATTTCAGTTAAAAATACAGTCGTAAACCTTAAGTATGCTTTCAGCATACCATCTATGGCTGGTAAAAACCAGGGAAGGACAGAATCAGGAAATTTCCAGCTACATAATTACCGCAGGTATCTTGTCACTGATTTCTTTTACCAGTATTATAAAGGGTTTTATACCGGTGATAAAGAGGTTATGCTGTACCCCAACCTCACGGTAACACAAACCGGATTACAAATGGCTTACATTGTTAAGGGCAACAGGTTTTCGGCTAAGGCTGCCTTTGAGCAAAGTGAGATTCAGGTAAAATCAGCGGGTAGCCTTGTTTGGGGTACCAATGTATTTTACACCGAAGCCAACTCTGGCGAAGATGATTGGTTTAATGGAAAAACCTCCATAAAAAACCTGCAAATGGGTATAAGTGCCGGCTACGGGTACAACAAGGTGATAGCCAAGCAATGGCTACTCTCAGGAATACTAACAGCCGGGCCTAACTTTGGGAATTCGCCGGATATGCTAAAGAAAGGGCATATAAAATTATACCCTGCCGTGTCGTTTCAGGCATCAGGTGGTTACCATGAAAAAGACTGGAGTATATATGCATCATTTATTATCCACACCAAAAACCTTACGACTACGGCTCAAACACCTACACAGCTTACGTCAATAAATACCCAGCTGTCATTAATCCGGAGATTTAACCTTAATTGGAGGAATAAGGCGTAATCCCTTTGACCTTAAAACGGTCCAAAAACAGAAAAACTCCGGCATACACCGAAGTTTTTCTATTTTATTTTATTATTGTTTATTCCTTTATAAACTTACCGCTTTTGCCATCCAATTTAAGGATATACATACCCGAAGGCAGTGCGCTTACATTAAAAGTATTTGCAGATAAATCACCTGCAAGCACCTGCCTGCCTGCTATATCGTAAACCTGCACAGCCGTATCGTTAACCAGCCCCGATACATTTATGTTTAATACATCTTTTACCGGGTTAGGATACATTGTCCATATATCGTTAGCCTTAACATTTGGCTCACCCATAGTGGCAAACTGGAACGTGGCACTTACAGGCAGGTGGTTAGAGGTGTTATTATAAAAACCCGGGATAAGCTGAAGCATATTGGTTTGCCTCAATACACTGCCCGCAACGTAATTCCCCGCAAGCTCATTAGAAACTATAATATTTTCTATAATACGGTTTGAAAAGTTCGATGTTAAAGGAGTATAGCGTATCGCGTCGTCCATAAAGTTTTTGTATGGCGAATCAGTACAGTTGCAGGCTTCGCTTGTAGTACCTACAAGGTAATCGTTATAATCTCCTATAAGTATAAGATTCCTGCTGCTGTATGATGAGCCATCTAATGTGGCCTTTAGGGCAATAGAACCACCAAGCCTGCGGGTATAGCTGCTGGCATTATCGTCTTCAGCCTTGGCATGTATGTTTACAAGGGTAACAGGCACCACATTACTACCCGAAAGGAGGTTTACCGTAAATGCCGCGGGGAAACGTCCGCTTGACCAGTTAAATGAATACGAGTTTCCCTGCGAAGAACTGCCACTGCTCATCTCCGAACCGCTGACAAACTGAACTCTTGATTTCTTGTAAATAAGTACTTGCCTTTGAGTGCAATCTTCGGTTACATCTACCACGGCACCACCCCACTCTGTACTTCCTAAAAGAGAAACAAGATTGTCTACAGTAGGCGTTGACGGGCTATTAGTAACTTCCTGCAGGCAGTAGATATCAGAATTCATGGAACGAATTACAGTGACTACGTTATTAAGCTGCCTCGTTTCATCATCCGGACCAAACTGCGTACAGCCCAGCCACTCTGTATTCCAATTGGTTATTTTAAAGCTGCCACCTGAGCCGGGATTGGTTCCCTCAACATCACCGGTAACCTTTACGTTCTTAATTTCCCAGGTGGCACTTGCTGTGGCACTGCTCATGTAGCGGAACGCGATACGCGAGCTTTGCGACTTAGCAGACTCAGGAACCGTAAGTTCTCCTGAAGAGACATACTGCCACGCTGTAGTTATATTTTGATTAAGCCCTGTAAGCTCCACCCATGTAGTAGTTGCCGGGTTACCGGTATAGTTAGCTGTAGCAAATGCCTTATACCAACCTTCATTTACTCCTGAGTTCATTACTGCAGCATTCCCACGGGTATGGTTAAAGCTAAGCTTTACATTATCGGCATTTTCCAGGTTAATTACCGGGCTTATAAGCCAGTCTTCGTTGGCAAAGCTCTGTCCTCCTGTAAATCCGCTGCACACGGCGCCATACTGTGCACTGAAATACCAGTTTTGCGTACCGGTTACACTAAATGGTGTAAAAGTACCGAAACTCTCCTGAGTTAGTAATGTTTCATCCAGGATTGTAGTTTGTGCCTTCAGCACATTAATGTTTATGCACACAAATGCAAGGAGTACAAAAAATTGGTTTAGCTTTCTCATTATTTGGTATAGGTTTAACCGGTTTTAAAAAACCGCTACAAACTTACAAATAAAACATACTTATCTGATATTAAGTTTGTGTAATGGAAATTATTGAATATTCTAATTAACAAAAAACCTCCGGCTTATACCAGAGGTTATGCATAACTGTGACTCCATCGGGATTCGAACCCAAATCTTCAGAACCGGAATCTGAAATTCTATCCATTAAACTATGGAGCCGATATATTTTAGATCTCAGAATGTAGATTTTAGATTTTCGTAGTGCGTCAATCTGAAATCTACATCCTGAAATCTGAAATTATTTAAGCCAATGATTTCTTTACCACGCCAGATATGGTTTTGCCGTCAGCACTACCGGCCAGTTCTTTAGAGGCAATGCCCATAACCTTACCCATATCTGCCATACCGTTAAATCCATTTTCGGCAATGATACGGCGGATAACCACTTCTACCTCCTCTTCGGTTAACTGGGCCGGGAGGAATTTTTCTATCACGGCAGCCTGTGCAAGTTCAGGATCAGCAAGATCCTGCCTGTTTTGTTCTATATATATGGCCGCACTGTCTTTACGCTGTTTAACCAGCTTTTGAAGCAGTTTTATTTCTTCTTCGGCAGATATTTCTTCTTTAGCACCGCTTTCGGTTTGCGCCAAAAGAATCCCTGATTTTATTGCCCTTAGCGACTCCAGCGCTACAGTATCTTTTTCTTTCATGGCCGTTTTCATGGCGTCCATGATTTGTGATTGCAAACTCATAACCGTAATTTTATTTGAGTGGCGAAGATAAAAAAATAACCCGAAAACATCATCATGTTTTCGGGTTAAGGTATCACATTAGGGTTAGTTTAGTCTACGTTATCATGTAAAAATGAGTTGTTAGACCTAAGTTGTAAATCATTGTTACTATCAAAACCAAGCGATAGTCTTGATCTGTTAGCAGCGTTTTGCGACTCATTAAGATCGATACCCATCCTCTTATAAGCAGGCTCCTTTTCAAACTCATCTATGCGTGAGTTATGAAACTTATGATTAAACTCCTTCATCTTCCTCCTGCGCTCTTCAGCCCTTAGTCTGAGTGTTTCTTCAATGGTCATTTCTACCGGAGAAGTTTCCTCAACTATTGGCACAAACCTTGGAGCCGGGGCTATAGGTTCTGGCTGTACTTGTTGTACAGGCGCCTGAGCTATGGGCTGTTGCTGTACAGGAGCAGCCACAGGTTCATTAGCAGGTTCAAATATATTTTTCAACGTAAACTGAAGCTCTTGTGCAAGCGGCTCTTCCTTGGCCACCGGCTTAGAGTTTAGCAGTTCGTTTTCTTTTTCAAGATAATCTTCAAGTGAGTAACGGATTACTCCTGAATCGTTTACTTGTGGAACTGGTATTTCGTTTACCGGAACAGGAGCTGCCTCACGTACTTCTTCCGTAAGGCTGAAGTAGGTAGTAACTTCCTCTTTCCTGGCGTTGTCTGCAGAAAGATCAAATGAAAAGGCAAACTGCTCTTCTTTCTTATCTACGATTACAAACTCAGGGTCTACCACCTCAATATCTCTGAAATCCCTGATGGCAGGTTGTGCCATTGCTACCGGAGCTGCAACAGGTATTACTACCGGCTCTGCCACAGGTGCTGTTGCTACCGGAATAATTACCGGAGCTGCAACAACAGCAGGGGTTTCTTTTACAGGAGCCACAATTTCAAAAAACACGTCGAGGTTATTGATGAAATCTGAAGCGGGCTCCGCTATGGTCACTTCAGCTACCGGCTTTTTTTCCTCAACCTCCTCCTCAAGGGTATGTACAATCCTGGCTTCTACAGCCGGAACCTCTACTGCAACAGGCTCATGCTTGGCTTCTGTTGGCGCAGAAAAGTCAAATGAAGATACAACGCCCACTTTAGAAAGGTCGTGTACCATTTTTTGCTCTTCTTCAAGGGCATGTACTATCTTCTTAGGCTCGTTGTTTACAATTTCGTTTTGCTGCTCTATGTTAAATCCTGTAGCAATAATAGTTACAGCAATAGAGTCGCCAAGCGTTTCGTCTTCGCCTACACCCATAATGATGTTAGCGTTAAAGCCCGCTTCGCTTTGTATGTGGTCGTTGATTTCACCTATTTCGTCAATGGTGATTTCAGTAGTACCAGATACTATAAGAAGTAGCACATTCTTAGCGCCTGTAATTTTATTATCATTAAGTAGCGGACTATCAAGTGCGCTTACAATGGCGTCTTTAGCACGGTTTTCACCTTCTGCTATAGCCGAACCCATTATAGCGGTACCACTATTGCTTAGTACAGTCTTAGCATCTTTAAGGTCAATGTTTTGGGTATAGTGGTGTGTAATTACCTCTGCAATACCTCGTGATGCTGTTGCTAACACTTCGTCAGCCTTAGAGAAACCTGCCTTAAAGCCAAGGTTACCATACACTTCCCTAAGTTTGTTATTGTTGATTACAATAAGTGAGTCTACCTGCTTACGAAGGCGCTCCACACCCTTAAGTGCCTGCTCTCCCCTTACCTTACCTTCAAACTGAAAAGGAATGGTAACTATACCTACTGTAAGTATATCGCGCTCTTTTGCCAACTGAGCAATTACCGGGGCGGCACCGGTACCGGTACCACCGCCCATACCAGCCGTAATAAACAGCATCTTGGTATTGGTATCGAGCATTTTTTCAATGTCTTCTATGCTTTCAAGGGCCGATTGTTGACCTACCTCCGGGTTGGCACCTGCGCCAAGACCCTCGGTAAGATTCATACCCAGTTGAATTTTTGTGGGAACAGGGCTGTTTTGAAGCGCCTGGCTGTCTGTATTACAGATAACAAAGTCCACCCCTTTTATTCCCTGCTTAAACATGTGGTTGATGGCATTGCTACCGCCGCCTCCAACACCTACTACCTTGATTACGTTCGACTGGTTTTTAGGCAGATCAAACGAAATACTTCCGAAATCTGTATTCATCATAATCAGTGGGTTATTATTCTGCGTTATCTAAAAAATCTTTAATCTTATCTATATACTTGTCAAAAAACGACCTCCTAACTTTCTTCTCGGTCGATTCTTCCATCTCCTCTTCTACAACAGTTCTTGTTGCCGATGCTGTTGCCGTAGCCGTGGCAGCGGCTTCATAAACAGGTTCCGGTGTCGATACCGCTACCGGTTCTGGCTGTACCTGCTGTACAGGAGCTGGTTTTGGCGCAGGTACGTTCACCGCAGGTTGCTGGTAACGTACTACCGGCTGCTGCTGATAGTTTTGCTTTTGCAACTCTACAAGCGGCGTAGCGCTTACAGTATTGTTACGCAGGCTGTTCATAACAAGACCTACTGCCGTAGCATAAAGTGGGCTTGATATTTCTTCGCCTGATTTACCGGCAAGATGCTCGTTAGGGTAACCTATACGGGTATCCATACCTGTTATATATTCTACGAGTTGCTTTATGTGTTTCAGTTCAGAACCGCCACCGGTAAGCACTATACCTGCAATTAGTTTTTTGCGTGGGTCTTCGTGTCCGTAAGCTTTAATCTCTGCAAATACTTGTTCTACGATTTCCACCACACGTGCATGGATAATTTTAGAAAGGTTTTTAAGCGAAATCTCTTTTGGCTCACGACCGCGAAGACCAGGAATAGATACAATCTCATTATCCTTGTTTTCGCCTGGCCATGCCGAACCAAATTTCACTTTAAGCAGTTCTGCCTGTTTTTCTATGATAGAGCAACCTTCTTTAATGTCGTCTGTAATCACGTTTCCGCCAAAAGGGATAACCGCGGTATGACGAATGATACCGTCTTTAAAAATAGCCAGGTCTGTCGTACCGCCACCTATGTCTATAAGGGCTACACCTGCCTCTTTTTCTTCCTGGCTTAGTACCGCATCGGCAGAAGCAAGCGGCTCAAGGGTAAGACCCGAAAGGTCTAATCCCGAACTCTTAATGCAACGGCCTACGTTACGGATGCTAGATGCCTGTCCCACTACTACGTGAAAACTAGCCTCCAGCCTGCCACCGTACATGCCTATAGGTTCTTTTATTTCGTTTTGTCCGTCTATTTTAAACTCCTGCGGAAGTACGTGTATAATTTCCTCACCCGGAAGCATGGCCAGTTTGTGCACCTGGTTAATAAGCAAATCAATATCGGCATCGCCAATTACCTCCTCAGGGTTGTTCCTGCTGATGTAATCACTATGCTGAATGCTGCGTATGTGCTGGCCGGCAATACCCACCACCACATCATTAATGCGATAACCACTGTTTGTTTCAGCTTCCTGTATTGCCTGCTGTATAGACTGTATGGTCTGGGTAATGTTATTTACCACTCCACGGGCCACCCCAAGGCTTTTAGATTTACCTATGCCCAGGATTTCCAGTTTGCCATACTCGTTCTTTTTGCCAATCATCGCAACGATTTTCGTTGTCCCGATGTCTAAACCTACTGCAATGCTCTCTCTTTCCATATTACTGTTTTTTGGTGCACACAACCTGCTGCGTAAACTTCAGGTTTATTGTTTTGTATTTCTCTGTCAATGTATCCTTAATGGCATCCTGCAAAAATGCCTTATAATTATCAAATTTCCTGTCTATGTTTATAGGGCTGCCAAAAACGATATCAAAATCGTACCCTCTTGCTCCCATAACAATATTGCCTTCAGGATGTACCTCCAGTCCCGTGATATTCTTCTTTAGGAAGTTATCGTCATAGATGTATTTCAGCAGTTTTGTAAGCCTCTTAGCCTCCACCGCTTTTAGGTTTCCTGTCAGCAGCGGTACCCTTGCGGTTTCGTTTTCGCTTAGTGGCATTACATTGCCTTCATAGTCCAGGTAATAGGATTTATTGCCTTCAAAAATTCTTGCAACCGGCTTTTTCTGGGTTATCTCAGCTACCAGTTTCCCATCTACTGTAGCGTATACCTCTGCCCGGCCGACCATAGGATTTTCACAGATACTTTTTTCCACCTTACCCAAATCTAGCTGAACTTTCTTTACCGATGTAAGGGTGCCGAAATTTTGTTTCAACAACTTATTAACCTCCTCTTTTGTAATAAAAGTCTGCGTTTCGGCAAATACTATTTCCTGTTGCTTTACATTCCTGTTTTCATTACGGTACGCTGAAAAAGAGTACAGGAAAACCGCCACGCCCAGCATAGCTATCAGCCGTATATTATTCCAGTCTATTTTTTTCATCTAATACGGCTTTAATTTCAGGAACCATTTCTCCTATATCGCCCGCCCCTATGGTTATTATTACATCTGCTTTGGTCTCTTTCAGCAGCGGTAACAATTGTTGTTTCGTAACCAGTTTCTTGGTCGGGTTTTCAATTTTATCTAACAACCACTGGCTGGTAATGCCCTCTATAGGCAATTCCCTGGCAGGGTAAATATCTAACAATACTATATTTTCAAACTGTGCCAGGCTCTGTGCAAAGCCTTCGGCAAAATCACGCGTGCGACTGAACAAATGCGGCTGGAACACCGCCAGTACCTTTTTATCCGGGTACAATTCGCTCACGGCCTGGTACACGGCGTTTATTTCTGTAGGGTGGTGCGCGTAGTCGTCTATGTACACCAGCTCCTTTGTTTTTATCTGGTAACTGAACCTGCGCCTTACGCCCTTAAAGCTTGCCAGCGCGGTCTTAATATCATCTCCCGAAACACCGTATGTTCTTGCCATAGCCAAAGCCAATGTGGCATTGGTAAGGTTATGATGTCCCGGCAAACCAAAGCGAATATCAGCTATGGTTTCATTTGGGGTTACTACATCAAACACATACCAGCTATCTTCAATTCTTATGTTCTGTGCCGAAAACCGCCCGCTGCCCACGCCTACGGTTATCCCATCAAGAGGAAGGCCGTTTACCACAAACATGTTGCTTTTATCCTCCACCTTATCGGCAAATTCACGGAATGATGCTTCTATCGAAGCAGTATCCCCGTAAATATCCAGGTGATCAGCATCCATGCTCGTTACACAGGCAATATCCGGATGCAGGTGCAGAAATGAGCGGTCAAACTCATCGGCCTCTGCTACGGTTACTGTTTTGCCGCTGCCTATAAGATTAGAGTTGTAGTTTTCTACAACCCCACCTATAAAGGCTGTAACGTCTACTCCGCACTGGTACAAAATATGCCCCAGTATGCTGCTGGTTGTGGTTTTACCATGCGTACCGGCTACTGCAAAAGAAAATGTTCCCTTTGTGATGATGCCCAGTACTTCAGCACGTTTTTTAACCACAAAACCATTATCCAGGAAATAGTTCCATTCGGTATGGTGCTTAGGCACCGCCGGGGTAACTACTACCAGTGTATGTTCTTTATCAAGGAACGAATCTTCAATCAGGGCTGTGCTATCGTCAAAATGGATATTTATCCCTTCGGCAACCAGCTCATCTGTAAGATGGGTTGGGGTTTTGTCATAACCCGCTACATTTTTGCCTATAAATTTAAAATAGCGTGCAAGGGCACTCATGCCGATACCACCAATACCAATAAAATAGACATTTTTAATGTTTGCTAATTCCATCTTTTTTAAAGCTTCTGAGCCGCTGAGTTACTTAGCTTCTTAGCTATTCCCCGAACATCAGCGTTCAGCATAATTTATTCTTTTTATTTACTCAGTGGCTAAGTAGCTTAGCGGCTCAGCAACTTTACAACTTCTTCCACAATATCATTCGTAGCGTTTACCTTAGCCAGTTTCTTTATGTTTTCGCTAAGCGTTTGCTGTTTTTCGGTATTGTTTACCAAATCAGCAAACACGGGCTGAAACTGTGTATCCAGCTGTGCCTCTTTAAGCAATATTGCACCGCCTTTGTTTACTATCGCTTCGGCATTCTTGGTCTGGTGGTCTTCCGCTACGTTTGGCGAGGGTATAAAAATTACCGGCTTCCCTACAATGCACAACTCCGATACCGAAGATGCTCCTGCACGCGACACCACAAAATCTGCCGCGGCATATACCAAATCCATTCTGTCTATGAACGCCAGCACCTGTACATTTTCTTTTTCATCGTGGTGCTTGTATTGCTCGTGGTAGAGCTTTCCGCATTGCCAAATGATCTGTACATCATGTGCCTGTATAAAGGCAAGCTCTTTATCTATAAGTTGGTTTACGCGGCGTGCCCCAAGGCTGCCTCCTAAAACCAACAGTGTTTTTTTATCCGGATCCAGACCAAAATGCTTTATGGCTGTTTCCCTGTTGTTCTCAGTATGTATAAGATCCTGCCTTACCGGATTGCCTGTAAAGACAATTTTATTTGCCGGGAAAAACCTTTCAAGGTTATCGTAGGCTACACAAATTTTAATTGCCGTTTTAGCCAGCCACTTGTTGGTTATACCCGGAAATGAATTCTGTTCCTGTATTACCGTAGGCACTCCCATACCCGAGGCCGCTTTTAAAAGTGGCCCGCTTGCAAACCCACCGGTTCCTATAACCACATCGGGATTAAAGTCGTTTATGATGCGGCGTGACCTGATAAGGCTACTGGCAAGCTTTAGCGGAAACATGGCATTATCTAACGTTAGCCTGCGCTGTATGCCCGCTATCCATAGGCCGATGATCTTGTAACCTGCCTGTGGCACTTTTTGCATTTCCATTTTATCTGAAGCGCCTACAAATAGTATGTCGCACTCCGGGAAACGCACCTTTAACTCATTTGCAATAGCCACTGCAGGGTAAATATGTCCCCCGGTACCGCCACCGCTTAGTATGAATTTAGGTTTACTCATTTTTTTAGTTTCTAAGCTTCCGAGCCGCTTAGCGGCTTAGCCTCTCAATATATTTTAATTTATCAACTTATTTTCTCTATAACTTAAAAGCTAAGAAGCTTAGTTACTCAGCGGCTCAGCAGCTTATTTCCCCATTACCGCCTTTATCGGGTTGGCACTGTCCTCAATTGAGTAATCAGCCACCTGGGGTTCAAGTCCAAGCGCATCGGCTTCTTCCTTGTTCTTTTCGCGCTGTATGTGCTCGTCTATTAGTTGTTGCAGGATGGCTTCACGCTCCAATTTCTCTTCTTCCTCCTGCGCTATTTCTTCTTCTTTCTTGGTAACACTAATGATGATGCCTATAGAAATACACGTCATCCACACGCTACTACCACCACTACTTATCAGCGGAAGCGGCTGCCCCGTTACCGGCAGCAACTCTGTGGCAACCCCCATATTTATCAGTGCCTGAAAAATTATCGGGAATCCAAGCCCCACAATAATCAGTTTACCAAAGAGCGATTTCGACTTATTAGCATGCACCAGAAATCTGAAAAACAGCATCAGGTACAGGAACATTACTGTAAGCCCGCCGAGTATACCATATTCCTCTACAATAATCGCGAAGATAAAATCTGACGACGACTGTGGCAGGAAATTCTTCTGAACACTCTTGCCCGGGCCTAACCCATAAACCTGACCTGTAGCAATAGCTATTTTTGCTTTTTCTATCTGGTAATCGTCTTCGTTAGGCGCATCAGATGTAAAGCGTTCTATACGTCCCATCCAGGTATCTACCCTGTTTGGCATTGCATTAGGAAAGGCTTTGGCTGTACCGATAAACAAAGCAAGGAACAAAACTCCCATGCCTATAATCATGCCCAGGAAACGCATAGGATACCCACCAACAAAAACCAACATACATACCATGCTAAAAATAAGCGCGGCAGTACTAAAGTTGGCAGGTAGTATCAGTGCCAGTATAATGAATACCGGAATCCATAATTCAATGAACGACGACTTAAACGTATAAGCCTTATCCTGCACCTTGGCAAGGTAACGGGCTACATACACCATAAGTACAATCATGGCAAGCGACGATGTTTGGAACGTAACGCCAATAAACGGCACTTTTATCCAACGGCTGGCATTGGCTCCATCAATCACCGTTCCCTGAAAAAATGTATAAATCAGCAGCAGTGCCACCAATGGCATCCCTAGTATAGAAATACCTTTGTAATAATGATATGGCACCTTATGCACAGCATATACAAGTGCTAAACCAATAAATATATGAACGAGGTGCTTAACCAGATACCCTATTACAGAGCCTTTACCAATTACATATACGAGGTTACTACTCGCACTGAAAACCGGCATGAATGATATAAGGGCAAGCAGTATCACAAATGACCAGATGCCTTTATCTCCTTTCAGGTTATTGATTAATTCTCTCATGTTCTACTCCATTACTATTGCCTTTCGGCGTTGTTCCTACTTAGCAGGAACGTAATTACAAATTCTGCACAGCAACCTTAAACTGCTTACCACGGTCTTCATAGCTTTCAAATAAATCAAAGCTTGCACAAGCGGGAGACAACAATACCGTATCGCCTTTCTCAGAAAGCATAGACGCCATTTTCACGGCTTCTGTCATGCTGGTGGTTTCGGTGATTACGTCTACCACATTACCAAAGGCATGCATTATCTTTTGGTTGTCTACACCCAGGCACACTATGGCTTTTACCTTTTCGCGTACCAGTTGCATCAGTTCGTTATAGTCATTACCCTTATCTACTCCACCTACTATCCATACGGTAGGCGTGCTCATGCTGTCAAGGGCAAAATAAGCCGAGTTCGTATTCGTTGCCTTGCTGTCGTTTACATACTCCACACCTTGTATTTTCAGCACTTTCTCAAGCCTGTGTTCTACTCCCTGGAAATTTGAAAGGCTCTCAACAATGGTTTTCTTCCTTATATTTTTTAGCTGTGCAACAGCAATAGAGGCCATAGCATTCTTTACATTGTGCTTACCATCCAGTGACAGTTCAGTTATTGGCATTGTAAACTCGTTTTTGGTTAATGTACTTACAATAATATCGTTCTTCACGTATACTCCTTCTTTGTTATTGCCCGAAAGCGAAAAGGGTATCAGCTTCGCTTTTGTTTTATTATGGGCCAGCCAGTTATTTATGGCTTCATCATCTGCATCGTATACCAGGTAATCCTCTTTGGTCTGGTTCATGGTTATCCTGAACTTCGCTTCTATGTACAGTTCGTACTTATAATCGTACCTGTCCAGGTGATCCGGGCTTATGTTCGTAATCACCGCTATGTGCGGCCTGTACTGCCTTATGCCATCGAGCTGAAAACTACTTAGTTCAAGAACGTATCCTTCTACCTTATCTTCGGCTACCTGCCAGGCAAAGCTTTTGCCTATATTCCCTGCCAGTCCCACATTAAGCCCACCCTGTTTCAGTATGTGGTGGGTAAGCATTGTGGTGGTGGTTTTACCGTTACTGCCGGTTATGCCTATGGTTTCCTTTTCATTATATTTTTCGGCAAATTCTATTTCAGATATTACCGGCGTGCCCTGTGCTTTCAGCTTCTGTACTATGGGCGACTTATCGGGTATACCCGGGCTTTTCATCACCACGTCGGCATTTAGTATCATTTCCTCGGTATGCTTTTCTTCTTCCCAGGCAAGCCTGTGCAGCGCCAGCACCTCTTTATAGTTATTCTTTATCTTTCCAAAGTCCGACAAAAAAACATCGTACCCTTTTTTCTTACCAAGGATCGCGGTGCCTACACCACTCTCTCCTCCTCCAAGTACCACTAATCTCATGTTACCTCAGTTTTAATGATACCAGTGAGAAGATGGCCAGAAGGATGCTTACAATCCAGAAGCGGGAAACGATTTTACTCTCGTGATACCCTTTTTTCTGGTAGTGGTGGTGCAGCGGCGACATCAGGAAAATCCTGCGGCCTTCGCCATATTTCTTCTTGGTATATTTAAAGTAACTTACCTGCAGTACTACCGAAAGGTTCTCTGCGAGGAACACCCCGCACAGTACCGGAATAAGCAGCTCTTTACGTACTGCCAGTGCCAATACTGCTATAATACCACCTATGGTAAGGCTACCGGTGTCGCCCATAAACACCGTGGCCGGATACGTATTATACCAGAGGAACCCTATGAGTGCCCCTACAAACGCGGCAATGTACACGGTCATTTCACCTGAGTTAGGAATGTACATTATGTTCAGGTAATTACTGAAAATGATATTACCCGACACGAAAGCGAAAATACCCAGCGTAAGGACGACTATGGAACTGGTTCCTGCCGCGAGCCCGTCTATACCATCTGTAAGGTTAGCTCCGTTGCTTACAGCCGTTATGATAAATATCACTATCGGAATGAAAATGATCCATGCCCACTTGGCGTAATCACCTCCAAGGAACGACAGCGCTTCAGCGTAGTCAAACTCATTATTTTTAAAGAACGGAATGGTAGTGGCTGTTGATTTTTCTTCCACAGGCGACTGCACTATTACGTTACGGCCTTCCTCGTAGTGTACTATCCTGGCATTATCTGTTCGCACGGTAACTCCCGGATGGAAGTATAACACATAACCTACTATCAGCCCAAGGCCTACCTGACCTACTACCTTAAACTTGCCTTTAAGGCCTTCTTTATCTTTTTTGTGTACTTTCAGGTAATCGTCCAGGAAACCTATGGTTCCCATCCATAACGTAGTTACAATCAGTATCACTATATAAATATTATCAAGCTTAGCAAGCAACAACACCGGTATAAGCGTAGAGAAGATGATAATCAAACCTCCCATGGTGGGCGTACCGGCTTTTTGCGTTTGCCCTTCAAGACCCAGGTCGCGCACGGTTTCCCCGATTTGCTGACGGCGTAGGAAGTTGATGATACGCTTACCGAAAATTGTAGACAGCAACAGCGAAAGTATTACTGCCAGGCCTGATCGGAACGTAATGTACTGGAACACCCCCGTACCCGGTATGTCCCACTCTTTGTCCAGAAACTGAAATAAATAGTACAGCATGCTTCCTATTGCTATTTGTTAAATTGGTTCAATAACTCTTTCACTACCTCCATATCATCAAAATCATACTTCACACCCTTGATTTCCTGGTACGTTTCATGGCCTTTTCCGGCTATGAGTATGATGTCATTCGGTTGTGCCAACTGGCAGGCAAGCTTTATGGCCTGCTTACGGTCTATTATAGCAACCGTTTTTTTATAATCCTGGGGTTCTACCCCTTTTTCCATATCTTCAATAATATCCTCGGGCACTTCGCTCCTTGGGTTGTCGCTGGTAAAGATGGCCTGGTCGCTCATGCTACTGGCTATCTTTGCCATTTCGGGGCGTTTGGTTTTATCCCTGTCACCACCGCAGCCTACTACGGTTATCAGCTTCTCATTCCTTGTACGGATGTCCTCTATAGTTTTCAGCACATTCTCCAACGCATCGGGGGTATGGGCATAATCCACAATCGCCGTAATCTTAGATGGCGTTACAATAAACTGAAACCTCCCGCTTACGCTTTCAAGCTCACTCAGCAATCTTAGCACCTCTATTTCTTCAAGACCAAGATTAATGGCTGTGCCATATATGGCAAGTAGGTTATAGGCATTGAACGTACCTATCAGCTTTACCCAAACTTCCTGTCCGTTTATTTTAAGCAATAATCCTGAAAGTTGGTTTTCCAAAATCTGGGCTTTATAATCTGCAAAGCTTTTAAGGCTATAGGCAAACTTTTTTGCTACTGTATTCTGAAGCATAACCTGACCGTTCTTGTCGTCGGCATTGGTTATGGCAAAGGCCGTTTTCGGCAAATGATCAAAGAACGATTTCTTAACATCCCTGTACTCTGCAAACGTGGCATGGTAGTCCAGGTGGTCGTGCGAGAGGTTAGTAAATATCCCTCCGGCAAACAATAACCCGCTGGTGCGGTGCTGGTGGATGCCGTGGCTGCTTACTTCCATAAAGCAGTAATCACAGCCTTCGTTTACCATTTCGCGCAGGTACCTGTTTATTGTCAATGAATCAGGTGTGGTATGCGTGGCAGGATATTCTGTTTCATCTACCATTATCTTTACCGTGCTCAGCAAACCTGATTTGTAACCTGCATTCTTAAACAACTGATATAGCAACGTAGCTATGGTAGTTTTTCCGTTTGTACCGGTTACCCCTACCAGTTTAAGGCTCTCCGAAGGATTACCGTAATAATTAGCCGCCATTAATGCCAATGCAGCATGGGTGTTATTTACTACTATATACGTTATTCCTTCTGCTACATACACCGGAAGCTCCTCGCAAATTATCGAAGTGGCCCCCAGGCTTATCGCCTTTTCTATATACGCGTGGCCGTCGCTCAGTGTGCCGCGAATTGCTACAAAAGCATCACCTTCTTCCACCTTACGTGAGTCGAACTCTATCTTAGCCACGTCAAGGTCGGTTGAACCCTTCACTTGTTCAATGGCTACTTTATATAATATGTCGCGCAACAGCATCACGATAATTCCAGTATTATTGTTTCATTCTTTTTAAAAGAGCGTCCCGGCGTTATAGATTGTCTTTTAACTTTGCCTATCCCTTTTACTTCCACTTTAAGCCCCAGGTTGCCCAGCAATGCTACAGCATCCATACCCGCCATCCCAACAGTGTTAGGCACAGCTTCCTTGGTAACTTTTTCAGCTTTGTCAAAATAAGAAGCGTATAACCGCTCCTGTTCTTTTATGTTTTTATCCAATTGCTTCACTTTGTTGGTTGAAGGCACATCGGTAAATATCTTTTGCGCTATCCTGCGGAATACCGGTCCCGCTACGTCTGCACCAAAATACCCTTTTGCTACGTGTGGCTTGTGCACCACCACGATGCAGGAGTACTGTGGCTCATCTGCCGGGAAGTACCCCACGAACGATGACGAGTAATACATTCCACCATTTGTCTTCCCACCTTTGCCGTAGTTAACCTGAGCTGTTCCGGTTTTACCCGCCATGCTGAAGTTTTCAGAATACAGCTTAGAGCCTGTACCCTTCTTCACCACGTTTGCCATAATTGCCTTTACCTGCTTAATGGTTTCAGGTGAACACATTTTTGGGTTGATGACTTCCTTATCGAATTTCTTTATCGACTTGTCCCAAGCCCTGATTTCCTGTACAAACAACGGACGTAATTTTTCACCGTTATTGGCTATTCCGTTATAAAATGCCAATGTTTGCAGTGGTGTAAGGCTCAATCCGTAACCAAACCCCATCCAAGGCAGCGATATCTTAGACCAGCTTTTTTCTTCGGGTTGCGGAATCCTTGGCTTACCTTCACCTTTTAATGTAACCCCCAGCCTGTTATTAAAGCCCCAGCTGTTAAGATGTTTTACAAACGTTGCAGGATCATCCTTGTAACTGTTGTATAATGCCTGAACCAACACCGTATTACTTGAAAGCTCAAAACCACGCGCAAGCGATATTTTTCCGTAGCCACCCTTATGTGAGTCCTGCACATGCTTACCGGAATAGGTAACATCCCCGCCATGTGTATCAAAGACCTGTGCCGTATCTACCCTGCCATCTTCCAGCATAGCTACAAGGCCTGCAAGTTTAAACGTAGAGCCCGGCTCCTGGCTTTCACCCACCGCGTAGTTTATGGTTTCGTAGTACGAGCCGTCTTCTGCACGGCCAAGGTTACTGATAGCCCTTACATAGCCGGTTTTGGTTTCCATAACCACCACACAACCATGGTCTGCCTCATAATATTCCAGTTGTTTTAAAAGAGCGTGATGCGCAATATCCTGTATATACACATCTATGGTACTTATCACATCTAACCCGTCTATAGGGTCAAGTTCATTTACATCGCTAATCGGCTTCCAGTGGTTCTTAGCTATCTTCTGCATCATGTGGCGACCGTCTTTCCCTTTCAGGTAATCAGCATACGCTCCTTCAATCCCCACATATAACACCTCGCCATCGTCATCAATTCTTTCGTACCCCACGGTACGCTCTGCAATCTTCCCTATCGGGTGTTCACGCACAATTTTCTGCTCCGTAATTACCCCTCCTTTAAAAGGACCCAACTTAAACAGCGGAAAACTCTTCAACCTAAGCAATTCAGTGTAACTAAGACCTTTAGTAACCAGCATGTAACGATTTTTTCGCTCCCTTGCCCTGTTAAACATATCCCTGTACTCATCGGCCGGTTTACCAAACATCGCCTGAAGCGAATCGGCCAACGCAGGCAGGTATTTTACAAAATCTTCTTTCTTAGGCGCTACGGCATCAAACCTTACAATGTAATTAGGTATAGATGTTGCCAAAAGACTACCGTCGCTACTGTACACATTACCGCGGTTAGCCGGTATGGTAAAGTTTTTTACCGTACGCTGACGTGCCAGTTCACGATAATGGTCGCCATGTACCCACTGTATGTTTGCAAGCTTTACAGAAACAAGTATAGCCATCACAACTAATGCGAAGGCTACTAAATAAATCCGGAAGGAAATACTCTTGTCCTCTAGTCCCATAAGCGTTTAAAAAAGTTTTTACTATCTTCTTTAGTTACCTGTATCTTTTTTGGCGGAACAGCCGCAGGAAATATTTGCCTGGACTCCATTTTTGCCGCCACCGTACTTTCCATTTTCAATTTCATCAGCTCGCTGCGTCGGTCTACAAACTCGCCCCGAAGCTGCTTTATTTCACCTTCAAGAGCGCTAATCCTGTACAACTTTTGCTCGTAATTATGCGAATTGGCTATCATAACCATAGCTACAAAAATCAGGAACAGTATAAAACGCCAGTTCTTCATAGAGCCCTGATCTACCAGGTACTTCGCCTTAAGCAAACTGTATACTCCGCCTTTCATAACCTATTATATTTTTTCTGCCACCCTGAGCTTGGCACTGCGCGCCCTGTTGTTCTGCGCAATTTCTTCCTCGGTAGGCACTATCAGTTTTTCAATCGACTTAAACGGCACTTCAAACCGCCCGAACATATCGCGCTCCGGCTCACCTTCAAACATACCGTTTCGCACAAAGCGCTTTACCAATCTATCCTCTAGTGAATGGTAGCTTATTACGCTAAGCCTACCACCCGGTTTAAGCACCTCAAGGCTCTGAACCAAAAACTCCCTAAGCACTTCTACCTCCTGGTTTACCTCTATACGGATAGCCTGATAGATCTGCGCCAATATCTTGTTGCTCTTGTGAGCCGGCAGAAATTTAGCCAACACCTGCTTTAACTCTCCAGTGTTTTTAATCGGTTTTTCTTTCCGGGCAAGTCCTATAGTATAGGCAAGCGCACCTGCATTTTTTAATTCACCATAATCAAAGAACACCCTCTTAAGCTCCTTTTCTTCGTAGTCATTCACTACTTTATAGGCATCAAGATCATTTTTCTTACTCATCCTCATATCCAGCTCCGCATCAAAACGGGTACTGAACCCTCTTTCCGCTACATCAAACTGGTGAGACGACACTCCAAAATCACCCAGTATACCATCCACCTCTTTTACACCGTAAAACCTGAGGTACCTTTTCAGGAACCTGAAGTTTTCAGGAATCAGGGTAAAACGCTCATCATCTATTACGTTAGCCTGTGCATCTTCATCCTGGTCAAAAGCAAATAACTTTCCGTTTGGCCCCAGCCTTTTCATTATCTCTCTTGAGTGTCCGCCACCACCAAAGGTTACATCCACATACACACCATCAGGCTTTATATTGAGTCCGTCTACTGTTTCTTTAAGCAATACGGGGTTATGATATTCCATCTTCGTCGTCCATTATATTACCCATCACATCTTCGGCCAGGCTTGCAAAATCATCGTCAGATACATTTATCGAAGCCTCATAGCGTTCTTTATTCCAAATTTCCACGATGTTCACTGCCGAAGACAACACTACCTCAGCTTCTATACCACCAAATACCGCAAGGTCTTTTGGTATCAGCACCCTTCCGGCCGCATCCATCTCTACTACTCTTACACCCGCCGTAAATGCCCTGATAAAATCATTGTTCTTTTTCACGAAACGGTTTAGCTTATTCAGCTTATTCATCATCTTCTCCCACTCCGCCATCGGATAAAGCTCCAAACACTGCTGAAAAACCGACCTTTTAAGAACAAAGCCCTGGTCCAGGCCTTCATGCAATTGCTTCTTCAAAGGGGCAGGTATCATCAACCTCCCTTTGTTATCAGCCTTACATTCATATGTTCCTACAATGGTATTCAAGCAGTTAGATTTGAAGTCATTTAAAAGCAAATATAAAACTTTTTTGCCACCGTCTCCCACTTACTCCCACTTTGTTGATAAGTTTTGGATTTCACCTCCCACATTCACTCAAAACACTTAATCACAATGTTTTGTGAAACCGATAAAAAATTTACACTAAAAATGAAACCAAACGAGAAATACTTCAATAAAAACACCAGCAATAGCAGCTGATTTAAAAATCTCTCAACAATCAACTACAACAGCCAAGCGCAGATTTAAACATATATTTAACTAAAACCAGTGGGAGAAGGTGGTAAGCGCAGTGGTAAATGGTGGTAAAACAAAATCAACATTAGTCTACAAATTTAATAGAGTAAAAAACGTAAGCGTAAAAGTTATATATTTGCGTCAGTTTTTAAAAACTGATAAAAACCACATGCAAAGCAATAATAACGAAGGGAAATACCATTACTACGAAAATGGCGAAGGCACCCCTATTATAGTACTTCACGGATTAATGGGTGCCCTGAGCAATTTTGACGGCGTAGCAAACTATTTTCCGCAACACGGCTTTAAGGTTATAATACCGGAACTGCCACTGTATACCCAAAGTATTTTAAAGACGAATGTAAAAGCATTTGCCCGCTGGGTTAAGGACTTTATAGAATACAAAGGTTTTGACCGCGTAATACTACTGGGCAACTCGCTTGGCGGACACATAGCGTTATATTTTAGTAAAATGTACCCTGAAAAAATGCTGGGCCTTATCATAACCGGCAGTAGCGGACTTTATGAAAGCGCCATGGGCGACAGCTACCCGCGCAGGGGTGACCGCGAATACATTAAAAGAAAAGCGGGCGAAGTATTTTATGATGCATCCATAGCTACAGAAGAACTGGTAGATGATGTATATGCCGTAGCTAACGACCGCATAAAACTGATAAAAACACTTACCATAGCCAAGAGTGCCATACGCCATAACATGGCTAAAGACTTACCTAAAATGCATGTACATACCGGAATCATCTGGGGAAAACAGGATGGTGTAACCCCTCCCGATGTAGCGGAAGAGTTCCACAAGCTGCTACCAAACAGCACCCTGTACTGGATAGACAAATGTGGCCATGCAGCCATGATGGAGCATCCGGACGAGTTTAACCGCCTGATGCACGAATGGCTTACTAAACAGGGACTACCACAATAGTTGCAGATTTTTGAAAGAACTTCACTCGGAACCTGAAAAAATAAATATCATTAGTAAAGGCATAAGATCATACGATTTTGTGCCTTTACTTTTTCAATACCTAGGGAAAATCTGAAATCTTCAATCTAAAATCTGAAATACGTATCTTTGCCCACTTAAACGATGATGACATGAAAATTAATACCGCCGAATTTGTTGTAAGCAATTCAGATGCTTCGAAATGCCCAAAAGACCGTATACCGGAATATGCGTTTATAGGCCGTAGTAATGTAGGCAAGTCATCGCTTATAAATATGATTACGGGGCGCACCTCACTAGCCAAGACCTCGGGAAGGCCGGGTAAAACCCAACTGATAAACCATTTTAAGATTAATGATAACTGGCACCTGGTAGATTTACCGGGTTATGGATATGCCCGTGTATCTAAATCAACCAAACAGGTATTTCAGCAGTTTATTACCGATTACTTTGAAAAACGCGAGCAGCTTATTTGCGCCTTCGTACTGGTAGACATACGCCACGATGCACAGAAGATAGACGTAGAATTTATCAACTATCTTGGTGAAGCTGAAGTGCCGTTTTGTATTGTTTTCACTAAATCCGACAAAATAAGCAAAGGCAAGCAGCAACAGCACGTAGCGGCCTATCGTAAGCAAATCATTGAAGCCGGATGGGAAGAAATGCCGCAGCACTTTATTACTTCATCAGAAGATGCAACCGGCCGTGAAGAACTTTTGGCCTATATAGACGAAGTAAACAAAGGCATTTTTGAAAACCAGAGTTTTTAGCATATATTTGCCTTCTAACCATAACCAACTTTTATTGACCATGAAAGAAATCATGAAAAACTGGAGCGAAAATACCTGGAACGGGTTTTTCTGCACACTTATAGCAATTGCCTTTTTTATATTCCTGGCTATTGTATAAAACAATAAAGCCACTAATTACACTAATCATCACAAATTTTAATTCGCTACATTAGTGAAATTAGTGGCAAAAAAAATAAGCGACCCAAAAAGGTCGCTTATTTTTTATTTACCGGTTTTCAGTTCCAGCTTCTCGGCAAAGTACGCGCAGAAATCACGCATCGTATCCGCCATTTTTTCATCGTCGGTAGCACGTTGGTATGTATCTGCCATGCTTACCAGCGTCTGGTGGAAAAACACCTTCATTTCGTCTACCGGCATATCCTTTGTCCAAAGGTCTATACGCATGCTTTCCTGCGGCTTGCTGTCCCATACGCTAAGCATAAATGCTTTGGTAGGCTCAGCCACCACTCCACCGTCACGGGCCGTCCAGCTTAGTTTTTCAGGCACACGGTTTTCATCCAGTTCTATGGTAATCTTTATATCAGACTTTATTAATTTCTCAGCCATTATTTCGCGGGTTTGTATTTAGAATTATCAAATATTACTTTAGCATCAAGCGCTAATAATTGTTGTAGTGTTACCTTGTCGTTTTGCTCCATGTATGAGCGTACAATCTGCCAGCCTATCCACTGCCCTATCCTGCCGGGACTCTCTTTATCAAAGCCAAGATAAAACTTACTGAAGGGCGCCGGGTTTATAAAGCGCCCGGGAAGTTTTGGATCGGTATCAAAAAATAATTTATTTTCTACAAAGTAACGCCATATCTCTACTTCATTAGCTTTGGTCCATTTCATTTGCTCATCGGTAAATGCAATTTTCTCATGATCGGGCGTATCAGGTATCAACTTATCTTTCATATACAGTTCCTTGCCATAATAAATCATTACAGACAACAACGTGTGGTCTTTAGGCGGCGCGATTTTTCCATATGCAAATGCCGTAACCATATCAGGCATCAGTTGCGACGGCTCAAAATCCTGACGGATATACTGCGGGAAATCCACATAAAACTTATGGTCTTTGCCAAGGTATAAATCAAGCGATACCAATGCCAGCGAATCGGTATAAATAGCCCTGCTCTGGTAATCCATTTCAGAGATAAGCGTTACCACCTTGGGCTGCGGTGCCTGCGGATAGTAATATTTTATATGCTGGTACAGCTCGGTAAAATCATCCTCCAGCTTTTTAGTATCCGGAAACTTCTTATCTACCTCATGGTGCAGTTCCTGCAGTAATGGGTTGTTCAGCTTGTTTGTCCAGACCGTATCTGAATTCCCCTCCGGAAAAAAGTACGGAAACTCGGCTTTAAGCTTAGGCAGGTCACCCGGTTTGGCATTATAAAAAAGGTCGTCAAAGCGCACTACGTTCACCTTATCTACCTTTACATCGGCTATTTTATCTTCCGCTTTATTTTCGCCTTTACAGGCAAAAAGCAGCACTGCTGCCAGCGAAAGTGTAATGTATTTTTTCATTTTGCTTTTTAAAATGCTACGTTCTTTACTTAGTATTCTCTAAATTTATGGCAAATATAGTACAACCTTTTAATTTATATGACCATGGAGGTACATTCAAAATTTGAATCCCAACGCATTAACGACCATATAGTAGGCTGGCTGCGCGATTATGCAGCTAACGCAAAATCAAAGGGATTTGTTGTAGGCATATCGGGCGGCATAGATTCTGCCTTAACCTCAACACTTTGCGCGCAAACGGGACTACCTACCCTGTGCGTGGAAATGCCCATTCACCAGGCCGAAAGCCACGTAAGCCGTGCAAGGGAACACATTACCTGGCTGAAAGGAAAATTTGAAAATGTATCATCGGTAGAGACCGACCTTACCAGCACCTTTACCCATTTTAAAGAACAGGTGCCAAAGGGGACTACACAGGCTATAACCGACCATACTGAGGCCAATACCCGCTCGCGCCTGCGTATGATTACCCTGTACTACCACGCCGGGATTAACGGCTTTATAGTGGCCGGTACAGGAAACAAAGTAGAAGATTTTGGTGTAGGCTTTTATACTAAATACGGCGATGGCGGCGTAGACGTAAGCCCCATTGCAGATCTTACCAAAACTGAGGTACGCATACTGGCAAAACACCTGGGCGTAACTAATACCATACTTGTAGCCAAACCTACCGATGGGCTCTTTGGCGACGACCGCAGCGACGAAGACCAGATTGGCGCCACGTACGAGGAACTGGAATGGGCTATGGAAAAAGACCACAAAGGTCATGAAAGCCATGAATTTACAGGCCGCGAAAAAGAAGTTTTTGACATTTATAAACGCTTAAACACCATCAACCAGCATAAGATGCAACCCATACCCGTTTGTGAAATTCCCTTAAATTTGAAATAAAATTCTTTCATTCACAATACTTTAAGAAACTAATGGTTAATTTTACTAGTAAGTGAAACCCAAAAACACACTGTTATGATAAAGTTATGCCTTGCGGATAACCATCCTGTGGTGCATTACGGGATGAAGTCGTTTTTTAACGAAAATCCGCAGATTAGTTTTGTGGGTGTGGTAAATAATCTGGACGGGTTGGTGGATGTGTTAAACAAAAAAACAGTTGATGTGGCCGTGGTAGACCTTGAACTGGAAGGACTTACAAGCATTAGCAGCGTAAAGAGCCTGATTAAGGATTTCCCGGAAACAAAAATTGTAATTTTTACAAATCTTGCAGAGCAGATTTATGCGCCAAACGCCCTTAAAGCGGGAGTTTCTGCATACGTACAAAAAAGCGCGCGCCTGGATGAGCTGGAAAGCACTATTAAAAAAGTGAGCCATGGTGAAGTGGTGTTTAGCGACACGGTAAAGAAAAACCTTGCCTTGCTTAATAAAGGCAAGAAAAGTGAACGCCTGTACCGCAAGCTGTCATCGCGCGAAATTGAAGTATTACGTTACCTGAGCGAAGGCAAAAAGAACAAAGAAATTGCCCAGCTGCTGGATCTTAATGAAAAAACCATCAGTACTTACAAGCTGAGGCTGCTTACCAAGCTGCACGTTACAAATCTTGTAGACCTGGTAAACAAGGCTAAGACGCTGGAAATCGTATAACAAAAACTGCACCGAAAAAGGAAACCACTACTCACAACACTTCTGTAAACCAGAAAAAGCAAAAGCGCCCCATAAGGCGCTTTTGTTTATTTATATATAACATGTTCTAATAAAAATGGCTACGTAACCTGCTTAGCTTACGCGAAAGATAATTTACCAGTGTGTTATAATCCATAACCGACATCAGGATTTCTATATTATCGCCATCTGGGGTTACCTGAAGTTTCAGGTCTTGTACCAGCTTACCCAGAAGCAGCCAACGTAAATCCATAATGTGCTCATTAGTATACGCTGCTATGGTTAAATTTTTATGCTTTACAGGTATCTGCTTCCGTTCTTCCCACTCATGTACGTGATAGCGCTCCTCTTCCATGTAAATATCGGCAGTTTCGCTTTGCAGCTCCGGTGGCAGGCCATTAATAAACTCGTCAGGCACTAACGTCTCATGCGATGTAAAGTAATCCATAATCGCCTTGTAGAGGTCGCGGAACACCGGATTGGCAAACTGAATTTCGTCTTCCTGAAGATTAAGGTAAACACGTTCGTACACTTTATAGCTTTTACGCTCTACATGCTCATACTCTTTACCGAATTCATCAAACTTTATAAACACATCTTCAAACTCCTCTTCATTACCACCGTAAAGGAGCAGTATCTCTACCATTTTACGTTCTACCCGGTTTAGTATATCCACACGCTCCTGCTGCACAGGGGCATCATCGCGTACAGGCTGCATGGTTTGGCCTTTACGTTCCTCTTTCAGCTTTTTATCGGCATCGGCAATGTCTTTGGTAGCAAGCTGGGCCAGTGTACTTACCAGCACCTGCTCGCTGATATCCATAATGCGGGCGGTTTCCTGTATGTACACCTCCCGTTGAATACGATCAGGAATTTTAGCAATACTGCTCACCATATCGCGGATAAGGCCGGCTTTTTTTACCGGGTCTTCCTTAGCCTCGTCCATTAGCAATGATGCCTTAAACTGTATAAAGTCTTTCGCATTGTTTTCAAGATAGGTCACCAGCTCATCATGCGGGGTACGCTTGGCAAAGCTATCAGGGTCGTCGCCATCGGGGAAACCGCATACCTTTACGTTCATCCCCTCCTCCAGTATCAGGTCGATACCACGAATGGATGCCCGTAAGCCTGCGGCATCTCCATCGAAGAGTACCGTAATATTTTTGGTCAGGCGGCTTATAAGGCGAATCTGGTCAGGCGTTAAAGCCGTACCGCTCGATGCTACTACGTTTTCAATGCCCGCCTGGTGCATCTGTATCACATCCGTATACCCCTCAACAAGGTAACAGTTATCTTTTTTGGCAATAGATTGTTTGGCATGGAAAATACCGTACAATACTTTGCTTTTGTGGTAAATGTCGCTTTCAGGCGAATTGAGGTACTTGGCAACTTTCTTGTCATTACCCAGTATACGCCCCCCAAATCCAAGCACTCGTCCGCTCATACTTTGTATGGGAAACATAACCCTCCCACGAAAACGGTCGGCCATGCGTCCGTCTTCGCGCACTATGGTAAAACCGGTTTTTTCGAGGTATTCCAGCTTATAGCCTTTTCCCAGGGCTTCCTTGCTAAACGCTTCGTAGCCTTCGGGCGAATATCCTAAACCAAACTTCTTAATGGTATCTCCGGTAAAACCGCGTTCTTTAAAATAAGAATAACCTATAGCCTTACCTTCATCAGTATTCAGCATAACATCCTGGAAATAACGCTGGGCAAATTCTGACACCAGGTACATACTTTCCTTTTCGTTTATCTGCTCACGCTGGGCATCGGTCTGCTCGGTTTCCTCTATTTCTATGTTGTATTTTTTGGCAAGGTAGCGTATGGCTTCAGGATAACTGAAATGCTCGTGCTCCATAAGGAACGCCACAGCGTTGCCGCCTTTGCCCGAACTGAAATCCTTCCAGATTTGTTTTACGGGCGAAACCATAAACGAAGGCGACTTCTCATTACTAAACGGGCTAAGCCCTTTCATATTCGTTCCGGAGCGCTTAAGCACCACAAAATCGCCAATTACCTCCTCTACACGGGCGGTTTCAAATACGGTGTCTATGGTATTTTTAGAAATCAAGGCGCTGCACTAACATTTAGGAGAGCAAAGGTAAGGATAAACATTATTAGTATAAAAAAGAAAAGCCACGCAATGCGTGGCTTTCTAATGCTTTTTGTCTGTCGCTTCTTAGTGAGCAGCAGGAGCAGCAGCTGGAGCAACAGCAGCAGAATCAACTGGAGCAGCAGCAGAATCAACAACTGGAGCAGCAGTATCAGCTGGAGCAGCTTCAGGAGCTTCTACAACTGTAGTATCAGCAGTACCTTCAGTAGCTTCTCCTTCAGCTTTCTTGCATGAAGTGAAAGAAAGACCTAGTACAGCAACTAGGGCTAGGCTTAAAACAACTTTTTTCATCTTACTAAATTATAAAGGTTAATTATTAACTCGGAGCAAAGATATAAATTTTTTGACACTGCAAAATAATTCGGCAATAATTTTTTTTAGTGCATTTTCACCCTGAAAGTCAGCATATTATTAATAACGATTTCAATTTTAACATTATCCTTGAAAGATTAATGGCATTTGAAACCATAAGGTTTTGTAAACCAAGCAAAAAAAAGAACGTACTCTTACAGTTTTACTTTACAAGTTTCATTTCCTTTACCAGATGGCCGGCACCGGCAAACTTATCAACAATGAATAAAACGTATCGTAGGTCTACCATAATGTTACGGCAAATTTCAGGATCATAATGGATGTCGCTCATAGTACCTTCCCATACACGGTCAAAGTTAAGCCCTATAAGATTACCCTTAGCGTCTATAGCCGGGCTACCGCTGTTACCGCCTGTAGTATGGTTTGTAGCAATAAAGCACACGGGCATTTTACCGTTTTCGCCATACTGGCCGTAGTCTTTTTTGTTATACAGGTCTATAAGCTTTTGCGGAACATCAAACTCATAATCGCCGGGCACGTATTTTTCTATCACACCATCAAGATATGTAGTAGGCTCGTAGTACACGGCATCACGTGGCTCGTATCCTTTTACCTTACCATAGGTAACACGCAGGGTACTGTTAGCATCCGGGAAAATGCGGGCATCCTTGGGGCTAAGCTCCAGGATGGCTTTCATATACGTGCGTTGCAGGGCTGTTATCTTAAGATTTATTTCCTCATACTTCGGCATTACCTTATCGTAATACGCAAGCGACATAGCCTTGATTACCTGGTAACCTTTATCGGCATTCAGTTTTTCGATGATAGCTGCAGGATCGCCTTCCAGAAGTTGCTTTACACCCTCGTAGCTTGTCAGCTTACTTTTGCCATATACCTCAGCGGTGAGTTGGGCTACATTGGCATTAGCCAACGACTCCGGCAAAAACGGCTTAGGCGACTTGGTAAGGTACAGCGTTATTAACTGCTCAAACACTTTTTCGTCTACCGCTTTACTATAATCTTTGAAAGTAGCTTCAAGACCTTTCAGGGCATTGACCTTACGATCATTAAACGACTGTGCCCCTTTGGCTGTATATACCTGCTCTAACTGGTACAATTTATACCCTGTAGTAAGCAACTCCGTATTACGCAGGGCTACCTCCACAAAGTAATCACGTGCCAGGGCGTATGATTCTATATCCTTATAATTCTTTTCAAATTCAGGCAAAAGGTTACCATATTCTGCCTTTTTACCGGCAGTGTTAACCCATTGGGTAAACTTCTTTTCGTAATCGCGTTTAATACCTACAGCGTTGCTCTTTTTAAGCCCCTGTACCTCTCCTATCCATTTTTTCCAATAGTTGGCTATCGAAGCATATTTAGCTGCATACTGAATTTTTATCTGCTGGTCTTTGCGCATAAAGCCATCTTCCACCTTAAGGGCGGCATCACGGATTTCTATTCTGGCAGGATCCAGCACGTTCATGATTTGTGACACGGCCACAGCAGGCAGGTACTCTGTAGTGCGACCGGGATAGCCAAACACCATAGTGAAATCATTTTCTTTAACGCCCCCTATGTTTACCGGTAAAAAATGTTTCGGCTTGTACGGCACGTTATCTTTGCTATATTCAGCCGGGCGGTTGTTTTTATCGGCATAAATACGGAACATACTAAAGTCGCCCGTATGACGCGGCCACACCCAGTTGTCTGTATCTGACCCGAACTTACCTATGCTCGATGGCGGCGCACCCACGAGGCGGATATCTTTAAATGTTTCGGTTACAAAACGGATGTACTGGTTACCCTCATAAAAGGTACGGATACTGTTTTCCTGCCACGTTTCCTTTGGTAAAGATTTGGTTAATGAACCTATGTTTTCCTGTATTTTTTGCTGGCGTGCTTTTTCATCCAGCCCCTGAGTATTTTCAAGCACCTTAGTGGTTACATCGTCTATGCTCACGATAAACATAACGGTTACGCCCGGGTTAGGCAGTTCTTCGGTAAGGCTCATGGCCCAGAAACCGTTAGTCAGGTAATCGTGCTCCAGGGTACTGTGGCTTTGTATGTTGTCAAAACCGCAGTGGTGGTTGGTTAACAGCAGGCCTTTGTCTGATATCATCTCGGCAGTACAGCCACCGTCAAACTGCGGTACGGCATCTTTAAGGCTGCTGTGGTTAACATCATAAATATCCTTAACCGACATTTTCATGCCCAGGTGTTTCATCTCCTTTTCATTAAGGCCGCTAAGCAGTGAGGGTATCCACATACCGCCCTGCTGCGCAATGGCAGGTACCGTAATAAACAGCACCAGTAAGCGTAGTAGTTTCATTGTTTTGTTTTTAAAGGATGCAAGGTAAGGATTTTTACTAGGCGGAGGAAATGGGGTTTCTATCAATATTATTCATTATTATTAATAAAAACCACGAGAGTATACAATTTAGAATCTGAATCAGACTTTTAGAGAGCGTAAAAAAGCACAACGAATATAAACACCCCCAATGGCACAAAAGGCACCATGAACGGCACAGCAGTATAACCGCTTTTGGTTATTTTTACGAAAACCTGTTATGTTATGAAACGTATTGTTACCCTGCTGTTGCTTGGTGGCATATTTTGGCCTGCCCTTGCCCAGACCGAACATATTGTTGCCCCAAATACCGCCGACCCGCTTAGTGGTACGCCAAACAATTACCACTTTGTGTACACTAACCCTAACGTGGCGCAGAAGAACAAATTGTTCCTGTTTTTTCCGGGTACGGGTGGCGTGCCATATGCCTATCGGCAGATACTAAAACGGGCAGCCAACCTGGGGTATCATGCCATAGGGCTTACGTATCCCAACGATATTGCCATTAACGAACTCTGCTCCGGCACTACAGATATTACCTGCCACGGCCGTGCCCGCCTGGAAGTCTTTGACGGTACAGACCGCCACCCCGACATTACGGTAGACCAAAACAACTGTATACAACGCCGGACACAAAAGCTGCTGCAATATCTTGCCACGCACTATCCCACCGAAAACTGGGCACAGTACATGGATGGCAATACTATACAATGGAACAATATAATAGTTAGCGGACACTCACAAGGCGGTGGGCACGCGGGTATTATTTCCAAATTATACGAAGTAGACCGGGTGGTAATGTTTGCCGCTACCGACTGGGTTACAGCACAGGCACGTACTGCAGAATGGATCAGTTGGGATGGCCCGACACCGGCAGAGCGGTACTATGGGTTTGTTCACCGTGATGACGAGATGGTTAATTTTCTGATAGAACAGCTTACCTGGCAGGATTACAGTATGGACAGTTTCGGCGCACTTACACTCGTTGATACTGCCATCCCTCCGTACGGCAACAGCCATATGCTGTACACAGGACATATCCCGGACAATGACCCTACTAAATTCCACGGATCTGTAGTATCTGACCTGTATACGCCTATGGACGGCAACAGCCCTGTATTTTTGCCCGTATGGGACTATCTTATAAACAGCAGCCCTACAGCAGCCACTGTAACAGTTAATGCACACGGGGTAGCTATATACCCAAATCCTTTTTCTGACACCTTTGAACTGCGTGGTATTTTACCAACGGATAACGTAACACTGTGCGACGCTCTGGGCAGAAATGCCGAACTGATACGAAACGGTACTTCTTTTAGAATGAAACATGATGCCGCCTCCGGATTATATGTAGTGCAGATAACCACACAGCAAGGCACTGTTATCAAAAAACTGATAAAAAATTAACACAACCATTACCAAAAAAAGACCCCCGTAAGTGCTATGCTTCCGGGGGTTGTTTATTAAGGCTGAGTGTAACTGATCACTGAATACTGACCATCAGAAACTATTCTTTCTTATCTTTCTTTTTAAAGAGTCCGTTGATTAGGTTTTTGCCTGCATTTTTAGCAGCTTCTTCAGCCTGTTGTTTGGTGTTTGTATTTTGCTGTGTTTTGGTACTATCGGTAGTTGTAGTGCCCGATTTTTTACCATTAAGCAGGTTACCAAGCAACTCTTTGCCTTTTTCGGTAGCCTTTTCTTTCACTTCGTTTACTACACGGTCTTTTTCCTGTTTTACAAGTTGGGTTACCGCGGTTTTAATACCCTGGTCAAGGTCTGTGCCTATCTTAGGATTCTGGAACGTACCCGTAATGTTTATGTTAACCGGAACCACAATCTTGCTGATGTCTACCTTTATGGTAGCCGCCTTATCTACCAGCTGGTCAAACTCCTTGGCAGGAACATCTACCGAAGCCGTATACGCCATTTGCTGGTCAAAGCCGTGCGTGCCGCTTATCTTAATGTCCTGGTTTTTGTATTTAACCACAAACGGCTGAATGTTTACTTTACCATCATTAAACGTAAGGTTTATCTTTTGGTTCAGGTTCAGTTTGCTTGGGTCAAGGAATTTTACTTTACCGGTAAGTGCCTGTAGTACTTTAGACTTATCCGTATGGATTATCGCATTGGCAAGGCTTCCCCCAAGGTTACCTGTAAGCGATTTCATATCCGGGGTCATCTCCTTACTATCCAGTTTACCGCCTACTTTTATACCCGCGTTTAGCTTACCGCTAAGCACTTCGGCAATAGGGGCAATTTTCTTCAGCATTTCCAGCTGGGTAAACGCCTGCGGAATGTCCAGGCTGTTCAGGTTAAGGTCCATGTCAAAGGTAGGCGTAGCCGTTTTGGTAGATACGAGTCCGTTAAAACCTATGTTACCATCAAATATAGATGTCTTAGCGTTTTGTATCGCTACGGCCTCATCTTTGATAACCATTTTACCACCAAAATCTTTCAGGGTAAGGTTGTCGTATACTACGCTGTTAGCACTTGCTGTAATGGTACAATCCAGGAATGCCGGGATTTTAACCGCATCGCTTGCTGCCACTGGTTTTTTGGCTTCAGCTTTTTTATCGCCTTCCGCTTCGGTTTTGGCAGGAGTTGCAGTAGTAGTAGTACCGGTAGTCATCAGGTCGGCAATAACCAACTTGTTCGACTTCATGTTGAAGTTGCCTTTAAGCGTTTGGTTCTTAAACGCGAAACCATAAAAGTTGTCCAGCGTACCGCTAATGGCTACGTCGCTGCTGCCGGTTTTGGCATCAAAACGGTTCAGGCTAACGCGGCTTGGATTAAACTGAAGTTCGGCGAGGCTTATGACAAACGGATTTTTAAACCCGTCCATTTTGTAGTTAAACCCGCTAAGGCTTATCTGCCCGCGGTTGTCTATTTTTTCATAGGCTCCTTTTTCTACCGAAGCCATATCAAACTTGGTTTCCACATCGGCTTTCAGTATACCCGACAGCGGCACATCTAGTTTCACGGGATAGGCTTTTGTAAGGTTGCCCAGGTTAATGGTACCTTTAAGCCTGGCATCTACCAATGGGTTTTCGGTAAGGTTGCGTATGTTAGCCTTGGCATCAAATACGTCCTGATCTATACGGAAGGCGAACTGGTCGATATTTACATACGTATCGTTCATAACACCCGTTTCGTTAACCACCTTGGTATCAATATTAATATTCTTGATACCTTTAGGAAGGTTAGGGTACTGAAACGACGCATTTTTACTAAGGAACGCAACATTGAATTTAGGAATGTGCGTATCGTCCATAACGCCGTTTACTTTACCGTTTACCGTAAAGTTACCCTCGGTTTGTACACCGGCAAGGCTGCTGCTGTACGCCGAAGGAATCAGCGCAAGGAAGTTTTTAAACGACGATTCCGGAGTCTTAAACGTCAGATTAATGTCCTGCCCGTTTTCAAGCAGCGCCACACTACCGTCAAACTCAAGTCCCATTTGATTAATAAGTAGCTTGTTCTCTTTAAAAGTATAAATGCTTTTATCCAGGTCAAGCCCCAGTACGGCATCCAGCTTCAGCTTGGTATTGCGCATAAAGTTGGTTTTGTCCATATCAACCGTAAGGTTAAGGTCGGTATGGGTATCAAGGTCCAGCTTGTTAGCGGCAAAGTTACCCTTTCCCTTATGGTTAAGGCTGTCTATGATCACGTTAATTTTAGAACGCTCGTCAGCAAAACGGAACTTTAAATTGTCTACATAATATTCCTGCATGTTCAGGGCAAAAGGCTTGCTAGGCTCTTCGTTAGCCGCCTGTTCTTCCTGGGCCTTTTTACGGGCAATATCAAAGTTGCCCACACCGTCTTTGTTAAACAAAATGTTTATCACGGTATTTTTTATGCCGAAAGATTTCAGGTTCATTGGTTCGCCATCACCCTTAAAAATCTCCTTAACGCTCATGTTAAGATTCAGTTCACCTACGTACACAAGGGTATCGCCCGCAAAAGGCGCCTTGTTTATTACGCTAAGCTTATCTACCGTAACGCTAGCCTGCGGAAAGTTGCTTATAAAGCTCAGGCTTACGTCTTCAAAAGCCACGGTAGCATCTACCTGGTCGTTAATGGCCTTAACCACCATGCTCTTGATTTTGTCTTTAAAAAGGAAAGGCGTGGCTATCAATAAAATAAGGATAACCAATAGGGAGATGCCCGTCCATTTCAGGATTTTTTTTACCATAGTTGCAGTTCGTTGAAATTTGCTTTAAAGATAGCCATTATAACGAATATTACCTGATGTTTATTTCAAAAGGCATCATGGCTTGTGTACCTCTTACTTGTGAGGCTTTTCTTAAGCGTTCTATAATGCGGTAATTCTCTTCACCTATCTCTTGTTTTATAAGCGATTCCCTACTTTGGAACATAGAAACACCGTTACCCATACTTTGCAGGAATGTGTTGAAATCTGCTTCATATTCCGGGTAATCGGCAGTGTAGTATTTAGTTACTTTGCCCAGTTTCGCGGCATATTTTACAGCAGCATCAAGCCCGCCTATTTCATCTATAAGTCCTATACGCTTGGCATCGGTTCCGCTCCATACACGACCCTGACCAATAGCATCTACCGCCTCAGGGCTCATTTTACGGCCTTTGGCCACACGGCCTACAAACACGCTGTACACCTGCTCTACACTTTGCTGTATTACATTACGGGTTTTATCCTGCATCGGCTGGAACAGGCTGTACTCGGCACCATTATCATGGGTGCTTACTGTCTGGGCATGTATGCCTACATTAGTTGCCAGTTTATTAAGATTTGGCAATACACCAAACACACCTATAGAACCGGTAATGGTATTCGATTCTGCAAAAATACGGTCGGCACCACACGAAATATAATATCCGCCCGAAGCAGCATAGTTACCCATGCTCACAACCACCGGTTTTTTCTTTTTGGCAAGCTCCACTTCCCTCCATATAAGATCAGAGGTAAGGGCGTTACCTCCAGGAGAGTCTACACGAAGCACTATGGCTTTTACATCGTCATTTTCAAGCGCATCCTTAAATGCTTCGCGAATAGGAATTTCGCCTACCTGGGTAAGCCCGCCTTCGCCACTGGTTATTTCGCCCTGGGCGTAAATGATGGCAATTTCGCTACCGCCTCCATTCAGTAGTTCGTTAGCAGCATTGGCTTCGGCATAGTCCAGTATGCTTACCTCTTCATAATCCTCATCAGCCTTTACCTTCAGGGCTTTTTTAATACCGCTGCGGTACTGGTCTTCATAACCTATCTTATCTACAAGTCCGCGCGATTTTGCCAGCTCAGGCGTACGGGCACTAAGGTTTTGTGCTATGCTGTTAAGGCTGTCAGCACTTATTTTTCGGCTGGCCGAAATATCTGTAATCATGCTACCCCACATATTGTTTAGCAGGGTACTCATCTGCTCGCGGTTCTCCGGGCTCATTTCGTTAGCTATGAAAGGCTCCACGGCGCTCTTATATTTCCCATGTCGGATAACCTCCATGGTAATGCCGCTCTTTTCCTGGAAATCTTTAAAGAACATAAGCTCACTGCTAAGTCCTTTAAATTCGAAATCACCTACCGGGTTAGCATATACTGTATCAGATACCGAGTTAAGATAATAATCGGTCTGGGTATATACATCGGCATACGATACCACAAACTTACCTGCCTTTTTAAATTCGGCAAGTTTATCGCGCAGGGCTTTCAGTTGAGCAAGGCCCAGGCTGCTGTGGTTATTTGTTATGGTAATACCTTTAATTTTCTTATCGGTTTTGGCGGCATCAAGCGCCCTTAACACATTAACAAGGCCTCTTTTAGGCGTATCGTTAAAGAACGCGTATTTTTCGCTGCTAAACTTACCCGAATAGTCGTGATTTACCCTGCTCAGGTCTAATTCTATAACCGAATTTTCCTTTACATCCACAACCTCATCGCTACTGCCGCCTATGGCAAGTGCTATAAGCAGTAGGAAGAAAAAAGACAGCATGCCAAATACAAAAAGGCCTACTACGGTAGATAATACATTTTTAAGAAACTGCATAATTATTCTTGGGATTACGATTTTATGTATTGGTAGCATTTTAAGGGAAAATGTTACAGCTAGAAGTCAGAAATTAGAAGTCGGAGGCCAGAAGTCCGATGTTAAGGAGTGTGCACAAACTTATCAACAACCACCAATGCCGCCAAAATGTTTCCGTACTTTGCACTTTTACGGAATACGGAACGGATGAAATTTCAGAACAGCGCTATACTATCCCTGGGCAGTAACATGGGGCACCGCCTGCAAAACCTGCAACAGGCCATAGACTACATACACACAAACGTTGCTACGGTAGTAACGGTTTCAGGTATTTACGAAACTCCCGCACTGGGCTTTGAGGGCGATGCTTTTTACAACTGTGCCCTGGTGGTGCATACTACAAAAACCGCTATGCAATTACTGGAAGGGCTGCTACAGGCAGAACAGCAGGGAGGCCGTGTACGTGCCGCTTCAGGCGGATATATTTCACGCACTATAGATGTAGACATCATTACGTTTAATGATGATATTGTAAACGAACCGCACCTGCACATACCCCACCCGCGCCTGCAGGACCGTAATTTTGTATTGTACCCGCTACGCGATGTGGCTCCGCACTGGATTCATCCGGTTTTTAAAAAGGATGTGAGCAAACTCATAGCATCATCTACAGACAACAGCGACTGCCAGTGGATAATGAAACTGCCTGCCCCGCTAAAATCCTATAACCCGGAACGGTTTAACTATATAGCCATTGAGGGCAACATAGGTGCCGGTAAAACATCACTTGCCAGCAAGATGTCGGAAGATTTTAACGGGAAGCTGGTGCCGGAGCGTTTTGCCGATAACCCGTTCCTGCCGTTGTTTTATGACGACCAGGCTCGTTATGCATTTTCGCTGGAAATGTCGTTCCTGGCCGACCGCTACCAGCAGATAACCGACGACTTATCTCAATTTAACCTATTCAGCGATTTTGTGGTAGCCGACTACCATATTTTTAAGTCGCTTATCTTCTCAAAAGTTACCCTAAGCGAAGATGAGTACCGCCTGTACCGTCGCCTGTTTGATATTATGTATAAGGAACTGCCTAAACCGGGACTGTACGTGTACTTGTACCAAAATACGCCACGCCTGTTGCAGCACATCCGCAAACGCGGGCGTGATTACGAACAGGATATTAGTGTGGACTACCTGGAGAGCATCAACCGCGGCTACCTGGATTACATTAAATCAGTACAGGGATTAAATGTTCTGGTTATTGATGTTACCGACCGTGATTTTGTAAATAACCAGGAAGATTACTTATGGATATTGGAACAGATTAACAGGTCTTGATGTCCGATGTCCGATGTAAAAATAAATAACCCCGAAAGCACTATACTTTCGGGGTTATTTATTTTTTATTTCAGGTTTAGTGCGTCGTTTATTTTTTTGCAACAACTGCAAACTAAACACTGAAACTGACCACTACTTCACACTAATGGCGCATCCACCGCTGGTGGCAAGTTTTTGTTTCAGTTTGGTTTTACTGTTTACCTTAACGGTTTTAATCACGTATGCCTGCGGGTTCTTGTCGTAGCTTGCGCCAGGAGCATCGGCATAGATGGTAGCCGTGTAGGTTTTGCCTTTTGGCAGGAACTCAAATGTAAAGGTAGCTTCGCGGGCGTTTTCATCGGTAATGGCTCCAAGGAACCATTGGTCTTTACCTTTAGCCTTACGGGCCATGGTAATGTAATCGCCCGGCTCGGCTTCCAGCACCCAGCTTTGGTCCCAGTCCACAGCAACATCTTTAATAAACTGAAATGCATCCAGGTGTTTGTTGTAGGTTTCAGGCAGGTCGGCAGCCATTTGCAGCGGGCTGTAGAACGTTACATAAAGTGCAAGCTGCTTTACCAATGTAGTGTGTACAAATGAATTGTTATCCGGGTTGTACGCGCTTATCTTGGTTTGGAAGATGCCGGGGGTATAATCCATAGGACCACCCACAAGGCGTGTAAACGGCAGGATGGTAGTATGGTCTGGGTTGTTTCCGCCAAATGATTCGTACTCGGTACCACGCGCTGCCTCGTTACCTATAAGGTTAGGATACGTACGGGCAAGTCCTGTAGGGCGAATGGCCTCGTGGGCATTCACCATAATTTTGTATTCAGCTGCTTTTTCAAGGGCGTACTGGTAGTGGTTTACCATCCATTGCCCGTAGTGAAATTCGCCCCGTGGCAGTATGTTACCCACATAACCACTCTTCACGGCATTGTAACCGTTGTCTACCATAAACTGGTAGGCTTTATCCATCCAACGCTCGTAGTTACGTACCGAACCCGAAGTTTCGTGGTGCATGATTATTTTTATATTTTTAGAAGCCGCATAGCGGTGCAGTTCCTTTACATCAAAATCAGGGTATGGAGTAATGAAGTCGAAAACAAAATCTTTCGATTTGCCAAACCAGTCTTCCCAGCCTTCGTTCCAGCCTTCTACAAGAACGGCATCAAAACCGTGCTTGGCTGCAAAGTCTATGTATTCTTTCACGTGGGCAGTATTAGCACCGTGCTTGCCGTTCGGTTTGGTTTTGGTATAGTCAAGTTCTCCAAGGTGTACATTGGTAAGGTCGTTATAGGCCCAGGTGCTTTTACCGGTAATCATTTCCCACCACACACCTACGTATTTTACAGGTTTAATCCACGATACATCTTTGTATTTTGTAGGCTCATTAAGGTTGTACACCAGGCGCGACATAAGGATATCTCCCGCCTTATCACTCACTATAATCGTCCTCCATGGCGACTGTGCAGTAGCCTGTATGTTCCCTTTATTACCAATGGCATCTGGTGTAAGCCACGATTCCAGCACCATGTTTTTATCGTCCAAGTTAAGCGACATGCACGAGTAGTCTTTCAGTGCCGCTTCGTGGATGTTGATGTACAGTCCGTCAGTACTCTTCATCATCAGTGGGGTTTGCAGCCCTGTTGAAGAGAAGGTAGTCTGTGAAGCATTTTGGGTAACCGCCGCCTTCATCTTGCCACGTACCTCGCTCAGCTTACTGGTTACGGTGCTGTACTCCTGGGTATCATAATCCCCCGGAAGCCAAAACGCCTTGTGGTCGCCGGCAAGGGCAAACTGCGTGCGTTCTTCTTTAATAATAAAGTAGTTAAGCTCCGGTTGCTCCGGGAACTCATAACGGAATCCAAGACCATCATTAAACAGGCGGAAACGTATACGGATGAAACGGCCTTTCTGTGCTTTTTGCGAAAGCGTAACAAGCAGCTCGCTGTAGTTATTACGGATGTTTTTCTCCTCACCCCATACCGGAGTCCAGGTTTCATCTAAAGACGCGGTTTCGGTTTTGTCAATGGTAAAGCCATCCAGCAGCGGGGCTAGTTCCTTAGTATCAATGCCCAGCTTACTGGTTTTAATAACGGGCTTTTTCTTGTAGGTAAGTGCATAAGTGGGCTCCCCTTTGGCAGAAAGGGCAAAGGTAAGCTGCAGGTTTTTGTCGGGTGAAGACAATTGTTGTGCAGATACCATAAAGCCAAACATAAAAGCAATGGCTAAAAACAGTTTGTTCATTGTATCGGGTTTGAGTATTATGGGCTTAAAATTATTTAAAATAACCGACATAAATTTACGAATTCGTTATTTACAGCTTACGCAAACCTTTGCGTGTTAAAAACTTTTCGTTATTTAGACCCGTTTTTTATGTGCTCCGAAATAAGTTTAACATTTACCCTATTGCATATGATGGAGACTCCATATATTTTTGTGTTAAATAAATGTTAACGTAATCTACAATTATTTTTCGTGCATCACATTATGATTCCAGCAAGCCCAGTGCTTATACTTAGGAAGTTGTTCCAAAGGGATTCGTACTCAAAACTTAAATCGCTAATCATAAACCAGTCATTTTACACCAAAGAAAAATTTTTATTCCCACACAGCAAACTATCGGAGTACAGCATACTGCTTACCGATAAGGATGCGCATCGCAACAACATTACGCAGGAACACTTTAAAAAGTTAGGCATTAAAGTAGAATTTAAACGGTTTGACGACAGTATTGACTTTAAAAAGTACAACCTCGTAGTACCCATTACCATAGATGATTTGCAGGTATGCTCCTCTAACCGGGAAGCCATTAACCAGCAGCATATCCCAATCCCATCGGCGGAAGCCATACACATTTGCAATCAGAAAGGCCTGATGATAACCACTCTGCGAAATGCCGGCCTGGGGCGCTACGTACCCGGCGAAACGACCGGCTTCCCGTATATCCTTAAAAACGATTACGGCGAGTACAGCGCCACCACTTACATTGTAAGAGATGCTGAAGACGAAGCACGCTATGCTAGCTTTATTAACAACCCCAACTATCTAAAGCAGCAGCTTATAACCGGAAACGAGGAATTTGCCACACACGTAATAATAAAGGGCGGTAAAATAGTTACTTCCCTTACCGTACGCTATAAATACCCCGAAGCGGTGTACCTGCAAGGCAACACAAAACAGGTATCCAGGCATGTAGTGAAGTGCAGGCATACCGAAATCTTTACACACGTGCTAAACATCATTGGCTACGAAGGCCTATGCTGTATTGACTATAAAGTGCAGGATGGCGTACCCAAGATATTTGAAATAAACCCGAGATTCGGGGGCAGCCTGTCGCCTTATTTTTTCAGTATGTTAAGGCATTTGAATTAGTTTTTTTCAAAATACATTCCGTAATAACTTTACGGAATGTATTTTTTTAATCTTTCGGTATTATATCTGCCAGCACAGTTTCCTTTAAGCCCTGCTGCACAAACCTCCACAGGAAGTTAAACACTGATTTATCTTTTTTGCGCTCCACCTCAGGAGTAGTTTCGGTAAGTCGGCCTTTGCTGTCGTCTTTAACCAGGAGGTTACCTACAAAGGTCAGTAGCTTGTTTTTCTTTTTACCATCCTTTTTGTAGAGTTCCACTTTAAGGTCATCGTATTTTATAGCAAAGTGCCCACTACCCCTTTCGTGGTTACCATTAAAAGTAAAATGTATATCGTTCAGCAGGCCGGTAGTACTTACATTCATAAGCGGTTGCGAAACAGGATTAATATCTTCACTCTTTACATTTTGCAGATGGCCAATGATAGTAAACGAGTCTGAAGTATCCAGCGTGTTAAACGACCAGTTTACCTTAAGTGGCGCTTTTCGCATAAACAGGCATTGCACATCTATCGTAGTCCGCGGTAGCTTCCCCTTCCCTATCGGGCTGTATACATTGCTAACGGTAGCGTAGAATTTAGAAAACGAAACTTTGGCGGCAGGCTTGCTGAACTCAATCTGCTCCTCATACTGAAGGTCGGCATTTTTAAACAGGATTTTTTCAGCCTTAAGGTCGAAGTTCAGTGTGCGAAGCAATTCGCTGTACAGCTTCTTGCGCTTAGGGTCGTCTTTAGGCTCTTTGCTACGGTAAATATTAGCGTTCACTCCACCCAAAACGATCTCGGGTGTGTGCACATAAAGTGTATCATTTGTAAATCCCCAGTCGGCATTATGCACGTTTATATTGGCTGCCTCTATGTTAAACTGGTCGTTCTCTACAGCAATCATTTGTGTAAATTGCTTTCTGGTTTGTTTTGGAACGAGATGGAATTTTTGCGCGGTAAACGAGGTATCGGTTGCCGAAAGTTTAGCCGCCGTTATGTTATAATGCACTCCGGCATTGTAGTACAGGCTATCGGCACTAAAGGTATAATCACGGTAACGGATAGGGATATTCTTCGCTACCGAGGCACTGTCTACGCTGATATTAGTCAGTGTGAAGTCGATATTGGCCAACCTGAATTTAGGGTGCTCCAAAGAATCCAACATCTGGAAACGGCCTTTCTCTATAGATACCGAACCCGTTTGTATGATTTGCCTGAAGGGTTTTTCGGCATCGTCCTGCACATTGTATTTCCGTTTGGTAAAATGCAGCGTGGCATCGGGGCGAACCACTTCTACCCTGTTTGCTTTAATACGATTGTGCTTTAGCAGCTGCCACAGGCTTAAGCCCCGTACCGACAGTTCATCTATATGCGCTTCAAGGGTATTTTTAAGCGTGTCTGTAGCCGAAGCCTTCGGGGTAAGCCGCACATTGGTAAGTGAAAAATTACCCGCCCACACGTTAAGGTCGAGCGCAGCATAGTCAACATTATATGGGAAATTCTTCTGCTCCTTAAGCAATGCCGGCAACTTCTTTTGGGCGTAATATTTCAACCCAAAATTTGCGGTTACGGCTATTATAATCAATATGATAAGAGTTATTCCAATCTTCTTCAACATAAAAACGGGGATTTACATGATGAAAATTACTACGAAAACACCGGTTACGCACAACAATTATATTTTTATTAATATTTTGATTTTTAGCCCATAAACGCAAAATCAAAACAGGCTTTAATATGCATGCATATAAAATGTTTAAAAAAAGATATTCTTTTATGATTTTTTAACAATGCGGAGGTTGTATTTTTGAATAAATAATTATTATGCCTACATAATAATTTTCAACCAATCGTTGCGAAATCGATAATTTATTATAAATTTGATATAGATATTAGTAATTTAATAACCTAACCTGGATTTCAACGCATGAAAAAACTATTATCCTTAACCCTGGCCGCTGCTACAGCTTCTTCCGCTTTTGCAGGAGGATACCGCATCAGCCTACAAGGGCAGAAGCAACTTGCCATGGGCCATACAGGCGTTGCTGTGGTAAACAGCGCCGAAACACTGTTCTTTAACCCGGCAGGCGCGGCGTTCCTTAAAGACCGCTTTAATGCCTCGGTGGGTGGTAACCTGCTTTTTGCACGTACCAAATTCCAGAACCAGGCAAACAACTGGAGGGCTTCTACCGATAACATGGGTACACCCGCCGAGTTTTATGCATCATACCGCATTACAGACTGGCTTACCGCCGGTGTAGCCGTGTATACCCCTTACGGCAGTGCCGTAGAATGGGACAGGGACTGGCAGGGAGCTAACCTTGTAAACAATATAGACCTACAGGCCGTATACGTACAACCTATAATATCCGTAAAACTTACGGATTACTTTAGCGTAGGTGGTGGCCCCATATACGTAAACGGCGGGGTTACCTTTGACCGTAACCTTTCACGTAACCTTACCGATGAGCAGGGCAACCCAAGCGACGTAAACCTTGAAGCAAAAGGTGTAACCGCATGGGGCTGGAGTGCCGGTTTCATGTTTAACCCGCACGAAAAAGTAAGGCTGGGTGTTAACTACCGTTCGCACATAACTATGGAAGCCCGTAATGGCACCGCTACCTTTAACCAGGTTCCTGTGTATGCACAAGGAACATACAACAATACTACCTTTAATGCAGATCTTCCGCTACCGGCAGAACTAACAGCAGGTTTATCAGTACAGGTTACAGACAAATGGCTTTTTGCCTTTGACTATAACCGCGCCTACTGGAATGCCTACAAAGACCTTACCGTAGATTTTGGTAATACCATACCTACTTCGGTTAACCCAAGGAACTATAAAGATGCCAGCACCTACCGCCTTGGCGCACAATTTAAGCCAAGCAGCAAAATAGCGCTTCGCGCCGGCTGGTACTACGACCAAAGCCCGGTACAACCGGGTTACTTCGCCCCGGAAACCCCTCGTAACGATTCACAGGGATACACAGGAGGTTTTACGTATATGGTTACCTCACACCTGGGCATAGACGCGTCATTCCTATACCTGCACTTTAAAGAAGTTAACGCCAGCTACGACCACGCAGCTGAAGACGGCGGCACCTATTCTTTTGGCGGTACGTACAAAAACGTAGTATTCTCTCCGGGCGTTGGCCTTTCTTACAGCTTCTAAACCCATACATCCTGTCATGAAAAACAAAAAAATACTCTTTATAGCATTACTGGCAGCGGGATTTGCTGCCTGTGAGCCCGAATTTGAACACGAACTAACAAATGCAGACTACTCTGCCGGCGAGGCCAACTTTAGTTCGTACGTAGCCATAGGAAACTCGCTTACTGCAGGTTATATGGACAGTAGCGTATCGCGCGTGGGACAGGGTTACTCTTACCCTAACCTGCTTGCACAGCAGTTCGCACTTGTAGGCGGTGGTGAGTTTACCCAGCCATCGTACGCTGAAGATGTAAACAACCTTGGCGGTATAGCCGGGCTTCCGGGCTTTACAAACAGGCTGGTACTTAATGCATCTACCCAAAGTCCTGTACCTATAGCCGGAACATCAACCATTACGCTTACCCCACAGGCCAAGGCATTCCACAATGCGGGTGTACCGGGTGCAAAATCATTCCACCTCCTACTGCCGGGTTACGGTAATGCCGCAGGGCTTGCCACAGGTACAGCCAACCCATACTTTGTACGCACGGCTACATCTGGCAGCGCCACTGTACTGGGCGATGCCATGAGCCTGAACCCTACGTTCTTTACTAACTGGATAGGCTCTAACGACGTACTTGCCTACGCTACATCGGGCGGTATAGGTGTAAACCAAACAGGTAACATGAACCCCGCAACGTATGGCAGCAATGACATTACCGACCCTACCTACTTTGCAGGCGTATACAGCACTATCATGAACACCCTTACCGCTAACGGCGCTAAAGGCGTGGTAATGACCATACCAAATGTAACGTCAATTCCGTTCTTTACCACTGTACCGTACAACCCGCTTACGGCATCGGCACTGGGCAAAGGCAATGAAGCCGTAGGACAGGCTACCATACAACAACTAAACACATCGCTGTATGGGCCTGTGAAGCAGATATTAACCCTGGTTGGACAAGGCGACAGGATAAACCTGCTTTCAGCAACTGGTGGTAACCCGCTTCTTATTAAAGACGAAACGTTAACAAACGTCCAGGCACAACTTACACTTGCCTTTAGCGCAAATCCGCAGACAGCACCGTATGCAGCAAGTTTAGGAGCTATTTACGGGCAGGTAAGACAGGCAACTGCTAACGACCTTGTACTTTTAACTACACGTTCAGTAATATCATCTGAGGCAGCCGGTGTACCGGCACCGTTTAACGTATATGGTGTAACCTATCCGCTACAGGATCAGCATGTACTTATACCTTCGGAGATCGCAGCGCTAAACACCGCAACTACCGCTTTTAACGGCAGTATTAAGCAAATCGCAGCATCTAAAAACATTGCTGTAGCCGATATGAATGCCATACTGAACCAGCTGGTAACCGGCCTTCCGTTTGAAGACGGTCAGGTATACACCGCCGCTTACTTTAGCACAGCAAGAGCTAATACCACTGTTTTCTCATTAGACGGCGTACACCCTAACGCACGTGGCTATGCGCTTATAACCAGCGAAATCATTAAAGTGATTAACAGCTACTACAAAGCCAAACTGCCACAGGTAAACCCGGCCTATTATCCGGGAGCAACTATTGTTACTTCAAACTAGCCCAAATACTTTTTTAACTGAGAACGGGGCTGCACAAATGTGCAGCCCCGTTTTTTTTAAGGTTAATCAGGTGTATATATAAAATCAATTTCTATTAGCCTGCTGTTCGCGTTCCATTATTTTGCGATAGTAGTCCTGCAGCACATAAAATGCTTTTTTCTTTTGCCCGTCTTTACTAATGAGCCCTTTGGTATTCCAGCCGTTTTGGTACTCCGGATTGTTACGCTTAGGCGAACGGAAATCAGCCAGTATCCAGGGCGAAACGCCACTGAAGCTGTCCGGGAAACGTTCCTCAAACATTTTTATCTGCTCCTTATAAAACCATTCCTGGTATTCTTCGCTAAAACGGGCGGTTTTATCGGCATGGAAGCCAAAACTACCTTCGGCACCGGTTTCGCTGATGAAAAACGGTTTATCATAGGCCACCGTCCATTTAGAGGTTTGGCAATTATCGGGTGTACCGGTGTACCAACCCAGGTATTCGTTTAGGGCCACAATATCGGTATACTGCCCCAAAGGGTCGTCTACATGGTTTACTCCCTTGTTATACCCCACCTCAAGCGCGGCAGATATAAGGCGTGAAGGGTCGGCTTTCTTAGCGTCCTTGGCAAGCGTACTCATAAAATTGTTGCGGTTATCGCTCAGTGGTGTTTCATTCCCTACAGACCACATAATAATACTGGCCCGGTTACGGTCGCGCGTTATCATTTCATGCAGCTGCCTTTTGGCTTTAGCTAAAACTTCTTTATTGCCAAAATCAATTGTCCAGTACACCGGGATTTCACTCCACACCATAAGCCCCAGCGAATCGGCAACGCGGGTCATGTGTTCATTGTGCGGATAATGGGCCAAGCGCACCATATTACAGTTGAGCTCCTTTGCCCAGCCCAAAAGCTTTTTGGCATCAGTATGGGTTTTAGCACGGCGCACTTCTTCAGGTATCTCCTCATGGATACATATTCCCCTCAGAAAAACCTGTTTACCGTTTAACAGTATTTTTTTTCCCGAAACAGCAATACTCCGGAAGCCTATCTTCTCAGAAACAACATCGGCGCCATAGCTGAATTTTACATCGTACAGCTTTGGCTTTTCAGGCGACCACAGCCCGAGTTTCTTTACGTTAAAGACAAAGGCTACGCTGTCGCCCAGTACAGCAAACTCCTGTTTCAGTTTCAGTTCAGGCACTTCTACCCTAACTTTCTGTCCCACCACAGGATTGGCTATTTTGGCCCAACCGGTAAGTTTGTAGGCACCTTTTTTAATTTGCCCTGATATATCCGACCCATCAAGTTGTAGGTTGTAGCGGGGTACAAAGCTTTTGGGCACCACTACCAAATCCACATCGCGGGTAATACCCCCGTAGTTCCACCAATCGGTATTCAGAGTAGGCACTTCATCGGCATGGCGGCGGTTATCCACGCGCACCACCAGGAAATTATCCTTTGCCTTAAGTAGTTCCTTTGCTACTCTAAAATTAAATGGTGTAAACCCGCCCTTGTGCATGCCCAGCTTTTTACCATTAAGGTATACATGGGCCTCATAGTTTACCGCACCAAAATACAGGTACACATCTTCACCTGCGGTTATGCCTGGGGAATCAAAAGTACGCTGGTACCATACAGTGCCTTCATAATACTGGAAAAGCCTGTCCTGGCTGTTCCAGTCGCCGGGAACTTTTAGGGTGTACGCATCCCCGTAACCGTGTTCCGTCCATTGGGTCGGGTTGGCCGGAGTGCTGTTGTTCCAGTAGGCACCGGCATCTTTTTCAGGACGCTCTTTAAAGCGGTAATCATAAAACCCCGTATCATAGGGATCTACAATATAGTGCCAGGTACCGTTTAAGGATACGGTTTTGCGTCCGGGAAGGTTTGTAATCAGGTCGTTTTGCGCCGTAGCGGCAGTGCACATGCACAACGCAAGCAATACAGAAAAGTACAGCTTTTTCATAATTGTTTTTGAAATAAGGTTATAGCACTATAAATATAAGGATTTGCACCAGAGTAAGATTGTCGTTGGAATCAATTATTACTAAAAACACAGCTTTTACGCCTGTTGAAATTCAATACTTTAAAAAGTTGTGCGCAAAATAAAAATGCCGTAATTTTGCCGCCTATTTGAAACAAAACATTTTAACAAATGAACATTACTAAAGAGCAAGTTGACGCTTTAAACGCTGTTGTAACAATAGCTATTTCTAAAGACGATTATAAGCAGAAAGTAGATAAAACACTTCAGGATTACAGGAAAAACGCTAACATACCTGGCTTCAGGAAAGGCGCTGTACCTATGAGCCTTATACAAAAACAGTACGGTAAAGCCGTATTGCTGGACGAGGTAAATAAGCTGCTTCAGAGCTCGCTTAACGATTACCTTGTAGCTGAAAAACTTGACATACTGGGTAACCCACTTCCTAAAGTAACGGAAGATTTCAACTGGGATTCAGATGATTTTTCATTTGAATTTGAGCTTGGCCTTGCCCCTCAGTTTTCAGTAGACCTTGCCGCTAAAAATAAAGTTGTTAAGTACGATATCGTTGCTGACGATGTTATGCTAAACGAGCAGGTAGAGCGCATACAAAAGCAATTTGGAAAACTGGTTTCTAAAGAAACTGTTGAAGAAGGCGACGATATTACCGGTACCTTTACCAATGAGGAAAAAGGCATCAATAACAGTACTACCTTCTCTACTGATATATTTAAGAACAAGAAAGAGGCTAAAAAATTCATCGGTAAAAAAGCCGGTGATGTAGTTACCCTATCTACTAAAGGTCTTTTTGATGATGACCACAAACTTATGGATTACCTTAAAGTAGGCCATGACGATGTACACGGTCTTGACATTGAGGTAAACTTTACTATAGAAGAAGTAAACACTCATGATAAAGCTGAACTTAACCAGGAGCTTTTTGACAAGCTTTTTGGCGAAGGCGTGATTTCTTCGGAAGAAGAACTTAAAGCTAAAATCAAGGAAGATGCTGAGCAGCAATTTGCACAACAGGCCGACCAGAAGTTTGTAAACGATGTTACTGAATCTCTGATTGAGAATACTACGTTTGACCTTCCGGCTGAGTTCCTAGTAAAATGGCTGCAGACTGCCGGTGAAAAACAACTTACCGCTGAAGAAGCTGAAGAGGAGTACAAAAAATCAGAAAGCGGCCTGCGTTACCAGCTTATAGAAGGTAAAGTAATCACTGAAAACGGCCTTCAGATAACGTTTGACGACCTTAAGGCATTTGCCGCTAAAGTAATCAAACAGCAAATGGCACAGTTTGGCCACCTGAACCCTACCGATGAGGAAGTAGACAGCATTGCTGCCCGCGTTCTTACAAACCAGGACGAGGTAAAAAGGCTAAGCGAGCAGGTTATGAGCGAAAAAATGATAGCCCTGTTTAAAGAAAAAGTAAAATACAAAACCAAAGAAGTTACATATCAGGACTTTATCAAGGTAATGTACGGAGAATAATATCTCGCAAAAAATAAGTATATTTGAACGTCGGCTTTTATTAAGCCGGCGTTTTATATTTTATTTAAATAACCATAAAAAGAAAGAATCAGACTATGGATTTTGGTAAAGAATTTAAAAAATACGCCACCAAACACCACGGCGTAAACAACTTATATTACGACAAACTGGTTAACCGCGTTAACCCTACAGGCCTAACCCCGTACATTATGGAAGAGCGCCAGCTGAACGTGTCGCAACTCGATGTGTTTTCGCGTCTTATGATGGACAGGATTATCTTCCTGGGCACAGGTATAGATGACCAGGTGGCAAACATTGTACAGGCACAGCTTTTGTTCCTGGAAAGCGTGGATGCCAGCAAAGACATCCAGATTTACATAAACTCTCCGGGCGGAAGCGTATACGCAGGCCTTGGTATGTATGACACCATGCAGTACATAAAGCCAGATGTGGCTACAATCTGTACGGGCATGGCGGCATCTATGGGCGCAGTACTGCTTTGTGCAGGTGCAGACGGAAAACGCAGTGCGCTGCCACACAGCCGCGTAATGATTCACCAGCCATCGGGTGGTGCACAAGGCGTAGCTACCGATATGGAAATTAACCTTAAGGAAATGCTTAAACTTAAAGAAGAGCTATATAATATTATAGCTACCCACTCTAAGCAGCCTTATGAAAAAGTGTACAAAGACAGCGAGCGTGATTACTGGATGAAGGCTGACGAAGCCAAAGAGTACGGTATGATAGACGAGGTTCTTAGAAGAGAAAAATAAAAAAGTCACAGTCGCAGTTTACAGTCCCGCTGTTTACTGCGACTGAATACTAACAGAATGGCAAAAGAAATTTTAGAATGTTCTTTCTGCGGAAGGAAAAAGCCTGAAACCAACCTGCTTATAGCCGGCATCAGCGCGCATATATGTGACCGATGCATAGAACAGGCGCACGGTATTGTACTGGAAGAGCTAAAGCAAAGTGGATCAGGCACGCTTGCAGGTGAACTGGAACTTAAAAAACCGAAAGAAATCCGCGCGTTCCTGGATCAGTATGTTATTGGGCAGGATCAAACGAAAAAGGTGCTTTCGGTGGCAGTATACAACCACTATAAAAGGCTGTTACAGCAACAAGGCGATGATGATGTAGAAATAGAAAAGAGCAACATACTTATGGTAGGCCAAACCGGTACGGGTAAAACCCTGGTGGCAAAAACCATAGCACGTATGCTTAATGTACCGCTTACCATTGTAGACGCCACCGTACTTACCGAAGCCGGTTATGTGGGCGAAGATGTGGAAAGCATTCTTACGCGCCTGCTACAGGCAGCGGATTATGACGTAAAAAAAGCAGAGCGTGGCATAGTGTTTATAGATGAAATAGACAAGATAGCCCGTAAAGGTGATAACCCGTCTATAACCCGCGACGTAAGTGGCGAGGGAGTACAGCAGGCACTATTGAAACTACTTGAAGGCACTGTGGTAAACGTTCCGCCTAAAGGTGGCCGCAAACACCCGGACCAAAAGTTTATTGAAGTAAATACACAAAACATTTTGTTTATCGCCGGTGGTGCTTTTGACGGCATAGAACGTGTTATTTCCAAGAGGCTAAACCGCCAGGCGGTGGGCTATAGCTCGTCTAAAAACACAGACAACATAGACCAGGACAACCTGCTGCAATACATTATCCCTAAAGACGTGAAGGATTTTGGGCTAATACCGGAAATCATAGGCCGTCTTCCTGTGCTTACGCACATGGATCCGCTGGATAGGGACGCACTACGTGCTATACTTACTGAGCCGAAAAACGCTCTTGTAAAACAATATACAAAACTGTTTGACATGGATAATGTAGCGCTAAGTGTAGGCAACGATGCGCTTGACTATATTGTAGAAAAAGCATTGGAGTACAAACTTGGCGCACGTGGACTGCGTTCGCTTTGCGAAGCCATACTTACCGAGGCCATGTATGAACTGCCGGGTAGCGATGAAAACGAACTACACATAGACCATGAGTACGTGGAACACCACCTAAATAAAACCCTGCTAAAAAGGCTGAAAGCGGCTTCTTAGTTTAGTTTGCAGTATTCAGTCGCAATATTCAGTGATCTAACTACACAGTATAAAAAAAGGCGGTTCCGAAATTCGGAACCGCCTTTTTTGTTGGTATCAATTCTGATGGCTGAACACTGTGACTGAACACTAAAACCTAAGCATTGATCGCCTCTACTTTAATATCATTATCGTTAAGCATGTCTTTTAGCATGTTCTCTATACCGCTTTTTAGGGTAAAGGTACTGCTTGGACAGCCACTGCACGCACCTTGAAGAATTACCTTAACGCGCTTATCGGTTTCGTCGTAACTTTCAAAGGCTATGTTACCACCATCGCCCTGTACTGCCGGCTTCACATACTCCTCTAGGATATTGATTATACGTTGCGATGTAGTATCAAGATTATCAAAATACGCTTCCTCCTGTTTTTCGGCAGCCGGGGTTTGTTTGATAAGCGATTCGTCTACTACGGTATTCCCCTCTTCAATAAACTTACGGATAAAGGCACGTACTTCAGGCGTAACCTCATTCCAGTCGGCCATCGCGTATTTATTTATAGAAACATAATTCTCATCAATGAACACCTCTTTAATAAACGGAAATTTAAGAAACAGTTCGCGTGCCAGCGGCGATGCTTCCGTTTCGTCTATGTTTTTAAATTCGGCCACGGTTTTCGTAAGCAGCTTGTTGTTTACAAACTTCATAACACTAGGGTTAGGCGTAGTTTCCACATACACCGTAACCGGAAGTTTCTTTTTAGCTTCACCTTCGGTAGCCTTAAGTATTTCACCACCCGTGTTCACAAAGTTGGCTATTTGCTCTGCCACTTCATCCTGCACATCGGCCCACTCCACGATACTGTAGCGCTCAATAGCCACGAAGTTACCCGATATATATACTGTTTTTACAAATGGCAAAAAGAACAGCTGCCTTGCCAGCGGGCTGTTTGTAGTATCGTCTATATTCTTAAACTCGTGATTACCGTGACCGGCTATGAAGTCGCTAAACTCAAATTTTATGATTGCAGGGTTTTGAGTAGCCCTTATGGTTATATTTTCCATGGGAATTAAATTTACGCAAAATTACGACAAAAACTTTTACCATAATGCTAAAGAGGTTACTTACAGTATAGTAATGCATGACTCTATTAAACAACCAAAAAATGGAGTAAGTATGAGATTAGCTGTCACTTATGAATTACAAACCCGCACCGGCACTTTAAAATAGCCAGGCATTAGGTATATATTTGTATGAAATATATCGCTAAAACCAATTTCCACCCGAACGTACAAGTACTTTAACATATACAGTTTATGTATATAAAGATTTAATGCAAGGTTTATTTATCTGTAATTAAACAATTTTACCCTGTATTTTATGAGGATTAGTTAAAATACATGCAATAATGTAAAAGCGCAGTAAACTTAACAGCAAATTTTCCAATAATATTGACGGAGGGTATTGAACCTATAACAAAAATTTATATATTTGACCGCTAAGGAAAATTAGGATGAAATAAGTAATAAAGCAGGGACGATGTCCTTAGTTTGAAGAACTTATTTAATCTTGGTTACCGAGGGTTTAACTATTAAGTGCACGAATTTCATTAAAACGATCGATGGTCAACATGAATTTTAAAAAGGTTTTTCTAATTTTTGGATTATTTTTAGCCCAAATGTCTTTCGCGCAGGAAGGCGTGGCAGTATATTCCGATTACCTGTCAGACAACTATTACCTGATTCACCCTGCTATGGCGGGTGCAGCTAACTGTGCAAAAATCAGGGGTACAGCGCGCCAGCAATGGTTCGGGCAGAAAGATGCGCCACAATTACAAACACTTAGCTTTAACACCTCTGTTGGAGAACAGTCTGGTATTGGCGCGGTTGTTTTTAATGACAAAAACGGTTACCATTCACAAACCGGTGCCAAACTTACTTACGCCCACCACATAAGGTTTTCAAGAAGCGACTATGATTTGAACATGCTTTCGTTCGGTATGAGCGCAGGTCTTGTACAAAGCCGCCTGGATGAAACCGAATTTAGAGAATTTGACCCTAATGTACAGGGCGGCGTAGTTCAGAAAGATTCTTACTTTAACGTAGATATAGGTGCAGCGTACCACTACCTTGACTTTTATGCTATTGTTACGGCTAAAAACGTAATTAAGAGCAAAAGGGCGCTTTATAGCGATGTAGAAAGCAGCAACCTTACCTCATTCCTTGTATCACTAGGCTACGTGTTCTCCCTACCGGATGACACCTGGAGCCTTGAGCCATCGGTTATGTTCCAGTCTATCAGCGAAACTACCGAGAAGACTATCGACGTAAACCTTAAAGCGTACAAAGAACTAGACTTTGGCCGTGTATGGGGTGGTCTTTCATACCGCAGAAGCCTTGATGGCGCCCAGTATGTAGACAGGGCCGGTACTTCTGTAAAAGAACAATACATGCAATATGTTACTCCTATTGTGGGTATCAACTATAAAAACTTTATGTTTGCCTATACGTATTCTTATCTTACAGGCGACGTGAAATTTGACAACTCTGGTTTCCACCAAATAACACTTGGTCTTAACCTAAACTGTAACAACAAACGTTACGAGTGTCACTGTCCTGCAGTTAATTAATTATAAAGCAATATTATTAATTCCGTCCCGAGATATATTCATATATTTCGGGACGTTTTTTTTTTACACGAAACGTAAACCAGAAATTTAAGAGATATGGCACTGATAAAAGAAGTGAGAGGCAAAAGCCCTGTAATACCAGCCGACTGCTATGTAGCCGAAAACGCTACCATTATAGGCGATGTTACCTTTGGCTCAGAATGTAGCGTTTGGTTTAATGCCGTAGTACGCGGCGATGTACATTATATAAAGACAGGTAATAAAGTAAACATACAGGATGGCGCGGTAATACACTGCACTTATCAAAAGCACCCTACTGAGATAGGCAACAATGTATCTATAGGCCATAACGCCATTGTACACGGCTGTACACTGCATGACAATGTATTAGTAGGAATGGGTGCCATTATTATGGATGCCTGCGTGGTAGAAAGTAATTGCATAATTGCGGCAGGCGCTGTAGTAACCCAAGGCACGCGCGTAGAGAGCGGCACCATTTATGCCGGTGTGCCCGCCAAGAAGATCAAAGACATTAACGCATCTGATTTCGCAGGTGAAATAGCACGCATATCTAACAACTATGTTATGTATTCCTCATGGCTTAAGGAAGGTTAAAAATCTATTTGCGCCACAGGGAAATTCCCTACAATATTCTGAAGTACCTGAGGATTGCTGTTTGTATAAAACTCGTGAATACCCTTGTGTACCGATTCATTTAAAAGGCCGTGCTGTTTCAGTACGGCTTTTGTTTGGCGTGCCACTGCCTCACCCGAATCTATTATGGTAACACTCTCCGGTAATATTTTACGTATTTGGGGTATCAGGTACGGATAATGGCTACACCCTAACACAAGGTAGTCTATATTAGCATCTACCATAGGCTGAAGATATCGACGAAGCAATTCCTCCATTTCGGGGGTTTCCATCTTTCCATTTTCAATAAGCGATACCAGGTTATACCCTACCTGCTCTATCACATCAACATCGGTAAATCCTGCCACCGTTTTATTAAACAGTTCACTGCTTAGTGTACCTTTAGTGGCCAGTATTCCTATAGCGCCGGTTTTAGTGTGTATGGCTGCAGGCTTAATAGCCGGCTCTATACCTATAAGCGGTACATTATATTTGGCACGCATTTCTGTAATAGCATTAGTCGTAGCAGTATTGCAGGCCACCACTATAATCTTGGCTCCCTGACTAATCAGGTAATCAACATTCTTAAAGCTGAGTGCTATGATTTCTTCCTTGCCTTTTTGCCCGTAGGGAGCATTTTTAGTATCGGCAAGGTATATTGTATCCTCATTAGGTAATAGTTGGTGTATCTCTTTCCAGATCGACGTACCGCCTATACCGGAATCAAACAAACCTATGGGTTGTGTGCGTATATCCTCCATAATACAAATATAAAAAAAACGGCCCATATAGGGCCGTCTTGTAGTATGGTGTTAAACACCGGTGTTACGAAAAAAAATTACTTAACACCAAGTTCTTTTTTAACATCTACGCTAAGATCCGGGCCATCTGCCACAAGAACACCACCACCTACGGTAGCATCAAGCACATACTGGTATCCTTTCGCTTTGGCAACCTTCTGTATTGCAGCCTTAGCTTTTTCAAGGATAGGCTTGTAAATAGCCTCTTGCTTACCCTGAAGCTCTTTAGTAGCGTTTTCCTGGTAATCCTGAATCCTTTTTTGCATATCCTGAAGCTCTTTGCTGCGTGTATCGTTTACAGCATCAGTTACAGTAGTAGCCTCTTTTTCATACTGGGCCACTTTTTTCCTGAACTCCTCAACCATGGTCTTATATTCAGCATCATAACCGGCAGTAAGCTTATCAAACTGCGCTTTAGCGGCTTTCATATCCGGCAGGCTCTCCATTAGCTCATTTACATTTATGTGTGCTACTTTAGCCTGCGCAGAAGCTACCTGACTTGCACCTACAAAAAGCATTGCTGCAATTAATAAGGTTTTAAGTTGTTTCATCATTTAAGGTATTAATTATTAATTTTTGTTTTTAGTTTCTCTTTGATTATCAAATTCAGGTCAATCATCCCCACTGGTAGGGTCGGCTTCACCAGTTTGTACCGGTTGGGCTTTTTTAGCAGCGCGTGCACTATTTATAGAATCGCGCCTTGCCTGGTCTTTTTCACGCTTTTTAGCAAGAGCCTCCTGACGGTCTTTTATCTTTTGCTCCCTTGCCTCTACAGCAGCCTGTTTGGCAGCTTCACGGTCGGCAGCAGCAGTACTGGCAGGCTTACCGGCATTTGCAGCAGGTTTCTCTGCAGCGGCACCCGCAGGCGCATCATCATCGCTGTTCTCTACACCACCCGCAGCCGAAGGCTTATCTGTAGCAGCTTTTTTAGCTGTAGTGTTTGCTGTTTTTGCAGCTTCACGGTCTTTTATCTTTTGTTCCCTCGCAGCATTAGCGGCATCTCGCTTTGCCTGGGCAGCAGCCTGGCGGTCTTCAAGTGCTTTTTGCCTTGCGGCTTTCTTTTCTTCCTGGGCTTTTTTGCGGTCGGCTACATCCGGGTCGCTGTCTATCTCATCCTGCTTTTCTTGTGCCTCAAGCTGTTTTGCCTGCTTACTGTTCAGTTTTTCCTGCTTGGCAGCACGGCTTAGCCTTTTCACGATCAGCTCACTTATATCGTATTTCTTTGCTGCGAAAAGTATCGTAAGATCAGATGATTTGTCAAAGATAAAATCCAGTTTACGTACCGCAGCTATATCTTGTGCTATATTAAAAATCTGGTCCTGTATGGGTTTTACCAAAACCGACTTCTGGGTAATAAGTTCGCCTTTTGGTCCAAACTTTTTTTCCTGGTAGTCGCTCAGGTCTTTTTCCTGTTGGGCTATCTCTTCTTCACGTTCTTCAATGAGCTCTTTGGTAAGGAGTGCTTTTTCGGCATTAAGACTTTCCTTAAGGCGGGTAATCTCATTCCTTTTGGCATCCATTTCCTGCTTCCACTTGGCCGCACGCTGTTCCAGCTGGGCTTTTGTTTCGGCATAGCTTGGCACCTTATCCAGTATGTACGCCATATCTATATAGGCTATTTTAAGGCCTCTAGACTGTGCGGATGCCGTAAGCGCGGCACCTGTAATAAGCAGTAGGACTAAAAATCGTTTCATAACCTCTCTCATTAATTACTTTGTTAGAAAATATCATGCCAAAAAATATTAGAACTGCTGGCCTATGATAAAGTGGGTTTCCCATCCGTTTGGTTTACCCGAAGCTTCGTTACCCGGAAGCGGGTCGAAACCGTAACCGAAGTCGATACCCAACATACCAAATGCCTGCATGAACACCCTTAAACCGAAACCTGCCGAACGCTTAATGTTAAACGGTTCGTACTTACTAAAGCCGCTCCATGAATTACCGGCTTCTGCAAACACAAGCGGGAATATAGAGGCCTGTGGCTTAAGCGTAATAGGGTAACGCAGCTCTAGAGAGAACTTGTTATATACCGTAGCTCCAATCTGGCTGTTATCCCTTGCATCTATAGGACTAAGTGACTGGTTAGGATACCCCCTTAGCATGATAACCTCACGGCCATCGAGCGCGTAGTTAGCCATACCATCGCCACCCAGGTAAAACCTTTCAAACGGCACAAGACCCCTTGCCTGGTCATAGGCACCCATCCAGCCGAATTCTACGAGTGAGCGTAGTACCAGCGCATGCTCCGGTGTACCAAATAGTTTTGTATACCAGTCGCCTTTAAACTTGACCTTATAATACTCCAGCCAGTTAAAGCGCTTTTGGTCATATTTAGAATCATCTACAGCAGCATCCTGATAGGTATTTACTCTGTTTCCATCAGTACCTATGTAATCATTTGCCCCAATAACATCCACACCGTTTGGTCCCATATAAGACGCCCCGGTTTTATTTTTCAGTTTGTACTCTTCCTGGTTTTTCAGTGCGGCATAGTTAATACCGTTTACAAGCGAGTACGGGAACGTAGTCCTGAAACTTACCGTGAACAGCGACCCGTATATAGGGAAGATAGGGTTACGTCCCCTGTTGTTACGGGTAAGTTCTATCGTATAGGCTAAGTTACGAGATGTACCATCGCCAAATTTAAACAATCCTATGTTATAATTGCTTAGTGCATAGTACTGGAATGTAAGCGAGTGCGACAGCGTCATGAACATATCTGGCGAACTAAGCCTTTTAGACAAACCTATGGTTGCCGATGATATGGTAAAGCTCTGTGCCCTGTTTACATCTCTGGTGCTATAGTTGTATGAGTACTGCTTACTCTGCGATAGTGAACTGAACAGCTGTATAGGTTTTTTACCGCCCATCCATGGCTCAGTAAACGACAGGCTGTACGTTTGGAAATAGGTACTACCCTGCAGCCTTAGCGAAAGCTTTTGTCCGTCGCCCATAGGCAACGGCTGGTAAGCCTCTTTCTTAAGTGCATTTGCAGCCGAGAAGTTGTTTAACGAGAAGGCAAGTGTACCAATGAAACCACCGCCGCCGTAACCACCTTGTAGTTCTATCTGGCTCGAACCTTTTTCGGTAACGTGCCACTCTACGTCTACCGTACCCGAAGCCGGGTCGGCATTCTTCACATCAGGACGAATGGTCTCCGGGTCAAAGAAGCCCAGGGCACCCAGTTCTCGGATGGTGTTTATTACGTTTTCCTTATTCCATTTCTGGCCCGGCCTGGTATTCAGTTCACGGTAAATAACCTTATCATTGGTCTTATCGTTACCTACCACCGTAATTTTGTTAAAGTAGGCTATAGGCCCTTCCACAATACGGATTTCAAAGTCTATAGTATCGTTAGCCGTACGTGTTTCTACAGCGTTTATGTTAGAGAACAGGTAACCGTTGTTTTGGTACAGGTTTGTAATATCATCGGCGTCGGGCTTAGGGTTAGCCACTCGCTCCTGAAGAAGTACTCCATTATACACATCGCCCTTCCTTATACCTAGCACCTGTGCCAGCTGCTGGTTGTTGTATATGGTATTACCCAGGAACTTCATGTTACCAAAGTAATATTTACGTCCCTCTTCTACCTGCATGTCTATAGCCACGCGGTTCGTCTTAGGATTATAAATTACCGTATCTTTAATAATACGGGCATCACGGTAACCCTTTTCCTTGTACCTGTCTATAAGTTTCACCTTATCTTCTTTATACTTGTCGGCTATGAATTTACTTGGCTTAAACAGGCGCAGTGGGTTAGGGAACGCTACTTCCTTAGTATCTTTCATGGCTTTTTTAAGTTTGCTCGATGAAAGCTGCTGGTTACCCGTAAAGGTTATCTTACTTATACGCACCTTTTTACCACGGTCTACATTTACCACCATCTTTACCGTATTGGTACTATCCGGAATTACATTAATGTGTACTTTGGTATTAAAGTAGCCGTCTTTACGGTACTTGTTTTCTATGTAGTTTTTTGTATTGGTAATAAGGTTTTCATTAACGTACTTTCCTTTTTTAAGGTCGGTATCCTTAAGGAGCCCTTCAATTTTACCTTTCTTAACCCCCTGAAGTTTTACTTCAGTAAGCTTAGGAAGTTCATTTATATTAAGATCCAGGAAAATACTATCGTTACGTATTTCGCTTTCGTAAAAGTTAACATCACTAAAAAGACCCAGCCTCCACAGCTTTTTTATAGCGGCACTGATTTCCTCCCCCGGCACGTTTATAACCTGCCCTTTTTCCAGGCCGGTAAAGTTAACTACTGTATTTTCATTGTACGACAATTTTCCGCTTACGGTAATACCACCCAATATGTACTTACCGGGCTCTACCCTAACAGGATCTCCCTGCGCATGGGCTGTAATTGAAGTAAAAATTGTTAGTCCGAAAAGTAATGCGATGCTTCGTAGAAACATGCCTTTTTTATTTAAGCTGTTCACTGGTTTTTCCAAATCTTCTTTCACGTTTTTGATAACTAAATATGGCTTCATGCAGGTCTTGTTCCCTGAAATCAGGCCACAATACATCGGTAAAATACAGCTCCGCATAGGCAGCCTGCCACAGCAGGAAGTTGCTTATGCGCTGTTCCCCGCTGGTGCGTATTACCAGATCTGCATCGGGCATGTTGCGGGTATACAGGTGCTGCTGTACCGTAGCTTCGGTTATATCAGCAATATCTATTTTATTCGTTTGTATGTCTGTACAAATTTCTTTTATAGCACTTATCAGCTCTTCACGGCTGCCATAGCTCAGGGCCAGGGTAAGTACCATTCCGGTATTTTCTTTAGTCGCCTCTATAACTTCAAACAGTTGCCTGCGGGGTTTTTCCGGAAGCATATTAGCATTGCCTATCGTATTAAGGCGAATGTTGTTTTTCTGCATTACGGGCAGCTCCTTTTTAAGGGAGTTCATAAGGATGCTCATCAGCGCATCTACCTCCAGCTTAGGACGGTTCCAGTTTTCGGTGCTAAACGCGTACAGGGTAAGATAACCTATTTTTAATTTAGCACAGCCCTCTACCGTTTCCCTTACCGATTTTACGCCACTTTCATGCCCAAAGGCACGCAACATGCCTTTTTGTTTGGCCCATCGCCCGTTGCCATCCATAATTATGGCTATGTGGCGCGGCAGGTTATTTGTATTTAGCGTAAAGCTTTTATCCATCAGTATTATATTAATCAGAACAGTAACATGGCTTATCGCCAAAGGTATACGACACGGTAAAGCCGGTAAAAACATACCAGTCGTTACTGTCTAAATTACCAAAACGCATAGCGCTGTAACGGTCATCGGGCGGGTTGCTGCCGTCCAGGTTATCGGAAAAGCTGTAGCGAACGCCACTTTCCAGACCTATAACCCAGTCACGCGATATGTGCGCCTTTACACCCACTGTCATGGGTATGGCCAGGCTGCTGCCATTACCATACTCACGTGCTTCCTTTTCGCCTATGTCCATATATTTTTCATTAAACCAGGCATATGCTATACCGGCAGACATGTACGGCGTCCACTTAAAATGATCTTCGTGCAGGTTAAACTCAAAAAAGTTGAATTCAAGGGCTAAAGATAGGTCTTTTACACTATTTTCAAACGAATACCCCCTTAGTTTCCTACCGCTAACGCTGCTGTCGGCATCATCAGACGATATTTTACCGTAATTAAAGCCAACCCTCCATGAGTGACGTGTGCTGCGGTTCCAACGATAAAAAACCCCCAGGGACAGATCCTTTGGGGCGATATAGCTTGTAGGGCCTATCTCGCCTACATAATTAGCCCCTCCGGCAAATAACCCAAACTCATTTATCTGGGCTTCAGCAGAAAAGCTTAAAGTAGCTAACGCGATAATAGACAGCAAACGCTTCATGTAAACAAAAATTGGCTGCAAATATAGCAATATAGATTTTGTAATAAGCCTAATAATAAGACATTTTACCGCTGCTTTCTTGCTATATTCCGATTAATACTGTGTTGAAAACGGCGGAAGTGCCACTGTAGTATATGGACATATAAAATTTTGGCAGAATTAATTACGCTTATCTTCTCCCCAAAGGAGTTTCTTGCGCAAGGTATCCAGGAATTTTTCCTGTGCAAATTCCACCAGGTTTATTTTAAAATCTGCCGCCTTTACGGTTAGCACCGTTTCTACATCTAGCCTTATAATACGTGAATCAAGCGACACCAGGTGCTGCTCTTCCCTGCTGCTTACACGAAGCTCTATCTCCGTGTCGCCGGGAATTACCAGCGGACGCGCGTTAAGGTTGTGCGGAGCTATGGGAGTTATTACAAGGCTGTTTGCCCCGGGTATCATTACAGGCCCTCCGCAGCTAAGCGAATAACCGGTACTGCCCGTAGGAGTGCTTAATATAAGCCCATCTGCCCAATACGAATTAAGATGATCGCCGTTCAGCTTTACATCTACCGTAATCATGGAAGTGGTATCGCGGCGGCTCACGGTAATTTCATTCAGCGCGAAATCAAGCCCTTCAAGCTGTTCGTCGCTGCCGTTGTATTTAAGGGTAAGCAGCGTTCGTGGCGAGATTTTATATTCGTTGGTAAATATAAGCGGTAGCAGGGTTTCTATATTTTCCTGCTGTACGGTAGCCAAAAAGCCCAGCCTGCCCGCATTAATACCTACTATAGGAATATTTTTCCCACGCACATACGTGGCAGCGCGCAGCATGGTACCATCGCCCCCTATGCTTATAAACAGGCTTACGCCATCGTTTAGTTCTTCGTGATCTGTAAAAGTAGCGTACTCCTTAGTAAGAAGGTTTCTGCCGGTAAGTACCTTGTAAAAATTAGATTCAAATACCACCTCGGGGCCGTACTCATTAAAAACATTGAGTAGTTTACCAATGATGTCATCGGTATTGTCTTTATAATACTGGCCGTAAACCGCTATTTTCATGGCTATATATTAAGGTACTTATCCAGGTAATCCGATCGGTCTTTTAGTGTATTCAGGTAGGCATCTTCCTGGTGCTCTGTAACGATGTCATAATTATACCTCCTAAAGGTTTGTATGATTTCGCTGAGCCCGCCCAGGCTTATCTTTACGGTAATCTGTACGCGGTCGCCTTCGGCTTCGCTTATAAAAGCCCCCAGCAGCCTGCCGTTGTTGCTTTCTACAATCTGCGCCACCTCGCTCATGCTGTATTCGGTAAGGCCTTTTTCTACCACCAGTATCCCCCCTTCTTCTTTAAGGAAAGGCGTTTCATCAAAAAAGCGAATGATATCGGTAATTTCGTAGTAGCCCAAATATCGGTTTTCGGCATCGAGCACCGGCACAAGGTTGGTTTCATTTTTGGCAAAAACTTCTAAAACATCCAGCCACATGGTAGTATCACGCACAAAAAAGCGCTCAAAACTGTAACGCGTTTCACCCATTGTCTTCTCAATGTCCATAAGCTCGGTATCCTCGCTTCCCGCACAGCCTATGTACACACCGTTATCCAGAACAGGGAAGTGCGTAAACGGGTATTCGGCAAAGAGGTCCTGCGCGTCGGCAACGGTATCGGTAACACGAAGTGCCTTAATATTGGTATTGAGGAAGTCAGTAATTTCGTTCATCTCCGGGGTTAAATAATATGCAAAATAATCAAAAATATAGATAGCTTCCCTTATATACTTTGTATTTTTGTGCAACTGTTAACTTTTAGCACGTAAAAAATGACAAAACTAAGTGTAAACATAAATAAAATAGCCACCCTGCGTAATTCGCGCGGTGGAAATGTGCCCGATTTACTACAGGTTGCCGCCGATGTACAGAAGTTTGGCGCGCAGGGCGTAACCATCCACCCAAGGCCGGACGAAAGGCATATCCGCTACAACGATGCCCGCGAATTAGTACCCGTTGTATATACCGAATACAACATAGAGGGTAACCCGATACGTAAATTCATAGACCTGGTACTGGAAACAAAACCTACGCAGGTTACCCTGGTTCCTGATGCCGATGATGCCATAACCAGCAATGCCGGATGGGACACCATAGCCCACAAAAGCTTTTTGCAGGAAGTAATACAGGAGTTTCAGCGCAATGGCGTATGCACCTCTATATTTGTAGACCCGGTGCTTAAAATGGTAGAAGGTGCCAAAGAAACCGGTGCCGACCGCATAGAACTATACACTGAGGGCTTTGCGCACGAGTACGGCCTGGGCAATAAAGACGGCATTAAACCCTATACCGAAGCAGCTGTGCTTGCAGGGCAGCTTGGCCTTGGGCTTAACGCCGGTCATGACCTGAGCCTGGATAATATAAAGTTCTTTAAGGATAATATTCCGGGATTGCTTGAGGTATCTATAGGGCACGCGCTGATAGCGGAGTCGCTTTACCTGGGGTTGGAGAATGTGGTGAATATGTACCTTCAAAAACTAAAATAGTATGCTGTACAGCAAAATAGAAGGCGAAGGCAAACCACTCCTTATAATACATGGCTTTATGGGTATGAGCGACAACTGGAAATCGCTTGCGGGGCAGTATGCTGCCAAGGGATTTCAGGTTCACGCCCTGGACATGCGCAACCACGGCAGGAGTTTGCATTCTGATGTGTTTAACTACAATGCCATGGTAGCCGATTTGGAACAATACATCAGCTTCCATAACCTGGGCGTAGTAGATATTATAGGACACAGCATGGGTGGCAAGGCAGCAATGTTCTTTGCTACACAGAACCCCGATTTGGTAAACAAGCTTATTATTGCCGACATAGGTCCGCAGTACTACCCTCCCCACCACCAGGATGTGCTGGCTGCGCTGAACGCGGTAGACTTCAGCACCAAGCCTTCGCGCGGCGAGGTGGAGGAAGTTATGGCACAGCACCTGCCCGATGCCGGCACCCGCCAGTTCCTTATGAAAAACCTGTACTGGGTAGAACCGGGTCAACTAGGCTTTAGGTTTAACCTGCCGGTATTGAATGCGCAGGTGGAAAACATAGGCAAAGCATTGCCAGAAGACGCTACCTTTGATAAGCCAACGCTTTTCCTTAAAGGAGACAGATCGAAGTACATTCGTGAGGAAGATGTGCCACTTATAGCAAAACACTTCCCTCTTTACGAACTAAAAACCATAAGCAATTCAGGACACTGGGTACATGCCGAAAACCCACAGGAGTTTTTACGGTACACATTGGATTTCTTAACACTATAACATACTAAAACCGCCCGAAGGCGGTTTTTATTTTTGGTCATCTATGTTATTTGATTCTAAATCCATGCCATTACCACAGTCTATTATGTTTGAACCTTTAATGGTTGGAATTGATTAACACTGTAAACTGAGACTGCGACTGAAAACTAGTCTTACTCCTTCTTCACTTTTTCTTCCCGAACCACCTTGTTCGTTTTGGTATTGTATACCGCTTCCTCTATAGGCTTGCCTGATTTGCTGAACACCTTGATTTTCGGCTCGCTATGTGTACCCGTAACGGTAATCGGTATGCCTATGAGTCCTCCTGGTGGCAGCCCCAAGCGCACCTTTAAATCGAGCAGGCCGTTAAAGCTGGTCGTGCCCTTGACCGTAGGGCGGAACAGCGCAACTTTAAACGTAAATGGCTCTATGGTAATGAGGTTGTTTTCTATTTTGCTTTTTACTTCAATACCTTTAAAATCAGGGTTATTAATTCCTTTTTGTCCGGTCTTGTCACTAATGGCACCAAACATCTTAAGTCCGCTTACTTTCACATCCCTCAGGCTAATAGTTCCTTCACCATTTAAGGATTCATATATAGGGCCCATATTGCCGTTAAGGTCGCCTTTAATTTTATAATCCAAAGAAATGATACCCTCGGCTTTCTCAGCGGCGGCAGCCATTTCCCGGAACATAGGTATTTCATTATAGGCGCGTTTTACGCTGAAATCCTTCGCGCGGAAGTGCGCGTCGAAGTTGGCAGATAATGGCGATTCATCCTGATAACGCGCATCTATGCCCACGTTGCACCCAATGATGTTAAACGTAGTGTTTTGCAGGCGCATATTGCCTTTGGTTATGGCGGCACGGCCTATGAGGTTGTCTATGTTCAGTCCGTTATATTCCACCTTATCGGCATTGGCAATAAGCCAAACATCCAGGTTACGGGGCACAGCCACTACGCCCGTGGCTTTAGGGTTGTCTTGTTTGGCATTTTCTACGGCGGGTTTACGGTCTTTGTTCTCGCCCTCTTCCAGTGCCATGAACTCATCTACGTTAATCAGTTTCGATTTCAGGTTGAATTCCCCGTGCAGCGTCCCCTTGCTCTCTATGAAGTAGTTAATGGTATTCAGCAGGAAGCCGTTCATCCTAAAGTCGCTCTTGCCATAATGGGCAATGAACTTCTCAAACCACATCTTCTCATTCTGGAAACGGAACTGCCCCTCGTTGATAAAGAAAGCTTTAGGGAACAGTTCGCTGGTGGTTTTAATATCACGGAGCAGTAGCGTCCCTTTGTTATCCAGCTTACCGTATTGCCCTGTTGTGGCATAGCTTTGGCGTCCGTTCAGGCTCAGGTCGGCTTTAACGTAGCCCGTTACATCCAGGCCTTTTCGCCTGAAGACTTTATAGATGCGGCCCACGTTCAGTTCGCCTTTAATGCGCGACTTGTACAGCACATCGTTCAGGTCTTCTATAGAGGCGTTTACGTATACAGGATTGCCCTCAAACTCAAAACTCGCCGGCGTAACCGAAGCTTTAAGCCCCTCAAATGTGCCCGATTCATTACTAATATTGGTTATGAACGTTATGTTCTTAATCGGGTTAGGATAATACGTAGTTTTCAGCCATCCGCCTTTTAGGGTAATGTTTCCTTTAGCCTTGGGAAACAGCTTTTTAATAGCATTATACGTGCCATTTGCATCTATATTGGTGCGTAAATCGCCTTTAAGATCCATATCGGGCAAGCCAAGGGCGGCATCCACTTCAGCAAGGTCCAGCGCGCCTTTAATATCGGCTTTAACCGCCATGTTTTCAAAACCTTTGGTGTTTATAAATGCTTTAAAGAATCCTTTCTTGCCCACCTTAAAATCAAAGGCCTTCACATCCAGCGCCAGTCGGTTAATATCAAGCGAAGGTAACATGGCATTGAGGTCTACCTGCAGGGCATCCATAGAAGCCGGTGCATCCATGTAGGTTATGGCGCCGTCGTTTACTTTAAAGCTCACACCAAGGCTCGGTTGCAGGTTTTTGGCAGCATTATAACGTCCCTTAAAGGTAAAGCGCAAATCGGCATCGCCCTCAATCTTAGTCTTTTCCATCCAGGTAAGGTAAGGCGGAGGCAGTACGCTGAAGATGTCCTTCAGCGTAGTATCCAGGCTCGCCGCTTTGAGGTCTATGTTATAACCGTCGCGCAGTATGCTGAATTTACCTGTAAATTCTAAAGGTAACTCGTTAATGCGTAATTGATTCTTTTGCAGGATGAACGAAAGCGCATTGGTATTGATTTGGGTTATGAGGTCAGCATGGAGTTCTTTCTTTTCAAGATATGGCACGTTATCATAGTAGAAATCAACCAAATCAATGTTGGCGTCGGTTTCCAGGTCGAATACATCCTTGCTTAAACCGCCACGTCCCAGGTAGTTAAAGCCGCGGGCATCTACAAATATCTTTGCCGAACGGTCGTTATAGGTTATATTACAATCACGGAAGTCTATCCTATCCAGTTGAATGGCAGTTCCTTCCTCGGGTTCATTGGCTGTTTTAGGGGCTTTGTCAGGGCTAATGTATACGTTGTAATTGGCTTCACCTTTGTTATTTACCTGTACTTTAATGATGCCTTCGTTAACATATAACTCATCGATTTTCACGGTGTTATCAAAAATGAGACGTTTTAGATTGATGCCAAAAGCCACCTGGTCGGCACGCAGCAGCGTATCGTTGGCAAAGGGCTTGGAGCCCATGAGCGATACATTGTCTATAGATACCGTAAGCGATGGAAAGTGCGTAAAAAAAGACAGCTTCGTATTATTGAAATCGAGCTTGGCGGCCAGGCTTTTATTGGCGAGTTTCTTTACTTCCGATTCTACTTTTCCGGGGAAAAGCAACGGCAATAAGAAGAGCATAAGCAATACAAATGCTATGGTTATCCCTATCCATTTCAGTGTTTTAAGTGCTATTTTTTTGGTATTGAAACTCATAATCGTCATTCTAAAGTACAATACTAAAGTTAGGTTTTTCCTGTTAAAAGTTTTCGTGGTTTAACGCACCTTTAATACTTTAACAAGCCATTAAGCCGTAATTTGCAAAACGAACTAAACCGCTGATTTGCGTGTAAGCCTTATATAACCTAACTTTACTATGATGACCAAAACCGCAAGGATTCTATTAACCCTTTTTATAACCGGAATGTTTATGTCCTGTAAAGAGAACAAAAGCGGGACCATTGGCGAGGATAACCCGCTGCTGGCCACCTGGGATACGCCCTATGGCGTGCCACCCTTCGACCTCATAAAACCTGAGCACTACAAGCCCGCCCTTATAGAGGCGATGCGCATACATGATGCTGAAATTTCGGCAGTTGCTAACAGCCACGAAAAGCCTGATTTTAAGAACACTATACTCGCATTGGAAGAAAGCGGGCAGTTGCTGAACCGTATTTATACGGTATTCAATAACCTGAATAGTGCCGAAACCAACGAGAAACTCCAGCTCATAGCCCAGGAGATAGCCCCTGAAATTACCAAACACAACGACAATATTTACCTGAATGACAAGCTCTTTGGCAGGGTTAAGTCGTTGTGGGATAATCAGATAGGTCTTAATCTGAATGCGGAAGATGCCAAACTGCTGGAACGCAAATACAAAGCCTTTGTGCGCAACGGTGCCGGGCTGCCTGCCGATAAGAAGGAACGCCTTCGTAAGATTAACGGAGAGCTGTCTGTGATTTCGCTTAAGTTTGGCGATAACGTGCTTGCAGATACCAATTCTTTTACATTGTATATTTCTGATAAAGAACAGCTTAAAGGCTTGCCTGAGAGTATTGTTACCGCTGCCGCCGAAGATGCCAAAGCCAATGGCAAGGAGGGCCAGTGGCTGTTTACATTGCAGAATGCCAGCGTAATGCCGTTCCTGCAATATGCCCAAAACCGCAAACTGCGCGAGGACATCTGGAAAGCGTACCAAAACCGTGGCAACAATGGCGATACCCACGATAACCGCATCAATATCATACAGATGGCTAACCTGCGTATGGAGCGCGCGCAACTGCTTGGTTATAAGAGCCATGCTGATTATGTGCTGGAAGAGCGCATGGCGCAAACGCCTGATAAAGTATACAATCTGCTGAATGAAATATGGAAGCCCGCATTGGCAAAAGCCAAACAGGAAGAGGTTGATATTCAGAGGTTAATGAAGCTGGATAGTGTAGAAGGCGCAGTACAGCCTTACGACTGGCGCTACTATACGGAGAAGATTCGCCAACAGCGTTACAGCCTTGATGAACAGGAGCTTAAACCCTACTTTAGCCTTGATGGCGTTAGGGAAGGCATCTTTATGGTGTGCGATAAACTATATGGTATTCATTTTAAGCAGGTTAAAGATGTGCCTGTATATCATAAAGACGTGACTACTTGGGAGGTAGCCGATAAAGACGGTAAGCAACTCGGCATACTCTATATGGACTTTTTCCCACGTGAAGGGAAGAAGGGGGGAGCTTGGATGACCAGCTACCGCAAGCAGAAAACTGTTGACAGTAAGCGTATTGCACCAATTATTTCCATTGTATGCAATTTTACTAAGCCTACGGCAAACACCCCCTCGTTACTCACTTTTGATGAGGCAAGTACCTTCTTCCATGAGTTTGGGCACGCGCTGCACGGACTGCTGAGCAACGTGAAGTATGAAAGCCTTTCCGGGACCAGCGTGCCGACTGATTTCGTAGAGCTTCCGTCGCAGATTATGGAGAACTGGGCTGCTGAACCTGAGGTGCTTAAACTATATGCAAAGCATTATAAAACAGGTAAAACCATTCCGGATGCGTTGATTGAAAAGATGCAGAATGCCGGTACGTTTGACCAGGGATTCGCTACGGTTGAATACCTCGCCGCTGCCTACCTGGATATGGATTACCACGCGCGCACTGAGCCGGTTACGCAGAACGTAGTGCCTTTTGAGCAGGAAGCTATGAAGCGTATCGGGTTGATAAACAGCATCATACCGCGCTACCGCAGTACGTACTATAACCACATCTTTGCGGGCGGGTACAGCGCAGGCTATTACAGCTACATTTGGAGCGGAGTGCTTGATACTGACGCGTTTGAGGCGTTTAAGGAAACTTCACTGTTCAATAAGGAAAAGGCGACCTCATTCCGTAAAAACATCCTGGAACGTGGCTTTACGGGCGATCCTGCTACGATGTACAGAACATTCCGCGGTGCTGACCCAAGTATTATTCCGCTGCTAAAAAAACGTGGTTTGTATGAGGAGAAACCTGCGACTGTTCCGGCTAAATAATAAAGTACTATTTTCTATAACAAAACCTGGGAGCATACTTCCGGGTTTTGTATTTTTATGTGTATTTAAATTAGAACACCATGTTAATAATAGGCCATCGTGGTGCCAAAGGCCACGTTACCGAAAATACGCTTGCCTCATTTGCCAAAGCCATTGAGCTCGGGGCTCAGGGCATAGAACTCGATGTACATGTATGCGCTAGTGGCGCGTTGGTAGTATTTCACGACTTTACGGTAGACCGCCTTACAAACGGTACAGGTGAAGTTGCCAAACTCACCCTTGCCGAACTTAAAACACTGTACTTACCCGGCGGGCATACGATCCCTACGCTTGATGAAGTGCTGGATTTGGTAGACAGAAAATGCTTTGTGAATATAGAAATGAAAGGCCGGCATACCGCACATCCAGTAAACGAAACTATAGAAAAGTACATTGAAGATAAAGGTTGGGCATACAATGATTTTATAGTATCGAGTTTCCAGTATGAGGAACTTAAGGCGATGAGCGTGCTTAACCCGAAGATTGCTATCGGCATACTTACCGAAGCAAGTGTACACCAGGCATGGGAATGGGCCGATGCCTTTAAGGCCGTGGCGTTGCACCCGCACTATACGCTGCTTACCGAGAGCAACGTAACAAAAGCACACCAGGCAGGCTACAAAATATACACATGGACGGTTAATGAACCGGTCGATATAGCCCGTATGAAAGCACTGGGCGTAGAGGGTATTATAACTGATTTCCCGGAGAGGGTGTGAGTAAAAAATAAGATTTATTTATCACTTTATGAGCATTAAAAAAGCCCTGCATCTAAAAAGTGATGCAGAGCTTCAGAATTTCCCCACTATTAATCTAATACATTAGAAAATCTTAATAAGGAATTTTATTTGTTTCTAAGGTCTTACGAAAATAGTATATAAGACCACCTGTTTTTGTTAACTGAAAATCAATTGTAGTATTTTTAAGAAAACACGTGTTTAGTACAATTATTACTGTTTATTATCGCGCTCTTTTTTACCATCACCTTCTTTAACCTTAGGTATTTTAAGATTATCGGGAGATCGCTGCGCTTGCTGTTCCGATGTTGTTTCAGCATGGGTAGGACTCACATTTTCATTTGTATGCGACTGAAGATTTTCAGCAGCCGGTTTATTTTGCAAACCCGTTTCTTCATATTCCCCCTTACTTGATGATTTAGGGGCAGGTGTCTGATTTTTATCTTTAGTTCCCATTGTATTTTTTTATTGAAGTTACTTAACATCTTTATCAATAACAATCAATTTTACAATACTTTATGACAATACACTGCTTTATTCTTACAGAATTTAATAACTCCCATTTATATAATGTAAGCCTGAAAAGTATGGTTTTACTGAGGGTTAAGATTTACATTTAAGCTATTTTGCAGATTATCATATTATCTTTGCCCCAAACAACGATTTCACTATCGCATATGAGTAAACAATACGACGCAGTAATAGCCGGGGGCGGTGCCGCCGGGTTCTTTACCGCCATAAACATAGCCGAACGCAACCCAAAACTTAAGATAGCCATCATAGAGCGTGGTAAGGAAGTACTGAGTAAGGTACGCGTATCGGGTGGGGGCAGGTGTAATGTTACGCACGCATGCTTTATACCAAATGAGCTGGTAAAGTTTTACCCTCGTGGCGAGCGTGAGTTGAAAGGCCCCTTTAACCGATTTTGTAGTGGCGATACCATAGAATGGTTCGAAAAACACGGGGTAGAGTTGAAAATAGAGGAAGACGGCAGGATGTTCCCCGTAACCGATTCATCGCAAACCATAATAGACTGTTTTTTGGCTGCAGCCAAAAAACACAACATACATATTCTTACTGTACAAAGCATACAGTCGCTTTACCACGCGGATAACTATTGGAAAATACAAACCCAGGACGAAACTTACATAACGCCAAACCTGGTCATGGCTACAGGCAGCAATCCTAAAATGTGGGACATGCTCCAGGAGCTGGGGCACAGCATAGTACCTCCGGTGCCATCGCTTTTTACCTTTAATATAAAAGACCCGCGCATTAAAGACCTTATGGGGGTTTCGGCATTGGCTGAGGTTAAGGTAAAAGGCAGCAAACTAAATGCGTCAGGTCCCACGCTTATAACCCACTGGGGCATGAGTGGGCCGGGCATATTAAGACTTTCGGCATGGGGCGCAAGGGAACTGGCCGATAAGGACTATAAGTTTACCATTTCTGTGAACTGGCTGCACCACATAACCCTGGACGAATGTGAGGAAACCCTGCGCGAACTGAAGCTTGAACATGCCAAGAAGGCCGTAGCCAAAAAGAGTCCGTTTGATTTCCCGAACCGTCTGTGGGAAAGCCTTACAAAAGCCGCCGGAATACATGCTGAAACCCGCTGGGCCGACCTGAGTAAACAACAACTTAATAAGCTCGCTACCGAACTGGTTCAGGGCGAATATGCCGTGAATGGCAAGAGTACCTTTAAAGAAGAGTTTGTAACTGCAGGGGGTATCGACCTGCGGGAGGTAAACTTTAAAACCATGCAAAGTAAAATCCACGAAGGGTTATATTTCGCAGGGGAAATCCTGAACATAGATGCAATTACTGGCGGGTTCAACTTCCAGAATGCCTGGACGGGCGGGTTTATTGTTGCAGAAACTATAGCGGGTTGATTTAGGCTATAGGGTTATTCGGTAATTCGTAACTCCACAGAGTGTTGCCCCAAGCTATTATTCACATACCTTTAAGAGGTAAGAAACATGTGAGAATCCGCTTAATCCGTATCATCCGCGTTCTATAACTTTTGGTTATGCGGTTATTCGGAAATGTGTTAATTCGTAATACCCAGGGGTTGCCCTGGGCTGATAGGCTTGAGTCTTTCAGGGTCAGTGAGATGCAAAAAACACTATGGAAATCCACCAAATCCGTGTCATCCGCGTTCCAATATTTCTGGATTATGCCATAATCCGTAATGCTGAAAACTGCGATTGCGGCTGAAAATTTTCGCCTTGAAAACTTACCCGTGGTATACCCTAGAAAACACGATTTTTCCGTTCTCAACCTCAAATACTTCGGCTACAGCCATGTCTTCCTCCCCTTCTACCTCGCGGATGTATTCTATAAATACACGGCTTTCGTTAGCGGTAACGGTTTGCAGCTTATAATATAGCGTAGGAAGCCTGTCATAAGCGCCCTGCCACCATTCGTATAGTGCAGCATGCCCTTTAACCAGTCCATTGGTTTCGGGTTTGTGCACTTTAAGCTTTGGGCTGAAATGCTGTGCATCCTCAGCGTATAAGCCTACGAGCATATCCAGTTCGCGGGCATTAAAGGCCGTAACCCAGTTGTGGGCTATTTGCTCAGTAGTCATTACTGCGTATTTTTCAGGTTGATAACCTCCTGCTCTGTAAGGAAGCGGTAATTGCCCCTTGGAAGGTTCTTTTTGGTAAGTCCGGCATACGAAACACGGTCTACCTTAAGTACATTGTAATCAAAACTTTCAAAAATGGCACGAACCACCTTAATGTTCTGTGTGCGAAGCTTCAGTCCTATTTCTGTCCTTGGCTGGTTTTCTATATAGCTTATTTCATCTATGAACAAACGGTGACCATCTAGTGTAACGCCTCCTTTAATCTTTTCAAAATCCTCACCCTTAAGGTTTTTATCCAGAGACACCTGGTATATTTTGAATGACTTTTGGTTAGGCAGGCCAAACTTACGTATTATATCAAGGTCGTTTGTAAAGAGCAACAAACCCGTAGTATTCTTATCCATACGCCCTACAGGTTGCAGGTTAGCAGGGCTTGCACCACGTATAAGCTCCAGCACATTTCGTTGGGCTGCTTCACTTTCGCCGGTTGTGGCAAAGTTTTTCGGCTTGTTCAGTAGCAGGTATTCTTTCTTTTCAGGGATAATGCGCACACCGTCAAACTCTACCGTATCGGTAAGTTTTACCTTGTAGCCCATCTCAGTAACCACCTCGCCGTTTACCTTAACGTTACCGCTTTGTATGTAAATATCGGCATCGCGGCGGCTGCTCATACCACTGTTAGCAATATACTTGTTCAGACGGATTTCGTCTTTATTTGCAGGCTGCTTAGGGGCGGCCGGTTTGGCTTCCGGCTTCGGGCCCTTGCCTTTTATAAATGAAGCTTTGCGTAGCGGCTTGTCTGCTCCGGGTTTTCCAGTTCCTGATTTACTGGTTCCCGGCTTATCATTGCTGCGTGCAAATGGCTTTTTATCACCATCTTTTTTCCTTCTGTCATTATTGCCCTGCCCTGAAGCACCACTGCGCCTGTTATTGTTCATCGTATTATATTTTTTGCAAAAGTAGTGATTTGTTTTTTGTTTCAGGTTGAGTTTTTTAAGGCAAAAGAGATAAGGTAAAAGTTTTCAGTCGCAGTCGCAGTTTTCAGAGTCGTAGTAATCTAAATCACACACGCCCTGAAAGGAACACACATAAGAGCCTTGGGTGATGCCTCGGGAATTGTGAATTCTGAGATAAATTTATGAAGCGGACTATACCCAACGCTTATATATTCGCCTCCAATCGGGGCTGGAAGACAAAGAGCTGTCGAATTAACAAATAACCCAATCACCGTATAACCCTACCCCAGCAGCTGCCTGCCATGTATAAGCACTTCGGGATCTATGAGCACAATACTGAAAACCCCGGCAACGATAAGCCCCTTGAGCAGGTTGTGCAACAGCAGGTAATCGGGTTTCCCGCCGGCCTCCCACAGGCGGTACATAAAGTAGATGATAACCAGCATGCCGGCATAGAAGTATACATCCATATAACCTACATCATATACCTCAATGAGCATGAAAACGGGAATTACCGTTAAGAAAATAAGTATGGCGATAATCCATTTGGCTACACGCTCACCAAACATTACAGGTATGGTGCGGTAGTTGGCTACCAGATCGCCTGTAAGGTTTTCCAGGTCTTTTATCAGTTCGCGGGTAAGGATAAGCAGGTACAGGAATGTGGCATGGGCAAAGATAGTGCCCAGGTTTTCGCTCGCGAAATAATTACCCTCGTTATAGTTATTCACATACAGCAGTATCCCAAAAAATGGTAACACAGCGAGCAGCGCTGCGGTAAGGTTACCGATGAGTGGATATTTTTTCAGCTTGTGCGAATAGAACCAAATGAGGAAGATATATGACGCGAAGAATATTACGGCACGCCATGATATTACAGACACCAGTGCCACCACCGTAAAGTTTAGCGCAAAATACACCTGAAGTTTGGTACCCCGGCTCACCAGCCTGTCCAGCATAGATTTTTTTGGGCGGTTAATGAGGTCTTTCTGGGCATCGTAAAAATTGTTTATGATGTAGCCCGATGCTATGGTTAAAGTAGAAGCAAATACAATGACAAACAGGTAACCATCCAGCAAAATGTCCAGTGCGCGGCGTTTAGTATCCAGTATAAATATGGCTGAAAGGTACTGCGCCAGGGCTATAACGGGTATGTTGTAGCCACGCACTACCGAAAACAGGCTGAATATTTTCATCAGTACCAGTTTTACTTTTCTTGATGCCATAGGTAAGATTGGTTACTACTGTTTATTGTTATTACTACTACCTCAAAAATTATTCCTGACGGTAAAGATAACGGTAAAAAGGGTTTAAAAAGTACCAATATTTTTAAAAATAATAAGGCAAATGGAATGGAAAATATGAAAAAAGGCTGCCATATGGCAACCTTTTGTATACTAATGGACATGTAATTAACCCCGATAGTTAGTGAGCTTCACAGCGCTAAAAGTATCGTTGCTACCCGCAGGCGGTGTTATAAACCCTTTAACAAATATGGTATAAATAGTGCCTGATGTAAGTGGTTCGGCGGTCTGTGTATAAATGGTGGCGCCGGTGGCAGTATTCTTAAATGCCAGGTCATAAGTACCTGCCGGTACGTTTATAAAATCACTTGCTTCCTTAAAGTCAAGACCGGTAGCAAGGGTAGCCGTTGTAGTAGCCACATCTATAGCCGGTGCGTTTGGAGAAAGGTTTATAAACCTTACGCGGGCATTGCCCTGTGCCGGTGATACCAGCGAATCACGGTAGGCTACCAACTCAATATGGTCAAATGTATTTACGGCAAACAGCGCGAAATAATCCTGATCTTTCAGGGTTAGGTTTGTAGTAGACAGCGTAGTACCACCACTATTTTTTATGGTAAACGACCTGTCGCCGGTATAAAAACGGAAATACCCCATAGACCCGCCATAGTTAAGCGCAGCGCTATTTAGTGGGTTTGTATCGGCATAAAAATAAAGGTCGCCACTGGCAGGACTTGCGTTTACCACATAGCCGTACGCGCCGCTCTGTACGGGGGTGTAATAACTGCTGTCGTCATCGTTAATACACGATGTAAGCGATAAGGCCACGGCCAGCACAGCCGCAAACCTTGTAAAGAAAGTAAACTTCATGGTTTTTCTGAACATTAAAATTTTAATCAATAGATGAACAGATTTTAAAAGGGTTGCGCATGCAGGTGTTAAAGTTTTTAGTAACGATTACGGTTTTACGAATTACGAATCATCGCACAACTTTCTAATCCAAATAAACTTACCTATTCAGGTACCATATGGCGGCATTTAACGCAGTGGCATAAGTAACCCATAATAAATAAGGCACCATGAGCCAGCCTGCAATTTTATCTATTTTGCGAAACACAAACCAGGTTTCGTATATCATAAGCCACAATAGTACAATTTCTACAAGGGCTACCATGGGATTTTTCAACCCAAAGAACAGATAACTCCACAGCATGTTTAATGCAAACTGTATAGCGAAGAATGTAAGCCCTTTTCTTACCAATTCTTTTTCGTAATCCATTCGTGCCCATACACAACCCGCTGCCACCCCCATAAGTATATACAGCGTAGACCACGCTATAGGGAACACGGCATTTGGCGGCGTAAACGAAGGCTTGTTTAGTGTAGGATACCAAGTATCTACACTGGTTTGTGTAACGGTTCCGGCGATATATCCTAAGGTAACGGTAGTAGCCACCATTACCAGTATTTTCATGGTTTTGTTCATATTGTAAAGATAATTGTTTTTTTAAGGTTGTGCGGTGATTCGTACTTTGAAATTCGTGCATCTTAAAACCGCTACTCCAAACTTTAAAAACGTTTGGCTTTCCCACTTTAGAACTCAAAACCCTATCTTTGCGTTTCTAAACAAAACAGCATGGCATCCGTACAGGATTTTATACCGCAAGCCTACACCGGCACAGCCGAAAACGGCAGCTTTTCGTGGAGCGCACCCAGCAACATAGCCCTTGTAAAATACTGGGGGAAAAAAGCCAACCAGATACCTGCCAACCCAAGTATCAGCTTTACGCTGAGCGATTGCAAAACCGTAACCACACTGGCTTTTGAACCAAAGGAAAATAATGGCGCGTTTTCATTCGACCTGCTTTTTGAAGGTCAGCCAAAAGAAAGTTTCCGCCCTAAAATAGAGAAGTTTTTTGAGCGTGTACACGCCTACCTGCCGTTCCTTACACAATATCATTTTACCATAGATACCCGTAATACGTTTCCGCACAGTAGCGGTATTGCTTCTTCGGCTTCGGGTATGGCGGCGCTTGCCGTTAATTTTATGAGCCTGGAGCGTGTGCTGAATCCGGCTATGACGCAGGAGTATTTTAACCAAAAGGCTTCCTTCCTGGCACGCCTTGGTAGCGGAAGCGCCTGCCGTAGCGTTACGGGCAGCGTGGTTGTTTGGGGTGAACATTCTGAAACTCCCGGAAGTACTGATTTGTACGGTGTAGAATACACTACCGTAGCCGATGTGTTTACAACCTATCAGGACACTATTCTTTTAGTCGATAAAGGCGAAAAGCAGGTGAGTTCTACCCTGGGGCACGACCTTATGCACGGACATCCGTTTGCAGAACAGCGTTTTGCGCAGGCACACCAAAACCTGAGCGCCATTAAGGCAGCGCTTGCCGCCGGCGATATAGACACTTTTATTAAAATTACCGAAAGCGAAGCCCTTACCCTGCATGCCATGATGATGACCAGCAGTCCGTACTTCATCCTTATGAAGCCAAACACACTGCAAATCATCAATAAAATATGGGAATTCCGTGCCGAAACAGGTATACCGGTTTGCTTTACGCTCGATGCCGGGGCTAATGTGCACGTACTGTACCCACAGGCAGATAAAGAAGCCGTGACAGCGTTCATAAAATTTGATTTGGCAGCCTATTGTCAAAACGGGCAGTACATTGAAGACCATGTAGGTAACGGGGCTGTGGCTCAATAATTAAAGATTTGTTAGTTAAAATTTGCGTAACGAAAATTTGCGTATCTTTACAACGAAAATAGATAGCATACAACCAGGCAATGAAAGGTCCACTGTTTTACTCAAAAATACTGCTCTTTGGTGAGCACGGCATTAACAAGGGTTCTAAGGGTTTGTCCATTCCGTATAATTTTTACAATGGCGGACTTAAACATACCGATATCGATACCCCCGCAGCACTAAAAAGCAATGCCAGCCTTCGTAGTTTTACTACTTATCTGGAAAAACTTCAAACTGAAGAACCGGAGTTGGTTACCTTTGACATCGACGCCCTGAAGCACGATGCCGAAGCAGGCATGTATTTTGACAGCAGTATCCCACAGGGTTATGGCATAGGCAGTAGTGGTGCGCTTGTAGCGGCTATCTACGACCAGTATGCCAAGGACAAAATCACTGTGCTGGAAAACCTTACACAGGAAAAACTACTTAAGTTAAAGAAGATTTTCGGACGTATGGAGAGTTTTTTCCACGGCACCAGCAGCGGACTGGATCCGCTTAACAGCTACCTGAGCATCCCTATCCTTATCAACTCGGCAGAGAGCATAGAAGCTACCGGCATACCGATGCAAAACCTGGAGGGCAACGGCGCCATCTTCCTGCTGGATTCAGGTATTGTAAAAGAAACCGCGCCTATGGTGCAGATTTTCATGGAAAGCCTTAAAGACCAGGGTTTCCGCACCATGATTAAAAACGAATTCCTTAAATATACCGATGCCTGCATAGCCGACTTTCTTAGTGGCGATGCAAAAGGTTTGTTTGCCAACATAAAACAACTGAGCAAAACCGTTTACCACAACTTTAAGCCCATGATACCTGAAGGATTTCATGAGCTTTGGCAAAAAGGCATAGAAAGCAACGATTACTACCTGAAATTATGCGGATCTGGCGGTGGTGGCTACATCCTGGGGTTTGCCCCGGACATAGATAAGGCCAAAGCCGCGCTACAAGGCCATAAGGTAGAGGTCGTATACCAGTTTTAATTCCCACAAATGGAAAATCTTAATACAACAACAATATTGCAAACCCTATTTACATCATTGTTTATGGGGTTTGGTTTTTTAATCCCTATACTGTCGCTTATAAAAATAAGCAATCTTAAAGGTATCCATTTTAAGGAGCTGTTTACGCTACAGGCGGTACAGGCGGTACGCGTATCGGGCTTTTTTATATTGCTGCTGCAGCTGCCGTTGTTCTATAACCTATGGAGTATACAGCAAAACCAGCCATCGGGTATAGCAGTGAGCGTGCAGGGTGGCAACCTTGAAAATTACGGTTGGGTTATCTTTTACGGCCCGGTGCTTTATTTTGTGCTGACCCAACTGCTTTGGATTAAAAAAATGTACATGAACAAAAAACTGCTCATAGCATTTTCATTGGTATTACTTATACTGCCGTCGCAGTTTGTACTTAACTTTTGGGTGGCGCAAATGCATACACATTATGTAACGGCTAACAAAGCTGTCGAAGCCGGTGCCTTTGGTATCCAGCTATTGCTGAGCATTGTGGTGTTCTTTTTCACCACATTTATGCTGATGCAGTTTACCGGCAAAATGAAAAAGGTACTGAAATAGTTTTCAGCGCCGTTACAGTTTTGGGGATTACGAGTTATCGTATAGCCAAACCACCATATAACCACACTATCAAATCCACGAATTATTAAATTAAAACATTTGAATTGTTACAAATAACACAAATTGTTGCGTTTTTGTTATCCTTCAATCTATGTAGCTGTTCCTGGTTTAATTTATGTTAATATTGTAGCCATACACAACCACTGCTACTCTGCGGTGGATTATGTGCCTGGTCAGGGAAAACGCATGGGGCGGGTTTTCCTCTAAAACGATAAGGCGCAATTTAGGTATGGATAAGAAAAATATTTTAATTCTCTGCGGGGGCAACAGTTGCCGCAGCCAGATGGCCGAAGGCTTTTTTAAATTTTATGGCTGTAAAAAGGCTAATATTTACAGTGCCGGTATGGAAGCTAAAGGAATAAATCCACTTGCTATACAAACCATGGCAGAAGAAGGGATAGACCTGCGTGGACACACCTGCAACCATGTAGACGAATATAGCCATGTACGCTTTGACTATGTGATTACCGTGTGCGATGTAGAGGATAATTGTCCTTCATTGCCAAAAGCAGCACAGTATTTTTACTATGATTTTCCGGATCCGTCTACTGCAAGCACCACTGCTACTGAAGCAGAACTGGCTGATGCTTTCCGTGACGTATGTGTACAGATAAAAACGTTTTCTCAACTTTTTGTTGAAAAACATCTGGGCTGCTGATCCCGGCACAAAACTATAGTAGCCTTCTCTGCTGAAGTCATACCTTCAGCAGGTTTTTTTTCGCCATATGTAAAGCATAATATTTTTCCCTTACTTAATTAATTCCAGACTGTTATCCTGTTTCAGGCTTATTGTGCTCTTTTCCTATAAACACAAAGACATACTCCCCCATTTCTTCAAACTTTGGTATGAATTTCAATAATTTGGCTCCTTTTTAATAACTTCGTATATCCAGGCATTCGTTAGAAGACGTTCCGTAAAAAGCAAAAAACCCTGCCGATGGCAGGGTCAAACAAAAATCACAATTTATAGGAAAGCCCTATGTTTAGATAAAAATTAGGATCGGGCTGCGCACTGAAGGCGTAATCATTAAAGCGGTGATTGATTTCGGCAATACGCGAAGCAGGTATGTATTTCAATCCGGTTTTTAGCGTAGCTATAAAGTGCCTGGAGAAAGAATGCTCGTAAGTAATGCCGTTTAGCGTCTCCATTTGGTTAAACATATATGTTTTGCCTGTGCCACTAAAGTTGTTTATATAGAAGTTGGTACTATTAAGCTCTGTACCTAACGAAATGCGTCCGTCTTTAAACACATCCTTTTTTATAAAAATGCGCTGTGGTACTATAATATCTACAATCCATCCGCTTTTAAGGCGTTTCTCATAAGAGAAGGTAAGCGTTATGGGGATAATGGAACTTGGGTCTACAATACCTAAAAGCCCAATGGTCATTTTGGTGGTAGCATCGGCTTTAAGCACCAATGTGCCCGATACCATACCCGTAACCCGTTCAAATCCCTCATTGCCCCCGGTAGGAATTACGCTGGCATTATAAATGGCCATTTTACCAAACAGGGTAGACATACGGGTAAGGCTTATACCTGTGGCAAAGTAATGAAGATTGTGGTCGCCGGCCCCTATGCCCCCGCTGTTGGTTTCAGAATACATATAATTGTAAAACAGGCCAGTGCTGAAAATCCATTTCCTGTTTTTAATAAAGTTCACGTTGGCGCTCATACGTGTCTGGTACATTTGGTTTATACGGCTATCGGGCAATGTGGTACCGTCGCCCAATTTCGACGTATAACTAAACGGAGCGTTATATTGTCCTTCTACATTTACCAGCCTTGTAAACGGAAACTTTTCGGCAGCGTACTGTACCAGCTTCTTTGGCAGGCTATCGTTTGTTTGCGCATACATGCCGGATAAACCCGTAGCCAAAAAAAGGATTAAAAAAAGATGATGTGTGTGCTTCATAAGGCTAAGGGTTCGTTTTTATAATTGATGTAATGATGATTTAGAAAAGTTGAGGATGAAAATCCTGCTGAAGCTCTTTAACAACTGTCCGTCTGCACAAAAGGCGGAGATGTCGTGCAGGGGCGCAGCAGCACAATCATTAACCAATATCAGCCAGCATTCGGCAGCATCGGTAGTGTGCGAAAAACGCCCGGCCATGAGCGGTAACGATACCATATCTTTAAACGCACAAAAATTTAGCGCCACCCTCCTGCCCTTTACCTCCACTATAGAAAACGGCCCTGCAAACGGCATGATTATTTTAAGGTTGCCCGCATAGGCTTCTTTAAAGCGAATGAGGTCGGCAGCCTGTATCATCATTTGTTCCTTAAATGCTTCGGTAAGCGGCATAGTGTCTATCTCCTCTGCAAGCTCCATAAGTTCGTTTACGCACATAACCCTGTTTTTTTCTTACAAAGGAATGCGCAATTACAACCGCCAAAAGTCGATTTATACAAAACACCCTTTTTTTTATACCAAACCCGCATTATACCATTTCGTATAATAAAACAGGGGTTTGGTACAATTTTAAACTCAAAACAGAGTTGCGCCCCTATCTTTGCATTATAAATGCAAACGTAATGGGCAAGAAGACAATAGCCGAAAAAAACAAGAAAGTAATCTTTTTCCTTACCGAAAAACGGTACAGAATACTGCGACATACCATGCTGATCATAGGTTTTATAATGCTTTATCTAAGTGCCCGATTAATTTTTGATTTAGGATCCGATGAACAGTTTTGTAAAAACTATGGCTTGTATCAGGCACTACTGCCTTTTGTTGTTTTTACCGGAATACTATATGCCAACATATACCTGCTCATGCCTGTATTTTTTAAAGGCAAGTACATACAGTACTTATGGCTTGTAATAACCATAATCATTATTGGGCTCATGATAATGCAGTATGTTTCCGAAACCTTCCTGGATCCCTACCGTACGGTACCCAAGCAAAAAAAGCTAAATACCGTTGTAGAATATTTAGCTGCTACCATATTCATCATCCCAATAGTATTAGCCACGAGTACCGCTCGCCTTATGCAAAAATGGATACGCGACCGCGAACTAATAAGCGAACTGGATAAGCTCACTGTAGACATGGAACTTACTGCGCTGAAGAACCAGATTAATCCGCACTTTTTGTTTAATATGCTGAATAATGTAAACATGCTGGTAAAACGCGACCCGGATAAGGCTTCAATTATCATCGTAAAACTATCTGAATTTTTACGGCATCAGCTTTACGACAACAACTCTGAAACTACGTCACTCATGGCAGAAACCGAGTTTTTATCCAATTTCCTAAACCTGGAAAAAATAAGACGGGATAACTTTAGCTTTAGCATTACAACCAACGAAATAAATAAAAGTACCGCCTGCATACTTATTCCGCCTAACCTGTTTACCACCTTTGTAGAAAACGCCATTAAGCACAGTGTAGATCTTTCGGGCAATGCCGCATTTGTAAATATTACCTTTATAACCGAAAACAACCGCCTGCTGTTTATCTGTACAAATTCGCAGAATCCTGACGAGAAGTTCCGGGATGAAAAGAACAGTGGCGTAGGCATGGCTAACATAACCCGAAGGCTGGAATTGCTCTATGGCAATAATTACAACTGCAATACACAAAACCTTGACAACTCGTATAACATAACCCTAAGCATCCCGTATGAACTGCATTATAGTTGATGACGAACCCCTGGCACGCGAGGGACTGCAAAGCATGATTGAGGAAATTGCCGATGTTACTATCCTCGGCACATTTAGCAATGCTCCGGCCGCCATGGCTTTTTTAGAAACCAACAGCATCGACCTAATTTTCCTGGACATACAAATGCCCAAGGTAAACGGGCTGGAATTTGCCGCAAAACTGCCCAGGCAAACGCTGCTTATATTCACCACAGCATATTCGCAGTACGCGCTAAATAGTTACGACCTGGACGCGATTGACTATATACTAAAACCCGTTGATAAAACACGCCTGGAAAAGGCACTGAAAAAAGCCATAGCCTATAAAACCCTGCTTTCAGAAGATACCGATAAAACGACCATTGAGAAAGAAGCCGACGGTTTTTTACTGATAAAGGCCGACCGCCGATACTATAAAATTACCCCCGATGATATACGGTTCGTGGAAGGTCTTAAGGATTATGTGGTAATACACACCAAGGTTCAAAAGCTGATTACCGCCATGAACCTGAAGACCTTTCACCAAAAGCTGTCAACCGAAAAGTTTCTGAGGGTTAGTAAATCGTACATTGTAAACTTAGGCGCGGTAGATTCTTTTGACACCCACAATATTTATATAAGCGAACACGAAATACCCCTGGGCGAAAACTATAAACCCGAATTCATACAACGGTATTTAGGGGATTGTAACGAATAATAAAAAGTCATGACACGATAGTTAGCGAACGGCAAAGGAGTTGCATTAATTTTACTAATCCAAAAATCATTCATGTAATTCGTTGCTAAATAAAAAACCCTGCCTTGCGGCAGGGTCATAAAATAACTATCACTAAAAAAACTATGAAAAGCTTAGTTTTTTACCACACGCACTACTGTAGTAGCACCATTTGCAGTAACCGATGCAAAATACACACCTGCACTTAGCGCTGTAATATTTACGCTTGCAGTTTGTCCATTTACAGTTTGGTTTATTACGGTTTTACCCATAACGTCTGTAACTTTAATGTTAGTTAATGCTGCATCGGCACTATTAAAATTCCAGCCGGTAGCCGACGGGTTAGGATATACGCTTACATTGTTTTTGGTTACCACGTTTGTTCCTGCCGTAACAGCAAAGTTAAAGGCACGGGTTTCACGGTTAAAAGTAACATCATATGTACCGGCAGTTACCGGTATGTTAGCACCGCCAAGGTCTGCATTACCGGCAGGAAACACGGCTGCACCCCAGCTGCCAGCATTCCAATCGTGGTACAGCCTGAATTTTACTTCACCATTAGCAAGCACAACAGCCGTTTTGCTGTAGGTAATACCGTCAGTAGTTTCCATATCAATATCTACACTCCAGTCGGTATCTATAGCAGACCCAATAAGGCTAAGCATAGGATATGTAAAACTGTATGCGCCCGTTTGATCATTATACATAATATCGTAAATACCTGCAGGTATGGTTATGACAGCTTCAGACATAGCCGTACCCATTGGGAAATCACCACCGTAACTACCCGCTCCGTTAATTGTAAAATGATACGTGCCTCCCGCAAGCGTTACCGAAGACGCGTAATAGTTAACACCATCATTTGGCAAAAGTACTATTGGCGTGCTTCCACCTGCAAGCGCTATTACATCAATCGTAGTACCGGATGCTGTAAAGGTATATAGCCCGGTGGTACGATTAAAAGTAACGTCATACGTACCGGCTGTGGCTATAATATTAGCTCCTCCCTGGGTTCCTACTCCCGAAGGGAATGATGCACTGCCCCAGTTTACATCCCAGCTGTGGTTTTGGCGGAATTTAAGTTCGCCATTTGCTATGGTAAGCTGCGTAGTGCTATAGTTAATACCATCTGTAGTTACAAGGTCTATATCTACACCCCAGTCAGGAGCTATGGCCGAACCTGTTAGGCTTACCGTACTGTACATAAAACTGTATTCACCGGTACTTTTGTTAAACGTAACATTGTAAACACCTGGCGTTACCGGAATATTTTCGCCCCCAAGCGTACCTGTACCCGTAGGGAAGGCTACAGAGCCCCAGCTGGTTTCCCACGCGTGGCTCTGCCTGAATTTTACATCGCCTGCAGCAAGAGTAACAGCCATTTTGGTATAGATAACACCATCAGTAGTATCCATATCTATATCTATAGCCCAGTCAGGATCTATGGCAGAACCTATAAGGCTTATCTGAGGGAAGCCAAAATTATACGCCATGCTGGATTTTATGAACGTAAGGTTGTACGTTCCGGCAGGCACCGCTATATCCATACCAGCCATAGCTGTACCTGAAGGGAAATCCGTAGCGCCGTACTGGCCACTGCCGTTTACAGTAAAATGGTACGAACCTGCCGTTAGCATTAGTCCCGGATAGGCATAGTTAATACCATCGCCGGTAGTAAGGGTATACGCGGCGCCATTACCCACAAGAGCCACCACATCATAGCTTACGCCCACGGGTACAAAACTATAAGCCCCTGTAGTACGGTTAAAGGTAACGTTATACGTACCGTTTGTAGCCGGTATGTTCGCACCGTTTTGGGCAGCGGTACCTGTAGGAAATGCCGTAGCACCCCAGTTAACAGTCCACGCGTGCGCCTGGCGGAATTTTACGCCCGCGTCTGTAGCAGGAACGGTAACCACAAGGCTGCTGTAGGTATAAGTAACACCATCGGTTGTGGCCATATCCAGGTCGCCGGTCCAGCCTACCGATGTAGAGCCCCCCAGGATACTGACAACCGGGTGCTGCGCAAACATTGAAACAGTGCCTAACATAAACACTGCCAATAGCATAAGTAATCTTTTCATCATACACTAAAAAATTTGAGGTTTAAGAAAACGTTATAGTAAATATAGTCAAAAAAAGCCCCATCCATTGGGTTTGGGGCTAATACTTTATATCTAATCAGCTAATAACCAATACTCCCATGGCTTAGCCTGCCATTGTTGGTCTTTGGTAAGGTTAACCTTTTTACCGGTTATATAGTTAAGGTAATTGCCGGTTACCGGAACCGTAAAAGTTACAGGATCTTTACTCAGGTTAGCTACATACACTACTTTCCTGCCCAGCTTTTCACGCACAAATGCAAGAATTTTTATGTCGTCGCTTGTCTTCAGGCGTGTGTACGAGGCGGCATTCTTAGCTCCGGCCAACGCAGGGCTGGTATTTTTAAGCACGCCCAGCTTCCTGTAAAATATAAACAACCTTTGGTTATCGTAGCCCATTTGGTCTTTTTCAAAAAACTTCATGCTGTGCCTGCTGCCGTACTCCTGTCCTGTGTATATAAGCGGCATACCCGGCATTGCATACGTTAGCGCGGCAAACGTTTGTGTGGCATCACCCAGCCTGGCATACTCACTTCCATGCCATGCATTTTCGTCATGGTTACTGGTAAAGTTCATAAAAAAGTCATCTTTCTGGTACTTTGTGCCAAGACCATCCATAAAGGCATCCCAATCGGCTACGGTTTTTTTACCGGCCACTATATCGTTCATCAGGTGGTGGGCTACCCAGCCGTACCCCATGTCAAACGAGCTTTTAAACAGGTAATCCTTATCAGACTCCATCAGCATAAAAACAGGCTTTTCTTTTTTCAGCTGCGGCACTACCCAGTCCCAGAAATCCTGCGGCACATTATCGGCAACATCACATCGGAAACCGTCTATATCCTGCTTCTTAATCCAGTACAGCATTTCGTCGCGCATGGGTTTATATACCTTTTTGTTGGTATACTCCAGGTGAGCCACATCAGTCCAGCCCCATGTTTCTCCCGTTTCTGGATTTAGAGGATCGGTAACTTCGCCTTTAGCATTATGCTGATAATATTCCGGATGTTTTTTTATCCACTCGTGATCCCATCCGGTATGGTTTGCCACCCAGTCCAGGATTACGTACATGCCGTTGGCATGCGCAGTTTCCACCAGCTTTTTAAAGTCGGCTTCCGTGCCCAGATCCGGGTTTATAGCAGTATAATCGCTAATGGCGTACCAGCTGCCCAGGTATTTTTTCTTTTCGTTCGGGTCGGTAATATCTTCAATCGACTTATCCTGTGTGGCCTTCCTCCTTGTCATGGAAATCGGGTAAACAGGCATTATCCAAAGCACCTTTACGCCCAGGTTCTTTAATTTGGGAATATCCTGTGTAAAGGCATTAAACGTACCCGCCGCCGAATAGTTACGGATGTTCGCTTCGTATATCACGGCATTTTCCAATACGGCATCGGTAAGCGGGGAAAGCTTTGTAGTAGCCTGCGTTGTTTTGGCTGCCGGTTCGGCTTTCTTATCCTGTGCTATTCCCTGAAAGAACATGCCCAGTACCAAAGCGGTTATTATTGTCTTTTTCATTTAAAATGAAGTTTGGTTATCGCATTATTTCAATTCCAGCACCAGTACCGATTTTGGTTCCATGGTAATGTCTTTTACAACATCAACCGTTTTACCTGTAATCACATCAGTACCATTTTTAAAGGTTTTGATGCCCTCGGCAAAGCGTGCTGTCTTAAAGGTACGGCTTTCGGCTGCATTATTCACCACAACCATAACCGTTTCCTTATCGGTATAGCGGAAGTACACGTACACATTGTTATCGGGCAGGTAGTGCATGGTTTTACCGTTATGGATAACATCCTTGCCTTTCCTCCAGCTAAACAGTTTCGATGTAAAATCAAAGTACTGCTGCTGCTCTGCCGTACGGCCTGCCTTGGTAAAGGCGTTGTTACTGTCGCCCTTCCAGCCGCCCGGGAAATCATGGCGGATGTCTCCATCACCTTTGCCCTTGTCACCCGCCATGCCAATTTCAGAGCCGTAGTACAACTGCGGGATGCCCCTTACCGTAGCCACTATAGCCATAGCCATCTGGTACTTTTTAAAGTCGCCTTTATAGTTCTGGTTAATGCGGTTGGTATCGTGGTTTTCGGCAAATACCAGTATGCTGTTTATGTTAGGGTACAGGAAGTCATTTGTAAAGTTGTTGTATACTTTTTGTACACCGTTATCCCAACCCGAATTATCTTCGTTAAACGTCCATTGCAGCGCATCGTACAATGAGAAATCCATAACGCTTGGCAGGTACGAGTTGAAGCTTTCTATAGCACCAATCTTACTGTCCTTTTGCCAATACGCCATGTGGGCAGGGTTTTGCATCCACACCTCACCTACAATGTTGAAGTACGGATACTCATCGGTAATGGCCTTGGTCCATTTAGAGATGCCGTCTTTGTCGTTATAACTGTACGTATCTACACGGAAACCATCAAGGTCGGCGTACTCTATCCACCAGATAGCGTTTTGCGTAAGGTATTTTAGTACCAACGGATTGCTCTGGTTCAGGTCGGGCATACTTGGTACGAACCAACCGTCCACGCACTGCCTTTTATCGGTTTTGCTCGCATTGGTATCGAACTGCGTACTCATGCGGTAGTTGCTCTGCGAATAGCCAGGGAACTGGTGCACCCATTCGTACGTAGGCAAATCCTTATACATCCAGTGCTCCGCGCCCCAATGGTTGGTAACGTAATCCAGTACCAGCTTCATCTTACGTTTCTTTACGGCTGCCGAAAGACGAAGGTAATCATCGTTAGTACCATAACGCGGGTCTATTTTGTACACATCGCTCTGACCGTAACCGTGGTAGCTGCCGCGTGGGTCGTTGTCCTCACACAGCGGCGTAGCCCAAACCGCCGTAGCACCAAGCTCCTGGATATAATCCAGGTGGTCTATAATACCCTGAATATCGCCACCGTGGCGCCCGTTAAGGTTTTCGCGATTGGCTTTCTCATTTGTATCTTTAGTCGAGTCATTGTTCGCATTGCCATTGGCAAAACGGTCGGGCATCAGCAAGTACATCATATCTGCCGAGGTATAGCTCTCACGGGTAGCCGAACCTTCCCTGCGTTGCTTCAGGTCGTATTTTTGGGTAAAGGCAACCTTATCCTTATCATTTTTAAACGAGAAGGTAAGCTGCTTCGCCGGAACATTTTTGGTATCGATTGTTACAAACACATAGTTAGGGTTCTCGGTTTTTACCACATTGGTAACCACCACCCCATCTGAAACCTCAGGCTTGTACTGGGCAATGTTTTTGCCGTAGAACATAACCTGCAGTTCAGGGTTGTGCATACCGCTCCACCAAAACGGCGGTTCGGTTTTTTGTACCTGCCCAAACGCTACGCTTGTGCCCAGTAATGCTATGTAAAGTAGTTTTTTCATATTGAATAGCCTCACCCCCAACCCCTCTCCAAGGGAGAGGGGAGATTGGAACGTGAAAATTATAGGTTTTACATTTTATCCACTCTGAGTTCCCTCCCCTTTGCTTCGCCAATTCGCTGGCGCTCGGGTGGGGAGGGTTAGGGAGGGGCTTTTACACTGTAACCAGTTCGTTTGGCTTCACAGACACTGCAGCACCGTTTACCACCACGTTAAGTTCGTTGCTGCCCTCCAGGGTAAAGTGTGTGGCATCAGCCTGAACCGAAACCTTAAGCACCTGCCCACGGAAATTTATCTTAAAAGAATAGCCATTCCACTGTGCAGGGATTTTCGGTTCAAAGTGCAGGGTGTCGTTTTTTACACGCATACCGCCAAAGCCTTCAACAATGCTCATCCAAGTACCCGCCATACTGGTTATGTGCAGACCTTCCTCTACTTCTTTGTTATAGTCGTCTAGGTCAAGGCGCGATGTACGTAAATAGAACGTATATGCCTGCTCCATCCTGCCCAGCACTGCTGCCTGTATGCTGTGTACGCATGGCGAAAGACTACTTTCGTGCACCGTAAGCGGTTCGTAAAAATCAAAATGCCTTTCCAGTGCTTCTTTGCTAAAGTGGTCTTCAAAGAAATAGAAGCCCTGTAGCACGTCGGCCTGCTTAATGTATGGCGAACGCAGTATCCTGTCCCAACTCCATTTCTGGTTGATAGGGCGTTGGCTACGATCAAGCTGGCTTACCTGTACAAGTTCTTTATCCAGGAAACCGTCCTGTTGCAGGTATACGCCGTGCTCCTCGCTGTACGGGAAGTACATGCCGTCTGCAACTTCTTTCCAAGCTGCTAGCTCTTCTGCATCCAGTTTTACGATGTCCATGATACGGGCATAGTCTGCCGGGTAATCTGCCTTAACCACATTTAGTTGCTCTGCGGCGTAGCGTATACACCACTGCGCAATATAGTTGGTATAGAAGTTATTGTTAATGTTGTTTTCGTATTCGTTCGGGCCCGTAACACCAAGTATCATGTACTTGTTTTTGTGCGATGAGAACGTAGCCCTCTGGAGCCAGAAACGCGCTATGCCGATAAGTACTTCAAGCCCTTTTTCAGGGATGTAGCTGTAATCGCCGGTAAAGCGGTAGTAGTTGTAAATGGCAAATGCTATGGCACCGTTACGGTGGATTTCCTCAAAGGTAATTTCCCACTCGTTGTGGCACTCCTCACCGTTCATGGTAACCATAGGGTATAGCGCCGCACCGTTTTTAAAACCAAGCTTTTCGGCATTTTCTATGGCTTTGCCAAGTTGCACGTGCCTGTAAGTTAATAAATTCCTTGCTACCTGCTGGTCTTTTGTAGCCATATAGAACGGTATACAATACGCTTCAGTATCCCAATAGGTAGAGCCGCCGTATTTTTCTCCGGTAAAGCCTTTCGGGCCAATGTTCAGCCTGGCATCTTTACCAAGATACGTTTGGTTCAGTTGGAAAATATTAAAACGGATACCCTGTTGCGCCTTAACGTCGCCATCTATGGTAATGTCTGCCATTTCCCAGATGCCTGCCCAAGCCTGTTTCTGTTCCTCAAGCAGGGCGTCATACCCTTTGGCTTTCGCCGAAGTAATCACCGCCTTGGCGGCACTTACCAGCTGGTCTTCAGCATGGTTAAGCGTTACGGTATACCCACCGAATTTTACTATCCCCACAACATCGTTTTGGTTGGCTTCAACAGTATAAGCAAACTGCACTTTGCTGTCTGTAGCTTCTTTAGACACAGGCAGTATCTGCAGGTCGTTGCCATTTAGCAAAATGCTATTGTGCATATAGGTAGCCGCGCCAAATTTGGTTTTGTACGTACGTGCCGATACAAAAGCCTCATTAGCCTCGTGGTGCACGCCGGTAGGCTCCCAGAAAGTTTCCTCCCAGTTAGCATCCATATTTTTTACGCCCGCGTCTACATACGGTTTATAGGTGATTACCGCCGCGCGGTTAAGCGGAGTAACTTCATATTTAATAACGCCCAGTTCGTCTTCCGTTACCGAAAGAAAGCGTTTTACATTCACTTTTATCTCCGTGCCATTTTGCAGCACGGCTTCAAATGAGCGGCTGTACCAGCCCTCTTTCATATTCAGCTCACGGCGGAAGTTATTTACCACACTACACTTGGCAAGATCCAGTGCTTCGCCATTTACCTCAACGTCTATACCTATCCAGTTTGGCGCGTTAAGCACTTTGGCAAAATACTCCGGATAGCCGTTTTTCCACCAGCCCACCTTGGTTTTGTCCGGGTAATATACGCCTGCTATGTAGCTTCCCTGAAAGGTGTGACCACTATAATGTTCTTCAAAATTGGCACGCTGACCCATGGCGCCGTTACCAATGCTAAAAAGGCTCTCGGACGAACGTACCCTCTCTGCATCAAATCCTTCTTCAATAACCGACCAATTGTCCGGTACTATATAATCCTGGTTCATTTGTGTGTTTTCTTATTTGTTAACTAGGGTTTCTAAAAACTGAATGGTGATTTCGGCAAACGAGCCGAAGTTGTAGTGCGCGCCCTGAAGTATGGCAGGATCGCCAATGCTTACGCTGGTCATGCCGCCTATGTTGGCAGCTTCCACACCAGCCATGGAATCTTCAAAAACAATGCTGTCGGCAGGTGATTTTCCTAAAAGGTTGGCAGCCCTCAGGAACACTTCCGGATCGGGTTTGGCATTGGTTACATCATTACCATCTACAATAGCGTCGAAGTAATGCAGTATACCTACTTTTTCCAGTATCGGGCGGGCATTTTTACTTGCCGAGCCCAGAGCTATAAGTTGGTTATTGGCTTTAAGCCAATCTAAAACGGTTAGTACGCCATCCAGTATTTCATCGGCCTGCATGGCATCTATGTAGTTCAGGTAATCGGTATTTTTTTCTGTAAGCCATGTGTCTTTATCGGCATCGGTAGCCTGAACGTCGCCCAGGCCAAGGATGATTTCAAGTGAGCGTACACGGCTTACGCCTTTAAGCAGTTCGTTATGTTCGTGGGTAAAATCGATACCTAGGCGGTTGGCAATTTTTTTCCACGCCAGGTAGTGGTACTTGGCCGTATCTACAATTACGCCGTCCAGGTCGAAAATGAATGCTTTCTGTTTCATTTGGGTTTTGTTGAAATGTAATTTAGGTGAAGGGTGTGCTGTTAGGTTAGGCTTTTGCCTCGTCTGTGTCTTTAACACGAGTTACAAAAAACGCCGCGATGATAAATGAGATACCGCTGGCTACTATGGCATACACGGCATTACCGCCGTACAGGTACTTAACCATAGGGCCGCCTATTATGGCATTTACAATTTGCGGGATAACCACAAAGAAGTTGAATATCCCCATGTATACGCCCATTTTTTTAGGAGGTATGGCACCCGATAGTATTGCATACGGAGTAGCAAGGATACTGGCCCATGCCACGCCTACCCCTACCATAGAAAGGATAAGCCAGTCAGGGTTTGGTACTATGTATACCGAAAGCAACCCGATACCGCCAATGATAAGCGCGTAAAAGTGGGTTTTCTTTCGGCCTATTTTATGAGCTATTGCCGGGATAAACAGGGCTATGATTGCCGAAACGGCATTGTACACGCCAAAGATGATACCTACCCAGTCACCTGCCTTTTGGTACAGGGTATTTTCTTCGGGAGTTAGTTCGCTAAACTCTTTTAGCGGCACACCGTAAATGTGGTGCGCTATGGCCGGAGTTGTAAACACCCACATGCCAAACAAACCGAACCAAGAAAAGAATTGCACCCAGCTGAGCTGGCGCATGGTTTGCGGCATTTTGGCAAAGTCTGTAAAAATGTCTTTTATAGAATGGGTTTCTTCCTGTGAAGTTTCATTACCGGCCGCGGCTTCAAAAGCCGCCATTTCCTGGGGCGAATATTCTTTAGTTGTAAGGATGGTAAACAGCACCGCGCCTACAAGGCATGCCGCACCAATGATAAACGAAAGGATAAGATGGTAAGGTATTCCACCATTGGTCACGGCGTCTGAAACGCCAAACCAATTAGTTAGCGCATATGGAAGCCACGAGCCTATAACAGCGCCAAAACCGATGAGGGCGGTTTGTACGCTAAAGCCTAACGTCCGTTGATCTGCAGGGAGTATGTCGGCTACCAGGGCACGGAACGGCTCCATGGCTACGTTAAACGAAGCATCCATGATCATAAGGAAACCTGCCCCTACCCACAATGCAGGCATAATGGAGGTAAGCGCGCCCGCCTGTGGCATGCATACCAAACCAAGGGCTGCTAATAACGACCCGGCGAGGAAATACGGTTTCCTGCGCCCGAAACGTGTCCAGGTGCGGTCGCTGTAATGTCCTATAACGGGTTGTACTATAAGCCCCATAAGTGGCGGGATAATCCAAAACCATGAAAGGGTGTGCACATCTGCACCAAATATCTGGAGGATACGGCTGGCGTTTGCATTTTGTAGTGCAAAGCCCATTTGGATTCCGAGATAACCGAAGCTCATGCCCCAGATTTCCCAAAAGCCTAATTTACGCTTTTCCATTATCGTAATTTAATGATTATTAATACGATAAGCGCATTGCTTATCAAAACATGGGTTGTGTGAAGTGACCCTATAAGCTTTGATAATCAGTACAAATATATATCTTTTTTAATCGGTTGGTTCACAGAGGGTAAAAAAAATTCAGCCCATAGCGGCGGAATCATATTTTTTAAACCGTTGTTTTTAAGTAAAATACATAAAACTACAAGGTTGTCGTAAATTGTTGTTAATACGTGGATTTGTGGATGCGTTAATTCGGAAAAAGGTGGATTCGTGGATTTGCGGACGCGTTAATTCGGTTCAGTGGTGTTCCCCTCCTTCGGTATTAGTATTACGTTTCCCACCCCGCCCTACGGGCACCCCCCCGAAGGAGGGGAAATGCCCCTCTGATTAATAAAAAGCCCCGGAGCGTTGCTCCGGGCTATAATGTTTGACCCTTTCAGGGTCATATCAAATAAACGAATTAACAAATCCACCTTTTCACGAATCACCGAATAACCTAGGACTCCGTGCTCTCGCGTTCTACAAGATGTGTTTCAATTAGTTCGGTGCGGTAATGTTCCGGTTCGGCAGTTTCTTCCGTCTCTTCGGCTTCCAGCCTGTCGATGAGGAGCTTTGCGGCACGCCCGCCCATAACTTCGCCGTTTTGGCTCACGGTAGTAATGCTCGGGCTGCTAAACTGCGATATAATTCCGTCTGTAAACCCTATAACCGAAAGGTCTTCGGGTATGCGGATGCCCATTTTGGTTGCCAGCTTTATAGCCGTCACCGCAAAGAGTTCGTTTACCGCAAATATGGCATCGGGGCGGTTATCTCGCAGCAGGGCTTCTATTTTACTTGCGCATCCTTCTATGTCTTCTATCTTTACTATCAGGCTTTCGTCAATGGCTATATCGTGGTCGCTCAGCGCGTTGATGTAGCCATCGGTACGCAAGCGGCCCACACTCACATAGTCTACTGTGGTAATAAGGCCTACTTTTTTAAACCCTTTGCTTATAAAAAAGTCAACCGCTTCGTATGCTGCCAGCTGGTCGTCTATGATTACCTTATCGCACAGCACATCGTTGGTTACACGGTCAAACATCACTACGGGCATCCCCTGGTTTATTACCTCCTGTATATGGTGGAAATCACGCTTTTGCTGGGTTTCCTTGCTCAGTGCCATGATAAAACCATCGGTACTGCCGGTAGCCAGCATTTCCATGTTGATTACTTCCTTATCAAACGATTCATTGCTAAGACACACAATTACGTTATACCCATTATCGTTTGCCACCTGCTCTATGCCACTGATCACCGTAGCGAAAAAGTGGTGCACAATTTCGGGGATAATAATGCCTATGGTTTTGGTCTTCTTGTTTTTCAGGCTTAGCGCAATGTTGTTTGGCTTATAGTTGTAGAGCTTTGCAAACGCCTGTACCTTAAGGCGGGTATCTTCCCCTATTTCCGGGCTATTTCTTAGCGATTTAGATACGGTACTGATAGATACATCCAGTTCTTTGGCGATCTGTTTAAGGGTAACTTGTCTTTTCATATTTATACACCTTTTTTCTGTTTCGGGTACGCTGCCATGCGGCATAACTCCAAATACAAAAATACGGTTTTGCATTACATTATCATGCCTTTTGCCTGGGGAGCATCAGCCTTAGATACGAAAACGTTTGAAAAAACTCACACATTACAAGAAAAACAATAAAAGCCTCTATATTGGCAGGATCAAATTAATGTATTTAAATATATTTTATGTACTTTTAATAGACATATAATATATTTAAATCACTTTTTTAAGCATAATAATTACAAAATATACATTTACTTATTTTAACCTTTAAATTATGATTGCTTATGAATAAACAACCTGACCTGCTTACACTGCCAATATAAAAAAAGGACCGTGAAAATACGTACTGTTTTAACGGCTAAAAGCATCACGATTTAATTATTAAAACCTATTAGGCAATTAATTTGTCAAATTAGAGATAATGATATGATTAATTTCTGATTCTGCAATTTTAATAGTGCTTAGATCATCCATTTACCGAAAGTTTTCAACACGACAACGTTGTAGTAACACCCATTCAACGAAAACGTTTTTTTAGTAAGTTCCTTTTAGATAATTTTAACTCGTGAAGTGATTTTATAAGTATTATAGAACGCAAATTTAACCTAAACAACTTGTATGAAAACTATGTATCAGAAGTTTTTATTGTTACTGCTGATGGTACCTTTCGGGCTTTGGGCACAAACCGGCCAGCTAAAGGGAACCGTACGCGATAACACAACCGGCGAACCGCTACCAGGTGTTAACCTACTGGTAGAAGGAACGCAAAACGGCACCTCCACCGATATGGACGGTAACTTTGTACTTGCAGCGGTAGCACGCGGCAGCAAAATTGTAATTACATCTATAGGCTATGCCAGCCAAACTGTGAGCTATACCGGCCAGGCAACCCTTGATGTAAAACTAACCGAAGACATTACCCAGCTTGGCGAAGTAATAGTAATAGGTTACGGTACAACAACTAAAAAGGACGCTACAGGCTCTGTAACATCGGTTACCCAAAAAGATTTTAACAAGGGTACTATTGTTACTGCCGAAAACCTTCTAAACGGTCGCGTGGCCGGTGTTACCGTAAACACAAGCGGCGCACCGGGTTCGGGATCTCAAATCAGGATTCGTGGCGGTGCCTCGCTAAGTGCCAGTAACGACCCGCTTATTGTAATAGACGGTTTACCTATTACTAATGACACTAACGTAGGTTCTACATCGATCCTATCCTCTATTAACCCAAGCGACATAGAAAGTTTTACCGTACTAAAAGATGCTTCTGCTACTGCGATTTACGGTTCAAGGGCTTCAAACGGTGTAATTATAATCACTACCAAAAAGGGAGGTAAAGAGCTTAAGGCTAATTATAAATTCACCTACGGTAGCGGACACATATATAATAAAATAGATGTGTTTGGCGCTGATGCTTTCCGTGACCTTGTAGGACGTGTGCGCCCTCAGGACGTAAGCAAACTGGGCAATGCCAATACCGACTGGCAAGATGCGATATACCGCCGTACTGATTTTGTAGATAACAGTGTATCGCTTAACGGTAACCTGTTTAACATTATACCTGCACGCCTGTCTATAGGTAACACCTACCAGGAAGGTGCAAGGCTTACGAACAAGTTTAACAGGAGCACCATTAATACTACTATTAATCCCAGCTTCTTTAACAACCACCTGAAATTCAGGATTAATGCTACCTACACAAACGAAAAGAACCGTTTTGCAGATGGTGTTGAAGGTTCGGCCTTACGTATGGATCCTACCCAGCCTATACTTGACCCTACGTCACCTTACGGTGGTTTCTTTGAATACTATAACCATGATGCCGCCAACCACGCGCTGGTAAACGGTATACGTAACCCGGTTGCACAATTACTTTTAACTAACGATAGTGGTAATACTAACCGCCTTTTTGGTAACATAGAAACAGAATATAAATTCCACTTTTTGCCGGAACTTAAAGTTGTGGTAAACCTTGGTTATGATGACTCTAAAGGTGAAAGGACACGTCTACAGGGTAACAACCTGGGGTCTGCACCTAGTAATGACAACATTCCTTATGGTACTAACGAATACAGCAAGAGTACGCAGATGAACAGGCTAATGGATGCTTACTTTAACTACAACAATACGTTTGGCAAGTTTAATGTAGATGCTACAGCAGGTTACTCGTACCAAAAATTCTCTAAATGGAGTTTTTACCAAGGTAACATTCTTAATCCACAGCTGGGCAGCAACTTCCCTGAAACGGATATTGAAATGCCTAACGTACTTATAGGTTTCTTCGGAAGGACAAACTTCTCGTATAACGATAAATACCTGCTTACCCTGTCATACAGGAGAGACGGTTCATCTCGTTTTGTAAAAGAAAACCGTTGGGGTAATTTCCCGGCAGCGTCTTTCGCATGGAAACTTAAAGAGGAGTTCTTTAAAGACAGCCAAACCCTTAGCGACCTTAAGCTACGCCTGGGTTATGGTATTACAGGACAGCAAGATATGCAGAGTGCTAAAAACTACTACCTGCAGCAGTACCAGACCGGTGATGGTAACAGCCAGATTTTCTTTGGCGGTTCACAATACCCTATCGCGGTATCTTTACCATACAACCCAAACATTAAATGGGAAGAAACTACTACCTACAACGTAGGTATGGATTACGGCCTGTTTAACGGACGTGTTAGCGGTGCTCTTGATGTGTTTTATAAAAAATCAGATGACCTGCTAAGCTACGTGCCACTTGCCCCGGGTAGTAACTTTAGTAACCAGGGATGGAGAAACATAGGTAGCTTTACAACAAAAGGCGCCGAATTTAGCATTGCCGCAGACGTTATTAAAACCGATAAGGTAAACTGGAACGTAAACTTTAACGTAACCAAATACGAGCGCCGTATAAAATCACTTGCTAACAACGCAGATATATTCATAGGTGCTACAGGTGCCGGTACAGGCGGTACTGCACAGATACTTAGGGAAGGCTTCACTCCAGAATCATTCTTTGTATACAAACAACTGTACAATACAGCGGGCCAACCTGTGGAAGGTGCTTATGCCGACCTTAATGGCGATGGTGTAGTAAACGACCAAGACCGCTATATTTATAAGAATGCAGATCCTGACGCTACTTTTGGCCTTGCCTCTAACCTTAACTGGGGTAACCTTGACTTTTCATTTAACATGAGAGCCAGTGTGGGTAACAGGATATACAACGCCGTAAACGCCGGTAACGCACAGCTTTCATTGCTGCAAAACCAGGCAACACTGGCTAATATACCTACTCAGGTAAACCAAACCGGTTTCCTTAATACATCAGATGTTGTATTGTCTGACCTGTATGTAGAAAACGGCTCGTTCCTTAGGATGGATAACGTTTCACTGGGCTATACCTTCCCTAAATGGCTGGATGGCAAAGCTTCTGTAAGGCTATCAGCCGGTGTACAAAACGCGTTTATCCTTACAAAGTATTCTGGGCTTGACCCGGAAATTACCAACAGTGGCCGTGACCAGACCATTTATCCAAGACAAAGGACGTATCTGTTTGGTGCCAACTTTAATTTTTAATAAAAAGAACTATGAAAAAAATAAAACTAAGTCTTCTGGGTCTTGCCGTTATGATGGCGCTGTCTGCCTGTACAAACGAGCTGGACGTTATTCCTACAGACGATGATATACATACTGCCGACCAGTTTTACTCACAGCCCGGAGCCTATAAACAGGCACTTACGGGTGTGTACGGTAACCTTTCACTTACCGGTGCTAACGGTGCAGGCTCATCTTTCCTTAGCGGAGTAGATGCCGGTACCAGCCACTACGGCCGATGCCTGTGGTACCTGCAAAACCTTACCGCAGACGAGGTAATATGGAGCTATGAAAACGACCCGGGTTCACGAGACCTGCAACGTAATACCTGGAGTGCAGACAATCCGATTATACTGGGTATGTACAGCCGCCTTATGGTGGAAGTAGCAATGGCTAACGAATACATGAAGCAGTCTACAGATGCCAAGTTAGACAGCCGTGGTATAGCCCAGGCAGAAAGGGCAGATATTGCGGTATACCGTGCAGAGGCTCGTGTTCTTAGGGCACTGGCATACTACAACCTTCTGGATATGTTTGGCAAAGCATCATATATAAGCGAAGACACCCCTGTAAATACAGCGGGGCCGCAGTATGATGAACAACAGCTTTTTACATACATTGAGACCGAACTAAAAGAAGCACTTCCTACACTTAAGGCTGCCCGCTCTAACGAGTACGGCCGTCTTGACAAAGGTGTGGCTAACATGATATTGGCTAAGCTGTATCTTAATGCTGAGGTATACATAGGTACGCCAAAATATGCTGAGGCCGCTGCCAAGTGTAGCGAAATCATTGCTTCGGGTTATACCCTTGAAACTAATTACCTGGATAACTTTAAGGCAGATAACGAAACATCTTCAGAGATGATCTTTACCCTGCAAAGTGATGGTACTTATACCCAAAACTATGGCCCCACTACGGTTATGGTAAATGGTGAGGTAGGTTCTATAGAGCAAAATGGCGAAAGCGTAGGTGTTACTGCAGCCGGATGGAGCGGTGCACTAAGGCTTAGGAAACAGTTTGTACAGAAATGGGAAGGCAGTGCTAATGCTGGTGATATGAGGAACACTATCCTTTCCCCTGGTGACAGGACAATAGACATTACAGATATATCTGACCGCGACCAGGGCTATGTACTGGCTAAGTTCTCTAACATCTCCTCTACAGGGGTGCGTGGCGAAAATACCAACTTTGTAGATACTGATTTCCCACTATTCCGCCTTGCTGATGTTTACCTTATGTACGCAGAATGTGCTGTACGCGGCGCAAGCGGTACAAGCCTTACACAGGGTCTTGATTATGTAAACGCGCTAAGGACGCGTGCCCACGGCGGTGCTACATCATCTAACATTGTACAAGGCCAGCTTACTCTTGATTTTATTCTTGATGAGCGCAGCCGCGAACTACACTGGGAGGCACACCGCAGGCAGGATCTTATCCGTTTTGGCAAATTTACAGGTGGCAGCTACAACTGGGCATGGAAAGGAAACAGTATGAACGGTATTGCATTACCTGCATACATGAAACTCTTCCCTGTACCTAACAGCGCATTGGCTACAAACCCTAACCTTTCTCAGAACACAGGTTATTAATCGTCTAAAAAAACTCAAACTTTAATATCATTGAAAATGAAAAATATATTCAAATTTTTAGCCCTAACCGTGCTGCTTACAGGAGCTGTTTCTTGTGAAGATGAGCAGGACCTTAAATTTGTGACGCCGCCGGCATCATTTGAAATCCTTACCCCTCAGGCCGGTGAATCGGTAATCCTTACCCCTGAAAACGAAAACAACCCTGCCCTTTCGGTAGTGTGGACAGCGGTAGATTACGGTACGCCTACAGAGGTTACTTATACCGTACAGGTAGCTAAAAACGGTACTGACTTTGCTACGCCTATAGATGTTACAAGTACATCAGGCACGTTTGCAAACCTTAATGTAATTACCCTTAACGGCGCTGCAAACGCAGCAGGCCTTGAAGCCTTTACTGAAGGCGGCCTTGACATAAGGGTTAAGGCTAGCGTAGGTTCACAAGCTGGTGAGCCGGCTTACAGTAATGTAGTTACCTATCTTGTAACTCCTTACGTTACGTACCCTTACACAGACCTTTACCTTGTAGGTGCTGCAGTAGCTACAGGCTGGGATAATACTTCGGGCACAAACATGTACCCGCTTTTCAGAAGTGCTACAAACGAAGACCTGTACAGCTACACCGGTTTCTTTAAAGGGGGCGGTAACGACGGCCAGTTTAAAGTTATTAAAACAAAAGGTGCATGGCAGCCACAATATGGTAGCGCGAGTGCCGGCGTAGTAGGCGTAAACGACGGTACAGGTACAGACCCTAACCCGTTCCAGATAGATGCTACAGGGTACTATACCTTTACCATTAACCTCGCCGATAATACATATTCTATTACTCCGTACACAGCTTCTGGCAGTACGTATGCTACTATAGGCCTTGTAGGTTCTGCAACCCCGGGTGGATGGGATGCTGATACAGATATGACAAAATCTTCTTTTGACCCGCATATCTGGTACCTGAACAATGTTTTCCTTACTGCCGGTAACGAAATCAAATTCAGGGCTAACGACGGTTGGGATATTAACTGGGGCGGTTCTACATCATACTCTGGCGTAGGTACACAAAACGGCCCGAACATCCCTGCAGGATTTACCGTAAGCGGTAACTACGACGTATGGTTTAACGACCTTACCGGCGAGTACATTTACATCCCTGTAAACTAGTAATACAATTTTTCCATTAATATGGGGGCTGGCTGCTGTCAGCCCCTTTTTACTAAAATCAAGGCAATGAAAAAGATTACTTTACTTTTCTTGTTAGTTATTGGATTTGCCGGTTTTGCGCAGGTAACCACCACCCCTAACCCGGGCATACCTACTTCGGCAATAACCCTTAACTTTAATAAGGCAGGCACGCCACTGGCCAGTTACAGCGGCACCATATATGCCCACATAGGCCTTACCGTAGACGGTACGCCATGGAGCTTTGTAAAAGGCACCTGGGGGAACAACACTACCCAGCCCGCTCTAACCCTGGTAAGCGGCACTAATTATAAGCTGGACCTTACCCCTAACCTATATACCTATTTCGGTGTACCCACTACCAGTACCATAACCCAAATATGTGTGGTATTCAGGGCATCGACCAACACACCCCAATCTTCAGACTTTCTTGTAAATGTAGGCGCATTCCAGGTAACCCTGGCCAGCCCGGCAGAAAACTCTACCACAATATTAAGCTCCGGAGGCAACCTTAACATAAGTGCCACAAATACCGGTGGCAACGCCAGCTATTCTCTTACAGCTAATGGCAGTGTTATCAATGCAAACACAGCTACAGCCAGCTATACTTACAACCATACTAACATTACTGAGAATACCCACTACGAGCTTACCGCTACCATGGGTACAAACGTAATTGTAAAAGATTTTGACGTAATAGTAAATCCGGGTAACCTGAGCCAGGCACAGCCTGCCAATACCCGCGACGGTATTAACTACGATACTAACGACCTTACCAAAGCCACCCTTGTGCTTACTGCACCGGGCAAGGACTTTGCGTATGTAGCAGGGAGCTTTAACGGCTATAATCCGTCATCGGCGTATGCGATGAAAAAAGATCCAGCAACGGGAAAATTCTGGTTACAGATTACCGGGCTTACCCCTAATCAGTATTATTCATACCAGTACTGGGTAGTGGACCAAACCCCTTTAGCCAATACAAAATCATTGGTTAAAGTAGCGGATCCGTTCAGCACACTGGTACTTTCACCTTACGATGACCCATACATAACAGCAGACATTTACCCTAACATGCCGGTATATCCTGCCGGGCAGTCGTTTGAGGTATCAGTATTAAAAACCGCCCAGCAGCCTTACAACTGGCAGGCTGCAAACTACCAGCGTCCGGCTAAGGAAGACCTTATTATATACGAAGCCCTTATCCGCGACTGGGATACTGCCAAAACATGGAATAACCTTTCGTCTAAGATAGATTACTTTAAGAACCTTAACGTAAACGCTATAGAGCTTATGCCGGTTATGGAATTTGAAGGCAACATATCATGGGGGTATAACACAGCCTTCCACATGGCACCCGACAAGGCGTACGGCACTGCCGACAGCATGAAGGCCTTTATAGACCTGTGCCACCAAAATGGCATCGCTGTGATACTGGATGTAGCCCTTAACCACGTATACGGCCGCTCGCCGCTGGCACGTATGTGGGCGGTAGACCCGGATGGCGACGGTTTTGGTGATCCATCTACCGAGAACCCGTACTGTAATACCACCGCAAGACACTCATACAGTGTAGGTAGCGACCTTAACCACCAGAGTAGCCTTACGCAGTACTATGTGCAGCGTACTATAGAACAATGGATTACCCAGTTTAATATAGACGGTTTCCGTTGGGACCTTACCAAAGGCTTTACTCAAAACTGTGGCTCGTCAGACGATACCTGTACCAATGCCTACCAGGCAGACCGTGTAGCTGTACTGAAACAATATGCCGACTACCAGTGGGCGATTGACCCTAACTTCTTTGTGATTTTTGAACACCTTGGTGTGGGCGGAAGTGCTACCGAAGAAGTAGAATGGGCTAACTACCGTGTAGCGGAAGGCAAAGGTATTATGCCATGGGGTAATTTTAACAATGCCTATAACCAGCTGAGCATGGGCTTTGCGCAAAGCAGCAACTTCGACAATATGGACTTTGAAAACAGGGGCTTTACCGCGCCAAGGCTTGTAGGCTACCCTGAAAGCCATGACGAGGAAAGGCTTATGTATAAGAACCTGCTTTACGGATCAAGCAACGGTAATTATAACGTACGCACACTGGCTACTGCCCTTGAAAGGCAAAAAGCCATAGGTGCTATGTTTCTTACCATACCGGGGCCAAAAATGTTCTGGGAATTTGCAGAGCTGGGCTACGACTTTGGCCTTAACCGCTGCGAAAACAACACCTACAACACCGGTTGCCGCACTAACCCTAAACCTATCCCATCTGAAATAGGTTACACAACAGATGCTAACCGCATGGCCATATACAGCGCATGGTCTAAGATGATAGACATAAGGAGGAGCAACCCGGTTTTCCATACCAATACAGTAACCATAAGCTCTGGCACGCTTACCCCAAGGATAGACATCTGGAACAACAACCTTACAGAAAATGACCTGAAGGCTGTGGTAGTGCTGGCTAACTTTAATACAAGCGCCCAAACGGTGTTTACCAACTTTTCTATAAATGGGGATTGGTACAACCTTATGGACAACTCTACCGTAGCGGCCGGCACCACCAGCTTACTACTGCAACCGGGCGAGTTCAGGATACTGGGGAATAAACCCGCTAACCTGGGCACCGGCGAAACCATAGCCACAAACATCGCTACGCTATACCCTAACCCGGCTACAAACGTGTTCTACATAAGCACACCTGTAGCTAAGGCAGAAGTATATGCCATAACCGGGCAGCTGGTTAAGAGCTTTGGTACAAACGCTAACGGCAACAGCTATGATGTTAGCGGCCTTAGTAAAGGTATTTACCTGGTAAAGGCCATAGACAGCACTAACCGTGTAAGCACCATGAAATTGATTAAAGAATAAATGTTTTCTTTTGTGTTAGTTAAATAAGTTTAAGTTAAGCAAAGGGCTTCCTTTTTACAAGGGAGCCTTTTGTTATAAATCCTCATCCCCAAATGAAGAAATTTCCTGTTAACATTCTTTCAGTCCTGATGCTCCTGGCGGGTTTCATTGGCTTTAGCCAAAATACCCCCGTACAGTTTCAGGTAAATATGAACTACCAGATAACCCTGGGCAACTTTAATCCGGCGACCCAATCGGTAGATATAGCCGGCAGCTTTAATAACTGGGGCAGCCCCACTACCGTGCTTAGCGATCCTGACGGCGACCGCATATACACGGCAACCGTTAGCCTTGCCATAGGCACCACCTACCAGTTTAAAACCCGTATTAACGCGCAGTGGAACGGCACCGAAGAATTTTCGGGAGGCGGCCCTAACCGCAGCTATGTGGCCGTAGCAAACGGCCTGGTGAGCTACTGGTACAATGACCAGCTGCCACCGGACCAGCTTGATGTAGCTATTATCCCTTCGGCACTGATAGCACAGCCAGGGCAAGCCATAAACTTTACTGATGCTTCGGCGGGCAGCCCTACCTCATGGGCATGGTCGTTTCCTGGAGGTTCGCCTGCCACGTCTACAGACCATAATCCGCAGGTAACCTATACCACAGCCGGTACCTACAGCGTAACACTTACCATAACCAATGCTTCGGGTACTTCGCTTAGCGAAACCTTTACAGACATCATCCGCATCGACCCCATGGAAACCCATTGGTGGAACGACCGCGTATTCTACGAGGTATTTGTCCGCAGCTTTAAAGACAGCAATGGCGACGGTAAAGGCGACATCCAGGGGCTTATAAGCAAGCTGGATTACCTTAATGACGGCAACCCCGCCACGACTAACGACTTGGGTATAACGGGCATTTGGCTGATGCCGATAATGGAATCGCCAAGCTACCACGGTTACGATGTAACTAATTATATGGCCGTAGAGCAGGATTACGGTACCAGCGCTGATTTTGCAGCCCTTATTGAAGCCTGCCACCAGCGTGGCATCAAAGTGATCATAGACCTTGTTATGAACCACACGGCAAGTAACCACCCGTGGTTTGTAGCTTCGGCTGCAGGCGACACCAGCTACCGTGACTGGTATGTATGGAATGATACCGATCCCGGTACCGCTGGGCCTTTTGACAATTACCCGTGGTTTTCGCTAAACGGTGATTATTACTATGGCGCGTTTGCAAGTTCTATGCCTGACCTTAATTACTACAACCCTGCTGTACATACCGCCATGCAAAACGTAGCCAATTTTTGGCTTACCGCCATGAATGTAGACGGTTTCAGGCTGGATGCCGTTAAATTTCTGTACGAAAGCCCGGGCGTAACCCAGGACGACCCCCAGACCATAAACTTCTGGAAAGAGTTCCGTAATTACTATAAGTCGGTTAAGCCCGATGCGTTTGCCGTGGGCGAGGCTTGGGATGTTACTAGTATTGCCAAGCAATACACCAATAATAACGGCCTGGATTACTGTTTTGAATTTGACCTTGCCGATAGTATCCTGAACGGACTGAACAGCGGTAACGCGCTCGACCTTACCAACCAGATGGATGAGGTGATGACCAGCTACCCGTTCCTGCAATGGGGCACGTTCCTTACAAACCACGACGGTAACCGTGTAATGAGCCGCCTGAGCAGCAGTACAGAAAAGGCCAAAGCGGCCGCTACCCTGCTCTTTACCCTGCCGGGCGTACCGTATATTTACTATGGTGAGGAAATAGGCATGACCGGTATAAAACCCGATGAAAACATCCGTACGCCCATGCAGTGGACCAGCGGTGTAGGCGCGGGCTTTACGACCAACCTGCCGTGGCGAACCATAAACAGCGATTTTACGACCAAAAACGTGGCGGCTCAGCAGGCTGTAAGTACATCCCTTTGGAGCCACTACCGCAATTTGATTACCATACGCAATAATGAAACCGCCCTGAAACAGGGTACCTACTTACCGGTAACTACCGGTAATAGCGGCGCATTTGCGTTCATTCGCCAGTACCAGAACCAGAATGTGCTTGTGGTGGTAAACATGAGTTATAACAGCATTAGTACTATTTCGCTTAGCATGACAAACAGCGGAGTAACCCCGGGCAGTTATACCATGACAAACCTGCTGGACAACAGCAGCCTGAACATAACCATTAATGCCGATGGCAGTTTTAGCAACCTGAACCCGGGCACTATAGCCGCGCAGGGCTTTAAAGTGTTTAAGCTGACCGGTACCATGAGTACGCCACAGGTTAGTAAAAATGCCATAGCACTGTACCCTAACCCGGCGGCCAACAGCTTTAAAGTAAATGTTTCGGGAAGTATAGAAATTTACAACCTTAACGGACAAAAGGTGATGAAACGTACCGCCGTTACTGCCAATGAAAATATAGATATTACCAACCTTGCCAAGGGTGTGTACCTGGTTAAAATAACCGATACCGCAGGCCGCAAGGATACCATAAAACTTCTGAAGCAATAGTTTGGGTTAAATTTTGTTTCAAAGAGAGGGGCTTTCAGTAATGGAAGCCCCTTGTTTTTTATTTTTTTTCCTCAAAGAACACAACTCTTCAAATCTTAGTTTGAAGAACACAAAGCAAGCCTTCCAATGGAAAACTTTGTTCACTCATTCTCACTATAACTTCGTGAACCTTGTGAGAAAAACGTTGTGCGCTTTGTGGTAAAAGACAAACGGAACCGTTATTTATATGCTAAACCATTGGCATTTGCCAGTACCAAAAAGTATCTTTAGGTATAAACGACATTTATACATGAAAAAGATACTGTTCATACTGGCGCTATCCCTGCTCTTCATTACCTGTAAAAGTAAAAAAAACACTACCGCCGCTAAACCTGCAAATTACATTACCTATACCGATAAGTTTAAAACCTCTACTGATGCACAGACAAAGGCGTTCCTTAAAAAGCTCAATGCAGAAGGTGAGGATTACAGTGTGCTGCTCTTAACCCGAAAATTTGTAGGGAGCGAGCTTACGGTAACAGCGGGTGGAAAAGAAATTTACAAAGGCTATGCCCTGACCGATAAAGGTAACGGCCTCGCCGAAACACTCCGCATACCAAATACTACCGATACCCGCATTTACGATACTTATACCAAACAGGAAGTACTATTAGAAGCGGGCGATTTAAAAAAACACAAGTTTGTGTATGTAGCAAAAACCGGGCGTACACAAACACCGTTTGGCGTGGCATACAGCCATAAGCTCCGGGCTATGAAATAGATTTTTTGTAGCTTAGGCGAAAATTTCCCTGAAATGCGAAAAATACTCTACACAGTGGCAATAGCGGTTACTGTTTTGGCTTCATGTAAAAAGAGCAAGGAAGAAGTAGCAGCGATGCAGGCTAAAAACACTGATGCCGCACTCGCTTTTTTTAAGAAAACAAAAGTGACTGGTGCCGACTTAGACGGGCTTAAAAGCCGTTTTCCTTCTAAGGAAAAAGATACCGTAGCCTACTACAAAGACCGGGTTACCGATATTTTTAATGATGCCGGGAGCAAAAGCTACCTCCGGATTTTTTATACAGACAGTACCCGAAAAAACGTGACATCTGTATTTTATTTTGTTGGGGAGCGTAACATCATAGCCCAGGAATATTATGAAAATGGGCAGGCACGCTGCACCTTTGAAACAGATCCATCGGGTGCGCGTAACGGGCACGCGTATTGCTATGACGAAAAAGGCGAAAAGAAAGAACAGACGTACTATAAAAACGACTCTGAAGTTAAAGACAGTCTTAAAAGCTTTGTGAAGTTTTTACCACCTGCCGAAAATAAATAAAAAAACGGTTGCCATTTACGGCAACCGTTTCTTATTTATCTCACATCTGTTACCAGATAACAACCCTTAAGCTATCGGGCTGGTACATTTTATCACCGGGTTTTACACCAAAGGCTTCGTAAAACTCAGGTATGTTTGCTAATGGGCCATTGATACGGAATTTGGCAGGAGCATGCACGTCGGTCATTATTTGTTGCGACAGTGCCTCTTTCTTAATGTTTACCATCCATGCATAACCGTACGCAAGGAAGTAACGCTGTTGCGGGGTAAAACCACCTATTTTTTCGTTATCCTTAAATTGCTTTGTTTTCTTAAAAGCTTCGTAGCCCATAACCACACCGCCAAGATCTGCTATATTTTCGCCCTGGGTAGCATCGCCGTTAACAAACTTGCCCGGAAGCGCCTCAAACTTGCTAAACTGTTTTACAATACGGCCTGTTTTTTCCTCAAACTTCTTGCGGTCTTCGGCAGTCCACCAGTTGTTAAGATTACCTTTTTCGTCGTATTGGCTACCCTGGTCGTCAAAGCCGTGGGTAATTTCGTGACCAAACGTGCTGCCACCAATAATTCCGTACAGTATGGCGTCATCGGGCATGCGGCCTTCAAAGCCCGGAACTATGATGTTACAGGCAGGCACCACGATTTCGTTATTGCTTGGGTTATAGTAGGCATTATAGGTTTGCGGGTACATACCCCACTCGTTACGGTCTACCGGTTTACCCAACTTATTGGTCATATCTTTAAACTCCCACTGATGTACCGCCAATACGTTATCTACATACGATTTACGACTGATGGTAATACTGCTCAGGTCTTTCCACTTATCAGGATAGCCTACCTTCATAATTACTTTATCAAGCTTTACGAGGGCCTTCTTTTTGGTATCGGCACTCATCCAGTCCAGCTTCTTAATGTGGTCGGCATAAACAGCTTTAATATTGTCCCCTATTTCCAGCAGCTTTTCTTTTGTACCTTCCGGCAGATAACCTTTAACGTACACCTGCCCTATCAGCTCGCCCAATGAACCGTTGGTTTGGTTCACTACACGTTCCCAGCGCGGTTTCTGTTCAGAAACGCCACCCATAACGGTACTGTAAAAATGGAAGTCCTGCTGCTCTACATCTTTACCCAGGTAGTTCGCCAGGTTGTTTATGGTTTGCCACTTCAGGTAAGCTCTCCATTGCTCTACCGGGTAGCTTTTCAGCATGCTGTTTAGCCCCGCATAAAACTCAGGCTGCCCCACAATAACCGAATCGGCCTTGCTTACGTTAAGCTCCTTAAGCCCGGCATCCCAGTCGGCATTTGGCACCATTGCCTTAAAGGCAGCCACACCCATTTTATTATAATTCTGAACCGGATCACGAAGGGCTTCCAGCTTACGCGAATTTTTAGCAAGTTCGGTTTCCAGCTTCATAATGTCGTTAGCCGAACCGGTAATATTGCCCAACTTCAGCATGGCGGTAAGGTGCTTCAGGTACTCGGCACGGATGTTTACGGCTTCCGCATCAGTATTAAAGTAATAATCACGGTTGCCCAGTCCAAGCCCTCCCTGTGCGAACATCACGGCATACTTGCTGCTTATCTTGTCATCCTGCCCTACATAAAAGCCAAATCCGCTACGTATCCCCTGGGCTTGCAGGTAACAAATGGTATTTACTACATCTTTGGCATCGGCTATAGCGTCTATTTTCCTGAAGTATGGCGCAAGCGGTTTTACGCACTGCTTGTTTATGGCTACGGTATCCATACCGCTGGCATAAAAATCACCTATCTTTTGTTCGTTGCTTCCTTTAGGCGCATCGGTTTTAGCTGCCGATGTTTCGCAAATTTTCTTTACCTGAGCATTTACGGTGTCTTGTATGGTGCGAAATATACCGTTACTGCGATCCGATGCCGGTATAGGGTGTTTCTTAAACCATCCACCATTTGCGTAGCTAAAGAAGTCTTCGGCAGGACTTACTGCAGTATCGCGGTTTACCAACAGCGGATCGGGTCCGACGGGTGTTTCCTTTTTAGAGCAGGCGACAAGCGATGCGGCAACGGCTGCGATGAGTAGTAGTTTTTTTGATAGCATATTTGTTTGTTTTGTGTTTAAAATTGATGGTGGACAAATATATTAATTATCACCTATCATATAATAGGTGTGTCATGATGTTGTTTTGTTACAGAAGTGTTTGTAATAATACAAATGAGTTTATAGCAGTAGCGTATCATTTTACCACTAAGGCCACAAAAATTTTCAGAGGGTTACACAAAGGCGTGCAGCACGCTTATCCGTTTATTTTAGTCCACAAAGGCTGTCCTGCGGAAAGTATACGGTAATAATACATTATCTTTGTCTTCTAAAACCTGCCTTTAACTCATAAAGCGGTTTTTAGTAAAACAACTCCCGGATTAAAAACACCTGCCGGGCGCGGTGTTCACTTCACAAATAAATGTGTTTGCAAAACTTTTTGCTACATATTTGATTTTCTAAGAAATAATTGTAATTTTGCGCTCCCTTTATTGGGGATGGAATGTTTAATTAAAATAATTTACTGTGAACACATTAAGCTACAAAACAGTTTCTGCAAACAAGGCCACTGCACAAAAAGAGTGGATAGTTGTTGATGCTGAAGGGCATAATCTGGGACGTTTTGCTTCTAAAGTTGCGATGCTTTTAAGGGGCAAATACAAAACAAATTATACTCCGCACGTGGACTGTGGTGATAACGTGATTGTTATCAACGCGGACAAGATTAACCTTACCGGGAACAAACTGGAAGATAAGACGTACATCCGTCATACCGGTTACCCAGGTGGGCAAAGAACGCTTTCTGCTAAAAACGTAATGGCTAAGAACCCTGCAATTTTAGTAGAGAAAGCGGTTAAAGGAATGCTACCTAAGAACAAACTTGGCGCTCAGCTTTTCCGTAACCTGAATGTATATGTAGGACCTGACCACAAACATGCGGCTCAGACTCCTAAAACCGTTAACTTAAACGACCTAAAGTAAGATGGCGACAATTCACAAAATCGGCAGGAGGAAAACTGCTGTTGCCCGTGTGTACCTAACTCCGGGTGAAGGAAAAATCACTGTTAACAAAAAAGACGTTGCAGTATATTTCCCTACCGCTACACTACAGTACAAAGTGCGTCAGCCACTTTCTCTTACTAACTCAGTAGAGAACTTTGACGTAAAAGTAAACGTATACGGTGGTGGTGTTACAGGTCAGGCTGAGGCTGTACGTATGGCTATCGCTCGCGCTATGTGCGAAGTTGATGCTGAAAACAGGCTTATCCTTAAACCAGAAGGACTATTAACAAGGGATCCACGTATGGTAGAACGTAAGAAATTCGGCCAGAAGAAAGCTCGTAAGAGATTCCAGTTCTCTAAACGTTAATATTTCTACCGTCCTGAAATTACTCAGGATACTGATTATTGATTTAATAATAAAGAAACCATGTTGCTGTTGCCCCGCTGAGGCGAGGGGTTAGTTTAGCATCTAAATGCAAATGACGAAAGCCACTGCATTGCTATTCAACAGAACGTAAACTATTACAAAAATGGCAAACAAAGTAGATGTAAAAGAATTACTGGAAGCAGGTGTTCACTTCGGACACATGACCAGGAAATGGGACCCGAACATGGCCCCGTATATATACATGGAGCGTAATGGCATACACATTATAAACCTGTATAAAACTGCAGCGAAAATTGAAGAGGCTAACGACGCCCTTAAAAAAATCGCTGCTTCTGGCCGAAAAATCCTTTTCGTAGCCACAAAAAAACAAGCTAAAGACATCGTAGCTGAAAAGGCGGCTGCCGCTAACCAACCTTACATCACTGAAAGGTGGCCAGGTGGTATGCTTACAAACTTCGTTACTATCCGTAAAGCCGTTAAGAAAATGGCTTCTATTGATAAAATGAAGAAAGACGGTACATTTGACACACTTTCTAAGAAAGAGCGTCTTCAGGTAGATCGTCTACGTGCTAAGCTTGAAAAAAACCTTGGTTCTATTGCAGACATGACGAGGCTTCCTGCCGCGCTTTTTGTAGTAGACATTAAGGCTGAACACATCGCAGTAAAAGAAGCTCAAAAGTTAAACATTCCAGTATTTGCAATGGTAGATACAAACTCTGACCCACGTCAGGTTGATTTTGTTATACCTGCTAACGACGATGCTTCTAAGTCAATAGACAAAGTTCTTGCTCTTGTAACAGGCGCTATCACTGAAGGCCTTGCTGACCGCAAGACCGATAAAGAAGATCTATCAGACCTTCCTGCCGGTGAAGCTGTAGCTGCTGAGGCTACTGAAACTCCTGCTACTACAGAAGAATAAAGTTAACATTACAGTAAAGCCGTTTTGCGGGGTAGTGTTTACATTTGTGGCATTATCTGTATAACGGCTTTATTTTTTTTAAGTACAACATCAAATAAAAAACAACATAATAAAATGGCAAATATTACTGCTGCAGACGTAAACAAACTACGCCAGGTTACTGGTGCAGGTATGATGGACTGTAAAAAAGCGCTTGTAGAAGCTGAAGGCGATTTCGAAAAAGCAATTGAAGTTCTTCGTAAGAAAGGACAGAAAGTTGCTGCTAACAGGGCTGACCGCGAATCTAGCGAAGGTGCTGTTATAGCTGTTGTAAACGCTGACAAAACTGCAGGTGTGGTTATCTCTCTAAACTGCGAAACTGACTTCGTAGGTAAGAATGACTCTTTCCTTAAACTTGCTAATGATTTTGCTGCCCTTGCCCTTGAAAGCGCTTCTCTTGAAGAGCTTCTTGCCAAGCCATACGAAGCAATCACTGTAGGTGAAAAACTTACTGAGCAAACCGGTGTTATCGGCGAAAAAATCGAAATCGGTTCTTTCGAGAAACTAGAAGGTGCTTTTGTAGGTTCTTACATCCACGCTGGTAACCGTATTGCTACTCTTGTAAGCCTTTCTGCTAACGTAGAAGGTGCCGAAGAAGCTGCACGTAACGTAGCTATGCAGGCTGCTGCTATGGCTCCTATAGCTCTTAACGAAGAAGGTGTAGACGCTGCTACTATTGAAAAAGAAATTGAAATCGCGAAAGACGTACTACGTCAGGAAGGTAAGCCGGAAGCTATGCTTGAAAACATTGCTAAAGGTAAACTTGGCCGTTTCTTTAAAGATAACACCCTGATTAACCAGGATTACATTAAAGACAACAAACTAAGCGTAAGCCAGTACGTTAAGTCTGTAGATGCTACTCTTGAAGTTACAGGTTTTAAAAGGGTTGCACTTGCTTAATTAGCAACATACCTTTTACAATACAGAATCCTGCCAAACGGCAGGATTTTTTTATGCGAACTCCCCAATAATTTTTAAGTACAAAAAAACCTTTTCGGTAACGATTTCGTAAGTAGCATCTAATGCCGCTACAAATATTTTGACAACTTTGGCGTTGTATTTACATCTCTTTATCATAAACAGGCATTATCTTTGTATATAAAACAATGATGAAAGAATGCTTCGGGCCGAAGCTATATGATTTAATTTTGATAAAAATTGGTGCTATGAACATTACTACCATTAACAGCGCCCTGGTCCCCCAACGGGAAAAGCTGCTAAACCACCCACTCTACGAGAAGGTAAAAACCGTAGAAGACCTTCGCCACTTTCTGGAAGGACACGTATATGCGGTATGGGATTTTATGTCGCTGTTAAAAGCCCTGCAAATAAAACTAACCTGTACTACCGTGCCGTGGCTCCCTGTAGGCAGCCCGGAAACGCGTTACCTGATTAACGAAATAGTGCTAGCCGAAGAAACCGATGTTAATGCTGAAGGCAAAAGGCAGAGCCACTTTGAAATGTATCGCGACGCCATGGTGGCCTGTGGTGCCGACACCGATACTGTGAATGCTTTCCTGGCTGATGTGGTAGAGACGCAGAACATATTTGTATCCATAAAAAGCAGCACCCTGCATCCTAACATTAAAGACTTTCTTGATTTCACTTTTCGTGTAATAGACGAGGGTAAGCCCCATGAAATTGCCGCTGCCTTTACTTTTGGCCGTGAAGATCTTATCCCAGGTATGTTTACCGAAATACTGCATAATTTTGAGGCTAATTTTCCGGAAACGGACTTGAGCAAACTGGTATACTACTTTGAAAGACATATAGAACTTGATGCCGACGAACACGGCCCTATGGCTATGCGCATGATCACAGAATTATGTGGAAACAACGCAGATAAGTGGGCTGAGGTTCAGGAAGTTTCGATAGCCGCATTAGAAAAACGCATTAATCTATGGAATGCCATAGAGGAGCATATGATGCACCAACACCTCGCCTCTATCTAACATACCTATAAATAGTTATAAAACAATTAAAACCAGGATATTACCCTGGTTTTTTTTTATTTTTTTCATAAAAGATGATTGCAATTAGGAAGAAATAACTGATATTTGCAATCAGACCTGTGTAATTCATTAGTAATCAACTCTTACCAATTATCGCCTTATGAAAAAAACTACCCTTGGTATTGGGGTACTGTTGTTGTCTGCCCTGTTTACCCAAAACATGCAGGCTCAAAAATCCCCAAAAATAAGCACACGCAGTAAGATGGAAATGGAAGGGGCACCAAAGCAAAACGCTGCATGCCCCGGCACAACCACCTTTGAACGATGGATATCGGCAAAAATAGCCGAAAACAAAGCACATAATACAATTAGCCGCAGTACAAGCAACATAATTACTATACCCGTAGTAATACACGTTATTCATGATGGCGATGCTGTAGGTAATGGCGAAAATTTAGCCGATGCACAGATAATATCGCAACTTACGGTGCTGAACCAGGATTTTAGGCGTGCCGCCGAAACGCACGGCTGGAACAACAACCCTGTGGGTGCTGATACCGAAATAGAATTTTGCCTTGCCCAACGCGACCCTAATGGTCTTGCTACAACCGGTATTGTACGCTACAATATGGGCGATGGTAACGGTTTTGAGGTATCTGAACTGGACAGCAATGTAAAACCAAACACCATTTGGGATCCTACACGCTACCTGAACATTTGGGTGGTAAAAGATATTTACAGGCAGATAAGTAACTTCCTGGTTTTACAGTCGGCCTATACTACCTACCCTACAGCATCGGGTCTTGAGGGTATAGATGTTAACGTAGATGCTGATAAAGATGGTATTGTTATAGCCAGTAAATACTTTGGTACTGAAGAAATTTTCCCTAACGGAGATTACGCAGACGACCGTAACCTGGGCCGTACCGTAACCCATGAGGTAGGACACTATTTAGGTCTTATGAACATATGGGGCGATGGCGACTGTTCTATGGACGATTACTGCGCCGATACTCCTGAAGCCGCAGACGGTAACCTGGGGTGCCCTACTGACGTAGTAGACAGCTGCCCGGACAATCCCGGGGTGGATATGTTCCAAAACTACATGGATACCACTAATGATGCCTGCCAGAACATATTTACAGCCGACCAAAAGGCCCGTATGCTTACCGTGCTGCAAAACTCGCCACGCAGGGCTACCCTGGGCAATTCTGATGGATGCCAAACAGGTATTACCTACAACAATGACGGTGCCATAAAAATAGACAACGTAGCGGTAAACATATGTAACAACACCTACAGCATAAGCGTATCTGTAATAAACGCGGGGTATAATCCACTTACATCGGCCAGTATGCATTATACCGTAGAGCGCATACAAAACAACACATACATACCGGTGTTAAACGGCGACTATCCATGGACAGGTTCGCTCAATTACAAAGAAGAACAACTTATACAACTTCCTTACAATACTACAGCAACAGCACCCGTAGGCAACTACAGGGTAACGCTTAGTCTTACCTCTGTAAACGGAGGTACAGACCAGACTACACTTAACAACACCAGTGTACGAAACTTTAGCATTGTAGATCCACTACTGGCCGTTACCGAAACTGTATACATTAGCGTTAAGGCAGACCAGTGGGGTAATGAAGTAAGCTGGAAACTATATGACGGTTCACATACTAACGTATTATTGCAGAGTGATACGTTTACCGACGCGCAGCTTCAGATAAAATCGTATAACGTAACGGTAAACAACTGCTATATTTTTGAAATCAAGGATTCGTACGGAGATGGTATTTGCTGCTCTGAGGGTAACGGGTTCTACGCCATTACTAAGACACATCCGGGTAGTCCGCTGGCGCTTAACGCCATTACATCATCAAGTGTAATTAAATCGGGAGGCAGCTACGGAAGCGGTGAAACCGTAACCTTTAAAATTGTAGATGAGGAGTACGTAGGCACCAAAACCTTTGATAAGCTTGCCGTAAAACTGTACCCTAACCCGGCTAATAATTCCATAGCGCTTTCTATACCGGGCGATATGGAACTACCGGAAAGCTATGCCATATACAACAGTCTTGGGCAGATAGTAGGCAATGGTAAGATTACTGACAATGAGCAATCGTTCAACATCTCGGCATATGCAAACGGACTGTATTTTATCAGCCTGAAGAAAGGTAACGACAGTACCGCGCTGCGCTTTATGAAAAACTAACACCCAGTGGGTGTTTACATAACAAAAACATCACGCTGCATGGCGGGATGTTTTTGTTTATATAAATAGGAATGGAAATCCGTTAATGTTCGTTTTTACGCTTAAGGATACCTCCGGCAGTCTCTTTAATAGAAGAAGAAAACATAAAGGCCTTAGGGTCTATTTCGTGCACTACAGCCTTTAGCCTGCGCACCTCAAGGCGGGTAACAACAGTAAAAATAATATCGCAGTCGGCACTTACCTCAAAGCTATCCTTCATAAAACCACGTTCGCCTTTGTATATGGTAATACCCTTTTCCATTTGCAATACCAGGTAAGCTTTTACCTCTTCACTTTTGGCCGTGATAATAGTAACCCCCGTAAACTCCTGTATACCATCTACCACATACGCTATGGTGCGCGATGCTACAAAGTAGGTAAGCATACTGTAAAAGGCTGTTTCAAGCCCGAAGAAGATAGCCGCTATACTAAAAATAATAATGTTTAATCCCAAGATGATTTCGCTCATCGTAAAGCCGATTTTGCGCCCGGTATATACAGCAAGCACTTCAATCCCATCTAAGGCGCATCCGCCACGCATTCCTAACCCAACACCCAAACCTATGAAGAAGCCGCCAAAAGCCGAAATAATCAGCTTATCATGCGTAATTACCGGCACCGGCAGCCACAGCAGGCAAGCACCAAGCACCATTACCGCTACGGTAGTCTTTATAAAAAATGTTTTACTCACGAGCTTATACCCAATAGCAATAAGCGGCAGGTTAAGGGCGAAAATTACATAGGCAATGTTCCAATGGTATTTTTCGTGTAGTAAAAGTGATAGCCCGGTAACACCTCCATCAAAAAAATGGTTGGGAGCCAGCAATCCCTTAAGGGCAAAATTAATGCTTAGTATACCCACAAGTACACTTAGGTAATCCTTAAGGGTATCGTGCAGGTGAATTTTGGCAATAGGGTTAGTCATATGAGTATTGGTTAAACTATTTTAGATTGTAAAATTTTAAAGTGCTCAGCCTTAAGGATATTCCTTTCAGCCTTTGCATAGGCAGTAAAATAACGGTGATTTTCAAAAAAAGGCAGCTGGATTTTATTCCACTGGTCTTCATTACTAACCAAACCCCTGCTTTTAAGCTCTTTAAAAAGCTTGGCAGATATTTCAAAAAAATCATCTCTCCCGAGATAATCCAGGTCGGCATCGGCGAGTATCTCTTCTAAGGGTGTTTTTGGCGATTGTGGAATGCGCGTTGCCATAATCATTCCGCAGATGGCATCAATATCTTCGGGTGAATACCCAAACTGTGGAAGCATTTCCCCGGCTATACCGCACGATAGTTCTTCGTGTCCTTCGGGTTGCACCGTAAAGCCGCTGTCATGATACAGCGCAGCCGTGCGTAACAGCACCGCATCATGGCCTGTTATGCCCTGAGCCGCAATATGCTTTTCTACAGCCCGGAGCACATCCAGCACGTGCTCTACACTATGGTAAGCAAGTGATGGAGGTAATTCAGCGGTAAGCTTTTTCAGTATGGCATCTTTAGCTTTTTCAAAATCCATCTGGCGCCTGTTTTTGGTTGCATCAGTATTTTAACCGCCTGTCCTCACGCAAAGCATGTTTTGTGCGGCAATAGGGTGTAAACATAAAAAAATCCCGGAAAAAATCCGGGATTTCTGTTATAAAACTAATGAATTATTTCAGTTTCTTTTTCACTTCTACCTCGTGGTAAGCTTCTATAACGTCATATTGTTGTATGTCGTTGTAGTTTTTAATCTGCATACCGCAGTCATAACCTTTAGAAACTTCCTTAACGTCATCTTTAAAACGTTTCAGTGTAGTAAGCTCTCCGGTATAGATAACCACACTGTCGCGGATTAGCCTTATCTTAGAGTTACGGAATATTTTACCATCTGTAACCATACATCCGGCTATACTACCCACTTTAGAAATCTTGAATACCTCGCGGATTTCTGCAGTACCGGTAATTTCTTCCTTAAGTTCCGGAGAAAGCATACCTTCCATCGCATCCTTAAGGTCGTCTATAGCATCATAGATGATTGAGTAGTTACGGATATCAATTTCCTCTTTATCGGCAAGCTGCCTTGCATTTGGCATTGGCCTTACGTTAAAGCCTATGATAATGGCATCTGAAGCCGAAGCAAGAAGTACGTCAGACTCGGTAATTGCACCAACTCCTTTGTGGATAATGTTAACCTGGATTTCTTCAGTAGACAGTTTCAGGAACGAATCTGAAAGTGCTTCAACCGAACCGTCCACGTCACCTTTAAGGATAACATTAAGCTCTTTAAACTGTCCAAGTGCGATACGCCTGCCGATTTCGGCAAGGGTAATGTGCCTCTGCGTACGTACACTTTGCTCACGCATAAGCTGGGTACGTTTGGCAGCGATTTGTTTCGCTTCCCTTTCGTCTTCGTAAACGTTAAACTTATCACCCGCTGTAGGCGCACCATCTAAACCTAGTATAGATATAGGGGTAGAAGGACCCGCAACTTTTATATTATGGCCACGCTCATCTTGCATCGCCTTGATTTTACCATGGTGTTTACCGGCAAGTACATAGTCGCCCACCCTAAGGGTACCGCCCTGTACAAGTACAGTAGATACATAACCACGTCCTTTATCAAGGAATGCTTCTACTACAGTACCTGTAGCAGCCTTATCAGGGTTTGCTGTAAGCTCCAGTATCTCAGCTTCAAGAAGTACTTTTTCAAGTAATTCTTTCACACCAAGGCCTGTTTTAGCCGAAATGTCATGCGATTGTATTTTACCACCCCAGTCTTCTACAAGGAGGTTCATACCGGCAAGCCTTTCTTTAATTTTTTCAGGATTTGCAGCCGGCTTATCTACTTTGTTTATCGCAAAGATAATAGGCACACCTGCAGCCTGCGCATGGTTTATGGCTTCTTTGGTCTGAGGCATGATGTCATCATCCGCAGCTACCACAATAATAGCAATATCTGTAACCTGGGCACCACGGGCACGCATAGCGGTAAACGCTTCGTGGCCCGGTGTATCAAGGAACGTAATTTTTTGTCCGTTATCCAGTGTTACACCGTAAGCACCAATGTGCTGTGTTATACCACCTGATTCACCGGCAATTACGTTTGCCTTACGAATATAATCCAGAAGTGATGTTTTACCGTGGTCTACGTGACCCATTACGGTAACGATAGGAGCGCGGTGAACAAGGTCTTCAGGCCTGTCTTCTACAACTTCTTTATTTTCTTCAATATCTGTAGTAACAAACTCTACTTTATAGCCAAATTCGTCAGCAACAATAGTCAGCGTTTCAGCATCCAGCCTCTGGTTCATGGTAACCATAATACCCAGCGACATACAGGTACCGATAACCTTGGTAATAGGCACATCCATCATGGTAGCAACTTCACCTACAGTTACAAACTCTGTAACCTTAATTGTTTTGCTGCCTTCTTCAAGCATCCTTTGCTCATCATCTGTACGCTGACGGTGAGAATCACGCTTATCCCTACGGTATTTGGCACCTTTAGATTTGTTGCCTTTACCCTGAAGCTTTTCAAGCGTTTCACGGATTTGGTTTTTAACTTCCTCGTCGGTAGGCTCTACCTTGGCTACAATTGCAGGACGCTTGTTAAACTGGTTGTTACCACCACCACCATGTGGCCTGTTACCCTGATTGTTTCTTTGTCCCGGATGCTGGCCACCGCCGTGAGGCCTGTTACCACCACCCTGATTATTATTATTGTTACCGCCCTGCTGGTTGTTAGTGTTACCACCAGGCTGGCCCGGTTTAGGGGCTATGCGGTTACGCTTTTTCTTATCAGCATTATTATTGTTATTATTAGCACCCTGACCAGCACCACCCGGCCTTTGGTTGTTATCCTTACGGAAATCTTCCTTCTTCTTTTTAGGCTTATCAAACTGAGAAAGGTCTATCTTTTGACCTGTAAAGGTAGCTCCGGTAAGCTTTTGGTATTGGGTTTCAATTTTAACAGGGGTACCGTCTTCTACCGGTTGTGCTGCTGCAGGAGCTGCAGGAGTTTCTACTGCCGGGGCCTGTTCTGCTTTAGGCTGCTGCTGTATAGGAGCCGGAGCCGTTTCCTGCTTAGGGGCAGGAGCCTCTGCTTTTGGTGCTTGCTGTACGGGAGCAACCGGAGCTTCGGCTGGTTTCTCGGCCTGTACCGGAGCCGGTTTAGGCTCTTCCGCTTTAGGGGCGGCCGGTGCAGGCTTTTCAGCCTGTGGCTGTACCTGCGGCTGTGCTGGCTTTTCGGCATTGTCTGAAGATGCCGGTGCCGGAGCAGGTTCAGTTTTTTTAGTGGCAAGATCTATCTTACCTACGGCTACGGGGCCGCTTAGCGATGCGCGTGCACGGATCACTTCCTGCTGCTGCCTTAGCTTTTCGTCTTCCTGCTTCTTTTTTTCCTCCAGCTCACGCTCTTTTTCTTTGCGAAGCGCTTCTTTCTCTTTGCGCTTTTCCTCGCTTACCTCTAACGAGGCGGCTTTATTGCTTTGGTCGGCAGAAAATTGTTTTACCAGGACATTATGCTCCGCGCCGGATATCTTGGCATTAGGGCTCGATTCTATAACGTGGCCTTTCTCTTTAAGAAAGTCCACTGCCCTGTCCAGCGAAATGTTTAATTCCCTTAAAACTTTGTTTAATCTTATTGATCTTTCTTCAGACATAAATTTTTATTACGTTATCGTCGGTGCGTTGTGTTGTATGCTGTTTAGGCAGGTTTAGTTGTTGTTAGCACTAGTCTTCAAATTCATCTTTCAGTATCCTTACTACTTCCAGTACGGTTTCCTCTTCAAGGTCTGTCCTCCTTACAAGATCCTGAACATCCTGGTTCAGTACGCTGCGGGCGGTATCAAGGCCTATTTTAGCAAACTCTTCAATAATCCACTGATCGATTTCGTCTGAGAATTCGCTCAGTTCTACATCTTCCTCCTCAGCAAGGTTACCTTCGCGTATTACATCAAGTTCAAAACCGGTTAGCTGGCCGGCAAGCTTTATATTGTGCCCGCCACGTCCTATGGCTTTAGAAACCTCTTCAAGCTTAAGGAACACATCAGCTCTCTTATTAGCCTCATCTATTTTAATGGAAGAAACTTTGGCCGGGCTAAGTGCCCTTGATATAAATAGCTGGGTGTTTGTAGTATAATTAATAACATCAATGTTTTCATTACCTAACTCACGTACAATACCGTGGATTCGGCTACCTTTCATACCCACACAAGCACCTACAGGATCTATCCTGTCATCATAAGAATCTACAGCTACTTTTGCTTTTTCGCCAGGTATCCTTACTACTTTCTTTATGGTTATAAGGCCATCAAAAACCTCTGGTATTTCCTGTTCAAATAGTTTTTCAAGGAATTTTTCGGAAGTACGCGACATAATGATCTGCGGCTTGTTTCCTTTTAATTCCACATTTTCTATAATACCACGTACGTTATCTCCCTTACGGAAAAAGTCAGACGGTATTTGTTTTTCCTTAGGAAGCACAATTTCATTACCTTCATCATCCACCAAAATTACGGCTTTTGGCCTTACGTGGTGTACTTCGGCAGTATAAATATCTCCTATAATATCCTTAAATTGCTTATAAAGGTTGGTATTATCATGCTCGTGTATCTTAGAAATAAGGTTTTGGCGCAATGCAAGGATAGCCCTGCGACCCAGCTGAATTAGCTTTACCTCTTCAGACACCTCTTCACCAACTTCAAAATCAGGCTCTATCTTACGGGCTTCGCTAAGAGAAATCTCAGAGTTAGAGTCTTCTACCTCGCCATCAGCCACCACCACACGGTTCCTCCATATCTCCATATCTCCTTTATCAGGGTTGATGATAATATCAAAGTTATCGTCTGAACCGTACTTTTTCTTAAGTGCATTCCTGAAAACATCTTCCAGGATAGACATAAGGGTAACGCGATCGATAAGTTTATCATCTTTAAACTCTGAAAATGAATCTATTAGTGCCAGGTTTTCCATACCTACGTGTATATTTTTTTTTAAAATTTAATTACAACAACTGCTTGTTTTATATCACCATAAGGAATCTCAGCCCTCTTGGTTACGGTTTCCTTGCCCTTACCTATTTTTTTAGGTTCACGGGCAGTCCACTCCAGTATAGCTACCTCATCGGTTGCATCCACCAGCGGCGCTTCAATTTCACCTTCGGCAGTTTTTACCAAAAGTGTACGTCCTATGTTTTTCTTATACTGCCTTGGCAGTGTAAGTGGGCTTGAGGCTCCGGCCGAAGCCACTTCCAGCGCAAAATCCTCTTCCTCGCGGTCCAGGTTATGCTCCACGGCACGACTCATGTTTATGCAGTCTTGCAGTGTTACACCGTTGTCTCCGTCTATAGTAAGCATGATTTTATTATCTGTACCCACTGTAAGATCTATCAGAAAAAGGTCAGTATACTCCTCTAATGCTGCAGCTACAAGAGCCTCCACTTTGTCTTTTAATGCCATAACTTGTATAAAAAGAGGGGACTCCCTGTCCCCTCATCATTTATGATTTAATAAATAACACCGCAAATATACACCTTTTTTTTATATCTTGAAAATCATTGGTTAATGTAAAATTAATTCTTACCTTTCCAGTGTTTATTATAGCAACCAAAACATATTTTAACAGTCCGATTATTATGAAAAAAATCCTTGTACCGACAGATTTTTCTAAACACGCCGAGTACGCGCTTAAGGTAGCTGCAAAAATAGCCCGTGAACACAATGGCGAGATTTACCTGTTACACCTACTGGACCTACCACACCAGGAAAGTGATGCCGTAGTGGCCGGTGCCGAAGTACCCGAAATAGCTTTCTTCCTTAAAAAAGCTAAAGAACGTTTTGACGATATAAAATCATCGGATTTCCTGGAAGGTATCCCTGTAGATGGCTCTATACTTTTTGACAGTGCTTTTGATGGCATTGTAAAATCTGCCAAAAAACACGATATAGATCTTATCGTTATGGGATCTCATGGTGCCAGCGGCTTCAAAGAAATGTTCATAGGCTCTAACACTGAAAAAGTGGTACGCCTGTCTGATATCCCTGTACTGGTTATTAAGAAAGAAGACGAAGGCTTTAACCCAAGCAACTTTGTATTCGCATCTGACTTTAGGGCAGAGATTAAAAAACCATTTGCACAAGTGGTAGATTTTGCCAACAGCTTTAAGGCAAAATTACACCTACTATATGTAAACACGCCGAGTGATTTTAAATCAACCCACGCTGCCGAAAAAATCGTTAGTGATTTTGTAGCCGGTTTTACCATAGACAACGGATACACTACAAACATATACAACGATGTGAATGTAGAAAAAGGCATACTGCATTTTAGCAACAGCATTAATGCCGACCTTGTAGGTATGTGCACACACGGACGTCAGGGACTTGCCCATTTCTTTAACGGAAGCATTAGCGAAGACCTTGTGAACCACGCCGTACGCCCGGTACTTACTTTTAAGATATAATCGTATACAGATAGATTATCTCATACACAACCCCTGCCATACGGCGGGGGTTTATTTTTTTAAAGCCTATTCAGAATATTTGTTTATAAAATAATTACACACATCAAGATTAAGCCTTCGTTCCTGCTTAAAATAAACATCCTGCAAAAGCAGTAGCGCAACAGGGGCAATACCCAAAAAAACTAAAATTGTATCAACCGGCGAATTAAGCCACAAGAAATATCCCACAACAAATAATGCAACTAGCAAAATCAAAACTTCAACACGCACATAAGCACGGAATCGCATGCTGGTTTTTCCATCGTCGCCAGTGATCGATAAAAATGTAGTTATTGGATAGTAAGGCTCATCATTATTATTGGTAAAAACCCAGAACGAATAGGCTGCTACAACCTCATATTTCCCTGTAGCTACAAAACGCACCTGGAATTTCCCGGAATCTGCTTTTGCAAGTTCTTTCTTAATTTCAGTTATATCTACAGGCAGCACTATTTTTTTTGAATGGAAAAACATTGGTTATATTTCATAAAAAAGACCGCTAAAAGCGGCCCCATGTTATTTATGTTTCTTTAACGCTTCCGCAACTTTTTTAGCCACGGTTTCGTCGAGTTTTGCGGTTTTCAGCTCCAGTATTTCGTTTTTAATAACAAGTTCTGCTTCCTTACGGCGCATTTCAAGCATACCACTTACCTGACGTGCCAGTATTTGCAATGCCTCCATCTGGGTATCGGTTAGGTGGCGTGGCACGGTATCTATTACACAAAAAGAACCTATACCGTATCCGTCGCGGCTTTTAAGCGGTATGCCTGCATAAAAAATCACTTCAGGCGCACCGGTTACAAGAGGATTATCTTTAAAACAGTCGTCAAGCCTAGAGTCCTCTATAACGAATGGCTCATCAGGGTTAATGATAGCATGCGAACAAAACGAATGCTGGCGATGCGTTTCTTTGGCATCTAACCCTTGGGCAGACTTGAACCACTGCCTGTCTTTATCTACAAAACTAATGAGCGCTATAGGAGTATTGCATATAATAGCCGCAAGACGGGTTAAATCATCATACTCCTGCTCCCTAAAACTATCCAATATATCATACTGGCGCAAGGCCTTTAGGCGCTTTTCATCATAATCACCGGTAAGTCCATGGTATTTTACACTCATACTTCAAACGTAATAAAAAAATCTATTGCGTAAACAGTATCGGTTAACTATTTATGCGCGCATTGCTTTTTGGTGTTTCTTTTACAAATTCCACCTGCGAGAGCGATATACGGCATCGCCTGTTACAACCATAACGGTGTACCGGGCTACAACTTGCCATTACACCTAAACCTGCCAAAAGCAACAACACATACTTCCTCTTCATCATCTTACTCATAATAAATGTTTTACAAGCACATAGTAAGCAAAGCTAATGCCAAAAAAACATTCGGCATGTTAAAGTTTACGCCACACTACCATCCTCTACCTGCAAGGCCTTAAGTTGCTCTAAGTAATTACGCTCATTGCTAAGGCGTGGTATTTTATGTTGCCCACCCAGCTTATCGCGTTCCTTAAGCCAGTCGTAAAACAGCTTGGGGCGCGCCACGTTAAGCACTAGCTTGTTTAGCGTCATGTTATTGTAACGCTTGGCTTCGTAATCGCTGTTTACCGTCTGGAGAGCCAAATCAAGTGCATCCCTGAATGCTTCCACATCTGGCGGTACTGACTTAAACTCTACAATCCATTCGTGGCCACCTTTCTCTTTGCCTTCCATAAATACAGGGGCAACGGTGTAGTCCAGCACCTCAACACTGGTTTGCTCGCAGGCTTTTGCCAAAGCCTTATCGGTATTTTCTACCATCAGTTCCTCTCCAAACACATTTATATGGTGCTTGGTGCGCCCGGTAACACGTATGCGGTGCGGGTCCAGGCTGGTAAATCTTACGGTGTCGCCCACCAGGTAACGCCACAGGCCGGCATTGGTGGTAATCACTACGGCATAGTTCTTTTCCAGCTCTACCTCAGCAAGCGGAATTACACGCTGCCTGTCGGTACCGAAACCATCCATTGGGATGAATTCGTAAAAAATACCGTAGTCCAGCATCAGGAGCATATCCTTACTGTAATTGCTGTCCTGTATGGCAAAGAACCCTTCGGAGGCGTTGTATATTTCGTAATACTTAAAATCGTTTTTCGGTATCAGGTTATTATACTGGCGGCGGTACGGCTCAAAGCTTACGCCTCCATGAAAATATACTTCAAGGTTAGGCCACACCTCCAGCAGGTTTTGCTTTCCTGTTGTTTCCAGCACCCGGTTCATGAGCACCATCATCCAGCTGGGCACACCCGCAAAGCTGGTTACATTTTCGTTTACCGTTTCGCTTACTATCGCGGCGAGCTTGGTTTCCCATTCTCCCATAAGCGACACCCTGTTGCTTGGCGTACTGCTAAACTCTACCCAAAAAGGCAAGTTATCTATCAGTATGGCCGAAAGGTCTCCAAAGATACTGTTGTTATCTTCGTATAATTGCTTGCTTCCGCCCAAACGCAGGCTCTTGCCGGTAAACAGCTGTGATTCTTCGTTATTGTTCAGGTACAGGCATAGCATATCCTTGCCCGCCTTATAGTGACAATCTTCAAGCGCCTCGGGACTAACAGGGATGAATTTGCTTTTGGCATTGGTTGTACCACTGCTTTTAGCAAACCATTTTATTTGTGTAGGCCAAAAAATATTTTGCTCACCACGGCGGGTTTGCTCTATAAGCGGCTCCAGGTCTTCATAGGTAGAGATGGGCACCCTCTCGGTAAAAGCACGGTAGCTGAGAATGGATGAGAATTCGTATCGGGCACCTATAAAGGTATCTTTAGCGGTGTCTAAAAGACTCATAAGCAGCTCCTGCTGTACCTCGTTAGGGTATTTAAGGAAAAGTTCCATATCATGTATTCGCTTTTTAAGCACCCATGTTACTATGGAATTGATAATTGGCAAGGCCATATTTTATATCTTTATTGCCTTAAAAATAGTGAATTTTTACATGCAATACGAAGGCGTACTTACAAAAATGCAAACCGAACCAGGCACACCCATACAATATTACCTGGTTTTTGATGGCAGTTTCATACACATGAACCAACTTTTAGGGCAACCTTTTGAGATTAACTTTACGGGTTACCAGTGCCTTAACTGCGGCAAAAAGAAGAAAATCTGGAGGCAGGGTTTCTGCTATGATTGTTTTTACAGTTCGCCTGCCGTAGGCGACTGGATTATGCGCCCAGAACTAAGCACCGCGCACCTGGGCATAGCCGACCGCGATTTGGATTATGAAACCCGTGTACAGGTACAGCCCCATGTGGTATACCTTGCCGCAAGCAGTGACATGAAAGTGGGCGTTACCCGAAAAACTCAGGTACCTACCCGATGGATAGACCAGGGCGCCAGCTGCGCCACCCCGCTTGTGGAAGTACCTAACCGGTACCTAGCCGGTATTACCGAAGTAGCTTTAAAGCAATATTTTTCAGATAAGATAAACTGGAAGAAAATGCTGCAGAATAACGTTACGCCATTTGACCTGATAGCAAAACGAAATGATACCAAAGGGCTATTGCCTGAAGAAGTGGCTCCGTATTTTGATACTACTCACGAAGCAGTATATACTCTGGACTATCCTGTGCTGCAATACCCATCTAAAATAAACAGCCTTAACCTGGCTACCACGCCTAATTATAGCGGGAAGTTAATGGGCGTTAAAGGCCAGTACCTCATCTTTGAAGACGGCACCGTGCTAAACGTGCGCTCTTACGAAGGGTTTACGGTACAGATTACCGTGTGAGTTTTATTTTCACCACGGCTTTCAGCCACCCCTCCGATGGAGGGGAATGCCACTCTGCTATTTCGGTGCTACAATTCCCCTCCTTCGGCGGGGTGGATAACCGAAATACAAAAACAAAAAAGCGGGAACCCTTAAGGCTCCCGCTTTTTCTTTCAGATGAAATATATAAACCTAGTTTTTAACGAAGGTAAGAGTTTTGCTTTGGCCGCCTTTATCTACTTTAATAAAGTACACACCGTTACTGTAAGCCGATGTATTAACCGCAAGGTTAGCACTGCTGCTTATCTTAGATTGCGCTACAGTTTGCCCCAGGTTATTGTATACCGTATAACTGTCCGGAAGGTCATTGTTCTGTACAGAAATGTTCACTACACTGTTAGCAGGGTTAGGATAAAGGCTTAGGTTGTTTAGCGTATTTACACCCGCTACACTGTTGGTTTCCTGCCACACGGTAGAGGTAAGCAGGCTGGCACGGCGTATAGAGCTTGTAAGCACGGCATTAACACGATCCTTTTGGTTTTGCGTAAATATGTTCATACACTGGTCATCAGTATAATCCATATAGTTCTCTATCATGTCAGCACCAGTGCGGTTAGGGCAAGAATCAGTAGCAGTACAACCGTAGTTATAATCGTTTGTTGCAGGCGTATCCGGGCAGTAATCCTTACGCGCATCATTAGTACCAAGTGTACAGGTAAAATCATCACCACATATGTGTAGCAGCCCCAGGCAGTGGCCTATTTCGTGCGTGGCGGTACGACCGTACTTGTAGATATTATCCGGGTCGTAAGTACCCTGTGGGTAAATATCATATGAACCGAAATACTTGTAGCCGATAACTACACCATCGGTATTTGCAGCACCTTCGTTAGCGTTTAAGCCTCCAATACCTGAAGTACTGGGAAACTGCGCGTAGCCCAAAAGGTCTGAACTGTTACCAAAGTTTACTACCCATATATTAAAGTAACGGGTAGGATCCCAGCTTGTGGAAGGCTTAAGGTTAGTGTCTATAGCTGTTTCATCGGCCCAGCTGGCACGGCTCTTTTGTACACGGTCTATGCCTGTTGTAGGATTACCGTTAGGATCTACTTTTGCCATACGGAATTCAATTTCCATATCTACACCTACCGGATTAGTATTCCATCCCGGAGTGTTGGCCATTTTACGATAGTCCTGGTTCAGCACGGTTATCTGTGAAAGTACCTGTGCATCGGCTATGTTCTCATTGCTACCCAGTGCATCGCCATTATGTATTACGTGTACCACAACCGGTATAATCCTTACAGCAGCAGTAGCATTGGTACCTCTGGCAGCAAGCCTTTGAGCCTTTGCCTCTTCCACTTTAGGAGCAAGCCATTGTTCAAAAGCCTCACGCGACATGCGGTTAGGGTTATTTAATTCAAGATATTCTTCGTATTCGGCAGTAGCACAGCGTATTTTACCGTTTACGGGGTTTACACTTTTTACGGTACGGCCAAAAACTTTTGGCAATTCCTGAGCCTGTACAGCCAGTGTACCCACAGCAAAAAGCAGGGTTAAGCAGATAGATTTAGTGGTAATTTTCGTCATTATCCCAAATAAGTTAACATTTTGTTAAAAAGGAGTGCAATTTATACATTTAACCTGAACACCAGCAAATTAAAAACGTTAAATCTCACATACATTAAAAATATACTGATTTTTATAACAAAAAATCAATTTAGGCGGGCTAAAAGTATTTAGAAACAGCCTCTTTATACGTATCTCCCACCGGAATTACGAAATCTTCAATTTGGATGGTTTTGTTATATAAACTCTTTACCTTATTTAACGGGATAATATAGGAACGGTGCACCCTTAAGAACTCAGGCTGAGGCAATCGTTCCAATATACCCTTCATACTCAGGCGCGCTGTTATGGGTGACTTACCTTTAATATGCACCCGGATGTAATCATCCAGTCCTTCAATCAGCAGTATATCTTCAAAGCCAATGCGGTGCAGCTTGTAATCGGCACGCAGCATCAGATAGTTTTCCACACCTCTGGCTTCCTTGCGTTGCCTGTACTCTTTATTAGCCTTATCGGCTGCGGTGATAAAACGCTCCTGCGAAAAAGGTTTCAGCAGGTAATCTACCGCGTTTACATTAAACCCCTCTACAGCATACTCACTATATGCCGTGGTGAAAATAACCATGGTTTCGGGTTTCAGCATCTTATAAAAATCCAGCCCGTTACGTCCCGGCATCTGTATGTCCAGGAACAGCAGGTCTATGTTATTTTTTTCCAAATAGGCAAGCGCCTCGTCTGTCTTGGTAAAGGTTTTGCAGAGCTCTATATAATCTGCCTGGCTGCAAAAGTGGCTTATTACTTTAAGGGCTAGGGGCTCGTCGTCTATGGCTATGGCTTTTATCATACCAGCAGTAGTATCAGTTTAACTTCAAATGTGTCTTTGTCCTCAGTTATGGTAAGGCTGTGCTTATCGGGGTACAGGTAATCCAGCCTCATTTGTGTATTTTCCAGCCCCCTGCCGCTCACTTCTTCGGGCGGAAGACTGGTGTTTACCTTATTGTTTTTTACTATTAGTGTAAGCTCATTGGCACTGGTCGTAATACCTATATATATGACCGACTTCTTTTCGGGATTAAGCCCGTACTTAAAAGCATTTTCTATAAAAGGTATAAGTATAAGCGGCGAAATGATTTTACCGGCTGTATCGCCCGTAATTTCCAGCCTGAAATCCGTAGCCTCATCCATACGAAGTTCCTGAAGGCTTATGTAGTTGCGTATATAGTCCAGTTCGTTTTGCAGGGCTACACGTTCGCGGCTGCTTTCGGTAACCACATAACGCATCATACCGCTGAGTTTAAGTATCGCATTAGGAGCAGCATCACTTTTTTCCAGCGTAAGCGCATAAAGGCTGTTAAGCGTATTGAACAAAAAATGTGGATTTATCTGGGCTTTAAGATAACTTACTTCGGTTTTAAGTTTTTCGCTTTCCATGCTCCCCAGTCTTTGGTTTACCCTGAGCAGAAACGAAAGCGACCCAACCAGTAAAAACTGCCATGTATCTCCGCTTATAAAAAATGGCATCCTGCCGTGTGGCCTTATGCTTATAGCATTCGGTTGCGTAGTACCGGCACCGGTTGCCGGCACGGGCATAGTGCCCATAAACTCCCGGTGCCACGGAAAAATAAAGTCCGGTAAAAAAGATACCACCACGCAAGACACCGCAAGCAATACTATAAACCAAAAATATCGCCCTTTAAAATAGAACTTCGGTATAAAGAAAAAGTAGTTTACATAGAAAAAAAGTAATAGCAAAATGTAGCGAAAAAAGCTTTGGCGGAATGGCGTTATTTCCAGGAGATGGCCAAAACGACTAAGATCTGGCGACAAGAGCACCGGTATGCTTATAAAAAGCAGACTCCCTACAATATGCAGTATATAGTTTTGTGTTTTCTTTGCCATAGCCTGTTAAAATTACACAAAACTACATATACTCTGTATCTGCTTATAAAAAAAGCGGTAAAAAACTGCTTTTCAGAGGTTAAAATATAACTGCAAAAAACAAAATACAAACAGATAAATGGCTACTTTTGGAAGTTTTAATTTTCAAAATTTGAAAACGAAATTTATCTTTTTCTTCATATTTACCACATTTTGGACCTTTGCTCAGAAGGAAGCCAACAACTGGTACTTTGGCTACAACGCCGGTATACATTTTAACGATGATGGTTCGGTAAGCGTGCTTGGCGGCAGCCGGATGCGCACCAGCGAGGGCTGTAGCTCTATGAGCGATGCCGACGGTAACCTGGTACTCTACAGTGATGGCCGTAATGTATGGGACCGTAATGGTGTACTAATGCCTAACGGTAATTACCTGGGGGGCACCGGCCTGCTGGGCGATCCCAGCAGTTCGCAAAGCTGTATTGTTCTACCAAAGAAAGACAATCCTAACATTTACTATGTTTTTACGGTAGACGAACCCCACCACCAGAATGCCGCGGTATACCCTGACCAGTTTACAGGGACTTATGAAGAAGGCAATAGCCACCAAACCATACCCGATGCCGATGATGGTTACAATAATGGGCTCAATTACTCTGTGGTAGACCTTTCGGCTGCGGGCGCAAACGGCTCTGTAGGAGATGTGGTAACCCGCAACGTACAATTATATACGTACAACCCTGCTATTATAGACCAGGCTAAATATAAGTGTTCTGAAAAGGTAACGGCGGTAGAAAACGCTGACAAGTCCGGGTACTGGATTATAAGCCACTTTATAGATACGTTTTACGCTTTTGCAGTAAATAATGCAGGTGTTAACCTAACACCCGTTACCTCACAGTTAGCCCCGGTGGTAAGCATTGCAGGGTACAGACGGAATGCAATTGGCTGCATAAGGGCATCCGTTAACGGTAATTATGTAGCTATAGCGCACCAGCAACGTGGAAACAGCACAGGAGGAGCCACCACTAACGGAGTGGTATACCTTTACAACTTTAATAAGGCCACAGGTCAGCTATCTAACCCTGTAGAGGTTATACAAAATTTTAATCCGTATGGTATAGAATTTTCTCCGGGAGAAAACAAGTTGTATGTGTCAGGAGAAGACCCTGACGGCACAGGCGAAGTGTGGCAGTACGACCTTACCGCACCAGATGTTGCCGCTTCGGGTGTACTTATAATCTCCGGGCCTACAGGCACTACCATGCAGCTGGGGCCTAACGGAAAAATATATAAGGCCATAAACGGCGGGGCTGCACTCGATGTTATTAACGACCCCGATGCCGATGGCCCAGCCTGCAACTACAGGCGCAGTGCAGTAAGACTAGCCCAGGGTACTTACTCGGTATTCGGTCTGCCACCGTTTTTAACCTCTATATTTTCGGCAAATATTATAGCAAAATCTACCTGCATGGGCAGCGCTACAGCGTTTAGCCTGTATATGAATAAAGCGGTACAGTCTATTACATGGGATTTTGGCGATGCTTCAGCTACATCTACCGACAGCGAACCCAACCATTCTTATGCCACGCCCGGCACGTATAACGTTACGGCTAATGTTAACTATCTTGGCGGTTCCGAAACCGTTAGCAAAACCATAACCATTACCAGGCCCCCGGTACAAAATCCGGTTACCGATATGGTAATATGTGACACAGACAATGATGGGCGTGCGCTTATTACCCTTAACGATAAAACCCCTGAGATACTTGGCGCGCAAAATGCAGCTGATTTTACGGTATTTTACTATACCTCCCAGGAAAATGCCGATAACAACACAAGCCCGGTTAACGCGGCTTCGTATACAAATGTTACCAACCCGCAAACTTTTTACGCACGCGTGGTAAGCAATATAAACCGTGATTGTTATATAACCACATCATTCCAGGTAATACTGGTAGGTAAACCTGCCATAAACGTAGCTACTATAGCCTTGTGCGATGATGCCCTGGATGGCAGCGACACTAACGGAATGACCACCTTTACCCTGGCAGCGCCGTCTGGCCCACTGCTGAGCGGTACCGGGTTTACCACCTCGTGGCACGGCTCGCAGAACGATGCCGACAATAACCTGAGGCCTTTATCTTCAACACATCATGCTGCCAACAACACTACCGTATATGTACGCGCTGTAAACAGCACCTACAACAGTTGTGTATATACGTTTCCTGTTTTACTTACCGTACGGCCCTTACCACCGGTTACAATCGGGGCTACACTTTCTCAATGCGATCCGGAAGTAACACCCGACGGCATCACGCAATTTAACCTTACCGTGGCCGACACGCAGTTTACCCGTGGTAACACTACATACGGAGTTAGCTATTACCCTACACTTACTGATGCCCAAAACAACACGAATGTTATTATAGGTACATATACTAATACCAACCCTTATAACGATACGGTAACAGCCAAGATATACAATACAGCATCTGGGTGTTACAGGTTGCTTACACTGGCGCTTGCCGTTACAGGGACAAGTTTTCCACCGGTTACCCTTTCGGCATGCGACGACATTAACTCAGAAGATGGATATTCCGAATTCAACCTGGCGGATGCCGGCTATGAAACAAGCGGTAACACTGTAACCTATTACAGTTCTGAACAGGATGCGCTAATGAAGCTAAACCCTATACCCGTTCTGTTTACAAATACCACCCGTAATTTCCAGGCCGTATATGCCCGTGTAGAAAATAATAATATCTGCCTGGCCCTTGCACGCATTAACCTACAGGTATTTGCATTACCTAACATTACCGTAAACGACACCGGTATTGTATGCCTTAATACGCAGGAATTTATAACCCTTTCTGCCGGTATAACCGGCAGCCAATACAGGTACCTTTGGTCTACAGGAGCGACAAGTCAATATATAAGCGTCAACCAACCGGGAACCTACAGCGTAGCCGTTACCAACATAAATACCAGCTGTGCAAAAACACGCACTATAATGGTATCGGCCAGCAATGTGGCTACCATAACTGATGTGGTGGTAGAAGACGTTAGCGAAGAAAACTCCATAACCCTTGTAGCACTACCTACAGGAGGTGTTAGCACTACCTATTTATATAGTCTTGATGCGCCAAATGGCCCGTGGCAGTCCGACCCTGTTTTTACTAATGTAAGTGGGGGCATACATATTGTATACGTTTACGACACTAACGGTTGTGGTATCACAGACAAAACTGTAGGCGTACTGCAAATACCAAAATTTTTTACCCCTAATGCTGACGGCACCAACGACTATTGGCATATACCCGGTATAGCAGCAAGTAATTACTTTAGCAGCCGTATATACATATATGACCGCTACGGAAAGTTATTAGCCGACCTAAAGCCGTACGATAAAGGATGGGATGGAGACTACAAAGGTAACCCCCTGCCAAGTACAGATTACTGGTACGTGATTACGCTTACCGACGGACGCGTGCTAAAAGGTCATTTCAGTCTGATACGATAATATTTTCATTCAATAAAAAACAAACCCCGCACTGTATTAACAATGCGGGGTTTGTTTTTTATTGAATTGTATGTATATATTATTCTTCCGGGGCAAGTGCTATTTCCAGCCCGTGCAGCTCCGCAGTAATGGGTATCTGGCATCCCAGGCGACTGTTTGGCTTTACGTTATACGCTTCAGACAGCATCGCATCTTCATCGGGTCCCATTTCGGGCAGGACAACATCATTCAGCACGTAGCACTGACACGATGCGCACATGGCCATACCACCGCAAATACCTATAGTACCCTCCGGGGCAAGTTCATAGGCACGAACCACCTCCATGATGTTCATGGCCATATCGGTAGGCGCATCAACCTCATGAGTAACACCCTCGCGATCGGTTATTTTTAGTTTTATCTCGTTCATTCTTCAGGTTTGTAGTTCATAGTTTATGGTTTATGGTTTGTTCCTCATAAGGAACTATAAACTACAAACCATAAACTACAAACACTTTTACTCTATCGCTTTCACTACCTGTTTTTCGGCTTCCTTACGGGTACCGTCAAAACCGTCTACACCACTTACCGTAGTGTATTTAAGCACATATTTTTTGCCTGGGTTAAGTCTGTTGTAAACACTTTGGCACATAAGCGTAGCCTCATGGAAACCACAAAGGATCAGCTTTAATTTGCCCGGATAAGTATTAATATCACCTATGGCATAAATACCCTCTATGTTGGTCTGGTAGTCTAGCGCGTTGTTTACCTTAATGGCATTTTTCTCTATTTCAAGCCCCCAGTCGCCTATAGGGCCAAGCTTCGGCGTAAGACCAAACAGCGGAATAAAGTAATCCGTTTCCAGGATAGACTTTTCACCATCAATGTCAAGCTCAACCGATTCTACCTTACCATCACCAAAAACATTGGTAATCTCGGCAGGAGTAACCAGGTTTATTTTGCCCTGATGTTTCAGTTCGGTAACCTTCTCTACGCTGTCCAGCGCGCCACGGAATTCGTTGCGGCGGTGCACAAGAGTAACCTCAGAGGCAACATCGGCAAGAAATACTGTCCAGTCCAGGGCAGAGTCGCCACCGCCTGCTATAACAATACGCTTATTACGAAATTGTTCAGGATTCTTTACAAAGTATTCTACACCGTTCTCTTCGTAAGCAGTAATCCCTTCTATTAGTGGCTTGCGCGGCTCAAAGCTTCCAAGTCCACCGGCAATGGCTACGGCTTTAGCATGGTGCTTTGTACCCTTGTTAGTAGTAACTATAAAGGTGCCGTCTTCCAGCTTATCTATGGTTTCGGCACGCTCATTTAGCGTAAAGCCGGGCTGGAACTGCTTAATCTGTTCCATAAGATTTGTAACCAAATCCCCGGCAAGTACCGAGGGAAAGCCCGGTATATCAAATATCGGCTTCTTAGGATACAGTTCGGCAAGCTGGCCGCCCTGCTGCGGAAGCGCGTCTATAATATGGCATTTCAGTTTCAGCAGGCCTGCTTCAAATACGGCAAAGAGCCCCGTGGGCCCTGCACCTATAATAAGTATATCTGTACTGATCATGTAGTTGTAATAAGGATAAAACGATTCTTAGGCAAAATTGCCAAAAAGCGCTTTAAATAAATATGATGTAAATCATTGCAGGCGGTTTACGCCACGTTTACCACAGTTTCTATCTGCGGTACATATTTTTTTATGGTAGTTTCCACACCGGCGCGCAGGGTCATCTGGTTAACGCTGCAGCTTATGCAGGCACCTTCCAGGCGTACCTTTACGTGCTTGTCATCCTCTATGTCTATAAGGCTTATGTTACCACCGTCTGACTCCAGGAACGGACGTATTTCATCCAGCGCCTTCTCTACATTATTCTTAATTTCCTCAGTTGTCATATTATTTCTTTTTAACAGCCGAACATCCGGCCATAGTGGTGATTTTAATCGCTTCGGTAGCCGGAAGGTTTTCATTGCGGTCTACTGTCTCCTGCACTACGTTACGAGCAAGCTCCTCAAACGCGGCTTCTACGGGCGTAGCTGTTTGCAGGGCGGCAGGGCGGCCGTAATCTCCGGCTTCGCGTATGCTTTGTACAATAGGCACTTCACCAAGGAATGGCACATCAAGGTCTTCGGCAAGGTTCTTTGCACCTTCTTTACCGAAGATATAGTATTTATTTTCAGGAAGTTCTTCGGGTGTAAAGTAGGCCATGTTTTCTATAATACCCAGTACCGGAACGTTTATAGATTCCTGGCGGAACATAGCCACACCTTTCTTGGCATCGGCAAGTGCCACAGCCTGTGGTGTACTAACAATAACCGCACCCGTAATAGGCAATGCCTGCATAAGGCTCAGGTGAATGTCGCCTGTTCCCGGAGGTAAATCAAGCAACAGGAAATCAAGCTCACCCCAGTCGGCATCAAAAATCATCTGATTAAGGGCTTTTCCTGCCATAGGACCACGCCATATAACCGCCTGCTCAGGTGAAGTGAAAAATCCTATTGAAAGAATTTCCACACCGTAGCTGGTAATCGGTTTCATTTTGCTTTTACCGTCTACGGTAACAGACACAGGGCGCGAACGCTCCACATCAAACATTATAGGCATTGATGGACCGTAAATGTCAGCATCAAGCACACCTACCTTAAAGCCCATTTTAGCCAGGGTAACAGCAAGGTTAGCTGTAATGGTAGATTTACCCACGCCACCTTTACCAGAAGATACAGCAATGATGTTACTGATACCCGGAATCTGTTTTCCTTTAATCTCAGGTTTTTCAGGCGATTCCACCTTTACGTTTACCTTAACCTTGGCATCTGGCGATACAAGTTCGTGTATGGTTTTTACAATATCAGCTTCAGCGCGCTTGCGAATGTGCATGGCAGGTGTAGTCATTACAAGTTCTACAACCGCTTCATCGCCAAAGGTAAGTACGTTACGTACGGCACCGCTTTCTACCATATTCTGTCCTTCGCCGGCCAGGGTTATGGTTTCAAGGGCTTTCAGTATTTCTTTTCTATCGAGTTTCATAAATAATATTAGCTAACCGTCTTATTAAGACCGATTTTAAACTACAAAGATACTATGAAAAGTTTATACAGCGAAGTTTTTATCTGCTTAGATATACACTGAAAATCATAAAACACGGATAGGGTATATAATGACATTAACACATATTTAACTTTTATTAGGTACTAACATATATCAGTATACAACCTTTTATGTAGCGATGTCTTAGTAATATTGCACCCGATCAGTATTCCGTGATTTTCTAAATCATGGAATTTTTGAAACTGCAGGCAGAATTTTCAAGTATTCTGACTGTACGTTTTTGGGGGCTTACTTGTCACGGGAAAATGGCAAGTAATTATTTTTGAATACCGTATACCTGCTTCTGCGGGTATACGGTTATTCTGCTAAAAAACAAATATTTAATATTTTATAAGGCGGTTGCCCATTGTTATTAACCACTTTATAAATAACTTTATGCACGCATTATATAAAGCAATCATCCTGGCCTCCCATCTGCATAAAAAGGGGCAGCCTGATACTACTGCAGACCTAAAATACCCCCACATTTGCTACACGCAAAAAATAAACGCAAAAACATAAAATGCAGGAAGAAGATATTAATAAAAACACCACCCGTTTTAAAGATATACGGCTAAGGCGGCAGCACCTGCCCGAACGGGAAAACGAAACGCATTTTTTTGCCGCCCGTTATGAAAACAGGGTAATACCTGATTATCTGAGCTGGAGCTATAACATAAACAACGACAGCCTTATTTTTATAGGGAACAGGGCAAACTTTCCCGGGGTTGAAGACTATACGTTTTCATCGTTTTTGAGCCGTATAAAGTCAAGCTTCCGAAGCCAGTTTAAAGACGCGGTTTTTGGCTACCTGAAAATGATGAACGAAACCACCCCGCCCGAAGGCATTTACTTAGCTATTAATGTACCTGTAAAGCTAAAGCCAAATGTGTACCACTACTGTAAAGTATCGGTAGTTACACACGGAAAGGGAAAAACAGTTACCGAAATGATACTTATTGTAAACCCGGTAAAACGCAATGCCCACGATAATTTTTATACCGAAGTAAAAATTAACGGCATAGCCAACCAGGATCTTACTGCCGCGCTGAAACAGCACATAAACCCGCCCGGCTTAAAGCTTACACTAAAGCAAAAGGCCATATTACAAGCGCTCATAGATGGCAAGCATGCCTCTGAAATTGCCGAAACACAGGGGGTAGTCATAAATGCGGTTTACAAAATAAACCGTAAGATTATAGAAAAGCTTTCGCAGTTTTACGAAATGGACTTTAAAGACGCTAAGGAAGCTGCCGATTATTATTTTGCCTCATATTAGGCGCACCGAAAAAAACTACCGCCCGGTAAAAGGTTGTGCCCACTAACTACAGTACAGCCTTTTACTGAAAAACATTACCTCATAAGTTCTATTGCAGGATCCCAGAAGTATTTTTCAAAATTTACAATTTTATTATCCTCTATCTCCACACCTTCACTTTCAAGCAGTTGCCGCATAAGGTTGGTACCCTCAAAATGATGTTTACCGGTTAGTAATCCCATGCGATTTACTACACGGTGTGCCGGTACATCTCGTTCGCCTACAGCATTCATGGCCCAGCCTACCATACGTGCAGAACGTGCCGCGCCCAGGTATTTGGCTATAGCGCCGTAGCTCGTAACCCTCCCATACGGAATGAGTTGTGCCACCTCATATACTTTCTCAAAAAAGTTTTCCTGTTGCTGTGACATGGGTGTATTATTGGTTACGGAGAATTTTTATCAGGGTAACTATGGCTATGATCCCGGTTATGGAACCTATGAAATAGTTTACATTTCTCATGAAGAACTCGGTTTTGTGCTCAAACTTCTTAAATGAAACAATATAGAGGTAAAACACAGTATACGCCCCAAGCACAATACCTAATACAAACAGAAATGTATTAAAAGCGGTAAAATCTATAACCTTGCCACGCGAAAAAGACACGGTTACAAACACATAAAAAGGTATCGGGAAAAAGTTTAACGCAGAAAGCATTGCGCCCCTGAGATAACTTTCTAATTTACTGCGCGACTTCCCTTTTAATGGAGCAGCCTTCTTTTTTTTCTTTTTGGCAAAAAAGAAAAAATAAAGAGTAAGCATACTAAAGATGCATATCCCTATTTCCTGCAGGTCGGCGATTAGTTCAGGACTGCGACTGATAAGCCTTGCAAAGCTCACCGAAAGATAGGCCTGCGCAAACACCACCGTAGATGCTCCGGCAGCAAATATTTTTGCATTCTTGCGCCCTTCCTTAAGGCTTACCTTGGCAGCGGTCATGTTTAACAATCCCGGCAGCGCGGTAGCAACAAACGAAATGAAGAAGCCCAGTACTACCGGAATTACAAATTCCATATATTATTTTATTTTAAACCTTATATAGGTTATGGCCTTGCCTATTTCCAGGTATTGCTGCTCATAGAAAGTTTGTATGGCGGTTACAATTTCGGGAGCGCCCTCGTTACGGTATACGTTATGGTTAGCGTACAGCACCTCATGCCCCTGCCCGTGTAGTAAGCCCAACGTATAACCGTGCATAAACTCGCTGTCGGTTTTCAGGTTTACCACGCCGTCGGCTTTTAAGACCCTCTTGTAACGCTGTAAAAACTCGCTATTGGTAAGCCTGTGCTTGGTACGCTTGTATTTTATTTGTGGGTCAGGGAACGTAATCCATATTTCGCTTACTTCGCCATCGGCAAAAAAGTGCTCAATCAGTTCTATCTGCGTACGCAGAAAAGCCACATTATTAAGGCCACCTTCCACAGCCGTTTTAGCACCACGCCAAAAACGCGCACCCTTAATATCTATCCCTATATAATTAGCTTCAGGATAGCGCTCTGCCATACCTACCGTATATTCGCCTTTGCCACAGCCAAGCTCTAAGATTATAGGTTTGTCGTTCTTAAAAAAATCTTCATTCCATTTGCCTTTAAGTGCAAAATTGCCACTTACGGCTTCTTCCCTTGACGGTTGCAGCACATTGTTAAATGTTTCATTTTCATTAAAGCGCTTCAGTTTATTTTTGCTTCCCACTAGTAAAATTAAATTTTTGGTAAAATTAGGGAAATATATGACAACTGAAATAATTTTAGATTGCACAGCAAAGACTTTATAAAAAGATAATGCACCCCGAACCGCGCAAAAAAATACTGGTAACGCCCTTAAACTATGGTTTAGGATACGCTACCCGCTGCATTCCCATTATTGAAGCGCTGGAAAATCAAGACTTCGAACCCATCATTGCTTCAGACGGGGCAGCACTGCAACTGCTAAAAAAAGAATTTCCGCACCTAACGGCACTGCCCTTACCGGCCTACCAACCGGAGTATACTAACAAGGATGCTTTCCTGGGGCTGAAGACACTGTTTCAGCTGGCAGGCATGTTTCGGGCCATAAGCAGGGAACAGCGGGCCGTAAAACAACTTGTAGCCGAGCACAACATACACGGCATTGTAGCCGACACCCGACTGGGCGCTTATTGCAAGGGCATACCATCGGTATTTATTACACACCACGTTAATGTGCTGTGTGGTAATGCCACCGAAATAGCCAGCCGCATGCACCGTAGGTTTTTTAAAAATTTTACCCAATGCTGGGTACCCGATGTAAAGAACAGTCCGAATCTTTCGGGCAAGATGGGGCATACCGAAGAAATAATTCCCAACCTTAAATATATAGGCACACTGAGCCGCCTTCATAAAATAAACGCCGAGGAAAAAAAATATGACCTTGCGGTGATCTTAAGCGGTGCGGAACCGTATCGTACCCAACTGGAAGAAAAACTATCTACCGAGCTGGAAAAATTTGACGGTACTGTAGTGGTAATAAGAGGTGTTATGGAAGATGCGCAACATATAAGCTATAACGGCCATATAACCACTTATAACTATATGGACAGTGCAGGACTGGAAGAAACCCTGAACCGTAGCGAACTGATACTGTGCCGACCCGGCTACAGCAATATTATGGACTTAGCCAAGCTATGTAAAAAAGCTTTTTTTATACCCACCCCAGATAGTGAGGAACAGGAATACCTGGCCAAAAGACTTAAGAAAGCGAACCTGGCACCCAGTGCAAAGCAGCATAACTTTAAGATAAGCGATTTGGAAAAAGCCAAAATGTACAAAGGCCTGCGCGATATAAACGGCCTTGGGAAATGGAAAGATTTATTTAGCCTTTTCGAGGGTAAAGGAGAACTCTGACCCCTGCCCGAAATTACTTTCTATATAAATTTTTTCATCGTGGGCCTCTATAATATGCTTTACTATGGCAAGACCCAGGCCTGAACCCCCTTCGGTACGGGCACCGCTTTTATCTACACGGTAAAAACGCTCAAAAAGGCGCGGTATGTGCTTTTGCTCTATACCTTCGCCATTATCTTTAACACGGATAATTACCTTATTGTTTACAAGGTCTTCTATACTAACTTCGGTAGTACCGTCTTCACGTCCGTATTTTATAGAGTTCATAACCAGGTTGGTTACCACCTGCTGCACCTTATCCTGATCTGCATATACCATTATGGGTTTAATGTATTTCATATCAAACATCAGGATGATATTTTTGTTATCGGCCTTCATTTCCAGCAGGTCGAAAACATTCTGCACAAGCTCTACAATATTAAACCGGGTATAGTTAAGGTTAAGATCGCCCACCTCCATTTTAGTAATCATATCCAGGTCCTGCACTATATATATAAGGCGCTCTACACCTTTTTCGGCACGTTGCAGGTACTTTTTACGGAGTGATTTGTCGTTCATGGCACCATCAAGCAGGGTAAGTATGTAACCCTGAACGGTAAATAGCGGGGTTTTTAGTTCATGCGATACATTACCTAAAAACTCCCGCCTGTATTCTTCCTGAACCTTAAGGGTTTCTATTTCGAGTTTTTTGTCGCGGGCAAATTTTTCGAGCTCGCGGGTAAGGGTAGCCATATCGGTCATTACCGGCTTACTGCGCATAGGACTGGATTCCAGCAGCGAAATATCGTCGTAAATTCTCTTTACCCTGCGGTAAATAAAATGCTCTACGCGATATTGCAGCACAAAAAACGAAAACACAAACAGAGAAACACTGAATAACAATATAAAAAGCCAGTTTACGGTATATATAAAATACAGCAATGCTGTTAGCATTATGGCCGAAAACAACGATATATATGAAGCCGATTTTACGGCAAACCTGTATGACTTTTTAAATTTTATATTCACTAAACTTCAAGCTTGTAGCCTACTCCTTTTATGGTTTTAAATATTTCATCGCCTATTTTTTCGCGAAGTTTACGGATGTGTACGTCTATAGTACGCCCACCTACAACAACCTCGTTACCCCACACTTTATCCAGGATTTCTTCCCTTTTAAATACTTTACCGGGTTTAGAGGCCAGTAAATAAAACAGTTCAAACTCTTTGCGCGGCAATATTACCTCACGGTCGTCTATAACAATTTTATATTCCTCGCGGTTTATTTCTATATTCCCTACACGAAGAACATCCTCTTTATTCTCATCTTCCTTAAGCCTCCTTAGCAGTGCCTTAACCTTGCTTACCAGCAATTTTGGCTTTATAGGCTTGGCTATGTAGTCATCGGCCCCGGCATCAAAGCCCGCCACCTGAGAATAGTCTTCACTACGGGCCGTAAGAAAGGTAATAATAACATTAGAAAGCTCTGGTATCTTCCTTATGTTTTCTACAGCCTCCATACCGTCCATTTCTGGCATCATCACGTCTATGATGATAAGGTGTGGCATTTCTTTCTTGGCTTTGGCAATGGCCTCTTTACCGTTAACCGCCGTAACAATCTGGTAGCCTTCCTGAGCCAGGTTATACCCCACAATTTCAAGGATATCCTGCTCGTCGTCGACTAACAAAATCTTAATGTCTTTCTTCTTCATTTTTGACGCTATATGAGTGTTTAGCGGGGTAAAGGTAAAGATAATAAAAAACGATGAAAGACTGTTAACCGTAATTTAATCTGTTAACAATTTAATAAAGAATTACAAATCTAAACCTAACCATTATCTAACATTGGGTTCAACACCTAAAGGCATCTTTGCAGCGAATTTAAACAACACGAAATGAAACTTAAATTATTAGTACTAACGCTGTTTACTTTTGTAATAGGTTTTGCCCAGCAGAAAGCCAACATTACAGGAATAGTATCTGACAAGGATATGAACGGCGCCCCTCTTCCTTTTGCCAGCGTAACGGTAAAAGGGACTCCAAACTCTACCAACACAGATGAGAATGGAACCTATACACTTAAAGTGGACGCCGGCACACACATACTGGTTTTTGCGTTTTTAGGGTACGAATCTAAAGAACAAACCGTAACCATAGCCGCAGGCGAAACCAAAACGGTTAGCGAAACTATAGGTTCTACCAGCGTACAGCTACAAGATGTAGTTATAGAACAACAGGTTAACCGCCAAAAAGAGAGCACCCTGTTACTACAACAAAAAAACGCTGTGGAGATAAAACAGAACATAGGCGCACAGGAACTTAGCCGTAAGGGTGTGGGCGACGTAGCTACCGCGGTTACAAAGACAAGCGGCATTACACGCCAGGAAGGTAGCGGTAACATTTTTGTACGTGGCCTGGGCGACCGTTACAACTCTACAACAATGAACGGCCTTCCTATACCAAGTAACAACGTAGACAGGAAAAACATTTCACTTGAAATTTTCCCTACGCAGATTGTAGAATATATTTCTATAGACAAGGCATTTATGAGCAGGCTGTATGGTGACTTTGCCGGTGGCAACGTAGACATTATTTCTAAAGATTACAAAGGCAAAGGCCTCTTTAGGGTAGACATAGGCTCTAACATTAATACTAATGCCATTTCAGACAACGACTTTAAACTGTCTAACAATCCTGGCTACTTCGGGATGAAAAACATAGACAAGCCGTCTAACCCGCTTAGGCAGTACAGCTACAATTCGCTTAAACTTGATAAGCAAACACCTTATGCAGGTTCTATAGGCGTTTCGGGCGGAAATAGCTATGACGTAGGCAAGGAGGGAAAAATCAACTTCTTTGGTACCGCCTCATTCGCTAACGAATACGCAAGTATTAAAGACGGTAAATCATGGGGTGACATTAACGGACAAGGCGTAGCCAACAAACGTTATGACGACTACCGCACCTACAACTATAACACCAACACTACCGCAATGGCTAACGTAGGCTATAAGGTAGACGCAAATAACAAAATAAACTTTAACTCTCTTTACATAAACACCAGCAATAACAGGACTGAGGAGTACAGGGGTTATGGCGTTGACTTCGCCGAAGACGGACGCGGGCTTATTATAAGGAACAAATACCAAAAGACCGATCTATTTATAAACCAGCTTCTTGGTCAGCATAAATTTGGCGAAAGAACTCAGTTTAACTGGGGTGCTTCTTACAACAAAGTAAAAGACCATATGCCAGACAGGATGCAAAACAAGTACCACCAGGAGATAGACGCCAATGGCAACCCTACAGGTTACACCATCCGCTCTATCAGTAACCCGGACAATCACCGTTACTTCCAGGATCTGGACGAAAACGAATATGCAGCCAATGCTACTGTGGATTACAAATTTAGCAAGGGCGAAAACGACGATTACAAAGGTAAACTTACCGCGGGTTATAGCGGCAGGATGAAAAAACGCGAACTGACTGCTATTCAGTACAACTTTAAAACTACCGGTCTTACTGACTCGTCTACACTTGTAGACCCATATAATGCCGACCAGTTCTTTAACCAGGCAAACTTTGACGCCGGCTACTTTGCCATGTCTACCCTTCGTGGTACTGCCGAAACCCCAAGGGCTTTAAGACCCCAGTTCTATAATGGCGACTTAAACATACACGCGGCACTTGTTAATGTTGAATACAACTTTAGCGAAAAACTTACCGCGGTTGTTGGGTTTAGATTTGAGTCCATCTCACAAAAAATGGATTACGATACCTACGTAAACGGTAGCGGTGATTCTGAAATCAAGAAAACCCCATTCCTACCAAGCGTTATCCTTAAATATTCGCTAACAGACAAGCAAAACCTTAGGTTTGCAGCAAGTAAAACGTATACACTGCCTCAGTTTAAAGAAAACGTACCATTTGCTTACGAAGAAGTTACACAATCATACTACGGTAACCGTTACCTATATGAATCTGACAACTACAATGCCGACATTAAGTGGGAATACTTCCCTAAAAATGACGAGGTAATATCACTTACCGCTTTTGGTAAATACATTAAAAATCCTATAAACGAGGTTACCATTGCCTCTGCAACTAACGACATCAGCTACGTAAACAGCGGTGACAAAGGTATAGCTACCGGTGCTGAGCTTGAAATACGCAAAGTACTGTGGAGTACGGAAGAAACAAACACCCGTAAACTTACCGCAGGTACAAACATATCATACCTGCACACAGACCAGGATCTTGATAAAGACAAGGTACGCAGGGAAAACCCGGGCTTTGAAGCTGACTTTACTAACAGTAAGAGCGCCTTTACAGGAGCAAGTAACTGGCTTATTAATGCCGACACCTCATACATGTTTGAATGGAATGAGAAAAGCAACAACATTAACCCTACCCTTGCATTCAATTACTTCTCTGACCGTATTTTCTCTCTGGGAACTACACAGCGCGGTAACCTTGTAGATAAAGGCGTAGCTACAATGGACTTCATCCTTAAGTCTAAAATTAAAGACCTGGGCATAAGTTTTGCTGCAAAGAACCTTCTTGACCCTACCTTCCGTCGTGTACAGGAAAACCACAACGGAGACGTAGAAGCACTTAGGTACAAAAAAGGTATGTTCTTCAGCCTTAGCGTTAACTACCAATTTTAATTAAAAACTTTCTTACAATACAGGGGCTCCGCATTAGCGGGGCCTTTTTTATGAATAATCATTTATAAACATTGGTAACATTTCAGTTACACACTGCTTTCAATTACTTAATCAAACCGTTACACGGGGTTAACCGCAAAAAGAAATTCAGACAAGATATTTGCAACAGAAATTTGAACTATTAAATCTATTAAAAACGTATGAAAACAACACTAAGAAACGTATTCGCCCTAACTGTAATGGCTGCTGCCTTTACCGCTTGTAGCGATGACGAAAAAAAACCAACTTCATCTTTCGAACTTATACCATCTGCATTTGAAGGTGATATAGAAGATGGTGAAGTAGTACTTGACGCTAACACAACTTACAAACTTGTAGGTTCACTTGTAGTACACACAGGCGCTACACTTACAATACCTGCAGGTACTGTAATTGAAGGTGTAGGTGGTACAGGCGCTTACATTGCAGTAGAGCAAGGCGCTAAAATAAACGTAAATGGCACAGAAGCTAAACCTGTTATCATGACAAGTGGTAATGCTACGAAAGCAGGTGGTGACTGGGGTGGACTTGTAATTTGTGGTAAAGCACCTATAAACAGGGGTACTGTAACTGCTCAGGCAGAAGTTTCAGGCCTTACTTATGGTGGTACTGTAGCAAATGACAATTCTGGCGTAATCAGGTTCCTAAGAATAGAGTATGCCGGTGCTACTTACAGTGGTGAAAAAGAATTTAACGGCCTTTCTTTCTTTGGAGTAGGTAACGGTACTGTAGTAGAAAACGTACAGGCGTTCCATGGTTCTGATGACGGTTTCGAATTCTTCGGTGGTACAGTAAACACTAAAAACCTTGTTTCTTTCGGTAACGAAGATGATCAGTTCGACTGGACTGAAGGTTGGTCTGGTACTAACGAAAACTGGTATGGTAAACTTTCTTTCGGTAAAGGTAACCGCGGTATAGAAGCAGACAACTATGAGTTTGGCTATACTAACACACCTATATCTAACCCTACAATCAAGAACATGACCCTTGTAGGTCCTGGCAGTACCGCAGACAGCAATAACTTTGCAGAAAACAGTGGTATTAAACTACGCAGGGGTACTTATGGTAACTTTGACAATGTAGTTATAGCTAACTGGAAAGTAGGTTTTGACGTAGAAAACGACGAAACGATTGCTGCCGTTCCTTCAAAACTTAAAGGTACGAATGTACTTTTCGCTTCAGATGTACCTGCTACAACTAAAGGTAAAAAGACAGACGGTACTGCTGCTGACGTTGCTGGTGTTGTAAGCTCTACATCTGCTACCGCTACAGGTGCCGGTGCTGGTGTTGCTAAGCCTTCATGGACTAACAACTGGACTACAGGTCTATAATCAAAGAAAAACTTTGAATCCTTATAAAAGGCTGCCATTTGGCAGCCTTTTTCTTTTACAATCACACTGTTTTAACAGAAACTGCAGCAACTATTCTCAGTTAATCAGTTAAAAAACCCATTAAAAATTTAATATTTTTTCATAACAAATTTTGGTACGGTATTTGAAAATAATTTTATACATTTACCACAAAGATTTATGGCGTATGAAGAAATACTACACTTATATCACTGTTATCCTGTTTGCTCTGTTTTCGGCGGCTGTATCAGCTCAGGAAAACAAGGCAGGAAACACTAACGGCAAAGAGCCGATAGAAGGCCTGAACATTTACCCTAACCCGGTAAGTGGCGGTAAGTTGTATATTACTTCTAAAACAGGCCAGACCAAAGATGTCGAAATTTTTGATGTGCTTGGAAAACGTATACTTGTAGCCTCTATAAGCGGCAAGGAACTTAACATTTCAGACCTTACACCGGGTGTTTATATCATTAAGGTTAAGGAAGGTGAGGCTTCAGAAACACGTAAACTTATTGTTAAGTAAAAAACTTACGTTTTTGCTCCTAAATTAATCATAATTTTACAGAAGAAAATTTTTATATTTTTTTCATGTTCCTATCTTTGTTGTTAGATTAATAACAAATTTGAACATGAAAAAACTTTACACTCTATCACTAATCCTGCTAGGGTTTGTGGCGGCTACCGCTCAAACTATTTACACGGAAAGTTTCGGCAATCCACCAGCTGGTAACCCTACCGCTACTGCGTATACAGGATACGACACTACTACACAAGGTGTAACATACAGCGGTACTGCTACTGCCAGAACTACATCAGTTTCATCTGGCTATACTGGCGCTACAGGCTCTGGTAACATGTACTTCGGTGCCAGTCAGGTATTTGAAATAGCAGGTATCAATACTTCTGGTTATAACGCTGCCGACCTTACCCTTACTTTCGGCCAGCTACAACAAAATGCTTCTGAAACTACATCTGAAAACCTTAAACTGGAAGTTAGTACAAACGGTGACCAATATACTCAGGTTGCATATACAAGGACTGCACCAACAGGTTGGTCTCTTGTTACAGTTGCCGGCGGTATCCCTGCTACAGCTAACCTACGCATCCGTTTTACGCAAACAAGCACAATCCAGTACAGGCTGGACGATATTAAGCTTGCAGCAGTTTCTTCTTCATGTACACTAGCCCTGGGCAATGCTACAACGGCTTGTGAAACTTCTACAATAAGCACTACAGACACATTTACTGTAACTATACCGTACACTGGTGGTGGTAATGCTACTTACAACGTTACAACTACTGCAGGTACAGTAACCAGCACTCCGTCTACAGGTGCTGAAGGTAACATTGTTATTACAGGTGTTCCTGAAAACACAAACATTACTGTAACCGTAATAGGTGGCACATGTAACCTAAGCGCTAACGTAGTAGGTGTTTACTGTAAACCGGTAAACGCACTTCCTTACTATGAGAACTTTGACTATGCTGCAGGTACAGTACTTACAAACACTCAGAAATGGTGGTTGGCTAACTCTGGCGATGATATCCTTGTAACTGAAGGCAACCTTAGCTACAATGGCCTTGCTGCCTCTCAGGGCAGGTCTATCGCTTTTGCCGGTGCCGGTAAAGAAGCATATACACAATTCACTACACAAACTTCAGGTACTGTATTTACGTCATTCATCTTTAACGTTACTGACGTTACTGCTGTAACCACCGACGGTACTGAAACTTACTTCGCAGGTTGGTTAGGCGAAAACAGCAACTCAGCTTACAGAGGCAGGATTTTCCTTAAAAAATCAGGCGACCAGTACCTAATCGGTCTTGACGGTGCTGCTACAACAACTAACTATGTAGCTTCTGCTTACAACACTAACACTCCGGTATTTGTAGTTACTTCTTATGATTTTGCTTCAGGTGTATTCAACACATGGATAAACCCTGATATCGCAAACATCAACAACAACCCGGCTGCTACACTTACTGCTACACTTACAACTCCTGCAACTAACATTGGTGGTTTCATACTACGTCAGGATGATGATGCTAAAACGCCTGCCATTGCATTTGACGAGCTAAGGATAGGTAACACTCTTGCTTCTGTAGTACCAACTACTGCAGGTGTTGCACAAAACGAAATCAGCGGTCTTAAAGTATTCCCTAACCCGCTAAACGGAAACGTACTTAACATTACATCTACTGCTAACGGCGTTAAAGCTGTAGCTATCTACGATGTACTTGGTAAGCAGGTATTTGAAGGAAATACTGTAAACAGCACTGTAAACGTAAACCTTACAACAGGTATTTACATTGTAAAAATAACTGAAGGAGGTAAAACTGCTACAAGGAAACTTGCAGTAAAATAATTACTCTTCACAACATACTTAAAAGCACCGCAGCAAGCGGTGCTTTTTTATTTATTACCTTTGCCTTAAATTCAATTCCCTTGGTTAACGCTGCCGACATCTTTACCATTTCCTCAAAGAAAGAATTTGAGAAGACAACCCTAAAGGTATTTCGCCACCAGTACGACAATAATGTGGTGTACCGCGATTTTTGCAATTACCTGAAACGCGATAAGCTTAACGTAAAACGAATTCAGGACATACCGTTCCTGCCCATACAGTTCTTTAAATCGCATGAGGTACTAAGCACCACGGCACCGGTACAGGAAACCTTTACCAGCAGTGGTACCACAGGTGCCATAACCAGCCGCCATCGCGTTACGGATCTTAGCTACTATGAACAAAGTTTCCGAATGGCGTTTTCGCAGTTTTATGGGAATATAGAAGATTACGCTGTGCTGGCCCTGCTTCCCTCCTACCTGGAGCGCGAAGGTTCATCGCTTATATATATGGTAGCCGACCTCATTGAAGGCTCTAACAACCCCGATAGCGGCTTTTACCTGCGTAATTACGACGAACTCATAACGAAGCTTACCCAGCTGGATAACGACGGGCAAAACGTGCTGCTAATAGGCGTAACGTATGCGTTGCTGGATTTGGCAGAAAAACAAAACTTCACTTTGAAGAACACCATACTTATGGAAACCGGAGGCATGAAAGGCAAACGCCGCGAAATGATTCGCGAAGAATTGCACGAAATACTATGCAAAGGCTTTGGCGTAAGTAAAATCCATTCAGAATACGGCATGACCGAGCTGCTATCGCAGGCGTACTCGCTGGGCGATGGTATTTTTGAATGCCCGCCGTGGATGGATATTCTGGTGCGAGATACCGAAGACGCCCTCACCTACATAGACTATGGAAAAACAGGGGGCATCAACGTGATAGACCTGGCCAACTACAATTCATGCTCCTTTATAGCTACACAGGATCTTGGGAAAAAATACCCTAACCAAAGTTTTGAAGTCCTGGGCCGTTTTGACAACAGCGACATCAGGGGGTGCAACCTTATGGTGATGTAGTTTTAGATTTTCAGGAGAAGATGGTAAGATTATAGATAAAAGATAATAGAATTCTTGTCTATTATAAATTTTGAATTATCTGGGGAGAACTTCTGGTTAATATAAATTAGAGTGTTTACCAGTCCAAAACTTGAAACCTGAAACTAAAAAACTAAAGACTTAAATTTCCTAGCACGGTTAGTTTATCGCTTTTGGAAATACCTCCCGGATTACAGCCGGGCAATCCTTCGGGAATAGGTTTACCTATTGCTTTGTAATACTTTACCCAAGCGGGGAAAAACGTATTGGTTCCGGGTTCCTTGTACGTCATAGGATACAATGTAAAGAACGGCTTGTTTCCATTGGCAAACAAAAACGCGTCGTAAATCAGTTCAGAACAATAGTACGCCCCGTTATTGTACATATATTCAGCATCATACGGCACGCCAAGTTGTTTCAATGAAAAATCTATAGCGGCGGGTATACGTGAAGTATATTCCTTTTTAAGCCGCATGACCAGCATAGGCTTTTTGGTGTTTAATGCAAACTTATTTAGCGGAGTAAGACGCACCGCTTTACCGGCAGCCTCGGCTATGTAAAGGGTATCGTTTCTATGATACACCATACCCATGTGGCTGAAATCCCTCCCGGTATAACCATCGGTCACAGCTTCAATGGCATCGCACAGCGGACCACAATCCATATCCTGAAAAATCAAATCACCATCCTGCAATTGCGACGGTTTTACCTGAGCCAAAAGCAAACAGGGAAAAAGCAGCACTATGCAGGCAAGCCATTTCATTATTCGGCAGGAGTTATGGAGTCTTCAAAGTCGTTTGGAGAAACAGCATTCACCACATCAAATTCGCCAATCTTGGTGCGTCGTAACGCTGTAAGATGCGCACCACTGTTCAGGGCTATACCGTAGTCATACGCCAGCGAACGTATGTATGTACCCTTACTGCACACCACCCTGAAATCCACTTCAGGCAGGGCAATGCGGGTCAGCTCAAATTCGTATATGGTGGTTTTTCGTGCCGCGATTTCTACTTCCTCACCTTTACGGGCGTGTTCGTAGAGGCGCTTACCATCTTTTTTTATAGCAGAAAATACCGGTGGTTTCTGGTCTATTTCGCCCAAAAACTGTTGTACGGTTTCCTGTAATAAAGCTTCAGTAATATGTTGGGTCGGGAAGGTTTCGTTCACCTCTGTTTCCAGGTCATACGAAGGTGTTGTAGCACCTACGTGGAAGGTTCCGGTGTATTCCTTAACCATTCCTTGTAGTTCCATGATGCGTTTGGTAAACTTCCCGGTACAGATAATCAGCAACCCGGTAGCCAGCGGATCTAACGTACCGGCATGGCCTACCTTTAATTTTTTAAGCCCAAGATGTTTCTTAAGGGCCCACTTTACTTTATTCACCGCCTGAAACGAGCTCCACGTAAGGGGCTTGTCTATAAGCAGGACTTTTCCTTCTGTAAAATCTTCCGGTAATGCCAATGCCAATTATTTAAAATAAGTAAAATACACCAGCAGCAACGCTCCGGCAACGATACGGTAAATACCCCAGGGTTTGAAACCGTACTTTTTTATCACACCAATGAAACCTTTAATAGCTACAATAGCCACTAAAAACGCAACTATATTCCCCATTAAGAACAGTTTCATATTATCTCCATCAGCAAGCATCTGATAGCCTTTAACCTCGGCACCTGCAACCTCATACTTTTTTAGCACAATAGAATATACCGTTACTGCAAGCATAGTAGGCACAGCAAGGAAAAACGAGAATTCGGCAGCAGCCTCACGTGTCAGTTTTTGTTGCATACCGCCAATGATAGAAGCAGCAGCACGGCTGGTACCCGGCATCATGGCAAGGCACTGCCAAAAACCTATGGTTACGGCTTTCTTTATGGTAATATCTTCTTCATTTGCCACCTCAGGCGCATGGAAAAACTTATCGATGAACAACAGCACCACACCACCCACGATAAGCACTACGGCAATAGGAATGGGTTTACCCAGTACATCGTCTATCATGTCGTCAAACAATTTACCCAATACCAATGCGGGTATTACGGCACAGGCAAGTTTTACATAAAAACTAAGGCGGCTAAAGTCGAAAAACTTTCTCCAGTATAAGGCTACCACAGCCAGGATGGCACCAAACTGTATGGCAGTCTGGAACAGCTTTACAAAAGCATCTTCCTGTATGCCGTAAGCAGAGCTGGCAAAAATCATGTGCGCGGTAGACGAAATGGGCAAGTATTCGGTAAGCCCCTCAATAATGGCAAGAACTAAGGCCTGTATAAAATCCATGTACTACTTTTTGTTTTTTATTGGTTGGTCTTCAGGGAATGTCGCGGCAGCCACGGCAGCCTTCGGGCTTTTAAGGATAGCGTAAATGGTAATACCAAAACCTATAAGCACCACGGTAGGCGCCAGGCGTATCCTCCTCCAGCTGAAAAGTTCGGCTTCGTTAAATACATTCGGGTCATCGCTGCCCCCGCCGCTCATCAGCACAAAACCCAAGGCGATCACCCCAAGGCCAATTAATAAAAACTTATAGTTTTCCTTAGAAAAAAGGAACTCGGTTTTCAAAGGATTGTTTTCCATTATCTTAGTCGTAAAGTTTTAAAGTCAAAAGTTTTTAAAGTCGCCACTCATTCCCCCTTTGGGGGTTAGGGGGCTTTTAATAAAGATCGTCCGTCCTCAGGTTCAGGAATCGTTGCGTAGCGAAGAACGTACTAATGGCAGCGATTATTATACCGAAAGCCAATACACCTGCCAGCACTATGGCTGTAGGAATCCAGTCTTCCCAAATGTGAAGCTCCGGCAAAATGCCGTCTGCCCAGTGTACTATGTATACGAGTACCAGCATGCTCAGTACTGCCCCTAGCAAACCAAGCTGTATACCTTTCCAAATGAATGGCCTGCGGATAAACGCTTTAGTAGCGCCCACCATCTGCATGGTTTTAATGGTAAAGCGGTGCGAATAAATACTCAACCTGAGCGCACTGTTTATAAGCAGCATTGCTACAATAGCAAGCACACCACTTACAATAAGCACCCAATACGATATGGCAGCTATATTTTCATTAGCAAGTTCTATCAGTACTATATCATAGATTACGTCGCCCACAGCAGGGTCGTTACGCAGTTCCACTTCAATATCCTTAATATGCTTCTTGTCTACATATTCACTTTTCAGGTGGATGTCGTAGCTATCCAGCAGCGGGTTTTCTTCCAGGAACGTCTCACTTCCCTCCATAAGGTCGGGATTGTTTTTCACGGCATCTTCCTTACTTACATATTTAAAGTCCTTTACGTAGGCGCTGTTCTGAAGGCGGGTGCCAAAAGCCTGCGCGGTAGTATCGGTAACTTCGCGTTTAAAGTATACGGTCATGGGGATATTTTCCTTAACGTAACCCGATATCTTTTCGGTATTGATTACAAAAAGACCCAGTGCCCCAAGCAGCGTAAGCACTATGAAAATACACAGCACCACAGAGAAATACGACGATATAACCCTGCGTTTCTGGAACTTTTCAAAAGATGATGCCATAGTTTTGATGGAATTAAGCCGTAAAAATAAGAAAGTATTTTTTATTAGCTGCTGAGTTTCTGAGTTTCTTAGCTTCTGACCCGATAATGTAACGCATATTTTAAGCGGAAAATTGCTCAGAGGCTAAGTAGCTCAGCGGCTCAGAAACTTTCCCGAAAAAACACTAGCTTAGCGACTCAGTAGCTAAGAAGCTTATTAAAAACACCATCCTTATGTATACCCATTTCTCCATTGCATTAAAGCAAGTACTAACGGTGCTTATCTTGTTTTGTTCGGTATGTGTAGCGGCACAGGAACAACAGCCGCCCCGTCCTATTGATTTGCCCGACCTCGAAAAGATGGGTAATTTCTTCAAATTCCGCGATGAGATACTACCCGAAGATCTTTCTAAAAAGCTTGAAGACATTAAAAAAATGCCTACGGGTAAAAGCTACAGGTTAGTAGAAGAGATGCAGGATAGTCATATCATTGCTAAGCATTACAAGAATGACAAACTGATATTGAGCCAATCCTTCAACAAAAAAGGCATCCCCGACGGGATGGCTACGGTATACCATACCAACGGGAAGTTGCGCCAGGAGATACCTTACATAAACGGCATGGCCGATGGTGTGGGCAAAGCCTATGATGATGATGATTTTTTAAAAGCGGAAACAACTTATAAAAACAATAAGCTCCACGGGTTACGAAAGATACATGCCTACCGTGGCGGCGGTATTGAAGGCAGCTTTGACAACGGTAAGGCTGTTGGGAAGATTACCGTGAGCGACGCACGAGGGGTTGTGTATTATTATCCGCCCGATATGAAGCACGGGATAGTGGAGATATTTTATAAGGATATGAAGGTGGCCGAAATTTCTATTATTGCCGAAGAACAGCGCGATGGCGAACAAAAAGAATTTACAAAAGATGGTAAACTAAAGAGTATCTTCAGGTTTAAGAACGGCAAACGCCACGGGCTTACCGAATATTATAAAAGCGATGGTACTGTATTGTATTCTAATAACTACAACGACGGCGAATACATAGGCAAGTACACCCTTAAGCAGGATGACGGCACTACCCTGCAGGATGGTTTTTATGATGATGCCGGCGCCCGGACGGGACAGTGGGTTTACTACGATAAATCAGGGAAGCCGGAAAGGGAGATGCAATTTAAAAATGGGAAACTTAACGGGATTTATAAAAGCTATTATAAAGGTGTGCTGGCGGAAGAAACTAATTATGTAAACGGAAGAAAAGAAGGCGCGTCTAAAAGATATGACAGGAATACCGGTGCCCTTAGCGCAGATAAGGTGTATAAGAATGACGAAGTGGAAAGCTACAAAAGCTATTATCCTAACGGGAAGATTATAGAAACCTATACCGCAGTGCCGGGTAAGCCGTCCTCAAAAAAATTCTATGATCAGGAAGGGAACATGATCCATGAAGCAAAATTTAATGAAAAAGGCAAACCCATAGGCGAACACAAGCTTATAATGTTAGACGGTAACTCTTACAGGATAAACAGCAGTACAACTCAAGATGATAACGGTAAACATATAAAAACGGTTGTATACAGCGGCCCCGGAAACAAAAGCTACACAGAAGTCAGTTTTGACGGTGAGCTGAAGCACGGCCCCAGGACGGAGTATAATGCCGTTACCAATGAAAAAAAGGTTACCTATTACTTTAAGGACAAGCTGGTAACCGAACAGGAATTTAAAAAACTTAGTCACTGAGTTGCTGAGCTCCTTAGTTTCTTAGCTTTTTTAGCTAAGTAGCTCAGAAGCTTAGTAGCTCAGAAGCTTTCAAAAAAAACACTAAATTTGCGTTTCCTAAGCTACTTAGCCTTGGCTGGTTAAAAAGGAATCACATAATCCATAGAAAAACTAAGAAGCTCAGCAGCTCAGCAGCTCAGTAGCTCAGAAACTGAAAAATGAAATACAACCACAGAGAAATTGAGGCCCGCTGGCAGAAATTCTGGGCAGAAGACGGTACCTTCCGTGCCGAAAACACATCAGATAAACCTAAGTACTACGTACTGGACATGTTCCCTTACCCAAGTGGTGCGGGGCTTCACGTAGGCCACCCGCTGGGCTACATAGCAAGCGACATCTACGCCCGATACAAACGCCACCAGGGCTTTAATGTACTGCACCCACAGGGATACGACAGTTTCGGCCTTCCGGCAGAACAGTACGCCATACAAACCGGGCAGCACCCTGCGGTTACCACCCAGGCTAATATAAACCGTTACCGCGAACAGCTGGATAAAATCGGTTTCTCTTTCGACTGGGACAGGGAAGTGCGCACCAGCAACCCGGAGTACTACAAGTGGACACAGTGGATTTTTATTCAACTTTTCAACTCGTGGTTTAATTACGATACAAACAAGGCAGAAGACATTGCTACACTTGTTGCAACATTTGCTACAGGCGGAAATGCAGATATTAATGCCGCTGCCGACGATAATATTCCGTCTTTTACAGCCGAAGAATGGAACGCCTGGACCAACGATGAGCAGGAGCGTATGCTACTTAAATACCGCCTTACCTTCCTTGCAGAAACTGAGGTAAACTGGTGCCCTGCACTGGGCACGGTACTGGCTAACGACGAAATTGTAAACGGCGTAAGCGAGCGTGGCGGCCACCCGGTTATCCGTAAGAAGATGACCCAGTGGAGCATGCGTATTTCTGCCTATGCAGAAAGGTTGCTACAAGGTCTTGACACCATTGACTGGACCGAATCGCTTAAGGAAAGCCAGCGCAACTGGATAGGCAAATCGGTTGGTGCGAGCGTAAAGTTCCGCATTATGGACCAGGAGGAAGTAGATGCCGAGGGTAACGACCTGCGTGAGTTTATCTCTGACCTTACCGCGCCACTGGAAAATGCCGAATATATAGAGGTGTTTACCACCCGCCCTGATACCATTTTTGGGGTTACATTTATGACCCTGGCTCCGGAGCATGACCTGGTTAGCAAAATAACCACGCCTGCCCAGAAAGCTGCTGTAGATGCTTACGTAGAGGCTACTGCAAAACGCAGCGAGCGTGAGCGTATGGCCGATGTAAAAACCATTTCGGGTGTGTTTACAGGTGCCTATGCCGAGCATCCGTTTACTAAAGAGCCGGTGCAGATATGGATAGGCGACTACGTACTTGCCGGTTACGGTACAGGCGCTGTTATGGCAGTACCTGCGGGCGACCAACGCGACTATGATTTTGCCAAGCACTTTGGCATTGAAATAAAAAACATCTTTGACGGAGCTGATATTTCAGAGGAGGCTTACACGAGCAAAGACAACGTAAAGCTGACCAACTCTGATTTCCTGAATGGCTTTGATTATAAAGAAGCTACTAAGGAAGCCATTGCCGCGCTTGAGGAAATGGAACAGGGTAAAGGCAAGACCAATTACCGCCTGCGCGATGCTGTGTTTAGCCGCCAGAGGTACTGGGGCGAACCGTTCCCGGTGTATTATGTAAACGGCCTACCGAAGATGATAGCAACCGAGCACCTGCCTATCCGCCTGCCGGAGGTAGAGAAATATCTTCCGACAGAAGACGGACAGCCACCACTAGGCAATGCTACAGAGTGGGCTTGGGATACTACTGCCAACACGGTAGTAAGCACAGATAAGATAGACAACATAAACGTATTTGCACTGGAGCTGAACACCATGCCGGGTTGGGCCGGAAGTTCATGGTACTGGCTGCGCTATATGGATCCGTTTAATGATAATGAATTCATTTCAGGCAAAGCCGAAGCCTACTGGCAGAATGTAGACCTGTACATAGGCGGCAGTGAGCACGCTACAGGGCACTTACTGTACAGCCGTTTCTGGAACAAATTCCTTAAAGACCGCGGTTTCATTAACCAGGAAGAACCGTTTAAGAAGCTGATTAACCAAGGGATGATTTTGGGAATGAGTGCCATTGTATATCGCATTTCGGGAACAAATACCTATGTATCAAAAGGGCTAAAAGGTGAACATCAGGTAGAAGAACTTCGCATTGATGTGAACATGGTAAATTCTTCAGATGAAATAAATCCAGAAGAGCTTAAAGTATGGCAGCCATCGTTTAATGATGCTGAATTTATCCTTGAAAATGGCAAATACATCGTAGGCCGTGAAGTTGAGAAAATGTCAAAACGTTGGTACAACGTTGTGAACCCTGACGATATTTGTGACCAATACGGAGCCGATACGCTTCGTTTGTACGAAATGTTCCTGGGGCCACTAGAGCAGGCCAAGCCGTGGAATACTGCCGGTATTACCGGAGTAAGCGGTTTCCTTAAAAAACTTTGGAAGCTGTACTTTGATGACAACGGGCTTGTAGTAACCGCTAACCCGCCCAGCAAGGAAGCATACAAAACATTGCATAAAACCATTAAAAAGGTTCAGGAAGATATAGAGAACTTCTCGTTTAATACCTCGGTAAGCTCGTTTATGATTGCCGTTAATGAGCTCCTTGCCATCAACTGCCACGAACGCCTTATCCTGGAGCCGCTTGCCGTGCTGATTTCGCCATACGCGCCACACATTGCCGAAGAGCTTTGGCACCAGTTAGGTCACAAAACAAGCATCAGCACTGTTGCATTCCCTAAGTTCAACCCAGAGTACCTGGTAGAAAGCAGCAAGGAATACCCGGTATCATTTAACGGCAAAACCCGCTTTAAACTGGAATTTCCGATGGATATGGCTGTTGCCGACATTGAGGCCGCTGTACTTGCCGACCTCCGTACCACAGAATACCTGAACGGCAATGCCCCGAAAAAGATTATCGTGGTTCCGGGACGTATTATTAACATCGTAGGATAGTTATTTCACGGAGATTCACAGAGGACACTGAGATACACGGAGTCTTTCCATATCGACCGAAGCGCAGCGGAATAGAGACATCTCAGAACGCCCACCCCGCCCTGCGGGCACCCCTCCGAAAGAGGGGAATTGTAGCGCCCGAACAGCAGAGTGGCATTCCCCTCCCTCGGAGGGGTGGCTGAAAGCCGGGGTGGGGAAAACCAGATTACTTCGTCGTACCTCCTCGTAATGACAGCACCTATGAGGAGCCACAGAACAACATACACAAACCCCTGCATTTCAATAAAAATGCAGGGGTTTTGATTTATATACTTTAACAGGAAATTTTTGGCACACGTTTTGGTTTGGAAGAAATATCAATCATTAAACGAAATAGTTAATCATCACAAAAATTAATTCATCATGAAAAAATCGTTACTGTTAGCATTGGCATTCATAGGGGCTTCATCGGCAGTTATGGCGCAGGAGCAAGACTCTACATTTGTACATAAGGATTATGCCGACAAATGGGGCCGTTTCTATATAGCGGGTGGCTTTGCAGCTACAGACTACAAACTAAACGATAAGCTTTTAGCATCAGACTTGCCAGCCATTAACAACGGCACGTTTGAACTTAGTATCGGGCTTACCCGAATCAACGGCAAAATGCTAAGCGACCTGGAATGGAACACAGATTACTACTCAGATAAAAAAGCAGACGGACAAAAAGTACGCACGGTTTCTGCCGGTATTAAATGGAGGCCGCAATATATTTTCTTCCGACAAAAAGGCATATTTGCAGCAGCAGGTTTTGACCTTTCCTACATGTACACCTCGGTAAACATCTTTACCATGGGCAACAACATAGACCTTGACAACCTTAATCCGGCTACACACAGCGGACACATCAGTTTGTATAACAACAACTGGTACCTGGGGCCATCGGCATCGTTTGGAGTGCTGCAGGATAAAGAAAATGCACTTCGCGTAACTACAGGTTACGAGTGGAATGTGGCGCGCGCCAGTTGGCATTCAGACTACGCCTCGGTATCTAACACGGTAAAAGAAGGCGGACAAGGCCGTTTTTACGCTAAACTCATCTATAATTTCTAAAATCTGCATCTGACAAATTTACATACCAAAGCCAGTCTAAAAAGATTGGCTTTTTTTTTGCATTACATTTTGTACATTCAATAAAAAACGAAAAAGACATGTTTATAGGATATTATATTCTGATTGGTATCATAGCGCTTGTAAGCTTTGCTGTGAGCTCAAAATTAAAGAGCAAGTTTGAACACTACTCGCAGGTACGCCTGCGCAATGGCATGAGTGGCGCCGAAATAGCCACAAAAATGCTGCACGACAACGGCATTTATGATGTGAAGGTTATCAGTACACCCGGCCGCCTTACCGACCACTATAACCCCGCCGATAAAACCGTTAACCTTAGCGAAGCGGTATACAACGAGCGCAATGCCGCCGCCGCCGCGGTAGCCGCGCATGAGGTAGGCCATGCCGTACAGCACGCTACCGCCTACAGTATGCTGCAACTACGCAGCAACATGGTACCTGTTACTAACGTAGCATCGCAACTGGCACCGTGGCTTATAATAATAGGCATTGGTTTAGGGGCTGCCGCTAAAATGGGTATGGGCTTTTATGTGGCTATAGCCGGCCTTGGGCTTATGGCCATAGCTACGGCATTTAGCCTTATTACCTTACCGGTAGAGTACGATGCCAGCAACAGGGCCCTGGCATGGCTGAAAAATAAAAACATGCTTACCCCGCAGGAATATTCCGGAGCTGAGGATTCGCTGAAATGGGCGGCACGCACGTACCTGGTAGCTGCCATAGGTGCCATAGCTACGCTGCTCTACTATGCATTACTGATTTTTGGAGGCAACAGGTCCAGGGATTAAGGAAGTCGGAGGTCCGAGGTCGGAAGCACGTACAGTCATCGGACATCCGACCTCGGACTTAACTACATACAACTGAACTATCAGTATAAAGGAAGCGCGTTTAACCAACGCGCTTTTTTGTTTTAACATGATATTCGGATTTTTTCTTGCTGAAAAATTTATTTTTGATAAACTTTCAGATTTATCCCAACTTTTATTTTAAAAAACCAATTGCTATGAAAAAATATTACTTCCTGTTTTTAACACTGGGTACAGGGCTAGCCTTTGCACAGGCACCCACATTAAATTCACCCGCAGACAACGCCACCATAAACGGCATCAGTACTCCACTGAACTGGTTTGATGTGGTAGGAGAAAGCGGCTATATCTACCAGATAGACGTCGCAAACACATTTGATTCAAACAGGGTAATTACCCTTACCATAGGCGCATTTTCAGGCTCAGGGTATCCTACCATCTATCTTAGCAACCTTTCCTTCGGCACAACCTACTACTGGAGGGTAGCCACACAAAACGGCACCTCTCAGTCGGCATGGTCTGAAACCAGGAGTTTTATTACCACAGCACGCCCCACGCTGAATTATCCGCAAAATGGTTACACTATCAACGCCTCCTCAACGGCACTAAACTGGAATGATGTAACCGGGGAAACTGGCTATATCTACCAATACGATATTGTGAATACGTTTGATTCGGAAGGCCTCGTTACCCGCACCATAGGTGAAAATACTTCTGCTGCCATACTTCCGTCCGGCAGTGCCGATGACCTTACTCCCGAAACCACGTACTATTGGAGGGTAGCAATAATGAACAACTCAAATCAATCGGACTGGTCACCTATCTGGACGTTTAACTCTGGAGATACCGCAAACACCAACACTATTACAGCCAATGCTTTTAGCATTTACCCAAACCCTGTTAAGGATATACTTAATTTTAGCAATGTGCCAAATGAAGCAAACATTGCCATCAATAGTATTGAAGGAAAGCTAATCCTTAGCGGTAAGGCAAATGGCAATAGCCCTCTAAACCTTGACAACCTCCCTACAGGCCTTTACCTTATAACCATTGAAAAAGAAGGACAAAAGACAACACAGAAATTTATAAAGCAATAGCTATAAGACTTCCAACTTTATGACTTTTGCCTTTATGATTGTCAGAGTTGTATCTGTCGCTCTATTTGTTGGTCCAATGATATAAAGGTTTCGGTACGGCTCACACCAGGTATGGGCTGTATGCGGTTGTTAAGCAGCTGCATAAGGTGTTCGTTGTCGCGACAAATGATTTTTATGAGGATGCTCCAGTTACCCGTGGTGTAATGGCATTCCAGCACTTCAGGGATTTTCCTGAGTTCCTTTACCGCCTCTGAGTTGCTTGATGCCTTATCGAGGTAAATACCCACAAAGGCCATGGTACTGTAGCCAAGCACCTTGTTACTCACGGTAAATTTTGACCCGCTTATAACACCTGATTGCTCCAACTTACGCAGGCGCTGATGAATAGCCGCTCCCGATATGCCTATCTTATTAGCAATTTGCAGTATGGGCTTACGGGCGTCTTCCATAAGGTCGCGCAGTATTTCCTTGTCTATACCGTCTATTTCTATATTGGCCTGGTTTATTTTCATGGTTACAACATTTCCCATAAAAATACATTTTTACTTTCAATCAGAAAGACATTAATAGTATAATCTTAAAAAAACAAAACCTCCTGAAATCAGGAGGTTTACATTTGAAAGTAATCATTAAATATTTTAGCTTGCCACATTCATAGGATTGTATCCCTGGTAAGGCACCTGTTTTTCATTGAAAATAATGCCGTATGTTTCCAGCTCTTTAAGTATAGGGTCGTATACTTCTTTCGTAATGGGAAGCTGCACACCCGGAGTGTTTATAATGCCGTTCAGTATTTTAAGTGCTGCAATAGCCACCGGTAAGCCTACCGTTTTAGCCATAGCCGTATAGGTTTGATCCTCGCCAATGCACACCATAGTACTATCTATCTGTTCAGTACGTCCGTTTAGTTCGTAGCCAAATTTATGATACATCACTATCATATCCTTGTCATCAGGAGAAAGTGTCCACTTGTCGCTCAATACTTTTTCAAGAATTTGTGCCGGAGTAGCGTTACGCAGCCCTATTTTTTTGTTGGGGTTAAAGAGGTCGAGCTCCAGCAGTTTATCCCAAAGGATATCATCCTGGTCTATCTTCAGTATGTGGCGCAGTTTCAGCTCCACGCTATCCGTAGGGTGGTACGGCAAAAAAGAATTGGTAAACTCCCTGTAACTCATGTTCTCGCTGTTTTCTATGGTATAGGTATCATCTGTCATGCCTAGGGTAACAAAAATGTTCCATGCACGCGAAAAACCTACACGGCGCAGCGTGCCACGGTATAGGGTAAGCACATCATCCAGCCCGTAAACACTACGGTATTTTAACGAATCACGGTTGGCATAGCCCTCAAAACGCCCGAAGCCTTCCACCTCCATAAACTCGGTACGGCGGAACAGTTTATTATACGGAATGTACTTATAGTTCCCCTCCTGAATAAACTTGGCGGCACCTCCCTGCCCTGCCAGCACCACATTTCGCGGGTTCCAGGTAAACTTATAGTTCCACAGGTTATTATCACTCTCGGGGGCTACAAGGCCACCACAAAACGATTCAAACAACACCATTTTGCCACCTTTATCACGGATTTCATCCAGCACCTTCATAGCACTCATGTGGTCTATGCCGGGATCTAACCCGCATTCGTTCATAAATACAAGTCCTGCCGCCCGTACTTTTTCATCGAGTTCAGCCATAGCAGGGCTTATATACGATGCCGTAACCATGTGCTTCTTGTTAGTAATACAATCTTTAGCCACCTCGTAGTGCAGGTGCGCAGGCAGCATGCTTATTACAATGTCAGCTTTGGCTATTTCGGCCTGTCGGTGTGTTTCATTAAAAATATCAAAGGCCAGCGCGGTGGCATTGGGGTGGTTTTTGGTCTTTTGGCGGGCAAGCTCCTCTGAAAGGTCACCTATGGTAAGGTGCAGATTTTCAGCACCTGACTTCTCTAACAGGTAATCTATCAGGTACGTCGCAGAGCGTCCGGCGCCAATAATGAGTATGTTTCGCATCTTTGTCGTTTGTTGTTTTGTAACACGAAAGTACTAAAATGTTAGATATTATAATCGGGTTTTGTATTGCTAAATCTTGATTGGGTGTTACCTTTACGCGGAAAAATTTATTAAAAATGGACAAAAAGATACTGGCTACTGCCGCTTTTCTAGGAATGACCGGAATACTTCTGGGTGCTTTTGGTGCTCACGGACTAAAAAAAATAGTAGAACCTGATGCTGTTGCCTCGTTTGAAACGGGTGTAAGGTATCAAATTTACCATGCCCTGTTTCTACTTTTTATAGGCAGTACCACTTTTTTACCCGAATCGGCTAAAAAGCAAATTTTTAAATTAGTGGTAATTGGGGTGGCATTTTTTTCTCTTTCTATCTATTTTCTGGCGTTGAGAAAGTACATTTCTTTCGACATTAAGAAATTTGGCTTTATCACTCCCATTGGAGGATTATTACTAATCGGTGCATGGGGCATACTGTTTTTGAATATAATTAAACGAAAATAGCCTTTCGCCTATAATTTTTTATCCATGGTTTGAAAAAATGGTTATCTTTGGGCTGTATTACAACCCAAACATTAACCCAAACTATGGATAACTACGGCCTTTTTACGAAAACGATTGCGCTGGATTCCTTAGGAATTGCAGGCGCTACAGTGAGGTATCAGCTGTCTGCGGACGAACTTCATGAACTAACAATTGAAACAAGGCAGGGCGTTGAAACCAGTACAGGTGCCCTGGCCATTAACACCGGAACTTTTACAGGACGATCTCCCGAAGACCGTTTTATTGTAAAAGACACCATTACCGAAAATAAGGTATGGTGGGGCAAAGTAAACATTCCTTTTGACAGCGACAAGTTTGACGCCCTTTACAACAAGGTAACAAAACACCTGTCTGGTAAGGAAATTTTTGTCCGCGACGCTTACGTATGTGCCGATGCAAATTACAGGATGAACATAAGAACGGTTAACGAGCTACCGTCGGGCAACCTGTTTTGCTACAATATGTTTCTAAGGCCTGATGCTGACGAGCTGGACGATTTTTCGCCGGAATGGCACGTTATCTCCGCACCTGGTTTTAAAGCCGACCCTGAGACCGATGGTACACGTAGGCCTAACTTTGCCATACTGAACTTTACCCGAAAAATAGCCCTGATCGGTGGCACCGGATATACAGGCGAAATGAAAAAGGGTATTTTCTCTGCGCTTAATTTCATTCTCCCGGTAGATAAAGATACCTTTCCTATGCACTGCAGTGCAAACGTGGGCGAAGACGGTGACACGGCCATTTTCTTCGGATTATCAGGAACAGGGAAGACTACTCTTTCCGCGGATCCTGACCGTAAGCTGATAGGCGATGACGAACACGGATGGACCAATGAAAATACCGTATTTAATTTTGAAGGCGGCTGCTATGCCAAAGTAATTAACCTTACCGAGGAGAACGAACCTGATATTTTCCGCGCCATAAAAAAAGGTGCCCTGCTGGAAAACGTGGTGTTCAAACCCGGAACTAATGAGGTAGATTATGAAGATATAAGCATTACACAAAATACCCGTGTAAGTTACCCAATTGATTTTATAGACAATATTCAGCCCGGTGCTGTGGGCCATAATCCTAAAAATATATTTTTCCTTAGTGCCGATTCTTTTGGTATACTGCCCCCAATAAGCAGGCTTACACCAAGCCAGGCCGCATACTGGTTTATATCGGGCTATACAGCTAAGGTAGCCGGAACTGAAGAAGGCGTTAAAGAACCACAGCCAAGTTTTTCGGCATGCTTCGGGGCCCCGTTCATGCCATTGCATCCCGCCAAATATGCAGAAATGCTGGTAGAAAAAATGAAGGATGCAGGCGTACATGTATGGCTTATAAATACAGGCTGGACGGGCGGATCTTACGGCACAGGAAACCGCATGAAACTGCGCTATACCCGCGCCATGATTACCGCAGCGCTTAAAGGTGCTTTTAATGAGGTTGAGTTTACCAAAGAACCTTTCTTTGGCTTAGCTGTACCTCAAAGCTGCCCTAATGTACCTGCCGAGGTATTAAACCCAAGAGAAACGTGGGAAGACAAACAGGCGTACGATGAAAAAGCGCAGGAACTTGCCGCGAATTTCAGGAAAAATTTTACTAAATTTGAAGAATTCTCAAGCTACGAAATTACTGCCGGCGGTCCGCTGGCATAATTGTGGATTTTAGAATAGATGTTTTTGGAAAAGGCTGCCCGGGGACGGGCAGCTATTTTTTTATAACCACGCCAAGCCAATTGTAATCATAAAAAAATCCCGCCGAAGCGGGATTCTGTATGTAAATGTAATCGTATTATTTAGCCTTATTGGCTTCTACAATATATTTTTCAAGTGCCATAGTCATACTCGGAGTACCCGGAGCAGGTGCCATAATATCTACTCTAAGACCGTGGTCAATGGCTTCTTTTTGCGTAGTGGTACCAAACACCGCTATGCGCGTATTGTTCTGCTGGAAGTCAGGAAAGTTTTTAAACAACGACTTGATTCCTGTAGGGCTAAAAAATGCCAGTACGTCATAATACACATCTTTCAGGTCGGTAAGATCACTCATCATGGTACGGTAAAACGTACCCGGAGTCCAGTCTACCTTAAGATTGTTCATTACCTGAGGCACGTCGTCATTAAGCTGTTCAGATGCAGGAAGCAGAAACTTCTCATCCTTGTATTTCTTAATCAGCGGAGACAGATCGGCAAAGTCTTTCTGGCCCACATATATTTTTCTTTTGCGGTACACCACATACTTTTGCAGGTAAAAGGCAATGGCCTCGCTCTGGCAGAAGTATTTAAGCGTTTCAGGCACTTTATAGCGCATCTCTTCAGCTACACGGAAGAAATGATCTACAGAGTTTTTACTGGTAAGTATTATGGCTGTGTAGTTGTTAAGGTCAATTTTCTGAGCCCTTACATCTTTGGCTGTAACACCCTCTACGTGAATAAACGGCCTGAAATCTACCTTAACCTTCAGTTTGTTCTGAATTTCAAAGTACGGTGAATTTTCTACTTTAGGCTCCGGTTGCGAAACCAAAATTGTTTTCACTTTCATAAATATAGTTATTATCTAGCGATTGGCAAACCAATAATATAAGAAGAAATAGGGTGCTATTTCAAGAGCGCAAAGATACAAAATAAAATAAAACAATTTACTCAGTATCAAGTTTTGATAAATCCTCAATGAAATGAGGTAAGATAGCACACTCGCTGACACAATTACACCTAAAATTATGTATAATACAAGCGCCCTCGGGGCCAAGTTGTAAAACAGCACTACATTTACCGGTAGCAGCAACATGCCTATATACGCGCGATAGGTAACCTTATGCAGGTTAAACTGTTCACCAAATTCTTCAATGTTAAACGCGGTAGAAATGATTTTCTCTACCAGAAACTTCCCTAAGATAAAAGTGGTTATTACAGTAAAGAGTTGTATAAAGCTAAGGAATCCGCCATCGGAATACCCAAAGTACAGCAATATGTAACGCAGCAAAAACGAATAGGAAATAACCTGTATGGTAAAGAGAGATATGGTAAACCAGCTTTGCAGGTTACTGCTGTCTTTGTATATTTTTATATATTTATCAGACCATGCAAGTTTTGTAAACTCGGCAAACCTTACTTCAAAAGCAGCACGGTTTATGGCTATCAGGGCAAAACTAAACACAAACAAAATCGTGGCCCAGTCGTGGGCTCCGGTTATGCGCTCGTGCAGTGTAAAGTTATCCATGGTGCAAAAGTAGCACTTTTTGTTATCTGCTTCGTTAATTATCATTTAATTGTTTTTTACGCTTAGATAAATAAACTATTTTTGCACAAAATTTTCTCCGGTTACATGAACGACGGAATTGTAATAATCCCTACGTATAACGAAATTGAAAACATAGAGGCTATTGTAAGAGCAGTGTTTGCCCTTCCGGTAGCATTTGATGTACTTGTGGTAGACGACAATTCTCCTGATCATACCGCAGATAAAGTCCGCGAGCTCCAGGCAGAATACACCAACCTTCATCTTGAAGTAAGACAAGGCAAGTCTGGTCTGGGAACGGCTTATGTACACGGATTTAAATGGGCGATATTGCGTAAGTACGACTACATTTTTGAAATGGATGCCGACTTTTCTCACAACCCTGCCGACCTTGTAAAACTATACGAAGCTTGCCATAAGGGCGCCGACCTCGCAATAGGCTCTCGCTACGTAACAGGGGTAAACGTGGTTAACTGGCCGCTTAGCCGTGTGCTCATGAGCTATTATGCCAGCAGCTACGTAAGAGCCATTACCGGAATGACCATTCGCGATGCTACAGCCGGCTTTATATGCTACAAAAGAAAAGTACTGGAAAGTGTTAACCTGGACCGCATAAAATTTGTAGGTTACGCATTTCAGATAGAAATGAAATACCGCGCCTATGCAAATGGGTTTAACATTGTAGAAGTACCTATAATATTTACCGACCGTACAAAAGGAGTGAGCAAAATGAGCTCTGCCATATTTAAAGAGGCCATTTTTGGCGTTATAAGGCTGCGATGGAAAAAAATGCTGAACCGACTATAAATCTACTAAATGAACAGAATACTTATAAAGAACGCCAAAATTGTAAATGAGGGTACAATTTTTGAAGGCGATCTGTATATTGAAGACAAATATATTAAGGAAGTTGCCGAGAGTATCAGCGCAAAGTCACCGGATGTAAAAATCATAGATGCCGAAGGCAGCTTTGTAATACCGGGTGCTATAGACGACCAGGTGCACTTTCGCGAACCGGGGCTTACCCACAAAGGGAATATAGAAACCGAATCGCGCGCAGCGGTTGCCGGAGGGGTTACCTCTTTTATAGAGCAGCCAAACACAGTACCTAATGCCGTAACCCATGAAATACTGGAACAAAAGTACCAAAGGGCATCGGAAACCTCTTATGCAAATTACTCGTTTATGCTGGGCGGCACTAACGACAACATAGAGGAGATAATAAAAACCGACCCTCGCAATGTAGCCGGTATAAAACTTTTCCTGGGTTCATCTACAGGCAATATGCTGGTAGATGACGAGCAGGTACTGGAAAAGATATTCAGCAGCACCAAAATGCTGATAGCGGCGCACTGTGAAGATGAAACCACCATTCGCCAGAACCTTGAAAAATATAAAGAACAGTACGGCGACGACATTCCTGTAAAATGCCACCCCGAAATACGAAGTGCCGAAGCATGCTATATATCGTCATCGCGCGCTATAGCACTGGCAAAAAAAACCGGCGCAAGGCTACATATCTTCCACGTATCTACAGCCAAGGAAACTGAATTGTTTACTAACAAGGTACCCCTGGAGGATAAGATGATTACTGCCGAGGTATGTGTACACCACCTATGGTTTTCTGATGCCGATTATGACACTAAAGGCGCTCTGATTAAGTGGAACCCTGCCGTAAAAACCACAGCCGACCGCGATGCGCTATGGAAAGCCCTGCTGGACAACCGCATAGATGTTATAGCCACAGACCATGCCCCGCACACGCTGGAGGAAAAGAAAAACCCTTACACTTCGTCACCAAGCGGAGGGCCACTGGTACAGCATAGTGTGGTAGCCATGTTTGAGGCGTATCACCAAAAAAAGATTTCGGTAGAGAAAATTGTGGAGAAAATGTGCCACAACCCGGCAAAGTTATTTAAGATAGAGAAACGCGGTTTTATACGTGAAGGCTATTATGCCGACCTTGCCATAATAAACCCCGGATTGCCGTGGAACGTAAAAAAAGAGAACATCCTGTACAAATGTGGCTGGTCCCCGTTTGAAGGAGTAAATTTTAAATCGCGTATTACACATACTTTTGTAAACGGTCAGCTCGTTTATAATAACTTTAAGGTAAAAGACATCCGCTGTGGCGAAAGGCTGCTTTTTAACAGAGAGCAGTAGTTTTAACACAGGCTAAAGTATAATATTATGAAAAAGATATTGTGTGTTTTTGTTGCCATAGCATTCCTTGCTGCCTGCAAAAAAAGTGCGGTTGAAAAACCAGACCATCTGGTAAGCGAGGATGAAATGACAAATATTTTGTACGACATGGCACTGTTACAGGCCATGAAATCATACAACAATGTTACCCTTACAGAAAAGGGCATAAACAGCCAAACATATATTTTTAAGAAATATAAAATAGACAGCCTGCAGCTGGCCCAGAACCATGCTTATTACGCATCTGACCTGGACAAGTACAGTAAAATGGTACGTAATGTTACCTCCCGCATAAACGAGCAAAAGAAAAAGTATAAGCTTAATAAACCCGGCGGCACAAACTCTGGCACCGGTACCAGTAAGCCCGGCGCTCCCGATACGCAAACACCGCCGCCAAGTGCCAATACTAACAGGCAACTCCCGCTTAATGAGATTGACAGAAAATAGTATATACAAAAAACGCCCATTAGGGCGTTTTTTTATTTCACATACTCCTGAGCCAGTTGTTTCAGGTACGTATCCATCTCTATAAATTTATAATCAAGTGTCTTTATTATTTTAGCGTTATCAAAAGGTTCTGTAGTAAACGCTGATTGTGCCATATGTTTTGTAAGCAACCTTTTCCTGCCCAGCAGTTTGCTCAGTAGCCAGTCGGTACGCCAGGCCACAGCCATCATCAGTTTTGTTGCAAACACCGAAGGACCAGTTTTACCCATACCTTTGGCTATAATATCCAGCATATGCTTAAAGGTTACGTTTTCAGCCACTACAGTATACCGCTGCCCGTTAAAGTCGCCCGCCATTAGCTGTAACATTATACTCACCACATCTTCTACGGCAACAATTCCGCAGTTACCGAGAGTGTAAAAATACTGCCCTCTGCATACAGCCTTAAAAACTGCGCCACTCCCCTGCTCCCAATAACCTCTGCCAAAAATAAGTCCGGGATTTACTATAACTACCTTAAGGCCTTCCTGCCAGGCACGCCATACCTCCATTTCGGCGCCGTACTTTGTAATCTGGTAATCGCTGTGGTATATCTCGGGGTTCCATTCGGTTTCTTCATCAATGACACTTCCCGGAATAAGCGGGTCGCCCAGCGCGGCAATGGAACTTACATGGCAAAATTTTTCCACCCCAAACGCGAGTGAAAGATTCACCATATTAGCTGTCCCCTCTATGTTTACTTTGCGCAGCAGCTCCTCATCTTTTGGGTCAAACGAAACATTTGCGGCACAGTGGTACACATGGGTAACACCGGCAAAGGCTTCTTCGAGCGCGGGGACATCGTTAATATCGGCTTCCGCCCATAGTACGGTGGTAAAATCCTGCTGCCTGCCGTAATGGGCAAACAACAGGCGTGTTTTATCTATATTTTTTTTGTCGCGGTAAATGGCACGCACGGGTATGCTGCCTTCAGTAAGCTTTAGCAGCAGGTGCCCGCCTACCAGTCCTGTTCCGCCGGTAACTAATATCATAGTAACAAATATAGGCATTTTAGCAGCATGGCAGCATTTGTATATGTTAACAGTAACATGGGCGGATTTTAAATATTGCCGAAAAATATTCACAAAAGTTGATTAGCCTTTGTATTTTTGCAACCGCATTAAAATCACTAATATGAAAAATTTTGTAGCCGAACTACAATGGAGGGGCATGGTGCACGACATTATGCCGGGAACGGAAGACGAACTGCTTAAAGGCATGACGACCGCGTATATTGGGTTTGACCCAACATCGGACAGCCTTCACATAGGCAGCCTTGTACCTATTATCATATTAGTGCATTTGTATCGCAGCGGGCATAAACCTATCGCGCTTGTAGGTGGTGCCACCGGTATGATTGGCGACCCGTCGGGCAAATCAGACGAGCGTAACCTGCTGGATGAAGCTACCCTTGAAAAGAACGTAAGTGGTATTAAAGGTGTACTTTCTCGCTTCCTGGATTTTGAATCTGCCGAGGCCAACGCACCTATACTGGTAAACAACTACGACTGGATTAAGGAGTTTTCGTTCATCAGCTTCGCGCGCGATGTGGGTAAGCGTATTACCGTAAACTACATGATGTCTAAAGATTCTGTAAAAAAACGCCTTAGCGGTGAAGCCGGTATGGGTATGTCGTTTACCGAGTTTACCTACCAGCTTATACAGGGGTACGATTTTTACCATCTGCACAAAACCTATGGTGCCAAGCTTCAGCTGGGCGGCAGCGACCAGTGGGGTAACATTACTACGGGTACAGAGCTTATCCGCCGTATGAATACCGAAGAAGGCAAAAAAGAAGCCTATGCTATGACCTGTCCGCTTATTACTAAAGCAGACGGCAGCAAGTTCGGGAAATCTGAAGGTGGTAACGTATGGCTTACCGCCGATAAAACGTCGCCGTACAAGTTTTACCAGTTTTGGGTAAAGACTACCGATGTGGATGCCGAGAAATACATTAAAATTTTTACCTTCCTGGGTGAAGAAGAAATAAACACCCTGATAGAAGCCCACAAAGAAGCACCACACCTCAGGCAGCTGCAAAAGAAGCTTGCCGAAGAGGTAACCCGTTTTGTACACGGGCAGGAGCAGCTTGATGAAGCCATTCGCAGGAGTGAGTTCGTATTTTCTAAATACAACTACGAGCAGCTTAATGCCGTGAGTGAGGAGTTCTTTACCGATATTTTCGGGGAGTTTTTCTATGCCGATATCACCAAAGAAAACCTTGCGGAAGAGCAGGATCTTGTAGAATTGCTTTCCGACGTTACCAAGGTGTTTCCATCCAGGGGCGAGACAAGAAAAGGTCTTGCAGCAAATGCAGTAGCCATCAACAAGGAAAAAATCACTGCCGATTACAAGATAACCGAAAAGGATTTGGTTTTAGGCAAATACATACTGGTAGGTTTTGGTAAAAACAAATCGTTTGTACTAACACTTAAATAATAACAAAGGGGCTCACAAGAGCCCCTTTGTTATTGTAGCAAACCAAGTACCTCATTCATGGTGCTTATTCCTTTATCTTTGGTATACCACTTTTGCAGGTCGGTTTTGGCTTCATCGGTAACTACACCGTATTTCGCTTTATTATGTATAATAATCGCGGCGCCTTCGGCAGGTCGTGGCCCCCAACTGGCTATGGGCTCCATTGTAGCAGGATTTACCACCACTAATTTAGGTATGGAACGCGCGCCATTGGTCAGATAAGCGTCCATTAATTCGGTGTTATCATCGCGCAGCACCAGCTTAACGTCTATCTTATCGGTAGACAGCGCCATTTTGTTAAGTACCGGTACTATTTGGGCAGCATCACCACACCAGCCTTCGGTTATAACCAGGAAAAGGTAATTGCTTTCTAAACGGTTCAGCTTATCAGCTATTTCAGCAGGAACCGAAAGGGTTTTGTCCAGGCGGTTCATACGGGTTTCATTAAGCGCGCTATAATGTGTAAGAGCCTCACTCTGGTTGTGGCCCGTACTCATGCCATCGGCAAGAAGCGCGCTTACATGTTTGCGGTAATCAGTATAGCCATACGCCTGCTCAAGGCTTTGCTGTATAAGGGTTTTAGTAGTTGTCATACGCTTAAAAATTAATGCAAAATTAAGTCAATATTATATATCAAAAAAAAGGCCATTCGGCAAAAAACTGTAATTTAGGCAGGCAAATCAAAAACCGAACATGAAGTTTGACGGAAAAAATATAGGCCTTACACTCTCTGGTGGTGGTACTAAAGGCCTTGCCCACGCGGGTGTTTTAAAATTTTTAAACGAAATAGGCCTGGAGCCTGATCAAATAGCAGGAACCAGCTCTGGTGCCATAGTGTCATCCCTGTATGCCTGGGGCAAAAAACCGGAGGAGATACTGGGGTTTTTCAAGTCAATTTATTTTTTCCACTGGAAACATTTTACCTTTCGCAAGGCGGGATTCATAGACTCATCGGCATTTAGAGATTACTTTCACGGCATTTTTGGCGAAGCCACATTAGGAGATTTACCATATAAAATGCACCTTACCGCTACCGATCTGGTTTCGGGCAAACTCCGCATTTTTGGCGATGAGATAAAAATAGCTGATGCCGTGCTGGCTTCATCTGCTTTCCCGGGGATAATTTCCCCTTATGAAATTGAAGGCAGGCTCTATGGCGATGGCGGCATAGTAAACCATTTCCCTACCGATATACTGCAAGGCCGGTGTGATACTAACATAGGCATCTATGTAAGCCCCATACAAAAGATACAGAAAGAAGACCTTAGCAGCATCAAAGCCGTAACCACCAGGGCATACGACCTGCTTTCGGCAAACAGCAATATGCAGAAATTTACATTGTGCGACTGGGTAATCAGCCCTGAGGAGCTGGCGCTGTACAGCACCTTTGAAACTAATAAGCAACGCATGGACGAAATATTTAACATTGGCTACGAAGCAGCTAAAAAGTCATATAAGGATGTGATTATTTTGTAACGGGCTGTTTTCAAAATTTATTCAGTTGGAAACAAATATTGTTATATTTGCACCATCAAAAACAACACCCGATGAAATACAACCGAATCCTGTTAAAACTAAGCGGTGAAGCGCTTATGGGCGAAAAACAATATGGCATAGATCCTGCAAGACTTGCCGAGTATGCCGCCGAGATTAAACAAATCCATGACCAGGGCGTGCAGATAGCCATAGTAATAGGTGGTGGTAACATCTTTAGGGGTGTGGCCGGTGCAGCTAACGGTATGGACAGGGTTCAGGGAGATTATATGGGTATGCTGGCCACCGTAATAAACGGCATGGCACTACAAGGCGCTCTTGAAGATGCCGGTATGCAAACCCGCCTGCAAACCGCCCTTGAAATTAAGGCCATTGCAGAACCATACATAAAAAGGAGGGCGGTTCGCCACCTTGAAAAAGGCCGCATAGTAATATTTGGCGCCGGTACCGGTAACCCTTACTTTACTACAGACACCGCAGCTGTACTTAGGGGTGTAGAGGTTGATGCCGATGTGATACTGAAAGGTACGCGCGTAGACGGTATTTATACTGCCGACCCTGAAAAAGATCCTACCGCTACAAAATACGAAACACTTACATTTGAGGAAGTACTTGCAAAAGGCCTAAATGTTATGGATACCACAGCGTTTACCCTTAGCCAGGAAAATGAACTGCCTATCATAGTATTTGACATGAATAAGCCGGGCAACCTGCAAGAGGTATGCCTTAACGGCGGTGTAGGTACTACGGTAACCGTTTAAGAAAAATTAAAAAGAAACACACGAACACGTAAAAGCTATGGAAGAAATAGATTTTATACTGGACAGCACAAAGGAGAGCATGGAAAATACCCTTGCCCACCTGGACAAAGAATTCCTTAATATACGTGCCGGTAAGGCAAGCCCTGCCATGCTTGGCGGCGTACGCGTAGACTACTACGGTGCTGCTACACCACTTTCGCAGGTAGCGAACATCAATACGCCTGATGCAAGGACGCTTACCGTAACGCCATGGGAGCGTAACCTGATTAAGGATATAGAAAAAGCTATACTGATCGCTAACATAGGGTTTAATCCTATGAACAATGGCGAAAGTATTATAATTAGCGTACCGCCACTTACAGAGGAGCGTCGTCGCGACCTGGTTAAACAGGCCAAAACCGAGGCTGAAGATGCTAAAATAGGCATCCGTAATTCCCGTAAGGATGCTAATACCGAAATCAAGAAACTTGAGAAAGACGGTATGAGCGAAGACGTATGTAAAGGTGCTGAAGAAAGTGTACAGGACCTTACTAACGCATTCATTAAAAAAATTGACGAGCTGCTTGTAGTAAAAGAAGCCGAAATCATGAAAGTATAATTTCACTTTCACTGAGAATATGTTAAGAATCCGCCTGTAAACGGCGGATTTTTTATTTATCATAAATGTGCAGAAATCTCGTTATCTTTACATATCAAAAAACGAAGTGCCATGGATGCCGCCAAAAGACTTGAAATACTGGACTGGGTAATGCACCTTACTGATGAAACGGTGTTTAATAAGTTACTATCCATAAAAGATGATGCCCATAATGAAGATGAAATTGTAGCGTATACTGTGCTGGGGGAGCCAATGAACCGCGAGCAGTATTATGCTAAAATTAAGCAAGGAGAGAAAGATATAGAAGAAGGGCGATTTACTACACAGGAAGATTTACGTAAAGAAATGGAATCCTGGTAAGATGTCTCAGTTTCGTATCATTATTTGGTCAGATTTAGCCAAAGCAGATTCAAGGAGCCTTTACAACAGCCTTCTGTTCAATAACTCTAAAGAAACTGCCCGGAAAATACGTGAAGAACTTATTTCGGCACCTGAAGCTATTGTATTTCCTGAACAATACCAGTTTGATGAAATCCATAGTAAATACAGGAGAATTATAGTTCGAAACTACAAACTTTTATATCGCGTTGAAGACAAAACCATCAGGATAATATCTGTAGTCGATTCGCGTTACGACTATTAGCCCGTGCGATATATAATGAAGTTCCACATCTTTCTATTATTTTTACTGTCTGCAACTGTAACTGCTGTTGCACAGGCTCCGCTTACCGTAACGGTAAAGGATGCGGCTAACAATGCACCCCTGCCCTATGCCACCGTGCGCAGTAATGGAAAAAACAATGTTACCGATATAGACGGCAGGCTTCTATTAGCTGACTATGGCACGTACTTCACCGTATCGTATACCGGGTACGATCCGCAAACCATAAATGTAAAACAGAACCACAACCGCTATTCCGTAAGCCTTAAGGTAAAACCAGAATTACTGGGCGAGCTGATTATTACCCATCAAAATCCCGCTAATGAAATTATAGCCAAGGCCATACGCCGTAAGGTAATAAACGACCCGCAACGTCGCCTGGAGAGTTATAAGTACAAAACCTATGACCGCCTTGTTGTTACTGCCGACCCAGACTCGGTACAGAGCCGTATAGATACCATTATAGCCTACGAAAAAGCAGGCCATTTTGCTGAAAAGATAGATTCAGCAGTGTTTAAATTCAAAAAAATTGTAAGCCGCCAGCACCTGTACCAAACCGAAAAAATTTCAGAATTTTTATACAACAAAAAACAGGGACTCAAAGAAAACGTACTGGCTACGCGTATGGCGGGTTTCAAAAAACCCCTGTATGAGTTCATTGGCCTTAAACTGCAATCGTATAGTGTATATACCGATGGCATAGACCTGTTTGAGACGAAGTATGCCGGGCCGCTTGCACGTGATGCTTTTTTTGAATACAACTATAAACTACTCGACACCACAACTATAAACAACCGACAGGTTTATATGGTGTATTTTGATGCCAAACGCCGCGTAAAAAGGAAGCTGCGGGGTGTGCTGTATATTGATAGCGAAACATACGGTATAGCCAAGGCTATACTGAGGGTTAAGAACGTTATAGACATTACCTCGGTACATTATTTTGAATACGAAAAAGATCTTAAACTTTGGTTTCCGGAGAAGAGAACACTTAAGATAACTAAAGGAAACAACAAGGAAGATATTAAATTTCTGGGCGAAACTATAAAGTTTGACGCCATAGGAACCGAAGAATCCGGCCGCAAGAGGGACCCTTCAGATTACGTATACCTCTTCTCTGAGGCCTATAATTTTGACAAACAGTATAATGTACCGGTACTCATACGCCGCCCGGGCGTGGAAATAGAAATTAAGGATGACGCCATAAACCAACCCGATGCCTATTGGAACCGTTTCCGCCCGGACACCCTTGACACAAGAAGCCTTACCACCTACATGGCGTTAGATAGCCTTGTAGCCAAGGACAACTGGGAGCAGCGTATAATTTTGGGCAGGCGTATTATAAATGGCTATGTACCACTGGGCGCTATAGACCTTGATTTAAGGCATGTATTAAAATACAACAACTATGAAGGTTTCCGTGTGGGTGCGGGCGGTATAACTAATAATCATTTCAGCAACATTTTCCGCATTAGCGGATATGGCGCATACGGTACTAAAGACGGACAGTTTAAATACAGCGGTGGCATGGCGCTAAGGCTGGGCAAGTTTTCGAATTCCTGGATAGGCGGTTCCTATACCGATGATATACGCGAAATAGGCAGTACATCTTTTGCTACAGACAAGCGTACGTTTAAGATTTACGACCCACGCCCCTTTAACATTACTACCTTTTACAATTACCAAACCTGGCAGGGCTACATTGAAACCCGTATCATACCAAAGACCGAAAGTTTTTGGCAACTGAACCGCAGCCGGATAGACCCTAAGTTTAATTATATTTTTTTAGCGGGGCAAAAACCATACACCGTGTTTGATCTGGTTACCGCATCGGTATCGCTGCAATGGAACCCGTTTAGTGATTTTATGCAAACTCCCGATGGGCGGGTGGAGAGTGAAAAACGTTTCCCAAGGTTTGCCTTTCAATACACAAAGGCGATAGCTGGCATATGGGGCAGTGATTTTAACTTCGGGAAGTTTGACTTCAGGGCCGAGTTTCAGCATAAATTCCTGAACGGACAAATGACTACCGCCTTATTGCAAACCGGTTTTGCCGGAGGCGATGTGCCGATTACCCACCTGTACAGTACCTCCCCTAACAGCCTGCTTAAGGACGGTATCCTACAACGTATTACCATATCGGGTCGAAATAGTTTTGAGACCATGTACTTTAATGAGTTCTTTAGCAGCCAATACGTTACCCTACAGCTCAAGCACGGCTTTACACGTTTTACGGTATATAAGAGCCTGAAACTATCGCCGATGCTGGTTACACGTTTTGCATGGGGTAACCTGAGCCATAACGAAGCGCACCTTGGCTTTGCCTATAATACGCTTGACAGAGGTTATTACGAAAGCGGCATTGAGCTAAACGAAATTTTTAAAGGCCTTGGCATTACCGGCTTCTACCGTTATGGCCCGTACCAGCTTCCTCATTTTGATAAAAATGTTTCGGTAAAACTGTCGTATGTGCTGAATTTGTTTTAGGTTTATAAAAAAAATATGGGTTGGAAAGCATCTACAATAATCGTTCATCGGCCAATACAAGTCGACGTTAACGCATTACTTAAAGAACTAGGTTTTCAAAACTTAAAAAAAATAGAAGATGCGCCATTTGAAATCGCGATTAATCCAGATGACAACAAAGTTTACATAGGTTCATATCTAGACAACCTACTAATCTGCACTCAGGAAATTCCAATGCAATTTTTTGAAGATAGCGAAACACAAACTGAAAAAACCTTAAACCGGATTTTCCCCAACTCTGAAATTTGTTCAATAATACTTCATAGTGTAGTGAATTTATGGGGATATTCAGTAACGAAAAATGGGCAAAAATTAAGGGCGAGAGCGGGGAGCGCAGACGATGGCACATTTGTAAATATAGGAGAACCTCTTGAAGAAGAAAAAGAACTACTAAGTAAATCTGAGTTAGACGAAAATGGAAACAGAAATTATTTATTTGACGATTTTCCAGATGATCCAATGACCGAAGATCAGGTTGGTGAAAATTTTGTGTTTGCTATTTGTAAACGCTATTTTGGAGAAGAACTTGATAGTGCTGACAATTTGCTGTTTGAGACTATATTATCGGGATACAAATATGGAAAAATAAACATGAATGAAACAACACCTATTGGAGAAGAACAAATTTCACCCAACACCAATAAGCCCTGGTGGAAACTTTGGTAATATAATAAATACGTATCGCCCTAATTGCATTTGTTAAAACTCAGCCCTGTAACAAACCTAATGCGACACAAACTTCAGTCCCACGATTGAAGCAATCAGTGTAGTCAGGAAAAACAACCTCCAGAAATCTGACGGTTCTTTAAACACAAAAATGCCTACCAGCACCGTACCCACAGCACCCACACCCGTCCAAACCGCGTAAGCAGTGCCTATGGGCAGTGTTTGCGTGGCTTTGTACAACAGTACCATACTTATGGTAAGGCACAGGAAAAACCCGCCCATCCAGTATTTGGCTACCATGCAGGTACTTTCATTGGCCTTTCCTAGGCACGATGCAAAACCTACCTCAAACAGGCCGGCTATAACCAGTAATATCCAGTTCATAGATTAAGTGTTTAGGCTGCAAAGGTACCCTTTTTAGCGGCAAGCATAATGATTAGTGAAAATTCGTGAAATTCGTGTCGCCCCAAAAACAGCTTTTTACTACATTTGCAGGCATTTGCAACCTATACTGCTAAACAAATAGGATTAATTCATAACAAAAATGAAACTGACAAAGATTAAAGACCTGCTGAACAGCACCAAGCCGATTGATGATGTCCTTGTAAAAGGATGGGTAAGAACGTTTAGAAATAACCAGTTCTTAGCCATAAATGACGGGTCTGTAATTCATAATATACAGGCGGTAGTTGACTTTGAAAACACCCCTGCCGAAACCCTGAAACGCCTTACCACAGGTGCAGCCGTAGCCGTAAAAGGTAGCCTTGTAGCCAGCCAGGGTGCCGGCCAGAAGTTTGAAATACAAGCCAGGGAAGTAGAAATACTGGGCGACAGCGACGCGGAAAAATTCCCGATGCAACCTAAAAAACATTCACTGGAGTTCCTACGTGAAAATGCCCACCTTCGTGTGCGTACTAACGTGTTTGGCGCTATTATGAGGGTACGTTCTGTACTGTCATTTGCCATTCACCAGTACTTTCAGGAAAGAGGTTTTGTGTATGTAAACACGCCTATCATTACAGGGTCTGATGCTGAGGGCGCAGGCGAAATGTTCCAGGTAACATCGCTTCCTGTAGGCAACCCACCACTAAATGAAGAAGGCAAAATAGATTACAAGCAGGATTTCTTTGGTAAGGAAACTAACCTTACCGTTTCGGGTCAGCTTGAGGGAGAAACTTTCGCTATGGCACTAGGTCAGATTTACACGTTCGGACCTACGTTCCGTGCAGAGAACAGTAACACCAGCCGCCACCTTGCAGAATTCTGGATGGTAGAGCCTGAGGTTGCGTTTAACAACCTTGATGACAACATGGACCTTGCCGAGGATTTCATTCAGTACGTGATTAAGTACGCGCTTGACAAATGTCCGGATGACCTTGCGTTCCTTAACCAACGCCTTGCCGATGAGGAAAAAACCAAGCCTACCGCAGAACGCAGCGAACTTGGCCTATTAGAAAAACTAAACTTTGTTCTTGAAAACAAATTTAAGCGCGTAAGCTATACTGAGGCTATTGACATCCTGAAAGCGAGCAAGCCGAACAAGAACAAGAAATTTAGCTATATCATAGAAGAATGGGGTGCCGACCTACAGAGCGAGCACGAACGTTTCCTTGTGGAGAAGCACTTTAAGTGTCCTGTAATACTATACGATTACCCGGCTAAAATTAAGGCATTCTACATGAGGCTTAATGACAACACTGCCGAAGACAGGCAAACCGTACGCGCTATGGATATCCTGTTCCCAGGCATTGGCGAAATTGTTGGTGGTTCTGAAAGGGAAGAACGCCTTGACGTGCTGCAACAAAAAATTGCCGACCTTGGCATAGACGAAAAAGAACTATGGTGGTACCTGGATACCCGTCGTTTCGGTACGGCTACACACGCAGGTTTCGGACTTGGTTTTGAGCGCCTGGTACTGTTTGTTACCGGCATGGGTAACATCCGCGACGTGATTCCGTTCCCAAGGACTCCGCAGAACGCTGAGTTTTAAGATATATGAAGCCTCCCGATTTGGGAGGTTTTTTTATGTATTTTTACGAAAACCAATTTACAATGAAAATATTCCTGGTATGCTTAACCGCACTGCTTATACTTTCCTGCGAAACAAAGCAGACTCCTAAGCACATAACAGCAACTATAGTTAAAAACGATGTATTTGAGGGCAATGCCATATCGGATCCTGATTACATACATATAGAACAGGCACTAAAGCTCCTCTTTAAAGATGCGCCCTTAAAAGGCAATATTGCCGACTCAATAGCTGCAATAATAGACAACAATAAACTTTTTGAGGCTGAAACCAATGCGATTAGCCTAATATTTAAAGACGGAATTATTAAAGATTCTATAGAAGTAACAGTAGAAAGAACCCTAAGCTTATCTCATAAAAGTGACTTTATGGTAATAGCACCAGACAATGCCACGTATCAGTTTGTAACAAATACTAAAAACGGCTGCACCATTAAACCTGATAAAATAACGCCATCTAAAACCGCATTAAATATACATTATCCCTTGGATAACACATACACTCTGGATACCGTAAGTAATAATTTTTACGATGACGAACATAATATCCTTGAAAATTTTAAAGGATATAAAACAAGAATCTATCCGGGTATTTACAAGGTCTCATACACCATTTACAATGGTAAAAACCCTAAATCAACCAAAAAACTCACATACAACACCAGAGAGCACACTGTTCCATACTACCTGCTCGTACCCAACTGCAAGAGGACTGTTCTATAATGCGCAGATTCGCCTGCGCTTATCAAAAATTATACCCAACTTCTTTTCGTATTAATTTTTTCTAAAAAAACACCACAGCCCAAAACGGTTTTTTGTATCTTTATCCTGTACAAATAGTCCGTTTTTATTATGCTCAAGCAAAACCTACAGCTTAAATTATCGCAAAAACTTTCACCTCAGCAAATTCAGCTTATGAAGCTGATACAGCTACCTACACAGGCTTTTGAACAACGCCTGAAAGAAGAAATGGTGGAAAATCCTGCACTTGAAGGTGGCAATGAAGAGGAATACGACTATGAAAAAGATGAATTTGACAACAATGACGATTACGACGACTATGATGATTATGACAACGACCGCATTGATGCCGACGAAATAAACATAGATGAATATCTGAGTGATGATGAAATACCGGGATACAAACTTCAGGCAAACAACTATAGTGATGACGACGAGGATCGTTCATTACCATTTGCCGCTACGGTAAGTTTCCACCAGAGTTTACTGGATCAGCTAAACACGTTTATCATTACCGATGAGGAGCGCGAAATAGCCGAATTCCTTGTGGGCAGCATCGATGACACCGGCTACATACGCCGTAGCATTGCCGATATTGTGGACGATATGGCATTTACACAGGGCATTTATACCGATGAAGCTACTGTAGAACACGTACTGCACTACATCCACCAGCTGGATCCCGCCGGTGTTGGCGCGCGCGACTTGCAGGAATGCCTGCTGCTGCAACTGAAAAGCAAAACCCCTACCCCAAGCATAGAACTTGCCGTAAAAATCATAGAAGACCAGTTTGAGGCATTTACTAAAAAACACTACGACAAGCTGCTCCAGAAATTTGATGTTAAGCAAGATGACCTTCGCAGAGCCATCGACGAAATTGAAAAACTAAACCCAAAACCGGGCGGTGCCTACGAAAGCAATGCAAAACCCATAGAACACGTAGTACCTGACTTTGGTATTAAAATAGTAGATGGGGAGCTGGAACTTTCGCTAAACGGACGTAACGCTCCGGAACTCCATGTAAGCAAGGACTATCAGGAAATGTTGCAAAGCTATAAAGAAAGCCGCCAGAAAAGTACCCAACAGAAAGACGCGGTACAGTTCATTAAACAAAAACTGGACAGTGCCAAATGGTTTATTGATGCCATTCGTCAGAGGCAGGAAACCCTGTTTGTGACTATGAACGCCATCATGGAGTACCAGAAAGAGTACTTTCTGGATGGCGACGAGGCGAGGCTAAAACCAATGATCCTTAAAGACATAGCCGACATGGTAGGCCTGGACATTAGTACCGTAAGCCGTGTAGCCAATAGTAAATACGTAGAAACCCCTTACGGCACCAAGCTAATTAAAGAGTTTTTTAGCGAAGCCATGAAAAATGACCAGGGCGAAGACGTAAGTACCATTGAAATTAAAAAAATCCTGCAAACAGTTATAGGAGAAGAAGATAAACGCAAACCCCTTCCGGACGACAAACTGGCCGACATATTAAAGGAGCGTGGCTACCCTATAGCCCGCCGCACCATAGCCAAATACCGCGAACAGCTGGATATACCGGTAGCACGTATGCGCAAGAAAATTTAAGCACGGTTTTATGGAGAGGTTTATTAGGTCGTTTTCTTACGTATTCTACCCGCTGTTTATACCGGCCTATGCTACTATACTTTATTTTTTAGTAGCAGGAAAATACCTGTACAATAACGAAGTATACCTGATCTTTATCCAGGTACTTATCCTGACTATATTGCTGCCGGCTTCTATCTTTTACCTGTTGCGTTCGCTTGGAGCTGTAAAAACCCGAATGCTTACCGACAAGAAAGAACGTCGCCTACCGCTGGCTATTAACTGCCTGCTACTACTCATGCTCACTGAATATAGCTTTAAGGACTTCAGTATACAAGAACTATATTTTTATTTTCTGGGCACATTGATAAGTTATGCAGGGGCATTGGTTTTGGTTTTAAGCAATGTAAAGGCAAGCCTGCACATGATGGCTGTTACATCACTCACTATGTTTGCTGTAAGCCTGTCGGTATATTATCATGTAAAGCTTACCATACCCATAGCACTGCTGATTATATGCAGCGGTTATGTAGCATCATCACGGCTTCAGGAAAAAGCCCATACTCCTTCAGAATTGATTATTGGCTTCTTTTTAGGCATTATACCACAATTAGGACTTTGGTACATATGGCTGATGCCAACAATATAAATTATAATATATAAAACATCAGCCCGAAGTTCAAAGGTCTCAATTTCAGCTGATCGCCCGTTTCATTCATAGGTACACCTTTATAAATACTGTCAAAGCCATAATAGGCATAAAAATTCCAGGTATTATATCCGGCAGCAACATACATTCCGGTCATAATACGGTTCATATTACGGTCGTTAGTTATTTTTACTTTACTATTGGCATCAGCACGGTATTCGGCCTTATCATAAAACAGGTAGCTCAGTTTAAATCCGGTATATATACGCCAAAAACGGTGATCGGTGTCGTTACTTGTGCGCCAGCGCAGTTCCAGCGGAAAATCCACATAATGCAATACCAGTTTATTCTTATCAAAATCAACCTGCGATATAATACTGTAATTATTCACACCCGCTTCCTGCTGCGTTACTACACTGTGCTTTATATTAGTATAGGAATATCCGGCACCAATAGCTATAGCATAGTTACGGCGCTTGTTTAACGGAATATCGCGCAGGAGCCCAAATACGAGTTTTACCGGGACAGAATACTGAGAATACCCTGCCGGCTTAGACTGCATAAGCGTATAGGAAATACCCGCATAGAACTGGTCTTCCCTGTAATGCGGATCGGGCTTTACAACAGCAAAGGAATCTTTTTTTATTTCTGCCGGAAGGTCTAACGATTGGGCAGAACCCAAAAAACCGGACAGCAGCAACATAAGCAAAATGGTACGCATCATATAAAACTTACTTCATTACAAAGATGCAAAAAGTTTACGGTACGGCAATCTGCATATAGTCCAACTTTAACTATACCTGTGACGTGGACTTATACCCAACAGGATGCAGGATGCATCTCTACCCTTGTTTTTGGCAGGCTTTCAGGATAGTTTTGCTGGATGAAGATTATCAATTTCTCACGGATATACACCCGTAAATCAAAGCCTGAAGAAGAATCCCTGCTACTCATAAGCGCGCGGATTTCCATACCATTTGCATTAGCATCTGTTACCTGAAGTACATTTACCTTGCCATCCCATAGCGGGTAATCTGTCAAAAGCCTTGTAAGTTCTTCCCTAAGCGCTTCTACCGGAAGCGTAAAATCTGTATAAATAAATACTGTACCCAGCAAGTCGGCACTTTGTCGTGTCCAGTTTTGGAACGGCTTTTCAATAAAATACGTAGTAGGCACCACCAAACGGCGCATATCCCAAATACGGATGACCACATACGTAAGGTAAATATCTTCAATCCGCCCCCATTCCCCTTCTACAATAACCACGTCGTCTACGCGAATGGGTTGGGTTATGGCTATCTGTATACCTGCAAGCAATGTACCAATGGCTTTTTGAGCCGAAAAACCCAGTATGATACCCGCCACACCTGCCGAAGCGAATACACTAACCCCAATGGCACGTATGCCCTCGAAACTCATAAGTGCTGCACCTATAGCAAATACCACTATAAGGAAAACCGCAACACGTTCCAGAATACTGAACTGCGTGTACACCCTACGGGCAGTGAGGTTATCGGCAGCGGTAATATCAAACTTTCGCATAAAGCCGTTCTTTACAATAGCCGAAAACAAGATAAGAAACCAGGCTATTGCAATTATAAGCAACAGCGTCCCTAAATGGATAATAGCGAAAGCATAGCCGCCCACCATACCACCTTCGGCAAGGATACGGATGGCAAGTGCTACAAAAAACAATATGAGGGGTGTTTTTATACGTTGGGCGAAATTAGGGGGTAAAATGTTCTTTGGGTTTCGCCCTATCCTCAGCAATATGTACCAGACAACCGAAAATGCTACAGCCAGACTCCCTATTGTAATAAGGAGATAGTAGATGGTTTCTTTCTCCATTATGATGCATTTTAAAAATTGACATTCTTATAAATTTAGGCAATGCAACACCCAACAAAAAACAAACGACCGCACTTAACATTTATTTACAACACTCCTTAAAATGAAAAATCCGCTCCCGGGAACGGGAACGGACTCTCCAACTATAAAAAACGGATAAGATGATAATAATTAACCACACTTAGATGATCCACAATCGTTACAGGTAAGGCAGCCTTCCTGGTAAATTAAGTTGGTACTGTTACAGTTGCTGCATTTTTGCCCATGAGCTGTAGTACCGTCTACAATATAACGCTTAAGCGCGCGAGCCACACCATTTTTCCAGGTGTTTATGCTTTCGCTATCTAACTGAAGACTATTAATCAGGTCTACCGATTTTTCTATCGGCATGCCGTGCCTTAACGTACCCGAAATCAGCTTGGCGTAGTTCCAGTACTCCGGATTGAATTTATGCGAAAGCCCTTCAATGGTGGTTTTATAGCCACGGGTATTTTTATACTGGAAGTCGTAGCGCGTGGCGCCGTCTTCGTTTTTATTCTTGATGATAAGTCCGTCGTTTACCCAGCGTGGAAGCGCAATACCATCCTCGTCATCGGCAAGACCGGTAAATATTTCATATGGGCGCCCATCGACCAAACCGATAAAAGCAATCCATTTTTCTTTACTATTCTGGAAACGCACCACATCGGCATCCAGTGTTTGCGGACGTTTCAACGGAAATGGTGCAGGGCCGTCGGCTGTTTCAGGCGTCTTTTCTTCTTTCTTCTCTGAAGCTGAAATAAGCACACCACTACGCGAACCATCACGGTACACGGTAACTCCTTTACACCCAACTTCCCAGGCTTCCATATACAGTTTGGCCACCATTTCTTCAGGAGTATCGTTCGGTACGTTTATGGTAACCGAAATAGAGTGGTCTACCCACTTTTGTATACGGCCCTGCATGCGCACTTTTTCCAGCCAGTCCACATCATTACTTGTAGATTTATAGTAAGGCGATTGTTCTACCAGTACATCAAGTTCTTCCTGGGTATAATTTTTAGAGGCATCAACACCATTTACCTCCATCCATTCCTTAAAACGGTGATGGAATACCACATACTCTTCCCAGCTGTCGCCTACTTCATCTACAAAGTCCACACGCACGTCCTTATCATTCGGATTTACTTTCCTCCTGCGTTTATATACCGGAAGGAACACCGGCTCTATACCGCTGGTGGTTTGCGTCATAAGGCTGGTGGTACCTGTAGGCGCTATGGTAAGCAAGGCAATGTTCCTGCGCCCGTGTTCCGCCATTTCATAGTACAGTTGGCTATCAGCCTCTTTAAGGCGCAGTATAAACGGGTTGTTCTTTTCCCTTTCTGTATCATAAATACCAAAAGCACCACGTTCCTTGGCAAGATTTACCGAACCACGGTACGCTTCAAGGGCAAGTGTTTTGTGTATTTCTTCAGAGAAATCAACACCTTCGGCACTGCCATATTGCAAGCCCAGAGCCGCAAGCATATCACCTTCGGCAGTAATCCCTATACCGGTACGACGGCCTTCGTATGCTTTATGGCGAATGTTCAGCCACAGGTTTTTCTCTACCAACTTTATTTCATCGCTTTCAGGATCGGCATCAATCTTGGCAAGAATGGCATCTACCTTTTCCAGTTCCAGGTCTATGATATCATCCATAATGCGTTGCGCCGCAGCAACGTGTTCCTTAAACAACGGAAAGTTAAACGAAGCCTGTTTTGTAAACGGCTGTTCTACATAACTCAGCAGGTTAATGGCAAGCAGGCGGCATGAATCGTAGGCACATAGCGGGATTTCGCCACACGGGTTGGTCGACAAGGTTTTATAACCCAGGTCGGCATAGCAATCCGGCAGTGATTCTTTAATGATGGTATCCCAGAATAGTATACCCGGTTCAGCCGACTTCCACGCGTTATGAATGATTTTATCCCAAAGCACCTTAGCACTGATGTTTTTAGAATATGTCGGCACAGCACTAAACACTGGATATTTCTGTATGTAGTTTTCATCGGCCTTAACCGCACGCATAAAAGCATCATCTATACGAACAGATACGTTAGCGCCTGTAACTTTGCCCTGCTCCATTTTGGCATCAATAAAATCTGAAGCATCCGGGTGGTTTACAGATACAGAAAGCATCAACGCGCCACGGCGACCATCTTGTGCCACCTCACGGGTAGAGTTACTGAAACGTTCCATAAACGGCACCAACCCTGTAGAGGTAAGTGCCGAGTTTTTTACAGGGCTTCCTTTCGGGCGGATATGGCTCAGGTCGTGCCCCACACCACCACGGCGTTTCATAAGCTGCACCTGCTCCTGGTCGGTTTTCATAATACCGCCGTATGAATCCCCATTATCATTACCAATGACGAAGCAGTTACTCAGCGATGCAATCTGGTAGGGGTTGCCAATACCCGTCATAGGACTGCCCTGTGGCACCAGGTATTTAAAATCTTTAATCAGGTCGAAAACCTGCTGTTCGGTAAGCGGGTTTTTATATTTCTTTTCCACGCGGGCTATTTCACGGGCTATGCGCCAGTGCATATCATCAGGCGTGCTCTCGTAGATATTACCCTCACTGTCTTTCAGCGCGTATTTATTTACCCAGACTGTAGCAGCCAGGCTATCGCCATTAAAATATTCTAAAGAAGCCTGTACTGCTTCCTCCTGCGAATATATAACAGGTTCAGTTTTTATGTTGGATGTATTCATAAGTGAAAACTTTTAGGTCACAATTGTTTCACAAAAGTAAAATTAAAAACATTTATAAAAAAAATACTTTAAAAATGTTTACAAATTTAAAGTTACAAAATACTGTTTTACAATTAATTAAAAATTTATCAACATCAAAAAGTTTACAAATTTAAAAACATTTATGATTTTTATCATGGATTTATTGGTAGCGCCTAAATTCCCATTTGTTTCCAGATTAAGGTATGATATTTGCTAAAAACATTGCACTATGAAACTATCACACCTTACATCAGCACTACTATTTTGCCTCATAGCCCATGCACAGCTTAGCCCTCCGGGACTTGGAGAAACCCATTCTGCCTACTGGAGCGCGGCAGGTATCAGGCAAAAACTTAGCGAAAAGAACACCTCTGTTACCTATGTAGGCACAGGGCGCATAAGCGGCCCACAGGATGAAAACCCTTTAGACAAACCTTCCATTTTTGTGGTAAACGAAGAAATGTACCACAAAATAAATTCAGCCTGGCAGTACAGCTATGCCCTGAGTTACCGCAGGCAGCACCATTACAGCCATCTTGTTCAGAATCCGGACGATGCCGAAATACACCAGGAATACCGCGCCTATGCACGACTAAGCCATAGTACCATTTTTGGCGATTTTAAATGGAAGAATACCCTGAGGCAGGAGGTAAGGAAGTTTTACAATCCTGAATTTGGCGATATAGAGAACAGTCTGCAACTGCGTACCCGCATAAAATCTCAACTCACAGCCGGGCTTGACGCCACAGAAACCAGTAGTATAAGCGCTACAGCAGAAGCTTTGTTTTCAATAGCGCACGATGCCGCAAACAATTGGGGCAATTACGAATATAAGGAGAGTAGGTTCTGCCTGTATTACACCTATAAACCTAATGATACACCGGTTACATTCGATCTGGGCTACATGAACGATCTCATAGGCACCGGTCATGATATAGTCGACGCTAACTACATAGCCTTTGATATAATATTAGAAAACCCCTTTTAACACAAAAGGGGTTTTCTAATATCTAGCAATCCGGATAATAAACTTTTACAGTACTTTCTTAAACAGGCTACTTGCCGTATGCCCCCCAAAGCCAAAGGTATTGTTAAGCACGTAGGTAAGTTCCTTTTTCTGGCTTTCTCCAATTACAAGCTTAGTATTTGCCGGGATACGTTCGTCCAGGTTATCTACATTAGTGTTAATAGTCCCCGGAATAATGCCATCGCGAAGCGACAGTATACTAACAATGCTTTCTACGGCACCGGCAGCACCCAGCAGGTGGCCGGTCATGCTCTTAGTGGCCGTAACCGGAATATCCAATCCTTCAAACACCGCAGCTATACCGGTTAGCTCACCTATATCACCAAGCGGAGTAGACGTGGCATGGGCGTTTACATAACCCGAAGCAGCGATATCCGCAGGGGTTACAGCAGCTTCTTTTAGCGCGCGTTTCATACCCAGCATAGCCCCTAAGCCGTCGGCAGGTGTACCCGTTAGGTGATAGGCGTCAGCAGCCATACCGCCTCCAATAATTTCGGCATAAATTTTAGCACCACGTGCCACGGCGTGTTCCCATTCTTCAAGTATTAGCGCACCGGCACCTTCGCCGGCTACAAAACCATCACGGCTGTTATCAAACGGACGCGAAGCGCCTTGGGCATCATCGTCATTTTTACTAAGAGCCTGCGCCGCACCAAACCCTCCAATGCTCGATGGGGTTATGGCTGCCTCACTACCACCGGTAACCATAATAACAGCCTTACCCATACGAATGGTATCTGCCGCGGAAATTATAGCCGAATTGCTCGACGCGCAAGCGGAAACCGTAGCATAGTTAGGCCCGTGCAACCCAAAACGGATAGACAGCACACCCGCAGCTATATCTACTATCATCTTAGGTATAAAAAACGGATTGAAACGCGGTGTACCGTCACCGGCATGAAACTCCTGCAGTTGTTCTTCAAAGGTAGTAATACCTCCGTTCCCGGTACCCCAGATAACCCCCACATCGTAGCGGTCTTCTTTGCTCATGGTCGCAAAATCGAGTCCGGCATCTTTTATAGCTTCTTCAGTAGCCACTATGGCATACTGCGTATACAGGTCGTATTTGCGCAGTTCTTTCTTTTCAATAAAATCTTCGCCATTAAAACCTTTCACCTCACAGGCAAAACGTGTTTTAAACTTGGCGGCATTAAACTTGGTTATGGGACCTGCACCACTTTTACCGGCTACAATATTATCCCAAAACTCGGCAACAGTATTACCCAACGGGGTTATGGCGCCAAGCCCTGTTACTGCGACTCTTTTCATTTTATAACTGTTTTTATAAGATTCGAATATCCTTTTGCCAACAATTTAGACCTATCGGCATTCCACACATCACAGTGTATGTTTACAATCTGCCTGCCTTTTTTAACCACCTGTGTTTCTGCAATAATAACATCCCCAACATAGGCAGCCGCAAAATAATCAACCGACAAATTTACGGTAACATGAAAAACCTCTTCACCATATGCTATTAAAGTTGCCCCCATGGCATCGTCTATTATAGCAGCAGTTATACCTCCGTGCAGCGTACCAAACGGATTTGCCATTTCCGGACGTATTTTGTAACTAAAAGCCAGGTTACCTTCTTCAACTTTTAGTATTTCCGGCGTGAGCCAGTTCATAAAAGGCGAAGGCGATCCGCTCACTTCTTTCCCGATAAATTGCCGCAACATGGCTGCTTCTTTTGTATCCATAGGTTATTTTTAAATTAAAATACCAAAAGGTATAAAAACATAAATACCAATCGGTATATTAAGATTAAAAAAATTATTTTGCTATATTCTTAACCATAGCCTTAACAGTTTTCAGTACTGCATTCAGTCCATCCAGGTTACCTGTAAGCTTCCACAACATTACACCGCCTTCTATCAACGCGATAAAAGTAAGTGCAAATTCTGCTGCATCTACTCCCTTACGAATCTCTTTTTTCTCCTGCCCCTTGTGAACAATATTTTCAATATTTCTCTTCCAAAGATTTATGGCCGTAACTGCCTTATGACGGAGCTGCGGGTACATATCATCTGCCTCTGTTGCTGTATTTAATATCGGGCAGCCATATTGCAGCAATGTATCTTTAGGCAATTCGGCATATACAGCGATATAGGCTTTAAGTTTATCAATACTGCTATTTTGTTTCGCCAGCTTTTCAGAAACAAGATGTATAATCCGTTTATGATTAAAATCAAAAGCGGCAAGGGCAACTTCGTCTTTATTCTCAAAATTACCATAAATGCTCCCCTTGGTTAGCCCGGTTGCGGCGGTAAGATCAGATATGGATGTACCAGCATATCCCTGTTTATTAAATACAGGAGCTGTTTTTTCAATGATATACTGTTTTGTCTTTTCTGCCTTAGTCATGCTACAAAGGTAGAAATAAAAATATACCAATTGGTATTTATATTTAAAATTTCCTAATTATGATAATTGTCACACCTTAACCCAAAAAGAGTTGGTAATTTTAGATATAGGAAAAGGATAATTTCCGTAATTTTAGAAATAAGAACATTAAAAATGTAAAGCTATGCAGGTACATTTAAACACCGATAACCACATAGATGGTACTGGAAGAAAAGAAGGCTACTGGAATGAAATAGCCCAGGAAAAACTAAAACGATTTGAAGAACGTATATCTACGCTCGAAATTCACGTAGCCGATGAAAACAACGGTGCAAAAAAAGGAGCAATAGATAAAACGTGTACTGTAGAGGCACGTGTAAGCGGGTATTCCCAGCTTTCGGCATCCTGCAAGTCAGACTCTGTAGAGAAGGCCATATCTGGCGCGCTGGATAAACTGAAACATGTACTGGAACATGCCTTAGATAAAGCCAAAGCCCACTAAGCACAAACAGTTCTATATATAGTTGCCCCGCCTTACAGCGGGGTTTCGTTTTTGCCATAAATGTTAAAAAAACGGGATTAAGAAAACCTTTTCGTAATTAATGTGATACTTTAGCGGAATCCAAAACATCTATTTACAATGAGAAGAATGATTTTTAGCGCGGCACTTCTGTGTGCCCTAGGCGCTGCAACCTCATGTTCATCGTCATCGGGCGGTAACGAAACAGACAACACCAACCCCGGAACCAACCCTACGCCGGGCACTAATGACATTGATTTTTACCTGACCAAAGGTGATCGCAGTACGCTACTGGAAAAGCAAACCACCGTGCTTGACCTAAACACAACAGGTACGGTGTACACGAATGTTATTGACGTATCTGAAGGCACCACGTTCCAAACCATGGATGGTTTCGGTTACACACTCACAGGCGGCAGTGTACAGGTTATTAATTCACTAAATGCAACACGCAAACAGGAACTTTTGCAGGATGTATTTAGCGCAACGGGCATTGGCGTAAGCTATCTGCGTGTTAGTATAGGCGCATCTGACCTTAACAGCACAGCCTTTACTTATGATGATATGCCTACCGGGCAAACTGATGTAAACCTGACGAACTTCAGCCTGTCAAATGATAATGCAGTTATAGCCATGCTTAAGGAAATCCTGGCCATAAATCCGAACATTAAAATTATAGCCACCCCGTGGTCAGCCCCGGCTTGGATGAAGGACAACGGCAGTTTTATAGGTGGCAACCTTAAACCGGAATATCAGCAAGCGTATGCAAACTATTTTGTAAAGTACCTTCAGGCCATGCGCGCAGAGGGTATTAACATAGAAGCGATAACCCCACAGAACGAGCCGCTGAACCCAAATAACAATCCAAGCATGTATATGGCCGCTACCCAACAGCGCGACTTTATTAAAAACAACCTTGGGCCTGCATTACAGACAGCAGGTTTTACCACCAAAATTATTGTATATGACCACAACCCTAACGATACTACCTATCCGCTTACTATTTATAATGACGCTGCGGCTAATGCATTTGTAGACGGTAGCGCGTGGCATCTTTACGAGGGGGAAATCAGCGGACTTAGTACGGTACATAATTTACACCCGAATAAAAACATCTATTTTACAGAACAGTACACCGCAGCGGCTGGCGATTTTGGAGGCGATCTGAAATGGCATCTAAAAAATGTGCTTATAGGCGCTACCCGTAACTGGAGTAAGAACGTACTGGAATGGAACCTGGCTAACGACAGTGGTTTTGGCCCCTACACCCAGGGTGGCTGCACTACCTGTAAAGGCGCCATTACCATAACCAGCAGTGACAGCTACCAGAAAAACGTGGCGTATTACATTATAGCACATGCCTCTAAGTTTGTACAGGCAGGTTCGGTACGTATAAGCAGCAACATAACCGGCAACCTTAACAACGTAGCCTTTAAAACCCCTCAGGGTAAATATGTGCTTATTGTAGAGAACGATGGCATAACCAGTGCCACCTTTACCATAAGACATAACGGCCAGTGGGTAGCCGCAACATTGCCTGCAGGCGGCGTAGGTACCTATGTGTGGTAAACAGTTTACACTATATAACTAAGGGAAGCGTAATGGCTTCCCTTTTTTTGTAGGCAAAAAAAGCGCGGCTTGCAGGCCGCGCTTAAGTGTATGTAAAAAAACATTTATTAAACAAACTACCAAAAAATGGTGTAGAGTGCCGCAGTAATACCGGTAACAATTAATGCTCCTACAGTAAATGCAGGTGTTACCTTAAACATGTTGGTGTCAATCTCAAGTCCATGTGTCCTGACACCTTTTTGTGCTTCTTTTTTGCTGATGAAGAACATTCCCACCACACAAAGCACAAATACAATAGCCATCCTGTCCAGGAATGGTATTTCATACACACCGGCCGCGTTTGGCACTGCCCACCCTATAGGATACAGGAAGGACAGATCCATAATAGCAGGAAGGAACTTCAGCACACAACTGAATATAAATCCTCCTATGGTAGCAAACAATGCCGCGTTGCTGGTGGTTTTTTTCCAGAAGAAGCCCAGTAAGAACATTGCAAAGATACCAGGACTTACAAAACCTGTATACTCCTGTATGAACTGGAACCCTCCTTTTTTATCAATTCCTAAGAAAGGTGCTATGATAATGGCTATAATCATGGCCGCAACCACCGTCATTTTACCAACATTTACCAATTTCTTTTCGTCGGCATTTTCGTTGATACGCTTCTTATAAATATCCAGCGTAAATATTGTGGCAATACTGTTTGCCTTACCCGCAAGCGAAGCTACAATAGCTGCTGTAAGCGCCGCGAATGAAAGCCCTTTTAGCCCTGCCGGAAGCAGGTTAAGCAGTACCGGATACGCTCTGTCCGGGTTAAGTTCGCCTGCCTGCATCATCTCCGTATGGAAGTTACCGTGCTGGTACAATACATACGCAGCAATGCCCGGTATAACCACTATAAGCGGCATCATTAGCTTAAGGAACGACGCGAATAATATACCGCCACGGGCAGTCTTAAGGTCGGCACCAAGCGCACGCTGGGTAATATATTGGTTACAACCCCAGTAATTAAGGTTAACAATAATCATACCACCTATAAGTACAGACAACCCCGGAAGCTCAGCATAATGTTCACTTTCCTTGCTGAATATCATCTGGAAGTGGTCTCCCGCCTCGGCACTCATAAACTTAAAGCCGTCAAGCACACCGCTGCCCCCAAATTCTTCGGCAACAAGGTTTACCGCTAAGTAAGTGGTAATCAAGCCCCCTAAGATAAGGAAAAACACCTGTATTACATCCGTAAAGCCTATAACCTTCATACCACCAAGGGTAATCATGATACTGAATATGGCAAGGAACGCTATACAAATATTAAAATCGATACCACTGATACTGCTTACGGCAAGCGCACCCAGGTAAAGAATTGATGTTAGGTTTACAATAACATAAAGCAACAGCCAAAACACCGCCATAATCATGGCTACATTGGCATTATAGCGCTGGTGCAAAAACTGTGGCATGGTAAATATCTTGTTTTTAAGATATACCGGTATAAAAAATACCGCCACTACAATAAGGATAAGCGCCGCCATCCATTCGTAGGTGGCTATGGCAAGGCCTATTTTAAAGCCACTGCCGCTCATGCCTATAAACTGCTCAGCACTAATGTTACTGGCTATGAGCGATGCGCCTATGGCCCACCATGTAAGGGAACCTTCGGCAAGGAAATAGTCGCTGCTCGACTCTGTTTCCTTCTTTTTGCGGTTATATATCCATAAACCGTAGCCTACTATTAATACGAAGTAGACCAGGAATACAATGTAATCCGCAGTAGATAATGAAGACTGCATAATTGTGTTTGTTGAGATTGGGTTCTTAAAAAGACGTATTACTAATGGTTAATGCTAAAAATTACTTTTGCTTGTAATGCACCTGAGAAAGTTCCCTTAGCGTGGCAGCGCTTTTTTCAGGGGAAATATCACGTTGTGCCTCAGCCATCAGTTCGTAGCCTACCATAAATTTCTTCACGGTAGCCGAACGCAGCAATGGCGGATAGAAGTGCATATGGAAATGCCATTCCGGGTGGTCTTCACCATCGGTTGGCGCCTGGTGTATACCAGACGAATACGGGAACGAGGTTTCAAACAGGTTATCGTATTTTACCGTAAGGATTTTTATCGCTTCGGCGAAAGCTAACGATTCTTCCTCTGTCATGTCGGTAATTTTGCCAAAATGCCTTTTACTTACGATAAGCGTTTCAAACGGCCAGATAGCCCAGAACGGTACAAGCACTACAAAATGCTCGTTTTCAAAAACGATACGTTCTTTACGCTCCAGTTCTTCCTTAAGGTAATCGGCAAGAAGGCTGCGGCCTTTGGCATCGTAATATTTTTTAAGGTTGTCCTGAGTCTTGGTTACGTTAGTAGGCAGTGAACTCTGGCTCCATATTTGTCCGTGTGGGTGCGGGTTGCTGCATCCCATAACGGCTCCTTTATTTTCAAAGATCTGAACGTGGTTAATAAAGTCATGGCTGCCCAGGTCTATATACTGCGCTTTCCATACATCTACCACTTTTTTAATGGCGTCCACTTCCATTTCAGGCAGTGTAAGGTCGTGCCTTGGCGAAAAACATATTACACGGTTAATACCCCTTTCCGGCTCTATACGGAACAAGTCAGTGCTTTCAGGCTTTTCCACTTCTTCCTGCAATAATGATGGGAAGTCGTTATCAAACACAAAAACATCGGTATAGTTATCGTTGTACACACCGTTGCTGCGTTCGTTTCCGGCACAAAGGTAACAGGTAGGGTCGTAATGCGGACGGTCTTCACCACCGGCACTTTCTTTTTGTCCCTGCCAAGGCCTTTTAGCTCTGTGTGGCGATACCAGTACCCATTCGCCTATTAGGGGGTTATACCTTCTGTGCGGATGCTCATTATTATCAAATGCCTGCATGTTCATTCGTATATACGCTGGTACCGTTAGCTATTTTAATTTTGTAGGCTTCCAGCTTAATGTTAAACTTCTCTTTGTATGCTGCAGCAACGCGTTCTATTGTAGCGTCAACAGCGTCTTTCTTAACCAGGTTGATGGTACAGCCACCAAAACCTCCACCCATCATACGGGCACCCAGTACATTTTCATCGGTACGTACGGCATCGGCAAGGAAATCAAGTTCCTCACAGCTTACCTCATAATTTTTGCTAAGGCCGTTGTGTGTAGCAAACATCAGTGCACCCAGTTTTTTAAAGTCCTGGTTTTCCAAAGCTTCTACTGCATCCAGCACACGCTGAATTTCGCGCACTACAAACAGGCAGCGGCGATATACTACATCACCAAGCAGTTCTTTCTGAGCCTCTACCTGTGCTTCACTAAGGTCGCGGAAGGTTTTAACTTCAGGGTATTGCCCCTTAAGTTTCGCCAGGCCAAGTTCCACCTCGTTACGGCGGTCGTTGTAACCTGACTCCAGTAGTGTATGTTTTACTTTGCTATCTAAAAGCAGTAATGAATATTCTTTAAAATCAGCATTGTGGTATTCGTGGTCAAGGTTGTTGCAATCCAGCTTTATAACCTTGTTCTTTTTACCGAATACACTGGCAAACTGGTCCATGATACCACAGTTTACACCTACAAACGTATGTTCAGACTTTTGGCCTATAAGCGCGATATCTTCTTTGCTAAGGCCAAGATTATAGATGGTATTCAGGGCAAACGCGAAACCGCACTCTACCGCTGCCGATGAAGAAAGGCCTGCGCCCATGGGAATAGTACTGCTAAAAGCAACATCCACACCTTTAAACTCAAGACCGCGTTCTTTGATAAGATGCGCCACACCAAGGAAAAAGTTAGCCCACATTTTGTCGCCCGGTTTCAATACATCGTTAAGGTCAAAGCTGTAGCTTTGATCAAGGTCTTTAGCATACAGGTTTACGGTGCTGCTGTTGTTTTCAGACACGGCAAAGCAAATGTATTTGTTAATCGCCGCCGGAAGCACATAACCATCGTTATAATCTACGTGCTCACCTATAATGTTTATACGCCCCGGCGAAAGGAATATGTGGCCGGGCTCTGCGCCAAACTTTTCTTTAAAACAGGCCGAAACCTGCTGTACTAATTTTTTTTTCATCGTTTAATACTAAAAAAATAGCTGTTATAATGCGACCCACCGGGGCCTGTATCTTTATTTGAAAAACTTAAATACTGCTTATAGGCAAGCGGAAAGCCCGGCGGGGTATAGTAGCTGCTTACTGAAAATGCCTTTGAATCTCTTAACCCAAACTGAACCCATTGGACTTTGTTTACAATAAACAGTAGTACACCTCGTGGTGCCGGGCAACAGCTTTACCATTCACCCAAATTTCAACTTCGTGCATAACGCCCAAATGTGCGAAAAACCACGTTGTTAACTTAGCGGGGAATACTCCCCAATGCTTTCTCCAAAAATTGCCGGCTGCCGCCAAAATTCTCTCACACTAAACCCTGGCTGGGCAGCAGCAATTAAAATTGGAATAAAAATATATGCTAACTTTATTTATATCTTTCCAATAGCGCCTAAAGGTCTTTTTTAAAAGCCTCCAGCGCAGGCTGCGTATTATAGTCAAAACCCCACAGCGCCTGGTTTTCCCAAGTAGACCCGTTGGTAGCCTCTGTACCCTTCCAGGCTGTCAATTCAGCACCCCAGTAGGCGAAGCCTATACCCGTACCGCTGTCTTCAACAGCCTTACGGATGGCCTTAAGAAAGTTAAGCTGGCCTGCAGGCGTAGCCGGATAGGTAGTTATTATCTGGTCATTCTGCCCCACTACATTGTTTGTCCAGTCGTTCCACTGCAATGTAAACGGATAAGCCGTTTCTGCAACTAATACTTTTTTGTTATGCGCCGTACCCAAAGACGTCATGGCCGTTTGTAGCGCACTGATGCTCTTACCGTGCCATATAGGGTAGTAGGAAAGACCTATATAATCATAGTCTACATTCGCAGTTTTATTAAAGAACCAGTCGGCACCGGTTATACCGGCATGGTGCAGCATAATTTTAGCACTTGGCGACTGCTGGCGTATTTTAGCACTTATGGCATTTACCAGTTGCAGGTATTGGCCTTCGTTACGGGTAAGGTTACCGGCGGGATACATAAAACCGTCGTTGGTTTCGTTACCTATCTGTATTAAATCCGGTTTAATATCTGTCAATATCTGACCTGTATAATTAACAGCAGCCGTTTTAAGGTCGGCAAAACCAAGGCTTGCCCATTCTGCGGGTACTGCCTGTGCCGATGGGTCTGCCCATGTATCTGAATAATGTACGGTAAGCCACACCTTAAGCCCCGCAGCATGTACACGCTGCGAAAAAGCCTTCACCTCATTAAAGGTACTGTGCCCGCTGGCAGGGTTCTTCCACAAACGGATGCGAATGTAATTTACGCCTGCAAGTTTCAGCGTAGTTATAGGATCTTGTGCCGTATTGTTGTTTTTATAAACTGCACCACTGCTTTCTGCCTCGGGAACATACGACATATCAACCGCACGTATAAAATCATCTTCAGCAGTTACGGGAGTGGTATTGTTATCATCGCCACCACACTGTATCATCATAAAAGAAAGCAGTACAAGAGCTGCTATTTTACTCACCATTTTCTTCATCATCGTCAATCGTTAGAGTTTAAAAGCAAACTTTGTTTTCTGGGTATAAGTTTCACCAGGGTTTAGCACCGTGGTAGGAAAATGCGCGTGATTAGGCGCATCAGGGTAATGCTGCGTTTCAAAGCAAATACCGCTGTATGTATGGTACTCAGCTTCTTCTTTTCCTTTCAACTGCCCAAAACAGTTACCGCCTACATATATATGCACACTGGGCTGGTTTGTATACACTTCCATTTCCAGGCCGTTAGCGGGGCTGTAAAGCTTAGCGGCAAGACGGTTATAATCCTGCGGCAACACAAACGACTTGTCTATTGACCTAGGACAGTCACCCGGTTTGGCAAAATCAAAATCAGTCCCTGCCGTTTCGGTAAAATTACCGGTAGGGATAGCATCGGCATTTACTTCAACCACCTTATCTGAGAATACCTGTACCTGCTGCCCCTCTAACGTTTGCGAATGACCAGCCAAATTAAAATAGCTATGTTGTGTAAGATTAAGCACTGTGGTTTTATCTGTCACCGCGGTGTAGTTAACCAACAATTCATTTTCGGGAGTAAGGATATACTCTACCTCAACGGTAAGATTACCAGGAAAATTCTCCTCCCCGTCAGGGCTGGTATAGGTAAAAACAATAGATGGCCTTTCGCCTCCCTGGATTTTTTTCATAACCCAGTAGGCGCGACCGAAACCACTTAATCCCCCATGAAGGGTATTGCCATTATTATTGGCGTTAAGCGTATAAGTATAGTCGTTCAGGGTAAACTCCGCCTGGCTGATACGGCCTGCATAGCGACCGATAATCGAGCCAAAGTAGGGACCTGACGGAAGCCCGAACGACTCAATGTAGTTTTGTATATTATCAAACCCTAACACCACATCTGTGGTTTCATTTTCGTTACCCACTTTTAGCGAAGTGATAGTAGCACCGTAATTAATAAACGTAGCTTCAAGCCCACGGCCGTTACTTAGGGTATAACTGAACACTTCTTTCCCATTCGGAAGCACTCCGAAAAGATTCGTAACACATTTGGGTGTAAAATATGAAATAGGGGAATTTTCCACTTTATAATTATTAATTCAACATCAAAAGTAGAAATTATTTTAAACCAACCATACCAGTACCTACCAGTTTTTGTATATTAGCCACCAGTTTAAAACGTTGTAGCTAATAAAACCCTTATAATTGAGTTGCTACCATCAGGTTCATGTATATTAGCCCCAAGCATAAACGTAACAGCTAATGAAACTCATCCACATCGACAGCTTTCGCAGCCTGCCAAAATACAGGCAGATAGTACTTTCGGTAGAAACCGCCATAAGCGAAAAACGCCTGCGCCGTGGCGACAAACTACCCAGCGTAAACAAAGTGGCGCTGGAGTTTTCGCTGTCGCGGGACACCGTATTGCTGGCCTATGAAGACCTGAAAAAACGAGGTATAATTTATGCCCGTCTTGGCAAAGGCTATTATGTAAAAAGTGAGGAATTCACATTGGAGCAACGGGTATTTTTGTTGTTTGATGAGTTTAACTCGTTTAAGGAAGACCTCTACAATTCCTTTAAAGAAACAATGGGCAGCAGCGCGCAGATAGACATTTTCTTCCATTATTTCAGTATAGACGTTTTTAAAAAACTGGTGAATGAAAACAACGGCGACTACAGCAAATACGTGATTATGCCTACGACCCTGCAAGGCGTAGCGGAAATCATTAACACACTGCCTAAAAATGATGTTTACATACTGGACCAGACCAATGCTGAACTTGCCGAATACCCGTCCATACACCAAAACTTTGTAGCCGATATGTATAACGGGCTCACAAAAGGGGTTACCAAACTTAGAAAATACAGCAAACTGGTACTAATTTTCCCTGACTTTAAGCAGCCACCCGGCATGAAGGAGGGTTTCCTCCGGTTTTGTAACGACAACGGTTTCACCTATGAGGTAATACCTGATTTTGAAAACCATACCATAGAACCCGGAGAGGCGTATGTAATACCTAACGACCGCCACCTGGTAAATGTTATAGAGCAGGCGCGCGTACAGCAGCTACGCATAGGTAAAGACGTGGGTATCATTTCCTATAACGACATACCGTTAAAGAAAGTAGTAGGCAACGGTATTACTACTATTTCTACCGACTTTACTGCTATGGGAAAAATCCTTGCCGAAATGATTATACTGCAAAAACGCGACAGTGTGGAAAATGCCAGCAGACTGATACAAAGGGGTTCGTTGTAAAACGGGGAGTATTCAAATTAAATACGGGTTATAACATCAGCCTTTAATGATTGTATTTTCTTACCTGCTTTGTAAACATTCATATAGGCAGGCGGAGCATCATCTTCCCCTACTATTATAATCTCACATTCATATTTATATGTCCCATTTTTAAACACATAGCTATGATTACCACCACTACCTTCAGGTATAAATTCACCCTTTGAAACAACAATTTCCGGTTTATTTCCCATAGGTTGTCCTTTCTTCCACGAAGCATAACGATACGTTCCATCTGCCATCTGGTCAATGCGTATAATATGCCTATCTGTCTGTAAAATGTGAACCGGCTGTTTAAAATCCCGTAAGGGTTTATAAAGCCTGTTTTTATCTAACACAATCAGACGATTTTTCTCCTTAACTTCAAATGCCGACTGATAGTTTACTCCCAATAATGTCCCGTCATAATCCAACCATACATCGCCACGATGCAACATCATGCCACGATAACCCACCGCCGACCAGTCTTTAGCAGGATCAGAATTGCTAATCATCCTGATGAGCTTTTCATCAAACACCTCATCATACCTTTTCAGGAATTCCTGCCTGTTATTTATCGCTGGAATAGGATACTCTTTCTTCAGAGGAAATGAAACCATTGCAGCAACCGAATCCTTTTTACTATTCTTCACAAAAGCGATAAATCGGGCAACTGTTTCCCGATGTTCCTTGGTCATTTCATTCTGTCCTAAGACAGTAAAAACATTTACAATACAGCAGATTAATACTATTACTTTAAATTTCATTTCCGGTTGATTTTTATCAAATTAAAAATGCGCTCTTACTCCGGTGCTTCAATCTTAATAGACCTCCTTGCCTCGTTACCCTCCTCATCGGTTACGGTAAGGTAATAATTTCCTGTATTGGCACGCACCTGCATTTCATGAAAGGTCTGGGTTTCGCCTAAATATTTATTACCAAGGTACCAAAACAACTTCGCTTTCGAGTTAGTATGTGCCGCCTTAAAAACTACAGGCTGCACCTCACCTGTAAAATTCCGAGTAAGGTATACCTTGCCGTTCTCTTTCGGATAAATAAAATCAAGGTACGTACCTGTACCCGCATCGCAACCGGGCTTGTAAGACGGTAGGGGTCGGTAATCCATATGCAGGTTTTTGTAATACCATTCCATAACGGGTGGCAGCACAAACCAGGTTTTGGTAATCATGTTGTCTATACTTTCGCAACTGCTGTTTACACGATATTGCCCGGTCGGGTCAAGCTGTACCGACTTATGGTAAGGACAGGGCTTGGTTTTACTGCCATTAATCGGAATCCATTGTTTAGCCACAGGGCAATGTTCACCCGCCAGATGCCCGCTTACGGAACATACCTCAACTTCCTGTAAATCGTTATAGGGCGGCGCAAACCAGTGTTGCCTTGGCAATAGGTTAAACACATCAAATAGTATGGGCGCGGCACTACCTACCCCAGTAAGCGACGGCCTGCCCTCACCCGAAGCATTGCCTACCCATACCCCAACCACATAACGGCTGTTGGTACCTATGGCCCATCCATCTCGACTACCAAAACTGGTACCGGTTTTCCAGGCTATCTCTAACGACGAATCATAGAACTTCCATGCCTCGTCGCCTTCCGGGCGGTTTACTTCTTTCATGGCGTTGTAAGTACACCAAATGGCACCTGCACCCGCATGCTGTTTTTGATAGGTTTCTTTGCCAAAGCTGCGTTTTAAGTTACTGTCAAAATTCAGGTCGGCAAACTCTCCAGTGCGGTATTTGGCCTGGTTGGCGGTAAAATAATTCAATGTGGAAGTAAGCCCCGCATAGGTGCGGCATAAATCCCACAGGTTACTTTCCGCACCACCCAGTATAAGTGACAGCCCATAATGATTTGGTGTTTTGTTAATATTACTCAGCCTGAAATGCTGTAGCTGGTCATAAAACCTATACACACCATAATCTTTCAGCATCAGCACCGCAGGAATATTCAGCGAGCGTGATAATGCTTTTTGCGCGGGCACAGCACCATCATAGGTCATTTCGTAATTCTTGGGGCTATAGCCGGCTATTTGTGTGGGTACATCAGCCACTAGGGTGTTAGGCAAGAGTTCGCCCGCATCAAGCATCGACTCAAACAATAACGGTTTTAATATACTCCCTGTACTGCGGGGTGCCGGAATAATATCCACATCTTTTTGATGCGCTTTATCTGTTGGTGCATTCCCCACATACGCCAGTACATTCCTAGTCTTAACATCAATAACCAAAATGGCAAGATTATGCACTTCGGTTTGCCGGTATTCCTGATAGTAGCGCGCGGCAATCTGGTTGACCCTGTTTTGCAACGCCGATTTTACGGTGGTACGTATGCGTTGCCCTTGCTGCTTTTTAGCAACACGCTGCAAGAGGTGCGGTGCTGCCTGTGGAAGGTCAAACGGTTTTTGGGGCAAATCTTCCTGAAGCGAAAGTTCGTACGTAGTCTTACCAATTATCTTTTCATCGTAGAGTTTTTTCAGCAGGCGGTCGCGCTTGGCGCGAAGCAGCTTTTGGTTTTTCCCTGGAAAAATAAGGCTGGGTGCATTAGGGAGTACTGCCAATGTAGCGGTTTCCGCCCACGAAAGCTGGTGCGGCTGTACGCCAAAGTACCGCCACGACGCCATTTGAAGTCCCACCACGTTTCCACCATAAGGAGCGTGGGCCGCATATAGTCCTAATATCTCATCTTTACTGTGTCGGAATTCCAGACGGGTTGCCTGTATAAGTTCTATGACCTTCTCAAAATAACTGCGCTTTTGGTGTTCCCTGCTCATCCGGATAACCTGTTGGGTAAGCGTACTGCCTCCACGCACCACTTTACCGGCATCGTGGTTTTGCTTTATGGCTTTTACTATTGCCACAGGGTTAAAACCCGGATGGCGGTAAAAATGCTGGTCTTCAAAATACACTATGCATTGCCTGAATTTATACGGCACGCTATCCTGAGCCGGGAAGCGCCACTGCCCATCGGCAGCAATACGCGCTCCCAGAAGTTCGCCTTCGGCACTCTCAATAACTGTGCTGTACGGATCACTAAACAATGTTCGTGGCAGGCAAAAACAATACCCAGCCAATAGTACTAACCCTATGGCCGACTTTATTTTATTGGCTTTAAGCCAATACCAAACGTTACGGATTATTTTACCCGCTTTCTGTTTAATATTCATAGGACACAAATCCTGTGTAAGAGTTTATTTTGCTTTTAGATGCTTATACCGCATCAGGGCTTCTACCAAATAATAGTCCCCATAAGTAAGCGGGGTGTCTATTTCGCTTTTGTTAGGCATATTGCCTACACCGTGTTTTAGTAAAAAACCGCCGTTTGTTTGAGGGGTTGCAAAATATTCCGGACTTAACAGTGATGTAAGCATAGTGCTCACAGCCTTTATGTAGTGTTTTGCATCGCTTTTACCCACATATCCGCTCAGCTCTATCAACGCAGATGCCGTTATGGCTGCCGCCGAAGTATCCCGTAAGGCATTTGGCACACCTGGTGCCTGGTAATCCCAAAACGGCACAAGGTCTTTCGGCATTGACGGATGTGTTAAAATATAGCGTGCAATGTGTTTCGCCTGTTCCAGGTATTTTACGTCTTTGGTTTCACGATACATAACCGTATAACCATACAAGCCCCATGCCTGTCCCCTCGCCCATGACGAATCATCGGCAGCACCCTGAATGGTTATGTGCTTTGTAGCCTCCCCGGTATGAATGTTATACACCACCTCGTGATACGAACTGTAATCCCCCCTAAAGTGGTTTTTAATCGTGGTATTGGCATGATTGATAGCAGTGTCCCTGTACTTAGCATCACCACTATATCTGCTTGCCCAAAACAGCAGTTCCAGGTTCATCATGTTATCGATGATCACGGGCATTTCATCTGCCGAAGCTTGGTTCCAGGGTTCGCTGTCCCATGATTTTATACATTTCACTACAGGGTTGTAACGTGTACTTAGGCTATTGGCACTCTGCATTAAAATAGTTTCGTATTCTTTTGAGGGGCTAAATTTTTCTGCGTTACCAAAGCTGCAATACATCATAAAACCGAGGTCGTGCGTACTGGTATTAAACTGCTCTTTTTTAAGGTCCGTTAAAAAGTCTAAAGCCTCCTGTTTTAGTACGGTGGCACCTACTGCTTCATCTAAATACAGCAATGTTCCGGGATAAAATCCACTGCACCACCATCCTGAACCGCTGGTTTCAAGTTGTTGTTTGTCTTCATACCATGTTTTAGGATAAGTGCCCGGTGCGACTTTAGTACTTAGATAAGTGTATTGAGCTGCTGAAGCTTTTAGGGCACTGTCTATTTTTGTAAGCAGGGTTTTATCAGTGATTCGCTGCGCGGTTGTTGCAGCTACCGTTAGCAACGATATTACTGCATACGCAAAGTGTTTTCTCATTTAGAATTGTTTAGATGTTTTGGATATATGTTTTTGGAAGCGGCATATTGCTATGCCGCTTCTTCAAAACTACAATTTATCCTGAAAAGATTTCTACATCTTTTACAATCTTACTTTGTTACCTTAACCCACTGGCCTTTAGTCCTTGCTACATAGTTATTATCGTACATGGCTTCCGCCTGAACGCCCGGCAGGTAATACGTACCGGCGTAGCTGGCATTAAGTAATATCCTGAACGTACGGCTTTCCTGAGCCTTAAGGCTAAAATAGAAATTGGTACGGTCATCGCGGATATCGGTATAGTCTACTTTGTTTTCTGCAAAGCTGCCAAAGTCGGTAAAGCGTGTATTTACAATCTCCCAGCCACTAGGTATAATCTGCGTAAGTGCAATGTTCTCTACACGTTCACCACCACGGTTGGCTACACTAACCTCAGCAACGAACTCAGTACCCTGCGCTAGTTCAGACGGATTAATAACCTTACCGGCACGATCTTTAAATACTATGCCCGTGCCAAGACCCCGTTGTTCGGCCTGTTCCTGACCAACCGGAAGTATACCACTGTAGACTACTTTTACATAGAGTGTTCCCTGCTTGTTGTTACGCAGGGTTACTTTATTGTTAGATGCCACATCCAGCACACGGTCGGCGAAAGTCTTGGCGGTTTTAAGTGCATTGGCTTTGCCGTTCGAGGTGTAATTTATATCAATGCCCTTCTGCCCGTTACTTTGCGAAAATTTGCTCATACTATACAGGCAGTAGGCAGCGGTTTGCGTGCTCATCCATTGGTTACCTGCCATTTGCTTGGCAAGCTTGGTGGCAAGGTTAAAGGCGCGTTCCTTTTCGCCCAGAACAACCAAAGTCTCCAGCGCCATGGCACGGTTACGTTCCGGCGAACCGTAGTAATAATGGGTGTACTCATTGGTTTCATCCAATACGCTTTGTGCCAACAGTTGCTGCCCCACACCTTTTTGCCCCGAAAGCGCATACGCCGCAGCCAAACGCAATTTCGATTCGTTACTGATGCCTGCCGTTTCACGCAGCCTGTTCATGGACGAAAGGTCGGCCTGCCCGGCTAGAGCCAAGGTATACAACCTGTATGCCTGGGCTAAATCGTTATGATACCCAGCCGTGTAACGCCATTCGCGTGCAGTATTGCGCTGGTAACGCAGCCATTGTTTCTTCATATTCAGCGGAAGGGCATAGCCTTTTTTCTCTGCCTCTATAATGAAATGACCGGCATAGCTGCTGCCCCACTCATCCGGCTCAGGGTTACCCGGCCAGTAGGCAAAACCACCACTACCCGTCTGGAATCCCTGCAACCTGCTTATGGCAGCGGTTACAAAACGCTGTATTTTTCCTTTACGTGTCTGGTCTATATCGGCAATGTCTGCCAGATATAATTGTGGGAATACCGATGAAGTAGTCTGCTCTACACAACCATGCGGATACTGTATCAGGTAATCAAGCCTGCGGTTAAAATCAATGCTCGGGAAGGACGACACCTCAAGCCTTGCCTTGTTACTGCCTGCCACACCAAACGGCTGCCAGTCGATACTTGCCGATGCACCGGGTTTCAGTACAAGTTCCTTAAAGTTGACCGTAACCGGGTTAGGATTTACAATATCAAGTTCCACATCATAGCTCGCGCGCTCGTTACCACTGACAGCAGATACCGTTACCTTTCCGATTCCTAAAGTACTTGGTACTTCCAAATCGAAATAGGCTACCTTTTCATCCGGGCGGGTAAAGCTCATTTTTTGCGAAGCAGTCCCCACAACTTTAAGTCCGTTATTGGTTTTTAATTGTAGTGTTACATTCTTTATTTTGTCTTCCATGGCAAATACCGTAACCGGAAGCGACACCTTTTCGCCCGGGGTCAGTTTCCGCGGCAGCGATGCCAGCAGCATCAGCGGGCTACGCACCGGCGTGGTTTTCTCCACACTGCCGTACGCGCTGGTTTTGTCATCGGCAGCGACTACCATAGTACGTACCGACCCCACATATTTAGGCAACTGTAGGGTGTGGTTACGGGTTTGTCCTTTCTCTAGTTTGTATGGGCCAAAGAACAGCACCACAGGCTTAAAGCGGTTGGCTTTTTTGGCCTTACCGCCACCCATGTCTTCGTCACCCCCTATGCTGAATACCTGGTTTATCTTACCGCCATAAGCTCCGATTACCTGGTCGTATACATCCCATGTTTTTACACCCAGGGCTTCTTTGGCATAGAACGAAGTCCACGCGTTAGGGGTTTTAAAGCGGGTTAAGTCGAGTAGACCGTCATCTACAACCGCAATGGTATAGGTCATGGCATGACCATTCTTCTCACTGACTTTCACCATAGTTTTCTGTTCCGGGCGCAACACTTCAGGCATGCTGATTTGCGGTTCCAACACCGTTGTCTTGTCTACCACCTCTATCGGTACAATACCGTACAGACGAATCGGCGAATCATTTTTGGTTGACGCGTGTGGCTGCAACAGTGCTACGTGCACGTATACGTTTGGTGCCAACTCAGCCGTAATGGGTATCTCTACCTGGGTTTCGCCTTTTTTGGTTTCTGCCCAATACGTTTTTACGACTTTGCTGCCATTTTCAAGCGATACCAAGGCACGACCACCCTCACTCGATGGTATGGACACCACCGCTTTTTCGCCTACGGCATATTTTTCCTTGTCAGTCGTAAACATTAGCATGGCGGCTTCCTCTCCGGTTGTGGCACGGCTGCGACCGCTCCAGTACGGATAGTCTATCAGTACAGTTCCACCACCCGAATGCCCGCCCTCAAGGTCGGTTACGCGCACCAGGTAATTACCCCAGGCTTCTTTATCGGTTTTAAAGTAAAAGTTGCCCTTACCCAAGCCATCGGTAGTAAGCGCCTGGCTAAATACCGGGGTATTGCTCACCGCACTGCTGTATGCCGAAACATCGCTGTTGCCGGAATCCCACCACCAGCGCCATTCCACCTTGTATACTTTTACTTCTACCCTACGCGATGGTCTTGGCCTTCCATCGGCACACACGGTAGCCACCTCAAAACGGTTAGACGTTCCTGTTTCCAGCATGCCGTATTTATTGCCCTGCGGCATACGCACACCCACATAGGTATCAAAAGGCGAGTATGTAGCCGAAACTACATCGGTACTAAAGTCACCTCCTTTTTCATAGGCTTTGGTTATGATAGCCGCTTTAAGCAAGCCGGGCGCGCGGGTTTGCAACCTCGGTTCTACACTTACCTGTGCATTACCGTTATCGTCTACCACACCCGAAAAGATATTAACCTCCTCTGTATTGAAACTCTGTGCCGGGTCGTCAAATTTATAATTCGTGTAGTTCTTAAACGCGGTGGTTTGTTTCATGAACTTCATCTGCATTTCTACTTTTAGTCCTTTGGCAACAGCCCCGTGCAGCCACGCTACATTAAGGCTTCCGCTGTTTTGTTTATTGGCAAAAAGCATCTTTCCGTCAAAGCTGTTCTTTATCTTGAGCCTGTTCGGTTTTATCGTTTCTATTTTGATGGCCTTGTAGAAATGAGCACCACCCACAGACACCATGGCTTCCCAGCTTCCGGTAGGTGCGCCGCTCTGTGTAGGTACCATAAACGAATAATGGTTTAACGCATTACGGGCCTGCACTGCCTGGTGCATCAGCTTGCCGTTAGGGTCGCTCAAGCGCAGTTTAACCGGGTGCGAAGCCGGCAGCCTGCTTTCCTTATCGTTAAGCATAAAGCTCAGGTACAGCGTATCGCCCGGCCTCCATACGCCACGCTCACCGTAAATGAAACCTTTCAGGCCTTTTTGCAACTCCGTACCGTCTACCGGATAGTTACTCAGCGAAAGCGAGTAGCCTTCCTGTAGCTTTATGTAAGTAGTGTTATTGTCTTTTTTTACAATGGCGAAATACGGCTTCTTGTCGCTGCTCAGGTTAGCGATACCATCTCCATCGGTTTGCCCGGAAGCCACTTTTTGCTGCTGGTAGTTGTATAGTGTAATACTCGCCCCAGCTACTGTTTTAGTCGAGGTAATACTGGTAACCGCAAAGAAGAAACTGTTGTTTTCGCCTTTTTTGGCAATCACGCCCAGGTCGCTTGCCAGTACGTTGGTTTCCACTTCACGGTCATAATAATATGAGGTACTGCATGGGTTTTCGCGCTGATCCCAATCGTAATCTTCGTGATAATAGTCGTTATCGTCGTACTCAGTAAAATCATCCGGCTCCACATCTTCCTCAGAAGTTTGGACAGTTTCCGTAGCGGGATCTTCACCATCGCATTTATACAACGAGTACGATTTTCGCATTGACATTTTTATATGGTAAATGGCTCCTGGCTCTGGTTTAATCAGTTTAGACAGGTCGAGCGCATAGGCATTCCACTTACCATAGTTCAGCATTTTGTTGCTGTTCAGTACAATCTTGGTTTTCGCTACTGGCAAAGCCACATCGCGCAGGCTGTAACTGTTCTCGTTAAGGTTATTATCCTGAAGAAACTGCATTACGTTACTTTCAAAAATACGATATACACGCACGTCTACCGCGCTTAGGTTCACCGCCTCAAAATTCAGTTTCAGGTTGCTGCTCGCTGGCAGTATAGTACCGTTTTTGGCAAAGCGAACTTGTGGCGCTAGTTGCTCAAATAGTATTGTTTCAGAAAAACGGGTTTTGGTCTTAAACCCTTCGGTACTTTCTATACCGGGGAATACTTCAACAAGGAAGTTACCGTTCAGCGGTTCGGCAAAGTACACTTTAAGCAAATTCCCTTCGGTAGAAAACGTGGGGCTGCTTACAGTTTGCACCGCCACGAGTCCGCTAAAATCCTGGTCTTTACTAACCGGATCAGAGAAGTTGATAAGCAATGTCTGGTTATCGCCCTCAGCAGCCTGCATGCTTATTACCTTAAAATTGTCTTTACCGGGAATGGTATATTCATCACTACCCTGCTGGTCAATCCCATACGGTTTACCATCCCACTTTATGGTGATGTTACTATCTGAAACGGGGCGCTTAATATCGTCTATGATAAAGTTGAACTCGGTATTACTAGCCTGTCCTACCAGTTTTACCGGAAGGTTCTTTCCATCCTGAATGGCGGTTACGAGTTTTTCGGCGACTGCCTTATCCAAATGGTCTGCAGATTTAAGCGTAACGTTAAGATACTGACGGTCGCGGTCGTGGCTTTGCAGGTCATTTGGCATTACCGAAAAATCCTGCTTGAGCGTTTTCACGCGGAATTTAAAATCCGACAGGCTATCGGGTACTTTCAGAAATTTAGACAGGTGCAGGGTTACTTGATACTCGGTATTCTGCTCCAGCCTTTTTGTGGGGCGAAATGCCAGTGTGTTGTTCTGTAATAGCAGTACCTTACCCTCTGCCGAAGGTGATACACTGAAGTAATCTTTGTCCAGTTCCTGGTTTTCCTGCCATTCGCTTTTGGCGACGGCAAGCCCCACAAGAATGTCGGCTTTGGTAGACACCACGCCCGAGGAGAAGTTGGTAATGTAATCACGGAATTTTGAGTAATCCGAATCGAAATCGGTGCCTGATTTTTTAGTACAGGCAGTAAAGAACCATGCGATGGCCACAAAGCAGCACACCAGTTTCAGCGTTTTCATAAAAGGCCGGTTTTAGTAATAAGGTTTAAGTTAGTTAAAATTTGGTTCCCGGAAGATTGTTTAACACTTTAGTACACGGGGATTTTTTACGGAAGGGAACAAAATTGGGGTATAAACCTAAGAGGGAGCGGCCCGCAAAAGCAATACAGAACAACGTTGTGAACTTATTAAAAACCTTTGTGAACCTTGTAGTTTTGCAACCCTCAATTTTTGCTATAACAATGTATAGCCCCGAAATATTGTGTGAATGTAATAAATTTTTTAATCCAAAAACATAGCGGTGTAAAATATTGTTTTACAGTACGTTTTCGGATGATTTTTTCTTACCACAAGGTACACTAAGTTTTTTAACAGTGTACACATAGTATTTGAAGCGCAACGCCGTTGGCATATGTACACAAGGCTCTGTGTGCCGACTTTGGACACTCTTACTTGGGGAAATAATTATCCTCAAAGCTTCGCGACCGCCGTTAAAAAACCTGGCGTACTTCGTGGTGAAAAAATAAATCTTTGCGGTAAAACAAAAAACTACCTCCTGCGCTTAAAAAAATCTTTCATCAGGGCACTGCATTCGGCTTCCATAATGCCGGTAATCACCTCTGTTTTTGGGTGAAGTTTCCCTCCCATGGCAGTGTAGCCACGGTGCGTATCATGGGCGCCATACACAACTTTGCTAATCTGGCTCCAGTAGAGTGCCCCGGCACACATTTGGCACGGTTCTAACGTGATGTAAATAGTACAGCCGGTAAGATATTTACCCCCAAGCGAACCCGCCGCCGCAGTTATGGCCTGCATTTCGGCATGGGCAGTAACATCGGTAAGAAGTTCGGTAAGGTTATGGGTTTTGGCAAGGATGGTATTTTCGGCAACCACCACAGCGCCCACAGGTATTTCGCCCTTATCAAAAGCGGCAAGCGCTTCCTGGTAGGCTTTTTTCATAAAATACTCGTGGGTAAAGAGGTTTTCCATACTGCAAAAATACGTTTTCCTGCATATATAACCCAAAACACGTATCTTTAACACAATACTTACGTTTAGAACACGTTAGCATAAAAACCCAACAGCTATGAAAAAAATTATCATTCCCACCTTACTACTTACCGTGGCAGCGGTTTCCATACATTGCGAAGCCGAAAGCCCGTTGACTATAAATGCAGCTTTATCTGACAGTACCTTTGTTCCTGAAACAGACTCGACCGTAGTTGACACCATTACTCCTGCCGACAGTACTGTAGTGATTATAGGTGATACGATTTATTATCCGCACGATAGTGTGCCGGGCGTATCTAACCCCGGAAATCCCGGCGTACCGGATACAACATATATTGATTCGGTTTATGTACCATGGGATTCTGTAACGGGATTAAGGCTTAGGGAAAGAAAGTAGAAGTCTACTTGTACTGCACCAAAATATCGTAACTTTGCGCTATGCAAAGCATGCTATTAAGTACCGTTAATTCACCTGCCGACCTCAGGAAGCTCAGCCAGGAACAGCTGCCGCAACTGGCTTCCGAACTCCGTGCGTTTATAATTGATGTAGTGTCTGTACAGGGCGGACACCTCGGTGCAAGCTTGGGTGTTGTGGAACTTACCATAGCATTGCATTACGTATTTAGCACCCCAGACGATTTACTGGTTTGGGATGTAGGCCACCAGGCGTACGGACACAAAATTCTTACCGGCCGTCGCGATATATTTGAAACCAACCGTCACCTTAACGGTATAAGCGGTTTCCCGAAGCGTGACGAAAGTGTGTATGATACCTTTGGCACCGGGCATAGCAGTACTTCTATTTCGGCTGCGCTGGGTATGGCAATAGCCTCTAAACTTCAGGGCAATACTACGAAAAACCACATAGCCGTCATAGGCGATGCCAGCATCGCCTCGGGGATGGCGTTTGAAGGGCTTAACCATGCCGGTGTAACCGATGCTAACCTCCTGGTTATCCTTAACGACAACGCTATAGGCATAGACCCCAGCGTGGGCGCGTTAAAGCATTACCTTACCCAGGTAAAGGAAGGCCGCAACCCACGCCAAAACAATATGATTAGTTCGCTTAACTTTGATTATAGTGGCCCCATTGACGGACATGATTTTGCTTTACTGATAAAAGAACTGGAACGCCTTAAAAAGAAAAAAGGCCCTAAATTCCTCCATATAACCACTACCAAAGGCAAAGGCCTTAAACAAGCCGAAGAAGACCAGGTAAAGTACCATGCACCCGGCAAATTTGATAAGCTCACAGGAGATGTCGTGGCAATAGCCGAAGACCATCTGCCGCCAAAATACCAGGATGTTTTCGGGCTTACACTTACCGAGCTTGCCGCGCAAAACGAAAAAATCATAGGTATTACACCTGCCATGCCATCGGGTAGTTCCATGAAGTTCATGATGGAAACTTTCCCCGAGAGGGCTATTGATGTAGGCATCGCAGAACAGCACGCCGTAACTCTTGCAGCAGGTATGGCTACACAAGGAATGATTGTGTACTGCAACATTTATTCAACTTTCCTGCAACGCGCTTACGACCAACTGATACATGATGTAGCACTGCAAAACCTCCCGGTTATTTTTTGCCTGGACAGAGCCGGGCTGGTAGGTGAAGACGGTGCCACACATCATGGTGTGTTCGACATTGCATACCTAAACTGCATCCCGAACCTTATTATTTTCGCACCGTTAAACGAAACAGAGCTACGCAACATATTATATACCGCACAACTTGGCCTGCCTCATCCCATTGCCATACGTTACCCTCGCGGGCGTGGAGAAGGTATTGACTGGCAATACCCATTTGAACCAATAGCTATAGGTAAAGCAACACAGCTGAAACAAGGTAGTAAAGTTGCCATACTCAGCACGGGGACTATAGGCAACAATGTTACCAAAGCACTTGATGGCCTGTCTAATGAAAAGCTGTTTTCGCACTGGCATTTCGGATTTGTAAAGCCACTTGATGAAGATGCCCTGCAACAAGTGTTTTCTACCCATGAAAAAATCATAACAATCGAAGACGGAGTTGTTACAGGAGGCTTTGGCTCAAACATTAACACATTTGCCACAACCCACAATTACACTTTGAAAATCAAAAACTTAGGAATAAAAGACAACTTTATTGAACATGGCACAATTGCCGAATTACAACATTTATGTGCGATTGACGTTAAATCTTTAAAGGATATTTTTTCTTTTGAAGAAGAATGATAAAATTTGCATGATTTTTGCAAGAAAATGTCGACTGAAAAAACACAATTAAAACCCGTATGAAAATAAGAGCCTGCCTAACAGTACTGCTGTTTATTGCCATTCTCCCAAAAAGTTCTGCACAAGCCCTGATAACCACATCCCTGCCGGACAGCATATCACATTGGGAAAAGACAAACGCCGTGGGACTGGATGTTAATGAAATCGCCTTTGTAAACTGGAGCGTGGGTGGTAACAACTCGGTTACACTTCTTGGTAAAGGCAATTTTACGCGAAAGTACACCAAGAAGAACATCAATTGGCTAAACGAACTTATAGTGCGTTATGGGCATAATGCCCAGGAGGGACAGGTACCCCGCAAGACAGATGACCAACTTCAGTTTAACTCTACTTTTGGTTACAAAAAAGACACGGTTTCCAACTGGTTTTATAGTGCTAAATTTAACTTTAACACCCAATTTGCAAACGGATACAACTACCCGAATAAGGTACACGAAATTTCAGGACCATTTGCCCCGGCATATATTTTCCTGGGTGTGGGTGGTGAATACATAAGGAAAGACTGGGGCTTCAACGCCTATTTTTCTCCACTGACCGACAAGACCACGCTGGTACTGAACCAATACCTGGCTGACCAGGGTGCCTTCGGGGTAAGAAGAGCAATCAAGGACGCGGATGGCAACATCATTCAGCAGGGGGAAAAATCCCGTACGGAACTGGGTATCCTGTTTACCAACCAGCTGAAACGACAGATTTTTAAGAACATAATGCTGGACAACCGCCTTACACTATACACCGACTACCTTAACAGCTTTGGTAATGTAGACGTAAACTGGCAGTTTACACTGGACATGATTGTGAATCAATACGTTAAAGCCAACATAGGTGCTAACGTGATTTATGATGATGATATTAAAGCCACAGAAGAGCGTGACGGGCAGCTGGTAACCGTAGGCCCTAAAATGCAGCTAAAACAGATGCTGGGCGTAGGTTTGAGTTATACTTTCTAATTTCAGATTTCAGATTTCAGATTTCAGATTGAACTACACTCTTGTTCTATCCACTCTAATTTTAATACGATTTCCCAACTTATAAATAAGCGCGATAAGATTTTATCTTATCGCGCTTATTTATTTACTGTTGAGTGTAGTTCAATCTGAAATCTGAAATCAAAAATCTTAAATCTTAAATCATTTTCCTCCCGTAATAGTATTATACAGCAGTACCGCATTACCATCTGTCAGGGTGCTTACAAAGTGGCAAATATGCAACAGGCGTTCGTATACCGTCATCTTATCGGTCACAAACTTTTCCGGAAGCAGTTTTAAAATCAGTTTATCGTAGTTGCTTTCCCTGCCTTCAAATTTATTATTGTAAGCCGTGCAAAAGGCATCGAGCAGCGTATTTATAATACGGTAGCCCATTACTTCCTTTTCCACTACCTCTCGGCTCTGGTAAATGTTTTTACGACTGATCTCTAATATATCATTTACCTGCGCTTCAAATTTGCCCTGGTCAATCAAGGCATATGGATATTTACCCTGAAGTATCAGTTCTTCGTTTTCAAGAAATACCGATACCGCGTCGTTTATTAACGTACTTATTGCCAAGGCACGCAAATAGCCAAGCCTATCCTCTTTCGTGGCAAGGCTTTTATATTTTTCTGCCTGTACATTATTCTGGATAAGCTTAATCAGGTATTCCAAAGCATAGTCTTCTGAAATCAATCCCAGGTTAATACCGTCTTCAAAATCGATTATGGTATAGCAAATGTCATCTGCGGCCTCTACAAGATATGCGAGCGGATGACGCTCAAAGCCCACATCATCTCCCCTTTTATTTCTTATAAGCCCAAGCTCGTCTGCCACATCCTGGAACGACTCTTTATCGGCCTGGAAAAAACCATATTTTTTATCAGCTATGTTAGCCGTAGGTTTTTTAGGGAGGGATTCTTTAGGATACTTCATAAAAGCTCCAAGTGTAGCATACGATATACGCAGACCACCTTCAATCCCCGGTCGTGTAGCAGACAGCAGATTAAAACCATTAGCATTACCTTCAAAATCGATTAAGTCCTGCCATTCCTTATCATTAAGATGGGCACGGTACTTAAATCCGTCGCCTATCTTAAAGTATTCACCTATTGCCTTTTCGCCACTGTGCCCAAAGGGTGGGTTACCTATATCATGCGCCAGCGCAGCAGCCGCTACAATGGCACCGAAATCATTCATGTGATACCCATGTACCGCTGTAAGTTCAGGGTACTTCTCTATGATTTTTTTACCCACTAGCCTACCCAGTGAGCGCCCTACAACACTTACCTCAAGGCTGTGTGTAAGGCGGGTATGTACAAAGTCGGTTTTACTTAATGGTATTACCTGAGTCTTGTCCTGCAGGCTACGGAAAGCCGACGAAAATATAATACGGTCATAATCTACCTCAAAACCCAGACGCGTGTCGTCCTGTTCTTTGCGTAGCCTTTTGGTTATATCGCCCTGCCTTTTTAAAGACAGCAGCTGTTCCCATTGCATCATCTAATTTTAGATTTCAGATTTTAGATTTCAGATTGTGCTCACACGAACATTACTCATCATTTCGCGGACGCGGAGCTATAAACTTCTTCTCTGCCCTTACAAAGTTCTTCGATTTCTTAGGATATTGCTCCTGGCTTTTGTCGCTTGGGTTATCTATAACCGTGTTGATGGTGATCTTATCTCCCTCTTTATACCCTGTAGACACCGCCTTGTAATCCAGCATATAGATACCGCAAAAATAGTTGCCGTTCTCGTCTTTTTCTATGACACCTGTATAGATGCCTTTTTTATCATTTGCCATAACTATTTTGTGTTTATATTCCTGAAGCGGAATTTGTATTTTTATATTGTTGTTTCTGTATTTCCCTCTCGTATTTGTAAATATCGACTACAAGGGTTTTGCTCAGGCTGTCGTGCAGGCCTACAGGTAGTGGCCCTATGAAAGAAATAGCCTCAAGGGGAATTTGCCTTAACAGGCTGCGGAAAAGTATGTTCCACTCAGTAGGTTTGGTACCGTCAAAACGGATGACACGTGTACCCGCAATAAACTTACCGGGCGTACGCTGCAAATATGATTCAAACATACCGTAGTAGGTTAAGGACACTAAGAAAGAAAGCATAGATACACGGGTGTTTTGTACCCCCATTTCCAGCTTACCTATTTTTAAGAATTCATAACCATATACATCGGCTGCGTTGTTGCACATCTGCACAAGTATCATAAAAATAATGACAATGATAATTAAATCCGCAATCAACGTAAGCAATCGCTTATAAAAAGGAGCCAGCATTTGCGGCGTAATGTTTACAGGTTGTTGTTCCATCCTGCAAAAGTACCTATTTTATGTGTAAGGTTTTTTAGAGATTGACGGTTAATTGCAGCCTCTTGGAATTTACACATAAATAAATCCCCTTCCTCAGTGTAGCTTCCAAAAAAAAGAGCTTCAAAAAATATTGAAGCTCCCTGATTAAGTATTTAGTAAGGATTATGAACCGCACATTTCGCAATCGTCCGGCTCGGCGTTGCGGCTGCGTTGCAGCATGGCCTGGAACTCGCTAACTGCCATAGCCTCTTCCTGTGCAGGTGCGGCAACGGCTTCGGCAACCGGCTCTTCTTTCTTGTCGTTGTTAAGGGTGAATTTAATCGCATCCACCGCGCTCTTGGTACGCAGGTAGTACATACCCGTTTTAAGGCCGCTCTGCCACGCATAGAAGTGCATAGAAGTAAGCTTGGCATAGGTAGCACCCTCCATAAACAGGTTAAGCGACTGGCTCTGGTCAATGAAATAACCACGCTGACGGCTCATGTCTATGATGTCTTTCATACTCATTTCCCACACGGTTTTGTACAGCTCTTTTATTTGGGTAGGTATAACAGCTATGTTTTGAACCGAACCATTTGCCCTCATGATTTCCTGTTTCAGGTCTTCGTTCCACAGTCCAAGCTCTACAAGATCGTGCAGCAGGTGCTTGTTCACTACAATGAACTCACCCGATAGCACACGACGGGTATAGATGTTTGAAGTATACGGCTCAAACGCTTCGTTGTTACCAAGGATTTGAGAGGTAGACGCTGTAGGCATAGGCGCAAGCAGTAGCGAGTTACGCACACCGTGTTCCATAACCTCTTTACGTAGTGAAGCCCAATCCCAACGCCCGCTAAGGTCGCTGTCTTTAAGACCCCACATGTTGTACTGGAATTCTCCCTGTGAGATAGGCGAACCTACAAATGTAGAATATGGCCCTTCTTCTATGGCAAGTTCTTTACTTGCGGTTACCGCTGCAAAGTATATGGTTTCAAATATTTCCTGGTTAAGCTGTTTCGCCTCGTCGCTGGTAAACGGCAGGCGCATCATAATAAATGCATCGGCAAGACCTTGTACGCCAAGACCCACCGGACGGTGGCGCATGTTGCTGTTTTCAGCTTCTATGATAGGATAGTAGTTACGATCTATAACCCTGTTTAGGTTACGCGTTATACGCTTGGTTACATCAAACAGGAACTGGTGGTTAAACGTGCCATTTTCTACAAACATAGGCAGTGAAATAGAAGCCAGGTTACATACCGCGATTTCATCTTCGCTGGTGTACTCCATAATCTCAGTACACAGGTTAGACGAACGGATGGTACCCAGGTTTTTCTGGTTGCTCTTACGGTTAGCCGCGTCTTTGTACAGCATATACGGTAAACCAGTCTCTATTTGAGATTCAAGGATTTTCTCCCAAAGCTCACGTGCTTTTACGGTTTTACGTCCGCGGTTTTCAGACTCATATTTCAGGTAAAGCGCATCAAACTCATCGCTGTGCACGTTGTACAGGTTAGGACATTCGTTAGGGCACATCAGTGTCCACTCGCCATCTTCCTGAACGCGTTTCATGAACATATCCGGAATCCACATGGCCAGGAACAAATCACGTGTACGCATTTCTTCCTTACCGTGGTTTTTCCTCAGGTCAAGGAAATCAAAAATATCGGCATGCCACGGCTCTATGTATACCGCAAAGCTACCTTTACGTTTACCACCGCCCTGGTCTACATAACGTGCCGTATCGTTATACACCCTAAGCATAGGCACAATACCGTTACTGGTACCGTTTGTACCACGGATGTATGAGCCCGTAGCCCTTACGTTGTGGATAGAAAGACCTATACCACCTGCCGACTGCGATATCTTCGCCGTACTCTTAAGCGTATCATAAATACCATCTATACTGTCGTCTTTCATAGAAAGCAGGAAGCAAGATGACATCTGCGGCTTAGGCGTACCCGAGTTAAACAGTGTAGGCGTGGCGTGGGTAAAGTATTTTTTACTCATTAGCTCATAGGTTTCTATGGCCGACTCAATATCGTTAAGGTGAATACCTACAGAAACACGCATAAGCATGTGCTGCGGACGCTCCACTATACGTCCGTTTATACGAAGCAGGTAGCTGCGCTCAAGGGTTTTAAACCCAAAGTAATCGTAGTTAAAGTCGCGGTTGTAAATAATTTTAGAGTCCAGTACTTCGGCATTCGCCTTAATTACTTCGTAAACCTCATCACTAAGTAGTGGTGCTTCCTGGTTGGTACGCGGGTTTACGTAGTTGTACATCTCTGTCATGGTTTCAGAGAATGATTTTGTGGTATTTTTATGCAGGTTACTTACCGCAATACGCGCTGCAAGCAGGGCGTAATCAGGATGGGTAACAGTCATAGAGGCGGCAGTTTCGGCAGCCAGGTTATCCAGTTCAGATGTGGTTACCCCATCATATAGCCCTTCAATAACGCGCATGGCTACTTTAACCGGATCTACCAGATCATTAAGTCCATAGCACAATATCCTTACCCTGTCGGTAATCTTATCAAACATTACCGGCTCGCGTCTTCCGTCTCTTTTTACTACATACATATATTCAGCTATTTTTTAGGTTAAGAAATCCTCAGGGGAACCCGCCATGGCAGCATCCCCTAAGAGAAAAACGATAAATTTCTATATATTAAAAGTCAGCGTCGAAACTGATCTTTTGAGCATCTGTATCCTTATTCATAACACCCGCCTTTTGATACTCAGACACACGCTTCTCAAAGAAGTTTGTCTTACCCTGAAGCGAAATCATATCCATAAAATCAAACGGGTTACTACCGTTATACACCCTTTCGCAGCCCAGCTCCACAAGAAGCCTGTCGGTTACAAACTCCAGGTATTGTGTCATCAAAGCCGAGTTCATTCCTATAAGACTCACCGGAAGTGACTCTGTAATAAACTCACGCTCTATATCCAGCGCATCTACAATGATCTGCTTAATACGATCTTTAGGAACCTTATTTACCAGGTGGTTATTGTGCAGGTGCACGGCAAAATCACAATGCACACCTTCATCACGGCTAATAAGCTCGTTAGAGAAGGTAAGCCCCGGCATAAGCCCACGCTTCTTTAGCCAGAAAATAGAACAGAACGCACCAGAGAAGAAGATACCTTCTACCGCCGCGAACGCTATAAGCCTTTCGGCAAAGGAATCACTTTCTATCCATTTCAGCGCCCAGTCGGCCTTTTTCTTAATTGCAGGGAATACATCCAGAGCATTAAACAGCTGGTCTTTTTCCGCATCATCCTTTACATAAGTATCTATTAGAAGCGAGTACGTTTCGCTGTGGATGTTTTCCATCATAATCTGGAAACCATAGAAAAACTTCGCTTCTGCATACTGCACTTCATTCACAAAGTTCTCTGCAAGGTTCTCGTTCACAATACCGTCAGATGCGGCAAAGAACGCCAGGATGTGTTTTATAAAGTATTTTTCGTCTTCACTAAGCTTATTGTTCCAGTCGTTAAGATCCTGGTGCAGGTCAATTTCTTCCGCGGTCCAGAAACTGGCTTCCATTTTTTTGTACCAATCCCAAATATCGTGGTGCTTAATCGGGAAAATCACAAAGCGGTTTTTATTTTCCTGTAAAATAGGCTCAGGTAAAGACATAGTATTTTGACTTTTATTACTTTAGAAATTCAGAAATTTTAGCGGTCGCTGAATACAAAGATTGGCATTTAGATTAGAAAAACAAACATTTAGTTTTCCACAATCTTAAAGAGTTTTTAACAACTTCAAAAATGACATAATCAACTGATTTTTAAATAATTAAAAATAACAAAATATTTCAAAAAAAGTTGTTAAAACATTTGCAAATACAACAAGTTCAACATGAATGAGCCGACTTTAGTGAAGTCCAAAATAGATTGATTTTAATAAATACATCAGTAAAACAAGGCAATCCGACACTAATTCAGAGAACAATTAAAACAGATAATATTTGATCAAATAACAACAAACTTTATCAACTAAAACTTACCTTCTCCTCTTTGGCCCGTCTTTTTTAAGGTCTTCCGCTACTTTTTCAAGTTCAGTATACCAGTCGGCACCGAAACGGCGTATTAAAGCTTCTTTCACAAATTTATACACAGGAACTTCGAGTTCTTTACCCAAAGCGCAGGCATCGGAACAAATATCCCAACGGTCGTAATTTACCGCTGCAAATTCTGAATAGTCTTTAACACGTATGGGATAAAGATGACAACTAACCGGTTTTTTCCAGCTTACCAACCCCTGATTGTATGCTTGTTCAATGCCGCAAAGCACCGTTTTACCGTCGTAAATAACATAAGCACAGTCTTTGTTATCTATAAGCGGAGTTTCAAGATCGCCATCTGTACCTACTACCCAGGCACCCTGAGCCTCTATTGCTTCGATACCCTCTTTACGCAGGAATGGTTTCACTATAGGATAAATCTCCTCAAGTATCTTGGTCTCTTCTTCATTTAATGGTGCACCCGCATCGCCATCTACACAGCATGCGCCATGGCAGGCACTCAGGTTGCACACAAACTCCTTCTCCAGTATGTCTTCAGACACTATTGTTTTACCCAGTTGAAACATGCTGCAAAGGTACTATTTATTCCCGATATTTTTAAAATCAAATCATTGGCGTCCTTATTCTTAAAAGCTCCGAAGCTAATCATCTCAGCGACCTAAAATAAAATCACAAAAACATTGCTATTTGTGATATTAGGTAGTAGTTTTGCACCCCGAAAAAACACACAACGTTATGATTATTAACTGGAAAGACGTTTTTACCGTAAGCATGGTACTGTTTGCGGTTATAGATATAGTAGGCAGTATTCCTATTATAGTAGACCTGCGCAGCAAACTGGGCCACATTCAAAGCGAAAAAGCATCGATAGTAGCTCTTGTTATTATGGTGGCTTTTCTTTTTGTGGGCGAAGAAATACTGAAACTTATAGGCATAGATGCCAATTCATTTGCCGTGGCAGGTTCGTTTGTATTATTCTTCCTGGCGCTGGAAATGATCCTTGGCATACGCTTATACAAAGAGGATAACCCAACAACAGCCTCTATAGTACCCATTGCTTTCCCGCTTATAGCAGGCGCAGGCACCATGACTACGTTGCTTTCATTACGCTCTCAGTACGATAAAATAAACATAATCATAGCCATAGCCGTTAACGTAATTGTAGTTTATACGGTACTTAAACTTTCGTCGAGAATAGAAAAACTACTCGGAAACAATGGACTTGGAGTAATCCGTAAAGTATTTGGGGTAATTTTGTTGGCAATAGCTGTTAAATTATTTGCGGGGAATGTTAAACAGCTGTTTGTATAAGTTAAATATTAGCTAACTTTACAGCGAAAATCACCAAGCTATAATATTTTAGGAAAGTTTATTATGAAAATGTTCATTTATATTCTGATGGGCCTTACCCTGGCCCTGACTGTTTTCAACCTTACACAGGTAGACTACAACAACGCTCTTGAAGGCAATAGCTTTATAGCACTTGTGTGCTCATTACTATCGCTTTGTGCGTTAATCATATTATTGATATTCAATTCAGCAAAGCAGCTGGACAACAAAATCCGAAAATAACACAATGTTAGATGTTCTTATTATAGGCGGGGGCGTTTCAGGCGTTTCTTGTGCTCTTATTATTGGCTCTGCCCTAAAAAGGCCTTATGCTGAAGGCAAACAAGTAGCTATACTTACCCACCAGAAAGCCAGCGCCCTGCAAGACGGGCTGTACAATAACGCCTACGGCATAGCGCCCGGCACCCTGGGAGCCGACTTGCTGCGCACCAGCCTGGAGCACCTGCAAACGCTTTACCCTGAGGTACAACAACTACCCGACGAAAAGGTAATGAGCATAAGTGGTAGCGCCGGCAATTTTACCGTTATTACGAACAAGAACACATATACTACGAAAATGGTTGTGGTAGCCACAGGGTCTGCAGCCGGTGCAGCCATAGAAGGGCTTGAGGAATATACCGAACCAAACAAAAAAACGCTTCCGGAAAAGAACCGCATACAACTACGCAACAACGACCACCTGGTAACCGAAGGCCTGTATGTAGCCGGTACACTTGCAGGACAGCGCAGCCAGCTCGCCATTGCTGCAGGTAGCGGAGCATCGGTAGGAACAGATATCCTTACACTTTGGAACAATGGTATACCAACGCAATACCACGATAATAATAAAGCCCCCCAACCCCCAAAGGGGGAGCAACCCAAATAAGGAAACGTATTGTTCTCATATACACAAAGAGCGACCAATGGTCGCTCTTTGTGTATATATTTATTACCGCTACATTCCCCCTTTGGGGTTAGGGGCCAAAATAGATTTAATCATCGTATCGTGTTTTAGCACCATGCCGTAGTAAGCGCTTTCGCCTATGAGCTGTTTTACAAACTCGGCGGCAAGATATTCCTTAACCAATACCTTTTGCTTATCCAGTTTAAAGATAAGCCCGCTACGCCCCAGATAGGTATTAAACGCTGCCAGGTACAAATCGCCTTTCGTTATTTTATCCTCAATTTGTTTTTGGGTTAAACCCGAAAATTCCTTGCGTCCTTTATCAAGCTGTTCAAACACAAAATAGCTTACTACACCGCTTTGCATTATGGTAGCAATAGCTTCATCGCCATGTTTGCCTTCCAGCGGTACAAACTTATCGGGAATAATACCGCCACCGCCATACACTATACGCCCTTTAAGGGTTTTAAACTTTAAGGTATCGGCTATTTTAATGCTGTCTGCAGCGTAGAGTTCACCACTTTCAAAACGCTTTTCAAGATCGTTGAAATATTCCTCGCCGCCATTAGCGTAGCTGCGCTGTATACTTCGTCCTGAAGGTGTATAGTAGCGTGCCACGGTAAGACGAACCGCACTACCATCGCCCAGCGGCATTTCGCGCTGTACAAGGCCTTTCCCAAAGGAGCGCCTGCCCACTATGGTAGCCCTGTCATTATCCTGAAGTGCTCCTGCAAGGATTTCGCTTGCCGAAGCACTGTTCTCATTAATAAGTACGTATACGTTACCTTTTTCAAAACTGCCGGTACTGGTAGCGCGGGTAGTATCTACACGGCCTTTTTTGTTTTTGGTTTTAACTATGATTTGCCCTTTCGGAAGGAATTCATCGGCAATTTCTACTGCCTGCTCCATATAGCCCCCACCGTTATCGCGCAGGTCTATCACCACAGACGTAGCCCCCTGTTTTTCCAGTTGGCTCAAAGCCGAACGGAACTCGGCAGCCGTGGTTTCGGCAAAACGGTTTATCTTAACGTAGCCCGTAGCCGGTGCAACCATAACCGAAGCATCTACGCTTTTTATAGGCACAATATCGCGGGTAACATCTACCTTAAACTTACGCTTTTCACTTTTACGGTATATGGTAAGCTTCACCCGGCTTCCCTCCTCGCCTTTCAGTTTGCGGTAGAGACTGTCATTAGGAAGTTTCCTGCCATAAAGTTTGGAATTATCGGCAAATAAAATACGGTCGCCTGCTTTTATGCCCGCTTTTTCACTCGGCCCTCCGGGTACGGGTTTAATCACAGCTACCGAATCTTTATACATATAAAAATTCACGCCAATGCCCACAAAGTCGCCTTTCATGCTCTGGCTTACCTGCTCCATTTCGTTCTTATCGATATACACACTGTGCGGGTCGAGCTTCTCAAGGATACTGTTTACGGTAATGTCTACAATGCTGTCGGTATTTACATCGTCCACGTATTCGCTTTCAATGAAATCTACCAGCTTGTTCAGCTTGCCCTTACCCGATGTGGTTCCGGTAATAAAACCACTTGCCCTGCCCGCCTGCGCAGGATAGCTAAGCAGGCTGCCCAACAACAGCCCTATGGCTAATGTGGTAGCCAACACTATAGGGAGGTATACTTTTTTAATTTTCATTTGAAGTTATATCGGTTGCTGACACCTGTTCTACCGTTACACCTGCCTTTTCCAGGAAATCTACCCCTGAACGGTCTTTGTACAACGTTTCGAATACCACACGTGTAATACCCGCCTGGTGGATGAGTTTACTGCAATCTTTGCAGGGCGACATGGTTATGTATAATGTAGCGCCCTCACAGCTCTGGGTAGAGCGTGCCACCTTTAGTATGGCATTAGCCTCGGCGTGGAGTACATACCATTTTGTAGTGCCCTCATTGTCTTCACAGCAGTTTTCAAAGCCCGACGGGGTACCGTTGTACCCGTCAGATATTATCATCCTGTCTTTTACAATAATTGCGCCAACCTTTTTTCGCTGGCAATAAGAAAGCTGCCCCCATTCGCGCGCTATGCGCAGGTAGGCTTTGTCGTATTTACTTAGTTTTTCGTGTTCCATATATAAATCCCGCAGCCGGCGGGGAAGGACAATAAAAGTACGTATAAATTACCAAAAACGGTTGCCAATAATTATAGGCAATGAAATGCCTGCTACAAATGCCGAAATACCCAGCTGCCAGTCACGGCGGCTTACCTTAAGCACATCGGTTACCAGTAATGTAATAAGTATAACGGCTAAAACCGCTATAAGTTGTGCCACCTCTATGCCCATGGTAAATTCCATAAGGGTTACAAATACGCGCTGCTTTTGCCCGGCAATGATCATCTTGAAGCCATGCGAAAAGCCCAGCCCGTGTATCAGCCCGAAGAATAATGCGGTTATAGCCGAAAAATTAAGCATGCCCGATGCCGAGCGGTTTTTAGTAAAAAAGATATTGGATACCGCCGTAGCGAAAATGGTTATCGGGATAAGAAATTCTACCGGACCCGAGTTTACATCTACAAGCCCGTAAACCGACAGCACCAATGTCATGGTGTGTCCCACCGTAAACAAGGTAGACAACAGCAAAATCTGCCTCCAGTCTTTAAACGAATATGGTAATGCCAGCATGGCAAGAAACAGCAGGTGATCAAACCCGTCAAGACTCAGCACATGCTTAAACCCTAACAGAAAGTATAACTCGAAATCGCTCATTGTGATGTATTCATAAAATTGGCGTGGTAAACTTACGGGATTTTTAGCAAATTAAGCATCCGTAGGTAACCACGCGTATGCATCACTGCAAAGCCTGATTCTTAAAATTTCCATAAGACGTTTATAACACATCGGCTTTGGAATAGTATTTGGAATAAAATACTCACTTATAAATTGAGTTATTACTAATAAAAAACAGCTTTTTTTCTGAATTTAGAATCACAACAGATGAGTTGTATTAAAAATTGTTTTTATAAATTTATAGGGGCGCAAATTTTTTAGAAGAAAGAAAAACTAATAAACACAAAGGATTATGTCGATATCAGATTTATTTGACACAGGATTTAAACAACGCAACCAGGGGCACTTCGCCTCTATAGTAAGGGTTGCAATGGAAAACGGCCACCTAAGCGTAGAAGAAAGGGCATTTATAGATAAGCTGGCCAAGAAACTAGAGATTACAGAAGAAGACTATAAGCTGATTCTTGCCAACCCGTATAAGTACCCCGTTAATCCACCCCACCTGTATGTACAGCGACTGGAAAGGCTTTATGACCTGAGCCGTATGGTGTATGCAGACCACGTACTGGGACCTAAGCAAAAGGAAATACTTACGCGCTTTTCACTGGCACTTGGCTTTACCCCGGGCAACGTAAAGTATATTGTAGACAAGGCGCTTTCGCTCCTGGTTATGGGCGTAGACAGCGACACCTTTGTATATGAAATGCAACACATGAACAAATAACAGCGTAGCCTCCCAGCAAGGGGGGCTTTTTTTATGCGCAGCTTATACTAAACATAAAATTTACCGTTGTAAATACTGTTAAAATAGCCGCCTAATTAACAAACACACTATGACAGCTAATATTAAAATTATTGAGGATAAAATCCTTTCAGACAACTGGTACGTATTACACAAAGTAACCTATGAGCTAACAAAAGCCGACGGAACTGTAGAAACCCAGAGCAGGGAAGCCTACGACAGGGGGAACGGCGCGGCGATACTGCTGTACAACACTGCACAACAAACGGTAATCCTTACCAGGCAGTTCAGGCTACCAACGTATGTAAACGGAAACCAAACCGGCATGATGATAGAAGCCTGTGCCGGCCTGCTGGATAAAGATAATGCCGAAGACTGCATTAAGAGGGAAACAGAGGAAGAAACCGGCTATAAGATTACCGAAGTTAAAAAGGTTTTTGAAGCCTATATGTCGCCGGGTTCTGTAACCGAAATCCTGTACTTTTTTATAGCTGAATATTCTAAAGACATGAAGGTAAGCGAAGGTGGCGGGCTGGAACACGAGCAGGAAAACATAGAGGTACTGGAACTCTCGATTTCCGATGCCATGAAGATGATAGAAACCGGAAAAATAAAGGATGCTAAAACCATAATGCTGCTTCAGCACATAAAACTTAGCGGCATATTATAGTATAAAAAAGCCTGCGGTGGCTAATCCCGCAGGCCTACAATAAAAAATCAGGAAACTATTAATATAAAAAAGGGTTTGGTAATAGTAACAATTATACTTCGCCATACTCGGCCATAAACTCTTCTGCTTTTGCTACCATATTGTAGCTACCGCAAAAGAACGGCACACGTTCGTGCAGCTCGGCAGGCTTTATTTCCATAATACGGCGGAAACCATCGGTGGCTCTCCCCCCTGCCTGCTCTACAATAAAGGCGATAGGATTACACTCATACAACAGGCGCAGTTTACCTTTGGGGGCTTTGCTGCTGGTAGGGTATATATATATACCACCCTTTATCATATTACGGTGTATATCTGCCACCAGGCTGCCTATGTAGCGGCTGGTATATGGCCGGTTCGCCTCTTCTTTCTGGCAATACTTAATATAGTCTTTAACCCCTTGTGGAAAATGCACATAATTACCCTCGTTTATAGAGTAGATACTACCATTTTTAGGAAACTTCATATCCGGGTGGCTCAGGTAAAACGTACCTATGGCAGGGTTTAGCGTAAAACCGTGTACCCCGCGCCCGGTAGTATATACCAGCATGGTACTGGTACCGTATATAACATAACCCGCTGCTACCTGTGCATCGCCGGGTTGTAAAAAATCATCTATGGTTACCGGGGTGCCCACAGGGGTTATACGGCGGTAAATAGAAAAAATAGTACCCACGGGCACGTTAACATCTATATTGCTGGAACCATCTAAAGGATCCATTAGTACCACATATTTATTATTGTGACACTCATCCATCCCTTTTATGGTAATAAAATCGTCGTTTTCCTCACTGGCTATACCGCATACAATTTCGCGGTTTATAAGGGTTTCCATAAACACTTCATTGGCAAAAACATCAAGCTTCTGCTGGTCTTCACCCTGAACATTCTGGTTACCCACAGCGCCCGTAATATCTACAAGCCCTGCCTGGTTTACTTTGTAGTTTACCACCTTTGCAGCCAGGCGGATGGAGTTAATAAGCCTGGAAAGTTCGCCTGAGGAATACTTAAAATCTTCCTGCTTTTCAATGATAAATTCGCCGAGGGTCTGGTTTCTTTCTTCCATAAACGAAATCGATATAGTTTGGGTTGGCACAAATATGCGAATTTTTGTGATACGATAACAATTATTTATTTAGCAGTTTGTTATTAATGTATTTTTGCTAAAATTTAATATCCGTAAATGAGAATAAGAAGGGGAACCAAAGACGATATGCAAGCGGTATTACAGCTTATACAGGAGCTTGCCGAATTTGAAAAAGAGCCCGATGCCGTAGTTATTACCGTAGCCGACCTGGAACGCGACGGTTTTGGAACTAATCCGCTGTTTGAAACTTTCTTAGCCGAACTTAATGATGAAATCATAGGCATGGCACTATTCTATTACCGCTACAGCACCTGGAAAGGCAAAACCATACATCTTGAAGACCTGATAGTAAAAGAGAACCATCGTGGTACGGGAGCCGGAAGCGCTTTATACACTGCAGTAATGCAGTGTGCCAAAGCCCAGGGGCTACGAAGGGTAGAATGGGCCGTGCTGGACTGGAATACCCCTGCCGTAAACTTTTATGAAAAAACCGGTGCCACAGTATTTGCCGACTGGCGCGTGGCGCAAATGGATGAAGAAGCTCTTACTGCCTTTACCCTTTTACACGAAGAAAAAAACCTAAACTAAACTCTATATAATCCCCGTACATGAAAGTATTTAAATTTGGAGGGGCATCAGTTAAAGATGCCAGCGGCGTAAAAAACGTATATAGCGTACTGCAACAGGTAGGCCACGAAGATGTGTTGCTTGTAATCAGTGCCATGGGAAAAACCACCAACGCCTTTGAAGTGGTTATTAAAAACTATTTTGACAAATCTGCCGAGTTGCAAGCCAGCATACAGGAAATAAAGAAATACCACAACCAGATATTACTGGAATTGTTTGAAGATGATAAGCACAATGTGTTTACTGCTGTAGCCGATATTTTTACAGGCCTTGAGGCTTTCCTCCAGGGCAATAAATCGCCTAACTATAACTTTGTGTATGACCAGGTAGTAAGCCTTGGAGAGGTACTAAGCACCACCATAGTAAGCCATTATTTTAATCACATAGGCCTTACCAACACATGGGTAGACGTACGTGAACTGATAAAGACCGACAACACCTACAGGGACTCTATCGTAAACTGGGATGCTACTCAGGCAAACATAACTTCTGCCATAAAACAGAAAACCCTGAACATAACACAGGGCTTTTTGGGCAGCGATGAAAATAACTTTACAACCACATTGGGTCGTGAGGGAAGTGACTATACTGCGGCCATCTTTGCTTATTGCCTTGATGCGGAGAGTGTAACCATATGGAAAGACGTGCCTGGTGTACTTAATGCCGACCCGCGTTACTTTGATAATGCTGTATTGCTTAACCAAATCAGCTATCGAGAAGCCATAGAGCTTGCGTTTTACGGTGCTACGGTTATTCACCCAAAAACCTTACAGCCACTGCAACGCAAAGAAATTCCGTTGTTTGTAAAATCATTTGTAAATCCATTACTGCCGGGAACCAGCGTAAGTAAAGGTGCCGATCTGGTACCGCAAACGAGTTGCTTTATTGTAAAGAAAAACCAGTTGCTTATATCACTTTCTTCTCTTGATTTTTCATTTATAATGGAAGAGAACATCAGTGAGATTTTCTTATTGCTTCACAAGTACAAAATGAAAGTTTCATTAATACAAAACTCAGCCATAAGTTTTTCTGTGTGTGTAGACGATAAGTTTAGTAACTTTGGCGAACTGAAAAGTGTGCTGAGCAAAAAGTTTATGGTAACGTATAATGATGATGTGTCTTTGTATACCATCCGTCACTTTACCGAAACATCTGAAGCTGCTGTAACTGGTGGAAAAGAGGTGCTGGTAAAACAAACCAGCCGTGAAACGCTTCAGATAGTTACAAAAGACCTTCAGTAGCACTACTGAAAAGTACGTTTATTTTTTTTAAATGTAAAAACCTGCGGTGGGGGCTCCGCAGGTTTTCTTTTTTAGGGCTGTATTCTGTAAATAGGTCTTCAAAAAATTTTGGGGCTTTTCCTGAAGCAGTATTTTTTTGGGCTTTATAGTGTAAATCACCAAAGGTTTTAAAAATATTTCTTTCACATATACAAGGCAAAGATAGACCGGAGCCTTAGCTAGATGGGCATTTTTCGACGAACAGTATCGCTTAGCCAATTTAAACCGTAGCAACTTCCGATGAACGGTCAATGTAACAATGAATTTTACTTACAAAAACTAACGGGTAAAGCCATAAAAAAAACCTGCGGTGGGGGCTCCGCAGGTTTAAACAGTTTTTGGGGATCTGTAGTTGTAATTAGCATTAGTAGTCTTCAAAAAAAAATGGGGGCATTTTTTTGAAGCAATATATTTTTGAACTTTTGTTTCAGCTATCAGAGAAGGCATTACAAATATTTCCTTTACATTTATAAGGCAAAGATATACCGGTAACGCAGCAATCGCAGGTTTTTTCGACTACTGCAACCGGTACTGCAGGTGAATCAACCGTAACTTTCGATAAAATGAGGAGCAACACCATTAATAGTACAATACCTACACTACAATTGTGTTTTGGATATCATTAAAAAAAGAAAAACCTGCGGTAAGGGCGCCGCAGGTTATAAGTTTCTTGGGGTTTAAAAAAGGGTATTTAGCAGTAGTAAAGGCTCCCGAAAATATAATGGGGGATATTTCGCAGAGCAGTATAGTATTGAACGTTTGTTACTTTATTTATAAAAGGACAATTCCTTCATATTTACATGGCAAAGGTAAGGCACTACCCACAACGTTTACATTAGTTTTCGATGAGACAGGAAGCGTTAGAGGCGAAATAACAATAAGTATCGATGAACAGAAACACACTATGTACCTCATAACAGCAAGAGCCGTCTTGTAAAAAAGAAAACCTGCGGTGAGGGCACCGCAGGTTAACAAAAATGCAGTTACAATAGCAGCCGTTATCCACGGCATAGAGAACTATAGCCAGTTAAAACAGATGATTCTATAAATTACAAACACGCTGCCTTGTACTTACAGGTGGCAAAAGTAAAATTGCAGATAGGCTTAGTCCTGATTTTTCGATAAACCCCACCTAGACAGCCGACGGGCTTTAAAAAATTGTCGATGAATAGTTATATTTACCGACGAAAAACACTTAAATATGTGAAATAAATGTTAAGTATTTTACATTTCACCGACACTGTTTAACCATTTAACGAACCAAAACTACCATTGAACGACACAAACAGCCAATACGGACGAAGATTAGAGGTTAAACTTGCTAACAGATGTTAATTTTGCTTTAGATTGAATACAAACTACAATAATGTCAAGGGTGCTTAATATATTGCTTATAGAAGATGATGTAATCGAGGTTATGAAATTTAACCGCGTGCTGAAATCACTTGGCCTTAACCATAAGGTTATAGAGGCCGGCAATGGTGAAGATGCACTTAAGGTTCTTAAAGAACAAAATATTATACCTGACATTATTTTACTGGACTTGAACATGCCAAAAATTAATGGCATAGAATTTCTCGGTATTTTAAAGGCTGATGAAGTATTAAAGTACATACCTGCTATAATACTGAGTACCAGCAACAACCACCGTGATGTACTGGAGTGTTACCGTATAGGCATAGCCGGCTATCTTATAAAGCCCCTACGCTATGAGGAGTACACAGACCGCATTAAAAAATTATTAGAGTATTGGGGCGCTAACCAGCTTACGTCGCAGTAAAAAACACTAAAGCCCGCTTAACTGCCTATGTACGGAATTATATATGTTGCCATTAAAGACTACACCGAAGCAACTTTTTCTGCCGAAATATGGCAGTCTGTCCTTGAAAAAAGCAGCCTAAGCGTTAATCTTAACAGTACTGAACTCCCTTATAACGAAGACAAAATTATAAATTTTGCAGAAGCTACTGCAGCAGTAACTGGCATAAGCATCAGTGATGCCCTCTTTGGCATGGGATCTTATGTACCCGAAACTACCTCAAAAAAATATCCTGAAGTTATGCTTTCGCGTGGCGACAGCTTAAAAGAATATTTGTTAAATTTACCTGCGTTCCATAACCGGATTAGCCTGATTTACCCTGAACTTACCGCACCGGAATTCAGGATAACGGCAGTTAATGATAATAGTATAACCATACAGTACCTGTATAAGCGCAAAGACATAACGCCTTATGTACACGGATATCTGTCGGGCATTGCTAAGTATTTTGACAAAAACGGTAAGGTATGCATAGTACCGGAAGCTGAACAAAGCCGGTACATAGCATTTAATATTAGCTGGTAAAATATTATGAAAGACCGGATGTTTTCATTTCCGAAGGAAAATTTTGAAAAAATTTTTCCTTTCTACCTATTAATAGATAACAATCTTGAGCTGAGTTCATTTGGGCGGAGCATCCCTAAATTATACCCCGATCTTGAAAAGGGTACTAACTTTGACGAAGCTTTCCAGTTTAAGCGGCCTTTTGTAGAAAAGATTACTACTGAGGCGTTACACGATAATCTGAACCAGCTTGTAATACTGGAGCCAAAACAAGGTAATGGCGTAATACTGCGCGGCCAGTTTGAGCAGATGGAAGGCTTTATAATATTTGTAGGTTCGCCATGGTTTGTTTCGTTGGAAGACATCAAGTCACGCAGCCTTAACATGCTCGACTTTGCTAATTACGACCCTCTACTTGATTTGCTTCAGCTGCTTAAAACCCAGGAGATAACAACCCTGGAACTGCGTAACCTGCTAAAAATAAATAATACCCAGCGCGAAGACCTCCGTAAAGACCGAGAGGAACTTAACCGCCTTTCGCTGGTAGCAAGTACTAATAAAAACGGCATTATATTTACCACACCTGATGCCAAAATTTTTTGGTGCAACGACGCTTACCTGGATCAGACAGGTTTTTCCCGTGAAGAAGTTTTAGGCCTTACCCCCGTGCAGGTAGGTAACAACCCGGCTATAGAAAAAGGCGCCCTGGATAAAATGATAGGCCTTTTTTACAAAGGCGAACCTTTTGATGTGGAAATAACCCACGGCCGCAAAGACGGCAGCTATTACTGGACGCGTACACAGGGCCAACCCATACATGACGAAAACGGCAACATACTGCAGTTCTTTGCCATGATAGAAGATATGACCGAAATTAAGGTTAAAGAAGGCCAGGTAAAGCTGTTATCGCTTATTTCAGAAAAAAATATAAATGCTATAGTAATTTGCAATAAAGACGGGCTCATAGAATGGGCTAATGAAAAGTATACTGCCATGACGGGCTTTACCCTTGATGAACTAAGAGGTGAAAAACCAGGCAACTTACTATCGGGCACAGATACAGACCCAGTAACTACAGCTTACCTGACCCAACAGATAGACGGTGGCGAAGCGTTTAGCTGCGAGGTACTGAATTACAATAAAAATGGCGAAAAATTCTGGACGTTTATACAAGGGCAGGCACTGCATAACGAATGGGATGACGTTAACGGCTACTTTGCCATACTTGAAGACATTACCCAGCGTAAAAAGTTTGAGCAGCAAAAAGAAGAGCTTCTTGAGAGCCTGGAAAAAAGTAACCGCGAACTGGAGGATTATGCCCAGATTGTATCGCATGACCTTAAGTCGCCATTACGCAGCATCAACTCACTCATTGCCTGGATAAAAGAAGACAATGAGGATATGAGCGAGCAAACCTCCATGTATTTCGGCATGATAGAAAACAAGCTGGAAAAAATGGAGAGCCTTATACAAGGGGTGCTTACCTACTCGCGCATAGACCGCACCGATGTAAACAAAGAGCGCATAGACATGCAGGAAATTGTTTCCAACATCATTAATATTATAGACATTCCTGCCAATACGCAGGTTAGTATAGATAACCCGCTACCTACAGTGCTGGCAGATCGTTTCAGGATGCAGCAACTGTTTCAGAATCTTATAGGCAACGCCGTTACGTATGTAGATAAGCCTGAAGGCTATGTAAACATAGGCTACAACGAAACTCCCGTAGATTATACGTTTTACGTAAAGGACAACGGACCCGGTATAGCACCGGAAAACCACGAAAAAGTATTTAAGATATTCCAGTCGCTGGTTAAGAACGAACGCTCTACAGGGCTAGGGCTTTCCATTGTAAAAAAAGTGGTAGACCACTATAAAGGCAAAGTATGGATAGAGAGTACCGTGGGCCAAGGCACAACATTTTTTGCACGTTTTCCTAAAACAGACAAATAAATGAGAGTTATACAGGCACATTATACCTCGCAAAACTCATGGCACTACCTTAACACCAGGCAGGAATTAAAAAAACCGCTGGTACTGGTGTTTGCTTCACGACTGCTGTTAGACGACCAGTCTGTACTTAAAGAGATAACAACCGAATTTCCGTATAACGATATTGTATACGTATCTACTGCCGGTGAAATACTGGACGAAAATCTTTACGAAAATTCAGTAACGGTAACTGCTATTGAATTTGAAAAAATATCATTCCGCATAACTACCGCCCATATTTCCGACTTTAACGATAATGCTACCGAAATGGCAAAATCGTTATGCAATGCCCTTCCTGCCGGAGACCTTAAGCATCTGCTGGTATTTGCATCAGGAAACTTCCTTAATGGTAGTGCCCTGGTGGAAGGCTTTGAAGAACTTGCCGAAATGAATTTACCAATAACCGGCGGGCTGAGTGGTGACGACAGCCGTTTTGAAAAAACGGTGGCGGGCTACAACACTCCCCCACAAGAGGGCATAGCGGTAATTGTAGGCCTTTATGGCGGCAATCCGGAAATAACCTATGCCAGCCTGGGAGGATTCCAGCCGCTGGGACCAAACCGATTGGTAACCAAAGCCGACAAAAATGTGGTTTACGAAATAGACGGGAAGCCTGCCCTTGATTTATACAAGGCATACCTGGGCGACCGGGTAATGCAAAAAATGGAATCGTTGCTGGCTTTTCCGTTACAGGTGGCTGCACCCGGAAAAAAATTCCATGCCGTGCGTACGGTATTGCAAATTGACACTGAAGATGGCAGCATAGTACTTGCCGGTAACTGCCCTGAAGGCAGCCAGGTACAACTACTCATGGCATCGGTTAACGGTATTATTGATGGTGCTACCGAAGCCGCAAGACAGGCGTCGGCTACGCGAAAGGCAAAACCGGAATTTGCCCTCCTTGTTAGCTGTATGGGCCGTAAGGCCATTATGGGTATGCGTATAGAGGAAGAACTGGAAATAGTACGCGAGCTACTGGGCCCTGAAACGGCTATGGCCGGATTTTATTCCTATGCCGAAATAGCGCCATTTTATGGTAGCAGTGTTTGTGAACTGCACAACCAAACCTTAACATTAACCCTTATAAGCGAATAATATATGAATCCGCTGCTGAAACGCCAACTTGCAAAACACCTACCCGGTATTAATTCACCGGTATTAGAACCGCTGCTGGACGTGGTAAGCCGTTCTTACGACCATTACAGGGATCAGATAGAAATTCTTCAGAATGCCATGAAGCTGAGCTCTGACGAGCTTTTTGAAGCCAATGAAAAACTGCGCAGTGAAACCAATATGCTTAAAGACCTGAATACCGACTTAAACTCGGTTCTCTTTTCCATGAAGCTGGCGGCAGAGGACCCTGATAACGAAAACTTTAATCCGGCAGAATACATACGCAAGCAAACCGAAGAAATTGTAAAGGCAAATGCGCAGCGTGAGGAGCTTCTTAAAGATTTAGCCAAACAAAACCAGGAGCTTAATGATTATGCCCATATGGTAAGCCATGACCTTAAAGCCCCATTGCGCACCATAAATACACTTATAGAGTGGGTAATGGAAGATACTGCAGGCAAGCTTGATGAGGGCACAATAAAGTCGTTAAACCTAGTGTTGTTTAATACCGAAAAGATGGATTTGCTCATTAAGGGAATTCTGGATTATTCATCTATAGACCGGGATAGTGCCGATGACCGCCCGGTAGATTTTAACAGCATGCTGGAAGAACTTATGATAACAATAAGCGTACCTCAGCATATAAAAGTTACGATAGCGCCAAACCTGCCAAATATATTGGGTAACTATTACCGGTTCCGCCAGCTGTTTCAAAATCTTATAGAAAATGCCGTTAAGTATAATGATAAGGCCGAAGGAACTATAGATATAGGCTTTGAGGAGCAGGAAAAAGAATATGTTTTTCACATAAAAGATAACGGCAGAGGAATTCCTGAAGCGTATTTTGAAAAAATTTTCAATATATTTACAAAGCTGGATAACAACACCCAGTCCTCCGGCATAGGCCTTTCTATAGTAAAGAAAATTATGGAACGCTACCAGGGCCGCATCTGGCCCGAAAGTAAAGAGCACGAGGGTACAACCTTTTATTTTACCTTACCTAAATAATGGAGCAGCCAAACCTGGATTATATTAATGACCTTGCCGGAGATGATGAGGCATTCAGAGCGAAACTCGTAGCCACTATTAAAGCCGAATTGCCCGGCGAAATTGAAGCCTACGAAACAAGTTATAACAGCGCCGATTATAAGGCTGCAGCAGGTCATGTGCACAAATTAAAGCACAAAATCAGCATTTTCGGATTAGAAAAAAGTTATTATCTTGCTGCTGATTTTGAAGATGAACTAAAGAATAATCAAAACTCGCTTGCTACAGATTTTGAAAGGGTACTCCACACCATAAAAGACTTTGCAGCGAGCTTATAGCATTTTTTATATCCAACTATGAATTGCATTATTGTAGACGACGAAGCACTATCGCGTGCCATACTGGAAGGCATGATAGCCAAAGACCCTGAACTTACCGTTACAGGTGAATTTGGCAACGCCATGCAGGCCATGAAACACCTGAACACCACAGGAGAAGATACCGACCTTATCTTTCTGGACATCCACATGCCCGATTTCACAGGTTTTGACTTTATACAGACCATAAAAAATCCGCCGGCTGTGGTATTGGTTACTTCAGATAAAAACTTTGCTACAGAGGCCTTTGAGTACGACTGTATTGTAGACTATATGGTAAAGCCTATTAACGAAGAACGCTTTCAGAGAGCAGTGCGTAAGGCCAAGGCACTCAAGGCAGCCACACCGGCACCGGCGGTAACACCTGTAGGCACCACCCCATCTGCGCCTGCAGAACCACGTGAGACAGCCTCTCCGTTAGCCATACCTGCCGATACCCCTACCGAGTTCTATGTAAATATAGACCGCCGTCTTATAAAAATAGATATACAATCAGTAAATGTTGTTGAGGCTAAAGGTGATTATATCCATATAAAAACCGAAAGCAAGAACTATATAGTGCACAGCACCCTTAAAAAAATTGAGGAAAAGCTACCTACAAACCTGTTCCTTAAGGTACACCGCACCTACATAATCAATACGAAGAAAATTGTGGATATAGAGGATAACAGTGTGCTTATAGGTAAGGACGTAATCCCTGTAAGCAGGGCAAACAGGCCTGAACTGATGAAGCGTCTTAACATGCTTTAATGCGGCATTTCTGAATAATTTAAATTTTAAATAATTACCTAAATTTCAATTCAACGGTATTAAACTACCGTTCAACGACAGAGGTAAACCAGCTAACTATTTTAAGAAAATTCTGCTATATAAGCATCGTACATTTGCTGTATAAAATTTACAAGAGATGTCGAGGCCATTAAATATATTATTAGTAGAAGATGATGCAATTGAAGTAATGAAGTTTAACCGTGTTGTAAAAAACATGGAAACACGTCATAAAATCATGGAAGCTAACAATGGCGAGGAAGCACTTCATATACTTAAGGACAGGGAAGTTAACCCGGACATTATAGTACTGGACCTGAACATGCCTAAAGTAAACGGACTGGAGTTTCTTAGACTTATAAAACAAGACGACAGCCGCAGGTGCATCCCTACCATTATCCTTACTACATCTACAAACCATACCGATGTTAAGGAGTGCTACAATATGGGTATAGCAGGCTATGTGGTAAAACCGCTTAAGCACGACGATTACCTGTCCAGCACTACAAAGCTTATTGAGTACTGGAGCAATAACGAACTTATTTCGTAATATACTACTCTTATATAACCTACACTAAAAACAAGACAAACCCGGCTTATGGCCGGGTTTGTAATTGTGTACTATTACTTCATACTTTTATTTTTTATGCTGTAATTCTTTCAGCAGGTCTTCATAGGTATACGTACCTGTGGCAGGTGTACCGTAGTTTATAGCTACACGCAGGGCCTTGAGCCCTGTAACACCCTGAAGGTCTTCCACATCAAAGGTTTCAATAACATTGCCCAGCAGCCCTTTATGCTGCAAAAACTGTATGTAACGCCGGTATTCTGTTTCTTCCTTCTTCTGGGTATACACTATGGTTATCTTACCCTTTTGGGTAATACGCTCTTTAGTACCTTTTATGTTACTCTTATCTATACGTTTTTTAACCACCTCATAGCGGGCGTTATACGTACCGTCTACATCAAAACGTTTTTCATCCATACGGAAACGAATGCTTATCGCCGAACTAAACACCAGGATAAGTGACGTAACATCAAGCTCATACGGCAAGCTAGGCCTTAAGCGATAATATTCGTTTTCCATTTCGCACATTACCTGTAGCTGCCATAACCTTAGATTATTAAGATATAAAGGATTGTAAGGATGCTTAGGCGATATGCTGGCGCCAATGTACAGGTTATGCTCTACCCCATCAGTCTTAAAACGCTCATAGTAGTGCGGAAAATAGACCTGTGCTTCCTCCTGCTTTTTATCCAGCAGTTCTGCCATTTGTTTATTGATCGCCGAAAGGGTACGGTCAAAATCCTTACGCCTAAGGTATACCATATTCAGCTTGGCATCGAGCGAATCGAAATAGGTTTTAATACGCGAGCGTACAGCAGGAACACTTTGGTCGAAATGCTTAAGCACCGGGTGCACCTCGTTCATTATGTATGATTGAATGGTCGATTCTGTATCGGCCTTAATAGGGTCGCGCAGCTTATCCTCCAGATTTTCCAGCTCATAAATATGCTGTTCTATAAGCGGTAGTTTTTCCTGCTCATGAATGTAGCGGAACAGCGAAAGCAGGTTTTGTACCTGTAACAGCAGGTCTTTCTCGGTACTTTCGTTACGGGCGGTACTACTGCCTCTTACATCAAGCTGTCCATAGAGCGGATACACTTCGCGGAACACTATATCCTTAAACGCCTCACGGTTATTACGGCTGTGCAGGTGCTCCATGGCTTCTTCCCTAAACTTCCAGTATACACTGTGGTGTATGGCAGTGTATTCGTTCTGAATAATAGCGTCCACCTCGTTTTGCAGCTCGCTATAATAACGTTCTATCGTATCGGTAATAAACGGGGTAATAAACTCAAGCTTATTAGCATTAATACTGTTCAGGTCGCGCGCATGCGATGACACCAGCTCTATGAAACCATAAAAGCGTTCGTTTTTTATAACGGGTGCCAGTATAAGGCTCCTGATATCCTGCGACAGCAAATGTTTCCCAAAACTTTCTTCTTCAGGATTGGCTTTTATATATTGCTCTACATCACTAATCACCATATACTTCCTGTCCTGCAAAATTTCGTCGAGCGAATCACTGCAAAACACAGCATTGCAGTTCATTTCGTTACTACCGTTTAGTATATGGCTGTTAATCCCAAGGAAAGGAGCCAACTTAAAGAGATTATCTTCTGTATTTACCTCGGTAAAGCCCACCCTTAATTCCGAGATGCGGAAAATGGAGCGAAAAATATTCTCAAAGCTTTCTTTGGTAATATCATTAAACTCATCGCTTATCAGCAGGTTTCCCTTAAGGTTGCTAATGGCGCTTTCGGTAGTGGCATCAAATAACGATACAATACCAAATCCCTTTACCATCCAGCTGCCTTCCGGAAATTTCTCTTTCCAAAGTTCCAGGTTATCAAAGCTGTCCATAAGTTGGGTAACCTCATCAGGCGCTATGGGCAGGGCTTTATCGGTAGGGATAATATCCATAAAATCGGCATTGTAGGTAATGCGATAGTGGTGCATTATACCCTGATCATCAGGGATATCATAAAACAGCGGTTTGCTGAAATCAAAATTATAACCATAATACGCGTTCAGTACCAGGCAACAGCAAAATACATAAAACTGGTGCTCTTCAAAATCACGTATAGCCATATCGAAATCAGTACCGGCATTGCTCAGTATCTTTTTAAAACGTGCGGTATGATTAAAGGTAAAGTTGAAAAATGGCAGGGTTACCGCCTTAATCTCATTATTGGTCAGTGCTGTAGGAAAGAGGTCGGCAAGCAGGTTACGAATCAGTTCTTCATGGGTTGTAAGCTGTTCAAGGCTGTCCATACCCTCACGTATTTCCGGGAACGGCGCGGCATGGCTCAGTAGCGCCCTGGCGTATTCGGCACGGTAACCGCTTTCATTTTCGGAGATATTCTCCAGTGCTTCAAGCACTTTATGGAACGACAGTCGGGGTACAAGCGGACCCTTTATGTATGCATCGGCCTCCATCTTCATTGTAGTGTTAAGTATTTGCAAAGATACAAAAATTTCATGCGGCGTATACTAACTTTAAAGAAACTGCGTTTGGCTGCAAATTATTTTTATACCTCAGCGTGTACTTGCATTATGCCGGCATATGCAGTATTTTTACAGAAATACATTTTAAATGCGCTGGACTTTTGCCCCGGAACCCGACCCGCTGATTATAAACCACCTGACCCATGTGCTGGGGGTAGACCGCCGTATAGCTACACTATTGGTACAGCGTGGTATCAGCACGTTTGAGGAGGCACGGCAGTTTTTCCGCCCGTCGCTGGCAGAGTTACACGACCCGTATCTTATGAAAGATATGGATAAAGCCGTAGCACGGGTAGAGAAAGCATTAGCCAACGGCGAGCGCATATTAGTATTTGGAGATTACGATGTAGACGGCACCACCGCCGTTTCACTTATGAGTGGTTACCTGCGCAGCATTTACCCGAATGTAGACACGTATATCCCCGACCGCTACGGCGAGGGCTATGGCGTATCATTTGCCGGTATAGACTATGCCGATGACAACGGCTGTACCCTAATCATAGCACTGGACTGCGGTATAAAAAGCCCTGATAAGGTGGCTTATGCCAAAGAAAAAGGCATCGACTTTATTATATGCGACCACCACCGCCCCGGCAATACCCTACCCGACGCCGTTGCAGTACTCGACCCGAAACGCGAGGACTGTTCCTACCCTTATGACGAACTTTGCGGGTGTGGCGTGGGTTTTAAGCTGGTTCAGGCACTGGCTGCCAACCGCAACCAAACCATTATGGATTTGCTGCCATGGCTGGATTTGGTAGCTACCGCCATTGCTGCCGACATTGTACCCATAACCGGTGAAAACCGCATCCTTGCAAAATTTGGGCTGGATGTAATTAACACATCCCCCCGCCCCGGTATTAAGGCATTGATTCAAAATTCTAAAAAGAAAATATTTACCATAAGCGATGTAGTGTTTACCATAGCGCCCCGCATCAACGCTGCCGGACGTATAAGCCATGGTAACCACGCGGTGGCATTGCTTACCGAATTTGACTTGCCCCAGGCGGAGGAGTTTGCCGCGCAGATTGAAACTTTTAATGCCGACCGTAAAAACCTGGACAAACAGATTACCCTTGAAGCCCTGAGGCAGATAGACGACAATAAAGACCACGAACGCTACTCTACCGTTGTATATCAGGAAGACTGGCATAAGGGAGTAATAGGCATAGTAGCTTCCCGGCTTATAGAGACCTACTACCGTCCTACACTGGTGTTTACCAAAAGCGGCGATAAGCTGGCGGCTTCGGCGCGTTCTGTGAGGGATTTTGATATTTATAATGCGCTGGAGGCTTGCGCCGACTGCCTGGAGCAGTTTGGCGGACACATGTATGCGGCAGGGCTTACACTAAAAGAAGATCAATACGAAGCGTTCAGGGAGAAATTTGAGGAGGTGGTGCAAGACACTATCACGCCCGAATTACTAATCCCGGAAATAAAAATAGATGCCGAACTGGACCTGGCAGATATTACCCCAAAATTTTTCCGCATTTTAAAGCAGTTCGAACCCTTTGGGCCGGGTAATATGACCCCGGTGTTTTTAACCAAAGGCCTGCACGACACAGGCTTTGGCCGAGCGATTGGCGCCGACAGCGACCACCTTAAACTGTTTGTAAAGCAAGGCAACAGCGATGGCTTTGGGGCAGTGGGTTTTGGCTTGGCCAAAAAGAAAGACCTGGCCTGTAACGGAGAGGCTTTTGATGCCGCTTACAGCATAGACGAAAACGAATGGAACGGACAGGTAAGCTTGCAGTTACGGCTTAGGGATGTGCGATAAAACTATATCCAAATAAAAAAGCAGCATAAAAATCAAAAAAAACAGAACGACTAAAATTTTAGTATAATGCTTATCTATTGACGTGCCCGAGCGTTGTTCAAAATAACTTCTGTGCCGGAACATGGCTCCCTTAGCAATTGAAAACGGTATTAATTCTTTTTTATGAAAATGCCAAAAACTTACTCTAACAATATGATAAATTATAAATAATGCCAGAGGCACAAATGTAATGAAATATCCATCTATTGTAAACAGCAAACAGGACATCAACCATAGGATTGAGAAAAATACATTTCTGAGCCGAAGAACAAAAGGTCCGGCCATAAAGAAGGTAACTATCAATGAGATACAAACATTCAGAAACCCTAATTGATTATTCAAGTCAAAAAACATTGGAAAACGACAGAAAATTATTGCTAAAGCAAAAGTAATAAGATAGAAATAGTCTGTCAGAATAAAACTTCTGATTTCTAATTCGAGAAATGTAAATTTTCGGCCAGCTACTTTCAAAACAAATGTATTATTATAAATGCAAAATATTACTCGATATCTTACAACGATAATTTTGTAAACATACAAAAAACCCGCTAAGCTATAGCCCGCGGGTTTTAGTATATTATAAGTAAGTAGCTGAAATTACACCAGTCCGTTTGCTACTAAATATTCGGCAATCTGTACGGCGTTTGTGGCAGCCCCTTTACGAAGATTATCGGCTACAATCCACATATTAAGCGTATTTGGCTGGGTTTCATCACGGCGTATACGGCCTACAAAAACCTCATCCTTACCTTCGGCATATAGTGGCATTGGGTAATCGGCATTGGCGGTATCATCCTGCACCACCACACCCGGCGTGTTGCTAAGTATCTGGCGTACTTCGGCAAGGTCAAAATCATTGCTAAACTCCACGTTTACGCTCTCACTGTGCCCGCCCACGGTAGGGATACGCACCGTAGTCGCCGTAACACGGATGCTATCGTCGCCCATGATTTTCTTGGTTTCCTTAACCATTTTCATTTCCTCCTTAGTATAGCCGTTTTCTTCAAACACATCAATCTGAGGGATAGCGTTACGGTGGATTGGGTATTTGTACGCCATTTCACCTTCAATACCTGCATACTCGTTTTCAAGCTGCTTTACCGCCTTAACGCCCGTACCGGTAACACTCTGGTAGGTAGAAACCACCACACGCTCTATGTTATATTGTTTGTGCAGCCCCGATAGTGCCAATACCATTTGTATGGTAGAACAGTTAGGGTTGGCTATAATCTTGTCATCGGTAGTAAGCGTAGCCGCGTTGATTTCAGGTACAACAAGCTTGTTTGCCGTATTCATTCTCCAGGCACTTGAGTTGTCTATAACGGTAGTACCCGCTTCGGCAAACTTAGGTGCCCATTCCAGCGAAGTGCTGCCGCCGGCCGAAAACAGTGCTATTTGTGGTTTCATGCTAATGGCAGTTTCAAGACCAACAACCTTATATGTGCTGCCCTTAAATGTTACCTCTTTACCTACCGACCTTTCTGAGGCTACAGGTATCAGTTCGGTTACCGGAAAATCCCTTTCTGCCAGTACTTTAAGCATTACTTCGCCTACCATTCCGGTAGCGCCTACAACAGCAACTTTCATATTATTTATGTGTGATTTATAAATTAGTATGTGCCAAATGTAGTTATAAAAATGTTTCAGGACGAAAATTTATAACAAAGAAATACCGCCCTTGCGAGGCGGTTTTGTGTTAAAAATAGAATATATAATGTAGCGGAAACGTCTTTATAACGAAATGTTACAAATCTAACAAAATTGTTTTACGTATAACATTTTAAATATTACAGGTTTTGCCTGCTTTTAAGTGCATCACGGATTTCCATAAGCAGTTTTTCCTCATTTGTAGGAGCGGGTGGTGCAGCGGGTGCAGCTTCCTCTTTCTTACGTGTAGCGTTAATCCCTTTTACAATCAGGAACAAGGTAAAGGCCACAATAATAAACGAAAGTACGTTACTCAGGAATAAACCATACTTAACCGCAGTACCCGGTATAGTAAGCTCCGAAAGGTTTTTAAGGTTGGCTTTCTCTAAAAGCGGGGTAAGGATAAGCGGGGTAATAATATCTTCTACAAGCGACTTTACAATAGCATTAAATGCCGCACCGATAATAACACCCACAGCGAGATCCATTACGTTACCCTTAAGGGCGAAGTCTTTAAATTCTTTCATTATTGCCATAAGCGAAAAGGTATTTTAGTTTTTAATTTGTTTTCCGGTGATTACTAAGATACAAAAAACTAATCTACTTTCTTACGCCAAAGTATACAATGGGTTATAAAAGGTTGTTAAAATCTGCTGTTACTCCTAACCCCCCCCCGCTGTGCTTTCTACCCTTATAAATCCGGAGCCTTACACTCCCCCAGGTTCTAACTGGCTGCTTATGGCAAGGCGGTTCCATGCGTTAATGGTTACCGTGGCGGCAACAAGCAGGGCTATGTACTCGTCTGTAAAGAACGATTTTGCCAGGGCATACGTAGTGTCAGTAAGGCCATGGTTGCTGATAAGGGTTATTTCTTCGGCTATGGCAAGGACTGCTTTTTCTTCAGCGGTAAACAATGATGTTTCGCGCCACGCATTAAGCAGGAAAATACGTTGCTGGGTTTCGCCGTACTTAAGGGCATCTTTGGTATGCATGTCTATACAAAAGGCACAGCCGTTTATTTGCGATGCACGGATTTTAAGCAGTTCTTTATGTGTTTTGGTAAGTGCCGAGTTTTCTATAACGCCCGAAAGGGTATACAGGGCTTTAGTGACTTGCGGCAGGGTTTCGATGATGTTGATGCGGTTTTCCATGATACTATAATTTTATGTGTTATTAATTACAGTACAAAGGTGGCCATACGCTTCCTCAAAAAACTTAAACAGGTTTAAGAACGCTTTTTCGCGCGTATTTCGCTCAGGTATTCTGGAGTGAAGCCTAAGAAAGAAGCCATAAGGTATTGTGGTACGCGCTGCACAAAGTCAGGGTGCTTTTCCACAAAATGAAAATACAGCTCCTCTCGCGAATAATCGTACAGGTACTTAATGCGCATTTGCGAAGCCGCATACGCGCGCTGGTACACAAACCTGAAGTAACGTTCCATCTGCGGAAAATCACGGAGCAGGAATTCCTGCCTGTCGTGGGTTATGGCGAGTACCTCGCTTTTCTCCACTGCCTGAATATAGAAGTCGGTAGGGAGCTGGCGTTCGTAAGCAATATTATCGGTCAGCCACCAGTTTTCTATGGCAAACTCGGTAGTTTGTTCCGTGCCTTTATCAGTAATGAAAAACTTGCGAAGGCATCCGTTAGCTACAAAAAAATGGGTGCTACATACCTGCCCGGCTGTAAGGAGGTTTTCCTTTTTCTTCACTGTAAGCACCTCAAAATATTCCACGATATCAGCGTACTCAGTATCGCTGACTGTAGTGAATTTCTGCAGGTGTTGTTTAAAGGCTTCGGGCATGTTTAGGTGTGTTTGTTAGTGCGCTATAAGTTTGAAAAACATTCTTTTATAACTATCGACGCTATTATTTATTTTTGACAGTTTTTGATAATTATCCTCATTTTTCTCCTAAAATTATCCCATATTTCAGAATCCCAATCTTCATTTTCGAGTAGAGATTTATACTTTTTAAGCGAAATTTCTATCTCGTCGAGAAATTTTTTCGGAGAAATTTTTAGATTTTCAGAGTCAAATAACTGTTTGCCCTTTCTTAATAGAATCCACCCGCCAGTTGTTTCGCCTTGATGCAATATCCCACAACGGACTTTGGAATAAAAAAGGTCTGTTTTTTTCTCAAATAATTTAAAATTTGTTTCTGATTTGAAAAAATCGACAAACATTTTTTTTGAATTTCCTGAGGTATCTCCTATTCCTTGTTTAAATGACTCAATGGTTTCAATTAATAAACAGCAGTTTGCCATAATAGAGAACCCATTATAATTTTCTTCATCCTCCTCATCATTACATAATGGTTTAATGTAACGGCTATGTAACCTATAATATATGAAGCTAGCAAGTTCCTTTTTGTTTTTCTCGTCAATTAATCTTAAATAATTCAAGTTGCTAGTTCATAGCTTTAGTTAATTGTAGTCCAAATACGAACAGAGTCAGCTTTATTAAGAAGCCTTCCAGAGTTACAGCATGTATTGTTCTTGGAAAAAGCTTTTTAATATC
>JBKHWE010000020.1:0-169420 GCA_046566705.1 Bacteroidia bacterium | reverse complement strand
ACTCTGCTATAAGCGACGCCAGCTGCGCTTTAAAACTCTCAAGCAGGTTATGGTTTATTTCGCGGTTTTCAAGCGGACCGTCTTTCTGCACAAAGCTCATAAACCCGCTTCGCATATTTTTAAAAGAAATAATACCGGCTTCTATCTCCATTCCCCCGGCATGCGGCTCATACATAAACGCGTAACAAAGCAACTGAATTATCTTGTCATTCTTTACATCTTCGGTTAAGCCCGTCCAGTTTTTAAGGGTTACATTGGCTTTCTCTACCTTTCCCGTCTTGTAATCGGTTATACGGAGTTTTCCGTTACGCTCCTCTACCCTGTCTATATTTCCCGAAATCAGCACCGGATAGGGCAACAAATCATGCTCCAGCCAACGTTCAAACTTGGTTTCAAGCGCCAGTAGTTTTATGGCCTCCCCTTCTTCCAGTGCTTTCTTTTCCTGCTTCAGGAAATTATTCACGTTGCGCTTGGCGACTTCAAAGGCGAGCAGGTTACGCCCTTTTTTAATCTCACCTTCTTTATACACAGCAGTGAACTGTTCGGTTACGGCCTGATTCGCCAGCTTTTCCATTTGCTCAATATCCTGAACAGAAAGAAAACGCCCTATAGCAGGCTTATAAAGCTCCTCTAAAGCCCCGTGAATGATGGTTCCAAGCGTATTAAGCGCAATACTCTCCTCTACCTCATCAGTCTCCCTGATACGCAGAATACGTTGCAGGTAAAACTGCATAGGGTTACGTAAATACCCCGTAAGTGCCGACGGCGAAAAACCTTTGTCTGTGGCGATTTCCCTTAAGCGTTCCACAACCAAAGGTGTCTTGGCCACCTCCATAGGCTCATACGCCTTTTTTGGTAACTCGGCATTGTAAATGGTTTTCCTAAGGGTATGATTTGGCCTCCGCTCTATATCGAGCTGGGTAAGAAAACGGCTCGGTTCACCGGCATCAAGCCCTTCGCTTTCGGTATTGTACAGCAGGTAAATATTTTTGGCACGAAGCAGCAAATGGTAAAAGTGATACGTATAAATAGCATCCTTTTCTTTAAAAGTAGGCAAGCCAAGCTCACGCTTCACATCATACGGAATAAACGAGTTGGTAGATTTACCCGCCGGGAATTTACCTTCGTTCATACTGGTAATGATTACATTTTCAAAATCCAGCACACGGCTTTCCAGCACCCCCATCACCTGAAGTCCGCTTAATGGCTCTCCTTCAAAAGATACTTCGGCAAGATCTATGATTTGCTTGTAAATAGCGTGTAACACCTGAAGACTACCTATATGATGATGCTTTTCTGCATAATTAGTGAGGCGGTTGATGACTTTAAAAATAGAATACACAAACGCCTTGGTTATTTTCTCCTCTTCATCGTCATTGCCCAAAAACTTTTTCAGTTCCAGAAGAATGTCGCTTAGACGTTTTAATATCCCCAATACATCTGTCGCATCCCATCGCTCAAACAGCAAAGTAAAAAACGGCGATGCCTCTCCCTGTATATCAAACAGCTTTTGGAGCGACATAAACGTAATGTTATTCCCGTTTATAACCTCCCTGAGGTTGCGCGCGTTTATATAGGGTTCTACCAACGGGTGCGTAAGCACATCGAGCACCTCGCGGTAGTAGAGCGTATAACTTTTCTCATTTCGGTTGATAGCATTGGTATGCAGCTTAAAGAGTTTTTGCAGCAAGATCTGCGCCGGGTTGTTACGGCTGCTGTACCCCATGGTGATGTTTAAGCCACCCACATTTTCGGGCAGGCTGTACAAAACCGGTATCAGCAGGTTTTCCTCACCAAGCACTAATGCGGTTTTATCAAGGCTATGCCCCTGCCCTTTTAAATCTTCTATGATTTTACCCGCTATTTTGGCTTGTCCTACGGTTTTTGGTGTACCTATGATGTTGATATCCTTTATACCGTCAAACTCGTTTACAATCCATTCAAATTCATTTCCCGCGTATTGTTTCCAGTCCTTTTTAAAACGGCGGATAAACAAACCCGCATCATGGTAGGCATCGTTCAGGAAAACATAGTCAATATCCCAGTAAATCTTTGCCTGGTTTTCTAAAAGCAGGTGCTGTATGATTTTCTCCTCGGCAGCATTCAGCGCGTTGAATCCTGCAAAAACGAGTTTTGTACCCGTGTAGGCATTACTAAAATGCGCTATGTTAGCCACCGCCTCACGATAAATAAGCCCCTGATAGGCATAGCCTTTTTCCAACAGGTGTGCATAGAACGCATCATAATATCCCGGGAGTTGTTTATAAAACTCCAGGTAATTATTAATCATGGTGGTACGATTATCCACATCTACCGCCCAGTGCTCTATCTCCTGAATGTTTTCCAGGTATTTCAGCACCTTATGCGGTTCCAGCAGATAGCGGTCTATTTCATTAAAATCCTGAAGAAGTGTTTTTGCCCAGTTGGCAAAGTTTTCAAAAGGCTGTTGTCGGTCAGTTGGGGTAAGACCAAGGTATACATTGTAGAATTCAAAAAGCAACTCTATGGGGTCAGCACTGCGTATGCCCGCCATTTCCTGTACAAAATCTTCAATACTGGTTATGGTGGGAGCAAATACGGTTCCGCTAATATGCTTTTTAAGCGACTCAAGGAGAAATACGCGCGCCCTTTTGTTCGGCAATATGATAGTAATGCCCGGCAATTCCGCGCCGTAATCTGCTATAATACGTTCGCTTAGTTTATCAAGAAAGGTTGGGTTTGACATATAGCAAAGCTACACAAAAAGCGCTTTCAGGCATAAGTACACCGTTGCAATTATTTCAATTTTCCGAAGGAAAACCTTTGTGTACTTATAACCGCAGCACGCCTTGCGCACTTCGGGAATGACCGTTGTGTGCATTGTGGTAAAAACACTGCAAAGTCAACCCACAATGTAATGAGATGGCTTCGTACCTCGCCATGACGGAAACTATATCGAAAGCTTTTGAAATAACTTCGCACCTCCTCTGGCATACTTTGAATAGTTACCGCCTATGTCCAACTACAGTAAAAGACAAAAAAATACCCCCGCTTTGCGGGGGCATTTGTAATTATCGTTGCATATTTTTAGCTTCAATGCTCATTGTAGCATGCGGAACCAGCTTAAGGCGTTCTTTGCCTATCAGCTTACCGGTTACTTTGCAAATGCCGTAGGTTTTGTTCTCAATCCTTATCAGCGCGTTTTTCAGGTCGCGGATAAACTTCTCCTGACGAATGGCCAGTTGCGAGTTCGCTTCCTTACTCATGGTTTCACTTCCTTCTTCAAAAGCCTTAAAAGTAGGCGACGTATCGTCTGTTCCGTTATTAAGGTCGTTAAGGTACGCACTACGAATGAGGTCCAAATCAGCTTTCGCTTTTTCAATCTTCTTAGTAATCAATTCCTTGAACTCGGCTAAATCAGCATCCGAGTATCTAATTTGTTGCTCATCTACCATAGTCACAATCTATTTTGAAATTAATATTAGGGTTGTTATATCATCAAACTCAATTTCTGTGCCATTTGGCACTTCCTCACTGAATATCAGCGCATCAGTAAGGGTTTCGCTCTTTATATAGGCCTCATTTGCAATAACGGCAGCCTGTAGCGTGTTATTGTTTTTAAGGGTTACCGTAATCCTGTCGGTTACTTCAAAGCCGCTGTCCTTACGCAGGTTTTGTATCCTGTTTACCAGTTCGCGGGCTACGCCTTCCCCTTTCAGTTCTTCGGTAATGGTAATATCTAAAGCTACGGTAATGCCCCCTGCATTAGCCACTAACCAACCCGGTATATCCTGGCTGGAAATCTCTACTTCCTGAGGGGTTAAAGTAATAATTTTCCCCGATACAGCAATATCTATGCTGCCACTGGCCTCTATCTCGGCTATCTGTTCCTGCGAGAAGTTCTGTATCTCCTTAGCTACCAGATTCATATCCTTACCTACCTTAGGCCCAAGCGCTTTAAAATTAGGCTTAACCTGCTTAACAAGCACACCCGAGGCATCGTCCAGCAACTGGATTTCCTTCACGTTTACCTCTGCTCTTATCAGCTCTTCCACAGCTTGTATTTCAGCCTTCTGATTTGCGTCAAGTACCGGAATCATTACCCTTTGCAGCGGTTGACGCACTTTTATCATTTCCTTTTTCCTTAGCGAAAGGACAAGGGAAGATATAGTCTGCGCCTTCTGCATACGGCTTTCCAGCGATTTATCAACAAAGTTTTCAGCATACTGCGGAAAATCGGCCAAATGTACACTCTCATGCGCTTCTTTCTGTGAAGACTGTGTTAAATCTTTGTACAATCTATCCATGAAAAACGGTGCTATTGGCGCGCCAAGTTTCGCAACCGTTAACATACAGGTATATAGCGTTTGGTAGGCTGCAATTTTATCCTGAGCGTACTCACCTTTCCAGAAACGGCGGCGGCACAGGCGCACGTACCAGTTACTCAGGTTTTCCTGAACAAAATCGCTTATGGCACGGGCGGCACGTGTAGGCTCATAATCGGCATAGAAACCGTCTACATCTTTTATAAGCGTATTAAGCTCTGATAATATCCAACGGTCTATTTCAGGCCTTTCTTCTAATGGAACTTCCGGTTCGGCAAAACTGAAGTTATCAATATTCGCATAAAGCGAGAAGAACGAATACGTATTATATAGTGTACCAAAGAATTTCCTTCTCACCTCTGCAACACCTTCTATGTCAAATTTCAGGTTATCCCAAGGGTTGGCATTGCTAATCATATACCAGCGGGTAGCATCCGGGCCGTATTCCGCAAGCGTGGTAAACGGATCTACCGCGTTACCAAGGCGCTTACTCATCTTCTGTCCGTTCTTGTCTAATACAAGTCCGTTAGAAACCACGTTCTTGTACGCCACCTGGTCAAACACGAGTGTTCCTATAGCATGTAGCGTGTAGAACCAGCCACGGGTCTGGTCTACACCCTCAGCGATAAAATCAGCCGGGAATGAAGTATGGTTGTCTATGTATTCTTTATTCTCAAACGGATAGTGCCACTGCGCATACGGCATGGCGCCACTATCAAACCACACGTCTATAAGGTCGCTTTCACGCTTCATAGGTTTGCCGCTTGCCGATACCAGTGTAATGGCATCCACTACGTTTTTATGCAGGTCAATAAGGTCGTAATTGGTTTCGCTCATGTTACCAGGCTCAAATCCTTTAAACGGATTCTCTGTCATGAAACCTGCTGCGATGGCTTTCTCTATACCATTGTACAACTCCTCGGCAGAACCGATAAGCACTTCTTCGGTTTTATCTTCAGTCCTCCATATAGGCAGCGGGATACCCCAGTAGCGCGAACGGCTCAGGTTCCAGTCGTTGGCATTTTTAAGCCAGTTACCGAAACGTCCTTCGCCGGTAGCCTTAGGCTTCCAGTTAATGGTATCGTTCAGTTCAAACATGCGTTCCTTAACATCGGTCATACGGATGAACCAGCTGTCTAACGGATAGTATAGTAGCGGCTCGTCTGTCCTCCACGAGTGCGGGTAGCTGTGTACATACTTCTCTACTTTAAAGGCTTTGTTGTTCTCTTTAAGATAGATAGATATTTCTACGTCGGCACTTCTTTCAGGCGCTTCGCCTTTATCGTAATATTCATTCTTCACATACTTGCCGGCAAGTTCCAGTGCGTTTCCTGAAGGATTATCAAGGCTTGCAAGGTGGTTTGTAAATTTACCCTGAAGATTTACAAGCGGTACAGGGTTACCATGCTCGTCTAGCACAAGCATAGGCGGCACTTCCGGCTTGGCTTCTTTAGCTACCTTGGCATCGTCTGCACCAAAGGTAGGCGCGGTGTGTACGATACCGGTACCGTCTTCGGTAGTAACGAAGTCACCCGAAATTACACGGAACGCATCTTCCGGATTTTGGTACGGCAATACAAACGGCAACAGTTGCTCGTAACGGATGCCTACAAGGTCCTTACCTTTGGCTTCCGCCAATATTTTGTATGGTGCTTTTTTATCACCCGATGTGTAGTTATCAAAGTCGGCATCATCAGTACTTTCAAAATACTTACCGCCAAACTGCTTCCCTACCAGATTTTTGGCAAGTACTACATTTATCGGCTCAAACGTGTACTGGTTAAAGGTTTTCACCAAAACATAGTCGATGTTCGGACCAACGGTAAGTGCAGTGTTACTTGGAAGTGTCCAAGGGGTTGTCGTCCATGCCAAGATGTCTATAGCGCCAAAGCCCTGAAGAAAATCAGGCAATGAACTTTCTATAGCCTTAAACTGGGCAACGATGGTAGTATCAGTAACATCGCGGTAGGCACCCGGCTGGTTTACCTCGTGCGAACTAAGGCCTGTACCGGCTTTAGGCGAATACGGCTGTATGGTGTAGCCTTTATACAAAAGCCCTTTATCGTAAATCTGTTTCAGCAGCCACCAAACCGATTCCATGTACTTAGGCTTATAGGTAACATACGGGTCTTCCATATCTACCCAGTACCCCATTTTTTCGGTAAGGTCGTTCCACACGTCGGTATAACGCATTACGGTACGCTTACAGGCTTCGTTATATTCTTCTACAGTAATGCTTTTACCTATGTCTTCTTTGGTAATACCAAGTTCTTTCTCTGTACCCAGCTCTACCGGAAGGCCGTGGGTATCCCAACCTGCCTTACGCTTTACCTGGAAGCCCTTCTGGGTTTGGTAACGGCAAAAAATATCTTTAATGGCACGCGCCATTACGTGGTGAATGCCCGGAAGGCCGTTTGCACTTGGCGGGCCTTCAAAAAACACGTATTGCGGCTTGCCGTCGCGCGTGGTTACACTCTTCTCAAATATGTTTTCCTTTTTCCAGAAATCAAGTACCTCCGCGGCTACATTTGCCAGGTCAAGGCCCTTATATTCAGTAAACTTCTTACTCATTACAACTAGGTTCAAAAAATCAATTTGCGAATGTAATGATTTTTTTGATGCCAGCGGCAAACTGCATTAATATGCCTGAAAATATGATGTTATCACACTTTTTATTTATTATAAAGCGCGCTGCGTTCTGTTTTTTTTCATGATATTTACAAAAGCCGGAAACCACCTGTAGCACATAGAGGTAGTGCCCAAATATGAAAAACTATTTTCTAGGGTTTTTCCTAAAAATATCGCCGGAAAAACCCTAAAATTATTACCCTAACCACATTAAATATACCTACAAGTAGTTATATTTGTTGCACACCTATCAAAAACAAGCAAATGGCCTCTCCATACGTATATCTTATAGATGATGACGAAGACGACCGTGACATCTTTGAAATGGCTCTTAGAAACGCCTTCCCGGATGTAAAGTGCAGTTCTATATGCAATGCCATTAAAGCCCTGGAAGAACTAAACAATGAGAACAGGCCTGATTATATATTCATAGATCTGAATATGCCGCGAATGTCCGGTAAGGAATGCCTTACGGCATTAAAAGGACAACCTGCACTTTCGGGCATCCCCGCAATTATTTACACTACATCATCACACTATAACGATATTCAGGAACTGGAAAAACTTGGCGCAAATCACTATTTAGTAAAGCCGGACAGCCTAAATAAGCTTACATTTGTGCTTAAGGAAATTTTATCGGGCGGGGATTTACCCTACCTGATACAGGTTTCCGCTTAATACAAATGCAAACTTAAACTGCTTATATGGCCGGTGAACAGCACGAAAAACTAAGAGCTAGCGAAGAGCGATACCAAAAAATGATAGCCGAGGTAAAGGACTACGCCATTTTAATGCTGGATGTAGACGGCAACATACAAAACTGGAACCTTGGTGCCGAACATATAAAAGGATATACCACAAGTGAAGCCGTAGGCCTTAACTTCAGGGTATTTTACAGGGAAAGCGACCGAAAGGACAAACTTCCCGAAAGACTTATAAATGAAGCTTATACGACCGGGCGCGCCACGAACGAAGGATGGCGTGTGCGTAAGAATGGCTCTATGTTCTGGGGCTCTGTAGTTATAACGGCGCTGCATGATACTGATGGCAGCGTTATAGGCTTTAGCAAGGTAACCCGCGACCTTACCGAACGCAAACTTGCCGAAGACCAGATTAACAACTATATGCGCGACATTGAACTCCGCAACAGGCAACTGGAAGAATTTGCCTATATAGCTTCACACGACCTGCAGGAACCTTTGCGAAAAATCAGGATTTTTAGCGAGATGCTGGTAAGCAGCCTTAACGACCCTGCAGCTGCCGCAAAATATGCCGGCAAAATTAATGATGGTGCGGCCCGAATGTCTACCCTTATTTCAGGCATCTTAAAATACAGCCAGCTTTCTTCGGGTGAGCAAATCTATGAAAACGTAGACCTTAATGACGTGATTAAAGAAGTACGCGAGGATTATGAACTTGTAATGTCAGAAAAAAAAGTACTTTTTTTGGCAGACCCCATGCCGGTTATTAAGGCGGTACGCACACAAATAATACAGCTGTTTGCTAACCTGATAAGCAACGCCATAAAATTTAGCGGCAGAAACCCCGAAATACATATTACCTGTAAGTTCGCCACCGGTACAGAGTTGAAGACCCACGAAATAGAAGGGGTGGAAAAATCACATGTAAAAATCAGTGTTGCAGACAACGGCGAAGGCTTTGACCAACAATATGCCGACCAGGTATTTAAGATATTTAAACGGCTTACAAACAATCCGGGTACAGGCATAGGCCTGGCACTATGTAAAAAGATTGTAGAAAACCACCATGGCAGCATTAGTGTAACGAGCCGGCCCAATGCAGGCACTATTTTCACTATTATATTGCCAGTAGAAATTTAAGTGCTTGCACTTTTTGAATAAAATATCATAGCGACAATGCCTGACAAAGCTTTGCCGGTATTATTTATTATCTTTCGGCTCTGTAACACCTTACAACAACCTCAATGAAGAAAATTGCCTTACTGCTTGTTGCCTGCCTGTATTCCCTACTGGCTTCAGCACAGGATTACAAGACCCTGACGTATTTTGTAAATGACAGCACCAAGCTTCAACTGGATTTATTCCTGCCAAAACCTGCCGGTAAAAAACAGAAAGTAAAAGACAAAACCCCCTTACTTATCCACGTACACGGTGGCGGATTTGCCGTGGGAACCCGCGAATGGGGCCACACACTTTGCCGTGAGGCCGCTAAAAACGGTTATGCCGCGACAAGCATTAGCTATACCCTGTACATGAAGGGAAAGAAATTTAGCTGCGACGGCATTCTTACCGAAAAAGTAAAGGCGTTCCAGATAGCTACAAACCAACTATGGCAGGCGACTCTTTTCTTTATTAAAAATAACGAAACCTACAATATAGATACTGACAAGATATTTATATCGGGCAGCAGCGCCGGTGCCGAAACCGTACTGCACGCCACTTACTGGGATCGTTCACTCATGAGCCTGTACCCTGATAAGCTATCAAACAACTTTAAATATGCCGGGGTAATTTCCGGATCGGGTGCTATTATGGATCTTAACCTTATTACCATACCTAAGCTTACCCCTATGATGCTGTTTCACGGCAGTTGCGACGGCACCGTACCCTACGCTACGGCAGCGCACCACCTATGCCCTACAAACAGTAGCGGCTGGCTTATGCTTTTCGGGTCATATTCTATTTACGAGAAAGTAAAATCATTACACGGCGGAGTACACCTGTATACGTTTTGTAACGGTGGGCATGAGTACAGTGACGAGCTCTTCAGCAAGCAGCCCGGAAAGACCATTGAGTTCATGCAGTCAGTACTTGCCGGTGAAAAAACACAGCAGCATACCATAATAAGCACCGGAAAAACCTGCCAGAGGGATAATTATAATTTCTGCGATTAAAAAAAGCAATTGATTATAAGCAAGTTACCCATTCTAATGTTAAGTTTTTGCTGATTTTGTAAGACTTAACATTGGAATTCCGCTTTTTATTTTTTGAATGTTAATTTTGCGTTACCAAAATGTAAATTAAATATCCGCAGTTGTTATGAGCCAAGAACAAAGAGTTGTAGCGTATTCTGTTACAGAAAAAAGCAAGTCGAAAAAAGGAAAAAAATCCACTAAAGAAGTTTCAAAAATTGGTCTGTTCCACGTATGGTCAGCTACAGGAAAAGGTAATAAAAAGTTTACCGGTCTTGTAGAAGATGCCCAGACAGGGGTACTTACCGAAGTGAACTATAAGAACATTCGTTTTTTAAGCGACCTTGAAGTAGAAGCCCTTACAAGTGCAGCCATAACCGAAGCCGAAAACCTGCTTGAAGAAATTGAAGCGGCAACAGAACCTGAAACCGCAGCAGTAACAGAAACACCTCAGCCCGAAGAAACTACAGCAACTTCGACAGAAGAAACTGTAGCTGAGGCAAAACCGAAACGCGGAAGGAAAGCGTAAAAACACTAAACTACCCATAACACTACTTTGCAATCCATCCCCTGTTTTTAAGCAGGGGATGTTTTTTTTAAAGCCATTTGTTACTCAAAGGCAGTTAAATACGTTAAAATTATTATAATAATAACAAAACCTCTATATTTGGAGATTCTTATACAACACTAAACTACTATTTATGTCTATTTGGAGAAGGAAACCCTTAACCCAGCTGCTTGCAGAAGCATCTGAATCGGAGAAAGGATTAAAAAGAACATTAACCGCGTGGTCGCTTGTGGCACTGGGCATTGGAGCCATTATTGGCGCGGGTCTTTTTGTACGTACCGCAACAGCAGCCGCACAAAACGCAGGGCCTTCGGTAACCTTTGGGTTTATCATTGCAGCTATAGGCTGTGCACTTGCAGGGCTTTGTTATGCCGAACTTTCTTCTTCAATTCCTATTTCGGGTAGTGCATATACGTATACCTATGCTACCATGGGCGAATTCCTTGCCTGGATTATCGGGTGGGACCTTATCCTGGAATATGCCGTAGGTGCTGCGACAGTGGGCATAGCGTGGAGTGAATACCTCAACAACCTACTGGTTAACGTGCTCCATATGAACCCTATACCGTATGAATGGTGCCACTCGCCGTTCCAGACTTCAGCCGATGGTGTTACAGGCTTAATTAACCTTCCTGCACTGGGCATAGTTGCTGCCATAAGCCTTCTGCTTATAAAAGGCACACAGGAATCGGCTTTTGTAAACGGGCTTATCGTATTGGTAAAGGTTACCATTGTAATACTTATTATAGTAATAGGCTGGCAGTTTATTAACCCTGCTAACCACGAAAATTACATACCTGCCGCAACCACATATACAGATGAGGCAGGGCTTCCGCATAACTTTGGGGGCTTTATGGGTATCCTCGGGGCTGCCGGTACGGTGTTCTTCGCCTTTATTGGATTTGACGCCGTAAGTACGGCCGCACAGGAAACCAAAAACCCTAAAACAGCTATGCCTATCGGTATTCTTGGTTCACTTGCCATATGTACCATCCTTTACATATTATTCGCACACGTGCTTACAGGTGTTGCTACGATCGAAGATTTCCGTACTACAGGTAAAGAAGCTTCTGTAGCATTTGCCATAAACAAATACATGATAGGCTACGAATGGCTTGGACAGTTTGTAACGGTAGCTATCTTATTTGGTTTCTCATCGGTAATCCTTGTAATGCTACTGGGTCAAAGCCGTGTATTCTATGCTATGGGTAAAGACGGGTTGCTACCAAAATACTTTGGCGACCTGCACCCTAAATTCCAGACCCCTTACAAAGCAAACCTTGTAATCATGCTTATAGTTGGTTTATTTGCTGCTTTCGTACCTGGTGATGTAGTAGGAGATATGACCAGCATAGGTACATTATTTGCCTTTATCCTGGTTTGTATTTCAGTAATTGTACTACGTAAAAGAGAACCGAACATGGTACGTGAATTTAAGACACCATTTGTACCTCTTGTACCTATACTGGGGGTAGTAGTATGTCTTGCTATGATTTACGGCCTGGGCTGGACAAACTGGCTAAGGCTTATCGGCTGGATGGCTCTGGGCTTTATCTTTTATTTTGGTTACAGTAAAAAACATAGTAAGCTGGGTAAGGAAGAAAACCCCGCTTAATGCAACAAACACATATTTTACGACAAATCCCGGAGTTAACTGCTTCGGGATTTTTTTATGATATTTGCGTATGGAAAAGAAGGAACTGCGCCAAAAATACAAAGCCCTGCGTAACGCGCTTACTGCAGACGAAATAGCCGATAAAAGCGTAGCTATAGCAAATAACCTGTTACGGCTAAACGTGTGGGATAAAACGTATTTCCACCTGTTCCTTACTATTGAAAACCAGAAGGAAGTGCACACCGACCTTATTCAGCACGTACTGTGGGGGCGTGATAAGGAAATCATAGTATCTAAATCGGATTTTGACAGCTGTTCGCTCCAACACTACCTGCTTACCGAAAGCACCCGCTTGTCCTTAAACATTTATGGCATACCCGAACCCATAGGCGGCATAGAGGTACCCGCTACAAAACTCGATGTGGTTTTTGTGCCCCTACTGGCATTTGATAAAAAAGGACATCGCGTGGGTTATGGAAAAGGATTCTATGACCGCTTTTTAGCCGAATGCAAACCCGATGTAATTAAGATAGGGCTGTCATTTTTTGGAGCCGAAGAAAATGAAATACCACACAACGATACCGATGTACCGCTGGATTATTGCATTACCCCTGAAAAGATTCTTTCATTTTAGGATTTAGCTGAACACTAAATACTGAACCCTGCATGCTATTCCTTAGGAAACGCCCTTTTGTTGAATACAATCAGTATGCCTACACCTACAGAGATAGCGGCATCGGCAATGTTAAAAATAGCATTGAAGAAAAGTGTATTACCCTCATTGTCATGCACCATAGGGAAATACAGCATATCTACCACCCTGCCCTGGAACCAGGCACCATAAGGCTGGGCAGTGTTAAAAGCAGCTATTTTATTAGGGAAACTATGGTCGAAGATTACACCATAAAATACAGAATCGATAATATTACCAAACGCCCCGGCCAGTATCAATGCTATAGATACAATAAGGTATGGTGATGCATGTTTCTTAACCGAATCGGCCAGCCACCAGCCTATACCGGCAACCGCAGCTATGCGGAAAATGGTAAGGGTAAGCTTACCGCCCAGCCATGTAGGGATTTTTGTACCCCAGGCCATGCCTTCATTTTCTATGAAACGGATTTGAAACCAGCTAAATACATTCACAGCCTCATCTAACCTGAAGTGCGTTTTTATATATATTTTAGAAACCTGGTCTATAAGTAATACTGCAATAGCAATCAGGTATGCTTTCTTTAATGACATTAATATCGGTTTTTCAGGCGCAAAATTAAATTAATTTCTGAAATTAAAAGCTTTAACGACACATCTTAGCAAATGTTTTAATAAAATATACTCTTTTCAGATCTTCTAAAAATCCAATCCTACGAAAATCCGGCAACCCTATCTTTCATTGCTTCAAATAAAAACATTAACAAAAGTTTAACCTCGTTTAGGTTCGGAACAAACCGAACCAAACGAACTAATATATACCTTTGCCAGGAATTTTTATAGTAGCATGCAATGGACGATTTAAGTAAACAACGCGAAGAGCTCATAGAGCTGTTCGGCATCCACTTCGAAAACATTGGGCATTTGCCTCCATTGGGTTCGCGTATACTAGCCATGCTAATCATAGATGCGTGTTCCAGGCCATATACTTTTGAAGACCTGGTGGAGCAAATGGGCGCCAGTAAAAGTTCGATTTCTACCAATCTTAACCTGTTGCTCAAAATGGGAAAGATTACCTACTACACCCTGCCGGGCGATCGTAAAAAATACTACCGCCCATCAGAATTTAGCGAGCGGTTTGACAACTACCTGAAGATGATAGCTTTTGAAAAAGGCATTATGGACAAGATGGTAGACTACCGTAAAAAGACTGTAAGCTCCCAGTCAGAAAAATTTGAACTCGAAAAATCAGAAGCCTATAAAGAGCACATCCTGGAAATGGAAGCATTGCTGAACAAAACCATAGAAAAGTTCAGGAGAATAGAAAAAGAAGGCAAATAAACGCACACACATCATCTATATATACCTATACAAACCATTAATTACACACTTTACATCATCATGAAGAGAAGATCAGCAATCGGCGCCATAGCCGCCATCATAATGCTATCGGCATGCGGTAAGAAAGAAGAACAGGCGCCACAACAAGCCGGTCCTATGCCTTTCCCCGTGCAAACCGTAACCCGCGAGGATGCAACGGTATATGACGAATACCCTGCCAACCTTGAAGGGCGCCAGAACGTGGAAATACGCCCTAAAGTTACCGGTTTCATTACACAGATACTGGTAGACGAAGGACAGGAAGTACGCAAAGGGCAGGTACTTTTTAAAATAGAAACGCAAACCCTGAACCAGGATGCTGCATCAGCTAAGGCCAAAGTAGCTGCCGCCCAGGTAGAAGTAGACCGCCTAAAGCCACTGGTAGACCGTAAAATTATAAGCGCAGTACAGCTGGAAACCGCACAGGCTAACCTTGCTTCGGCTAAGGCAGCATACAGCAGCATAGCCGCTAACATAGGCTTCGGTACCATAACCTCACCGGCAGATGGTGTTATAGGCGGACTTCCTTTTAAAGTAGGCGCGCTGGTAAGCCCTACCATTACAGACCCGCTTACTACCGTAAGTGACAGCCGCGTAATGCGTGCTTATTTCAGCATGAACGAAAAGCAGGTAATAGACTTTGCCAAGGCATTTAACGGTGCAACGATTCAGCAAAAGATAAAAACCGTACCTGCAGTTAGCCTGGTGCTTGCCGATGGTAGCGAATATGACGTGAAAGGTAAACTGGAAACAGCAAACGGGCTTGCCAATGCCGCTACCGGTACTACGCAGTTCCGCGCTGAATTTAACAACCCGCAGGCAATACTAAGGAGTGGCGGAAAAGGTACTGTACGCATACCTGTACTACACAAAAATGTTATTGAAGTACCACAAAATGCTGTATTTGATATGCAGGGCAAGCAAATGCTTTACGTGGTAAACAAAGACAACACCGTAAAGAGTAAGATACTTACCATAGCTACGACTTCGGGTAAGAACTTTATAGTAACCGAGGGTATAGAACCGGGAGAAACCATAGTGGTAGAAGGTGCCAGCAAACTAAAAGACGGTATGCCTATACAGCCACAACCTGTAAAACAACCGGCTTCTGCACAGGAAGGTGCTGTTAAGGAAGACACTACCGCAGCTCCGCAATCTACATCATCTCAAGCCAAAAAATAAACCTAGACAATGCTAAAAACATTTATAGAAAGGCCGGTACTGAGTACCGTAATTTCGATATTGATAACCATATTGGGTATCCTGGGGCTTACATCACTGCCCATAGAGCAATACCCTGAAATTGCCCCGCCTACCGTACAGGTAACGGCTACCTATACCGGTGCCAACGCCGAAACGGTGCTTAACTCGGTTGTAATTCCACTGGAAGAACAGATAAACGGTGTAGAGGGCATGACCTACATGACCAGTAGTGCCGCTAACGACGGTTCGGCTAACATCAGTGTGTTCTTTGAACTGGGTGTTGACCCGGATATCGCCGCGGTAAACGTACAAAACCGTGTATCACGCGCCACGCCGGTACTACCACAGGCGGTTATAAACACGGGTGTTACTACGCTTAAGAGCCAAACGAGTTCGCTTATGTTCCTGTCGCTGTATTCAGAAAACCCTGAGTATGACGGGACGTTTGTACAGAACTACGCCAAAATTAACCTTGTACCTAAGCTGCAAAGGGTAAAAGGTGTGGGCCAGGTAAACGTATTTGGTGCCAAGGACTACTCTATGCGTATATGGATAGACCCAGAAAAAATGGCAAGCTTTAACCTTACCCCTGCCGACATACAGGCTGCTCTGCAAGAGCAGAACGTAGAAGCGGCTCCTGGTAAATTTGGCGAAAACGCCGACGGTATTTACGAGTACGTAATTAAATACAAAGGCCGTCTTAACAAGACTGAGCAGTACGAAAACATAGTGGTAAAAGCTACCGGTAAAGGAAACTTTGTACACCTGGGCGACGTAGCCAAAGTAGAGTTGGGCGCGTTTAACTACGGGCAGAAGAACTTCGGTATGGGTAAAGACGGTGTGGCTATAGGTATCTTCCAGACATCGGGCTCTAACGCCAATGAAATCATAGACGAGGTTAATAAAATTCTTGCAGAGGTAAAACCTACTTTCCCTGAAGGTATAAAATATGTGGTGCCGTTTGACACCAAAATTTTCCTTGACGCCTCTATAGATAAAGTAATCCACACCCTTGTAGAAGCTTTTATCCTGGTGTTTATTGTGGTGTTCCTGTTCCTTCAGGATGTACGCAGTACGCTTATTCCGGGTATAGCGGTACCGGTAGCCATCATTGGTACCTTCTTCTTCCTTAACGTGTTTGGCTTCTCTATAAACATGCTTACGCTTTTCGCGATGATCCTTGCCATTGGTATTGTGGTCGATGACGCGATTGTGGTTGTGGAAGCCGTACACGCCAAGCTGGACGAAGGCGAGCACGACCCTAAGAAAGCTACCCTTAGCGCCATGAGCGAAATTACAGGTGCCATCGTATCAATAACCCTGGTTATGGCGGCGGTATTTATCCCGGTATCGTTCCTTAACGGACCATCGGGGGTATTCTATAAGCAGTTTGCCATTACCCTTGCGGTATCTATTGTTATCTCGGCGGTAAACGCCCTTACACTTTCGCCTGCACTTTGTGCCCTGTTCCTTAAACCGCACAACGACCATGGCGAACACAAGAAGAAAAACCTTAAAGACCGATTCTTTACCGCGTTTAACGCCGGTTTTGATTCGATGAACAACAAGTACGTTGGCTCCCTGAAACGCCTGGCAAACCGTAAATGGGTAACAGGCATTATCATTGCCGTATTTGTGGGTATAACCTACTGGCTGTTTACCACAACCCCATCAGGATTTATCCCTAACGAAGACCGTGGTATCATCATGGCCGATATTACCCTGCCGCCGGGTACTACACTGGAAAAAACCCAAAAAGCGGTTGACCAGCTCGATGCTATCCTTGCCAGTGATTCGTTAGTGGAAGCACGTATGAGCGTGGTAGGTTTCTCACTGCTTAACCGTGTAAACGGCGGTAGTTATGCTTTCGCCATTATAAAGCTGAAAGACTGGAGCCACAGAACCGAAAAAGACCAGACGGTAGATGCCATGGTAGGTAAGTTTTTTGCCAAGACCGCTGGCTTTAAAGATGCCAAGGTACTGTTCTTTACCCCGCCGAGTGTGAATGGCTTTGGTACAGCCGATGGTTTCGAATTTAAGATTCAGGATACCGGAGATGACGACTGGGCTACTGTAAGTAAGGTGAGTAACGAGTTCCTTGCCGAGTTGGGCAAGCGCCCTGAGATTCAGTATGCGATGACCAACTTTAACCCGGGCTTCCCACAATACCAGATGGATATTAATGTGGAAAGGGCTAAAGACGCGGGTGTAACGGTAAGCAATATATTTAATACCATGCAGGGTTACTATGGTGGTTTGTACACTACCGACTTTAACCGTTTTGGTAAACAATACCGTGTAATGATACAGGCGGAGGCAGGACAACGTGCCGATGAAAACTCTATCAATAAAATATACGTGCGCAATGCTGCCGGTCAAATGGTAGCCATAAGCCAGTTTGTAAGCTTTAAGAAGATTTACGGGCCTGAAGCCGTGGCAAGGTTTAACATGCTTAAAGCCGTTAACGTAAACGGTAAGAGTAACGCCGGCTACAGTAGTGGTGATGCCATTAAGGCAATCCAGGAAGTGGCGGCAAAACACCTGCCTAAAACGTACACCTATGAGTTTAGCGGTATGACCCGTGAGGAAATCATCGCGGGTAACCAGGCAGCGGGCGTATTCCTTCTTAGTTTGATATTTGTATACTTCCTGTTAAGTGCGCAGTACGAGAGTTACATTGTACCACTATCTGTGCTGTTATCGCTTCCTGTGGGTATAGCGGGTGCCATTGGCTTTGTGAAGCTTGCCGGGCTGGAAAACAACATTTACTTCCAGGTAGCGCTAATCATGCTTATTGGTCTACTTGCCAAGAATGCCATTCTTATCGTGGAATTTGCCATGCAACGACGGAAGCACGGCCTTGGCCTTGTAGAAGCCGCCATAGAAGGCGCACAGGCACGTTTAAGGCCAATCCTTATGACCTCGTTCGCCTTTATCTTTGGTCTTATGCCACTGGCACTGGCAAGTGGTGTAGGTGCTGTGGGTAACAGGAGTATAGGTATGGGTGCTGTGGGCGGTATGCTTGTAGGTACCATATTCGGGGTATTTGTAATCCCTATCCTGTTTATCATCTTCCAGGGAATACAGGAGCGTATTTCGGGCAAACCGAAAGATGATACGCACAAAGAAGACGAATCAATCCAGGCAGTGTAATTAAGCTGAAAATCATCATGAAAAACAAAATATATAAAATAGTTTTGGTGGCTGCCGCCGGGGTTATGCTACAGTCGTGCTTTACAGCAAAACACTATGCGCGCCCTAACGTAAAAGCCGAAAACCTGTACCGCACCGAAGCCGTAGCGCAAGACAGTACATCGCTTGCGGATATAAAGTGGGATAAGATGTTTACCGACCCTATCCTTCAGGAACACATAAAAAAAGGCCTTCAGAATAATTTCGATGCCCGTGTGGCCATACAGAACATCGTTTCATCTGAAGCATACCTTAAGCAAGGTAAAGCGGGGTTCTTCCCTACCCTGAGTGGTACGGGCAGCTGGCAGCACCAGCAACTGGCAAAGAACAGCCAGTTCGGGTCGTTCTTTAGCGGGTCAATAGACACGTACCTGCTTACTGCCAACCTTAGTTGGGAAGCTGACATTTGGGGAAAAATACGCAGTAACAAACGCGCGTATAACGCCACGTACCTGCAAACCATAGCGGCAAACCAAACCATAAAAACTACGGTTATAGCCAATGTGGCCTCTATGTACTACCAATTGCTTGCCCTTGACGAGCAGCTTAAGGTAGCCGAAAATACGCTCGTTAACCGTAACGAGAGCATTGAAACCATTAAGGCGCTTATGAATGCGGGCAGTGCCAATGAGGTGGCGGTAAAACAAACGGAAGCACAAAAATATGCTACTGAGATTACCATTGCCGATCTTAAGAACAGCATTACGCTAACCGAAAACGGACTTAGCCTGCTACTGGGTGAAGCACCTCATAAAATAGAGCGTAGCACGTTTGCGGCACAGCAGGTAAATCCGGAACTGAAACTGGGTTACTCGGCTTCACTGCTTAAAAACAGGCCCGATATAATCAGTGCGGAATACGGACTTGTAAACGCTTTTGAACTTACCAATGTGGCTCGTAGCGCGTTTTATCCGTCGCTTACCATTACGGCACAGGGCGGTTTACAGAGTGTGGACTTAAAGACATGGTTTAGCACCAACTCGCTTTTTGCCACCATATTAACCGGGCTTACCCAACCTATTTTTAACCAAAGGCAGATACGTACCAAGTATGAAGCCTCAAAGGCTACCCAGGAAATAGCGTATGTAAACTTTGAGAAGTCTATAATTACCGCAAGCCGCGAGGTAAGCGATGCTCTTGCAAACTACAAAAACGCCGAGGAGAAAATAGGCCTTTATGAAAAACAGACCGATGCCCTTAAAAATGCCGCGGATTATAGCGATGAGCTATTAAACTACGGCATGGTAAATTATCTTGAAGTACTAACCGCTAAGGCTAACGCGCTAAACAGCGAACTAAACCTTATCGATATGAAATACAGAAAACTTTCGGCTACCATTACGCTATACAAAGCATTGGGTGGCGGCTGGAAGTAACCGCTGAGTTAAGAGCGATCTTAATTTCAAATAGATTAATTGTTTGTTTTATGTATGCCGCCCGGAAAGTAATCCATGCTTCCGGGCGGTTTTTTTGTTATACTAACTTTAAGTAAAGTTGCTATCGTTAAGAAATCGACCTGTATGTAAAATTTTTCGGTAAAATTTACCATTCAATCACACAAAGAGTTAACTTCGTGTTAAAATCGCAATTGAATGAAAAAGAACTGGGTCTTAACTTTGCTGCTAAGCCCCCTACTCCACTATGGGCAGGCAGCATTTGATGTGGCACGCAGCGGTACGCTGCCTGAAATTGAAAAAATTTACGCCGCAGATAAAGCAGCTGTAAACGCGGTAGACAAAAACGGAAGCAGTATGCTCATACTGGCTTGTTACCGTGGCAATACCGAAGTGGCAAAATATATAGCCACTAAAACATCTGATATAAATTACAAAGGCAAACAGGGAACCGCCCTTATGGCTGCCGTTATGAACGGTAACGCTACACTGGTAACCTACCTGCTGCAAAAAGGCGCCAAACCCGACATTACGGAAGACTCCGGTAAAACCGCTCTGATTTATGCCGTGTTTTTCGGGAAGAAAGACTGTGCCAAAGCATTAATTACAGGTGGCGCAAATAAGAACATTAAGGATAACGAAGGCAAAACCGCGTTAGACTACGCACGGAACTCCCAGAACACCGAGCTCATTATACTATTAGATCAATAAATGTAAAAACTACTCTATGAAAACTAAATTATTCACTGTTGTGGCCCTTGCTGCCACTGTGTTTGCATTTGCGCAAACAAAATCTACCGGTAACGTAACCATGGGCGGCATGACGGCAAAAATCGACCTGGATTCCTCTACCAGCACAGTTACGTATACCCTTACAGGCCCTTCTACCAAATGGTTTGCCCTTGGGCTTAATGCTACCAGCATGAGCACCAACACCCCAATTGACGTAGTACAGTACGGAACAGCGTTACTGGACCGTTCGCTGGGTGGTGGCCACAGTGCCCCTTCTACAGATGCTACTAACAACCTTACCCTGGTTAGTAATACTGTAACGGGTACAACACGTACCATCGTTGCAACAAGGCCTTTAAGCACCGGCGACACCAGGGATTACACGTTTAATTACGAAACCATCAATACGCTAAACGTAATATGGGCCATAGGCCCCGGCACCAGCGTAAGCGCACAACATGCCACAATGGGCACCCGAACACTAACATTCAGTCCTGTTGCAGGTGTAACTACGCCTACGATGGAGAGCCTTGTACTATATCCGGTACCGGCAGCTAATGTTGTAACCATTGATAACAAAGCAGGTTTGTTAATTGATTCGGTAAAAATATTTGACATCAATGCAAGGCTGGTAAAAGAGCTTACCCCTGCAACTTCGGCCCAAGCCACCCCGGTAGATATTTCATCCTTAGAAACCGGCACGTACTTTATGGAAATAACCGGTGGCGGAAACAAAACGGTTAAGAAATTTGGTGTGAAGCACTAATGGGCAAGAAGTTTAAAATAATATTGGGTATACTGGTCATCATAGCTGTAGCTGGTTTTGCGGGCTATAAGTACATGATGACCGGCGGTGCCCGCCATGTAGAAAACGAAGACGCAGCTTATACCCTAACTGCCGAGCAGCTTGCCAAAGAATTTAGCGAAAATGAACCAGCAGCTTCTGCCAAATACCTTAATAAGGCCATAGCGGTTTCGGGTACGGTAACTGCTACCGATAAAGGTACGGCCACGCTAAACGGACAGATAATCTGCACGCTACACGATACTATAAATTTGGCAGGCGAAGATGCCAAAATAGTGCTAAAAGGCCGCGTGGTAGGCTATGACGACCTGATGCAGGAAGTGCGCCTGGACGAATGTTCCATTACTGAAACTAAATAATACAGACACATACCATGAAATATATAAAAGTAGTACTGGCTGCGCTTCTTATGTGCAGCAGTGCTTACGCGCAGGACGATTTGCTGAAAGAAATTGACACTACCTGGGCTACCTCCAGTACAGGCAACGCGTTTAAAGGGTTGCAGATATGCAGCATGCAGTCTACAAAAACAGCAGCAAAGAAAGAATTTTATGCCGTGGTATCGCACCGCTTTGGTGACTTGCAGCACGGATTAGATAACTTCTTCGGGCTGGATAACGCATTGACAAAAATCGGGGTGATTTACGGCCTTACCGACTGGCTTTCGGTAGCGGGCTCACGTCATACATATAACAAAACGTATGAACTTGCCGCGAAGTACCGCCTTGCCCTTCAGAAAGAAGGCGGAAGCCCCGTAACCATTGTAGGTTACAATACCTGGGACATAAACAGCGAACTTGAAAAAGAACTGTACCCTAACCTTAAGGCAGCCGACCGTTTTGCCTTTAGCACACAGCTGCTTATTTCAAGGAAATTCAGCGAAGCCATATCGGCAGAAATAGCCCCGGTATATGTGCATAAAAACCTGTATGAGCCACTTTACGAAGAAAAAGACCAGTTTCTGGTAGCAGCAGGCGGCAGGTGTAAAATTACCAAGCGTATGAGCATTAACCTGGAATATGCAGCAAGGGTAAACGCTCCCGAAAGTACTACGCTGTACAAGAATCCACTAACCGTAGGACTGGACATAGAAACCGGCGGACACGTTTTCCAGCTGGTATTCAGTAACAGCCAGCCGATGAACGATGTTTCGTACTATACCAATGCCGCGGGTAACTGGGGCAAGGGTAGCGCGTACTTTGGGTTTAACATGTACAGGGTATTCTAACACTTAAAATTGCCAGAAAAATGAAATCAAAAAATATAATAATATGGGGCGTGGCACTAAGTGTACTTACTGCAATTACTACACTTCTTGCCTCGTGCGATTCGCATACGTATGAAGAAGCCGCGGGTGTGGTTGCTAATCCGGTTTACGCTACTAACATCAGGCCCATAGTACAAAACAACTGCATAAGCTGCCATAGCCAGGAAAATGGGCAAACCCCGTACTTTGAAACCTACGACCAGTTTAAGGAGCAAACCCTTAACGGCAACGTGATTTGCCGCATAGACGACCAGTCTTGCGGTAGCGTAATGCCACAGGCCGGGCGTATGCCACAGGTAAACATAGACCTTATTAAAACCTGGGCAGCTAACGGTTGTCCTGAACAATAAAAAACTTGCACTACGTATGAAAAAGACACTCATTGCCCTGAGCGCATTGCTTTTTAGCTATGGCGCATTGGCACAAAAGGCGGTAACCCGCAGCGGTGAAATAAAATTTGAGGCCAGCATGCCGGCCCTTGAAGAGGTAGCCGCTACAAATAATACGGTTTCGGCTGTACTGGATAAGAGCACAGGAGACATAGCGTTCCTTGTACTGGTAAAAGGGTTTAAATTTAAAGTACCTTTAATGGAAGAGCACTTTAATGAAAACTATATGGAGAGCGACAAGTACCCAAAGGCTACGTTTAAGGGGAAAATCATAGGCTTTGACAAAAATGCCACTACAGAGAAAACATATGACGTGGAAGGCGACCTTACCATACACAACGTTACCAAAAAGGTAAAGCAGAAAATCACGCTTAAACCGTCCGGAAAAGACACTGGCGCAACGTTTGCTTTTAGCGTAAAGCCACAGGATTATAACATAGCCATACCGGCTTTGGTAAAAAGTAAAATTGCCGAAAATGTAAAGGTGAACGGTAAGTTTATGCTGGCAGAAAAGTAACTAAGGTTAAATTTTTGGTTGAGTTTTGGATATGTGGGCTAAAAAAGTACTTTTGCGCCACAACCAAATAAAAACACTCCATGAAGAAAATGTATCTGGTACCTGTTATGGGTATGATGCTTTTGGTAAGCAGCTGTGCTACTATTGTTAGTGGCTCTAAACAGGAAGTTAAATTTACCAGCAGCCCGGCTAATGCCGACATTGTTGTAGACGGGAACTTTGAGGCGCGCACTCCTGCAACGGTAAAATTAGTACGTAAAAAAGCGCATACTGTGGTTATACGCCTTACGGGTTACAAAGATTATGAGGTAAAACTAGAGCGCAAGTTTAATGCCTGGTACATAGGTAACATTGGTTTTGGCGGAATCATTGGCCTTATTGTAGACCCTATTACCGGCGCAATGTACAAGCTTACACCAAAAGAGGTAAAAGCGGAACTGGGACAGGCTACAACTTATAAAGATGGCGACATCCATGTACAGGTAGCGTTACAGCCAGAAGATACCAAACTTGAAAAAATAGGCCAACTTGAACGCCTGTAAATAATACATTGATTAGCAAGCCCTGCCCTAGCGCAGGGCTTTTTGTTTACAACTATTTTCCTAAATATAAGATTATTTTCTTCTATTGATTTACCTTGCACCTGTAAAAAGGATTGACTATGAAGAAGGAAATAAAAGGCCAGGGCGCTGTACAAAACATTCACAACCACTTTATAAAGCACCGCTACGAGAAATCCATTTATGATGATGATTTTGAGGAGACCGTTGCCAAGACCGAAATACTTGAAGTATTCCCCAAGACCATTGTAAACGCAGTTAAAAGTCCTGACCTGCCCATGATGTACAGCATGAATCCGTATCAGGGCTGCGAGCACGGGTGCGCGTATTGTTTTGCCCGTCCCACACATGAATACTGGGGCTATAGCGCAGGTGTAGACTTTGAGCGTAAGATAATGGTTAAGAAAAACGCTCCGCAACTACTGGAGCAGTTCTTTAAAAAACGGGGCTATAAACCCGAGCCCATTTTGCTTTCTGGTAACACCGATTGCTACCAACCCATAGAACGAAAGCTGGAAATAACCCGCAACCTGCTTAAAGTGTGCCTTGATTACAAGCACCCGGTACACATACTCACCAAAAATGCCCTCGTAACACGCGACATAGACATCATAGCCCAACTTGCTGAGAAAAACCTGGCAAGTGTATCGCTCAGCATCCCTACCATAAATGAGGAATTGCGTCGTAAGCTGGAACCACGAACCTCATCGGTTAATACTAAACTGCAAGCCATAGAAAGCCTTACCGAACACGGCATCCCGGTAAATGTAATGGTTGCTCCTATAATACCGGGGCTTAACAGCATGGAGATACTTAATATATTAAAGGTTATTAAAGAAAAGGGAGCACGGAGTTTTGGGTATACGCTGGTACGGCTCAATGATACGGTAGAACCTGTATTCAGGGACTGGCTGGAAGAACATTACCCCGACAGGAAAGATAAAGTACTGCATCACATAGAAAGCATGCACGGCGGTAAACTTGGCGAAAAGGCATTCTTTAAACGCAGAAAAGGCGAAGGCAACATCGCCGAGATGATACACACTACCTTTAGGGTGGGCAGGCAAAAGTATTTCCCGGAAGGAGATTTCCCGGAGTTACGCACCGACCTTTTTGACGGCACTAAAGGCGAACAGCTTCGGTTATTTTAAAAAAGTGGTTCAGTTTTTGTAAGCTATTAATTACCAATTAAAAACCGAATTACTATGAAAAAGCTATTCTTATTACTGTTTACCGTTATGTTATTTGCGTCGTGTTCCAACGATGATGATGCCGTTGCCACAACAGTTCCTCAAAACAGGGCTACCTTTCGTATAAATGGTGAGCCGGTACTGATAGAAAACTTTGAAGAAGCTGATCTTACTAACAGTACCAACCAAAAAATTGGCAAGGTAGTACACGGATATAATACGTATGAAGATGAAAAACTTTTTAAAAAATACCAGCTCTATATGTATCTGGTAGGCCCTAACGAGGTAGGCAATTACCACATAAACGGCATTGAGGTATACATACCGGATGCAGAAGGCACCTATAGCTCAACCTCATTTAGAAACTGGCCGGAAAACACTCCACAACTCTCCATGGAGTACGATTTAAGGTTTCCGCCAAACAGGGTAAAGGGAATATTTTCGGCTGAGCTGAGTTCGTCAGTAGATGAAGCTACACTTACCGACGGTATTATAGAATATACGTTTGAAAAGAAATAACCGCTATTTTTTACTGGCTTTGGCAAAAGGGTTAAAATCCAGGCATAGTTGTATAAAACGGTTCAGGTCGCGTGCTGAGGCAAAAGCTTCTTCCTCTACGTAAACATAGCATTTCATCTTTTTACCGGTAAAGTCCATTGGGGTAACACCATCTTCTTTAATAACCTCCTCATAATCTTCAGGACTAAGACGGCACATAAGGCGATCTGCTTTGGTGGATTTTTCAATTTTACAGGCGCACAGCATCTTATCATCTACCATAAAGCAAATACCGCCAAACATGGCTTTCTCGTAGAAGTTGGCTTGCTTCTGTTGTAGTATTTCGCGTATGCGCTGTATGGTGTGTTCGTTATAGGGCATTATAATTATGTTTTTTTATTAGTAGTATAACTTTGAGTAGAATACTCACAACTAGCAAAAAAATAGCCAAATACCATAAATATGTAAGCATAATAATTTTTTCGAATAACGAATCCAACATCTGCGTATTTTCTAATATATAAGTATGACTTGTATCATAGACTCCTATCTCATAAGAGTCTGCTTCATTAATATATATATGTCCTTGATTATAGTAGATTTTATTATCAATAGTGGTAGTTGTAGATGCAAAAATAAAACCTTTACGAGATACGGCAGTAAATTCATAATTAATATTGCTCTGCTCTCCTGTCAATGCAAAACATTTTCCTTGCACGTTCTTCGTAGAGGTATGTACAATATAATTTCCTTTATCAAGGTGGATATTTTCCTTAGTAGCTGAATCAAATTTAACTAGCGATTGTAAAAAATCATCTTCTATACTACTTATACATAAATGTACCGCTAATAAAAATAGTGCTGAAATTACTATAAAGATATTGGATGGCTTTCTCATAAAAATTTATACAACCAAATATAAAAAAAACGGATGCCTTTCAGCACCCGTTTTGTATCTCAAAATTAAAGAGAATTATTTTTCGCTTGCATAACGCCTTGCTACTTCTTCCCAGTTTACTACACTGAAAAATGCTTCAATGTAATCAGGCCTGCGGTTTTGATAGTTAAGGTAATACGCATGTTCCCACACGTCAAGGCCAAGGATTGGAGTACCACCGTTACCTATTTCCGGCATAAGCGGGTTATCCTGGTTTGCTGTAGCACTTACCTCAAGCTTTCCGCCCGGGTGTACTGTAAGCCATGCCCAGCCCGAACCGAACTGTGTAGCAGCAGCCTTAGCAAATTTTGCCTTAAACTCCTCAAACGAACCGAATGCTTTTTCTATAGCTTCTTCAAGTTCGCCTGTAGGTTCGCCGCCACCTTTTGGAGAAAGAATGGTCCAGAACAGGTTGTGATTATAAAAACCGCCACCGTTGTTACGTACGGCTGCATTAGTTTTGTCAAGGTTAATAAGTATATTTTCTATGGTTTTACCTTCAAGATCTGTACCTGCAATCGCATTGTTCAGGTTGGTAGTATAAGCGTTATGATGCTTGGTATGGTGAATTTCCATGGTGCGGGCATCAATGTGCGGCTCCAATGCGTCGTATGCGTAAGGTAATTTCGGTAATTCAAAAGCCATGATTATCTCGGTTTAAAAGATTAGTACTAAATTTCAAATCAAATTTAGGGATTTTGTGCGGTACAAAAAATAACATTTTGTAAATATTTAAGGGTACAAATAATTAAATCACAAAACAAAAAGTCTATTTTACATTTGGTTCTAAAAATCTATCATTTACGAAACAAAATAGCACTATCGTCTTTGGGTACAATATGCACTATACCGCCACGTATCCCTATATAAATACTATTTTCATTTTCCACTATCATAGAATTTGGGTACAAGCTACCCCAACTAACTTCTTTCTTAAACTGAACTTCCCAGTTATTCATAACAACAAAATGTTTGCCGGTAGCTATAAAAATTTTTCCGTTTACAATTTTATAAGTCATTGGTGCTCCCGGCAACTCTATTATCTTGTTAAATGTAAACTTATCATTAGTGTAATTCAACTCATTTATCTCGCCATAATCGTAAGACAAACGAGCAAGCCCCTCAATAAAATAGACCTTGCCATTTAAATTAAAAATGGTAAAAATATTTCCTTCTTTAATCAATACTTCCCTTTTGCTTTGTAGGTTAACTTACCGCCCCACTCTCCATGATCTGTACCTACCAGCACACCTTCCTTAAATGGTAATTCTGTCTGAGATTTTCTCGGAGCTTTAAATGTTTCTATTGTATTACCACTAAGCCCTATGGCAATATCAGGTGAATAGTTCATTAAACGGTAATCGTCTGATCGATAATCGGGCCAGTTTTCGGGCGTATACCCTTCCGGCAGTTGCAAGGCTGTTTGTGCAACGGCGTGATATGCCATTATTATAAAAAGCAGGGAAAGAAGTTTATTCATTGTTGGAGGTTTTGTTCAAAGATAAAAAACATCCTTCAACCCCACTCCCCTTTCACTATATTTGTACTATGCCACAAACCGCTTTTTCCATATACAACGCCTCGGCAGGATCGGGCAAAACCTATACGCTGGTTAAAGAATACCTGCGCATACTGCTCACCTCGCCTACCGATGACGCCTACCGTCGCATCCTCGCCATTACCTTTACCAATAAGGCAGTTGCCGAGATGAAGAGCCGTATCATCCTGAACTTATCCGACTTCGCAAAAGACGAACCGGGTCCGCGCGCCGAAGCCCTTATGCAGGTAATGCATCAGGAAACCGGGCTTTCATTAGCCACGATTAAGGACAAGAGCCGCGCGATTATAAAACACATCATACATAACTACGCAGCGTTTGACATCAGTACCATAGATAAGTTTACACATAAGGTAATCCGTGCTTTTGCGCACGACCTCAACCTGCCCGTAACGTTTGAAGTGTCGCTGGAAACCGACCTCCTGCTTCAGGAAGCCGTAGATGCCGTGATAGCCAAGGCGGGTGAAGATACTACGCTGACATCGCTATTGGTTGATTTTTCTTTGGACAAAACTGATAACGATAAGAGTTGGGATGTAACCCACGAGCTGTTCCAAACCGGGCGCCTGTTGGTCGACGAAAACAACCGTAACGAGCTGGAACAGTTTGAAAGCAAAACCATAGACGACTTTGTTGGCATCAAGAAAAAACTCGCCGAAACCGTAGATACCCTCGAAGCAGAGTGTGTGGCTATGGCCAATGATATGCTCGATACACTGGAAAATAACGGTGTGGATTTAAAGTCGTTTTCGCGCGGTACGTTCCCGAATCATATCGGGTACATTCGCGATGGTGCCCTGAAGCCCAGCCACAAGCGTTTTTATGAGGTGGAGGAAGTGGCGATTAACAAAACCGCCAAAGACCGCGCTGTTATAGAAAACCTGTTGCCTGATTTAATCATCCGGCTAAAAGAAATATACAAGCATTACGAAAGGAAGAACTTTTACGAAGCTTTCCTTAAAAACATTACACCACTATCCTTGCTGAATACCATAGGGCAGGAGCTGAAGCGCATACAGGAGGAGCAGAATGTGCTTTCTATTTCGGAGTTTAACGCCATTATAAATAAAGAGATACAGAACCAGCCCGCGCCGTTTATATACGAACGCCTGGGCGAACGTTACCGCCACTTTTTCATAGACGAGTTTCAGGATACGAGCCATATGCAGTGGCACAACCTGATTCCGCTTATAGACAATGCCCTTGCGGGGGAAGACCTGCATGCCGGGCGTGGCTCGCTCATGATAGTGGGCGACCCAAAACAGAGCATTTACCGCTGGCGTGGCGGTCGTGCCGAACAGTTCATAGAACTGGGGAAGGAAGCCTTTAATCCGTTCTCTAACCCAAGCAAGCAAACGGTTACATTAGATACCAACTTCAGGAGTTTTAGCGAGGTGATAGGATTTAACAATGGGTTCTTTACTTTTTTAGCACAAAAATTTGACAATCCCGAATACCGTGAGTTGTACACCAACAGTGCCCAGGGGGTAAACCCAAAGGCAGGTGGTTACGTGAATATTTCGTTTATACCTAGCCCCTCTACCTCCGAAGCGGGAGATAGCGATAATGAGGAAGAAGAAATCACTAAAGATGACCTCTATCTTCAGGCAACGCTGGATGTTATACACAAGGCGAGAGCCAAAGGATTCCAATATAAAGACATTGTACTGCTTACGCGCAAGCGTCAGCCGGGGGTATTGCTTGCCAATTACCTTACCGAGCAGGGCATACGCATACTGTCATCAGAGACGTTGCTGATAGAAAACGCTACGGAGGTTAAGCTCATCATTAACCTGCTGCGTTACCTTAAAAGCAATGAAAATAAAGAGGCAAAAGCGCATTTCTTATACTTTGCAAGCCGTACCCAAACCCAGATTGCCACGCACGATTTCATAGCACAGGGCATGGAAAAGCCTGACGAACCCGCGCTGGAAGGCTGGCTGGGGCAGTTTGGCATAAAAATATCGTTTAAAAGCTGTCGGAAAAAATCGCTTTACGAAGCTGTGGAAAGCATTATCGATGCTTTTATCAAAGAGAAAGCCAACCAGAGTTACGTGCAGTACTTCCTGGATTTGGTCTTGGAACGCGACATCCGTACGCAGAGCGGCATTGCCGACTTCCTGGAATATTGGGATAAAAACGGTTCTAAGTTCAGCATACCATCGCCCGAAGGAGATGATGCCGTGCGGATAATGACCATACATAAAAGCAAGGGACTGGAGTTTCCTGTAGTGATTTTCCCATTTGCCGAGGAAGATTACAGCCGTGCCCGTCGCGATAAGCTATGGCTGGAACTGGATGACCCTACTTTTGAATTTGAAAAAGCCCTTATAGACAGTAGCAAAGCCGTTACCGAATATGGCGACAAGGCCGCCGAACTTTACAATACAAAGGCGCAGGAGGAAATGCTGGATAACATCAACATCCTTTATGTGGCACTTACCCGAGCCGAGGAGCAGCTGTTCATTATCAGTAACCGAAACTTCAGCAAAAACGGTGCGTTACCAGAAAACAACATGTCGACGTACTTCATAGAGTACCTTATGCAACAGGGGCAATTTAACCGCGACATGGTCGAATATGAATTTGGCTATCCCGAACGCCTTTCCGAACCGGAACTGCACAAGGGCGAACAGCCCAAGATACAGGTGGTGCGCCAACGCTTTAATCCGCGTATGGTAAAAATCGCGCAACGCGAATCGCTCATGTGGGGCAATGTACAGGCGCAGGCCATAGAGTTTGGTAATGTGGTGCACGAGGTACTTTCGTTTATAAAAACCAAAACCGACATAGACACTGCACTGACCAAAGCCCTAGAAAACGGCCTTATAACAACCAGCCAGCGTGAAGACATGGAGGAGATTGTTACCCTTGTGGTTACACATCCTGACCTTGAAATTTTCTTTGCGGATAGCAATACGGTATTTAACGAGCATAACATCATAGGCCCCGGCATTCCGAACCTGAAACCCGACCGGGTATCCATTAACGGTACTTCAGCATATCTGTTAGATTACAAAACCGGTAAGCACCAGGAGAAGTATGCAAAGCAGCTTGCAGGGTATGCTTTCGCGCTGAAGCAAATGGGCTATACCGTGGCTAAACAGACTATAGTATATATAGGAGAGGATATGGAGATTGTGAATGTTTAGTGTTGAGTCGTATTGTCTTTGTTCCACTGAGATACACGGAGGCAGCACAGAGATACACAGAGAAAAAGAAGCAACATCTTCTGTATAAACACAGAGAGCATTACAGAATCACTTTCCCAGCAACGTTATGCTCTTGTACTGTTAGCACTATCTCTATTTATTTTTTTAAACTCCGTGTATCTCTGTGCTGCCTCCGTGTATCTCCGTGATATAGCTTTACAATAAATTCCTAACTTTGCTACAAACAACAAACTCATAAAATGTATTCAAAAATCAAAGAACACTTAGCTGCCGAACTGGAAAGCATTAAAGAAAACGGCCTGTATAAAAAAGAACGTATAATCACTTCACCACAGGGAGCAGAAATAACCCTTACCACCGGCGAAACAGTATTAAACTTTTGTGCCAATAACTACCTGGGGCTATCATCGCACCCGGAAGTAGTACAGGCTGCCAAAGACGCGCTGGATACGCATGGTTTCGGTATGTCATCGGTACGCTTTATATGCGGTACACAAGACATCCACAAAAAACTGGAAGAAACCATTGCCAAATTTTACGGTACAGAAGACACTATATTATACGCTGCTGCTTTTGATGCCAACGGTGGTGTGTTCGAACCACTGCTTGGCGAGGAAGACGCTATTATATCAGACAGCCTTAACCACGCCAGCATCATAGACGGGGTGCGCCTTTGTAAAGCGGCACGCTACCGCTACGAAAACAGTAATATGGATGACCTTGAAGCCCAGCTTGTAAAGGCCAACGAAGCAGGCCACAGATTTAAAATCATTGTTACTGATGGGGTGTTCAGCATGGATGGCGTAGTTGCACCCCTTGATAAGATATGCGACCTAGCCGATAAGTACGATGCCCTTGTTATGGTAGACGAATGCCATGCGGCAGGCTTTATAGGCGCTACCGGAAAAGGAACGCTGGAAGCCAAAGGCGTTATGGGCCGTGTAGATATTATTACCGGCACACTTGGCAAAGCCCTTGGTGGTGCTATGGGTGGCTATACAACCGGTAAAAAAGAAATCATAGAAATACTAAGGCAGCGTTCGCGTCCGTACCTGTTTAGCAACTCGCTTGCGCCTTCTATTGTAGGTGCTTCTATAAAGGTGTTTGAATTGCTTGAGAAAGACACGTCACTTCGTGATAAGCTGGAATGGAATACCAACTATTTTAAAGATGGCATGAAGAAAGCCGGTTTTGACATCATAGATGGCGATAGTGCAATAGTGCCGGTAATGCTATACGATGCGAAACTAAGCCAAAACATGGCCGATGAACTTTTAAAGAAAGGAATTTACGTTATAGGATTCTTCTTCCCGGTAGTGCCAAAAGAAAAAGCACGTATCAGGGTACAACTTTCTGCAGCGCATACACAGGAGCATTTGGATAAAGCAATCGCGTCATTTACAGAGGTTGGCAAATCTTTAGGTGTGATTTAACGATAATTTAAGCAGCCTTGTAGGATATATTCTGTTAATTCGTTTTGCCATTACGGTACAACGAAGTAATTTTGTAGTATATAACCTATATGTAATTAAAACAAAAAAGTATGAAACATCTAAACAAACTTTTTGTTGCTGCGCTCTTAGCAACAGGCTTTGCAGCCCAGGCGCAGAATGAAGATAATCCTTGGGCTGTGTCTTTCGGTGTTAACGCCGTAAGCAACAGATTTGGCTCTTCTTCTAAATTTGAAGACCAGTTTACACATTTCTTCAAAACTGAAGAGACATGGAATGTACTACCTTCAGTATCTTACCTTAACGTGTCACGCCACATAGGAGATGGTTTCTCTTTTGGTGTTACAGGATCGGTAAACAAAATAGACAAGTGGGTATCTCGTGAGCCGGGAACACTTAACTATACTACATCTAACCCTGGCGACCTTACTTACTATGCTGTAGATGGTTTAATTAAATATGGTTTCCTTCAAAAAAGCTGGTTTAACCCATTTGTACACATAGGTGGTGGTTATACTTGGATAAATGAGCAGGGTAACGGTACCGTAAACGGTGGTCTTGGTATTAACTTTTGGTTTAGCGAGCATGTAGGTCTTACTGTACAGTCTACTTACAAGCACTCGTTTGAAGACCAGGCCGATGCTAACGTACAAAGGCACATACAGCACTTTGCAGGTCTTACCTTCCAGTTTGGCGGTAAAGACACAGACAAAGATGGTATCTATGACAAATATGACGAATGTCCGGATGTTGCAGGTCCAAAAGAATTTAACGGATGCCCTGACACAGACGGCGATGGTATCATAGACAAAAACGATTCTTGCCCGGATGTACCAGGCCTTAAAGAATTTAACGGATGTCCTGATACAGACGGCGACGGTATAGCTGACAAAGATGACGCTTGTCCGGATGTAGCTGGTCTTAAAGAATTTAACGGATGCCCTGATACTGACAAAGACGGTATAGCTGACAAAGACGATAAGTGTCCTACAGTAGCGGGTCCTAAAGAAAACGGTGGTTGTCCATGGCCAGACACTGACAATGACGGTGTATTAGACAAAGACGATCTTTGCCCTAACGTACCTGGTACAGCTGCTAACCGCGGATGTCCTGAAGTTACTGAAGAGGTAATGAAAAAACTAAACGAGTACGGTAAAACTATCCTGTTTAACAGTGGTAAAGCTTCATTCAAAGCTGAAACAATGCCGGTACTTAACTCTATGCTTGCTATCTTTAAAGAATATCCTCAAGCTCAGTTTAGCATAGAAGGCCACACTGATAGCGACGGTAGCAATGCACTTAACCAGACCCTTTCTGAAAACAGGGCTGCTGCAGTGAAAAACTTCCTTGTAGAAAACGGAATTGTTGCAGACAGGCTATCTTCTAAAGGTTTTGGTGAGACTAAACCAATTGCACCGAACAAAACTGCAAAAGGTAAAGCACTTAACCGTAGGGTTGAAGTAAAACTTATCAAAACTGAATAGTTTTAAATAAGATATACAGAAAGACGCTCCTCATTGAGGGGCGTTTTTTTTTGCCCACTATTTAGTGTTAAACCCACGCACCCCTATGTAACCTTATGGTTATGTACAGATAATGTTTGTAACTTTGTAGCTATGCAAACGCCTTTAGAACTACAGATACAAACCCTGCCGGACAGCCCCGGAGTATACCAATATTTTGACAAGGACGAAAAGCTGCTGTACGTAGGCAAGGCAAAGAACCTGAAAAAGAGGGTAATGTCTTACTTTAACAAAGTGCACGACAGCGGACGCATCCGGGTGATGGTACGTAAAATTGTTATGGTAAAACACATTGTGGTTCCTACCGAAAGTGAAGCGCTGCTCCTGGAAAACAACCTGATAAAAAAGCTGCAGCCGCGCTACAACGTACTGCTTAAAGACGATAAAACCTATCCTTGGATCTGCATAAAGCGCGAACCATTTTCGCGCATATTCCCTACACGCAATGTGGTTAAGGATGGATCTGAATACTTTGGTCCCTACACCAGTTTTAAAACCGTAGGTACATTGCTGAACCTGATTAAGGAACTTTATCCGCTGCGCACGTGTAATTACGACCTTACCCCTACTAACATACGCGCAGGCAAATTTAAGGTGTGCCTGGAGTATCATATCGGCAACTGCAAAGGCCCCTGCGAAGGGCATGAACCGCTGGAGGTTTACCAAAATCAGGTAGATGCCATTCGCGAGATACTTAAGGGTAACTTTAAGGAAAGCTTACGTGATTTCAAAAAGCTGATGATGGATCTTGCAGGCGAAATGCGCTTTGAAGAAGCCGAAATCATCCGCCAGAAAATAGAAACACTGGAAAACTACCAGGCACGGAGTACCGTATTTAACCCGAAAATAAATAACCTGGACTGCTTTAGTATTGTAAGCGATGAGAGCATGGCGTACATCAACTTTATTCAGGTATCGCACGGTGCCATCATCCGTAGCCATACCATGGAAATCAAGAAGAAACTGGATGAGCCTGATGAGGAACTGCTGGAAATAGCCGTAGTAGAAATGCGCGAACGCTTTAGCCTGAATACCCGTGAGGTCTTGGTTCCGTATGAGATAGACCTTGGCGAAAACGTAAAGGTTACCGTGCCCAAGCTGGGTGATAAAAAGCTGATTATGGACCTGAGCGAGCGCAACGCGCGCTTCTATCGTATGGACCAGATGAAGCAGATGAAAATTGTAGACCCGGACAGGCATACCAACCGTGTAATGGCGCAAATGAAAAAAGACCTGCGCCTGCCGGTAGAGCCACGCCACATAGAATGTTTTGACAACAGTAATATTCAGGGTACAAATCCCGTTAGTGCCTGTGTGGTATTTAAAGACGGCAAGGCCAGTAAAAAAGATTACCGCCATTTTAATATAAAAACGGTGGAGGGTCCGGATGACTTTGCCAGTATGGAAGAAGTGGTGTACCGTCGCTACAAACGCCTGCTCGATGAGAACCAGCCACTGCCTAACCTGATTATTATAGATGGTGGTAAAGGACAATTGGGGTCGGCATTAAAAAGCCTGGATGCCCTTGGGCTAAGAGGAAAAATCAGTATCTTAGGCATCGCCAAACGACTTGAAGAACTCTTTTATCCCGGCGACCCCGTACCGCTGTACCTGGACAAGAAAAGCGAAACGCTTAAAATCATACAGCAGCTGCGTAACGAGGCACACCGCTTCGGGATTACCCACCACCGCGATAAACGCAGCAAAAGCGCCCTGCAAACCAGTGTGGAAAGCATACCCGGCATAGGCGAAAAAACCATGGTAACGCTGATTACCCACTTTAAGTCGGTTAAGCGCATGGCCGCGGCACCCGAGGAGGAAATTGCTAAGGTGGTAGGCCCTTCCAAAGCAAAAAAAATAACGGAATATTACAAGGACAAAGCAAAGTAGTAAAGTTTGGATTTCCGTGCAAAACCTGAAACTTTACCCGAGGCTTTAGGCGAACGGGCGAAGCAAACTTTAAACCTGACACGAGGCGATAGCCGACTGGCGAAGAAAACAAAATAAATGAAAAAACTCCTCCTTCTGTTGCTGTGTTTTTCACTCACACTATCGGCACAGGAGAAAAAGGCGAAGCCAAAGGTGGGTGTGGTTTTAAGTGGCGGCGGGGCGAAAGGCCTTGCCCACATAGGCGTACTCAAGGTTTTGGAAGAAGCCGGTGTGGAGGTTTCCTATATAGGCGGTACCAGTATGGGCGCTATTGTAGGCGGACTTTATGCAGCGGGTTATTCGGCAAAGGAACTTGATTCTATTTTCCGCTCGCTTGATCCGGATGCATTACTGAAGGACTTTACCCCGCGTAGCAGCAAAAACTTCTTTGAAAAGCGCAACGACGAAATGTATGCCCTGCAACTACCGTTCCAGGGGTTTAAGGTAGGATTTCCCACAGCCATTTCTAAAGGGCTTTATAACTACACCACGGTAAACCAGCTTACGGACCATGTGCGCCATATACGTGATTTTAACGAATTACCCATTCCGTTTGTATGTATTGCCACAGATGTGGAAACCGGCGAGGAAGTGGTGCTTAACCATGGCGTTCTTGCCGATGCCATCCTGGCCAGTGGCGCTTTTCCGTCGTTATACACCCCAGTGCTTATAGATGGCCGCCTGCTTATAGATGGTGGCGTTACCAACAATTATCCTATAGAAGATGTAAAAAAAATGGGCGCTGATATTGTTATAGGTGTAGATGTACAGGATCCCCTACGCAACCGCGACCAGATTAAGGGTGCCATGGGTATTTTGGCACAGATAAACAACTACCAGATGATACAAAAGATGGAGGCCAAGCGAAATGCTACCGACATTTATATAAAACCCGATATTTCAGCGTTTTCAGTAGTATCTTTTGAGGATGGCGAATCCATTATAAAACAGGGAGAAGAGGCCGCCCGCAACATACTGCCTACGCTGCAGCAACTGGGTATTGGCAAACCTGTTGAAAAACACCATAGCAAAGTACAGGATACACTTTTCATTGAGCAGATACGCATCAATGGGTTAGAACACTACACTAGGTCGTATGTAATAGGTAAACTTAATTTTAAGCCCGGAAATTATATTACTTATAAAGACCTCAACACAGGCCTGAGTACGCTTAATGCCACCCAAAACTATACCTCTATGAGCTATTGTTTTGACAAGGGCGAGAAGAAAGGTGAGATTCTCAAACTGTCACTTAAGGAAAATCCTGTAACGCGTTATATAAAGTTTTCACTACATTACGACCCTTTGTACAAAAGTGCCCTGTTAGTTAACCTTACACAAAAAAAACTGATTAAGAAGAACGATGTGGCGTCTTTAGACATGGCACTGGGCGATAATACCAGATATAACCTTGATTATTATATAGACAACGGTTACCACTTAAGCTACGGTTTACGGTCATACTACTACAGTTTTAACCGTAACGTGTCTACCGATTACAGCAGCGTTTCATTGCTCGATGTACTGGGGGTAGAAACCGTAAATGTGGACTTTAAGGATTTTACCAACCAAATCTTTTTCCAGACAGTTTTCGCGCAGCGTTTCCTTATTGGGGCAGGTGCCGAACATAAACATATAAAAATACGTTCTACCACGGTACCGGGTATAGACCCGGTATTTGATAACAGTGATTATGGCAATGCCTTTGGCTACCTGAAATTCGACTCGCTCGACGATAAATATTTCCCCAGTGAGGGCTACTATTTTTCGGGCGAAGCCAAAGCATTTTTATACTCGTCTGACTATACCGGGCAATTTAGCCCCTTTACACTGGTTAAAGGTGAAATAGGCACAGCCAAAACCCTGTTCAAAGGCTTTACACTTAACCTGCAGAGTGAAACAGGCATGACATTTGGAGAAAACACCATATCTACTTTTAACTTTGTACTGGGTGGTTATGGCTATTACACTACTAATAATTTCCGCCATTTTTATGGATATGACTTTATGAGCCTGGGCGGTAATAGCTACATAAAAGGAACTGTTACCGCTGATTATGAATTTTACCGCAGGCACCACCTTAACCTGTCTGCTAATTACGCCAATGTAGGCAACAACCTTTATGAAGACGGCAAGATGCTTTCGCTGCCACAATATTCCGGTTATGCACTGGGTTATGGGTTTGAAACCATTATAGGCCCGCTGGAAATAAAACACAGCTGGAGCCCGGAAACCAACAAACACTTTACTTGGGTAAGCGTGGGCTTTTGGTTTTAACATCCTATATTTTAAGCAAACTGTCGCTGCTTCATTTACAGCCAATAAAATAAATAAAAGTGTTATTTTTATGGCTTATGCGGCAACACTCTGCGTTGCGAATATTTTATTTGGATGACAGACCTTTTTTTCAGCTATAAAAATGTTACGGTGACTAACGGTGCCGATGCAGTTTTAAAAGACTTCAGTTTTACGATAAATAGAAACGAACACTGGGCATTTGTGGGCGATGCGGCATCGGGCATACCCGTGCTTTTGCAAGCCATGGCAGGCAAAACCCGTGTTACCGGCGGCGAAATCATCAGCCCGAAACATACCCTGCTCGTAGCGGGCACTACCCATTTTAAAAACCGCTCCAATACAGGCGATTTCTACTACCAGCAACGCTTTAACAGTGCTGATGCAGGCGATGCGCTTTCGGTTTGGGAATATCTGGCTGCTGTAAAACCGTTAAGCGAAAGCAGTACCTGGTCATTGCCACACACCCTAAAGCGCATGAACCTTTGGGCACTTGCCGAAAAAGCCATCATACTACTGAGCAATGGCGAAACCCGCAGGCTGCTTTTGGCGGAAGCCCTCATCAAGAACCCTGAACTACTACTGCTGGATAACCCTGTCGCGGGACTTGACGTAGCGTCTCGTGAAAATTTTAATGATTTGCTCGAAGACATCGTGGCTTCGGGTATTAATGTGGTGGTTTCAGTCAAAGCCGATGAGCTGCCCGATGCTGTAACCCATGTAGCGGTTTTTGGTACTGCCGAGCTAAAAGCTACCTACACCGCAACTGAATTTGCCCAACACATTTACGATGATATAACCGACGGGCTGGACGAAAACCTGTTGGCTCCCCTTTTAGCAGATTGGGAGGTTCCTGCTTTTGAAACCCTCGTTAATCTCGAAGACGTTACCATTCGCTATGGCGAAAAAACCATATTGGATAGCGTAAACCTCCACGTACACCAGGGCGAACACTGGGCAATAAAAGGCCACAATGGCGCGGGTAAAAGTACCCTGCTGAGCCTGGTAAACGGCGATAACCCCCAGAGCTATGCCAATAAGATTACACTATTCGATATAAAGCGCGGTTCGGGAGAATCTATTTGGGATATTAAAAAGCACATCGGTTTTGTGTCAGCAGAGCTGCCACGGTTTTTCCCTACCGACCAGTCGTGCGCCGAAATAATCGAATCAGGTTTATACGACACCATGGGCTTGTTCCGAAAATCACAACCTGATAATCTGCGCCTTATCCTGGAGTGGATGGACTTGTTCGGTATAGAAGCCTTCGCGTGGTCGGGGTTCAGTACCGTGCCGCTAAGCGTGCAGCGTCTTGCTGTACTCATCCGCGCGTTTATAAAAAAGCCCGCCCTGCTTATTCTGGACGAACCCAGCCAGGGACTCGATGCACAACAGGTAACCCTTGTAAAAAATATCATTGACCATATTTGCCGTACCACCGCCACGACACTGCTCTACGTGAGCCATTACGAAAATGAAGTGCCGGCAAGCGTAACCCGCACCCTGCATCTTGAAGCCGGACGCATAACAACCCCAAGCTTATGAGCGTAAAAGAACTTACCATACTCGGAGAAACCATATTGCCGGGACAGGGCAAAACCATAAACATGGAAATAGCGCGCCTGCACACCATGACCAAACTGAAAGTGCCTGTAATTATTCACCGTTCTAAGGTAGACGGGCCCACGGTGCTGTTCTCTGCCGGGCTGCATGGCGATGAAATAAACGGCACCGAGATTGTACGCCAAATTATTATACGCCACATAAACAAGCCCAAAATAGGCACCATCATCTGTATACCGGTGGTAAATATCTTTGGGTTTGTAAACAAGTCGAGGGAGTTCCCGGATGGGCGCGACCTGAACCGGGTGTTCCCGGGGAGTAAAAAGGGTTCGCTTGCCAGCCGTTTCGCCTATAACCTGCTTAAGGAAATCATTCCGCATGTAGATTACTGCGTTGATTTTCATGCCGGGGGAGCCAGCCGTTTTAACGCCCCGCAGATTCGCCTGGTGCCTAACGACCCAGAACTGAAAGCCCTGAGCGATGTGTTTTGCGCGCCGTTTACACTGTACAGCAAAAACATAGCGGGTTCGTTCCGTAACGCGTGTACCAAATTAGGTGTGAAAATGCTGTTGTTTGAAGGCGGGAAGTCGCTCGACCTTAATGCCGACATTACGCAGGAGGGCGTACGCGGTGCCAAGCGCTTACTGCACCACCTGGGTATGCTGAACGTTAAGAAAAACCTGCGCCCGGCTGATCGCCCATCGATATGCATAGAGTCATCGGCATGGATGCGCGCCCGGGAATCGGGCCTGTTCCAGAATCCTACCAAAGCCGGGCAGTTTGTAACCAAAGGTGAGGTGATTGCCTGCATTACCGACCCGTTTGGCAAATACGAAAAGAAGGTGAAAGCACCCCATAGTGGCTATATCATTAACAGCAACGACTCACCTATTGTATACGAGGGCGATGCAATTTTTCATATTAGCCTGAGGATGGGGTAGCGTTTTGTTGAAGGTTTAAAGTTTCAGGTTGTGGGGTGAGAACCGCCATTTTCTTTTTTAGTGATTTTTTTTTCGATGAAAGCAGTATGTCGTTTAGTTTCTTCCAAAAGTAATTTATTCATTTCCTCATGTGTAAGACTGACTCCGTATGGCTTTTCAAAATACTTTTTTTTACCCAATAAAACTGAATACGAAATCTCGTTAAACTTAAACCATAGAACTGTCTTAAAACAAAATCCTCCAAAACCAATTTTATTGAATGTATCAAAAACCATTTCAAGTTCCAGACTATCTGTTTGATTAGATATTTTGGATTTACATCCATAAAAATCATGGTACATCCCTACAAGACTTTTAATCATCTCAAAACCAGAACCTTCTTTATATACCTTTTTATACAAAAAAAAATCTATTTGTGAACTTATATAAAATTTTTGCAGCTTATTGTTCTTTAATTCAGAGTAGAAACTATATACAACACTATCAAAGACTTGATCAATCGCTTCTTTAGATTTTGATATTAGCGAGGTTGCTCCCAGTCCACTCAACCTCTTCTCTAGCAAAGCAATTTCCTTATCAATATCGTCCGGCTCTTCAATGCTTTCTCCTTTAGCTCCGGCAATCATAATGTCAAGTGAGCGCACAAGGTTCTGGGCTATATAATCCACAAAAGCTTCAATCTGCCCTGAGTCGGCAAGCTGTAATGCGGCAAAATAATTTGCTCTGTCTTCGGTTTTGATAATAACCGGCGGATAGCCAAACTTCATTAAAATGAAATTCATAATGATACGTGCTGTCCTTCCATTACCATCGTCAAACGGATGGATACTGATAAACTTATAGTGAAACTCGGCAGCAAGCAGTATCGGATTCAGGTCGTGGGCTTCTACCCTTTCTGTATACCAGTCCAAAAGATCCGCCATTTTAGCAGGTGTTTCTTCCGGAGTGGCAAAGTAAAAAATCTCCCCTGTTTTGGTCTGTACATGATTTGGCGAAGATTTATATGTCCCAACTTTAATCAACTTTTTAGTAGGTTTACCATCAGGAGTAATCGCATCTACTTCATACGGTTCTTTTAATAAAAGTGTATGAAGTTCGCGTATAAAGTTTTGGGTCAGTGGATAATCCCCCTTAACCCTTTCGGTTACCCATTCAATGGCTTCGTTATGTCCCGTAACTTCAAAATGGTCTTTTAATGGTTTGCCTTGTGCAGTTATACCAAACATCAACAACGCTTTGGTTTCTCCATACGTAAGCGAATTACCCTCTAAGTTATTAGAATGGTAATTCCAGTCCAGGCGGAATTTCTGCATAATGCGTGCTTCCTGTTCCGGTACTATCGGTCGAAGTTGATCAAGTTGTTGTTTTAGTTCGGCGGCCTGTATCAGTGCATCCATTGGGTATATATTTAAACATTGTAAATATACGTAATACAGGTAACAATTTTGTTACGCATAAGATTACCCTCATTTCTCATTAGCGGAGATCTGTACTACTCCAAAAACCATAGCCAAGCACCCCTTTTTGTTACCAATATAACAATCCTTTCAGCGCTACAACGATTTACATTATCGAATATTTATTTTTACCTGAAAAAAGAAATGTAAAATTAAATTTTTCCGATATTTGTTACATGAATATGCAATGGCAGGGTTTAATGCCACACCTGAAGTTCCTGATAAAGCGCAGTCCTGAGTGAGATGAGCGCCCGCTACGCTATTGTATAAATTTTAAACGCATCATCTTATGCCGATATATCATAAATTAGGAAACATACCGCAAAAGCGCCACACGCAGTTTGAGAAGCCCGAGGGCGGACTCTACTACGAGCAGCTTTTCGGTACCGAGGGGTTCCACGGGCATTCAGCATTGCTGTACCATGTGCACCGCCCCACGCAGGTAAAGGAGATACTGAAGTCGTATTCGGTTGAACCTAAAATTGCCATAGACAAGAATATTAAGTCGCTATTATTTAAAGGCTTTGAGCTAAAACCCGAAGCCGATTTCCTGGACAGCCGTAAGGCCATGCTGGTTAACCGCGACTGTATCATAGGGCTTGCTGCCCCGCAGGAATCGCTTCGTAGTTACTTCTACAAAAACGCTGATTCCGATGAAATGCTGTTCATCCACCGTGGTACGGGTACGCTGCGCACGCTTATGGGGAATATCCCATTTGAGTATGGCGACTACCTGGTTATTCCGCGCGGCATGATTTACCAGATCGATTTTGACACGACCGATAACCGTATTTTTTACGTGGAGAGTACGTCGCCTATCTATACGCCGAAGCGTTACAAAAACGCCAGCGGACAGTTATTAGAGCATTCACCATTTTGCGAGCGTGATTTTAAACTGCCTGTTGAGCTGGAAACGCACGACGAAAAAGGCGACTTCATCGTGAAGATAAAGAAGGAAGGCATGCTGCACGAAGTGGTATATGCTACGCACCCGTTTGACGTAATAGGTTGGGATGGCTATAACTTCCCGTATGGGTTTAGCATCCATAACTTTGAGCCGATTACCGGGCGTGTGCATCAACCGCCTCCGGTGCACCAAACCTTTGAAACCAGTACGTTTGTGGTGTGTTCGTTCTGCCCAAGGCTGTACGATTACCACCCGAAAGCGATACCGGCACCGTACAACCATAGCAACATAGACAGCGACGAGGTGCTGTACTATGTAGATGGCGACTTTATGAGCCGTAACAACATAGAGCAGGGCCACATAACGCTACACCCTAAAGGCATTCCGCACGGACCTGCACCCGGGGCTATGGAACGCAGTATAGGCAAAACGGTTACCGAGGAGCTTGCCGTTATGGTAGACACCTTCCGTCCGCTTATGGTTACTGAAGTGGCTATGGGGCTGGATGATGGTAAATATTATAAGAGCTGGGTGGAGTAAAAGCTTCTCAGTATTAAATTGAAGTTATAACACAGAGATTCCCAAAGGGAGCTCAGAGATTCTCAGAGTTCTAAAAGAATAAAGAGATTGCGCTGAAGCGCAAGACCACAAAGCTATACGTAATTATCCGGTATGCTTTGAAATCTCTCACCAAAGGTGTAATCTCTAATATATCTTTGTGTATCTCTGGGCTCCCTTTGGGAATCTATGAGTTACATCTTAATAATTATGTTCATACAATTAAAGACTAACAACACAACACCGCCGCTACGTCGGTTATAAAATAAAGAATATGGCAAACGAAATAAAGAATGTAGAATACGGCCTGGAGAAAATATTTGAAGGCGCGCAGGATTTCCTGCCGCTACTGGGTACTGATTATGTAGAATTTTATGTGGGCAATGCCAAGCAGGCAGCGCATTATTATAAAACAGCGTTCGGCTACCAAAGCCTTGCGTATGCAGGTCTTGAAACCGGTGTACGCGACCGTGCCAGCTACGTACTGCAACAGGGTAAAATACGCCTGGTGCTTACCAGCCCGCTTACGGCTGAGTCGTCAATAAACGATCATATTGTAAAACATGGCGACGGCGTAAAAGTTGTGGCGCTTTGGGTGGAAGATGCTACCAAGTCGTTTGAGGAAACTACCAAGCGTGGTGCCAAACCTTTTATGGAACCAACCGTTGAGAAAGACGAGTTTGGCGAAGTGGTGCGTTCGGGTATTTATACCTATGGCGAAACCGTGCATATGTTTGTAGAGCGTAAAAACTATAACGGTACCTTCCTGCCAGGCTATAAAGACTGGAAAAGCGACTACAACCCGGCTTCAACCGGACTTAAATACGTAGACCACATGGTGGGCAACGTGGGTTGGAACGAAATGAATACCTGGGTTAAGTGGTACGAAGACGTTATGGGCTTTGTAAACTTCCTGTCGTTTGACGACAAGCAGATTACTACCGAATATTCGGCACTGATGAGTAAGGTAATGAGCAACGGTAACGGCCGTATCAAATTCCCTATTAACGAACCTGCCGAGGGTAAAAAGAAATCGCAGATAGAGGAATATCTTGATTTTTACGGTGGAGCGGGTGTGCAGCACATAGCCATTGCTACCGATAACATCATTACCACCGTATCTGACCTTAAGTCGCGCGGTGTGGAGTTCCTGTCACAGCCCCCGCAGGCATATTATGATGATGTGCCTAATCGTCTTGGCGTGCACAGGGATGCCTTTAAAGAAGACATTCTTGAAATTCAAAAGCTGGGTATCATGGTAGATGCCGATGAAGAAGGCTACCTGCTACAGATTTTTACCAAGCCGGTAGAAGACCGTCCTACGCTTTTTTATGAAATAATTCAGCGTATGGGTGCAAGGGGCTTCGGTGCGGGTAATTTTAAAGCGCTGTTTGAGAGCATAGAACGCGAACAAGCATTGCGAGGAACGCTGTAAAAAGTTGATAAAACTGAATTTTCATCAATACAACAGCCTTAAACTATTCTCGTTTTGACAATTTTCTGTTAAAGTGGATTTTTACAATACTAATTTGCTATTAAAACCACTACCTTTGCACTCGCAAAAAGGGAAGTGGTAAATAAATTCTTTTTGCAAGTAAATTTTCATAATTTATAGTTTTTGGTTGGTTAATAGCATAAAACCCAGTTAAGATTATTTGACTGGGTTTTTTGTTTTCTTATTTTTGGAATAGAAATTGTATTTCTGGAATCCAAACATCCAAAAAAGAAAAAGTTACTATGAAAAAATTGCTTGCACTAATCCTGTTTTTTGCCCTGGGCGATGCTTTTTCGCAAGAAGACGCGTTTAAAACAGGGGAAACCTTTAAGTTCCGCATACACTATGGCGTGGTAAATGCCGGGTATGCCACTCTTGAGGTAAAGGAAGCCACACGTTCGGGCAAAAAAGTACACCATGTTGTGGGTAATGGCTATACTACGGGCATGACCAAATTCTTCTTTAAGGTTACCGATTTATATGAAAGCTATTTTGACAAGGAAACCGGTAAACCTTACCAGTATGTACGCAAAATAGATGAAGGCGGGTATACAAAGAACCAGGAAGGTTTTTTCAACCAGGGCAGCAACACCGTTTTGGTTAAAGACTACAAACACAAATCACAAAAAACAATACAGGTTACAGAAAATGTGCAGGACATTGTTTCTACATTTTATTACCTGAGGAATCATCCGCAGGTAGACAAGCTGAAAGTAGGTGAGTCTATAACGGTAGATATGTTTTTTGATGATGAAGTAACAAAATTTCGACTAAAACTCATTGGTACGGAAGATATATCCACTAAATTTGGAACGGTTTCCGCAAAGGTGTTCCGGCCTATGGTACAGGCAGGACGCGTATTTAAGGAAGAGGAGAGTTTAACCGTCTGGATTTCAGACGACGATAATAAAGTTCCGTTACGGATTAAAGCTAGTTTGGCCGTAGGTTCCCTCAAGGCAGATCTTGAAAGCTACGGTGGCCTGGCGCATCCTTTCAGGATAAAATCAAAATGATAAAATGGATATCACATCCCCGATAGCAGAGAAATTAGACGAACTTGAAAAGAAGTTCAGCGCCATTAACCAGCGCACAGAAGTACACCTGGAAGGGTTGCTTTGGGCAAAGCCTATTACCTATTGGGATTACATACAAACCGATGCGCTGCTGAACCTGCAAATACAGCGCACCACACTGCCCGATGAAATGGTGTTTATTATGTACCACCAGGTAAACGAGCTGTTGTTTAAAATGATACTTTGGGAAATAGAGCAGCTTTGCCATACCGAAGTACCCACTACAGATTTCTTTACAGAAAAACTACGTCGCATAAGCCGTTATTTTGATATGCTTACCACATCGTTTGACATTATGGGCGATGGCATGGAGGTAGAGCAGTATATGAAATTCCGCAATACGCTTACCCCGGCGAGTGGTTTCCAGAGCGCGCAGTACAGGCTTATAGAATTTGCCAGTACAGATCTTATTAATCTTATAGATTACCGTTATCGCGCTACCATAAACCGCGACACGCCATATGAGCATGCACTGGAGCACCTGTATTGGCAGGCTGCCGGAAAGGACTACAAAACCGGCGAAAAAAGCTACCTGCTTGCCGAGTTTGAGCGTCGCTATAAAAAAGAATTCCTTAGCTTTATGGAAGAATATAACACCATAAACATCTGGAGGAAATTTAAACAACTACCCGAAGAACACCAAGCTAATCCTGAACTGGTTGCAGCCATGCGCCACTACGATTATACCGTAAACGTTACCTGGGTTATGGGCCACCTTAATACCGCCCGTAAATACATAGAAAGTGCCAGCGGCCCGCAAGAGGCTACCGGAGGCAGCGACTGGAAAAAATACATGCACCCTAAGTACCAGCGCAGGATATTTTTCCCCGAACTTTGGTCTGAGGAAGAATTACGCACCTGGGGAGAAAATGTATAAACAGCACCACTAAAACACACGCATTGAGATATCTCGTAGCCATATTATCTTTATTTATAGTAATAGCCTGCAACAATAAGGAGGAAACAAAAAAAGCACCACCCGCAAAGCCAAAACCGAAAATCACTAAAGAATTCGGGATTGTAACCAATGACTTTACGGTAGTACATGATACCATAAAGCGTGGCGACACCTTTGGTGGCCTTTTAGGAGAAGAAGGCTTTGACGCGGCTTCCATCCATAAAATTACCGAGGCGATAAAAGACACCTTCGACCTGCGCGACATCCGCGTGGGCAAACCCTATACACTGTTTAAAGACAAAAAAGCCCCTAACGGGCTTAAGATGTTTATATACGAGCCGGATCATCTGAGCTATTATACCATAGACCTTCGCGACAGCATAGCCCACGTAAGTAAAACGGTAAAACCCATTACCATAAAACGCCGTGTGATTGCTGCCGAGATTGAAGGTTCGCTTGCAGAAACCCTGGACAAAGCCGGCGCAAGTGCTGCCATGGTGCAGGAGCTTGCCGACGTATATGCCTGGACCATTGACTTCTTTAAGATACAAAAAGGCGATAAGTTTGCCGTGGCAGTAAATGAGCGCTATATTAGCGACAGCATTTACGCGGGGGTAGAAAACATAGAATCGTCATTCTTTGAATATAAAGGCAAGCGTATTTACGCCTTCCCATACAAACCGGACGAAAAGTCTAAATCACAATATTATGACGAGGAAGGGAAGGTACTGAAAAGCATGTTCCTTAAGGCACCGCTTAAATTCAGCCATATCACCTCACGCTTTTCGCCAAGGAGGTTCCACCCGGTACAAATGCAGTGGAAAGCCCACAATGGCACAGACTACGCCGCACCAACAGGGACGCCTATTATGACCACCGCAAGTGGCACCGTTATACAGGCAGGTTATACCTCGGGTAACGGTAATTATGTAAAAGTAAAACACAACGCCACCTACACCACGCAGTACCTGCACATGAGCCGAATAATAGCCCGTACGGGGCAACACGTAACGCAGGGGCAAACCATAGGGCTCGTAGGTAGTACAGGTCTTGCCACAGGACCACACGTATGTTACCGTTTCTGGAAAAACGGCGTGCAGGTAGATGCGCTTAGGCAGAAGCTGCCCAACTCGCTACCCATGGACAAAAAATACATTCCCGGTTATTTAGAGCACATAAAACCGCTTAAAAAAGAACTGGACGATATAGCGGAACAGAAGATTAAATCCTCAACAAATTAAGAAGAAGAAACAAGATGGCTTTAGACAACATTAACCCTACCGGCACTGCAGCCTGGAAAGCACTGGCCGACCATTATGCTGAACTGAAAGATGCTAAAATGCAGGACCTTTTTGCCGCGGACACCCAGCGTGCAGAAAAATTCCACATACAGTGGCAAGACTTTTTAGTAGACTATTCTAAAAACATTGCTACCGAAAAAACCTTTGCCCTGCTTCAGGACCTTGCCAAAGACGTAAACCTGAAAGGCGCCCTAGACAGCTACTTTGGCGGTGAAGCCATAAACCGTACCGAAGGCCGTGCTGTACTGCACACTGCCCTTCGTGCGTCAGAAAGCGCAGAGGTACTTGTAGATGGCGTTAATGTTATCCCTGAAGTATATGCCGTTAAAAACAAAATAAAAGCCTTTACAGCGTCTGTAATCAGCGGTGCCTTTAAAGGATACACCGGCAAAGCCTTTACCGATGTGGTAAACATAGGCATTGGCGGATCTGACCTTGGTCCTGCCATGGTGGTTGAATCACTTAAATTCTATAAGAACCAACTGAACGTTCGCTTTATATCTAACGTAGACGGCGACCACGTTATGGAAAGCCTTAAAGGGCTTAACCCTGAAACTACACTGTTTGTAGTAGCTTCTAAAACCTTTACCACACAGGAAACCCTGAGCAATGCCGAAACAGCACGCAAATGGTTCCTGGAGTCGGCATCAAGCGAAGATGTAGCCAAGCACTTTGTGGCGGTTTCTACCAACATACAAAAAGTTACCGAGTTCGGTATTGCCGAAGAAAACATATTCCCGATGTGGGACTGGGTTGGTGGTCGTTTCTCACTATGGAGCGCCGTGGGTCTTACCATAGCCCTTGCCGTAGGTTACGATAATTTCGATGCGCTGCTTACCGGTGCCAACAAAATGGACGAGCACTTTAAAACCGCTGAATTTGACCAGAACCTGCCCGTAGTCCTTGCGCTAATCAGCGTATGGTACAACAACTTCTTTGGTGCAGAAAGCGAAGCACTTATCCCGTACACGCAATACCTGCAAAAACTTGCCCCATACCTGCAACAGGGTATTATGGAAAGTAATGGTAAAAGTGTAGGCCGCGATGGCAAACTGGTGAACTACCAGACCGGAACCATCATTTGGGGTGAACCGGGAACCAACTCACAGCACGCATTCTTCCAACTGATCCACCAGGGCACCAAACTTATCCCTACCGATTTCATTGGCTTTAGCCAACCGCTATACGGTAATGCTGACCACCACGAAAAACTGATGAGTAACTTCTTCGCGCAGACCGAAGCATTGCTTACAGGTAAACCGGAAGCTACCGTACGTGCCGAATTTGAAAAAGCGGGTACCGCTGCCGATAAGGTAGAATACCTTACGCCATTCAAGATTTTCGCAGGCAACAAGCCTACAAATACCTTCCTGATTAAGAAACTTACTCCGGAAACCCTTGGTTCTCTTGTAGCGCTATACGAGCACAAGATTTTTGTACAGGGCGTTATCTGGAACATTTTCAGCTACGACCAGTGGGGTGTGGAACTTGGTAAGCAACTTGCCAACTCTATCCTTGACGAAATAAAGTCGGGTGAGGTGAAAAACCACGATGCTTCTACGTCTTTCCTTGTAAAAGCATTCCTTGCTCAGAAGTAATTTTTACTGAATGATATATAGAACGCCTCACTTTGTGAGGCGTTTTTTTGTTAATGCAAAATTACGGCAGACATCCACATAGAGGCCAACCTTTAAAAAACTGTAAATCAATCTTTAAATAAACATTTTCATCGGTATAAATTACCTTATATCGAATATCCAAATTTAAAGTTAAATTTTACAATTTCTTTAACGTATTCCGTTTCAATTGCTTTCTAAATTAGCTAATGATAACACTGCGCATTGATTATCAGAGTCATACTTTCCACTCTGCAATTCGTGAAGGAAAGCCAATCAAAATTTTAATTATTAACATGAAAAAGTTATTTTTTGTCCTTATCTGTTTCCTGACAGTGGGCTTGGCAGCTAATGCACAAACTAAAGATGTGCCTGTAAAAACCAAACTTGCCTTTGAAGTAGGCGGAAAGTTAGTAGAAACGCTTTCTCCAAGAGAAGTTACTATAAAAGAAACAACTACTATGCTGGCTACAGCTTCTTACCAAGGTAGAGGTGGTATTGGTATCCCTGTACATATTTACCACTACAACTCTCTAAACGGAGACTTCTACCACGCAGGTGAAGGGATGCTTTACTGCTCTCCCCGCGCAACATTAGGAGACATAATAGACTTCATTTTAGCAATATGGGATTATCTGTAGATTTCCACATATAAATTAAAGAGGCGGTGCTTTTTAGCACCGCCTTAATTAAAATACCTGATTCATGTTACAAAAAATACTTTGCCTCATTACGATATTAACTCTAACCAGTATTACAGCACCAAAACATCAATCAAATCTCATAGGACAAATCTCGTATAAACAAAAATCGCATGACATTTTTGATAACGATATTTATTTTAATACTGTTCTAACCTTTGACTCTATAGCATCTCTACAAACCTCTCATAGGTACGGCATGGATACAGATAACGGCACAAGTGCACAATCTTCGGGAGGGGCTGTAGCAGTTGTAACAAGCGCTTATGATGATAAAGGAACATTGTTTTACCGAAACAGAATAACCCGGGAGTTTGTTGTACGAGCCAAGGCAATGAAGCCTTTTCCTGCCCATTTGGTAAAAGAAAACTGGATAGATATAGACTGGAAAATAAAAGACAAATACAAAAAAATACTGGGACACACCGTACAAAAAGCTATAGGAACTTTTAGAGGCAGAACATGGACAGCCTGGTTTTGTAAAGACATTCCGGTTCCATTTGGCCCCTGTAAATTACATGGGCTCCCCGGAATTATACTCGAAGCATCTGACGAGAGATACAGCTATGAAGCAACGAATATTTGTTACCCATGCAATCCTGCTGAAACAGAAAAAATTGTAATGCCTTTTGAGGAACAACAATATACAATGAAACAATATGTAAGGATGATAGACAATATGGCGGTATACTCTATGCTCGAATTTCAGAGGCAAGGAAAATCATGGAATCCCGGCAGGCCTATGAAATGCCTTTATCCATCTACAGAAGAAAGCATTAGAAAAAACAGGCTACGAGGCACAGACATTATTTACGAATGGGAAAACAAAAATACCAAGCGTGCCATTTACAACAAAGACACCCTGGATGCTACTGTAGATTATGAAGCCGCAAAAGAACTGAAAAAACGCAACAATCAGTCATCACCCAGCTTAATCATACCTGGATTAAGGCAATAAAAAAACCTGCTGACACACCCTTGTCACAACCCGCATGTACGTTTGCAGTAATTAATACTAAAAGCAACAATCATGAATCTCGTTTCAACAAGGATTATTACCGCCGATGTAAAACAACTGGTACAGTTTTACGAACAAATAACCGGGATAACCGCCATACACTACACCGAAGATTTTGCCGAACTAAAAACCCCAACCGCCACTCTTGCCATAGGCAGCACCCGCACACTTCAGTTTTACGGAGGTGATAACGTAGCTAAGGCAGCGCAAAACCGCACCTCCATCATAGAGTTTAAGGTAGACGATGTAGACGCAATTTATGAAAAGCTGGAACTACTCTTAGAACCCGACCTTGTACAACAGCCTACCACCATGCCGTGGGGCAACCGCTCGTTATTATTCCGCGACCCGGATGGTAACCTGGTAAATTTTTTCACCATTTTATCGCCGGATGATTTTAAGAAATTTGGAGATAAGTAAGCCTAGGATAATAATGCCTCACATTGTGGGGCATTATTGTTTTATATATTGATTCTCCATTATTACACTTTCACCTCTTTCCATTTACCCCTTTTAAACAGGATAAAGCTCGCAAGACTCATACAGGTCTCTGCAACAGGTATCGCTATAAATACCCCCAAAGGTCCTAAATTCATCTTCAGTGACAAAAGGTACGCCAATGGTATCTGGAACAGCCAGAAGCCAAAAAAATTAACCATAGAAGGTGTTTTGGTGTCGCCTGCACCGTTAAACGCGTTGATGAGTACCATGCCCATACCGTAAAACACGTACCCTACACTAAGTATACGAATAGCTTTTACCGCAATGTCGTGCACATGAGGTTTGTTGGTAAAAAACCACATCATGTGGTCGGCAGCCAGGAGTGTAGCCACCATGATTATTGCCATATAAATCACATTAAACTTTGCCGTTACCCATACCGAACGCTCGGCACGGTCTACCTGCTGTGCACCGAGGTTCTGCCCTACCAGTGTCGCCGCTGCTCCACTAAGCCCCCATGCCGGCAGCATAAAGAACATCATAATACGCAGTGCGCTCTGGTACCCCGCTGAACCTTCATCGCCACCGGTATCGGCTACGAGCTTGGCAAGGAAAATCCAACTGCAACTGGCTATTACAAACTGTAACACGCCCGGTGCCGCTACTTTTATCAATGCTTTTACAGGTTCCCACTGCACTTTAAAATACGCGAGCGTAACCTTTAGTACGCCTTTACCGTTAAAAAGGTTGTAGAGTTGGTACACCACCCCGGCCGAACGCCCAATAGCCGTAGCCATGGCTGCACCGGTAAGCCCGAATGCGGGCACAGGGCCAAGTCCTTTTATGAACAACGGGCACAGCAGTATATTACAAATATTGGCTATCCAAAGGCTTTTCATGGCTATGGCGGCATTACCCGCCCCACGGAATACGCCATTTAGCAAAAACAACAGCATAATTACAAAGCTGCTGCCCATCATAAGCTGGGTAAAAGGCGCACCATACTCAGCCGATTGTACTGACGATCCCATAAGTACCAATATGTCTTTGGCAAAAATAACACCCGGTACGGCTATGAACAGGTTGGCTATAACAGCTACAACCACGGCCTGCATCCCTACCCTTGATGCGGCTTCGGGGTCTTTTTCACCCACGCGGCGGGCAACGAGCGCCGTCGCTGCCATGCTCATGCCTATGGCTATGGAATAAATCACGGTGAGTACCGATTCGGTTAAGCCCACGGTTTGTACCGCGAAGCTGCTGTCTTTAAGATGCCCCACAAAGTAAAGGTCGACCAGAGCAAATACCGATTCCATCATCATCTCCAGCATCATGGGGATGGCAAGGAGGACAACAGCACGGCGTATGCTGCCTGTTGTAAAATCTATGTTTTTGCCCATGAGCGACTGTTTCAGCAAAGTGAAAAAGCGCGACAGGGCATTAGGTTGTTGTCCTGATTGAGTCATTTTTTTTACGATAAAAAGTTGAAATATACGATTGCTGAGGACGCTTCCGCGTCCGCAAAATTGTTTGGGAAATTTGGCCTTAACCGGCCGCTATACAATCATATGCAAATAGAGTGGAATACAAATATAAGGTTTTCCCGAAATAATGGTGATATGTTTTTTGACACTAATTTCACTAATGTGGTAAAATTATCTTCGTGCCAGTACTGTGTGGAATTATTGATGAGTGGAAATTAGTGTAATTCGTCTCTAAGAAATTTAGCTCTCTAATAGCGAGGTATTTACCCGTGAGGCCGCAATACGTGAAGCGATAATACCTAAAACAAAGATAGTTCCAAGCACAATAAATACTGTAGATATTTCAAAAGTTGTAGGATATGCCATGGTAGGGGTTATCATAACCAAATCAAACTGCTGCTGTAAAATAACGATAAGCACGCCTAAAGCAAGACCTGCAAACGCACCTATAGACGTAATAAAAATTCCCTGAATGAAGAAGATACTACGTAGGCTTTTAGGTTCAGCCCCCAGGTTAAAGAGGGTTCGTATATTATCCTGCTTATCCAGTATGAGCATAATGAGCGCACCGGCAAGGCAAAACAACGTAAGTACTACCACTAGGGTACAAAACAGATACGTAACCAGGTTTTCGGCATTCAGCATTTTGTATAACGAATCGTTCAGTTGTGCACGGTTCTTAATATCTGTTTTTCCGCCTATAATCTTCTGTATGTCGCTACGCACGGCAGCTTCGTTAGCACCCGGTTTCAGTTTTATCTCAACGCCGCTGTACTGGTTTTTGGCAAAACCCAAAAGGTTCTGCGCCAAATCAAGGCTGCAAAAAACGTACTTACTATCTATGTCTTCGTTTACCGCGTACACACCCACTATGGTAAGGTCGGTTTTATTAAAACCGTCTTCAGCCGATTCTATAGCACCTTTACCCGGTTTTGGCACATAGACCATAAACGGATGGTTAATGTTAAACAACCCCAAAGAAAGCTTACTGTAAATACCGCTGCCTACCACTACCTGACCCGTGTATTGTGTAAGCCACTGAGTGCCCATAAGGCGTTTCGGTTTATCTATCGGTGCTACTTTGGTGTATAAAGAATCAACACCTTTCAGGTAGGCTACCTGCTCTTTTTCATTATAATAGAAAAGCACTCGCTCCTCGGCTATATAGCTGGCTACGGCAATGCCTTTAACCGCGTTGAGTTTCGCCTTTTGCTCCGGCCCTACCATAAAGCTTTTGCCTACGGCAGGAGTAATTTTTAAATCAGGATCGGTATCGCTGGAGAAAGAAAGACTATAGCTTTTTAGCCCTCCAAAAACCGACATAATAACAAACAATGCCGCGGTACTAACCACTATGCCCAGTGCCGCAATCATGGTAATGATGTTTACGGCTGAGCTTTTGCTCCGGCTTATGGTATAGCGGCCGGCTATGTACAGTGGAAACGGCACGGGTTTGTATTATAGTTTTTTACGCCTTGGCAGTAGTTCAGGATTTGTAATAGGATTGTTTTCGCCTTTAAGTTCGTTATCCAGCGCTTCAATCCTGTCTAGTGAATCATCTACGTAAAACACCAGGTTTGGCACTTTACGCAGCTGAAGCCTTACACGCTGTGCAAGGTCGTGCTTAATAAGCGGGGCATTGCTTTTTACGGCATTAAGTATTTCACCCGCTTTTTCTGAAGGGAAAACGCTAAGGTATACTTTTGCAATAGAAAGGTCTGTAGTAACCACTACTTTAGATATTGATAAGACAAGGTTGCTTACACCGTTCTTACGGATTTCTCCCTGAAGGATATCCACAAGATCCTGTTGTAGCAACGCGCCGATTTTTTTTTGCCTGTTTGTTTCCATCCTGCAAAAGTACTCAATTTATTAATAGGACGCATCTAAATGATTGTGCATTGGCAATCAACACATTCAGAACTAAGCTTTCTCTATGATATTAGCAATATTTACGCCCCATAACTGAATATTTCATTTATTAAGGTGTAAATTTACCCCACTTACAGAAAAACAACACAAATGACTGTACTCACCTTTACACTTATCATGCTGCTGGGCGCCTATCTTGCGGGCTTCATTGGCTCGCTTTCAGGACTGGGCGGCGGCATCATCATCATTCCGCTTTTAACCATAGTTTTGGGCGTAGACATTCACTATGCCATAGGTACCGCGCTGGTATCGGTAATCGCTACATCATCGGGCTCAGCCGCGGCCTACGTACGCGAGGGCATAACCAACATGCGCCTGGGCATGTTCCTGGAAATAGCCACGACCCTCGGGGCTGTAGGCGGAGCACTTATCTCTACCGCCGCACCATCATCGGCAATCGCGGTGATATTCGGGCTTACGCTGATATTCTCTGCCATGAACTCGCTGCGCAAAAAATCAGAACATGTACTGGAATCTTCGAGCCCACTCGCCGAAAAACTTGACCTGCCGGGAACTTACCCTGCGGTAGACGGTACCCCAATAAAATATGGTGTTAAGAACGTAGCGGGTGGTTTCAGCATGATGGGACTTGCCGGCATGATGTCGGGCTTGCTGGGCATTGGCTCGGGAGCCTTTAAAGTTATAGCCATGGACAACATTATGCGCATACCGTTTAAAGTATCTACCACTACGAGCAACTTTATGATGGGCGTTACTGCCGTGGCGAGTTCGGTTATTTACATACAAAAGGGTTATATACAGCCCGCCATTTGTATGCCTGTGGTTGTAGGTGTACTGCTTGGCGCGCTTACCGGAGCACGCGTACTGATTAAAGCCAACCCGAAAAAACTAAGGCTGTTCTTTGCAATTCTTATCATAGTACTGGCGCTGAACATGATTTATAACGGAATTAAAGGAAACATATAATGGAACACAACCTGCAACAGGAAAAGGATTTCCAGAAACTTATAGGCAACCTGCTACGCTATGGCGTATGGCTGTCGCTTGCCGTGGCGCTTTTTGGTGGTGTAGTATATCTGCTGCACCATAAGGATGAAACCATAAATTATTCGGTTTTTACAGAAAACGACCGGAGTATTTTTACCGTAGTTAACGAAGTACTTACCGGAACTGTAAGTGGCGATGGGGCTTCCATTATCTTCCTTGGGGTAATGCTGCTGTTTCTTACACCGGTACTTCGTATGTTTTTGTCGTTATTTTCCTTTATCAGGGAAAAAGACAGCAAGTATATTTTTATAACGCTGCTTGTCATCGGGATTATCTGTATGAGCGTGGCGTTAGGATTTTCGCATTAATTAAACCGCTGTAACCATGAGAAAAATAGAACACCTGGGCATAGCCGTAAAAAGCCTGGAGGTAAGCACACCGCTTTTTGAAAAGTTACTAAATACCCCCTGCTACAAAACCGAGGAAGTAGCCAGCGAGGGCGTAAAAACCGCTTTCCTGAAAAATGGGCCTAATAAAATAGAACTGCTTGAAGCTACCAATGCCGATAGTCCGATAGCTAAATTTTTAGAGAAAAAGGGTGAGGGTATCCATCACATAGCTTTTGATGTGGAAGACATTGTAGCCGAAATAGCCCGCCTTAAGGCCGAAGGTTTTACCGTACTTAACGAAACCCCAAAGAAAGGCGCTGATAATAAACTGGTGGCTTTCCTGCATCCTAAAGGCACCAATGGCGTACTGATAGAGTTATGCCAATCCATTGTAGATTTTTGATTTCAGATTTCAGATTGAACTACACTCGCAATTCAACGTTTGAGTGCAAATCAATCTGAAATCTACATTCTGAAATCTGAAATAACTATTCGTTTTCCTGAAGCGCATTCCATCCCCTTGATTTAAGCGGGATTTTGGTATTAGCCCTTGTAATAAGGCTTATCCCTTCACTTTCCTGCGTGGTATGACCGATTACCGTAAAGTTAGGATTACCCTTTATCTTATCAAAGTCTTCCATCTTTACCGTGAAAAGCAACTCATAGTCCTCTCCACCGTTAATAGCCACTGTAGTAATATCTATATTAAATTCCTCGCAGGCACTTATCAGCTGCGGATCGGCAGGAATTTTTTCTTCATAAAGGTTACATCCTACCCCACTCTGCTTACAGATGTGGATAATCTCAGATGAAAGCCCGTCTGATATATCTATCATGGCCGTAGGCGTTACCTCAAGCTCCTTAAGCAGTTCGCGCACATCAGTACGAGCTTCCGGCTTAAGCTGGCGCTCTATAAGGTAGGTATAGGCATCAAGGTCGGGTTGGTTGTTCGGGTTCACCTGGAATACCTGTTTTTCGCGCTCCAATACCTGAAGCCCCATATAGGCAGCACCTACATCGCCGGTTACTACAAGCAGGTCGTCACTGCCTGCACCGTTACGATATACAATGTCTTCGGCATTCGCCTCACCAAGCGCGGTAATGCTTAGTATCATCCCTTTTTGAGATGATGTGGTATCTCCTCCAACAATATCTACATTATAGGCGCGTGCAGCCAGTTTTATACCGTCGTACAACTCATCTAGCGCCTCCACAGGGAAACGATTGCTCACCGCAATAGAAACGGTTATCTGGGTTGGTTTTGCATTCATGGCGGCAATGTCACTCACGTTTACCACCACGGCTTTATAGCCCAAGTGTTTCAGCGGCATATACGCCAAATCAAAATGCACACCTTCTATAAGCAGATCGGTACTCACCACTACTTTTTTATCGGCAAAATCAAGTACAGCCGCATCATCACCTATACCTTTAAGGGTAGACGGTTGCTGTATTTCTATATTAGCGGTAAGGTGGTCTACAAGTCCGAACTCGCCCAACGCACCAAGGCTGGTACGCTGCTGGTTTTTATCTTCAATCATTTTCTTTTTAGCTTCTGAGTTTCTTAGCTACTGAGTAACTGAGCGGCAAAGGTAGTTTAAAAGTTACAGAGCGGCAAAGCGGCAAAGATTTGAAGGTAAAGAAGATTCACCAGAATCACAATAACATTATATGATTCCTGACCTCCTATCCCAAATTTTGGGATCTCTTGAGCTATGGAAGACAGCAAAAACATAAATAAAATCAGCCTCTACAGTATAGTGAAAGAGAAACGGAAATTTATTAACCCTCGCAAAGAAAACATCACTAAAGCGCACAGCAAAAAGCAACGGATTCTTTTTCAATTCGTTAATATCTTTTATAACCTGCGCCCTGAACCTTTTGCCTAATCCTACAGATTGTTCTTCATACCAAAAGCCGGCATCAACAATGTCCTGAAGAGCATCCTTGTCAATCCGAATTTTATAACGTTTCAAAACTATAGCGTTTTTGAAACTTCATCCCAATCCAAAAGACGCTCGGGATTTGCTTTTGCTTTTGCAATACGGTCTAAGACTATAGCCTTGTGCGATTCAGGCACTTCATAAGACTGGTCCCAAAGTGCATCATTCAGTTTTAATTTGTCTTTAGGAGACAATTGCTTTACTGCCTGAATAAGTTGCTCTACCGTAAGGTTAATATTTAAGTTTATTGATTCCATAACAACAAAAATAACAAAAAAACAAACTCTTAATCAGCAACATCCGTTAAAGTGCACAACAAAAAAACGCGCCCCAACCGGAGCGCGTTTCCCTATAACAGATATTTGACCAGGTCAAATTATTTTACACTTGCAAAAAGGTATTCCCTGTTCATACGGGCTATGTTTTCAAGCGAAATGCCTTTAGGGCATTCTACTTCACACGCTCCGGTATTGGTACAGTTACCAAACCCTTCTTCGTCCATTTGGCGCACCATGTTAAGCACACGCTGTGTAGCCTCTACTTTACCTTGAGGAAGTAGCGCGTACTGAGATACCTTAGCACCTACAAACAGCATAGCTGAACCGTTTTTACAAGAAGCCACACAAGCACCACAGCCAATACAAGCAGCCGCTTCGAAAGCGCGGTCAGCATCATGCTTAGGTACCGGGGTAGCATTAGCGTCTATGGTACGGCCCGATGTGTTAACCGATACGAAACCACCCGCCTGCTGTATACGGTCGAATGCCGAGCGGTCTACCATAAGGTCTTTAATTACCGGGAACGCCTTACTTCTCCATGGCTCTACATAGATGGTATCGCCATCTTTAAACGAACGCATGTGCAGCTGGCAGGTGGTTACCTTGCTTGCCGGGCCGTGCGCCTGTCCGTTAATGTAAAGCGAACACATACCGCAAATACCTTCGCGGCAGTCGTGGTCAAAGGCAACAGGCTCCTGCCTGTTGTTTATCAGCTGTTCGTTAAGCTGATCCAGCATCTCAAGGAAAGAGCTGTCTGTTGAAACGTCTTTAAGTGAATACGTTTCTATGCTTCCCTTTTGTTTGGCGTTTTTCTGGCGCCATATTTTAAGGGTTATATTGATATTTTTATTAGAAGCCATATCTGTATATTTTTTATTTGTAGTTCCTTGCCGCGATTTTGATGTACTCGTAATCAAGAACCTCTTTGTGAAGCACCTCGTGGTTTATGTCGTCTCCCTGGTATTCCCAAGCTCCAACAAAGTTGAAGTTTTCGTCATCACGAAGCGTTTCACCTTCAGCATCCTGGTACTCCTCACGGAAGTGACCACCACAAGATTCTTTACGTTGCAGTGCATCGCGCGCCATAAGCTGACCCAGTTCAATGAAGTCGGCAACACGTATTGCTTTTTCAAGCTCAGTGTTCAGCTCATCGGCAGTACCCGGAACATATACATTTTTAAAGAAGTCGGCTTTAAGCGCAGCAATCTCGGCAATAGCTTCGGTTAGTCCCTGCTCATTACGTCCCATACCTACCTTGTTCCACATAATGTGTCCAAGCTCTTTGTGGAATGAATCTACAGACCTGTTACCGTTATTGCTAAGGAAACCGTCTATCTGCGCTTTAACAGCAGCTTCGGCCTCATCAAACTCAGGTGTGTTTGTAGGTATTTTTCCGGTACGGATTTCATTGGCAAGATAATCAGAGATAGTGTACGGAAGTACAAAGTAGCCATCGGCAAGACCCTGCATCAGCGCCGAAGCACCAAGACGGTTAGCACCGTGGTCAGAGAAGTTAGCCTCACCCGCTACGAAACAGCCCGGAATAGTACTCTGAAGGTTGTAGTCTACCCATACGCCACCCATAGTATAGTGTACAGCAGGGTAAATTTTCATTGGCACTTCATACGGGTTTTCGTCGGTAATCTGCTGGTACATCTGGAAAAGGTTACCGTATTTCTCTTCAATCCATGCTTTACCAAGTTTGTTGATTTCAGCATCGGTTGGGTTATGGTTACCCTGGGCGTACGCCGTCTGGCGGCCTTTGTTTATGATTTCTGAAGAGAAGTCTAGGTAAACACCTTCGTTAGTATCGTTGTTCTCAATACCGAAACCGGCATCACAACGCTCCTTGGCAGCACGCGAAGCTACGTCGCGCGGTACAAGGTTACCAAAGGCAGGATACCTTCTTTCAAGGAAATAGTCCCTGTCTTCTTCAGCTATTTGAGTAGCTTTAAGCCTTCCTTCACGGATGGCTACAGCATCTTCTATCTTTTTAGGAACCCAGATACGGCCCGAGTTACGAAGCGACTCAGACATCAGGGTTAGTTTACTCTGGTTTGTGCCGTGTACCGGAATACACGTAGGGTGAATTTGCACATAGCAAGGGTTAGCGAAGTAAGCACCCCTTTTGTGAATTTTCCAACCTGCAGTTACGTTACTACCCATAGCATTTGTAGAAAGGAAGTACACATTACCGTAACCACCCGAAGCGATGATTACCGCGTGTGCCGAATGCCTCTCTATAGCACCGGTAATAAGGTTACGGGCTATGATACCACGTGCCTTACCACCTACCTTTACAAGATCCAGCATTTCGTGGCGGTTGTACATCTGTACACGTCCAAGGCCTATTTGCCTTGAAAGTGCAGAGTATGCACCAAGAAGCAGCTGCTGCCCGGTTTGACCTGCCGCGTAGAATGTACGCTGTACCTGGGTACCACCAAACGAACGGTTGTCCAGCATTCCGCCGTAATCACGGGCAAAAGGAACACCCTGGGCCACACACTGGTCAATAATGTTTACCGAAACTTCGGCAAGACGGTGTACGTTCGCTTCACGCGCACGGTAGTCACCACCTTTTATAGTATCATAAAATAGCCTGTAAACGCTGTCACCATCATTCTGGTAGTTTTTAGCGGCGTTAATACCACCTTGTGCCGCGATAGAGTGTGCACGGCGTGGTGAATCCTGAAAACAGAATGCCTTAACCGTGTAACCCATTTCGCCAAGCGAAGCGGCTGCAGAAGCACCGGCAAGACCGGTACCCACAACTATTACATCAATCTTAGGCCTGTTGTTTGGGGCAACAAGCTTAAGGTGGTCTTTATACTTGGTCCATTTTACGGAGATTTCCCCGCCTGGTATCTTAGAATCTAATGCCATATCAGTAGACTATTTGTGTAAAAAGTGAATGTATAACGGTATAGCGGCAAAGGCGGCAGGAACCACGATTGCAAAAGCGTAACCGAATTTCTTAATCAAACCGTTGTACTTAGGATTGTTAGCACCCAGCGACTGGAACGCGCTGCCAAAACCGTGGTACAGGTGGAAACCAAGTGCCACCATGGCCAGTACGTAAAGGATAGTAGCAATAAGGCCTGTCTTTTCGTCTTTAAAGAACGCAACAGTTATTTTATGAAGGTCTTTGTAGCCTTCGGCAAAATATACTTTTTCAGGTTTTTCAGCGCCTTTTACATCAGTGCTACCCGGCTGGCCGGCGTTTAGCACTACATAAAACTTATTACCTTCCTGTATAAGGTTTTTACCATCTACCTGCTGCTTGGCAAGGAAGCGCGAACCACCGGTACCGGTAGTTATGTACAGTTCCTGCTCAGAACCGGGCATAGGGCCTTTTACAGATACGGTTTGCAGGGGCATGTCTTTTTTAAAGTGCATTACCGCCCAGAAATTAACCATGTGCGTTACAATAAACACCAGGATAATGGTACCCAGAACCGCCATATTGCGCGAAGCCCAAATGGTGTTTTTCTGCGGTCTGTTCATTACATAACCCACAGGGCGCGCTTTCTTGTTTTGCACCGTAAGTACAATACCATCTATCGCGTGGAACAGGATAGAAATGTACGTAAGGTAAGAAAGTGCCTTAACCGCGGGGTTAGTGGTCATGAAAAGCGCATAGGTGTTAAAAGCAAGCGCGTCAGAAAAAATAAGTTGTAAGTTGCCCAGTAAGTGCCCTACCAGGAACAGGCAGAGAAATAAACCTGTTAAAGCCATCCAGTATTTTTTCGCTATGGAAGACTTCAAAAATGCAGATTTTGCCATAATGTTTGTTTAAAAGTATAAGGTTTTTCAAAAAATCAAACAAAAATACTGCATAATCCTTTTTACCACAACCCTTACACAATAATTTATAATCAATTTAAAGTAGCTTTTTTTACAGGAAATTTGGAATAAAAATTTCATTTTGATTTTTTTTACACTTAAAAAAATGAGAATATATCAAAAACTTTCACAGTAGCAGAAAGCAGGGTTAAAACAAGCCCAGCACTAAAACGATATAGAGATGCGGAAAAAGCACAAAAACCGAACTATAATTTGCAAAAAAAATATACATAATAGTTATTTGTAATCATAAACGGAACTCTTTATAATCAGTATAAATTAGCACAGCACAACATCATAACCTTATCAATAAAAAACCACTGAAGCCTATTTTTTACACATTCCAAAATTTTAAACACAATAACCCCACACATATTCCATTAATGCCATTTAGCACGCCGAAAGCCCTGCAGGTATGCCTAAATTGAATAAATTTGCAGTTCTTCAAAACCTAACGTGATAATGAATACAGGAATTGATGCTATTGCGTACGACATAGCTAAAGTACACCTCCCAATTAAAGACCTGGCGACAGCCCGAAACATAGATCCTGACAAACTGGAAAAAGGCCTTGGCCTGCTGAAAATGACCCTACCCGACGTACATCAGGATACAGTGGTTTTTGGCGCCAATGCCCTTACAAGGCTTATAGACGACAACCACCTTAACCCTGCCGACATAGCGCGTATTTATGTAGGCACAGAAAGTGGCATTGACAACTCTAAACCCATAGCTTCATTCATCGTGGCATTGATGGAGCAGAAATACGGGCATAACAGCTTTCTGCATACCGATGTGGTAGACCTCACCTTTGCCTGCATTGGTGCGGTAGACGCGTTGCAAAACTGCATTGATTTCGTGCGCCTTAACCCTGATAAAAAAGCGGTGGTTATAGCCAGTGACATAGCCAAGTACGATATGGAAAGCGGCGGCGAATATACTCAGGGTGCCGGGGCGGTTGCAGTATTGGTTAGCGCTAATCCGCGTATCATTGCTTTTGATACCACCTGGGCGGTAAGCACACGGGGCGTGTTCGACTTTTTTAAGCCGTATCGTACTCTTGCAAAAAAAGACATTACAAACATTGAGGCTAACGAGCCGTGGTTCGGTAACCTGGAAGCCCATATAGAAATACACAAAGACCAGCCCGTTTTTGACGGACAGTACAGCAACACAGTATACACAGAGCGCACACGCGAAGCCTACTTCTCATTTAAGGAACTTACCAAAACTGAAGGTTCACTTTACGAAACATGGGAAAGCATCATAATGCACCTGCCGTACGCCTATCAGGGGCGTCGTATGTTCTCTGAAATTTTCGCGTTAGATGCCGCTACTCCGCTGCTTACAGGCAATGAAGCACCTGCTGATTTTGCTAACCGTGTGAAGGAAATAAGCAAGAGCGATGACTACAAAGCTTTCGTAAACAAAAAACTGCAACCTGCAGAGCCCGCTTCCTCGTTAATTGGCAACCTGTATACAGGCTCTATTTTTATGGGTTTCCTGAGTGCATTAGTAGTGAAAGCACAAGAGGGTACCGAACTTGAAGGCAAGAAATTTGGCTTCCTTGCCTATGGTAGTGGATCTAAAAGCAAGGCGTTTCAGGGTACACTGCAAAGCGGCTGGAAAGCAGCTGCCGAAAAAGCACGCCTGTTTGAAACCCTGGCTACAAGCACCGTAGTAGATTTTGACACGTATAACAAACTCCACAAGAAAGAGCTACACTACAGCGTAGTAGCCCCTGTAAACGAGTGGATTTTAGATAAAATAGAAACCGAACTACCTAACCTTACCGGTGCCCGTTATTACAAATGGGCAGAATAGGGTTATTCGGTTATGTGGTTATACGGTAATTTGTGGATTCGTGGATTCGTGGATTCGTGGATTCGTTTATCCGAAAAATGCCCGGGCTGTATGTAGTCCGGGCATTTTCGTTATATGGAAATTCCATAGGGATGACATGTTTATAGCACAGCAAAAAATGGTAGCCTATCTGATTACTCCATTGGTTTTGTTTCATCTGCAATCCCCTCTAAAAAAGCCGAAAAATTATCCTCATTCGCCACATCCAGTTTTTTACGAATGCGGTAACGGGCATTTTCCACGCCCCTGAGCGATATACCTAATAAAGGTGCTATCTCTTTATTGGCAAGGTTCATCTTTACAAAAGCACACAGGCGCAGTTCGCGCTTGGTAAGCGTAGGATTCAGCTCCTTAAGCCGTTCAAAGAAGTTGTGGTGCACCTTTTCAAAATGTACATCAAACACCTCCATATACTCCTCACCTATCCTATGGCGGTTCAGCTTCTGAAACATTTCCAGCAACTTCTTTCGCGATTCTTCATTACGCAGATAGTCCTTCAGTTCTTTAAGATCATCAGTAATTTCAGCGAAGAAATCCTTTTTCTGCACCAGCAGCATGGTATAGTTGGCCAGTTCCTTACTCTTATGTATAACATCTTCCTCAAGCTGCACCTTATCGCGAATTACCGCTTCTTTGTCGCGTTGCAGTTTTAGCTGTTCAAGTTCCAGCTCCAGCAGGCGTTTGCTGCGTTCGGCCTCACGGGTACTCTTAAGCCGCTCATAACGGATGCGCCTTTTCACCAAAACCCTTATGCCATAAATAGCGAACAAAGCCACTATGATATACAGTGCATACGCCCATTGGGTTTCAAACCAGCGTGGCAGCACCGTAAAAATGTATCGGGCTTCGCCCCCCGTAATACCGGCAGTGTTTCGGCTGCGCACCTTAAAGATATAGGTTCCGGGACGAAGGTGAGTATACTCTTTATAGGGTTCGCTTTGCCAGGGACTCCATTCGGTATCGTTGTTTTCGAGGAAATAACTGTATTGTACTTCGGTACCGTGCGGCATTTTTGGCGCGGCAAAATCTATCCGGATCACGTCGGTACGGTTAGGCAGCTCCACAGAACTCATATCAGACACAGTGCTTACAGCTTCCTGTTTTCGGTTACGGGTATAGGACACCCCTGTAATCAGCGTTGTTACCACAACACCCGAAGGCAGCGTTTTAAGGTTGTATATAAAAAGGCCATCTGTTGTGCCAAAAAGCATTTTATCATTTGGCAGGCCCACAAGGCACTCCATACCACGGTTAAATGTGCCTTTAAGATTGAGAAACAGGTCTTTTTCTGTCTTTTTATCTGTACCGAAATACCCTGCTTCATCATCCTGAACAAACCATGTACGGGTACCATACTGTATTAGCTTCCGGGTATTTTTTGAGGTATCCAGTATGTTATTAAGTGCTTCAAACGGACGAAAACGCCCGGTATGGCTGTCGTAGGTGTAAACACCGGTGTTGGTGGTAAAAACCACCGTGCCATTCCATCTGAATACGTTAACATTCAGCGGGTTATTAAGCCCATTGGCATTGGTAAAACGGTCTACAGCACTTACTCGGGTGTAGGCACTGTCTATACGCACCCGGTACACCCCTTGGTAGCCATGGCAAATCCAGTAGGTATCGGGCTCATTTGCAGGGAGTATATCACGCGCCGACTCATTAAAACCGGCTATTTTTCCATGTAAGATCCATTTACCCTGTTGGTCCTCAAGCAGGTAAATACCATTGTATTGAGAGGCAAGATATAAACCCGGGCGGTTAGGCACCGGCGTGATTTTCCAAAAGCCAACCGCTCCCTCTATCCTCCCAGCAGTAGTACCCGTTATAATATAAAGCCCCGTATCTGCCGCCGCTATAATCGAATTTCCCGCTTTTTGTACGCTCCATACCTGACCCTGCACGCCGTTAATTTTAATAAAATTAAGCGCGGCATCGTTATAATCCGCAAGATAAACACCCTGTGTAGTAGCTATATATAATACATCATTATCTAAAAAAGCGTCATAGACCGAAGCCTTGTTAAAGAGCATTCGGTAGGGAGAATGGAAATCTGCATAGGCAAGACCGTTGTTTTGCAATATCCATACATTGCCATCGGCAGCACGGTACATCTTTTGGATAACCTCATTACCTAATCCGGTAAATGAAGGAGTATTGCGGCTTACCTCCCCGGTTCGGCTGATGGTTACTATACCCGAATCCACACTGCCAACATACAAGCTGCCGTCCGGATTTTTAAGAGCTGATGTAGCCCTGCCGGAATTAGCGGCATCAAAAAAACGGTTCATCAGTTTCATGCTGCCATTAGACAGTTCACCAAGGTACAGCCCTCCTTCAAGGGTAATTGCCCAAATAGTTCCGGGGCGTTCGCCGGGAAGGATTTCGGCTATGTTCTCATTATTATACGTAGCAGAAGTAAACGCCATAACCAGCGTATTGCTTACAGGCTGCAAGGTTAGGATACCATGCCCTTCTTCTTCCACGTAATAATTATTACCCGCCACGACTGAGTAATTAAACATGGAAGCCGACGGTATGCGCGTTGCCGTTTTACCGGACGAAATAATAATTTCGCCGTAAGCCCTATACAGCAGGCGGTTATTAAAGTATTGTATATCCCAGATGTTCTCTATGTTTTCGCCTTCGCCAATGATTTCCTTTATGAGCGACCGATAGGCATATTGACCGGTTTGTTTCTTGAACACAATTCCCGCCTCATCATAACCTCCGGCATAAATTTGCCCATCCGGACCTTTGGTAAGGCTGCGTACCGAAGAGTTATTTGGCAGAGTCACTTTTTGCCAATGCTCGCCATCGTAAACCAAAACCCCGTCGTTATTACCAAAAAACAACGTACCGTCCGCAGCTTCTGCGGCTGCCCAAAACTGGCTGTCGGCGTGGAAGTCGGTTTTTGAAAACTTATGGATTTTTAAACTCTCCTGCCCCCATAGAAAGACGGGAGTCAGGAATAAAAATATTTTTAAAACGATTTCTTTCATATCCTATTCAGCGGCACATCGTTGCCGAAAACGATGTAAAATTAACTCATTTTACTTTCTTTATATCAAAAAAATAATGAAAAAGTGTATGATTTATTTTAATTTAAAAAACTGAATTTAAATATTTTAAAAAAAATAACGAAATAAAAATGTATACCGTAAGCGTATTGATGTACGCAAAGTGTAGTAGGTTTTTACGGTAAAACATAAAGCCTTGTTAATTTTGGAATCAGGCACAGCGAGCGTGTTCACCCAATTTCATTTTTTATGATATACCCTGTCAGAAAAACAATTTCAATTTTTGCAGCCGGAATAACCTGCGCCATGCTAGTGAGCGCATGCGCAGGTTCAGGCAGCGCAAGTAGCAGTAAAAAAAGTACGGCGTATGTAACTATGCCCGATAAATCGGCGTTACTACAACCGGTGCTACTTAGCACTAACTTTAATGCTACACATGTGCAACTTTCCATTAACACCAGTAGCACCTACCAGGTCATGGATGGCTTTGGTTTTACCCTTACCGGAGGAAGTGCCATGCACATTAGCAAAATGAGTCCCAAAGCCCGAAAGAAACTCCTTAATGAAATTTTCGGGAATGGACCGCAAGACATTGGCGTAAGTTTTATCCGCGTTAGTGTAGGGGCGTCAGATCTTGATGAACTGCTGTTTTCCTACAACGATTTGCCTGCCGGGCAAACCGACCCGAACATTGATAAATTTGACCTGAGATATGATAAAAAATACCTTATCCCTGTTCTGAAGCAAATTCTTGCCATAAACCCTGATATAAAATTGCTTGCCTCTCCATGGTCACCACCGGTGTGGATGAAGGATAACGGCGATACCCGAGGTGGAAGCCTTAAGCCTGAGTACTACACGGCGTATGCTAAGTACCTGGTAAAATACATTCAGGAAATGAAAAAAGAAGGCATAAACATATATGCCCTAACGGTACAAAACGAACCATTACATCCCGGCAATAATCCCAGCCTGCTGATGCCTTCCGACGCCCAAAAGGTGTTTGTAAGGGATCATCTGGGCACAGCCTTTTCCAAAAACAATATCCAAACCCGGATCATTATTTATGACCACAATGCCGACAGGCCCGACTACCCTATTAGCATACTGAACGACCCAAAGGCCGCGCAGTACATAGATGGTTCGGCGTTCCACCTGTATGGTGGCAAGGTAAGTGCCATAAGTGAGGTCCACAACGCCCACCCAAACAAAAACCTGTACTTTACAGAACAATGGGTGGGCGCGCCGGGAGATTTTGCCAAAGAAATGACCTGGCATACCGAAAACCTTATCATAGGTGCGCCGCGCAACTGGTGTAAAACCGTACTGGAATGGAACCTTGCTGCCGATGCCGCCCAGGAACCACATACCGACCGTGGCGGATGCAAAGGCTGCCTTGGTGCGGTAACCATAACTGGAGATGAATACACCCGAGAACCGGCATACTATATTATAGCCCAAGCGAGTAAATTTGTACCTGCGGGTTCGGTACGAGTAGAGAGTAACCTGCCGGAAGGTTTGCCAAACGTGGTGTACAAAACCCCTGATGGCAAAACCGTAGCCATCATCCAGAACACGTCGGGTAGTGAAAAAACCGTAGACGTGAATGACGGTTCCCTTAAAACGACATTAACCCTTAAAGCGGGTGGTATAGCTACCCTAGTCCTATAAATGAGATTCTTTACACAGAAAATTGCCCTTGGCTCCATGATGCTTGCAGGTCTTTTGGCCCAGGCACAACAAAAGCAAGCTGACATTGACAAAAAAGTAGAAGCGCTTATAAGCAAAATGACTCTTGAGGAAAAAGTGGGCCAGATGGCGCAGGTAACTCTTGACGTGATAGGTAAAGGCGGTACACGCTACGCAGCGGCACAGCCCTTTGCTCTGGATCCTGCCAAGATGAACGACCTGTTTGCCAAATACCACATTGGGTCGGTACTAAACACCTCGTACAACACAGCGCTTACCACAAAACGTTGGTACGAGATTATAAGCGAAATACAAAAGACATCGCTTAAAACCGACCGTAATAAAATTCCGGTATTGTACGGTGTAGATGAAATACACGGTGCTACGTATACCGATGGTGCTACAATGTTCCCGCAGCAAATAGCACAGGGAGCAGCGCGCAACCCGAAATATACCGAACTGGGTGCCTCTATAACCGCATATGAAACCCGCGCGAGTAACATTCCGTGGACATTTAGCCCGGTGTTGGATTTGGGCTTAGACCCTCGCTTTAGCCGTATGTGGGAGAGTTTTGGTGAAGACCCGTACCTATGTTCGGTACTGGGTGCTGCCATGATAGACGGTTACGAAGGCAAGGACAACAACATTGCCGATCCGTACAAACTGGCAAGCTGCATGAAGCACTTCCTTGGGTACCATGCCGCTACAAGTGGTAAAGACCGTACGCCAAGTTACATAAGCATAGACGCGCTACGCGAATACCACCTGCCATCGTTTAAGGCAGCGGTAGACGCGGGTTCACATACCATTATGATAAATTCGGGCATTATCAACGGGGTTCCGGTGCATGCCAGCTATGATATCCTTACAAAACTGCTTAAACAGGAGCTGGGCTTTAACGGGCTTGTGGTTACCGACTGGGCAGACATTGAAAACCTGCACAGGCGCGACAGGGTAGCCGCTACCGATAAGGAAGCCATAATGCTGGCCATAAACGCCGGTATAGACATGAGCATGATTCCTTATAACTACGAGGTTTTTTGTGATAATTTAACCGCCCTTGTTAAAGAAGGCAAAGTGAAGCAGGAAAGGATAGACGATGCCGTACGCAGAATCTTAAAAGTAAAGTATGCACTGAACCTGTTTGATAAGCCGAATACGCACTATAAGGATTACCCGAAATTTGGTAGTAAAGAGCACGAAAAAGCAGCGTACGACATGGCTGCCGAAGCCATTACCCTACTGAAGAACGAAGGCAATGTGCTTCCGCTTAAAAAGACCACCAAAGTATTGGTTACCGGACCTAACGCAAACAGCATGCGTACACTAAACGGCGCATGGACGTACAGCTGGCAGGGCGACCGCGTGGAGCTTCATGCAGGTAAATACAACACCATCCTGGAGGCGGTGGAAAATGAAATTGGCAAACAGAACGTGAGCTATGTACCGGGCGTGAGCTATAAGATGGACGGCCACTACTACGACGAGTATGCCGACAAAATGGACGAGGCTGTGGCTGCTGCCAAAAATGCCGATGTGGTACTGCTTTGCCTTGGCGAAAACAGCTACACCGAAAAACCGGGCGACATGAACGACCTGTACATGAGCGACCTGCAAACCGAACTGGCACAGAAAATAGCGGCTACCGGAAAAACGGTTATCCTTATCCTTAACGAAGGCCGCCCTAGGGTTATCAGTAAGTTTGAACAGCAAATGAAAGGTATTGTACAAGCGTACCTGCCAGGTAACTTTGGTGGTGATGCCCTTGCCGATGTTCTTTTTGGCGATGTTAACCCAAGCGGTAAACTGCCATATACCTACCCACGCTATCCTAACTCTACCATTAGCTATATCCACAAGCCGAGCGAGGAACAGAAAAAAGCCGAAGGTGTATACAACTACGAAGCCGATTATAACCCGCAATATCTTTTTGCACACGGCCTTAGTTATACCACTTTTGAATATAAAGACCTTAAACTGGGTAAAACCGCAATTAAAAAAGGTGAAAACATCCGGGTAAGCGTTACCGTAACCAATACGGGTAAAGTAACCGGAAAAGAGGTAGTTCACCTGTTTACGAGCGACCTGTATGCAAGCAGCGTAACGCCAGACGTTAAGCGCCTGCGCCGTTTTGAGAAAATAGAACTGAAACCGGGAGAAAGCAAAATCGTAAGCTTTGAGCTTAACCCGGCTGACCTTAGCTACATAGGCCGCGATGGGCAAACCATCTTAGAGGCGGGCGACTTTGAAGTGGCCGTAGACAAGCTAAAGGCACAGTTTAACCTAACTGAATAATACAAGTTTTCATATATATATAAAAGCGTTTTAGGTTAGTACTTCACACGAATAACCCGGCAATTGTAATGATTGCCGGGTTATTTATTTGTTTTTAGAGTGGGTGGTAACACAGAGGGGCACAGAGATTCACGGAGTTTTAAGAAAAAGCAAATGAGATTGCGCTTTCAGCGCGAGGACGCAAAGCTGCACGCAATTATCCGTAACGCTTTGTGCTCTCTCACCGAACGTGTAACCTCTCTTATTATATGAGAATCTCTGGGTTTACAAATACCAATATTCGTCGAAACACGATAGTCCTTCGGAGGGGTGCCCGCAGGGCGGGGTGGAAATCCTCTATATCTATAAACCCATACGGTATATCTCCATTTTTTCTCTGTGAATCTCTGTGCCCCTCTGTGCATCTCCGGGTAACTTTATCTCTTTTGGAGAGGTAAATCAAAGAAAATTCGTGAAATTCGTGTCAAACAAAAAAGCATGAAAATATCCCTTATACAAACTACCCTTGCCTGGGAAGACGCCGCTGCGAACCGCACGCATTTTACCAGCCTGATTGATACTATACAAACTGACCTCATTGTTTTACCCGAAATGTTTGCCACCGGGTTTACCATGAACCCCGCCAACGTAGCGGAAGCACCTGATGGGCCTACCGTACAATGGATGCAGCAAACCGCAAAAGCAAAAAACTGCGCCGTTACCGGTAGCCTTGCTATTAAGGAAGAAGGAAAATATTATAACCGCCTGTTTTTTGTGTTCCCTGACGGAAGCATGCAGACCTACAGCAAGCGGCACCTTTTTTCGTATGCCGATGAACATAAGCATTATACTAAAGGCACCGAAAAACTAATTGTAGAATATAAGGGCTGGAAGATTTGCCCGCTGGTATGCTACGACCTGCGCTTCCCGGTATTTGCCCGAAATGTGGAAGATTATGACATATTGCTGTATGTAGCCAACTGGCCACAGGTGCGCACCTTCGCGTGGGATGCATTACTTAAGGCGCGTGCCATAGAAAACCTCAGCTATACCATAGGCGTTAACCGTGTGGGAGCAGACGGCAATGGCCATACCTACTCAGGTCACACCCAGGCACTAGACGCGCTGGGAGCCTACCTGCTGGAGCCTACAGAGGCAGACGGCGTATTTACCATTGAACTTGATAAAGGAGCCTTAGAAGCGACCAGAACCCGATTCGCGTTTTTAAACGACAAGGATGATTTCGAAATAAAATTTTAAAAGGAAAGCCACTAATTTCAAGAATTTGTACAAATCTTAATTCGTGTACATTCGTGAAATTAGTGGCTTTTTATATTGTAATTCGTAATTGACTACCCGCCCGCGTCAATGTCTTCTTCCCAATCCCAGATGGCGCGGACCTCAACCTCTTTTATCTTCTTAGGGTTCTTTTCATCCATCTTATAAATTACCTCTTCAGGCTGGATTTTTTTCAGGTAGTCGCCGGTATCCCACTCCTTGTTTTTATTGTCGTCATAAACCAGGCGGATGATATATTTCCTGGGTTCGAGCAATTTAAAGTCTACCTGGGTTTCTTTCTCGGAGTACGCCGACGCCAGTATTTCGCCCTTATCGCTAATAAGTTCCACAATTACCGGCCATCGCTTTACGTTTTTCAGTTTAATGTACATATTGCCATAATCCGTGTAGGCTTTTGTGGCGAGTTTATAACTCAGGGTATCGTTTTGCTTACCATAAAAGTCTACAAAAGCACCCGGCATTAACTTCATGCGGTATTTTTCGTTTTCCTTTTTCTCAAAATCAAAAAACACCTGTTGGTTAAAATCATCGCGCATATGGGTAAACGGTACGGCTACCGAGTCTTTGTTAACCAGGGTAATTTTACTCAGGTCGATATTTTCCAGCGGTGTAGTAGTCGTAATGGTAAAACGTTCCCTAAAGTGCAGTCCGCCTTTTTGTACGGCATCTACACTCAGGGAGTCTGTGGCTTTCATTTCCTTGTATTTTACCGTGTACGATTTATCGCCTCCGGGTTGCGCTACCATCACCTTAATAGAATCCTTAATGCCACGTGGCAACCACAGTTGCAGGGAATCCTTGTTTTTAAGGGCTGTTATACGGGTACGAATGTCCGCGTTCGTAGCGGCGTTGCTCACGTTCACTTTAATATCTTTGGCACCGCTGCCCTCGTAAGGCAGGAACAGCCTGTTAGACGATTCCACCGATGGCTTTTGCGATTTAAACGCCAGTTTTTCCTTAAACAGGTCGAGCCTGAAAAGCGTATCGTTCGGTACATTTAATGGTGCGCCAAGGAAGGCTATTTTATCTGATTTGGGGTTGTACACGTAATTTTTAGCCACGTCTTTCATGGCAATAAGATGGTACTTGCCCTGCTTGATGTTCTGAATGGAGAATATCTTGATACTGTCCAGTGTATTGGTTACATACACCGGTTTCTCTTTATAAATGGTACTGTCGTTAAACTTCTCGTTGGCTTCGTAGAGCATCACGGTTACAAAGTTGTCGGTCTTGGTGTCGTGGGCATCCTTAATTTCGCCCTGGACCCGAAGTGAGTCGATATACGAACCCGTAGAGAATACAAAACGGAACTGCGTGTACGGATTGCCCTCGTTGTTATCGGTAATACTTTGCCCAAAGTTAAAGTTATAGGTAGTATTGGCTGGTAACGTGTCCCTTATCTTAATGCTGATGTACTTGCTGGCGCTTCCCATAGGAATGATATCCGGCTGGTATTTAAGCGGTGGCGAAATAATAAGCTGCTTGTTTACATCCTTTACTTTAATGTACTCGTCAAAATCTATGCGTATTTCCTTACCGGTAAAGTTGGTAGTCATGTTCTTTGGAGAACTGCTTATCATGACCGGGGCAATGGTATCTTTATCGCCGCCCGTAATGGTACCCCTTTTGGCACAGCCGGTAAGCAATGCCGAGATAAGTATAATGTATAATAGAAGATTACGCTGAAGCATAAGGAATTTTAAAAATTGTAACGGCAAAATAACGATTATATTTACTGATGCGGAAATGTTTTGCCGAAATTTAAAGTCTAAAGGGACTTAGCCACGAATTACACGAATTCGCACAAATTGATTTTCTGATTGAAATTCGGGTAATTCGTTTAATTCTCGGCAATGCTACATCTTTAGCTTTGGGCATAGGCTATGGTAACAATGCTCAGGTGGGCATTGGGGATTTCCAACAATAGTTTTCCGCAGGCTTCGAGGGTGGCACCGGTTGTAATCACATCGTCTATGAGCAGGAAATGCTTGCCTACATGCGCTTCAGCATTGCGGATACCAAAGGCGCTCCCTACCCCGGCGGCACGTTTTTCACGTCCTTTTTTAGTCTGGGTTTTGGTGTAGGTTTCCCGAACCAGAACATCAGCCGTATACGGAATATCCAATCCTTTTGATAATGCCAATCCAAATTCCGTTACCTGGTTGTAACCCCGTTCACGAAGCCTGCGTGGGTGTAGCGGTACGGGGATAATATCGGTTACCGTTTGCAGCTCCGGTACTTTTTGTAGTAGTGGTGCATATAGTCCGCCCATAACCCGCCCTACCGATTGTTGTTTGCGATATTTAAGGTTGTGTACCAGTTCCTGCACCATGCCTTCTTTATGGAAATACACCAATGCCGAGGCGTGTTCCAGTGGCAGGCGCCCGTAGAACTTCTGCGCGGTTTCATTGCCCGGGTTCCCGTAGTGGTTGGTAAATGGGAGGTCGTGCCGGCAGCGGGTACAAATGGTATCTTCGTACTCCAGCAGCAGGGCATCGCAGCCGTTACAGAGGGTTGGGTACAGGAGGTTGATTAGGGATTGGAGCATTTTGGTTGTGGTTAATAATGAATGTTTATATCTTTTGCTTAACAGTCTCTATCAGATGTAACTGTTTTTCTAAACTATCTGTATTAATTTCCTCGGGCCAATAGGGTTTATCTTTAATAAAATTTTTCCAGTTATTAGCATGCATGCCAAAATGATTAGTCCCGTTTTTTCTATCTAGGTATAGTATTGCTTCCATAGCCTCTCTTTGGTCAAAATATAATTCAGGTCTTTTAAGATAATAATCCAAATATTGGTTCAAATAGTCAACACTTTCGGGCAGATTAAATGAAGCGAGAACTTCGCAATAAACCTTACCAGCATAAGTCACTTCGCTTTTCAGTAAATGTATACCTATTATGTCTAAAAATTCTGTTTGATTTTTTATCGCTGCAAAAAAAGCACCCGTTTGTCGGGTACGCCAATCAAAATCACCAAGATTTTTTTTGGTTATATCCGTTGTAATCTCATCTTTAACACTTAATAATTTATTTACCCAAGTTTCACTTACCTGACCGATATCCATATAAAATGGTATTACCCATTTTTCAATAAACTCTTTTGATAACTCAACATCATTTTTAAAAGACTCAAGCATTTCAAATGGCGTATGATGCCGAACTGTTGCTCCAGAAGTATGGAGCAATATCGCTTTCTTTATTTTATCAAGCATAAAGATTATTTATTGGTATATTTTGAGACCATTCTTGTTCCTGTTAAAGATACAAATCCCCCTAATTTATTTATGAAAAACTTTGGCTCGGGATTTGTAAATTTGCAGTGCAAAAGTGTACCCATGAACTACTTTAAAATTTTAGCGTTTGCCGGGCTGTGCCTGTTGGTTGTATCGTGTAAGGACGATGAAAAACTCCGCATTATAGAAACCCAGCGTGCGCAAAAGGTAAACGACTCCATACTTAAGGTGATTAGCAACAACTGGCATTTTGATGTGGCACCGCCTACGCCTAAGGTAGCCCAGCGCCTTAGCGGCTGGAACGAATGGGAACAATTTAACAATGAGCTGCACCAAAAGCCCACGAGTACCCTGGAGGCATTCCGACGTAAATCTAAAGTACTGGTTACAAAGGCAGATTTGATTCGAAACAACATTCCGCAATTTTTTGATAAGCCACAGGTACGCGCCCGCCTGGGTGTGGTGATTACCAAGATAAAGATGATTTACACCTACATGAGCATTGAGCTTATCCCTGATAAAAAAATCATAGAACTCATAGGCGATGTTACCCGCGAGCTGGATGCCACGCAGCAGCAGCTGGACGAAATCATCCGCTACAGCGAAATACCTAAGGAGGAAGGCGAACAGCAAATGCTGCAACGCGCCCTTGATACCACCAGGCTTGCCAACCCCGATGCCATGATGCCGCCACAGGCACAACAACTAACACCCGCCCCGCAGGCGAATCCTACGCCCGGGACATTACAAGCAAAGCAACGTTTTGGAAAACGAAATAACCAGTAAATACCGCCAGTCGGCCAAGATAAAAGAGATCGCCACCGCGCTAAAACCCGAAAGTAAACTGCTCATTAAGGGTTTGGCAGGTTCGTCATTGTCCTTTGTAACCGACCCGCTTTTCCGCGAAAGCGAACTGCCATTCCTGCTTATCCTAAAAGATAAGGAAGAAGCGGCTTATTACCTGAACGATCTTGAAGCCCTGGTAGGTCAGGACGATGTACTGTTCTATCCAGGGTCGTACCGCCGTCCCTACCAGATAGAAGACACCGATAACGCTGCTGTACTGCTCCGTGCCGAGGTGCTTAACCGCATTAATTCGCGCAAGAAGCCGGCGATTATTGTTTCGTACCCCGAAGCGTTATTTGAAAAGGTGGTTACCCGCCAGCAACTGGACAAGAACACCCTGAAGATAGCCGTGGGCGACCAGGTGAGCATCGACTTTATTAACGAGGTGCTGTTTGAGTACGAGTTCCGCCGTGTGGATTTCGTAGCCGAACCGGGCGAGTTCAGTGTGCGCGGTGGTATTGTCGATGTGTTTTCGTTCAGTAACGACAATCCCTACCGTATAGAGTTTTTTGGTAATGAGGTGGACAGCATCCGCACGTTTGACGTGGCTACGCAGCTTTCGGTAGAGAAAAAGAAAAAAATTACGGTAATCCCGAATGTGGAAAACAAGGTAATGAACGAAAAGCGCGAGAGCTTCCTGGAATACATTACCCCAAATACTGTACTGCTCATAGAAAATACTGAAGCCCTGCTTTCAAGACTTGATAATCTTTTTGCCCGTGCTACCGATGCGTTTTCTAAACTTAGCACCGAGATAAAACATGCCACACCCGATGAGCTTTTTGTAAACCAGGAAAGTTTCATAAAAAAGGCGCTTGATTTTACCATAGTAGAAATAGGCAGTAAAGCCGTTTTTAAGGCAAAGCAGACCTTTGAATTCCAGACCAAGCCACAGCCGAGCTTTAACAAGCAGTTTGACCTGTTGCTGAATAACCTGAGTATTAACCACAACAGTGGTATCAAGAACTATATCTTTTGTTCCAATGAAGCCCAGGCGAAGCGTTTTGAAGATATTTTCGAAAGCCTGGACAGTGCCAACCAAAAGGACATCCACAAGCAATACAAGACCATTGTTTTTCCGATATTCGAAGGGTTTGTAGACGAAGAAAACCGCATAGCCTGTTATACCGACCACCAGATTTTTGAGCGCTACCATAAATTCAGCATTAAGAATGGGTACAGCAAAAAACAGGCGATTACCATAAAAGACCTTACCTCGCTAAGCGTGGGCGATTACGTAACCCACATAGACCACGGTATAGGTAAATTTGGCGGACTCCAAAAAATTGAGGTCGACGGTAAACTACAGGAAGCCATAAAGCTCGTGTATGCCGATAACGACATTGTGTATGTGAGCATCCACTCATTGCACAAAATATCAAAATACAACGGTAAAGACGGCGTTACACCCAAGATATACAAGATAGGTAGCAGTGCGTGGAAAACCCTGAAACAGAAAACCAAGGCGCGTGTTAAGCACATTGCCTTTAACCTGATTCAGCTGTATGCCAAACGCAGGCTGGAAAAAGGTTTCCAGTTTGGGCCGGACAGTTACCTACAAGCCGAGCTGGAATCGTCTTTCATTTATGAAGATACCCCGGACCAGGTAACCGCCACAGCTGATGTAAAAGCCGACATGGAGAGCGAACGCCCTATGGATCGCCTGGTGTGTGGCGATGTGGGCTTTGGTAAAACCGAAGTCGCCATTCGTGCTGCGTTTAAAGCCGTGGATAACGGTAAGCAGGTAGCTATCCTGGTTCCTACCACCATACTTGCGTTCCAACATTACAAGACGTTTAGCGAGCGTATGAAAGATATGCCGGTTACCGTGAGCTACCTGAACCGTTTCCGTACTGCCAAGCAAAAATCGGAGACCCTTAAGGCACTTGCCGAGGGTAAAGTAGACATACTGATAGGCACGCACCAGTTGGTAAACAAGAACGTACAGTTTAAAGACCTTGGGCTGCTCATCATAGACGAGGAACAGAAATTTGGCGTAAACGTAAAGGACAAGCTAAAGACCATAGCCCAAAACATAGACACCCTTACACTCACCGCGACTCCTATACCGCGTACGCTACAATTTTCATTAATGGCGGCGCGCGATTTATCTGTAATTACCACACCACCACCCAACCGTTACCCTATAGAAACGAATGTAGTAGGCTTTAACGAAGAAGTAATTCGCGATGCCGTGGCGTATGAAATAGAACGTGGCGGGCAGGTGTACTTTATCAACAACCGTATAGAGAACATTAAGGAAGTAGCCGGGATGATTAAGCGCCTGGTGCCGCATGCCAAAGTAGGCGTGGGCCACGGACAGATGGATGGTAAAAAGCTGGAAGAGCTGATGCTTGCCTTTATGGCGGGCGAGTTTGACGTGCTTGTTGCCACCAGTATAATAGAAAGCGGGCTCGACGTACCGAATGCTAATACCATTTTCATCAACAATGCTAACCACTTCGGGTTGAGCGACCTGCACCAGATGCGTGGGCGTGTTGGCCGAAGTAATAAAAAGGCATTCTGTTACTTCATCACGCCGCCATACAGCGTTATGACCGAGGAGGCACGCAAGCGTATACAGGCGTTGGAACAATTCAGTGAGTTGGGCAGCGGGTTTAACATCGCCATGAAAGACCTTGAAATCCGTGGGGCGGGCGATATCCTGGGCGCGGAACAGAGCGGCTTTATGAACGAGATAGGTTTTGAAACCTACCAGAAGATCATGAACGAGGCCATTGAGGAACTGAAGGAAAACGAATTCAAGGATTTATACGACGAGGTAGAAGGCGAAACCGAAAAGGAATACGTAAAAGACCTGCACATAGACAGCGATTTCAGTATGATGTTCCCAGATGAGTACGTGAACAACATTACCGAAAGGCTGAACCTGTACAACGAACTGGGCACCCTGAAAACCGAAGAGGAGCTAAAAGCCTTTGAGCAACGCCTTATTGACCGTTTCGGGCCACTGCCTAAACCCGCGCAGGCGCTTATTACAAGCATCCGCATTAAGTGGCTTGCCACGAAAATGGGTATTGAAAAACTGGTACTGAAACAGGATAAAATGGTAGGTTACTTCGTGGGCGACCAAAACAGCCAGTACTACCAGAGTGGTAACTTCCATAAGGTATTGCAGTTTGTACAACAGTTCCCCACCCTGGCACGGATGAAGGAAAAACAAACCAAAAACGGCCTTCGCCTGTTGCTTACTTTTGAGAATGTAAGGAGTCTAAAGAGGGCGCATGATTTGTTGGGGATGGTGTTTGAGTAGGGCTTCAGTTTGTTGAGATATTTTTTGTAGGTTTATGGAAACCAACTGTAATGCGTATAGCTGATTATTTCGGTTATACGCATTCTTGTAAGACAGCTATCTAACAAAATGATTATGGGGTACTTTCCAAAAATAAAATCAAAACTCGAAAACTATAATTTTCGGATTCCAATTACTCAATCAGCAGTAGGATATTTTCCTGACTTCTTAGAAACTGAATTGAACAATTACACTTCATTTTATCAAGCAAATATAAAATCAGAAATAGAAAATAAGATCCCTATTAGAGGTAATATTGCAAACCACATTCAAATCCTATCTACTGCAATTATCGATTCTGTCAATAAATATTACGAAGGAAATATTTTGGAAGCAACAAATATATTTAACGAAGGATTGTCAAAAATATTTATTGATGGTTTGGATATGCTAACTACAATAGAAGAAAACGCTTCATTTTACAGAGCTCGGAAAAATGATAATGCTACATTCTCAAAAGAAGATCTTTTTCACATTAAATTTGAACACAGACACATTGTATCTACGAATCGTTTTAGTGTACCTGGATTCCCCGCATTATATTTAGGAGATTCAACCTACACATGTTGGGAAGAATTCAACCGATATAGACTCAGAGATTTATACTTTTCAAGGCTTGAAAACAAACGACAGTTGAAAGTGATATACATTGAAAAATATAGTGACTTTTTAGAAACTCTAGACAAAGAAAACGATTCGGATCTTGATAAAATTTTGAGATATCTGGTATTATATCCGCTTATAATAGCTTGTTCAGTAAGAACACAAAATCCAAATGGAAATTTCAAACCGGAATATATTATCCCTCAGCTTTTGTTACAATTTGTCAGCAAAGAAAGTAATATTGACGGAATTAAATTTCCTTCTACAAGAATTGATTACTCAAAACTATCTGGAATTAGTGGATATAACTACGTTTTCCCCGTAAAAAAAATAGCTAAGAAAGGTTTCTGCGAAACCCTAATAAAAACATTTTTTATTACAGAACCGACATCATTAGAGCTTGAAGAAATAATATTCAATCCTGTTAGAGGAATTTCTTTTGCCAATCCAGAAAACAAAGAGAAGAAGATTGAATTAATAAATGGAACCAAAAGTTCTTATAATGATACTTCTTTTGGAAAAATTGAATTTAGACTTAGCCGAAGAGAAATGAGTTCATTGTAAGTATAAGCGTAATAGATAAAACGTTACTATCAAATGCCCGCATAACAAATTCACCACTACATAACCTCCCTTCCGGAACCCAAGCGTACCGATATAAAAACGTTGCACAGCACTATCATGGATTTTATGCCGGGGTGTAGTTTGTAAAGATTAACAGTAAAGCCATCCGAATCAAGCTGGTTTTTCCATTCTTATATTAACTATAAGTCATTTATTGGGCAATAAATTTTAACAACTGAAAACTATTTATACATTTGTTGGTAACCTTTAAAACCATCAAAGAGCTATGTCTACCCTTACGGAAAAAATCATCTTTAAATTAAACCTTAGCGTGCTGTTTAAGATCAGGGCCACATTGCGTAACCTGTATTACCGTACGGCAGGCATGAAAATAGGTAACGGTACTTTCTTAGAACGCATAGCGGTTACCTGGCCGCACCAGGTGGCTATAGGCAGCAACTGCAGGCTGGAGCACGACATCTATTTCCATTTTGACGGCATACACAAACCCGGACCTTCCATAATTATTGGCGACAACAGCTTTGTAGGCTTTGGGTGTGAGTTTAACATCACAAAAAAAATCACCATAGGTACTGATTGCCTTATAGCATCTGGAACAAAATTCATTGACCACGACCATGGTATGGCGTTAGACACGCTTATGCGAAAGCAAAAATCTCCTGAGAGCGAAATAGTTATAGGCGATAACGTTTGGCTGGGGGTAAATGTGGTGGTGCTTAAAGGTGTAACCATAGGCCGTGGGGCGGTAGTTGCAGCCGGTGCAGTAGTTACAAAATCCATTCCTGAAAACGAAATCTGGGGCGGCATCCCGGCAAAAAGAATATCAGAACGGAAATAACCTCCCCCATCAAAACACATACAAGGCAATAAGTATTTTTTGTAGCTTTATGTAAACAAACAAAAGCTACACATCATGGCACATCTTAATCCTTACATACATTTTAACGGCAATGCCGAAGAAGCCTTTACTTTTTACAAATCCGTATTTGGCGGGGATTTTGCTTCGGTAGTCCCTTTTAAAGCATTTGAAAGCCCAGAATTCCCGGTATCAGAAACCGAAGCAAAGAAACTCGCGCACATTTCCCTGCCGATAAGCGAGACCAGTATCCTTATGGGGAGTGATGTACCCGAAATGCTGGGCACGGTAAACGAAAATGAAAACCGTAGTAAAATCTCCATAGCCGCAGCAAGCAGGGAAGAAGCCGACAAACTCTACAACAGACTTTCTGAAGGCGGCGCGGTAGAAATGCCTATTGGCGACAGCCCGTGGGGTTCATATTTTGGGATGTTCAGGGATAAATTTGGCATAGAATGGATGGTGAGTTTTGATGGGAGGTAATTTCAAGATTTTCATATATTTGTAAATGTAAAACCTGCTTAAAGATGAACTACACAATGTCCTTTCAGGAAAGAGCGAAGTTAGCTTTGGAACAACTATCCAGCCAATCGCCGGTTACCTTAACAATGGCACGCAAACAGGCAGAGGAACTGAAAACACAAAGCATTTCCGCGAACAAGAAACAAAGAGCTTAGAAGAATACATTTCTTTAAACAATCTTTGGGTTCCAAATATTGACCTATCACAATATGTTAGCGAAGGTGCCGAGCAAAAAGTTTATTTGAACGGCACCGATCAGGTTATTAAACTAAACGATGCAATATATTATACTTCCTGGCTCGATTATTTTCACAACTTGCTGTTTCATAACTTCTTTTTTCCCGATACCGCTTACCAATTAAGAGGTTTTACGAAACAGGACAATACACTTTATGCAGTTGTTGCGCAGTAATTTGTTTCAATCACTGAACTTACAAATTTGGATGAAGTACGTCTTTTTTTAAATTCAAATGGTTTTGAGAATACAAGAAACAATGATTACCAAAACCATGAACTGGGAATAATTCTGGAAGATTTACATGATGAAAATGTATTAACCCGAAACGGCGTGCTTTACTTTATAGACACAGTTTTCTACGTTACTGACCAATTTTGGAAATAAAGAAACCTCTTGACTTCAGAATCTTTCAATTTTTCAATCTTCAATCTTTCAATTAAATAATCCCTTTTCCTATTTTTGCACCATGGCAAAACAAGACGATTTATTTAAGAACGTAATATCACACGCTAAGGAGTACGGATTCATATTCCAGTCGAGTGAAATATACGACGGCCTTAGCGCTGTATACGACTACGGCCAGAATGGTGCCGAGCTAAAGAAAAACATCCGCGAATACTGGTGGAAAAGCATGGTGCAGATGCACGAAAACATTGTGGGAATAGATGCCGCGATTTTCATGCACCCTACCACCTGGAAAGCATCGGGACACGTTGATGCCTTTAACGACCCGCTGATAGACAACAAAGACAGCAAAAAACGCTTCAGGGCCGACGTACTTATTGAAGACCACGCCGAAAAAATATATCAGAAAGCACAAAAAGAAATAGAAAAGGCACGTGCCAAATATGGTGATGCCTTTAACGAGGAAGAATTTAAGGCTACTAACGGCCGCGTAAAAGAATATCTTGCCAAAAACCGCGAGATCCTTGAGCGTATGGCTCGTTCACTTGAAACCGAAAACCTTGCCGATGTTAAAGCCCTTATTGAGGAGCTGGAAATTGCCGACCCGGATACCGGTTCTAAAAACTGGACCGACGTACGTCAGTTTAACCTGATGTTTGGTACCAAGCTGGGGGCAGAGGCTGCTAACGCTATGGACCTTTACCTGCGTCCGGAAACGGCTCAGGGTATCTTCGTTAACTTCCTTAACGTGCAAAAAACCGGCCGCATGAAAGTGCCGTTTGGTATTGCACAGACCGGTAAAGCGTTCCGTAATGAGATTGTAGCCCGCCAGTTCATCTTCCGTATGAGGGAGTTTGAACAGATGGAAATGCAGTTCTTTGTACGTCCGGGTGAGGAAATGAAATACTACGAGTTCTGGAAAGAAACCAGACTTAAGTGGCACCTGTCGCTTGGCCTTGGTGAAAAAAACTACCGTTTCCACGACCACGAAAAGCTGGCGCACTACGCTAACGCTGCTGCCGATATTGAATTTAACTTCCCGTTTGGCTTTAAGGAGCTGGAGGGTATCCATAGCCGTACCGATTTCGACTTAAAAGCACACGAACAATTCAGCGGTAAAAAACTACAGTATTTTGACCCGGAACTGAACGAAAACTACGTGCCTTACGTAGTGGAAACTTCAGTGGGCTTAGACCGTATGTTCCTTGCCGTGTTCTCTACATCACTTAAGGAGGAAACCCTTGAAGATGGCTCTACACGTACCGTGCTTAGCCTGCCTGCTGTACTTGCCCCTACCAAGGCGGCTGTACTTCCACTGGTTAAGAAAGACGGCCTTCCGGATGTTGCCCGCGAAATCATTGAAGACCTTAAGTGGGACTTCAACGTGGCCTACGACGAGAAGGATGCCGTAGGCCGCCGTTATCGCCGCCAGGATGCGCTGGGTACACCGTTCTGCATTACGGTAGACCACCAGACACTGGAAGACCAAACCGTAACCATACGCCATCGCGATAGCATGGCTCAGGACAGGGTGAAAATCGCTGAACTGCGCGGTATTATCAATGAAGAAGTTTCGGTAAGGAACTGGTTGCTTAAAATGAAATAAGATTTTTCTTTTAAAGATATGAACGCCTCACTTTGTGGGGCGTTTTTTTGTACATTAGAACCTAGTATTTTCCCTATATAAAATTCATTCACATATTGTAAATTGGAAAAACAGTCTCTAATCAATTACACAAAATGTTTAAGAAAAATGTAAAAACAGCAACTCAAGAAATTGCGGAAAAATTTCAGAATCAAGAAATTATATTTCTTACTGAAAGCGATCTAAAGACTGCATTGTGCAATTCTTTAAGAAACATTATTCATAGCGATTTCTCTGTAAATACTGAATCACCTTGGTATGACACGATAAATAATGATACATATTATATCGATATCACGGCATACAACAAGAAAAAATTCCAATTGACATATTTAGATGAATTTAGCAGAAAAGGATATAAGTATGATGATGAAGCCCTTACAATAGAATTAAAATATTTCAGATATGTTTCAGATATTCAAAGTATTATAGGCGATTTTCACAAAACAAGTTTATTAATTAAAAGCCCTAAAAATGAGTGTTTTATAATTGCGGCAGCAAGAACAACAGAGATATTCAACTTCGCTAAAACATTTATGAGTAATCAACTTGAGCATTACAGAACTGAATATAACTCAAGAGTAAAAATTTTGTTATTCGGTCCGGATGAACTTTATGAATTTCAATAATAAGATTACCTCGCTATCTCACTCCCACTCACAAATAACGTAACGCATTAGGGGTGTTTTACACGAGCCAATGCAAGGAACAGAGCAATCTTTTTTATATTTTAGGCTATAATTTAACCACCAATCCCAATGAAAAAGATAGGCATTCTATTTATTACAACACTACTGCTTATATCTTGCAAACAAAAGGAAGAACCCCTAGCTGTAGTTACTAAACCTACAGAAAAGCAGAGCACAACAGAGAAAGCACCAAAAAAAGTCCTTGGTGATTATATGAGTTGCAATGAAAACGTCTTGTGGGGCGCAAAGGCATCTGAAGACTCTGATTTTTTTGTCCGCTTGATGTTTAAAGAAGATGTTGTCCACTACCAGATACACGGCCAGTGTGCATACACTTTCCTGACCAATTATCAGTATACCGGTGCAGATAAAATAGAACTGCTATGGTCGTATAAAACCGATTGTATCCGCGATCCGGGTTTTCTTTTAAAACCCAACGGTGTAAAGCATTACCCCAAAACGGGCGATGTTTTTTCTGAGTATGATTTGGTTAACGACTCGGTGATTAAAGTAAAATACAATTTCCCGGAGTGGGCAACAGCAGTAAATAAAATTGCAAAGGACTCTATATTCCCAAATTACCTTTATTTAGAACAGGAAAACTAAGTAAGGTATTGTCTTCTTCACGCGCCGTCATGGCGATACAAATGGAAGAGTCGCGTGTTCCATCCCGAATGTAGCGCAGCGGAGTTGAGGAATCTCTAAAAATAAGAACACATTATATTCTCCTGCTTAATACCCTAATTTCCCTATCTTTAGAAAATAGTAAATTTTCAATTGCAAACCATGAACATCCACATCATAGGCGGTGGCAATCTGGGTACCGCCATAGCCATAGGCTTGGCGCAGTACACCACGGGCAATAGCATTACCGTAACCCGCCGCAACGTAAAGCTGATAGAAAACCTGAAACAATACGGCATTACTACATCGGCAAGTAATACCGAGGGGATAATCAATGCCGACATCGTGATGCTGGCCATAAAACCCTGGCAGGCCGATGCCGTGCTGGATGAGATACTACCCCATGTATCGGGTAAAATAATAGCCTCGGCAGCTAGCGGGGTTACGCTGGAACAGCTCCATGCCAAAATAGCCGGAACTAATACCGTGGTACGTATTATGCCAAACATAGCCGCACAATATGGCGCTTCGGCTACGTGTGTTTCAGCTAAGGCAGAAGATGTAGCCAAAGCCCAACCGGTTGTGGACTTATTTGACAAGGTTGGTACCGCCGTTATCATAGACGAAAAACTCATGGATGCCGCTACGGTACTAGGTGCGTGCGGAACGGCATTCGCGCTGCGCTATATACGTGCAAGCATGCAGGCAGGCATTGAGATAGGTTTCGATGCCAAAACAGCACTTGCCATATCGGCACAGACAGCACTTGGTGCTACCGAGATGTTATTAAGAGAAAATGCCCACCCGGAACAGCTGATTGACAAGGTAACCACGCCACAGGGATGCACCATAGCCGGACTAAACGAAATGGAACACGAAGGCTTTAGCTCGTCCTTAATCAAGGGGATAAAGACCTCGTTAAGGCAGATAAAAGGCTAATTATTAAGCCTCATTTTGTTAAACAGAAGCATTTCAACGAGTTTTACGGGCATACATCTAAATAATTTTCGTGAAATGAAATAGCTCCTTAAGTTTGCAGCATAAAATAGCATAGTAAAATTAAGTTTTACGGTATTTTTGGGGGCATAAAAAGGGAAAACCGTAACGTTTTCCCTTTTTTATTTTTATATAATCGCCATCGGCATGCTTATTGATTTTGTAAATACACGTTAATACGTATATTTACATTCCAATTTTTAATGACCATGGAAACAAAATCAAGAAACCCTTTTTTCTCTGAAAAAGCCTATCGTGGCGAAAACACTTCGGTATATGATGCCCAGGGCAATCCGGTACGTGTATACGACGAAACCCAGATGATGACCGTAAAAGGCACTATCAATAAAACACTTATACTATTTGTGCTTCTTTTTGCAGGCGCAATGATACCTTTTTATATGTTAAGCATTGGGCTAAATCCGCTACCGGGTGCCGTTATGAGCGCTATTGTAGCGTTACTAATGGTTATTGGGGCCAGCTTTGCCCCTAAATATTCCGCTTATCTTGCACCGGGTTACGCGCTGTTTGAAGGTGTATTTATAAGCGCGGTATCTATAATGATTGAAGACAAATACAATGGCATTGTAAGCCAGGCCGTAATGGGTACGCTGATTACCTTTGGCGTAGCCTTGGCACTCTACCGTTTCCGCATCATAAGGGTAACCGAACGCTTTAAGTCGATAATCATCACCGCCATGCTTGCGGTACTTAGCTACTACTTTATCGCTTTTCTTTTTAGCTTTTTTGGCGGCATACAGCCGTTCCACGCGGGTAACTCTATTGCCAGCATTGGCTTTAGCGTATTCCTTGTAGGTTTGGCAGCGGCTAACCTGCTGCTTGATTTTAACTTTATAGAAGAGGGTGCGAAAAATGGCCTTCCAAAATATATGGAATGGTATAGCGGTATGGGATTACTCATAACACTGGTATGGCTGTACCTGGAAATACTTAAGCTACTTTCTAAGCTGCAAAGCAGAAACTAAGGCTTCTCTTACAACACTATAACAATAAAGGCCTTACCTACAGTAAGGCCTTTGTTATTTTACATCGTTTTCATTAAAAAATAGTGATATTACAACATTATTATTACATTAGCACACTAAATTTTTATCCAGCCAGGTAAATGAAACAACCCTTACTCTTACTCACCACGCTGCTCGGCGCGTCGGCGGCATTTGCCCAAACGGGTATTGGCCACAGCAACGCGGGCGGGCTTTCGGTTAACAACTACACCCATGCCGTGGGCGAAATCTACGTTGTACCGCAAAACATTAACAACCTAAGTTCAGGATTACTGGGCGCTGTTACCAAAGTTACCTTAGGCAACCTGGGTACCGATGCCTATGCCGAAGTACAGGGCGTAAAATATTACCCTAACCCGGTAGAAAGCAACCTTACGGTAGAATTGCCACAACAGGCTGTGCTTGCCAATGCCGTACTGTACGACATTAAAGGCAGCCGCGTAAGCCTGCCACCTGCAAACGGCAACGTACTTAACCTTTCGGCACTAGCTGCGGGAACGTACTTTTTAACCTTTGCCGAAACGAATATTAAACCCATTAAAATTGTAAAAAAATAACTGACCATGAAAAAGATATACTTATTACTACTTTTTGTTTGCACTACCCTTTTTGCCCAGGTACCACAGGGCTTTAGCTACCAGGCGGTGGCGCTAAACAGCTCAGGTACGGCGGTGGCTTCGGCTCCGGTACGTGTAAGGCTAAGCATACTTGAAAGCAGTGCTACAGGCACGGCTTCTTATGTAGAAACACACAACCCTACAACAAATAACGCGGGGCTTTTTACCCTGACCATAGGTATGGGTACCCCTACTACAGGTTCATTTGCCAATATTAACTGGGCTCAGAATTCTAAATTCCTTAAAGTAGAGCTGGATGTGGCTAACGGCACCAACTATGTAACCATAGGTTCATCTCAACTGCTTTCTGTGCCATACGCTATGTACGCAGGTGGTGTGGCTGGCGTAGGCTCAAACGGCGGAACAGGAGTTACATTTAACAGCCTGTATTTGTGTGGCACGTTTAACTCGTTTAGCCCTGCAACAGCTGTAGAAATGCTTGGCGATTCGTCATTTAGTTGCTTCAAATACCTTACAGCAGGCAGCCAGGTTAAATTTACACCTTCAACAACTTCTACTGTGCTTTACGGTAAAGGCCCTAACAGCCAGCTTACCGCTAATGCTAATGGATTTGCCATACAGTCTAACGGTATTTACGCGGTAGATGTTTACACCCAGGGAACCGATAATAATGGAAACGGCATATACACCGCTAATTTTGAAAACATATCGGTAAAGGTACTGCCAAACTCATTCTTTTTTAACGGCGATGTACCTATGACGTATAATGCCAATACAAACACCCTGAGCTGTACAGTAACCAGTGTCCCTTCAAGCTCAAACTTACAGACCCAGTACCGCAACTTCCAGTTTGTAATAGGAAATGGTGTTTATGGAGACAACCTTACAGATGGCAGTATTGATTATGGTAATGCAACAGCAATTCCTTTCCCTGCTTCTACAACCACAAGGAGCTACCTTATTACCCTTAACCTAAACAGCACAGGCATAGGCAGTCCTTATACTGTTACAGCGCAATAAGACAAAATACAATCCATAAAAAAACTCCGCTTGTAGCGGAGTTTTTTGTTCTTATACCGGTTGGCCTTCGCCAAATTTTTGTAGTATTTCCTCAAAGGCAGCATATACGTCTTCAGCGGCATCATTGGTAACCAGCTTTTGCCTGTACTCCTTAAAGTTGGCTATGCCTTTAAAGTAGTTGGTATAATGCCTGCGGGTTTCGTTAATACCGGCACGCTCGCCTTTCCATTCTATAGACCATTTCAGGTGGTTGCGGGCGGCTTCTACCCTGTCGGCAATGGTGGGTTCCGGCAGGTGCTCCCCAGTATTGAAAAAGTGCTTGATCTCGTTAAAAATCCATGGGTAACCTATAGCGGCACGGCCTATCATGAGTCCGTCTACGCCGTATTTATTTTTATATTCCAGTGCCTTTTCGGGGCTGTCTATATCGCCATTTCCAAAAATAGGGATGTGTATGCGCGGGTTGTTCTTTACGCGGGCTATATGGCTCCAGTCGGCCTCCCCTTTGTACATCTGTGCGCGGGTACGCCCATGGATACTCAAGGCTTTAATTCCCACATCCTGAAGGCGTTCGGCAACCTCATCTATGTTGATGGAGTTTTCGTCCCAACCCAGGCGTGTTTTTACCGTTACGGGCAGGCTGGTGCTGTTTACAACCGCTTTGGTAAGGCGTACCATAAGGTCGATATCCTTAAGCACACCGGCACCGGCACCTTTGCACACCACTTTTTTTACGGGGCAGCCAAAGTTAATATCTACTATATCAGGGTTAACCGTTTCTACAATACGGGCGCTCATGGCCATGGCCTCCTCGTCTCCACCAAAAATCTGTATCCCTACAGGGCGCTCATAATCGAAAATATCAAGTTTCTGGCGGCTTTTTATGGCATCACGTATAAGTCCTTCGCTTGAAATAAACTCGCTGAACATAAGATCGGCACCATGGGTTTTGCACAACCTGCGGAACGGCGGGTCGCTAACATCTTCCATTGGGGCTAGCAGCAGCGGGAAATCGGGTAATTCTATGTTTCCTATCTTAACCATCTTGCAACATTTTTGCAAAGGTACAAATTAAAATTGTATTGCATTATGTGAGAAATAGCTATCAAATTTTGAATAAAACTGCAGTTAATCCGTTGCTTTTTGCAGTATATCGAATAAATCAGATTGTGTTATCTCAAATATAAATTTAGTTGCAGTTTTGCAGCCAAACAACTGTACCCCTCACTTTTTTCGGCAAAAAAAAGTATTAACTAACCAAAATTTTCAATTCAATGTATTGTTTGAGTTTGAACAGGAAATCTATTCCTGCAGCCTTGTCATGGCCTATACTGATCATGGCATTATTTTTAACAATTGGGGTATACGGGCAGGCACCGGTAATATCGGGGAACGCCGTACCAGTGGTGGTTACGTACCGGAGCCAAATAACCATTACCGGCCAGTCTTTAGGTAGCAGTACCATAAAAGTAAACGGCACCGCGGCAACTATTGTAAGCAACACCGGTACGCAGATTATTGCAACAGTACCACAGCTTACCCTTTCGGCGAATGTAGCCTCGGCTACCGTGCCTGTATTGGTCACAAAAAGTTCTGTAGACTACCCGGCCGGTAACGTTACGTACGTAAAACCTGCTTCAACAAACACCAACCTGGCCAAAGCCACGCGTGTTATCACTGATTTTCAAGGGTATTGGTCTTCTAACAACACTACAACCACAGCGGCGTTGCAGCCCGACAGGCAGCACAGTGTTACGGCTATGGAGTTTAACGGGGTTATTTATTCTACCGGGGTAGACGATGCTACACTTACCGCCAAAGGTGTAAGTTTTGTACTGGGCGACTTTAAGTCGCTGCCTATTAACTCTATTACGGGCACATCGGGTACCAGCTCTAACTACATAGCGCTTGCCACAAAAATCGACGGTAACGCCACATCTCTTGTGCCTACCGCACCGGGTGTTGCCGGGCTGATTACCAAAGACATACTTATAGATGGCGTAAAGGGGCTTGGCCTGGGCAGCGGTATGACCAACATTACCGAAACCGCCACGATGCTCTTTAATGTAAACAACATAGTTACCAGCAGGATTAACGATAACGAACCGGATATTATAGTATCTCAAACGGCTGAACCTACAAATGATGTATACGACGTATACTCATTTACAGATGCTAACGGAAATATTGTAGGAAATCCTGTATATGTTGTACTAAACAGCATACCGGCCATCGGCACGTATAAAGTAGATCTTTTTTCCATTACCGGAAACGCATCTTACGATACGGCTACTATAACCGCTACACAATCGCAAACCCCAAGTACAAGGCCTATAAGGCTGGTGGGCTACAGGCTATCTGACTTCGGGATAACCGATGCTAATAAATCGCAGATTACCGGGTTTAAAATCATGAACAGCGGTGTGAGCGACCCGGCCTTTATAGCCTATAATGGTAACTCACTGCTTATACCTGCGCCACAAATCACACAACAACCCGTATCTGTAGTGGCATGTACCGGTGCCGGTAACAGTGTAAGCTTTAGCGTTACTGCAACAGGAAGTAACCTTATGTACCAATGGAAAAAGAATGGCATAAACATTTCTGGCGCTACTGCATCTACGTATACGCTATACAATGTTAGCACTGCCGATGTGGCCATGTATTCGGCTGAAGTTACAAATGCCGCGGGAACGGTAATAAGTAACATGGCCTACCTGAATACGATCATATCAGTACAACCTGTAAGCAATACAGCCTGCTTAAACTCTCCCGGCCCTACGATAGATGTTATTGCAAACGGGCTAAACCTTACCTACCAGTGGTATTCTAATGCAACCAACAGCAATACCGGCGGTACAGCTATAGGCGGCGCTACATCGGCGTCGTATGCGCCACCGGCTTCTGCAGCCGGTACAAGATATTATTACTGTGTAATTATGAACAGCGGTGCCGGATGTACATCGCAAACCACTAACGCTGTATCGTTTGTTGTAGGCAATGCGGCAGCGGCAGGCACAGCCTACATAGGCGGAACCGCAGGTACATCTAACAACGTGAGCACTGTAAGCCAGTGTCCTTCTACCACAGCGACTATACGCGCGGTGGGCAACTCAAGCGGTACGGGCATCACGGTACAGTGGGAATCATCATCTGATGGCGAAAGCGGATGGAACAGCGTAACCGGTGGAACCGGTGGCACATCGGCAGCCTACACTACGGCTTCACTTACCGCTACAACATATTTCAGGCTAAGGATTACGAACAGTTCTTGCACCAATTACTCTAATACTGTAGTGGTAAATATAGCTACCACGCCCGGTACTATAAGTGCAGACCAGGCCATATGTGCCAATACTACTACTACGGTGAGCCTTGTAGGCGCTACCGGTAACATACAGTGGCAACAATCTTCAACCGGCACATCAAACTGGGCAAGTGTAACAGGCGGAAGCGGTGCCAATACGGCTACATACACCACGCCGGCACTTACGGCAAACAGGTATTACCGCGCAGTAATGACCAGCGGATCATGTACATCTACATCGGCTACTACACTGGTTACCGTAAACGCGGCAGCGGTAGCAGGAACGGTAACCTCAAACCAAACCATATGCCCGGCTACAACAGCCACGCTTAGCGTAAGCGGTACCACAGGCACCCTGCAATGGCAGCTATCGGCAAACCAGTCTGTTTGGACAGACATCGTTGGTGCTACGGCATCATCGTATACTACCACAGCACTAGCTGCAACTACATATTACAGGGTTTTGGCTACTAACGGAAACTGTAGCGCAACTTCAGATGTTATAACCGTTACGGTAAACGACACTTTTACCTGGACAGGTACAGTGAGTACCAACTGGCATACCGCCGGAAACTGGAGCTGCAATACCATACCGACACTTACGTCTAACGTTATAATACCGCAAACCACAAACAAGCCGCAGGTACAGGACGGTACGGCTTTAGCCAAAACACTAACGGTACAGGCAGGTGCTACGCTAAAAGTACTTAGCGGATACAATATTAATGTACTGGGTGCAGTAACAGTAGCCGAAACAGCCGGATTTGAAATAGAAAACAATGCTAACCTTATCCAGGATGCATTGGCCACAACCAATACAAACTCTGGAAAAATAACCATAGCCCGAAACAGCAACCTGCTGTACAGGCTGGATTATACATTATGGAGTTCGCCGGTTGCCGCCCAAAACCTTTTTGGGTTCTCACCATTAACAACGGCAAACCGTTTTTACACCTATAATCCGGTAACTGATGCCTATAGCGGTATTTCAGGATTAAGCAGCACTGCAACAACGACCTTCCAAAATGGTGTGGCCTATCTTATACGCATGCCAAACAGTTCTGATATTGCCGGATATAACGCCGGTACAAAAGCCATAGCTTATAAAGGGATATACAACGGCACGCCAAATAATGGTACCATACATGTACCGGTATCTACAGAGGGCCAGCGGTACAACGCCATAGGTAACCCATATCCGTCGCCGATTAATGTATTCGGATTTATTGATGGAAATGCAGCATCGCTTGCCGATGGTACCCTGTACTTCTGGCGGAAGAAAAACAACCAGAATAACAGCAGCTATGCAACGATAACCAAGTTTGCCTATACCCGTAACAGCGCCGAAGGTGGTGATGCATCGGAAAGTGCCTTTACCGAAGGGCTGGAAAACAACTGGACAATGAATGTGGGCCAGGGTATGATTGTAAAAGTAGCACAGGCAGCTACTCAGGTAAGCTTTACAAACAGCATGCGCAGGCTGGCAAATAACAACCAGTTGTTCCGTCAGGCTACCGAGGGCAGCACTTCAAAAATGTGGCTGGCTTTGACTTCAGCTTCAGGAAATTATTCTCAGGCGGTGGTAGGTTACTCAGAAAACACAACCACCGGATTTGACTTTGGCTATGATGGTAAAGCCCTGAACGATGGCATTATTAATCTGTCCACTGTATCAGATGGTGAAAAACTTGCCATACAGGCCAGGGGTACATTTACTGATACCGATGTGGCAACCATAGCTTACAGAGCCAATGATGCCGGCACGTTTAACCTAAAGCTGGAAAACAGTACCGGTGTATTTGCAAACGGGCAACAAGTAATCCTTAAGGACAAACTTTTGCAAAACATACATGATATAACTACCGGTTCTTACACCTTTGAAACTGAAGCAGGAAGTTTTGAAAACCGGTTTGAAATTGTTTATGCAAGCACAGTACTTGGCAATGGAAAAAATCCGGTTGCAAATAACAGTATCTCAGTGTACACCAATAAAGACGGTGTTGGCATAACCGCAGCAAACGGGCAAATTAAAAATGTGCAGGTTTATGATGTAAGGGGAAGGCTCATTAGCGTAAATAACAACCTGAATAATAATAATAATAATAATAATAATAATAATAATAATAATAATAATAATAATAATAATAATAATAATAATAATAATAATAATAATAATAATACCATTACTCTGAAAAATATAATACCGGCCAGTCAGCTGCTTATTGTAGACGTAGTTATGGACAGCGGAATGCATATTTACAAGAAAGTAATTTACTAGAAAAATTACCGCGAAAACAGTTATAAAAGGGGCAGCCATAAGGCTGCCCCTTGTTGCTTTAGCAGACAACATTTCACGCTGAACAACCCTCAAAATAATGTTAAAACCTACTTATGTAACAAGTTAATAAAAGGTTAAGTAAGCTGCTTAACGGCATTTTTTAACAGACCATTAGCAAAGAAAACCGACAATGTGTAGTTGCTTTGTACTGCTGATCCATTTTAAAACTATATCCCCATGGTTAAAACAACTACTTTTACTAAGTGGCTAGCATTGCTTTGCCTAATGCTAACCACTGTAACATTTGCACAAACCGTGACCAGTATGTCACCTTCAAATGTTACCCACCGTTCTGCGGTAACCATAATCGGTACCGGATTTACAAACACCCCTAGCGCCCCTACAGTGCGGTTTTATACCGGCACTGATACTGCAACGTCTTCAACGGCTTATGTAAATGCTACGCAGGTAACTTTCATTTCGTCTACAGAGCTTCGTGTAATTATCCCGGCCGTAACAGCAATCGGTAGCGGAACAAACACAAGAGCCATCAGAGTATACAATGGCAGTACCCCGGGAGCACCGTTTGAGTATTCGTACACTGCCCCTGCAGCGACTCCGGCCGTAGCAGGCATTACCCGTGTAATTACAAACTACAACGGTTACTGGAGTTCAAGTTCGGCAAGCAACAATTCCACCCAGCCCGATACCGGCCACAGCCTTATGGCGTTCCAGTACAACGGAACCCTCTACAGCACCGGTAACGAGACTGAAATTACTAATGTACTTGCCTCTAATAGCGGTACAGGTGCCTATACTACCGGTAACTGGCGTGCACTTCCTATAAGGAACATAGATGGTAACGTACCTTTAAGTAGTTCTGACCCGAACCTTATTGTACTGGCCAGCCGTGTAGACGGTGATGCTAACGCAGCCGTACCTACAGCACCAACAGTAGCCGGCCTATCGGTACGTGATGTGCTTATAGACGGTATCCGCGGCCTTAACTTAGGTACCGGCGTTACTAACCTGCCCTCAACATCGGTTCTTAACTTTCAGGCAACAAATATTTTGGCCAATGTGGCAGGCGATGCCATACCGGATATCATGGTGAGCCAGGTAGCTGACCCTAGTAACAACTCTTTTTCGGTATACTGTTTTGTAGACAGTAGCGGAAATGTAGTAGGTAATCCTATGCAAATCGCACTTAATGCTGTATCTACTCTGGGAACTTATAAAACTGATTTCTTTACCTTACCAGCAGGCCAGCCGCTTAATACAGCTACTGTAAACGGATGGACAACGGTAGGCGCTAACACCCGCCCAATACGCATGGTAGCCTACAGGCTTGCTGATTTTGGTATTACCGAAGCGAACAGAGGCCAGGTTGCAGGATTTAAGGTAATGCCAAGTGGTACCAGTGACCCTGCATTCATGGCATACAACCGTAACTCATTCCAGATACCTGCACCGGAAATCGCCACACAACCACAAAGCGTGGCTGTATGTCCCGGTAATAGTGCAAGCTTCACAGTAACCCTAACGGCAACAGGTACTGAACTTTCTTACCAGTGGGAAAAAAATGGTGTAGCCATTAACAATGGTGTTACGGGAACCGGTTCTACTATATCTGGAGCTACATCTGCAACACTTGTTATATCAAACATTACAGCTGCCGATAATGGCGTGTACCGTTGCACGGTAACTAACCAGGGTGGTGCCGCGTTTAGTAACTCAGCGTACCTGAATACGGTTGTACTCTCCGCATCTGGCACTACGGCTACTTGTTTAAACAACCCTGTAGCAATATCGGTAAACGCTAACGGAAATACACCGGTATACAAATGGTATAGCAATACTACCAACAGCAATACAGGAGGTATGCTTATAGCCGGGCAAACAGCCAGCAGCTATACACCGCCTGCCTCAACAGTGGGCACAATGTACTATTATGCCGAAGCATATCCTACAGGCTTTGAGTGCGCCAAAGTAACATCATCGCCTATACAGTATACCGTTTACGGAGGCTCTGTAGCCGGTACGGTTAGTGATAACCAAAGCGTATGCCCCGGAACGGCTGCCACAGTAACCTTAACAGGTGCTACGGGCGCTATACAATGGCAAAGCACCACGGCAACAGGCGGAAACAGTGGATGGGCAAATATATCTGGAGCTAACGCTGCAAACTATACTATACCATCGGTAACACAGATTACCTACTTCAGGGCGATAGTAACAAACGGCAACTGTTCTTCAGCAACGTCTGGCACCAGCAGGGTATCGCCTATTACCTCATTTACATGGATAGGACTTGTAAATACCGACTGGCATGTACCGGGCAACTGGAGCTGTAATGTAGTACCTACACTTGCCGATGATGTAACGATACCGGTTACCCCTAACCAGCCTGTAGTAATACAAACCATACCTGCACTGGGCAAAACCCTTACAATGCAGGCTAATACAACACTTACTGTTAACTCTGGCACTAACCTACAGGTGCTTGGAGCTGTAACAGTAGCCCCTACAGCGTCACTTACGCTTCAGAACAACGCTAACCTTATACAGGATACAGCTACTTCTATAAGCGCTAACAGCGGTAAAATTACAGTATACAGGGACAACAACAGCCTATACAGGCTGGACTACACCCTATGGAGCAGCCCGGTTACAGGACAAGACCTGTTTGCCTTCTCTCCTAATACCGTAGCCACACGTTTTTATACGTATACAACACCTACCGATGTGTATACCGTTATACCGGGGCTTAGCAATGCTTCTACTGTAGAGTTTACCCCTGCTAAAGCGTACCTTATCCGTATGCCTAATGTGAGCAGTGAGCCGGGTTACAATGCCGGGACAACTGCTATTAACTATCACGGTAAATTTACAGGTACGCCAAACAATGGTGCGTTGTATGCACCGGTATCGACTCAGGGACAAGCCTACAACGGACTGGGTAACCCTTACCCATCGCCCATAAACGTGCACAACTTTATAGATGCCAACACGTCTTCTCTTGCCGATGGCACCCTGTACTTCTGGAGGAAGAAAAACAACAATACGCATACCAGCTATGCTACGATAACCAAGTTTGGTTACGTACCGAACTCAGCCGAAGGTGGCGATACCAGTGGCAGTGCCTTCCCTGTAGGACAGGAATCGCAGTGGAGCATAAACGTGGGTCAGGGCTTCCTTACCAAAGTATCTCCCAGCGCTACGCAAATAGGCTTTAGCAACAGCATGCGTAAGATGATAAACACAAACCAGTTCTTCCGCCAGGCTAACCCGCTTGCCGATGCCTCTAAGCTGAGTCTTACCATGACCTCTCCTGCCGATGCATTCTCTCAGGTGGTTATAGGTTATTCTCAGGTTACTACAAATGAGTTTGACTTTGGTTACGACGGTAAAATATTTGAAGACGGTGCATTACAGCTGTACAGCCTTATAGGTAATAGCAAGCTTGCCATACAGGCAAAAGGCACTTTCGCGCAAAATGACATAGTACCTGTGGGTTACCGTGCCGAAAATGCCGGAAACTACACTATAAACCTTACCGCTAAAACAGGTGTATTTGCCACAGGGCAGGAAGTATACCTTAAAGACAACTTTACAAATACCCTGCACAACCTTAATGAAGGCGGATACAGTTTTGTAAGTGAGGCAGGTACATTTGACGGAAGGTTTGATGTAGTATATACAACCGATACTACGCTTAATACTGATACTCCTGCGCTTAATACAAACGGTATTGTAGTATACAAGAATACTACAGGCCTTAATGTAAACGCCGGCAGCCAGATAATTAAGGACATAGCGCTGTATGACATAAGGGGCAGGCAGGTATTTGCCACCCAGAATGTAAACAGCAGCAGCACAGTGGTAACCGGCATAACTGCCGAAAACCAGGTGCTCATAGCCCGCATAACTACCAAAGAAGGCCAGGTAGTAAACAAAAAGGTTATATACTAACCTCTCCATGGGATCCTGATAAGGATGGGCTGCCCGCAAGGCTGCTCACCTTGTTTTTATACCATTAGCAGCTAAAAAGCCACCCATTACGGTGGCTTTTGCTTTTGTTTTCAAATAATAAACGAGACCGTCCCTTTTTTGATAAAGGGCAGGGCTGAGCATAAAATTATTTTCATGATTAAGGTTGATTTCCTCAAATGTAAGAAATCACATTGCGCATCCGGTAACAACACCACTCGCCTATTGTTAAAGTTTATTGCGGATTTTGAGCGTGATAACATAAACCTACATTTTATTCACGGAAGATACTTTACCATTGGTCGACACCAATAGTCGTTTTGTCGTGCTTTTCCTATTTAATTTTTAACTACAAATTACATTTGTATCTGAAATAGATAAGATTATAATAATGAAAACCTTCCGACCCCTACTTAAAATAGCTGTTATTCTTTGCTTTATGCTAACCGGCAAGGCCGTCGCTCAAAGTCAAAATATAACTACTGCCGCTACTAAGCAAACAGTAAACGCAAAACAAACCAGTTTTAACGCTGAAGCCCTTAAAAATATAACTAAGGCGGTAGAAAACGTAACTACAGCAAAACCACAACTTGCTGAAACAAAAATCCAGAAAAGGATACGCAAGAAAAAAGACCCTATACTGATACCATATGCACTGAATAAGAAAACATTCAGCATTTGCTAATACTTGTTGCACTACACGCCGGCCACCAGCCGGCGTTCGTTTTTTATAGCGTAAAATACCGTTTTGAAACACGCTAACTTTAACTATATTTGCCGATTAAAACACCTACCTTTATAGGTGAGGCGGCGTGAGCGCCAAGAACTGATAACTATCGAAGATGAAGAACATTAGGAACTTTTGTATTATTGCCCACATTGACCACGGTAAAAGTACCCTGGCCGACCGACTGCTGGATGCCACGCAAACCGTAACGGCCCGTGAGCAACAGGCGCAGCTGCTGGACAATATGGACCTGGAGCGTGAGCGCGGCATTACCATTAAGAGCCACGCCATACAGATGGAATACACCCACAACGGCGAAAAATACATCCTTAACCTTATAGATACCCCGGGCCACGTAGACTTTAGCTACGAGGTATCGCGCTCTATTGCTGCATGCGAAGGCGCGCTGCTTATTGTAGATGCTGCCCAGAGTATACAGGCACAAACCATAAGTAACCTGTACCTTGCCCTGGAAAACGACCTGGAAATTATCCCAGTACTTAATAAAATAGATTTGCCAAGTGCCAACCCAGAGGAGGTTAGCGATGATATCGTTGACTTGTTAGGTTGTAAACTTGAAGATATTATTCCGGCGTCTGGTAAAACCGGACTAGGTGTAGATAAGATTCTTGAGGCCATTATAGAACGTATTCCTGCGCCTAAGGGCGACCCTCAGGAGCCGCTACAGGCGCTTATATTCGACTCGGTATATAACCCGTTCCGTGGTATTGAGGTTATTTTCCGTGTTATAAACGGTGAAATTAAAAAAGGACAGAAGATTAAATTCATGGCTACGGGCAACGAATATTTTGCCGACGAAATAGGTACGCTAAAACTGAACCAGGTACCTAAGCAAGTGGTGAGCGCCGGCGACGTGGGCTACCTTATAAGTGGTATTAAAGAGGCAAAAGAGGTAAAAGTGGGCGATACGCTTACCGATGCCAAAGTGCCTACCCAAAATATGGTAAGCGGTTTTGAAGATGTAAAACCAATGGTATTTGCTGGTATTTACCCGGTAGATACTGAGGACTACGAAGAACTGCGCAACTCTATGGAGAAGCTGCAGCTTAACGATGCTTCCCTGGTATTTGCTGCTGAGAGTTCGGCGGCACTGGGCTTCGGGTTCCGATGCGGATTCCTGGGCATGCTGCACATGGAAATCATCCAGGAACGCCTGGAACGCGAGTTTGATATGACGGTAATTACTACGGTACCTAACGTTAGCTACTTCGCCTATACCAAAAAAGAACCGGAAAAAGCCCTTATTGTAAACAACCCGAGCGACCTGCCTGAGCCGTCTAAACTGAGCCATGTGGAGGAGCCGTATATTAAGGCCACCATCATTACAAAATCTGATTTTGTGGGTAACGTAATGAGCCTGTGTATAGAAAAGCGCGGTATTATTACCAACCAGACGTACCTGACTACAGAGCGTGTGGAGCTTAACTTTGACATGCCGCTTGCCGAGATTGTATTCGACTTTTACGACAGGCTGAAAACGGTATCTAAAGGGTACGCGTCGTTTGACTACTCGCCTATAGGTATGCGTACGTCTAAGCTGGTACGCCTTGATGTACTGCTAAACGGCCAGCCGGTAGATGCGCTGTCGGCGCTTATCCACGAGGACAACGCCTACAACATCGGTAAAAAAATGTGCGAAAAACTGAAGGAGCTTATACCGCGCCAGCAGTTTGACATTCCTATTCAGGCTGCGATTGGCGTTAAGGTTATCAGCCGTGAAACGGTTAAGGCACTTCGTAAAGACGTTACTGCCAAGTGTTACGGTGGTGACATCTCCCGTAAGCGTAAGCTTCTTGAAAAACAGAAGAAAGGTAAAAAGCGTATGCGCCAGGTAGGTAACGTGGAGATACCTCAGGAAGCCTTTATGGCGGTACTGAAGCTGAATGATTAAAATTCTATTTTGAATTTTAAATGATAAATTTTGAATGAAAGACCCGGTGCAGTTGTGCCGGGTTTTTTCAATTTAAAATAATCTACCTAATACTTCATTTATTGGAGTAGTAAGATCAACATACAGAAAAGACAATCCTTTGCTTTCGGACAGAGGGTTAATCATTTTTGATAATGCCCTTCGGTCTTTAGTAATAAAGGCATCAATATTCCTGTTATGAATTTGAGAAAACAACTTTAAGTCGTTGATGATTACCTTTCTCTCCTCAATTTCCCTCAGTAAAGAGTCATCTTTCAAAAAAGCAAAATATTCACCTGACAACTTTGCGTCACCGTAATCAAACTCTAAAAGTTGAAACGCTTTTAAAGCTAATAAGTTATCTGGATTATCTGCAACAGAATATTCACTCACTACGATTGTAGACAAATACATTATTATTCCTTTTTGCAAAAAGTACTCATAATATTCGACAACATTTTGATGGTACTGGTCATCACTTTTAAGTAGGCGTGTAACAAAAGAATTATCTAACAGAATATTTGTAATGTTGTTCATATTCCATCCGTTTTTAAATCTTCAATCCAGCTATCCAGGTTTTTAATTTTACTCAGATTCGCTGAAGCTTTCTTTATTACCTTATCAAGTAAAGATCTATCAAATACGGGCTTATACTCAATAAAATTTATCAATTTTAAATCATATAACTTACCATCTTCTAAACTCTTCTTTCCTTTAACTTTTATACCGTAGGCCTTATATGTCTTTTTCTCTCCATCTAATATCTGTTCTTTGGTTGCAGAAATAGCCAAGTTTCCCTGCTTCGGTATTGTTATATGGATATTAGGATTTTTACCACCCTCTTGATAGATTTCTCCATATAAATAAAATTCACTTTCATAGAATTTTGGAGAAATTGTGTGAAAATTAGTGTTTACATTTATTGTCAGAGTAGGTTGATCACCTAAAGAACTATTAAACTCAATTGTATAACCTTCCTTTAGAGCTTTTTGTTGAAACTTATCAATAACTATCTGCCTTTTATAGTCTAAAAAGTCTAAAGAATCTCTCTTTTCTATTTCTGAAGTTAACCCATTAAACAATATAACTGCCGAGATAGGTAAGAAAAAACGATGTTTTGCAGAACCAGATTCAATATCATATGATATTTGTGGTCTCAACCTCCGCTCATCTCGAGTTGGATACAAGAAAATTTCGATGTCAGATATAATGTTTTTAATTTCACTAATATCTACATCTTTAGGAGATAATGTTTTTGAGAAATTATCTATTCTTAACTCTATGTAACCTTGCTCTTCCACTATAACAAAAATAATAAAATACACTTCATTTTCACAGACTAATTATATTAATATGAGTTAGTTCACATCAAATAGCGAAAGCAGGCTGAGATAGACAGTATTTGTCCTCGGCAAAATTTTCATCGCCTTCGGCATCTACGAAATGATACAAGCCTTCCGAAAGTTCAAAACCTAATTACCGCGTATAATCATTACTTTCTTTACGGCGGTCAGCGTAGTATCCTCGCTTGATATAAACACCATATACACTCCACTACGCACCTTATACTTTCCAAAAGCCGTAGTATCCCACACCACCGTTCCGCCTTCGCTGGTGGCCTCGTAAACCAGGTTGCCCTCTATATCGGTCACCTTTACGTTAGCGTTATTGGTGAGGTTGGTTATTTTTACGTCGCCGTCGTAGTTAGGGCGTACCGGGTTAGGGTACACATATACCTTGCTCAGGTCTTCTGATGCCGCGGTGCTGCTTCCCTTAAACGACACCATGCCGCGGTCGGTAGCAAAGAACACCTCACCGGTTATATTATCTATAGCTATGTCGTTAATCACGTTGCTGGGTAAGGGCGAGTTATCTTTGGTAAACTGGTACAGCGTCTTTTGCCCGTCGGGCGACACCAGGTACGCGCCAGATGCCGTGCCTATCCACTTATTGTTGCTACCGTCCACCTCTATATCGGTAACGCTTTGGGCATACATAAGCTCCTGCGCCACCCCGCTATCATCTACAAACACTATAGATGATGTAGTCAGCATATCCTCATCGGCAAAGCGGGAGGTACTGTAAATAACCCTCAGGCCGCTGGTAGTACCTATCCAGAGCCTGCCGCTTTTATCCAGCGCCACGCACTTCACATCGTTAGACGGCAGCATATCTATCCCCGAAAAGCGCATAAACTTGTTCAGTGTTTCGTTATAGCCCACAAGGCCCGTAACGTTACCCGAGGCTATCCATTTGGTACCCAGATCATCTACAAGCATACCACTATACTGCATTGCCTGTGCCTCACGGTACACATCTTCAAAACTATAGGGCGTAAAGGTATTGCCGTTTAGCTTCTTTAACGGTTTTTTGGTAAGGCCGTTCATCACCCACAGGTTGCCCTGGCTATCAAAAGTACCGGCCTGCACCCTTACACTCCTGCCGGAAGAATACTGCTGGTTTTCGAGCCCGCTGTTGGTTTCATCATAAAGGTTTATCGGCACCATATCGTTAAGACGCAGTATCCCCGAGCCCGCCGAAAGCAGGTATACATCCTTTTCGTTCTTCGGGTTTATAACTACCTTTATAATATCCTCAACCGGTTTGTTCATCCCATTTATAGTAGACAGGGTTTCATACGGTATATTGGTCCAGCCGGTTTGCGATGTAAACTTACTCACCCCATACGTTTTGTGCTTGGGGTCATAGTTAATATCGGCAGTACCGTACACCGCCCATAACGCGTTAGCCGACTTACCAAGGGCAAAAATATTGCTCATCAGCGGGCCGTTCGGGGTAATATTGGTCGTTTGAAACGTACCGATATTAACACTAAAAACACCTTTTTCAGATGTGCCCACATACAACGTACGCCCTACAAGCGAAGCCGCGACAAACGTAGCGGGCTCCCCTATGGTATTAATTTCAAATTGCTGTACGTGGTCGCTATTGTATACTATTACTTTAGACGGCAGGGTTACCAGAAGGTAGCCGTTAGATTCCCTTAAATCCACAATGCTCGATGGCAAATCATAGTAGGTAGCCACATCATTAGTATTAAAAACAACAAATTGCGTCCACGACGAGCCGCAATACAGCCTCCCCTGGAAACTGGCTACCGTATGCCTGGCAAAGGGCAATACCTGCGTCCATACGCTAAAATCTATAAGGTTAGGGTTGGTAGCAAGGGCGCGTTTAAGTCCGTCTTCGGTAGCTGCGTATATATAACCATTGTGTACGGTAGACTGGTATACGGTTACCTCCCCGCCTCCGGCACCTATAAAATATGTATCACCAAACTGCAGGGTCTTTATATTTAATGTAGCGATGCCAAAATCACAGCTCAGGTATACAATGCCGTTATTTTCGTAAATATGGTTAATTTTCTTCTTGTTGTAGGTAACGTTGGTTTCCTGTATAATATCTATTTTGGTTACCACAGTGCCATCGGCATTCAGTACGGTAAGCAGGCCGGTACTGTTACCTACCAGCAGGCGGTTAGTAGCCGTACTGTAATGTATGGCCGAAATACCGTCAGCCTTAAGCCCGTCTACCGAAGTTATGGTTTTTAGCTCGCCCGATGAAGCACTTTGCGAAAATACCGCTGCCTCAGATGCCGCGTATACACGGTTACCGGTCTGCGCCATATCTACTACGTTAGTATAAGAAAAATAGCTGCCCCACTGCGTATTTTGGGCAAAACCAAAACAGCAGGCAAGCAAAAGAAAAAGGCTATGGCGTAGTTTCATCAGGGCAATTTATTTGCGCAAATATAGCTAAAACGCAGTTATTGCCATTTTTGTATATTCTCCAAAAAATAAAGCCACGAATTAAACCAATCTGCACCAATTAAAACTAGTGTAATTAGAGAAATTCGCGGCTAAAATTTCAGGCCTGAAAAGCAGAACGCAGCAGACTATACTGCTAATAAATCTGTTAGTTAAATGCCTGCTCTATATCGGCAATCAGGTCCTCAATATCTTCAATACCCACACTAAGGCGCACCAGGTCATCGGTAATACCTATTTCCTTACGCTTAGGCTCAGGGATAGAGGCATGCGTCATTAGTGCCGGGTGGTTTGCCAGCGACTCCACACCGCCTAGCGATTCAGCAAGGGTAAATACCTCAAGCTTTTCAAGGAATGTAATAGAATCGGCTTTCTCCCCGCTTTTAAAGGTAAAGGAAACCATACCGCCAAAACCACCGGTCATTTGCTTTTTAGCGATGGCATAATACGGATGGCTTTCCAGCCCCGGGTAAAACACTTTGTCTACCTTAGGATGGCTCAGCAGGTATTCGGCAACTTTTTGCCCGTTAAAGCTGTGGCGTTCCATACGGATGTGCAGCGTTTTAATACCGCGAAGCACCAGGTAACTGTCCTGCGGGCCAAGCGTTCCTCCGGTAGCGAACTGCGCAAAGTGCAGTTTCTCCCCAAGTGACTCATCCTTAACCACAAGTGCCCCGGCTATAACATCGCTGTGCCCACCCAGGTATTTGGTAGCACTGTGCATTACTATATCAGCTCCCAGATCCAATGGGCGCTGCAGGTAAGGCGTAGCAAAGGTGTTATCTACGGCAAACAGTATATTATGCTCTTTGGTTATTTTCCCTATGGCTTCAATGTCGGCCAGCTTCATTAACGGGTTGGTAGGTGTTTCTACCCAAACCAGTTTTGTATTTTCATTGATCAGGCTGCGGAACTTCGCTTCATCATTCATGTCCACAAAATGAAATCTGATGCCGTAATCCTGGTAAATACGGGTAAACATACGGTAGGTACCACCATAAAGGTCGTCCATGGCTATAACCTCATCGCCGGGTTTCAGTAACTTCAGTACCGTATCGGTAGCAGCAAGCCCCGATGAAAAGGCAAGTCCGCGCGTACCGTTTTCTATGCTCGCAAGGGCATTTTCCAGTGCGGTACGCGTAGGGTTAGCCGCACGGCTGTATTCGTATCCTGTATGTACGCCCGGGCTTTTTTGGGCAAAGGTAGAGGTTTGGTACACCGGTGGCATTACCGCCCCGGTAGAGGGGTCGTGCTGCTGCCCTCCATGTATGGCTTTGGTGTTAAATTTCATATAAACTTGATTTTCTTCCTTAAACTATACGGCAAATTTACTGTAATTTAGTTAGACCGATAACATGTTTAACGGCAATTAACCATTTGCAAACCCAAACTGAAACGCGCCATGAAACGCATTATAATAGCTGCTGCACTACTGGCTACACTGGCCTCGTGCAAAAAAGAAAAGCATGAAAACACAGACGACATCCAAACCGACACTACCGCTACAACCCCTACTGCTGCCGTACTTTCTTTTGATAATAAGGTATACGAAAAAACATCGACACTGGGTAAAGCACCACATACCCATGTAAGCATTACCGTACCCGAAGCCGTAGGTGCCGGGGCCGACAGCATAAATAACAGGATATTCCGGTCGGTACGCGAAATTGTGCATTTTGGCGAAAAGCCTGCCGATGCCAAAAGCTATGAAGAAGTAATGGCATCATTTGTTGGCGCCTATGAGGAGCTGGTAAAAAAATATCCTGATGAGGACGTACCATGGGATGCCAGGGTAGAAGGTAGCGTTTCGTACAAAAATGACAGCATAGTAAATATAAAACTTACGCACTATACCTTTGCAGGCGGAGCTCATGGTTATGGTGCTGACACGTCGCTTTTATTTGATGCCAAAACCGGCCACAGCCTTACGGCAGATAATTTTATTAAGGACAAAAAAGGGTTTACGGCACTTGCCGAAAAGAAATTCAGGGCTAAGTATAAGATAACCGGCGCCAACATAAACAGCACCGGCCTGTTTTTCCTGAACGATAAATTTTCGCTGCCTAACAATATTTTCTTTACCGATAAAGGCCTGCTGCTGCAATACAATACTGACGAGGTAGCCGCGCACGCCGAAGGCACAAAAGATGTATTGATAACCTACGGGGAAGCGAAGCCGTTTATAGCCCCCTAACCCCAAAAGGGGGAATTAAGCACTCTAAACCCCCTTTGGGGGCTAAGGGGCTTATATAAACTTCTTCAACTGCATCATAATACCCAGGTGCAGCGCCTCATGGTGGTTATTAAAGGCAAGGGCATCTTCAACCGTGGCTAAATCATAACCCATTTCGCTTTTGCGTGCGTTATATTCTGTGAAAACACCGTCATTATAGTCGTCTTCCGTTTTACGGATAAGCGAATCGAGCAGGTTGCGCAGTTCTACGGCCTCGCTTGGCGAAATATCCCTGTGTGGCGCAGTACCACGTGCATACAGGCTTACAAGCTCATCGCTTACCAGCAGCGGCTGGTTACTGCCTTTATAAACCAATATCTGTTGCGAAACTATAATATGCCCAATATTCCATATCAGGTTATTACGAAATCCATCAGGGATTTTATTAAGGTCTTCTATCGAAAAATTCTCAAAATATCCGTCCAGCAGCTCGTGCGTACGGCGGGTGATTTTAAATTCGGATTCCATACTGTATTTTGTTTGCCACTAATTTCACGATTTTAGCTAATTTATCAAACTGTTTTGGCAAGGCTTTTTGAAAGAAATCCAGTTTTTCGGCTGTTAGCCCGAAAAATTTATCAAATCCGAGAAATCTGAGCCAAATAACCCAAAACATTTAAAAAATACTATATTTGTGATATAACAACAAACAGCAAAAAAGTTATAAAAATGGCAACACTTACCGATACTTTCGGCATTCAAAAAGCCCTTACCGAGCTGGGCATAACTGAAATTAACGCCGGTACTTCAACAGGTACGCAAAGCTTTGCAAACGGCACCCTGATTTCATCATTCTCTCCGGTAGACGGCACGCTTATCGCTAAAGTTCAGGGCTCTACCCCGGACGATTACGAAAAAGTATTGGCTAAAGCGGAAGAAGCATTTAAAGAGTGGAGGCTGGTACCGGCGCCTAAGCGTGGCGAAATCGTGCGCCAGATGGGCGATGAACTGCGTAAGCATAAAGATGCACTGGGGCAGCTGGTAAGCTACGAGATGGGCAAAAGCCTGCAGGAAGGCCTTGGTGAGGTTCAGGAAATGATAGACATCTGTGATTTTGCAGTAGGTTTATCGCGTCAGCTGTATGGCCTTACCATGCACAGTGAGCGCCCTAACCACCGTATGTACGAGCAGTATCACCCAATAGGTGTAGTAGGTATTATTTCGGCATTTAACTTCCCGGTAGCGGTATGGAGCTGGAATTCTATGCTTGCCTGGATTTGTGGCGACGTTTGCGTATGGAAGCCATCAAGCAAAACCCCACTGTGTGCCATTGCCTGCCAGAATATTATTAAAACCGTACTGGAGCGCAACAACCTTCCTGAAGGTATCAGCGGACTGGTAACCGGCGAGGAGTGTAACGATATATTAACTAACGATAAACGTATACCGCTAGTGTCATTTACGGGTTCTACACGTGTAGGCCGTCATGTAGGGCAGGTTGTTGCAGGCCGTTTCGGTAAAACCATACTGGAACTGGGCGGTAACAACGCGATTATTGTAAGTGAGCACGCCGATATAAGCATGGTGCTTGTAGGTGCAGTGTTTGGCGCGGTAGGTACGGCAGGTCAGCGTTGTACTACTACACGCCGACTTATTGTTCACGAAAGCGTATACGACAAAACCATAGAGGTGCTAAAAAGCGCCTACAGCCAACTGAAAATAGGTAACCCACTGGATAGCAACAACCACGTAGGCCCGCTTATTGATACCAATGCTGTTGAGGCGTATCTTAACTCAATTGAGAAAGCAAAAGCCGAAGGCGGTAAAGTAGTGGTTGAAGGTGGCGTGCTGGAGGGTGAAGGCTACGAAAGCGGATGCTACGTAAAACCATGCATCATAGAAGCGAAAAACCATTTCGAAATCGTACAGCATGAAACTTTCGCGCCGATATTGTACGTTATGAAATACAGCACTATTGAAGAAGCAATTGCTATGCAGAATGATGTGCCACAAGGTCTTTCATCTTCTATATTTACTAACAACATGCGCGAGATGGAATTATTCCTGAGCCAGCAGGGTAGCGATTGTGGTATTGCCAACGTAAACATCGGTACTTCTGGTGCTGAGATTGGTGGTGCCTTTGGCGGTGAAAAAGAAACCGGCGGCGGACGCGAAAGTGGTTCTGATGCCTGGAAAGCGTATATGCGTAGGCAAACCAATACCATTAATTACGGTACACAGCTTCCGCTTGCACAGGGTATTAAGTTTGATTTTTAATCATCACTCTATTATCTATTTGACTAGTCCTAAAATAGGTTGACTATTTTAGGACTAGTCATATTCAATGTTGGATTTCCTTACTTCCCCGGGAAAACCGCTTTACGTTTTTCTACAAAAGCTGTAGTTCCTTCTTTAAAGTCTTCTGTTCCAAAAGCTTCTCCAAAGCTGCGTATCTCGGAAATGTACCCGTTTACTCCTGCTTCAAAGCCTGCATTTACCGCCTTAATAGCAAGTGCTACCGCAACTGGAGAGTTCTTCAGTATTTTGGCAGCTATACCTTTGGTAAACTCAAGCAGTTCGGTTTGTGGTACTACATGGTTTACAAGTCCCCATGCTTTGGCGTCTTCAGCAGTAACCATGCCTGCGGTCATTATCATTTCCATGGCGCGGCCTTTGCCTATAAGTTGCGGCAGACGCTGCGTACCACCATATCCTGGTATTACACCAAGAGATACTTCCGGCAATCCCATTTTAGCATTGTCGCTTGCTACACGGAAATGACATGCCATGGCAAGTTCTAGCCCACCACCAAGCGCAAAGCCGTTTACCGCTGCAATAACCGGTGTGCCAAGGTTCTGAACATAGTCAAACAACATGGCCTGTCCTTCGGCGGCAAGCCTTTCGCCCTCTTCTACATTAAAGTGGGCAAACTCGGCAATATCTGCGCCGGCTACAAAAGCCTTTTCGCCACTGCCGGTAATAATTATTGCTTTAACCTCTTCATCGGTATCAAGCGCCTTAAACGCGTCGTGGAGTTCGGCAATGGTAGCCTTGTTCAGGGCGTTAAGTTTTGTAGGCCTGTTTATGGTAATAACAGCGATGCCATTATCTTTTTCGGTTAAAATATTTTCGAAGCTCATGGGTTATATGTGTTTAGCTTGTTTGTTGTTCTTACTCTCCAAATTCAACAGTAGTGTCCTGCGGGGTTACGGGTAGTGATACGGTAAATACAGTACCTGTACCGACTGTACTTTCAAAGGAAATTGTACCATGGTAGTTTTCCACTATGTTCTTTATAATGCCAAGACCCAGCCCCATGCCACTGCTTTTTGTGGTGAACTTAGGTTCAAATATACGTTTTTTATCCTCCCGGCTAATCCCTTTTCCATTGTCTGTTACCGTAATAATCACCCTGTCTGCCACGTGGGTTACGGCTACGGCTACTTTTGGTTCAGGCTGGTATTCATCCAGTGCCTGGGTAGCGTTTTTAACCAGATTGGTAATAATCCTGATGAGTTGGGTGCGGTCCATACGCGTAATAATGGTCGATGCATCGGCATGGAACGTAATATAGCTTTCGTTAAAGATATCTACGGCCAGCTTTACGATTTCCACCACGTTCAGGGTTTCGTTCTGCTGTGCCGGCATACTCGCAAAGCTGCTGAATGCAGAAGCCACCGACGTCATGGTATCTATCTGCTGGATAAGCGTATTGCTGAATTCCGACAGCTTTTCGCGAATGTTAGGATCGGCCGGGTCAAACTTACGCTGAAAACTCTGCACGGTAAGGCGCATGGGCGTAAGCGGGTTTTTAATTTCGTGGGCTACCTGCTTGGCCATTTCGCGCCAGGCCTCTTCACGCTCCTTTTGGGCAAGGAGCGCGGCACTTTCATCAAGGTCATCTACAAGGTTGTTGTACGCATCTACCAGGAGGGTAATTTCCTGCGGGGCATCGTGCATGTGTATTTTTTCGTTAACCTCGTTCAGGCGGGTCTCCTTTATACGGTCGCTGACCGCCTTAATGCTGTGCGTAATGTAACTGCTCAGGAAGTATGCGATTACCACCGAAATAAGCAGCATAAACGAGTAAACCTGTATAAATCGGGTAATAAAGTTGTTTATCTCCTTTTCGTAATAGCCGTCGTCTTCCATATACGGAAGGTTCAGTATCCCTAAGGGCTTAAATTTGGTATCCCTGATATAACTGTATGAGGAGCGGAATTTTTTATTATCAACAGCTGTCTTAAGGTCTACAAAACGTTTTTCAGCAGTGGAGCGGATAATGCGCAGTACGGGTGTTGGGATGTCCTGGTTGATAGTATCTACCGAAAAAGCCGCTTTAGAGGATTTAAGTAAATGTCCGTCGAGGTCGTAAATATTAATCTCCGTACCATGAATGTTTGCCAGCTCATGGATGCGGTCACGGAAAATAAGCGGCAGGTTTTCTGTGGTAAGCGGGTAGGTATTGTAGGTATTGTTGGCAAGGATGTAGTTAATGTGCTCCTTAATGGAGTTTTCTTTACGCTCCAGGCGGTCCTGGTGGTATTCCTTGGCTTCTTTCTTAAACTGGTAAATAGATACCAGTGCAATGAGGAACGACGCGACAAGGGTAATGAATATAAGCGAGACAAATATCCTTACCCGAAGCGACCAGCGTTTTATCCTGAACTTTTCTTTCATATTAGCGGGATGCGTTGCGTTCCCTTATTTTTTTATAGAATTTATACCCCAGCATGAGCAAGATACTAAATAGCAGAATACCTACCACACCGTAAATCCAGTTGATGGCGTTTTTTAAAATAACCAAAAACACTACGGCAAACAGGATTAGTGTAGCTCCCTCGTTCCAGAGGCGCATAAATCCTGTGGTATGCTTAACCTCATCATTCTGGAGCTGCTTAAATATCCTGTGGCAATTATAGTGGTACAGATACAGCAAAAACACAAAACACAACTTTACGTGCATCCACGGCTGGGTAAGCCAGGCATTGCCCGTAGGGGTAAAAAACAGCATCCAGTAGGCAAAAATACTCGCCAGTACTGCAGATGGCCAGGTGATGATGTACCATAACCTGTAACTCATCAGCTTGTATTGCTTTACGAGGATTTCCTTTTCGGGCGATGGTTTATCGTTAGCCTCTATGTGGTATACGAATAACCTTACAATGTAAAAAAGCCCCGCAAACCAGGTAATTACAAAAATAAGGTGTAGCGATTTTATATAATTATAGTCCATTTTGTGTCTTTTGCATTACAAAGATACATATACTCCTGCGATGCGCAACCGCCACCTAGCGCACAAAAACTCTGCCGAAAGGGCTTACATTGTTATTTTTAACGTAATTAAGCTTATTTTTAGTTTTGTCTAAAATTATTTTTAATTATATTTGTTTTTATTGCACGAAATCCAAATGACACATTCTGAAGAGAATTACCTTAAGATAATTTACCACCTTTCTCAGCAAACAGGTAAAGGGGTTAGTACCAATGCCATTGCCGGGGTTATGGAGAGCAAGCCCTCATCGGTAACCGATATGGTACAGAAACTGGCCGAAAAAGGACTGGTTAACTATGTAAAATACCAGGGGGTACTCCTTACCCAAGCCGGTACTTTTGCCGCCCTTATGATTGTACGCAAACACCGCCTGTGGGAAGTATTCCTGGTAGAAAAACTGGACTTTAGCTGGGATGAAGTGCACGACATAGCCGAACAGCTGGAACATATAAAATCAGACAAGCTTATGAACAAGCTTGATGAGTTCCTGGACTTCCCTACCGAAGACCCGCACGGCGACCCCATACCTGATGCCAACGGAAACATTTCGGCGATGGAAAAGAAGTTACTTTCTGAAGTAGCATTGGGCAAAAGCGTTATCTGTGTGGGAGTAAAGGACAGTTCCGCACCATTTCTGCAATACCTGGACAAGCAGCAGATAGCCCTTGGAGCCACCCTACAGGTGCTGTCTAAAGAAGATTTTGACCATTCTATCCAACTAAAAATAAAAGAAAGGGAGCTTACGGTGTCTAATAAAATAGCAGCCAACCTGTTTGTAAAACCTTTGTAAACCAGCCTATGCAAAATAAAAACTCACATTCGCTTGAAGAAGTACATGAGTCGGTAAACGCCGGGCAAAATGTTACAGGCTGGAAAAAAGTACTGGCGTTTTTCGGGCCTGCCTATATGATAAGCGTGGGCTACATGGATCCGGGTAACTGGGCTACCGACATAGCCGGCGGAAGCCAGTTTGGCTACACCCTCATCTGGGTGTTGCTTATGAGTAACATCATGGCGCTGCTGTTGCAAAGCCTTAGTGCCCGTTTAGGAATCGTAACCCGCAGGGACTTGGCCCAGGCATCGCGTGAGACCTACCCGAAGTCCATTAACTTTTTCCTGTATCTCCTTGCCGAGGTAGCCATTGCCGCCTGCGACCTTGCCGAGGTGCTGGGTATGGCCATAGGGCTTAACCTGCTCTTTAAGTTGCCGATGCTTTGGGGTGTAAGCATTACCATGCTCGATACCTTCCTGTTGCTGTTCCTTATGAATAAGGGCATTAAGAAAATGGAAGCGTTTATCATTGGACTTATCAGTATCATCGGGCTTTCGTTCCTGGCAGAAATGTTCTTTGCCAAGCCTGATGTTACCAAAGTAGTGGAAGGCCTTGTACCGTCGTTACCCAACACGGCTGCACTGTACATAGCCATAGGTATTATAGGGGCAACGGTAATGCCGCATAACCTGTACCTGCACTCGTCATTGGTACAAACAAGAAAGTTTGACCGTACGTTTAAAGGAATAAAACAAGCCATCCGTTACAACCTTATTGATTCAGTTATAGCGCTAAACCTGGCATTTTTTGTAAATGCTGCCATACTTATACTGGCTGCTGCAACCTTCTTTACCAACGGACTCCATGAAATCGCCGACATACAGGATGCCCATAAATTACTGGAACCCATGTTGGGCAGCAGTGCCGCTGTGCTATTCGCATTAGCATTGATTGCCGCAGGGCAAAGCAGTACCGTAACAGGAACCCTGGCCGGGCAAATAGTTATGGAGGGCTACCTGAGCCTGCGCATACAGCCGTGGGTACGCCGCATTGTAACCCGCCTTATAGCCATAGTGCCTGCCTTTATAGCCATTGTTTATTTTGGCGATTCCGCTACTGGGAAATTGTTGGTACTAAGCCAGGTGGTACTAAGCTTACAACTGGGTTTTGCTATAATTCCGCTTATCCATTTTGTGAGCGATAAAAGCCGTATGAACGAGTTTGCTATAGGCATTGTTACCAAAACGGCTTCGTGGCTTATAGCAGGTACTATTGTAGCACTCAACGTGAAGCTGGTCTACGACGAAATGAAGGGCTGGATAGAAAGCACCGAGAACCCGGTATACATTTGGGTATTTGTAGTGCCCCTGATTGTTGCTGCGGCCGTTCTTCTGCTATACATAACCATTGAGCCATTTGTAAGAAAAGGACGAGCCAGCGCAAGCATAGTACCACATCTCACACCTGCTGCCATACGTACCCTGCCCGAAAAGCAAATGTACCGCAACATAGCTGTAGCACTCGACTTTAGCCGTACGGATGAAAAAACATTATCCAGCGCGCTGCAACTGGGTGGGCCCGAAGCCAGGTATACCCTCATCCACATTGTGGAAACTGTAGGCGCTATGCTGCACGGCGACCAGGCACAGGACTACGAAACCAGTACCGATATGGAATATCTTACCCGGTATCGCACCAGTCTTGTGGAACGTGGGTATATCATAGATACCGAGCTGAGCTTTGGCAGCCCCAAAAAACAAATTCCGAAAGTAGTTAACGACAATGGTACATTTGATATACTGATATTGGGTGCACACGGGCACAGCTTCTTTAAGGACCTTATCTTCGGTACTACCGTAGATGCCGTGAGGCACAAGGTTAAAATCCCGGTGCTTATTATAAAAGACGCACATTAATAATCTTAATACATTAAAAAAAGCCACCAATTACAGAAATCACCACCAATAGATTGGGTTGATTTCTGTAATTGGTGGCTTTGCCTTTTATAGGGTGTCTTTTACCTAGTTTTTAATAACCTTCAGCGTAGTGTTGTTGTTGCCGTTACCCACCTTTACAAGGTAGATACCTGTGGCATAACCAGCCATATCTGCCTGGTAGCTTGTTGTAGTGCTTACCTTGCTTTCAGACAACAGTTGCCCTGCTACGTTGTATATCGCCACGTGTGTAATGCCTTCCGTTGACGATATGGTAAGTTTGTTACTTACCGGATTAGGGTAATAGCCCAGGTTAGTATAGGTATTTTGCTGCGTAGCAAGGCTACATTCTATACTTGCCTCCCAGCCCGCTCCGGTAATAAACTGATCCGAAATAAATACATACGTAAGGGCATGATCGGCATTGTCGGTAGTAAATGGTTCCGGTCCGTAATAGCCGTTATATACTCCTAAAAGCGGTGCCGTAGTGCCTATCCCATCATACACATACATACTGTCATACTCGGGCTCAGTTTCAAATAGGTCAAAGGTTACGGTAAGTATCGTACCCGGATCCTGTGACTTTATTATACGTACAATTTTTTGCTCGTCGGAATAATCACTATTGCCATCAGGATCTTTCCAAACCGTCCCGGCACACCAGTCGCCTGCTGTCATAACAGTTAGCAGCTGTGCTGCGGTTACCTGGACGTCGTTACACATACGCCTCACAGCAATATTATAGTAAGAGTTGGCATCAAGGTTACTTAACAGTATATCAGGATCAGATGTAAGCACCCAGTTATTTGGTGCTTGTCCATAACGCGTATACGCTACCTGCCAAGGGCCATGAGCCTGTCCGTCATCCGGATATTGCAGCCTGAGCGATATGGTATTATCCTTAACATCGGTTACCTCTATCGCTACAATATCGTTAGTACAGGTATTTATACAGTCGGTACTAAGGCACATGGAATATGCCAGATGGTTTTGTATACGCAGCGCCGGCTGCGGCCCGAAACCATTAGCAAAGTTTATTCCTGAACCCTCTACCAGATGACAGTAGCTCATAATGCTACCGCCTGTTTCGGAATCGGGTATGGGGCCTATTTCGCAGTTGCCTTCCCTGTAGCCTGCCGATGTACCGCAACCGTCTATGGCAGTATTATTTCCGTTCCAGTAACAGCCATGGGTATGCGGTGAACCGAAAAGGTGGCCCAGCTCATGCGTTACAACCTCCACGTTCCAGCTGAACACCGGTATATCTTCATAAAAGAAAAACACATCGCTGTAACTCACATTCTGGCTGCTGCAAAGTCCGCCTATGGTTATGGCTACGCCGCCAAGCCCGCCTTCATCATCGCCGATGAGCATACCGGCATCGCCGTCAAACGACAGACGGTTAGCGTAAAAGCTATACAGGTAATCTGAAGAACCCAGCCCGCCATCATACGGATCAGGCTCGGTCCATACAAAAACCGACTTAAGCGCAGTGGTGATACCGTCGTTATCGTACAGCGCCTGTACGTTATTAAAAAGCCCCGTCATCCAGTCGGTAGTAATAGCCACATCACTGCGGTTTTGCTCATAGAGGCTGTAATCTATCTCAAAATATATTGTTACACAATGCTCGCTCTCTACGTTGCGGAATGTATTTTGTTTTGGCTGGAAATCAGGCAAAATTTTATTTTCATCGGCCTTGCACTTAAAATCGCTAAGCACGTTCATCTCGGCATCAGAATAAATGATGTAGTCATCCTGGCCTGCTGTCTTCATCTTACCCACAACCAGGTTCTGGAACTCGTTAGAAGATACAATGCCCGTCATCCCGTTTTGGAAAAAACTGAATGCCGCAACCGAATTATAGTTACCTTTTACAACACCACGGTAATAGGCACCGGTAGTATAAGGCACGCTGCTGCTTTTATCTGTATCTACATGAAAACCCTGCGCTGTTACCTCAGTGCGGTACAGCAGCATTGTTACATTTTGCCCTTTATACGGAATACTCAACTCTACAAAAGGGTATTTATTATTGGCTATCTGCCGCACCAGGGTCTCATTAAGTGTGGCGTAGGTAGCATTATTTACAAGCTTATCGGCTTTAGCGTTACGCACCGCTGTAGCCTGTAATGGCGCTACTGCCCTGAAAGCCGTATTATTGTTTACCAACTCCTGCACTTTTGCAGGGATGCGCTTTTGCGCAAAAAGCGATATGGCGCATAATAGCGCCATAACAAGAGTAATTTTTTTCATTAAAGAACTGTGCCTTAGTTATTTGTTTTCAGGTCTTTTATTACTTTAAAAGCAAGGTCTACTTCGTCTTCGTTAACCAGTATGGTAAATTCGTACGATGTGGAGATTACCTCTATAATGGTAATGCCCTCCCATGCCAGCCTCTGGAAGATGTAGTAATAAATACCCGGGGTGTTAATATTGTCTTTTGGCAGTTTTACTGTGATGGATGCCAGGTTATCGTTACGTTCTATTTTCTTTTCATCAGAAAAAAGGCGGTCTACAATATGGTTCATGCTGCTGCTTACCACAATGTTTGTTTCGTTAACCCCACGCGATGAGGTGTAAAACACATCAGGATTAGCGTTAATATTTGTTATCAGCTCGGCCTGCTTGCTTAGTATGGTATCACTTACTGCAAAGGTAAAATCGGTAAGGGATGAACGTACCGTGATTTCGCCTATGCCCTTAAGTACCTTTACAATTTTGTGGTTTACACGGAAATCAAGGTCTTCGGAAAGGCGTTTTAGCGACATAACTACAGCGCCCTGCTTTATGTCTTTACCCAGTTCCTGTTCCAGTTCTGGCATCATGGTGCGTGCCAGGGAAGTAAGATTAATGATTCCCTGCGAAAGCGCGCTGAGCAAAAACGGCTTTGTTTTAATGTAGTGCTCTACTACTGATGAGATGGTTTTCATATACTAAATAGTTGTGTGTGTTTTAGTTCTGGGAGACAAATATATAAAATAAAACAAATTGTTGTAAATTTAACACTTTTAAAAGTAAAAAAATGCATCTTTTAAATGTTCTATCTCAAAATTGACTGCGTTTTTATGAACTGATACAATATCGAAACGTATTTCGGCATCAATATCGTATTCCTCTACATACTGGTTCATGGCTTTTGCTAACAGCTGTATTTTTTTGGGCTTTACAAACTCCTGTGGCAACCCAAATTCAAGCGATGAACGTGTTTTAACCTCAATAGCCGCCAGCACATTATCCTTCTGGGCAATGATGTCAATCTCTGCCTTCTGGAACACCCAGTTGGTGTGCAGTATGCTGTACCCTTCTTTCTTCAGGAAATCCACAGCTGCCTGTTCTCCTTCCTTGCCCAGCTCGTTATGGGTGGCCATTACTCAAAGGTCAGTTTGGTCCCTGCAGCAGTTACCTCCAGTGTTACTTCTTTACCAAATACTAAAGCCCGGTTATCGGATATGTGGCCCGCCGGGAAATTAAAGCAGATCGGTATGTTGTATTCTTTTGTAATCTCCTTAATTATTTCAAGTGCGTCGTGCCCCCAGGGGATGTCATTATCGCGCATTTTGGTAAAACCTCCTATTACAATGCCTTTTACGTTTTTAAAGTAGCCGTTGCGCTCCAGGTTTGTCATCATACGGTCCACATGGTACAGGTATTCGTCCAGATCTTCCAGGAACAATATTTTGCCTTTGTAATCCATTTCCGACCTTGAGCCCACGATACTAAACAGTACAGAGAGGTTTCCCCCTACCAGCTCCCCCGAAACTTTTCCGGTTTTGTTGTATTTGTGTGCCGGCACAGTGTAGCTTATTTTGTCACCAAACAGCGCTCTGTGCAAGCTTTCTATAGCCTGTGGTGTAGCCCCCGAAACACTCGCCGCCATAATGCCGTGTATGGTAGCTATGTCCATATTGTTTATGTGGCTATGCAGCACGGTGGCATCGCTAAAGCCAACGAACCATTTCGGTTTCTTTTTAAAGTGGGTAAAATCTATGCGGTCTACCATGCGCACAGTACCATAGCCTCCTTTGGCACACCAAACGGCTTTAATAGCAGGGTTGTCTATCATTTCCTGGAAGTCTGTGGCACGCTGCCAGTCGGCTCCCGCAAGCTGATGATTGTCCAGCCCTATGGTTTTGCCCACAATTACATTAAGCCCCCAGCTTTTAAGCAGCTTTATAGCGGGTTCCAGCGGTTCATGGTCTATTTTTCGTGCGGTGGCAAGTATGCCCACGGTATCGCCCTTGGTTAGGTAGGGAGGTAGTTTCATAACGCGTTGTGCTTGTATTGCATTGGTAAACAATATAATGGCCAATAAAAGCAGCTTCGGCATAGGTGCGGTGCGTTTTGCAGACATCAGCGTTTATTTTCCGGTCGTGTCAAAATTAATTAAAAAATAACAATCTGCTTGCCAAAGGTTGGAAATTTCACAGTAATGCAGCAGGTGGTAATGCTGCAATTTATTCGTACTTTTGCAGGTAAATTTCAAACAGACGTCATGTTACAAGACCCGAAAAGATATACCATAACCGCTGCATTGCCTTACACTAACGGCCCTATACATATAGGCCACCTGGCAGGCGTGTATGTGCCGAGTGATATTTATGCCCGTTACCTGAGGCTTCAGGGGCGCGACGTAGCTTTTATCTGCGGAAGCGATGAACACGGTGTGGCCATTTCTATGAAAGCCAAAAAAGAAGGCATCACTCCGCAAGAGGTTATAGACAAATACCACCATATCATTAAAACCTCATTTGAGGATTTCGGGATTTCGTTTGATAATTATTCGCGTACTTCGGCTAAAGTACATCATGATACGGCATCGGAGTTTTTTAAAAAACTATACAACGAAGGCAAGTTTATAGAAGAAGTTACCGAGCAGCTTTATGATGCGCAGGCAGACCAGTTCCTTGCCGATCGTTTTGTAACAGGTACCTGCCCTAAATGCGGCAATGAAAGTGCGTATGGCGACCAGTGCGAAAACTGCGGTACATCGCTTAACGCTACCGACCTGATCAATCCTAAATCTACCATAACCGGTACTGTACCCGTGCTTAAATCTACCAAGCACTGGTTCCTGCCGTTAGACCAATACGATGCGTTCCTGCGTGAGTGGATACTGAAAGGCCACGAAAAGGACTGGAAGCCGAATGTGTACGGGCAGGTGAAATCATGGCTGGAAGACGGCCTTAAGCCACGTGCGGTAACCCGCGACCTGGACTGGGGTATCCCTGTACCTGTAGAAGGTGCCGAGGGTAAAGTATTATACGTATGGTTTGATGCGCCTATCGGGTATATTTCGTCTACCAAAGAGTGGGCGGAGCGCGAAGGTAAAGACTGGGAGCCCTACTGGAAAAGTAACGATACCAAGCTGGTACATTTCATTGGCAAAGACAACATTGTATTCCATTGTATCATATTCCCTGCCATGCTTAAGGCAGAGGGTAGTTATATAATGCCGGACAACGTTCCTGCAAACGAATTTCTTAACCTCGAAGGCAACAAGCTAAGCACCAGTAAAAACTGGGCGGTTTGGTTGCACGAGTACCTTCAGGATTTCCCGGGCCAGCAAGACGTACTGCGTTATTCGCTTACGGCTACAGCTCCGGAAACCAAAGACAATGACTTTACATGGAAAGACTTTCAGGCACGTAACAATAACGAGCTTGTAGCGGTGTTTGGTAACTTTATTAACCGTGTGGTGGTGCTTACCAATAAGTACTACAATGGTGAAGTACCCGCCCCGAACGAGTATAGCGATGTAGACGAAGCCACCCTTACCGAAATGCGTGCCTACCCTGCGGTGATAGCCAGCAGCATAGAACGTTACCGTTTCCGCGAGGCCCTTAGCGAACTGATGAACCTTGCCCGTCTTGGTAATAAATACCTTGCCGATGAGGAGCCATGGAAAGTAATCAAGGAAAACCCGGAGCGTGTAAAAACGCAAATGTACGTGGCGTTGCAAATCGCGTCGGCACTTGCGGTACTGAGTGAGCCATTCCTGCCGTTTACGGCGGCTAAGCTAAAAGGTATCCTGAAACTTGACGAAAGGCCGGAATCTGTTATTGCAGTTGGTATAGTAGATGAAACCCTTAGCTATAACGATGCGAGAAATTCTCGTGCTACAGGTTGGAATGATGTTTCCGTAAACCAAAATCTTATTCCTGCAGGACATGTTATAGGCCAGGCTGAACTACTTTTCGCTAAAATAGAAGACGAAACCATACAACAGCAGGTAGATAAGCTTGAGGCTACTAAAACGGCCAATAAAGCTGCTAATAAAGTCGCTGCTCCGCAAAAGGATTTAATACAATACGATGATTTCGCCAAAATGGACATCCGTACGGGTACCATCCTTGAAGCTGAAAAAATGCCAAAGGCGAATAAGCTATTGGTATTGAAAGTTGATACAGGTATAGATGTACGCACTATAGTATCGGGCATTGCCGAGAGTTTTTCTCCGGAAGAAATCATCGGCAAACGCGTTACCGTGCTGGTTAACCTTGCTCCGCGTGCACTTCGTGGTGTAGAGAGCCAGGGCATGATACTGATGACCCAGAATGCAGAGGGCAAACTTGTTTTCGTAAACCCAGATGCCGATGGCGTAGGGAATGGGGAAATGATTAGTTAGTATTCAGTAATCAGTCGCAGTGTTCAGTTATTGTTGTTCCTGCCTTTTATAAAAAACAAAGCCTCCGCACTGGGAGGCTTTGTTGCTTCTAAGAACTAAGTCACTATTTAATAAAAGCAGTTTGTTACTAAAACTATTGTGTTTATTACAATACTTGCTATGAAGAGGTTAAAACTGAATTTTACCGGCATCTGAGAAAGTACCGCGCCGTTGTAACCTACGCAAAGCATAACGGTGATAAACAACTGTGCCATTTGTGCCGGAGCATTGCCGTGCATTAATATAAGCATCGCGGTAATGCCGCCAAGGCAGCTTTGTATCATTACGTTTAGGGTGCTGTACCCTATATAGCCGCGTGTATAAACCTGAAGATAATTTTGATAAGTGCTCATAACCTTTTGCATTTAAATTATAAGTCAAAATTACTCCTGAACACGTCCTTAAAACATGACAACCATCATGTTGCAGGATTTATGTTTTATGTATTTAATTACGTCCGCCCTCATCAGGATATAAGGTGTCTACGCCCTCGCTTTGCCAAAACTCTTTGGTGTCAGCATCTAATATTGTAAGCGGGCCACGATAGGCTGCACCGGTATCTACGTTCCAGATGTTGGCTTTCTGTATTGGCTTTGTTCCGGCACTGCGACTTACAGGTGTGTGGCCTATGAATATTTCCTTATAGTGGTTAAAACGTTTTGGATATAACGGATCCTGCGTATCAAGGGCGGGATTTAGTGCAAGGGCAGTTTCCCAAAGTGTCCTGTCCCAGTACGCCATACGCGTAAAATACTCATTATGGATACCATTTAGATTAGTAAACCCGGCATGAACAAACAATCGGTTTTCCTCATCAAGATAAAAATCTTTCAGGCTTTCCAAAAACAATATGTGGACCTGCTTTTTATCATCTGGCATGGCGTTGTAACGCTCCATAGTAATGCGCCCTCCGTGATTAAACCATTGCTCACTGTATTGGCCTGTATGCAGCCACTGCATCAGCAGGTCGTCATGGTTACCGCGTATGTAAGTGCAGTTATGTGTGGTTTTAAGTTCCAGCAGAAAATCAATTACTTCCGGGCTTTGGCTCCAGCCGTCTACATAATCGCCCAGGAAAATAAGGTGGTCTTCGGGGGTTACCGCGGCGCGTTCCAGTACCTGTTCTACCGCGCGCAGGCTACCATGAATATCTCCAATAACAAGCGTTCTGCCCATTTTAACTTTTTAAGGGTGTGAATGGTAAATTTAGTACATTAGTATCAAAGAAACCATACATCGACAGTACCTTATGAAAAAAACATTACTCTTTTTATTGTTCTTGCAATGCTTCACTGCCCTTGCGCTCCATCCGGCAGGTGCCATTATAAACTGCCCGCAGCCAACCGCCTTGTCGGTAACAAACATTACTGCTACCACAGCTACTCTTAACTGGCAAAGCGGTTTAAGTACACAATGGGAGGTGAAAATAGTTCCTCAGGGGCAACCGATGGAGGACGGAATAGGCATACCTGCTTCTGTAAATTCATTTGTTGTTGTGAATCTCACTCCCGGAACGTGCTACAGCTTTTATGTGCGTGCCGTGTGCGATGAGGCTACAACTTCGGAATGGAGTGGGCCTTACTCTTTTTGCCTTCATGAAATTACTGATAACAATATAACGGGCACTTTGCGCTTTGATGCCAATGGCGATGGAATTTGCAATGCGCAGGATGCCATTTTACCAAATACTCCCCTGCAAATAAGCGGTGGAGGGTTTAACCCACCCGTTACCATATATACCAATGCACAGGGCGAATACGGCATATCTAATGTAAACTCGGGTTTAATTACCGTGCAGCCCGTGCTCTCAACAGAGTTTGCAACCTACACCGCAACACCGCAGCAGTTTACTTTTGCAGGTGGCACAACTACCCTTGTACACGACATTTGCGTACCTGCTCCGGTAACCACCCAACCTGATTTAAGCGTAACACTGATTCCGCAAGGTAACCCGCGACCGGGTTTTACAGCATCATACATTGTAATGGTAACCAACAACAGCTCGGCTATATTTCCTGGTGCTTCAGTAGAACTCCAATTTCCGTCCGAGCGTTTATCATTGGTTACAACAGGAAGTTCTATAGTTGCAGGGAATGGTACGGCTACTTTATCTTTTGCAAGCCCTTTCCCTCCGTATGCCTCACAAGTGTTCTATGTTGAATTTTTAGTAGCAGAACCACCTGTTAACAACTCAGGAGACGGTATTTCTTTCATTGCCACGCTTACTCCTGACGGTGTTACCGATGTGGTTCCCGTTAATAACACCTATTCTTTGGTACAAACGATTGTAAACTCTTACGACCCGAACAATATTTTAGTAAGTGAAGGCAATCTTGCTGCCATAGAGGTTATTGAAAACCAACAGCATTATATGCACTACACCATCAACTTCCAAAATACCGGATCGGCAGAGGCGGTTAACGTGCGCCTGACCAATACACTCGACGCCTTGTTTGATGCCGAAAGTTTTCAGCCCTTGACATCAAGCCATGAGTACACGGTGAGCCGTACAGGTAATGCAGTTGAATTTAAGTTTAACGGCATTAACCTGCCGTACAGCAGTGTGAATGAACCGGGCAGCCATGGTTTTGTAACGTATCGGGTAAAGGTTTCTGAAGCGGTAGAGCCTGAAGATATAGTACAGGGGATGGCAAACATTTATTTTGACTTCAACCCTGCCATAGTTACCAATACTGCTGTAACACAATTTTACACCATATTGGATACCGATAGTAATACGAGACAACTAATTAAGCTTTATCCTAACCCGGTAAGCGAGTTGGTAAATATTAGTATTACAGAGGGTACATTACAATCTGTATCAGTATATGATATTAATGGAAGGCTGTGCCTGCAATCAGGCACAGAAACCACTATAAACCTGGCGCAACTTACCCCCGGGCTGTATATGGTTAAAGTGGTTACCGATAAAGGCACTGGTAATTACAAACTGATAAAGAAATAAGAGATAGCGGCACTTAGGTGCCGTTTTTTTATTACAACACCTGCCCGTCATATTTCATTTTGCGAAGTACCCGCATGGCTTCCTTAAAGGATACATACACCGCTGGGTCAGGGAATGCCTTTAATAACGGCTTAGCGTCGGCAAGGCGCTGCTTGGCATCTTCAAATCCGTTCAGATGGCAAATCATCAGGGTGCTGGGTATGTTGCTTACATCGCGGTATTCACGGTCGGTAAGGTAAATGTTTTTATCCAGCTTATGTAACAGGGCGAGTTGAGAGTTGTAAATGTGGTGCATCAGCTTTTCGTTGTACTGCGGCGGGTCAAAAAGCAGCTTACTGTCCATGTGGTAGGTGCCTTTTTCAGTAAAACTTATGGTTACTTTTTCTAACGGATAGTAACTCGTTTTATCATTGAGCCCCAGGGCTACGTATTCGGTTATGCTAAAGGTATGGTCGGTATACTCTATGCTTACTTCATCTAAAGCCGAATAAAACAGCTTAATCTGCTCGTTTATCAGTTCTATGTCTACCCGGCTGTAATAAGTGCGCCCTTTGACTACTTTTTTATGTCCGGCCCAGCAGACGATAAACAGTTCCTTAAATACCTTGTAATGAGCGGCCATGTCTTTATGGCGGTTGTTTATAAAGTCGATAACCCCTTCAAGGGTGTGTTCTATACTGTTTCGGGAATTGTTTTCTATGGTGCCCACCGTGAGTTCATTCATGGGGTTACGCTCCACAACCAGCGCGTCGACAGGGATGGAGTTGCTGCCACGGCGCATAAAAATGGCTCCTGCGGGTATGGTATAGATGTTCTTTTTAAAATAGGCCGTACGTCCGTTAGGGCTTATGGTAACCAGCCCCACTACGTGGTCTTTGGCAAGATTAGGAAACGGCACGTTTTCATACTGTATCTGTGGCGGATTTTCCAATAGGGCGTTTACCAGGTTTTGTATACGGCTGTCATCATAGAAGTCGGTACCCACAATGTCGTTGCTACCGTCTTCCACGCCTACTACTATGTAGCTGTTGTTTGTCGGGTTACTGTTGCTCAGCGCACAGATATGCTTGGCAAATTTCGCCTTGCCCTCTTTGGTGTGTAGGTTCAGTTGGCGCTTTTTATCATAAAAGCTACTCTCGTCGTTATGGGCGAGCAGGTTCTTTATGAGGAGGCGCTTGTTAATCATGGTAATTTCAGATTGTAGATTTCAGAATTCAGATTGAACCGAAACCCGCTGGTAACAAATCTATTAAATAATAAACGGATACAAAAACCTTTTTGGTGTTAAACCCTTTAAAATTAGTGCATCCTATTTGCTATTTTTGGAGGAATGAAACACTACGATTATATTTTTGCGGGTTCTGGTATGGCAGCGCTCATGACGGCGTACCGCATGGCAACGTTAGGGCAGTTTGCCGATAAGCAAATTTTACTACTCGACCCCGATAGTAAAAATACCAACGACCGTACGTGGTGCTTTTGGGAAGAAGGCGCAGGCGAATGGGATAGCATTGTTTTCAGGAACTGGAATACAGCGGTTTTTGCTAATGAAGATTTCCGTACTGAACTTGATTTTGAAGATTACCAATACAAAATGGTACGTGGTGCCGATTTTTATGCTTTTGTAAAAGCCGAGCTTCACAAACACCCTAATATCACCCTAATCCAGGATAAGGTGCTTTCTTTTAATGATTTGGGTGATGATGTTTTGGTGAAAACCAAGAGCACAGAGTATACCTGTAACAGGTTGTTCAATAGCATTTATTGCGCTACGTTGCCGGCCATACAGAAAGAGTATCCGGTGTTGCAACAGCATTTTATAGGTTGGCATATAAAGGCAGATGCTGCTGTGTTTAATCCGGAGGTGCCTGTATTTATGGATTTTAGTATACCACAAAAGGGTAATACCCGTTTTATGTACGTACTACCATTTAGCGCAAACGAAGCTATAGTAGAGTACACGCTCTTTAGTAAAGACCTCTTACCGGAACATGAATACGAAACTGCAATACAGGAGTATCTTAACAATTTAGGTGTAACCAAATACGAAATTGTAGATAAAGAGCGCGGCAGTATACCCATGACGAGTTATAAGTTTTGGAGCGTAAACTCGCCTAACGTTATGCACATAGGTTCTACCGGTGGGTGGACCAAGGCCAGTACGGGCTATACGTTTAAGAATGCCGATAGGTTAAGCCAAAGGCTTACCGGCTTTTTGCTGACCAACAAGCCATTTACGAAGTTTTACAAACCAAACCGTTTTTGGTTTTACGACCTGCTCCTTCTCGACATCCTGGCAAAACACAACGAGAAGGGCAGTGGCATTTTCTCGGCTATGTTCCGTAAAGGCAAAGCTGCCCCCGTGTTTAAGTTCCTGGATGAGAAAACCTCATTATGGGGCGACCTGAAGGTAATATGGAGCTGCCCGAAAGGATTGTTTATTAAGGCACTGCTTAATAGATTATTTTAAATGATGAATTATAGATTTTAAATTCCCATACAGGCTCAGGAACTCAGAAGCTAAGCGGCTCAGAAGCTTAAAAAAACATTCTGTAACAAAAATTGATACATTTATATTCGTAGATGTAAATTGCTTATCTTTGTAGCGTTAAAACTTTAAATAAGTACAGTTATGTATCCTGAAGAATTAGTAAAACCCATGCGTGCCGAACTTTCTGAGGCCGGGTTTAAAGAAATATTTACTGCCGAAGACGTAAAAAACGAAATAGAAAAAGAAGGTACTACACTTGTAGTAGTTAACTCTGTTTGCGGTTGTGCCGCACGTAATGCCCGTCCGGGTGCGCGTATGAGCCTTGCTAACGATAAAGTGCCTACAAACATCATTACCGTTTTTGCCGGTGTGGACAAAGAAGCGGTAGATGCTGCCCGTGGCCTTATGTTCCCGTTCCCTCCGTCATCACCAAGCATGGCTTTGTTTAAAGATGGTGAGTTGGTACACATGCTGGAGCGCCACCACATTGAAGGTCGCCCTGCTGAGCTTATTGCCGAAAACCTTAAAGAAGCATATAACGATTTCTGCTAATCAAGCTTTAATTTCAGATAAATGAAGACCACGCTTTAACCGGCGTGGTTTTTTGTTTTCAGGGTTATGCGGTTATAGGGTAATTCGGTTATTCGATGTTTGATAAAGTCTATTATCTTCAGTCTATCATCTATTATCTCTTATCCTGAAGTCTGAAATAAAATGCCTGCATACTAAAAGTTTTTATTATTCGGTAAAAAGGTGCTACTTTTGTGCGAATTTTTAATAACGGATGCAAAAAGTGCTATCATACCCGTTATCAGTGCTGTTTTACCTGGTATTCGGTTTATTTTTGGTTATCTTTCACCCTATACAGTGGGTGTGCTTTAATGTGTTTGGATACCAGGCGCATAAAAAAAGCGTTGATATACTAAACGGATGGCTGGTACGGTGTTTGCTTATAGTAGGTAGCCCGGTAAAATTTGAAGGATTGGAAAAAGTACCCGCAGGTGTGCCACTTATCATAGTGTCTAACCACCAGAGTATGTACGACATTCCACCAATCATATGGTTTATGCGCAAATTTCACCCGAAGTTTGTCAGCAAAAAAGAGCTCGGTAAGAACATACCCAGCGTGTCTTACAACCTTAAGCACGGTGGTAGTGTACTCATAGACCGTAAAGACCCCAAACAGGCAATACCTGTTATAGGCGGTCTTGGCAAGTATATAGAAAAGAACACCCGTTCGGCGGTAATATTCCCTGAAGGCACCCGGAGCAAAACCGGCGAGCCGAAGAAATTCAGCGAAAGCGGGCTTAAAATTCTTTGCAAGTATGCGCCCTCGGCATGGATAGTGCCCGTAAGCATAAACAACTCATGGAAGCTTGTTAAGCACGGACAATTTCCGCTAACAATAGGCAACCGCCTTACTTTTACCGTGCAGGAACCATTTGCTATTAAAGATATTCCTTTTGAAGAAATAATGGCAAGGACCGAAAATGCAGTGATACAAGGAATAAAAAATTAAACGAGAACATGTCTGAAAAAAACATTCGCCTGGAGGTAATGAAATTCATGGAAAAGGACATCGACACTTTTGTTGATGAGTTTCTTATCCCGGTGGAAAAAATCTGGCAACCAACCGACCTGCTGCCCGACTCGCAAAACGAGAATTTCTTTGATGAAGTTAAGGAGCTGCGTGAAATAGCCAAAGACCTGCCCTATGACTTTTGGGTAGTGCTTGTAGGCGATACCATTACCGAAGAGGCGCTGCCTACCTATGAGTCATGGCTTATGGATGTAGAAGGTGTAAACCAGGTAGAAAACGGCGGCAATGGATGGAGTAAGTGGGTACGTAACTGGACGGGTGAAGAAAACCGCCATGGCGACCTGCTGAACAAGTACCTGTACCTGAGCGGACGCGTAAATATGCGCGAAGTGGAAATGACCACACAGCACCTTATAAACGACGGTTTTGATATTGGTACAGATCGCGACCCGTACAAGAACTTTGTGTACACCAGCTTCCAGGAGCTTGCTACGTATATATCGCACAACCGTGTATCACAGTTGGCTAAACAATATGGCGATAAAAAACTGAGCAAAATGTGTAAGCTTGTTGCGGGCGATGAAATGCGTCACCATATGGCCTACAGCGAGTTTGTAAACCGTATTTTCCAGGTAGACCCTAGCGAAATGATGCTGGCATTCCAGCACATGATGAAGCTTAAAATAACCATGCCGGCGCATTTCCTTCGCGAAAGCGGTGAGAAGATAAGCACAGCGTTTGAACAGTTTTCTGATTCGGCGCAGCGCATAGGGGTTTACACGGCTATGGACTATGTAGACATACTGCGTAAGCTGAACGAAAAATGGCAGATAGACAAAATAACAGGCCTTACCGCCGAAGCCGAGAAGGCGCGCGATTACCTGATGAGGCTTCCGGACAGGATGGCACGCATCAGCGAAAGGCTGGTTATCCCTCAGGAATCACATATATTCAAGTGGGTACAACCCGCTCTGATAAAATAATACTATACCATAGGTAAGTGGTAAAAAACGGGTAACGAAACAGTTGCCCGTTTTTTTATGCCGTATCTTTGTGTAAAATAACTGAGAATATGAAAGTTGAAATTTGGAGTGACATCATGTGCCCGTTCTGCTACATCGGTAAACGCCGTTTTGAAGAATCGCTGGCACAGTTTGGCAACCGCCAAAATATAGAGATAGAATGGAAAAGCTTTTTGCTTTCGCCCGATATGAAGACCGACCCTTCTAAAAGCATCCACCAGTTCCTTGCCGAACATAAAGGTGTATCACTTGAAGAAGCTAAAAGCATGAACCAGTACGTTACCGATATGGCAGCATCTGTGGGGCTTACATATGATTTTGACAAGACAGTACCGGCCAATAGTTTTAACGCCCATCGTTTCCTGCATTTTACCAAACAGTATGGTAAGCAGAACGAAGCAGAGGAATTATTGTTTAAAGCCTACTTTACCGAAGGCAAAAACATAGACGATGCCGAAACCCTTGTAACCCTGGCTCAGGAACTTGGCCTGAACGTAGCCGAACTGACCCAGGCCATGGGTAGCGATGCGTATGTAAACGATGTGGTAGCCGACATAGAGGAAGCACAGCATATAGGCGTACGTGGCGTGCCGTTCTTTGTGTTTGACCGTAAGTATGCGGTATCGGGTGCGCAAACACCTGAAATCTTTTTACAGACGCTTGAAAAGTCGTATGAGGAATGGCAGGAAGCCAACCCCAAACTTACCGTAATAGAGGGCGACAGCTGTTCTGTAGACGGAACGTGTAATTAAGCATCTTTCAAAATTGGCTGCAACGCAACAATACGCTATTGTATATCAACTGCAGCCTGGCGTAGTGGAGACATCTCAAAATATTTTCCAAGAGATATTCGATCTTACTTGGTTTAACTCAAAATAAAAGAGACAAAAAACGCGGAGAGGCTTCTCCGCGTTTTTTATTTGTAGCTATGCATATAGGCCTCAACAGCCTTTAATTCTTCGTTAGAGAAGGTTTTTGTAAGGTAGAAGTTGGTTTTCATTACCTCGTACTGTTCCGGTTTTACAATCGGCTTGCCCTCCCCTTTCAGGAACGTAACCATATCGGCTTTCTGATCCGTGTAGATTTTAGCAATAGCTTTTATAGACGGGCCTATGGCCTGGGCATCGGGTTTATGGCAGGTGTAGCAGTTTCCTTTACCATCAAATATTTCCTGCCCCAGTTGTTCTTCAGGCGACAGATTCGCCACAGCACCTTCCGAAACTTCGGACACAGATGTTGTTTCTTCAGTAGTTTTTTCTTTTCCACCGCAGGCAACAAGTGCCAACACAGTGGTTAATGCAAATAGTTTTTTCATTTGTGTTTATTGATGACAAACTCTTTACAGAGCGCCCCAAAGATATTACTCATTCAGCAAAATCGCGGCTTCTTTTGCAAAATATGTACTGATAATATCGGCACCTGCACGTTTAATACAATGCAGCTGTTCCAGCATAATCTTGTCATGATCCAGCCAGCCACGTTCGGCAGCCGCCTTAACCATGGCATATTCACCAGAAACCTGGTATACCGATACCGGTACGTTCACGGCATTTTTCACCTCACGCACTATATCCAGGTAGGCAATACCCGGTTTTACCATTACTATATCGGCGCCTTCCTCTACATCGTGCAGCGCTTCGCGAATGGCTTCAATGCGGTTGGCATAGTCCATTTGGTACGTTTTTTTGTCTTTTGGCGCAGTTTCCCCGCCTTCCTTAGGCGCACTATCCAGCGCATCGCGAAACGGCCCGTAAAATGAAGAAGCGTACTTAGCCGCATAGCTCATAATCCCCACATTGTGGAAACCTGCACTGTCCAACCCCTCACGAAGCCGTATTACACGGCCATCCATCATGTCGCTTGGTGCCACGAAATCGGCACCTGCTTCTGCATGCGATACCGCCATACGCATCAAGGCGTCCACAGTTTCGTCATTGGCAATATCGCCATTTTTAATAATACCGTCGTGCCCATATATTGAGTACGGGTCGAGTGCCACATCGGGCATTACTATCATTCCCGGCACAGCATCCTTTATGGCTTTGATGGCCTGTTGCATCAGCCCGTTTGGGTTCCAGGATTCTACACCGGCATTGTCTTTAAGACTGTCGTCTACCTTAACGTAAATGTTTACCGCTTTTATGCCAAGGCTCCACAGTTCTTTGACTTCCTTTACGGTTAAGTCTATGGAACGGCGGTAAATGCCTGGCATGGATGCTATGGGCACTTCTACATTAGTTCCTTCGGCAATGAACATCGGGAACATAAAATCGTTTGGTGTTAGTATGGTTTCACGCACTAATGAACGAATGGATTCGTTTACGCGCAGTCTGCGGTTTCTATGAATTGGAAACATAGTTTATTTTTTTAAGCGCCATCGGCGCGGTATATTTATAGAAAAATGAAATGTGTAAAAAACAGAGCTCCATAGGAGCGGCATCTAAACGTCATCAAAAATGTAGTTGGCATCAAAATTTACGTTAAACAATTCCAGAAACTCGGTATATTCCTGCCTAAACGTTTTCTTGCTATGATGTTCTTCCTGTTTATTGATATAATTTATAACATTCGTTAATTGAGAATGGCTATATGAAAATGCACCAAATCCTTTCTGCCATTCAAATTTGCCTGCTATCCATCTTTGCTCATTAATGAAACGTGATGAATTGGCTTTTATATGTTTGACCAATTCAGACAAAGCCATATCGGGTTTAAGTCCGATAAGTATATGTACGTGGTCTGGCATACCGTTAATAGCAATCAGCTTTTGGTTGTATGACGATACTATCCCGGTAATGTACTTGTAGAGTTCATCCTTTCGCAGAGGCGAAATAAGATTCTCGCAGCCTTTAACCGCGAAAACAATCTGGATGTATATTTGCGAATATGTGTTTGCCATTATATGCCGATCCTACGGAGCTTTTTCAACCGCTATCTAATTGCTCTATAAATATGCCGTCCCTACGGGACTAAACCCACTCCTTCGGTTCAGCTAATATTTTAATCAATCGCTCCTCTTCGCTACCCACTTCCGGATGATGGTCATACACCCACTGCACGTGTGGTGGAAGGCTCATTAAGATACTCTCCATACGGCCGTTGGTTTTCAACCCAAACAGCGTGCCTTTATCGTGCACCAGGTTAAACTCTACGTAACGCCCACGTCGGATTTCCTGCCAGGTGCGGTTTTCATCGGTATAAGCGATATCTTTCCTGCGTTCTACTATTGGCACATAGGCTTCCAGAAAACTGTTACCTACTTCGGTTACAAAGTTGTACCACTGCTCCATACTGAAGTTTTCGGTAGCCTTACAATGGTCGAAAAACAGACCGCCTATGCCACGGGCTTCGTTGCGGTGCGCATTCCAAAAGTATTCGTCGCATTGTTTTTTAAAGCGTGGGTAGAACGTAGCATCGTGCTTATCGCAGGCGGTTTTACAGGTTTGGTGGAAATGCGCAGCATCTTGATCAAACAAGTAATACGGCGTAAGATCCTGCCCTCCGCCAAACCAACTGTCGACAACATTCCCCGCCTTATCGTACATCTCGAAGTAACGCCAGTTGGCATGCACCGTAGGCACCATAGGGCTTTTCGGGTGAATGACAAGGCTTAAACCACAGGCAAAAAAATCGACATCGCCCACGTTAAAGTAGGCTTGCATGGCTTTAGGCAGCGGACCGTGTACAGCAGAGATGTTTACCCCACCTTTTTCAAACACGTTGCCATTTTCAATTACACGGGTACGGCCACCACCGCCTTCAGGACGCTCCCAAAGGTCTTCACGGAATTTTGCAGTACCGTCTACGGCTTCAAGATCGGCAGTTATGGTATCCTGTAATTGTTGTATGTATGCGTAAAATTTATCTTTCATTATTATACTCCGATTTCAGCAACCCAAAATACACTACGTCTTCCAGCTCGCCATCGGCATTTTTAAACTCCTCTTTAAGGATACCTTCCTGGGTAAAGCCATTTTTAGTTGCTATCCTTTGGCTCCCAAAATTTTCAGGATGGGTACAGATGTAGAGTTTGTTATAGTTCAGCGCGTCAAAACAATACGTTATTACCTGCGCCACCGCTTCACTTATAATACCCCTGCCCTGGTAATGCGAATCTATAAAATAGGCAAGCTCCGCTTTTAGTATATGCGGAATGATATTCTTAACGCACACATAGCCTATGAGGCAGTTGGTAGACACATCGCGCAGGTAGAAGTAAAAGTTTTCGCCACGTTGCTCGTTATTAGCCGCCCGTATCAGGAATGCCGTGGTCTTGTCCAGCGAATCGCATTGCGAGATGGTGTTAGGAAACGTAGGGGTAATGTGTACCCTGTTCTTATCTATCAGCGAAAAGAACTCAGCGGGTTTTACATTGCTTATCCTGTCGGTAACCCAGGTTTTCATTTTTAGTATATTTTTAGTTGTTAGTTGATGGTTATTAGTTGTTAGTCTGCTTTTGGTTTTCCAACAACTAACAACCATCAACCAAAAACTATTTCTTATATTCCTTCACGGCATCTATAAACGCCTTGGCATGGTCTACCGGAATGTTTGGCAAAATGCCGTGGCCTAAATTAACAATATAATTGTCTTTACCAAACTCATCTATCATTTGGTGTACCATTTTTTTAATGGTAGGTATAGGCGACAGCAGTCGGCTTGGATCAAAGTTGCCTTGCAGGGTAATGCGTCCACCGCTCAGGTAACGGGCGTTGCGCGCGCTGCACGTCCAGTCTACACCCAATGCCGAAGCCTTGCTCTGTGCCATATCGCCCAGCGCAAACCAACAACCTTTACCAAACACGATAACATGCGTCTCGGGTGCCAGTGCCTCTACAATCTGGTTGATGTATTTCCAGGAAAACTCCTGGTAGTCTACCGGGCTAAGCATACCACCCCAACTGTCAAATATCTGCACGGCGTTTACACCCGCCTTTACTTTCTCTTTAAGATAAGCAATGGTGGTATCGGTTATTTTTTGAAGCAGCACGTGCGCCGCTTCCGGCTGGCTAAAGCAGAAACCTTTAGCAGCATCAAAACTTTTAGAGCCCTTACCCTCTACGGCATAGCAGAAAATAGTCCAAGGCGAGCCTGCAAAACCAATAAGCGGTACCTCGTCATTCAGCATTTCCTTGGTCAGCTTTATGGCGTCCATTACATAACCCAGCGTTTCGTGGATATCCGGAACTATCACCTTTTCCACATCCTGCACGGTACGTATGGGATTTGGCAAAAACGGACCTACACTTTCTTTCATCAGCACTTCTATGCCCATGGCCTGTGGCACCACAAGGATGTCGCTAAACAAAATAGCTGCATCGGGTTGCACAATACGGATGGGCTGTACTGTAATTTCGGCGGCAAGCTCAGGCGTTTGGCAACGGGTAAAGAAATCGTATTTATCGCGCAGCGCACGGAACTCTGGCAAATACCTGCCTGCCTGACGCATCATCCACACCGGCGGACGTTCTACGGTTTCGTTACGTAATGCTTTTAAAAAAAGGTCGTTTTTTATGCTCATTTGTCTGTTTTTATGTTTTGCCACGAATTACACGAATGGCACTAATTTTTGTCTGTATCTTTAAAATAGTTCCGCACCTGCACTATTACATTTTCTATACTTGGTGCATTGGCTATTATAACATTATTGGTAATACCGTTAAGCGCGTTTGCGGTGGTTTGCCCAATGCAAAAGCAAATTTCGGTTGTAATTTTATTCTCCTTAAGGTAACTCTCCACACCCGACGGACTAAAGAATAATATACCATTGCATTTGGTGCCAATTTTATGTGGAGTAAGCACCGTATCGTACACTTCGGTTTCAGTGAAATGCACCCCGGATTTAGCCAATGCATCCGGCAGGGTATCCCTCCTCATGCTTCCGCTGAAGAACATAAAATGCTCTTCTTTATATTTTTCGACCAAGATAGCTGCAAGGCTTTCAGCATCGTGAGCCACCTCAACCACCGTAAAGCCATGACGCTCTATCAGGTTTTTGGTTTTTTCGCCCACACAAAACACTTTACTACCCGCAAACACACCACTGGCTTTGTGCTTCAAAAAACCAACGAAACCGTTTTGACTTGTAAAAATCAGGTTATCAGTAGTATTATTTATCTCAAAAGGCTTGTAGCGTATACCTATAAAATCTGCTTCTATAACCGAAAGACCCGCATTTAGCAGGTACAGCTTTTGGTTAGGTTGCAGTTTTTTGGTAGCCAGTACACGGTATGCCATTATTTTTTCAGTTGGGTACGGATTTGTTCCATCAGTTCAGCACCGCCATTTTGCAATATCTCATCGGCACAGGCAGTACCCAGATTAGCATAATCCCCGTTTACAGGAATCACCTTTTCTATGTGCAGCCTTTGTTTACCGTCTATGCTAAGCAGTACACCCTCAAATCGGATTTCATCGTCTATATACGTAGCCAAAGCACCTATAGGTGCGGTGCAGCCCCCTTCCAGCCTGCGCAAAAACTGACGTTCTATATGCGTAGCTACTTCGGTAGCGGTGTCGTTTAGCTGGGCAAGAGCTTCAAGGCAGTAGGCATCGTTTCCCATTGCCACAACGACCATAGCCCCCTGTGCCGGTGCCGGAATCATCCAGTCAAGAGCCTCTCCAACCCCTCCAAAGGAAGGACTTTTGATGACGTTATCCTGAACAAAACCTAATCTTTCCAACCCCGCTTTTGCGAATATGGCACCTTCCCATGCATTATCCTCCAGCTTTTTAAGGCGGGTGTTTACATTTCCGCGAAGGTCAGTAACCGTATGGTTCGGGTAGCGGTGCAGCCATTGTGCCTGTCGGCGAAGGCTTCCGGTAGCAATGGTAGCGGCATCGGCAAAAAAGCCGTCGTTACCTTTATGTACTAATATATCGTGGGTATCGGCACGCTCTAAAACAGCTGCCTGCACGATGCCTTTTGGCAATGCGGTAGGCACGTCTTTCATGCTGTGCACGGCTATGTCTACCCCGCCTTTTATCATGGCAACGTCGAGCGTTTTAGTAAAAATCCCGGTAATGCCCAGTTCGTACAACGGCACATCGAGTATAAGGTCGCCGGCACTTTTTACCGCTATGATTTCGGTAGCATAGCCCAACTCGTTTAACTTACGTTCTACAGTATGAGCCTGCCACAGTGCAAGTTCGCTGTCGCGGGTGCCAATTCGTATTGTTTTTTGTTCCAAGTGTCAGGTTTCAAGTTTCAAGTTGCTCACTCATCTGAAAAGTCCCATTGCAGAAACTTACAGTTTAAATGGTGTGTTCTTTCGTTTCTAATTTAAAAACTTTTTCTATCCACTCTATGCTTTCGTCAACCGACGTACCGTGGTCTTTAAGATGATTGGCAAAATGGGTTGTAATTTTTTGTATGATGCGCTGGCTGATAATCTCTGCCTGCTCTTCATCAAAATTACGGAGTTTTTTACGCTGAAAATCAAGCTCTCCCTCCTTTATAGAGTTTAGTTTGTCTTTCAGGGCATTTATGGTAGGGGCAAATTTACGGGCGTTTGTCCACTCGGTAAATTCGTCCATTATTTCAGTAATAATAGCTTCCGCTGCAGGTATGTGCTTTTTGCGGTTTTCCAGCGTGCTGTCGGTAATCTTACTCAGGTCATCCAGGTGTACCACGGTAACTCCCGGCAGTTGGCGTACGTTTTCATGCACATTCATCGGTACCGAAAGGTCCAGTATCAGCAATGGCTTTTTCAGCGCAAGGATATCTTTATCAATGGTAGGCTTTTGTGCCCCGGTAGCTACTACAAGCACATCGGCTTTTTCTATTTCCAGCGGAAGCAGGTCGTAGTCCTTAACCACCAGATTAAACTTCCCTGCCACCTGTTCAGCCTTTTCGCGGGTACGGTTAACCAGGGTTATGTGGTCGTTTTTGGTATGCTTCACCAAGTTTTCGCAGGTATTACGCCCTATTTTTCCGGTCCCGAAAAGCAGTATATTCTTGTTCTGGATTTCCTCAACATTCGCCATCATATACTGTACTGACGCAAAAGATACCGATGTGGCACCACTGCTTAGTTCGGTCTCGTTCTTTACACGTTTACTCGCTTGGATCACACTATTTACAAGTCGCTCGGTAAAGGCGTTGGCAAGTCCTGCGTTCTTGCTTTCTGTAAAACTGATTTTTATCTGGCTTATGATTTCGAAGTCGCCCAATATCTGGCTGTCAAGTCCGGTTCCTACACGAAAAACGTGATCTATCGCCTCGGCTCCTTTATATACAAAGGCCGCGCGCTGAAACTCGTCTACAGAGCCGTTACTGTTATCGCAAAGTAGTTTTATAAGCTGGAACGGGTGCTGGGCAAACCCATATATTTCTGTACGGTTACAGGTACTCACCACCACAAGGCTCTCTATGCCTTCTACGGCTGCCTGAGCCAGTACAGCGGCACGCCCCTGCGCATCCAGGCTGAATTTCCCCCTCACCTCGGCATCAGCTTTCCTGAAACTTAATCCCACAGCATAAAAATACTGATGCCTGTGCATGCTATTTTTGTCCATATACACTTTCACCTAAAAAGTTTAACAAAAGTATAACGAGTGCTCGCTAAAAAATAACGCTGGAAGTCCTTTTTATAACGCTTGGTGTGTTTTGTGCCATAAATCACTTTTTTCGTTTAAATTTGCAGCGAAATCAATGCTTTGCGATTATTCTGTTTAGAACCAGTCTAAATAAAAGCAGCATTGAACTACCCTTACCAATAATTAAAAATAACGCTATGGGTACTCATGAGGAACTGATGATAGGCAACGGTTTTTACGTGCTTAAATTTGAAAACAACAGCGATGAAACCTACTCTTTTACCCGCGAGGTGGGCACTGAATTCATTCAGTTTCACTTTGGGTTAAAGGGAAAGGCTAAGTTTGTCTTTAACCAGGGGCGCTATGCGCTGGACCTGCGCGAAGAGGTATCGCTGTTCTTGTACAACCCGCAGACGAATCTGCCCATGCAGCTGGAAATAGAACCGCACAGCTGGGTGGTTACAGTACTGATTTCGATAAAAAAATTCCACGGCTTCTTTTCTGACCAGGCCAACCACATACCGTTTCTGAGTCCTGAAAACATAGACCGCAAATATTATAAAGACGATAATATAAACCCGTCTATGGCAGTAGTGCTTAGTCAGATGTTCCACTTTAACATGCATTCTTCTATAAAGAAACTGTATTTTAAAGGTAAGGTGTACGAGCTTCTGAGCCTTTACTTTAACCGTGCCGAAGACCCGGATGCTGAACAATGCCCCTTTCTGGTAGATGAGGACAACGTACTGAAAATTCGCCGTGCCAAAGACATAGTGATAGCTAACATGGCTGAACCTCCCGGACTGGAAGAACTGAGCGAGCAGGTGGGCATCAGCCTAAAAAAATTAAAGATGGGATTTCGCCAGATCTATGGCGACACAGTATACGGTTTCCTCTTTGATTATAAGATGGACTACGCCCGTAAACTGCTGGATAGCGGCTCCTATAACGTAAATGAGGTGGGACTTAAAATAGGGTACAGTACGGCAAGCCACTTTATAGCGGCTTTTAAAAAGAAATTTGCGACCACACCTAAGAAGTATTTGATGAGTATTACGGAGAAGGTGTAAGTAAAAATTAGATAAAAAAACAGATATTTTCCGTTGCATAATTTACACGCAACGAAAACACCATAAAACAAAAGCAATGAAAGGCGTATTACTTGTAAACCTTGGCTCTCCACAGAGCCCTACCGCTAAAGATGTAAAACCCTACCTGGATGAGTTCCTTATGGATAAGTACGTTATAGACGTACCGTTCCTGCTAAGGGCGCTGCTTGTGCGTGGTATTATATTGCGCAAAAGACCCGAGGAATCGGCACACGCGTATGCTAAAATATGGTGGGAAGAAGGATCACCGCTTATTGTATTAAGCAAAAGGTTACTAAACAAAGTCGCTCCTAAAAGCGAAATACCTGTTGCCCTTGCCATGCGTTACGGCAAGCCGTCTATAGAAAGCGGCCTACAGGAACTGTCTGACAAAGGCGTAACCGATGTGCTGCTGTTTCCGTTGTACCCACAGTATGCCATGGCATCTACCCTTACCATACTGGTACTTGCAGAAGAAATCAGGAAGAAGAAATTTCCGCACATGCGCTTTACCGATGTGCCGGCATTTTACAATAAACCCGACTATATTACGGCACTGGCCAATTCCATTAAAAAAGGACTGGAGGGCTTTGAGTATGACCACCTGCTGTTTAGCTATCACGGCATACCCGAACGCCACATCCGCAAGACCGATGTAACAAAATCACACTGTAAAATAGACGGTACCTGCTGCGTTACGCCATCGGCAGCGCACAAATTCTGCTACCGACACCAGTGCTACGAAACCACAAGGCTTGTGGTGGAGCAACTGGGCATTCCTCAAGACAAGTACTCATTAACGTTCCAGAGCCGACTGGCGGGCGATAAATGGCTAGAACCGTATACCGATGTTGAAATAAACAAAATGCCGTCTGAGGGCATAAAAAGCCTTGCTGTGGTTACGCCGGCATTTGTTTCAGACTGCCTTGAAACCCTTGAAGAGATAGCCATGCGTGCCAACGAGGATTTTGTAGAGCATGGTGGCGAAAAATTCCATGCCATACCCTGCCTTAACGATGGCGATGAGTGGGTTAATGTAGTAGCCGGCTGGATAAACGAATGGGCAAATGCAGAAATACCTGTAGCATAGTCACAACTTTAAACATAAATAAAAGAGCAGCCTTAGGGCTGCTCTTTTATTTCTTTTATATCTGCTTTAGGCACCCAGCCCACGTTCTCGTCGGCGAGTTGTACCTTCTTCCAGTTATCTATGGTTTCAAGCACGTTTACCTTAGTGCCGGCATGGAGAATAAAAGCGTCCTGAGTTGCCTCCCTTGGTTCTGATTTTACCGAGATGACCTCAGGGAATACAATGGCGTAGTTCTCCCGTGATTTCTGGGTTTTAACATAGATGGCAGCGACAATGCTCAGCACTAAGAATCCGGCAGCGACAAACATCCCAAAAAAGAATATACGCTTTACCAACGCCACTCCCGAAAAATAATACCCTACAAACAACAGCAGGAACAATACCGAAAACGACACGGCTATCCATGCCCAGGTATTGTAATGATAGCTCCCGGTAGCATTGTATATCATCTTTGAAAAGCCTACGCGCGGTGTGTCCTTAATATCATCTATGGTCATTTTTTGTGCGAAAGCCAGGTTAACCTCAGCATCTTTATAACCGGGATTAAGCAACAGGGCTTTTTCATAATAATATACCGATGGTGCTACCTGGTTCAGTTTGTAATAGGCGTTACCCAGGTTAAAGTACACCTCAGCCGATTCTTTTCCTTGCTTAATTATATTCTCATATTCGGTAGCTGCAGCTTTATAGTCACCTTTTCGGTATAGTGCATTACCCTGCTCAAAGCTTTGCCCAAAGGCCAGCCCTGTAATAAAAAGCAGTGTTATGTATATTATGTTTTTCATATTACAATTTCCCGTTAATAACCCTGCGTATACCATCTTTAAGTAACAGTACATTAAAGTTTATCAGAAACCCTAATTTATACCCCGACAACTTCAGGTACGTTGACAATTGGGCTAAATGAATATCATGCAGTTCTTCAACCGATTTTATTTCTATAATAAATTTATTCTCTACAATTATGTCAGCCCTGTATCCAATGTTTCGCTTAATCTCGCCATACTCTAAAGGCATCGGTTTTTCCTTTTCAAAATACAATCCCGCTTTGTAAATTTCATAACATAAACATTCTGTATATGCACTCTCAAGTAAGCCAGGTCCAAGACCTTTGTGGACTTTTAGTGCACAGTCAAAAACTATTTTTGCTATTTCATTTTCTGTCATAAGCATTGTGTATAATTTCACCACGAAGGTCACAAAGTTTTTTCACAAAGAGCACTATCATAAGGAACACTAAGAACCGACTGCGTCACTCTACAAAGTACACAAAGCTTTCTGAGCTCCTGACCTTGCATATAATTTTACCACGAAGGTCACAACGTTTTTCACAAAGAACACAAAGCCTTGTGAACTTCTTATTTGCGCGTAGCTCAAATCTTTGTGGACTATAAAAATATAATCTATTTCTTAAAGCTTAGTGCCCTCTGTGAAAAACGTTGTGCCCTTTGTGGTAAAACATCAAGAAAAGAAGTCTTAATACTTAATACTCCTATCTTAATATCCTCTAAGACACCTGCTTCTCCAAACTCGTAATAACACTCACCGCACTATCGTAATCCTGCTGCATGGCCGTATCAGACGACGGCGCATAGCGTGCAAATTCGCAACTGTCCATAATGCGGGTAAAATCGTTTACCGTATCAGGAGTGACATTACGGGACAACAGCAGCTCCCTTATGTTATCACGGCTCAGCTCGCTGGTTTCTATACGCAGCTTCGCTTTAAGGAAGTTGTGCAGGGCTTTTTCAAGTGCCAGGTAGAACGGTTCTTTATTGCCCAATTCTTTCCTCGCTGCGGTAAGATACTTTTTCGCAAGCTTATTATTCGTACGTATCTTGTTACCTACAATATCGCTGTCGTATGCTTCTTTTTTCTTACGTGCCAATACAATCACCGGGATAAAAGCGAACGGCGCGACCATAAGCACATACCACAAGGTAGAGCCATAGAAGTCATCACCACCCTGCGCCCTTAGCGATGTTTCAGATGCTATGTAACGGAACGTTTCTGTAGATTTAACCTCCTGCTTAGCGCCTTTGCCCTTGGCAGCCTCGGCAACGGCTTCCGGCACATTGAGCACATCAATCATTATTTCATCGCTTGTACGGGTATGATATTTACCTGTAGCAGGATCAAACCAAGAAAACGACATTGCCTTAACAGGATATTTGCCCTTACTATTTGGCACCAGAGTATACACATCGGTAGTACTACCCACCATACCCGTAAGTGGTGTTTGTACGTTTTCCTTATGTTCCGGGTCGTACATTTCAAGCGCGGTAGGTACTTCAGGCTTCGGAAGGTTAAACAGCTTCAGGTTACCCTTACCGCTAACGCTTATTGTAAGTTGGATTGATTCGCCATTCTTGCTGGTCGTTTTGTCTGGGGTTACTTTAAAATCGAAATTACCAACAGCACCATTAAAGTCGGCTGGTTTTCCGGCTTCCGGCAGTGGCCTTACGTTGATGTAGTTGGTGCCTGTTGTGGCACTAGTCTTCATCTGTTTGGTAAACATACGCCCAAAGAAATCACGCTTGCCGTTTGGTACCTCCACCAAAAGTTCATCGACAAGAGGTTCAAGTTTTAGCTTACCCGCTTTTTGCGGATACAGCACGGCTTTACGAACCACTACATAACGGTACGGTTTACCTTTATAAGTTCCTTCCTGCACTTTCATGTGCTGTCCGTCTACTACTTCTATCTGGCTCCAGAAGTCGTTGTATTTAGGGCTTGTTTTTTCGCCAAACTGAAGTACACTGCTATCATGGCTTACGTAAAGTTTATACACCACATTAACCGGCTGGTTAACATACGGATTGGTATTCTGCACTTCGGCAACCAGATGGATACCGTTGTTTGGGTCGGCATTCTGGGCAGCCTGCTCCTCTTCTTCCTGCTGCTGACGCATACGCCCAAACGGATCGAATGGGTCATAACGCGGTTGCTGTTGTTGCGGATTAGGATTTGCCACGGCATCGCCTACCGTTATCTTAAACGGAGAAGTTTTATAAGTAACACCATCTATTTCTATAGTGGCCTGCCCTACGGTAAATGTACCCTTTGCTTTTGGCGCAAGTACATAGGTGTAGGTTTTACTGAAGGTAACCTTACCGTTTACCCACGAATTGCTTATCATTTGCCCGGGACCCGACGCCTGGAATCCCTGGAACGGTGGCGGCACAAAGTTATCGCCATCCTTATTCATGCTGAATTCTACGCGCAACTTTTCATTTACCCCTATTTTGGTACGACTTGGCGTAGCTTTAAACTCCACCTGGGCGGTAAGCCCCTGGAGTATAAAAAGGAATAATATGGCTAAGTACTTCTTCATTGTTCTTTTTCAAAAAATGGATATTTCCACGTCAAAAATATAGCATTGGTTGGCTTTTGCCAAAACAGACTACCAGTCTTTTTCAGGTTTTACCTGTTGGCCACGCACCTTTTGCCCGTTTTTCACCTTATCCTGAACTTTTTTCTCTTCATTGTTCATGGCATCCAGCATACGCTGCATCTGGTCACGGTTAGGACTTGCGCCGGTTGGTTTAGGATCGCCTTTGTCCTGCTTATCCTTGCCGTCGCCGTTTTTCTTGTCTTTGTTGTCGCCTTTATCCTGGTTATTGTCCTTCTTATCGTTTCCTTTGTCCTTATCCTTGTCTTTATCTTTATTGTCGCCTTTGTTAGGATCCTGGTTTTTATCCTTATCGTTTCCGCCTTTATCCTTTTGGTTCTTGTCTTTGTTGTCTTTGTTATTGTTCTTTTCCGGCGGCGGTGGCGGATTTTTCTTCAGCAAATCTTTGGCAAGGGCATAGTTGTAACGCGTTTGCTCATCAGCCGGATTATTACGCAAAGCATTTTTATAGGCTTCTACGGCTTTATCATACGCCTTAAGCTGCATCATGGCATTACCCAGGTTATGAAATGCCTGGTGCTTCTCTTGCTTTGTCTTGGCATTTTCTATAGCCCTTCCATAGGCAAAGGCAGCCTCAGCCGATTTCTTTTCTTTGTAAATGGCATTTCCCAGGTTATATGAAGCTATCGATTTGGTAGGCGCATTGCTCCCCGAAATACGGTACTGTGCTTCGGCTCCGGCGTAGTCTTTATCTTCAAAAAGGGCGTTACCTTTAGGCAGGTTTTTGTCCTTTATTTCTTTTTCGGGTTTCTTTTCCTGCGAAAAAGCCATAACGGCACCAAGCAGCAGGCATACTGTAAGTACTCTTTTCATTATTCTTTTTCGTTAAACAGGTTAAGTTTTGTAATCCATGATGTTTTGCGGTCCAGAAGGAAGATCTCCACGAAAAGCAGCAGGAACGCCGCGCCCAGAAACCACTGGAACTGCGATTCGTACAACGCTACTTCTTTCGATTCAAATTCCTTCTTCTCTATGTTTTCCAATGCTTTCTTTACATACTCGGTAACCTCGCGTGTGGTACCGCCGTATACGTAACCGCCTTTGGTGCGTTCGGCTATGGTTTTAAGCGCATCAGGATACAGTTTTGTAATCACCGTTTCGCCGGCATTGTCTTTCTTGTAACCCTGTATGCGTCCGTTTTCTTTAAGCGGAATAGGCCCACCCTTCTCAGTGCCCACACCCACGGTAAGTATCTTGATGCCTTTCTTCTGGGCTTCTTCGGCAGCAGCTTCACTGTCTTCACCGTGGTCTTCACCATCTGAAACAATGATAAGCAGCTTACTCGTCTGTGGGTCATCATAATATGTCGAAGCCAAATGAATAGCATCAGATATTGCTGTACCCTGGCTCGAAACCATATCGGTATTCATGCTTTGCAGGAACATTTTTGCTACGCTGTAATCAGTTGTAATGGGCAGTACCGGATACGCGCTACCGGCATAGCCGATGATGCCAATACGGTCGGTACCCAGGCTGTTTATGATTTGCGAAACAATCTGTTTGGATTTTTCCAGTCTGCTTGGTGCCACGTCTTCGGCAAGCATACTCTTACTTACGTCTATGGCAAATACAATGTCTACCCCTTCACGCTTTACTTTTTCGGTACGGGTGCCAATTTTCGGGTTTACCAATGCCAGCACTACACCGGCTATGGCAAGTGATACAAATGCTAACTTAATCGCAGGCTTAAATACCGAACTCTCGGCACTTAGCTTTTTCACCAATTGCGGGTTACCAAACTCGCGCTGTTTCCTGCGTTTCCACCAAAGGTTGAATAAAAACAGTACAACCAGCAGCGGTATGGCAGCAAGAAGGTATAAATATCTTGGTTCGTCTAACTCGTACATAACTATATAAAGCTTCGGTAAAGTGTTTTACGCGCAAATGCCTCGGCTAACAGTAACCCAAAGGCAGCCCACACCCACGGGCGGAACTTTTCGTCGTAGTTATAAAACTTTTGTTCTTCTATTTCTGTTTTTTCCAGCTTGTTGATCTGCTCGTAGATTTCCTTCAGCTTGCTGTTGCTTGTAGCACGGAAATACGTACCGTCAGTTTTTTTGGCTATTTCCTTCATCAGTGCTTCGTCTATCTGTACGGGAGCCATTTGGTAAAGCAGCTTTCCACTGGCATCTTTGGCATACGGCATCATGGCCTGACCGTTTGTACCAATACCTATGGTGTATACTTTAATGCCAAATTCCTTAGCCATGTCCGATGCCATGCGCGGGTCTACAAAACCCGAGTTGTTTACACCATCGGTAAGCAGTATGATAACACGGCTTTTTGCCTTGCTGTCTTTCAGCCTGTTTATGGCAGTGGCAAGCCCCACACCTATACCGGTACCGTCTTCCATTACCATATCGTCATACTTTACTGAACGGATGGCTTCCTTAACCAATTCTTTATCACTGGTTACGGGTATCTTGGTATAGCTTTGCCCTGCATAAATCACAAGACCTATGCGGTCGTTAGGACGATTGTCTACAAAGTCTTCGGCTACACGCTTCAGTCCTTCGAGCCTGTTTGGCTTAAGGTCTTTCGCAAGCATACTGCCCGAAACGTCTACCGCCATAACAATATCTATACCCATACTGGTGCGGGTTTTACTGTTTACGTCTACCGAGCGCGGACGTGCCAGCGCTACGATAATGAAGCCCAGTGCCAGTAGCCTTACCGCAAAAAGCACCGGTTTTAGCTTTGCCCTCCATGACGGAGTAACCCTGAAACCGTTTATGGAACTTATGGTAAGTGAGGCGGTTTGTTTTTTCCGCTTCCAGATGTACCAGCCTATGGCGACCGGAAATGCCGCGAACAGCCAGAAGAAACCGGGATTTAAAAATGTTACTTCGTTCATGTTATTGCTGCTGTTGTTGCGGATTCAGGTTTCTCATTTCTATCGAATTCTTTATGCGCTCTACAATTTTAGGGGCATACTCATCGCCATCTTTATGAAGCAGTACTATTTGCTGCATCCCCTGGTCCTGCCCAAAAACGTATACTTCATAATAAAGCCTCAAACTTTGCTTGGTTAACGGATCCGGGTAAGCCATGGTACCATAAGCACGTATGCCATTGACACCATTTGGCGTATGGTATTCTTCGCTTTTTACCAAAATATCTTTACCGCCCTGTGCTTCCCAAGCCTTAATAACGCCGTCTATAACGGTATTAAGATCAACCTCTTTTGGCTGCTTAAGATTTAGGGTAGCCACTGCTATGTAAAAATCGCCAAACTGCTTGCCGTAGCCAAACATGGCCATGTCCTTAAATAGCGCGTAACTGTCTTTTGGCATTAGTGCAGCAGGATCTAACCGCTGTAAAACATCGGGAGTTTCTATAGTAACACCCGGCACACCATATTCGCTCTTTACCCAGTTGCCTTCGAGCATCTCCTGCGTAGTTTTACCATAAATAGCACTTCTTACAGCAGTATAGGCTAAGAAAAATGCTCCAAGAAACACAACTACCGAAGCCGCCGTTATAATCAGGTTGCGGCTTTTCTTTTTACGTTTGGCTTCTTCAAGCTTGCGTTTGGCCTCCATCCATGCCTGGGTAGAATTCTCATCATCAGGTTGGTCTACCGGTATGCTGCGGTCTATTACCACTATGGTAGTTTCTATACGGCTACGGTCTTGCTCAATCTCAAAATCAAGTGGTTTAGACTTCGCGAATTTCACCATATCGGCAGTACGCAGTACGCGTTCCAGTTGCTCAAATGTTTCCTCCTTAAGGAGCATCTTGCGCTTTTGGGTGGCGTTATGCATAGCCTCAATAAGTTCACTTGTGGTGCTTTCCATAGCAGGAATGTGAATCGCCTCCTCTATGTACAAACGCGCAATATCGGCAAGTTCACTGTAATATTCCTTTACAGCGCCCTGTTGCAGCAACGCTTTCTTCTCCAGATCCTGAAGATGTGCAGTAGCCTTTTCTATTGGCGTAACTACCTTAATTTCTTCTTTCTTTTTAGCGGGCTGGCTTTTGCGTTTTTTAATATACCACCAAACACCATACGCTACGGCACCAGCAGCTACCAGTCCGCCAAGTAACCATAGCCAAAACGCGTTGTCCGATGGCTGGCTGGCAATAGGCTTAATGTCGTACAGCTTTTGTTTCAGCGTGTCGACTTTAATGTTATTTACCTCTAGTGCAATGGAGTCTGACTGCAGAGTTTTGTTATTAATAACCACAGGAAGGCGTGGAATTACATAACGTCCGCTGTCAAACTGGGTAAGGCCGTATTTTTTTATCAGCTCGTAAGTGGCACCGTTCTTTACGGTATCAATCGGATATGACTCCAGTACCTCCAGCTGCCCGAACACCTTCCCTTCGGGGAAGTTAACGCGGTCTTTGCTTTTTACCGTAGCCTTAAGGATAAGGTTAGCCTGCGCGCCGATTTTTATCTTGGTAGAATCAACGCTGGTTTTAATGGGATTTTGCGCAAAAAGAACGCATCCCATAAACAGGGCCAGTACGGTATATATTTGTTTAACGTGTTTTATCTTCATTGTTCACTGCTTATGCCCGGGCTTTAAAATAGCCCAGCAGCTTGGTTACATACGATTCGTCTGTGCGGGTGCTTACGGTACCTGCCCCGCAACGGCTAAAGGTTTCCTGAAAATATTTCACCTTAGCCTGGTAATGCTTTTCATACTCCAGGCGTACCTTTTTACTGCCGGTATTTACCAGCATGGTTTCGCCGGTTTCGGCATCAGCCATTTGTACAAGCCCCAGGTCGGGTAGTTTTTCTTCGCGTTGGTCATAGACACGTACCCCGGTAATATCGTGCTTTTTGCTCGCAATTTTCAGGGTATGCTCATAGCCTTCGCTTACAAAATCGGAAATCAGGAATACAATAGCCCTTTTTTTAATTACCCCCGAAAGGAATTTAAGCGCCTGGCCTACATCAGTATTCTTGCTCTTAGGCTGGAACTCTATCAGCTCGCGGATAATGCGCAGCACGTGGCTTTTCCCTTTTTTAGGAGGGATAAACAGCTCTATCTGGTCAGAGAACAAGATAAGACCTATCTTATCGTTATTCTGCGTGGCAGAAAATGCCATGGTAGCCGCTATTTCGGTAACGATGTCGCGCTTAAAAGCGTTTTGCGTACCAAAGCTTTCGCTACCGCTTACGTCTGCCATGAGCATCATGGTAAGCTCGCGCTCTTCCTCAAAAACCTTAATGTGCGCCTCGTTATAACGGGCAGTAACATTCCAGTCGATATTACGCACGTCATCGCCAAACTGGTACTGACGTACCTCGGCAAAGGTCATACCCCTGCCTTTAAACGACGAGTGGTATTCTCCCGAAAATATGTGGTTGCTGAGCCGCTTGGTCTTTATCTCAATCTTGCGGACCTTTTTTAATATGTCTTTTGTATCCATTTTATACGTCTTAAAGTCTAAAGTTTATAAAGTCATAAAGTCCTCAGCGCAATGGGCTTTATGACTTTACGACATTCGACTTTATGACTACTATGGCACTTCTATCTCATTAACGATTTTGTTAATGATGTCTATTGATGTAATGTTCTCTGCTTCGGCTTCGTAAGTAATGCCTATACGGTGGCGCAGTACGTCGTGTACTACGGCGCGAACGTCTTCTGGAATTACATAGCCGCGACGCTTAATGAACGCATAACACTTAGCTGCAGTAGCAAGGTTAATACTACCCCTTGGCGATGAACCAAAGCTGATAAGCGGCTTAAGGTTGCCCAGCCTGTACTGTTCAGGGTAACGTGTAGCGAAAATGATATCAAGAATGTATTTTTCTATTTTTTCATCCATGTATACCTCACGTACGGCTTGCTGCGCACGAAGAATCTGGTCTACAGAAACCACAGCGTTTACTTTTTCAAAAGCACCTTTAAGGTTCTGGCGTATAACAAGGCGTTCGTCTTCCAATTTAGGATAGTCGATAACCGCTTTTAGCATAAAACGGTCTACCTGTGCTTCAGGCAGCGGATAGGTACCTTCCTGCTCTACCGGGTTCATGGTAGCCATTACCAGGAATGGTTTTTCCAGCTTAAAGGTTTCCTCGCCTATGGTTACCTGCTTTTCCTGCATGGCTTCAAGCAGTGCCGATTGTACCTTGGCAGGGGCACGGTTTATCTCATCGGCAAGTACGAAGTTTGCAAAGATGGGACCTTTTTTTATGGAGAATTCGTTTTGCTTAATGTTGTAAATAAGGGTACCTACCACATCGGCAGGAAGCAAATCCGGGGTAAACTGTATACGGCTGAAACTACCCTGCACCGCCTGGCTTAGTGTATTAATGGCAAGCGTTTTGGCAAGACCCGGAACCCCCTCAAGCAGTATGTGTCCCTGTCCTAAAAGGCCTATGAGCAGGCGCTCTATCATATACTTTTGGCCTACGATTACTTTGTTCATCTCCAGGGTAAGGAGGTCTACAAAGGCGCTTTCCCTTTCTATCTTTTCATTAATCGCCCTGATGTCCAGGGCGGCAGTATTTCCTTCCATAATTTATGTTCGTTGTTTTAGAAGTGTAAATTAACAAATGCTTTTTTAAGACAGCAAATTCATTGCCGAATTTATTACGTTTATAGCTCTCAGGCTGTTAATATCTTGTTAACGGCTTTTATAGTTGATGCAAAATTTTAAAAATCAAAACCTTACATCACTTACTTTTCACTAAACTGTTTTCGCAACTATATTCATAGTTGTAAGAACGACAATACTACAAATAAAGTATAAGAATGTTAAAAAACATAGGTAAACAATTGCTGTATGAGTAGAAATCCTGGCAAAAGTGTTACAAGACAAATAGTATTTTAAACAAAATGAAAGCAATTCATGTAAATACACACTGCCAAATTATGGCCGTAAACTCAGCCTGAACGTCTTTGATTTACTGACATTTTTACTGTAGCCGCAATCGATTTTTATGTACTTTTACAGCGATGTAAAACCTATTACACTTTTATGGAAATTCAACTTTCGCCCATAATAGCCGGAGCCATGAACTGGGGCGACTGGCATGCGAAATTTAACCCTGCCCAGATGGCCGCATTAATTAACGATTGTGTTGGTTACGGCATCACCACCTTTGACCATGCTGATATTTACGGAGGCTACACCACCGAGGCAGATTTTGGACGTGGTTTTACCGGAAGCGGTATTAAACGTGAAGACATTCAGCTGATTAGCAAATGCGGGATTCAGCACACGGTGGGCAATCGTGAAAACAAGGTGAAACACTACGACTACAGCAAGGAATACATCATTTGGAGCGCGGAGAATTCGCTTAGATTCCTGCGAACCGATTATCTTGACGTATTGCTGTTGCACCGCCCAAGTCCGCTGATGCATCCTGATGAAATAGCCGAAGCGGTAACCAAACTAAAAAGCGAAGGCAAAATCAGGGCTTTTGGCGTTAGCAACTTTACAAATACACAAACCGACCTCATCCGTACCCGTACCGAAGTATTTTGTAACCAGATAGAATTTTCAGCAACCGCATTTGAGCCCATGCTCGATGGTACGCTTGATTACATGATGGTTAATACTATAAAACCGCTTGCATGGAGCCCTATAGGCAGCGTCTTTAAGCAGGGTACCGAGCAGTCGCGCCGATTAAAAACCCTCCTTTTGGATATGGTCGTTAAATACAGCGCCCCGGTAGATGTTATCCTACTCGCATGGATACTACAGCACCCGGCAGGCATCATACCGGTTTCGGGTTCAACCAGCAGTGAAAGACTGAAAAGCCAGGTTAAGGCAAAAGACATAAAGCTTGAACTAACCGACTGGTTTGCCATATGGACGGAAAGCATGGGGCATAAAGTGCCTTGATTTAGTAGTTAGTTACAGTTTACAGACTCTGAAAGTGTTAGACACAATAGCATTGGGCAACGCCCGATGAAATAATAAAACAAGAAGATTTCCATCACGGTTTTTTTAAATATAAGAAGATGAAAAAAACAGTATTAATAACAGGCGCAACAAGCGGTATAGGCAGGGCTACGGCACGCCTATTAGCCCAGAACGGTTACCGCCTTATCATATGCGGACGCCGCGAAGACCGCCTTACCGAGCTGCAGGACGAGTTCTCTGAACTTACCGATGTACACACCCTTAACTTTGATGTAAGAACAAAGAAGGCTGTAGCCAAAGCCATAGCGTCGCTTCCGGCTGATTTTATAAATATTGATGTACTGATAAATAACGCGGGCAATGCCCACGGCCTTGACCCTATAGAAAACGGCGATGTAGACGACTGGGATTCTATGATAGACATTAATGTTAAAGGCCTGCTCTACGTGAGTAAGGAAATTATTCCGGGTATGGTAGAACGCCGCAGCGGCCATATCATAAACATAGGTTCTATAGCGGGTAAAGAGGTATATACAAACGGCAACGTGTACTGTGCCACCAAGCACGCGGTAGATGCCATTAACCAGGGCATGCGCATGGACCTGAACCAATACGGCATCCGTGTGGGGGCTATTAACCCGGGCATGGTAGATACCGAATTTAGTGAAGTGCGTTTTAAGGGCGACCGCGAACGTGCCGAAAATGTGTACAAAGGCCTGGAACCACTACATGCCGAAGACATAGCCGATGTTATTCATTTTGTAATATCGCGCCCGTACCATGTAAACATAGCCGACCTGCTGATACTGCCTACCGCACAGGCCAGCGCCACTATAGTAAACAAGGCGCTATAAACGCTACACATATAAAAAACAGGAGAGCGGACTGGTTAGTCCGCTCTCCTGTTTTTTATATTATTCCACTTCCTGCCACCATTTCCTGAAATTATCTGGGGTGTTTAAGGATACTTTTTCTCCTATCATTGGGGTAATGGTTACCTGTCGCTCATTTTCAGCCGCTGTAACAACTCTCTCTATCGGTTCGTCCCAATCGTGCAATGCCAGCGCGAACTTTGCCCAGTGCACCGGCATAAGCGTTTTAGCGCCCAGTTGCTGTGCCGCCGTTACCACTTCTTCCGGCATCATGTGAATGTAATGCCACGCGTGGTTGTATTGGCCGCACTCCAGTATAGCCAAATCAAACGGGCCGTGCTCCTGCCCTATCTTTTCAAAATGCGTATCAAAACCGCTGTCTCCACCTAAGTACAACTTAAACGAAGGTGTTTGCCATACCGAAGAAATAAACAGTGTACCGTTTCGCTTAAAGCTACGACCGCTAAAGTGCCTTGCAGGCTGGGCTATGAATTTAAAATCGCCAAAGGTAGCTGCTTCATACCAGTCGAGTTCGGTGATTTTTTCAGGCTTGTAACCCCATCGCTCCAGATGTGCCCCCGTACCGAGGCCGGTAACTACCTGCTTTACTTTAGGCAAAAGCTGTTTTACCGTATCGTAATCCAGATGATCCCAATGGTCATGCGATATGAACAGGAAATCTATTTCGGGCATATCGTCAACTGAATAGGCATCACTCCCCTTAAAAGCAGGAACATTGCCTAATGGCGACGCGTTGCCGCTAAACACCGGATCGGCAAGCAAGGTTTTGCCATCGGCCTGAATAAAGTACGACGAATGCCCGAACCAAACCAATACGTTTTCATCGGCAGGCAGGTCCTTCAGGTCTGTTTTAAGGGTAGGAATAGGTTTAGATGGTACATTCCTTTTGCTTTTTCCAAAGAAAAATTTGAATAATACTTCACTCATCTTTGTATCTTCAGCCAATTGAGGAGTATGGCTCAGGTTTTGGAAAGCGCCGTCTTTATAATTAGAAGAGGCAAGTATGTGTTGCAGTCTTTTGCCTGTAGGTTTAGCGCCAAACTTTGGCTGGCGCATAAAAAGGTATACTGCGAGCACCAGTGCTGCAACTACCACTATGAAAGTAATCATGGATGTATGTGATGGTAATTAATATACCAAATGTACCGAAAAACCCAATACGTTTTTCTTATTTGGCAATTTCCAGGGTAACGGTGATTTTACCGTGGGTCTTTTTGTCAGTTATTTCCATGAAGGCCTTATGGGTAAGGTCTAAATCACAACCGCCGCTAAAAGGGCCACGGTCGTTTACGGTAACTACCACTGATTTCCCGTTGACTTTATTAGTCACTTTCAGTTTAGTACCAAAAGGCAACTTACGGTGCGCCGCAGTGTATTTGCTGTTGCTGAAGGTTTCGCCGCTGGCGGTCTTCTTCCCGTTAAACTTATCGTGGTAATATGTGGCTACGGCTTTTTTGTCGTACATGGAAAAAGCCGCTTTTTTAGAACTGCCACATCCGGAAAGCACCAGCATGGTAACGAGTAATAAAAAAACGGCTTTTTTCATATTGTATAATGTAAGCTTACGCTTATTTCTTCTGAACAATTTCAAGTTTTACCTTAAAGCTTCCGGCTCCTTTTTTGGAAAGGATTTCCATATAGGCTTTTTTGGTAAGGTCTATTTCAAGCTTTTTGCTGAAGGGACCACGGTCATTTACCTTAACATCTACCGATTTACCGTTAGCCTCATTGGTTACACGCACTATAGTACCCATGGGTAGCCTCATGTGCGCAGCGGTATAATTAGAGTTATGGAAACGTTCTCCGCTTGTGGTTTTTCTACCGTTAAACTTATCCGCATAGTATGTAGCCAGTACATTGGCTTTGTACGGAGTAAGTTTCACAACAGATTCGGCTGCTTCAGTGGCTGTAGCCACTTCGGTAGAATCTGTTGCAATTGCAGTAATTTTAGTTTCACCATTAGCAGAATTTTCTGCCGTAGTGAAGGCTGTTAACATAAATAGTAGCACTGCTGTACTGAAAATAATTACGCTATTCTTCATAGATATAATATTTTTGTCCGTTAGTTTTCTCAATTAACATGCCAAAGAACAAGACGGGGAACCCTTCCCCGAAAATGAAGCGCTTAGTCTAACCAGGCGCCGTACGGTATCCTGCTTAGCAGCAACACCAGTCCGATGGCATAAAACACAGCGATTTTTTTGAATTTTGCCGTGTCGTCCTGAGCCTTTTTGTGTTTAGACCATCCTATGGTTATCAGCGCAAGTGCAATGATATTAACAAGCGGGTGTTCTACAACATAAAGCCTCAGAACGCTGTCTTTCATGGCTGCACCCATGCCTATCTGCTTAACAGTGGCAAGGTATGGAGATGTAAACAGCATAATAAGCCCCAACAATAACTGTGTATGCGAAAAGATTAATGCAATGAGTGCAATCTTGCGGTCGTTAGGTATAAACGGCCTTTTTTTAGACAATCCTACAAACGCGTTTAGCGATGCTAACAGAAGGAAGGTTAAAACGGCGTAAGCCAGGTATGAATGCAGTTCTTTGATACTTTCGTACATAGTTTTCTAAATGTTCAGGAACGCAAATATAGGCATTAGAACCAGAAAAAAACGTACAAAAAATGTGTTAACGTGTTAAAAGGTAGTTTTTTATATTCATTCTAAATAAGAAGAATGCTCATTATCAAAATGATAACATTGATTTATCAATATGACAGGCTTAGTGGCATTTGCAGTCGTCACCGCCGCAACCGGATGCTTTTTTCTTTGGCAAAAAGTATTTCTTTACCAAAAAAGCGGCAGCCAAAACCACCAGCCCGTATGCTATTATATCCTGAATATCCATAATCAAATTATTTTAACAGCTGGTACGTAATCAATGACACAACATATGCAAATGAACTCATGCCTACGAGTTGTATTATCGGCCATTTCCATGAATTAGTCTCTTTTTTTGTAATGGCAAGGGTACTTATGCACTGCATGGCAAATGCATAAAACAACAATAATGATGCCCCTGTTGCAAAATTGAACACTTTATTTCCGGTTTCCGGATGTATTTCTGCCGCCATACGCTGGCGGATGGTTACCTCGTCTTCACTCTCGGCGCTGCTGCCTATGTTGTATATGGTGGCCAATGTACCTACAAATACCTCGCGCGCGGCAAAGGACGCTACAATACCCACACCTATTTTCCAGTCGTACCCAAGCGGACGTATAACCGGTTCTATGGACTTGCCCATAATACCTATATAAGAATGCTCCAGCTGATACGAAGCGATCATATCTTCCCAATGCGCAGGATTCACCTGGCGCTCTATGGCATCTTTCTTTACAATTTCCTCAGCATTTTTAAAATCATTACCCGGTCCATGCGACCCCAGGAACCATATGATTACAGATAGTGCCAATATAATTTTACCTGCCCCCATAACAAAAGCCTTGGTTTTTTCTACCACGGTTATGGCTACGTTTTTAGCAAGGGGAAGTTTATAATTTGGCATTTCAGCAACGAAGAAACTCTTATGTTTTAGTGCCAAAATCTTATCCAGCGCCCATGCCGAAAGTATAGCGCCACCAAACCCAAGCAGGTATAAAAGCATCAGCGTAAGTCCCTGCAAATTGAATACACCCAGTATGTACCTATCCGGGATAATAAGCGAAATGAGTATGGTATACACCGGTAAGCGTGCACTGCACGTAACAAACGGTGTAACCAGTATGGTAATAAGGCGTTCGCGCCAGTTTTCTATATTTCGTGCCGACATGATGGCCGGGATGGCACAGGCAGTACCCGAAATCAGTGGCACCACGCTCTTACCATTAAGCCCGAATTTTTTCATGATTTTATCCATCAGGAATACGACGCGACTCATGTAACCGCTCTCTTCCAATATGGATATGAACATGAACAGTACCGCGATTTGCGGAATGAAAATAACCACACCACCTATACCGGGTATAATACCCTGGGTAATAAGGTCGGTCAGTTTACCCGCAGGTAAATTTTCGGTTGCGAAGGATGCCAGTGCCGCAAAGGATTCGTCAATAAAATCCATTGGCACCGAGCTCCATGAAAATATACTCTGGAAGATAAGCAGTAATACAAAAAAGAAAATCACATAGCCAAATACCTTGTGAGTAAGCACCCTGTCCAGCTTGGCCCGGATGTCATTGGCTTTGCCTACATCTATGGTTTGCCCCACCTTAAGCACATCGTTTATAAACTGGTAGCGCTTTATGGTTTCCTTTTGCTGCATGCGTTTCAGCTCAGGCTTTTTCTTGGTTTCAAAAGTCCCTTCTATCTCCTTACGATCCAGCCTGCCGAAGTTGACATCTTGCGTAATCACCAGCCAAAGTTTATAAACCAGCTGGTTAGGGAACTGCCTGCGCAGGTTATCAAAATACTCCGGGTCTATGGAACTGGCATTAACACAGGGTTCTGAACTAAGCGCGGCGTAGTTTACAAGCAAATCTTTGAGGTGATCTATACCCACCCCTTTACGGGTGCTTACTAAAGCAATGCGTGTCTTAAGGTGGCTTTCCAAATAAGGTATATCCAGCGAGATGCCTTTTTTATCCATACGGTCGGCCATGTTAATGACTAATATCGTAGGCACTTCTAGGTCTTTAATCTGGGTAAAGAGGAGCAGGTTACGCTTCAGGTTTTCTACATCGCTTACCACAACGGCAACGTCCGGGTAGTCCTTGTCGTTTTTATTCATTAACAGCTCTATCACCACACTCTCATCCATAGAGCTGGCATTGAGGCTGTACGTACCGGGAAGGTCTAATACAACGCCCTTAGTGTCGTTAGGGAGTTTACATACCCCGCTTTTACGCTCTACGGTAATACCGGGATAGTTGCCCACCTGCTGGTTAAGCCCAGTAAGCTGGTTAAATACAGAAGTTTTACCTACGTTAGGATTCCCTATAAGGGCTATTTTTATAGTAGTACCGGCCATTAAATACTTATTCCGTTATTATTATAACGTCTATTTCGGCAGCGGTTTCTTTGCGAATGCTAACGTGGCTGTCGCTAACGTTAATGTATATTGGGTCACCCAGCGGGGCTATCTGCAAAAGTTCCACGGCATTACCGGGCAGGCAACCCATTTCCAATAACTTCAGAGGAATGGCGTCTACGTTAAAGTCGGTAATTATGGCTTTCTGGCCTTTTTTAAGCTGGGCAAGATTCGTTTTCAACTTTATTTAGAATCAATTTAGATTGCAAAAGTAACCATAAAACTTTACAATCATTCATTTTCCCGCAACCATTTGATGTCTTCCAGAAGTTGTGACACATTTTTAACACCGTCATCGGTAGGTTTATCAAGGTTAGTACCGTCATAAAAACCACGGATGCGCCCTTTTTTATCCACAAGGATAAAGTTTTCGGTATGCACCATATCGTAGAGTTCACTGCTATCGGTGGTCTTTACGGCTAAGTAACTTTTACGGGCAATATAAAAAATGTCTTTTTTGTTACCCGTAACCAGGTTCCACTTACTGTCTAGGGCTCCTTTTTCATCGGCATAGGCTCTAAGTACCGGTACGCTGTCTACATCGGGAGTAACAGAGTGCGACAACAGCATTACATCAGGCATTGTTTTTATCCTGTCCTGTAGCCACACCATATTGGTTGTCATTTTAGGGCAAATGCTCTGGCAGGTCGTAAAAAAGAAATCGGCTACATATATCTTGCCCTTATAATCGTTTTGGGTAACGGTTTTACCATTTTGGTTGGTAAAGCTAAACGGCGCTATGCGGTGGTGGCGCGCTATGCCGGTTACGCTGCTATCGGCAAGCTCCGGGTTAACATCGGCGGGGCTGTATATCTTCAGGTGTTTTTTCGGCGTAAGCACCGTATAGAAAAGTGTGAGTATGATTGCCGAAAGCAAGGCGAATACACTGATAAACAGCCTGTATTTTTTTAGGATGGAAAACATTGTAAAAAATTTTGGCAAAGATAAGGGAGAAAAGGTTATGTGTTGATTTGGTTATACGGTTATTCGGGCATTGAGAATGTTAATAATGTCTGTTCCATACTGAAACGCATAACCGCATAACCCAATAACCGTATTACCCACTGCCACGAATTAACAAATCACCATATAACCGAATTACCGAATAACCTATATTTGTACTCAGACTAAAAACACACGAACAAATGAAACTACGTTTTGATGCAAAATTTGCCGCCGCCACACTTGTTGTGGGAAGCGCGCTTTGCTCTTACAATGCCCTGGCGCAACAAAAGCCGGGCATTAACCTCCAATACATGGACACCTCAGTAAAGCCGGGTGACGACTTTTTTAGGTACGTAAACGGAAAATGGGTAGATGCTACCCAGATACCGGGCGACAAAACCCGTTGGGGAAGTTTTGATGAGCTTCGTGAAAACACCAACAACGATGCCCTGGCCATTCTTAAAGAAGCGGCTGCAAACAAAAGCCTGAGCGCGACAAGCGACCAGGGTAAAGCAGCAAACATGTACCGCACCATACTGGATACCGTGGCGCGTAACAAGGCAGGCATTACGCCAATAAAGCCGTACCTTAAAAAAATCGACGCCATTAAAGACGTAAAAACGCTTCAGGCATTTCTTGCCGAAATGGAGCCTGAAGGCGGTATCGGTTTCTTTGGCATTTACATAGGTGCTGACGCTAAAGACAGTAATAAAAACGTAATTTACCTTGGCACAGGAAGGCTTGGCCTACCGGACAGGGATTACTATACCAGCGAAGATGCCGACTCTAAAGAGAAACGTGCCAAATACGAGCAGCATGTAGCCCGCATGTTTAAGTACATTGGCTATACTGAGAAAGATGCTGCCGCTGCCGCAAAACGTGTACTGGCTCTTGAAACTTCGCTTGCCGAACCTACACTGGACAGGGTGGCACTTCGTGATGACCGTGTAACGTATAACCCTATGAGCGTTGCCGAGCTTAAAAAACTCACCCCATCTGTAAACTGGGATGCCTATTTTGCAGCCATTGGCCTGGGTAAACCGGCAAGCATTGTGGTATCTCAGCCAAAATATATGACCGCGCTTGAGGCTATCTTTAAGAAAAACGATGTTGCCGCATGGAAAGATTACCTTAAATGGGCGGAGTTACGCAAATCTACAGGGAAACTTTCTACTGATATAGAAACGGCCAACTGGGAGTTTTACAGCAAAACACTTCGTGGTGCGCTAAAAGAAGAAAAGCGTGATAAGAACGCGCTTCAAACCGTAAACGGTACCCTGGGCGAAGCACTTGGCAAACTATACGTAGCCAAAAAATTCCCGCCGGAAGCTAAGGCTAAAGCCGAAGCCATGATTAAAAACGTAATGCTGGCTTTTGAAAACCGCATTAACCGCCTGCCTTGGATGGCTAAGTCTACCAAAGAAAACGCAGTTAAAAAACTGAACAACCTTACCGTAAAAATAGGTTACCCGGACAAGTGGAAAGACTATTCGGCACTAACCATAGTAGCTCCTGAACAGGGCGGCAGCTACTTCCAAAACTCAGTTAAGATAGCCAAATGGAGCTGGAAAGAAGATGTAGAAAAACTGAAAAAACCGGTAGACAAAACCGAATGGGGTATGGCGCCGCAAATTGTAAACGCCTACTTTAACCCATCGTACAACGAAATTGTATTTCCGGCAGCCATACTGCAGCCACCCTTTTATGATTACCGTGCCGATGAAGCCGTTAATTATGGCGGTATAGGTGCTGTTATAGGACACGAAATATCACATGGCTTTGACGACAGTGGTGCCCGTTATGATGCTAACGGTAACCTTGTAGACTGGTGGAGCGAAGAAGACCTTAAACAATTTACAGGCCTTGGCGGCGACCTGGCCGGTCAGTACAGCGCGCTTCAGCCGCTACCGGGCACGTATGTAGACGGTAAGTTTACCCTGGGCGAAAACATAGGTGACCTTGGTGGTGTTAATGCAGCTTATGATGGCCTGCAGCTTTACCTTAAAGAAAAAGGAAACCCGGGTCTTATAGATGGCTTTACGCCAGAGCAGCGCTTCTTTATTTCATGGGCTACAATATGGCGTACTAAAATGCGCGATGAAGCCATTAAGAACCAGGTAAAGACCGACCCACACTCTCCGGGTATGTACCGTGCCTATGTGCCGCTGCAAAACGTGGACGTATTCTACGAAGCATTTAAAATTACCCCGGGACAAAAACTATATGTAGCTCCTGAGAAAAGGGTTAAAATTTGGTAATTACCCAAATATATTTAATAAAAACGGGCCGCTAATTAGCGGCCCGTTTTTATATAGTAGTATATTCTTAGCTTCAATTTACCTGGCTATCCAGGATGCCGGGTTAAGGTAGGTATTGTTTTGGCACACCAGGAATTTAAGTATATAACGTCCCTCAAAGTCTTCAGCTACCGTGCCGATACGCTGGTTAGGCGAAACTTTATCGCCCGGGCTTACGCTTACGCTACCCAGGTTAGAGTAAATGGTAAAATAATTACCATGCTGTACTATAACCATGATTTGGTCGCTACGCAGGGTTTTTACGGTACTTACCTCCCCGCCAAAAACCGCTCTTACAGCCACGTTAGCCTCTGTAGTAATATCTATACCATGGTTGTTTACCTCCACATCAGATATATACGGGTGCGCATGCTTACCAAAACCTGATGAAACGTAGCCTTTTTCTACCGGCCATGAAAGCCTGCCTTTATTCGCCTTAAAATTATCCGACACAATTTTACCTTCTTTCGTAAGCACGATTTTTTCGGTAGTGGTTTTCTCAGATCCGGCTTTTGCGGCAGCCGTGGTGGTAGCTTTAGATTCCGAAGCCTTCTTCGCTGTCTTACGGTTAGCTTCGGCAATAGCCTCACGGATTATACGGTCTATCTTACGGTCTATTTCGCGGCTTTCCCGTTGTTTGGTCTTAACTTCAGCCGTATATTTTTTCTTATCCTTACGAATGGTTTTTACCAGTTTTTCCTGCTCGTCCTTGTCCTTTTCAAGCACCTGTTTTTCCTTACGGCTCTCTATAATAAGCTTTTCCTTTTTCTTCTTTTGGCTTTCCAGCTGGGCAACGCGGTTTTCTACCTCGGTCATCTTGTCGCGTATCTCATCGCCCTGCACCTTTCGGAAACTAGCGTACTGCTTCATGTACTGCACCCTTTTATAAGCCTCTAAGAAGTTTTCAGATGAAAGTATAAACATAATACGGCTCTGCTCAGAACGGCTCTTATATGCCTCTAAAATCATCTTGGCATAATCCTCCTTAAGCACTTTAAGCTCACGGTTAAGTTTATTTACAGCAAGTTGGTTCAGGTAAATATCGTCGGTAAGCAGGCGGTTTTGCTTTTGCGTATTTTTTATAAGCTTTTCGCTAAGGTCTATACGCGCCTCGTTTTCGCTAAGCTTGCTAAGCGCCGATTTTTCTTTAGAGCTTTCGTCTTTAATAAGGCTGTTCAGGGCTTTAATCTCCTTTTGGATTTCGGCCTTGCGCGCCTCCAGCTTACGCTGCTGCTCGCCGCCCTGGGCAAATGCCGCTATGCCGGAACTTAAAAGAAAAAGGGTTAGCAAAAGTTGTTTCATGCCGCCTGTGTGCTTAGTCTAGGGTTATTTCGGTAGAGTTTTCCGGTATTTCAAACGGAAAGGTCAATTTCTCGTCAAAGGTAACCGAATTATATTTTATATCAATTTTTACTTTATCTGCCTGTTCTGCAAGGATGTTTATAGCCGATGGCAATATGGCATTAGGATATTCGGCATGTGCCGGATACTGTATGTCCAGGCTCCTTGGCGCGGCACCCTGCTGTTCTACACGCTGCTGCTTAAGCAGGTATTTGCCACCTTCAAATAAAAACTCCTTAAGCATACCCATCTGTTTTCCGGTAAGCTTGTACTGCCCGTTTTCCACAGCAGATTTGTACCCTCCTGCCTTAAGGTCGTACAGTGCTTCGCCCAACAAGAGGTTCTGCACTTTTTTATAATCCAGTTCTGTACCCAGCCAGCGGCTTAGCAGTTTATAATCACCTTTAAAATACGTGCCACCTATTTTTTCGTAATAGCTCACCTCATTAGGTGTTATCAGTGCCTTAGCCACTGTAAAACCAAGATAACGTACGCTTACCAGTATGGTTTCGTCTTTTTTCATCCTGATTTCGGCAGTAACACTCTGGGTTTGGCGTTTGTCTTCATAGCGGGCATCGGCCTTTATAAGCAGCGTACCGAAATTATACGGATTTGCATAATGCCCCGCCACAATATCTTTTGTGGCTTTATCAGTATCGGCAGCCACTTCTGTTGCCGCTTCTACTGTTGTGCCCTGCGCCACCGCCTGCTTTGATTTACACGAAGTAAACAGCATGCCGGCAGCCATTATTAGTACCACTATCTTTTTCATTCTTTCCTTTTGCAATTTTTAACTTTTGCCCAATGCCTTTCTGGCAATGTCCAGCTGTTGTTTAAACTTAGCCGATAACGAAGCGTCATCTACTATAAAATCCACACCGCTCTCCAGCCATTCCTTTGCCCTGGCATACTGTTGCTGTCTATTGGCCGCAAGTCCGGCATAAAAATATAACGACGGCTGCGTAGGATATAAATCTATATATTTCGTTGCCAGCTTATACATCTTATCGTTTTGTCCGGCTTCGGCATACGTAACCAATAACAGGTTAGCCGCCTCGGTGTCATCATCTTTCTGTGCCAGTCCTTTTTCAAAATAGCGCATAGCTTCGGCGTAATTCTTCTTATTAAAGAAAAACTTGCCTATTTCGGTAGGCACATTTACTGTACGGTCGCCCCCAAAGGCATCTACCGCTTTTTCAAGCTTCGGCAGATACGCCGGATTGTTATTGGCGTAAATCAGGAACTCGTTCAGCACACGGTGCTTTATTTTGGCATCTATTTTACGGCTGCCCAGTACCTGCATCATATTTTGGGTAGCCTTTTCGCCTTCGTTATTGTTCAGGTTAAACTTAAACAGGCTTACCTGTGCCCAGTCGCTCGTAGGGATTTCTTTCTCAAGCCTTCGGGCTACCTCTTCAGCTTTGGCCTCCTGGCTGCTTTCGCTGTACAGATAAATCAGGTCGATATAATTATCCTCGTTCTTAGGGTCTTTTTTAATGGCTTCTTCCAGTGCCTCCTTTTTAGGCTTACCTTGTCCGCGCCCTGCCAGGATTTCCAGCTTATAGCGTTCGCGTCTTTCGCTGGTGCCTACGGTTTGCTCCATTTCGTTTATCAGCGTAAGCGCCTTGTCATACTGCTGGGTATACATGTATAATGACACCAGGTCTTCCTGGTAATACTCCTTACGCCACTCGGTAAGCTTTACCAGTATGGGTATCGCACGGTTATAATCCTTCTGGTCGTAATACACATCATACAATCCCTGCCAGTACCAGCGGTTTTTCGGGTCGAGTTCCGTTGCCTTCCTGAAGGCTTTCTCAGCCTCAGGAAAATTTTTAAGCAACCGGTAATTCTTGCCTAATTCGTGGTATACTACAGCGCTGTTTGGTTCTTTTTCCAGGCACTTTTGCAATGCCACAACGGCCTTGTCATAGTTCTCCATTCCTTTTTGTTTCAGCGCCTCAAAGAAGTTATTCTCAAACTCGTTGTTTGCCAAAGCTATCTCTTCGGGCTCCTGCTGGGCAAAAGCAGTTACAGGCCCCATAAGGAAGCCTACAAGCAATATACCGCCAAAAAGGATTTTTATTTTCATAAATAACTATTCTATAACACTATAATCGCCTATGCTTACCGCAGTGAACTGCCCGTTAAACACGGCATGGTTACCTATCATGGCGTTATCCAGCTGCGCGTTTTTAAGTACGGCATTGGTTTGCACCAAACTGTTTTTTATGGTAACGTTCTCAAGCACGGTGTTATCGCCTATGGAAACGTTAGGGCCCACAGTACTGTTTTTAAGCACCACACCCTCGCCTATGTAACACGGCTGAATAATGGTACTGTTTTCCAGCACCGCACTTTCAGACACCAGGTTAAGCCCATCCTCATGAAGGAATCCAAGCATACGCCCGTTGGTTTCTACCGTAACATCTTTGTTACCACAGTCCATCCAGTGCTCTACTTTACCCGGCACAAATTTCATGCCTTTTTGTTTCATGTTCTCTAATGCATCGGTAAGCTGGTATTCCCCGCCTTTCATAATGTCATTATCTAACAGGTACTGTAATTCGCTACGCAGGGTTTCGCCGCTCTTAAAATAATAGATACCAATGATAGCCAGGTCGCTAACAAACTCTTTCGGTTTTTCCACGAAGTCTACTATCTGGTTGTTTTCGTTAAGCTGTACAACGCCAAATGCGCTGGGATCATCTACGCGCTGCACCCATATAACGCTGTCTGCTGTGGTATCTAACGTAAAATCGGCACGAAAAAGTGTATCGGCATAGGCCACTACAACAGGGCCGCTCATACTTTCTTTGGCACTCATAATGGCGTGTGCGGTACCCAGCGGCTTATCCTGGTAATAGATAGAACCTTTGGCACCCAGCTTTTCGGCTATGGCAATAAGCTCTAATGGCACTTTATCACCAAAGTCTTTATGAATGATAAACGCTATTTCTTCTATTTCCTGGTCCAGTACGGCAGCAATATCTTCCACCAGGCGGTGAACAATAGGCTTACCGGCTATGGGTATAAGTGGTTTAGGTACAGTAAGTGTATGTGGGCGCAGCCGCGAACCGCGGCCTGCCATTGGTACAATAATCTTCATTCTTATGTTTGTGAATATATCTAATATAGAACGTGGTAAAAACTTATTTAGTGCCGGTACTGCCAAAGCCCCCTGCCCCCCTGTGGGTATCAGAAAGTACTTCTACAGCCTCCCATGCTGCCTGCTCATGTTTGGCAATTACCAACTGTGCCACGCGCTCTCCATGGTTTACGGTAAACGGCTCGTTTGATAAATTTACTAAAATTACACCAACTTCACCACGGTAATCGGCATCAATCGTACCCGGGCTGTTAAGCACCGTGATGCCATTTTTTGCCGCAAGGCCACTCCTTGGACGCACCTGGGCTTCATACCCCACCGGAAGCTCTATGAAAAGTCCGGTTTTAATGATTGCCCTATCCAGCGGTTTAAGTACTACCGGTTCGGCAATCACGGCGCGCAGGTCCATACCGGCACTGGCTGTGGTTTCGTATGCAGGCAGGTCGTGCCCTGATGTATTGATGACTTTTACAGTAACTGACATTGCAGGTCTATTTTTTTATGAGTTTTAAAATTGATGATTTTTCGCGTTTGTATACAAATGCCAGGAAGCCGGCAAAAGCTACGTAACCGAATACATAGGTATGCCTTAGCACAGGCACATAGAACGAAATTGCCGAAAGCAATATAGCCAAGCCTATGTAGCTGCCCATGGTTTTGATATCATACGGTATGGGGTAGTGTTTTTGACCAATGAAATACGACACCAGCATCATAGTACCATAAGCGCATACGGTAGCCACAGCCGACCCCATGTAACCCCACACAGGGATAAGCATAAAGTTAAACAACAACGTAACACCTGCGCCAATGCACGATATGTACGCGCCCATTTTGGTTTTGTCTGATAGTTTGTACCACACGGAAAGATTAGTATAAATACCCAGGCAAAGGTTGGCCATTATAATTAGCGGTACTGCCTTCATACCATCCCAAAACTTAGGGTCGCGGATGAGTATGAGCTTAAATAAATCGGCAGATACGATAACACCCAGGAGTATTACCGATCCGAATATTACAAAATATTTGGTAATCATGGCGTAGGTTTCGCGGGCGTTTTCCTTATTGGCATGACTGAAGAAAAACGGTTCTATGCCCATCCTGAACGCTGTTGTAAACAGCGTCATGAACAGAGCCAGGCGATAACAGGCTGAGTACTGCCCTATCTGGTCCTCGGGCACATTAAGATAGGCCAAAAGCGGGCGGTCGAAAACCTCATTTATGGCAAAGGCAATTCCTGCAACCATTACCGGCAGGGAATAACGCATCATCTTTTTCCACAATTCAGGATAAAAATGCCACGAAAGCTTTACGTAATGCGGCAGTAAAAACAACAGTGTTGCAAGGCTGGACATTACATTCGCCATAAAAACATAGCCTACCTCAAAACCCTGTATGTATATACTATCCCAGATACTTCCCGGATGGTCTTTTGCCCACTGAGGCAGGTACAATAAAAGGAAAAAATTAAGGAATACGTTAAAAGCTACACTTCCTATTTTAACGGCAGCGAAATAAACAGGTCGGTTATCGGCTCTTAGCTTGGCAAATGGCGCTATAGTTAGTGCATCAAGTACGAGTACCCAAATGATAAAATTAATGTATTCTTCATCTATCTTAAGCACCCAGGAAAGCGTGCCCCGGAATACCAAAGCCAACATTAAGAAAGCGAGTGACGACCAAAAAAGTGATATGGTTGTGGTGCTTACTACCTGTTTTTTGTCATTGGTATTATAAAACCTGAAAAAGGCGGTTTCCATACCGTATGCCAATACTACCTGAAAAAAAACCAACCAGGCAAAGTTTATAGATACCTGGGCATATTTGCCCATATCCATAACCCCGGGAGTGGTATACAGCGGAGTAAGTATAAAACTAAACATACGTGGCACCACGGTAGCTATACCGTATATGGCCGTTTGCTTAACGAGTTTTTTTTGGACGCTCAATTAATGGTCGTTTTTTTATAATCAGCAAAAATAGGGATATTTTTTTACAGTGGTTAGAAATAACCCGAAAGTAACAACAACAAACCGTACAAAAAATAAGCCCCCGCAATGCGGGGGCTTAAAGGATTTTATAAAGTTATTCGCTTATTTTTTTACAATAAGGAATTCACTACGCCTGTTTTGTGCGTGTTGTTCTTCGGTACACTCGGTACACTGAACCTTAGGCTCGCTCTCGCCATAACCCTGACCCGAGATACGGTTCTTGGCTATG
>JBKHWE010000019.1:0-2770 GCA_046566705.1 Bacteroidia bacterium | reverse complement strand
TTATTTTTTTACAATAAGGAATTCACTACGCCTGTTTTGTGCGTGTTGTTCTTCGGTACACTCGGTACACTGAACCTTAGGCTCGCTCTCGCCATAACCCTGACCCGAGATACGGTTCTTGGCTATGCCTTTTGAGATGATGTACTGTACCGTACTCTTAGCCCTGCGGTTTGAAAGGCTCATGTTGTACTGGTCGCTACCACGGCTGTCCGTATGGGCTTTAACCATAACCACTAGCTCAGGGTATTTTTTCATCGTCTCAATAGCTTTGTCAAGTTCAAAAGCAGCCTGCTTGGTTATGTTGCTCTTGTTAAACTCAAAGAAGATCTCGTTAAGGGTAATCTCTGTTTGCTCAGGGGTAACTTCTATCGGTTTCAGCTTAGCGTCTACCTTAACTTCACCACCCGGTGTTTTCTCAACAGGGAACGCGTTGCCTTCATAGCCTTCGGCCGAAGCCTGGATGGTGTACGCCCTGTCGCAATCTACTCCATATTCTACAGTACCATCGGCAGCGGCAGTGCGGGTTTCAATAACGTTGCCCTTATCGTCAAGGATAGCCACCCTTGCACCCGGTATAACTTTACCCGTAACAAGGTCGGTTACTACCACGAGCGCCTCAACAGCACATAGCGGCTTGGCTTCGTAGATCTTATCAAAACCTTCGCGGTTACTGGAAAAGTAACCCAGCTTTTTATCCTGGTTAAAGGTAAAGGCAAAATCGTCTTTGTTCGTGTTTACCGGAGCGCCAAGGTTTTGAGGCTCGCCACCTTTTTTAAGGTCGGCCACAAAAACGTCCAGTGAACCAAAGCCTTTCCATCCATCTGAAGAGAAGTACAGCTTATCGTTATCGGCAATGTACGGGAAGTTTTCCTTACCCGCCGTGTTTACCTTTGGGCCAAGGTTTACAGGCTGGCCGTATTGGTTCTTGCCTTTAATCTCCACTTTCCAGATGTCCGCGCTTCCGCCTATAGAACCTTCACGGTCTGAAGCGAAGTACAGCCATTTGCCATCTTTACTGATAGACGGGCTGCCCGTGCTCCATTTCTTGTCGTTAAACGGCAGCTCTGTGATTTCATCCCATTTGTTATCGCCTACCTTAGTAGCCTTGTAAAGGTACAGCTGCCCTTGTTTTATCTTCTTGTCCTTGTCTTTTACATACTCTTTTTCAAGGAAGCTCTCGCTGGTAAAGTACATGGTCTTGCCATCGGCAGAAATGGCCACAGGACCATCATGCCACCTTGAGTTGATGTCGGTTACCGGTACCGGCTCGCTGTAGGTGCCGTTAGCGTTGTAGGTAGACTGGTAGATATCCAGGTAAGGCTCTTCGTTTACACCATACTTTTTGCGTGCGGTGTTACGTGCGCTGGTAAAGTAAAAAACATTGTCTGAAGCCAGTACTCCGGCAAATGAACCGTACTTTTTATCGTTAATGTCCAGTACTTTCTCATCAAAAAGCTTCGCCTGGTTCCTTAGTTTAGGAAGGTAGTTAGGGTCTTTTTTAAACTCTACCGCGCGCGTGTCTGATGGGGCAAGGCTTGCAAACTTCTGCATCTGCGCGTTTGCCTCTTCATACTTGCCTTCGGCCTTAAGCATCTGGGCGTATTTGTAGTAGGTTTCGGCGTCCTGCTGTTTTTTGGTTACCTCTGCATACCATTTTACAGCCTCTTTGGTATTGTACATGTTGTAGTAGCTTTCGGCTAACTGCGCCTGTACATAAGGGTCTTTTTTATCCAGTTTAAGATATTCCTCTGCCGCGTCTACGTATTCAAGGCGCGCAAATAGTTTGTCTGCATCTTTTGTAGCATCGCTCTGCGCCATTACTGAACCGCAAGCCAGCATAAATCCAAGTGTGATATATAGATTTTTCATTGTCTTTTACGTAGCGATTAGGTTAGAAATAACGTGGTGAACGTGATACTTTTTTCGGGAAGTTCAGATCGAAAAGCAGCATGAATTCGTGTGATGCAGGCGTCGTAACCTTAAGGTCGCTGACAATGCGGTCATACGCGTAACCTATCCTGATGTTTGGGGTAATGGCATAGTTTACCATACCGCCCCAGCTGTCATCAAGCCTATAGGTGGCGCCTATCTCAAACTTGTCAAAGAACAACGCGTTTAGTGAGCCGTCTATTGACGGGTCGATGCCAAAGGCCGACTTAACAAGGAAGGAAGGCTTCAGCTTAAAGTTATCGTTAACATTAAACACATAACCTCCCGATACAAAGTAGTGCGATACTTCTGAACCGAATTTATAATCGGTACCGTTCTGCGTCAGGTCAAGGTGCTTGCTCTTTAGCATGTTTGGCACTGAAAACGACAGGTACCAGTTATCATTGTAATAGAAGATACCCGAACCTATGTTAAAATAAGCATTGTTAATGTTCTGGCTGAAGGCCGGGTCATTAAGGTCAGGGATAAATTCGCCGTACCTGATATCATCAAAAAGGCCTACTTTGTGCAGGGTAGCACCGGCCTTAAGACCAAAGGCAAGCCTGTGTGAACCCCCAAGCTTAAGGGTATAACTGAAGTCGCCATAAACGTTTGTCTCGTTTACAGGACCTATCCTATCTGTAATGGCTGAGAAACCAACACCTACGTTCTTACCTACAGGACTGTGTATAGAAAGGGTCCCGGTACTTGGGGCGCCGTCTATATCTACCCACTGTTTACGGTAAAGTAACCCGATAGCAAGGTTCTCCTTACTTCCCGCATACGCCGGGTTAATTACGTTCATGTTGTACATGTATTGGGTATAGTGCGGGTCTTGCTG
>JBKHWE010000018.1:0-459079 GCA_046566705.1 Bacteroidia bacterium | reverse complement strand
CGATATAGCCCGAATGGCCATTGGTTATAACCGGAGTCACTTCATTAAGGTCGAACAAGCCTTCGTTAGGGTTCTCCTCACATGCAGCAAATACAGGAACCGTCAGGTTAGCGTCAGGAAGTGGGTTTACGATAAGCTTGATTGAGCCTGTATCCACGCATCCGTTTGCTGTTTCAAGCCTTATAAAAATATCTTCAGTCCATGGGGTTGTATTATGGTACGTAGCAGGGCTAAGGATTTCGCCGACACCTGTCTGCGCACCACCTGTAGATGTATAGAATGTAACCGTATCAGTAGGGTCAGTTGTAATAAGCGGAATTTTAGAACTCAGGTTAAATTCTTCTATACCGTCCCTCGCCGGAGCGGTAACATCACACGTTACAAAGTCGGCAAGTGCTGGCACCACAGGCTTAGGATGTACCGTAAGCGTAAATGGTATAATCATGCTACAACCCGTAGTATTATCTACCCTAAGGTATACGGTTTGCGGGTTACCATAAGCAGGCTCATTGCTGTATTGTGTTAGGTCGCCTGTAATACGGAAAGCTGCATCGGCATTATTAGCACCGGCAATTGTCCTGTAATAAGAAGGCGTATAATCAGGCTGGCCGTTTATAGCGTCGTTACCTGCCTGTGTAAGGTCAAAAACCTCTACCTGGTCGTTAGTAGCGTCGTCACAGGTTTCCTGGTTTCTCACAGCACCAAGCGCAGGAGCCGATTGTACAGTTATGGTAAATGAACTCTGGTCAGAGCACGTAACGCCATTAGTTGTAGTAGATGCATAAACATACATAGTACGCGTGCTTATGATAAAATCACCCGCAAAAAATGCAGCACCCGTACCGTTAGGGCCGCCATAGTAGTTACCTACCGCCAGTGGAGGCAGCATATACTGCGGACATGCGTTAACATTAGCCGGTCGGTCTACTATTGGTGTAGGTATTATGGTTACGGTAAAGCTGTCCTGTGCAGAACATGTAAACAACGGCGTAACACCATCGGCTGCGAAAACCGAATTAGACGCGTATACATAATATGTAGTGGTAGCCGTTACGGGGGTACCTGCAGCTACAGGGGTTCCCTGGCCGTTTGCCTGGGTATAGTACTGGCCTGAGGTAAGCGTAGGCAGCGTATATACAGGGCTGCTACATACGGTAGTGCTGGCCGGAGCCGTAACTACAGGTTGCGGTACCACATGTATATCAAAGCTTCCGGTATCAAAACATAGCGGGTTAAGGTTGTTTTCCAGCCTTACGTGTATGGTAGTAGTACCGGTAGTATAGGTTTGCGGTGCAGCTATAGGGTTAAGCGGTGCAGCCGCGTCCGTGGCACTGGTGTAGTAGGTAACGGTATAACCGGCAGGGTTACGCCCACCCAGTATCGCCGCTTCCCTATCCCTAAGGTTAAAGGTTTCGGTACCGTTGTTATCCGTATCGCAGGCAAACATCGGCGCAAGTGTACCTACCTCCGGTGTCTGATCTACGTGTAGGGTAAATGACTCATAAAAGATACAGGTAGAACTTGTACTTAATATAGAGGCAACAATCTGCTGACCGTCGCTTCCCAAAAAGGCGTTATCAGGCCAAATCGTGTTACCATCAAGCGCATCCTGTTGCGACAGGTAGTAATAAATTTCGTAATCGTTTATATTTTGCCCATTAAGGATTACCGGCGTATTCATGGTAAGGTCAAATACGTTAGGTACGGCAGGATCGCCACACAGCGTTATATCGTTTGGTACTGCAGTAGGGTAACGGGTTTCCATAAGTGTATACGTTACCGGTGCTACAACACCACACGCTCCATTAGATGAATTAAGTGTATAGGTACCCGGTGTACCAATAGTAAATGAATAACTGTGCGAGCCGTTAGGGTTAGGCATGCCCGTCATGCTATTGTTGTAACCACCAGGCCCTGTAAGGGTAAAGGTAGAAGGGTCTGAGAACGACGCATCCAGGCCTGAAGACTGTAGTATCATACTACCTGATATGGTAGCTGTTTCTCCGGGACAAACCGTAAAACTCGTTGTACCGGGTGTTACACGACAGGTACAGGCAGAAGTACCCGTACCCCCGGTCTGGTTCATGGTAAAGGTACCCGGATCGCCACTGAAGTTAGTGATAAGCAGCAGGTAAATTTCTCCGGGCTGTCCGCTGGGTATTTGAACCTGCTCCGTACCGGAACCTGAATAACTACAATCCACTATATTTGTTTCAGGATCTGTCTGAACAGCCGTTTGCGCGGCAGTACCTGTAGGAAAAGGCCCCCATAAAATAAAGTCGATGTCTATAAGTGTACCGTCCGGTGCTCTTTGTTGCAGTGTATAGGTTACAGAACCTGCCGAACCTACTGTAATGTAATACCAGGCAGGGTTTGGGGTAGAGCCCAGACACCCAGGGGCAATGTTATATTCTGCCCTGTCGCTGTCAACCCTGGAAGGGGTCGTGGCAATACCGTCGCAAATTTGCAGTGCAGTACCGTTAGAGGCACCATTACCTGTATTTGTAGGAGGTACAGTCCAGGGATACCGTGTTTGCGCAAAAGCCGTTAAACAGAGTACATTAAAAAGTAATAGTAGAGAGTATTTTTTCATTTCCAACCTAATGATTTTTGAACTGCGAAATTTACAATTAATTGAACTTTCAGCAACAAAAAAGTTACATTTTTTAATGTTAACATTTATTATGCATTATACCCTACCCTGTTTGTTGTTTTTTTTTAAAAATATTTTTTGTGCAACAAAAGCCTGAATTACATACGGGTTTATCAGCATTTTGCATTTTTGTTTGGAAAACCCTTAAAAGTCAGGCAGGTAAAAATGCAGTATGGTATTAGATAGTGTTTTGGATATATTTTAAACACTTTTCTGATTATCTTTGCTCACTATTTTAAAGTTAACAATAACACGAATGAACCATATTGACGAAATGCACGACGAACTTGGCGATAACCACGTTGCTGCCAGCGCAGAAACCCCTGTAAGGGACGATGCCTTTGTCCTGACTGACGACGAAAAGATAGCCCTTATAAAAAAGGACGTTGAAAATATACTGCAAACACTGGGCATGGACCTTACCGATGACAGCATTAAAGGCACTCCTAACCGTGTGGCAAAGATGTTTGTAAAGGAAATATTCGGGGGGCTTAACCCTGCAAAAAAACCGGGGTCGTCTACCTTTGAAAACAAATACAAGTACGGCGAAATGCTGGTAGAGAAAAATATTACCGTTTACTCTACCTGCGAGCACCACCTCCTTCCTATTGTAGGCCGCGCGCACGTTGCTTATATAAGCAACGGTTCGGTTATAGGCCTTAGTAAAATGAACCGTATTGTAGACTTCTATGCAAAACGCCCGCAGGTACAGGAACGCCTTACCATGCAAATAGTGCAGGAAATGCAGCGCGTACTGGGTACAGATGACGTAGCCTGTGTTATTGATGCGAAACACCTTTGTGTAAATTCACGTGGCATACGCGATATTGAAAGCAGTACCGTGACCAGCGAGTTTGGCGGAAAATTCAAGGAAGAAAGCGTACGTCGTGAGTTTCTTGATTACATAAAGCTTGACACACAGTTTTAATACTACACCTTAATATATACTAGCCGATTTTTATGCTTTACCTTAACCAGCATCTCAAGATATATAATTCGCTCAGCGGCGATAAGGAAAACTTTACCCCTATACACACCGGCCACGTAGGCATGTATGTGTGCGGCCCTACCGTATACAGCAACGTGCATTTGGGTAACTGTCGTACGTTTATATCTTTTGACCTGGTATACCGCTACCTGAAACATTTAGGGTACAAGGTAAGGTACGTGAGAAACATTACCGATGTAGGCCACATTGAAGATGATGCCGATGAAGGTGAGGATAAAATAGCGAAAAAGGCACGGCTGGAAAAGCTGGAGCCTATGGAAATCGTGCAGCAATATTCGGTAGACTTCCACCAGATACTGGAGCTGTTTAACAATATGCCACCAAGTATAGAGCCTACCGCTACCGGGCACATTATAGAGCAGATTGAAACCATTAAGGAAATCATAGACAATGGTTTTGCATATGAGTCCAAAGGCTCGGTTTATTTTGATGTGGCCAAGTTTAACGAAAGCCATCATTATGGTAAACTGAGCGGACGTAACCTGGACGACATGATGGCTAACAGCCGTGAACTTGCCGGACAGGACGAAAAACGCAACCCCGCGGATTTTGCACTATGGAAGCGCGCCGAAGCAGAACACATTATGCGCTGGCCTTCGCCTTGGGGCGATGGTTTCCCGGGGTGGCACTTAGAATGTACTGCCATGAGCACTAAGTACCTTGGCAATCATTTTGATATTCACGGAGGTGGTATGGATCTTAAATTTCCGCACCACGAATGTGAAATCGCTCAGAACGAAGCCGCTACTGGTCAAAGTCCTGTTAACTACTGGATGCACGCCAATATGCTTACGCTTAACGGCAAAAAAATGTCTAAATCTACCGGGAACAACATCCTGCCAAGAGAATTATTTAGCGGGAACAACACCATACTGAGCAAGGCGTTTTCGCCTTCGGTTACACGTTTCTTTATATTACAAGCGCACTACAGGAGCATACTGGACTTTAGTAACGAGGCTATTGTCGCTTCAGAAAAAGGATACAACAAACTCATGGAGTCGTTTGAAACCTTTAAAGAGGTTAAACCGGCTACTACTTCTACCCTGAACATAGAGCAGTGGAAACAGGAGTGTTACAACGCCATGAACGACGACTTTAACAGCCCTATACTTATAGCACAGCTGTTTGAGGGCGTTAAGTATATCAACCTGCTTAAAGAGGGTAAAGAAACCTTAACAGCAGCCGACCTTGATGCGTTGTCTAAAGCCATGAACGGTTTTGTTTTTGATGTCCTGGGGCTTAGAAACGAAAAAGGCCAGGAAAACGGCAGCGAAAAACTGGACGGCGTGGTAAACATGCTTATAGAAATGCGTAAGGAAGCCCGTGCCAATAAAAACTTCGCGCTAAGCGATGAAATACGCATAAAGCTTGCCACACTGGGCATAGAACTAAAAGATACGAAGGAAGGCACAACCTTTAGCGTAAACTAATACCGCCATGAAAGCAGGGCAGATATTCATAGCACCGTTTTTGTTCCTTATACGGGTATACCAGGTAGCCATATCTCCCCTGCTGCCGTCGGCGTGCCGATACACCCCTACCTGTTCGCAGTACACGCTTGAAGCCTTAAAAACCCATGGGCTTTTTTACGGTGGCTGGTTGGGCATAAAGCGCATCGTAAGCTGCAACCCCTGGGGCGGAAGAGGTTACGACCCCGTACCGCAAAAAAAGTGCAGCCACAATCATTAATTAACGTATGTAGGTGTAACAAAAGTTACTTTTGGCACACTAACACCTAAAACTATAAAATACCGTGATGACACACGCTCTTAGCATTATCTGGAACCCGTCTGAAGGGTTTGACATAGGCCCTATAAAGCTGCGTATCTACAGCCTTATGTTTGTAGTGGCCTTTGCCCTAGGGTGGTATGTAACAAAAAAAATATACGACCGTGAAGGTGAATCGGTTGATAAACTGGACAAGCTATTCATCTATACCATAGTGGCGACACTACTGGGCGCAAGGCTGGGGCACGTATTATTTTACGACTGGGATTATTTTAAAGACCACCTTTCTGAAATATTCCTGCCGTTCCGCTGGAATGATAAAGGAGAATTTGAGTTTACCGGTTTTGCCGGGCTTGCCAGCCATGGTGCGGCCATAGCTATCATACTCATGGTAATTTATTACAGCAAAAAAATCATCCACAGGCCGGTGCTTTGGGTATTGGACCGTGTGGCACTACCCGTAACCAGTGGCGGTATTTTTGTAAGGATAGGCAATTTCTTTAATAGTGAAATCATAGGTAATGCCGTTAAAGACCCTGACATGCCTACCGCAGTAAAATTTGTACGTGGTGAAGACTGGCTGGGCAAGTACGACGCCATGAGGTTAACCAATACCAACTCTCCTGACCTTGCTTACAAAACCATAGAAATGAACCCGCAGTTTGCCGATACACTGGCAAAAATACCCTACCGCTACCCTGCACAGCTATATGAGGCATTTCTTTACATATTTGTATTTGCCATCATTTTTTACATGTACTGGAAAACACCAGCACGCAAATACCACGGGCTTATCTTTGGGGTGTTCCTTGTACTGCTCTGGACAGTGCGTTTTGTAGTGGAGTTTGTAAAATCCAGTCAGGGCGGTTTCGAAAAACTATCGGTATTCAATGCACTCTCTACGGGACAATGGCTTAGCATACCGTTTATCATAGCAGGTTTTTACCTGATATTTACAGCGAAAAAAAGGGTTGAAACCCTGTAAAAATACAAACCGCCCCAGTGGCGGTTTTCTTTTGCGGCATGTTTGTTGATAATTTTCTTTAAAAGACAGCGTTTTATAAAAGCGCGGGCACACAACTTGTAATAATGTTTTGCGTAATTTTGCAGTAAATTTTATTCACTTGAAAAAATTCCTATTCCTGGCAGTAGCCTATCTTATTTTTATGCTTCCGGCACTGGCTCAAAAGCCGCAGCAAAAAGCGCAGCCACAGCAGCCGAAGCAGACTAAGATACTCATAGAAAATGCCGACTTTATAGACCGCAACCAAACCGAGATACCGGGTGCGGTAGTGCTTACGGGTAACGTACGCCTTAACCATGAAGGCGCAATCATTACCAGTAACAAGGCATATTACTACGAAGACGAGAACTATGCCAAGTTCTTTGGCAACGTAAACATGAACCAGGGCGATACCCTGCACATGAACAGCAAGTATGCCGAATATAACGGGGCTAAGAAATTTGCGTTTGCGAGCGGTGGCGTAAACATGCGCTCACCCGACATGAAACTGGTTACCGACACTATTTACCTGGACAGGAACATACAACAGGCATACTACCGTACAAACGGTACCATAACCAACGGCGAAAACGTACTGAAAAGCAAATCGGGACGCTATTACATTTCACAGAAAAAGTACCAGTTTAATACAGCCGTTACCCTTACCAACCCTAAGTATGTATTGAAGACCAATAACCTGGATTATTACACGGGGCCGGGTCACGCCTATGTATTCGGGCCGTCTACCATTACAGGTAAAGACAATTTTATTTATACCGAAAAAGGGTTTTACGACACTAAGAAAGACCAGGCCAAGCTGTTTACCAATTCGTATATAGACTACGACACCCAGCGGATAAAGGCCGACTACATTTACTACGACCGCAAGCGGGAATTCTCAAGCCTAACCGATAATGTAAAAGTGCGCGACAGCGTAAATAAATATGTAATTCGCGGGCATTACGGCGAAGTATATAAGGGCAAAGACTCGCTCTTTGTAACCAAGCACGCCGAAGCCGTTACTCTAGCCGAAACCGATTCGGTATACATACACGCCAAACGTATGGTGGTTACCGGTAAGGAAGGCGAACGTGTGGTACGTGGGTATAACAACGCGCGTTTTTATAAAACCGATATGAGCGGTAAGTGTGATTCAATTCATTCTGATGAAAAGAAAGGGCTTACCCAACTCATAAAAAGACCGGTGGTATGGAACGGAAAAAGCCAGATAACAGGAGATATTATCCACATTATTTCAGATAATACCACCAAGCAGCTGGACAGCATTAAAGTGCTGAACAATGCATTCATAGCCCAGCTCGATACCATTTATACACAGCTCCACCCCGACAAGCCCCGGTACAACCAGCTGAAGGGTAAAAACCTCTACGGCAGGTTTTGCGACAATAAGCTCTATGAAGTAGACCTGGTGGGTAATACCGAAAAGCTCTACTATATGTACGATGGCGATAATACACTCATAGGTATTGACAAAGGCGTGAGCAGTAAAATCCACATGGATATAGAAGACAACCAGATTGTAGCAGTGTCTTCACTCATAAGTCCTAAAAGCGAAAGCTATCCGGAAAGCGAATTGCCTGAAAACGTACGGAAGCTATCGGGTTTTATATGGCGTGGCGACGAAATTATCCTTACACATGAGGATATTTTCCCGGAAGATGAAAAGAAACTTCATGAGGAAATACTGAAACGTAACGGTAAGCTAAAAGCCCAGCCGGATAAGCCTTTGGAACAGTTTAAGGAAACCAAGAACTGGGATAAGGAACATCCTAAACCAAAACCCTTAACTCCTGAAGCAGGTACTGAACCCGCTACAAGCCCGGCAGCTACCACTAATGCCACTGCCCCATCGGCACCAAAAAGCAATAAGAAATCTTAATACCCCCGCATACCATGCTGGACGATTTTTACAAATACCAGACACAGACCACGCAGCATCCGCTTGGGCTTGCCATATCGCACGCCAAAGGGAGCTATATATATGATGTAGATAACAAACCGTACCTTGACTTTGTAGCGGGGGTATCGGCAGCCAGCCTGGGGCATCAGCACCCAAGGGTAAACCAGGCCATAAAAGACCAGCTCGATAAATATTCGCACGTTATGGTGTATGGTGAGTATGCACAGCATCCGGCAACGGAGTTCTGCAAGCTTTTGGCACAACACCTGCCACCGCACATGAGCAGCACGTACCTGCTTAACAGCGGTACCGAAGCCACCGAAGGCGCACTTAAACTCGCCCGACGTGTTACGGGCCGCAGCCAGCTGATTTCGTGCTTTAACGCGTATCATGGCAATACCATGGGCTCTATGAGCGTTATGGGTTTTGAGGAGCGCAAGCAAATATTCCGTCCGCTTATACCTGATGTAGATTTTATTACGTTCAACAATGAGGCCGATCTGGAAAAGATAACCACCAGGACAGCTGGCATTATCCTGGAAACCATTCAGGGCGGAGCAGGCTTTGTAGAACCGTATAACGACTTCCTGAAAAAAGTACGCCAGCGTTGCGACGAGGTAGGTGCGCTGATGATACTGGATGAGATACAACCGGGCTTTGGACGTACAGGAAAACTCTTCGGGTTTCAGAATTATGATGTAGTGCCTGATGTTATAGTAATGGGCAAAGGTATGGGTGGCGGTATGCCTGTAGGCGCGTTTACCGCGTCGCCTGAAATGATGGACTTACTGAGCCACGACCCTAAGCTTGGGCACATTACTACTTTTGGAGGGCATCCTGTTATAGCAGCGGCCTGTCTTGCCACACTTCAGGAGATTACCGAAACTGACATTATGGCACAGGCATTAGAAAAAGAAAAACTTTTCCGTAGCCTTTTGGTACACCCGTTAATAAAAGAAGTACGTGGCCGCGGGCTTATGCTTGCTGCCATGACCGAAAGCGATGATATCACTAACAAAGTGATACTGCGCTGCCACGACAGGGGACTGATTTTATTCTGGCTGCTGTTTGAAGGCAAAGCTATACGCATTACCCCTCCCCTAACCATATCTGACGATGAAATACGTGAAGGGGTTGGCATTATTCTTGAAGTAATGAATGAGGTGATGCTTGAAGAACAGGCATAGCAGTAGAACGAAGTAATTAGCAATAATAACCAACGTTTTGTTAATTATTTTGTTTAAAACATATTTAAAGAATTTCCTTTTACGTTAGAGTTTTTGTAACTTTAAGAAGGATAATTTAACCACTAGGAGCATGAATTTGAGTCACGAGGAAGAAGATCGCAGTTTATCCTTATCAAAGTTCGAATCGATGTTGAAAACCAACAAAGTATTCTTCTTTGACTCTGAAGAGTTTGAGGATATTATTCTCCACTATCTCGACAGCGGAAAAATTAATTTAGCTAAGAAGGCCTTAAAATTAGGACTGGAACAACACCCCAGGTCAACAGGCTTAAAATTAGTCCAGGTTGAAATACTTGTATTTGACGATAAACTGGAGCAGGCAGAACGCTTATTAAATGAGTTATACGCCATAGAACCCACCAACGAAGAAATTTATATACAGAAAGCTAATATATACAGCAAGCGCGACCAGCATGATAAAGCTGTAGAACTGCTGAAAATAGCCCTGCAATATACCGATGACTATGCCGATGTATACTCATTACTGGGCATGGAATACCTGTTTATGGATAACCTGGAGCAGGCTAAGGAAAACTTTATAAAATGCCTTGAGGAAGACACCGAAGATCATTCGGCATTATATAATGTAGTGTATTGTTATGATTTCCTGGACCAGAACCTGGAAGCCGTGGAATTTCTTAACAGCTTTATAGACAAGCAACCTTATAGTGAGGTAGCGTGGCATCAACTGGGCCGCCAGTATTATACCGTAAAAAATTACGAAGAGGCATTGCGCGCATTTGATTATGCAACGCTTATTGATGAAGATTTTCTGGGAGCGTTTTTGGAAAAAGCCAAAACCCTTGAAAAGCTGAAACGCTACGAAGATGCCATAGCCTGTTACACCATTACCATGGAGCTGGATGACCCTACGTCATTTGCATTGCTGCGTGTGGGTAAATGTTACGAAAGGCTGGGCAATAAGGAAAAGGCACTGAAATATTACCTGAAAACGGTACATGAAGACCCGCTTTTAGACAAGGCATGGATAGCCATCACCGATTTTTATATCAGGCTGAAAAACTTTCAGAAGGCACTGTATTACGTTAATAAGGCCATTGGCATAGATAACGAGAACAAGCACTACTGGAAACGCTATGCCAACATAAACAATGCGCTTGGCTTTTTTGAAGAAGCCGAAGAAGGTTACCGTAAGGCAGTAGAATTTGGCGATTACCAAATGGATACCTGGTTGTTTTGGATAGATACACTGTATAACATTGGTGAAAACCAAACCGCTATAGTTACGCTAAATGAAGCTGCGGAGTACCATACCGACCAGTACGAGATAGAATACCGCCTGGCGGGGTTATATCTCATAGAACAAGAAACGGATAAAGGTATTTATCACCTGCAAAATGCACTAAAACTGAACTTTAAAAACCAGACGCTTATGCAGGAGCTTTTCCCTGAAGCATATGCGTTAGACATCGTTCAGGAAGAAATACAACGCCATAAGAAATAACACGTTACAAATAATTGCGTATATTTACCCTGCCCCGTAAAGGCAGGGTTTTTATCTTATGAGGTACGTCGTATTCATAGTATTCATCAGTCTGTCCTGTTTTGCCCAAAAAGGTAAAACGGTAGTGCCTTATATGCAGCCTATACAATGCCCTGTCTTACCACCTAAGAAGAGCACAATCGTTTGCCCTAACCCCGTACCTTGCATTGACCCTGTACGCGACCTTACAGCACCCGATGCGATATACTATCCTAATGAGGTAAAAACTGTGGCTATGGATAAAGGAGGCATAAAACGTTTTATGGATTTTATAAAGGATAATATCGACACGCGAAAGCTCAAATTACCAATAGGAAAACACAGGGCCTTTTATTCTTTTGTTGTGGAAAAAGACGGAAGCCTAAGTACTATAAAAATATTAAAATCTCCTGATAAAGCATTGGGCACTATGATAACGCAGGCTGTAGAAAAAGCTCCAAAATGGACTCCGGCAACAAATGCAAAAGGCCAAAACGTACGTTTACAATTTTCAATACCTTACTCCTTTGAAATCAAGTAGGGCTTAAATTTTGTGATATTCCACACTCCACCGCCTATACACCGTCATTTGAAACAACAGGTTTACAAATAATCTTTATATTTACCCCGCCCCGTTTAAGGCGGGGTTTTAATTTTGAATCATACCAACCAACCATGAAGAAAAGTTTATTATTAACCATAGTATTTGTTACTAGCTTTGGCTTTGCGCAGAAAAAAGCCTCGTCGACTAATAACAAGGCTACTCCACAACAGTATAAGAATAAAAGTTCTGACTATGTAATTCCGGAAGATACAGGCATATATAATTCTACCGGTTTGCAAGTACAACCTGAGTATCCCGGAGGTATAGCATCATTCTTAGCCTATATTCAGAAAAACGTTGATTACAATAACATCGATTCAGAACAAGATAATGCTACAACCTTAAGGATTTATGTACAGTTTGTAGTAGAAAAAGACGGTGCGGTTAGTGCTATAAAAATACTGCGTGATCCTGGTTTTGGAGCAGGAAAAGAAGTTGAGCGTGTAATTAATGAAAATAAAACAAAATGGAGTCCGGGAATACAAAATGGTAAACCGGTTAGGGCAAGCTATAATCTTCCCATAATAATTAATGCGGCTAAGACTACTGATATAAAAAATACACACAATGTAAAAATGCCTACAGACGGTGCTATATCGCCCGAACCTCCTGTAGCCGGCAATGAAATCATTTGCAGTGCTCCTTCACTTAACGTATCAACCGAATATCCGGGAGGATTTACAAAGTTTACAAATGACATTCTATCAGCCATAGATTTAAAAAATTTAGAAACCGGCTATGAAAAACAAACGTTAAAGGTATATGCCGATTTTGTAATTGAGAAAGATGGTACCCTGACCGATGTAAAAATAATAAGAGATCCCGGTTTTGGGTATGGTAAAGAAATAATGCGTGTAATGAAGCTCAATAAAACAAAATGGTCGCCGGGCATAAAAGACTCAAAACCTACAAGGACAAGTTTTATACTGCCCTTTACACTTGAACCAAAAAAGTAAGATTACCATAATACGTTATGAAACCTAAAATCTTTGGCCTGGTAGGCCGTAACATTAGCTACTCCTTCTCTGCAGGGTATTTCAAAAAAAAGTTTGAAAAGCTGAAGCTGGACAACGTAAGCTACCGCAATTTTGACATTGACGAGATTGAGGAGTTTCCATATATCATTAAAAATACAAAAGGGCTAAAGGGGCTAAACGTAACCATTCCGTATAAGGAGGAAGTGATACCGCTTTTGGATAAGCTTTCAAAAAATGCTAAGGCTATAGGCGCTGTAAACACCATTACCGTTTCTAAAAAAGGGAAATTAAAAGGCTACAATACCGATTACTATGGATTTAAGAAATCACTGAAGCCCCTGCTGGATAAACATCATGAAAGGGCGCTGATACTGGGAACCGGCGGCGCAGCCAAGGCTGTTGCCTTTGCCTTACGAAAGCTGAAAATAGAATACGATTTTGTATCACGCAGCGGTAATGAGGAGTTGTTTGGCTATGCCGACCTTACAAAAGAGATTTTTGATGAATACCATATCATTATAAATACCACGCCTGTAGGCACGTTTCCTGATGTAAACGAATGCCCGGAGCTTGATTATAAACTGTTTACCAAAAAGCATATTGCGTATGATTTGGTTTACAACCCAGAGGAGACACGTTTTTTACGGGAAGCCAAAGAAAACGGTGCCAAAACCATAAACGGTTACAAGATGCTAGTGCACCAGGCAGAGCGTGCCTGGAAAATATGGAACAAATAAGTTTCGACTTAAAGCATTATATAAATATTTCATTTAAGAAAAGAAATTTAACACAAATATTGCTACCGATTGATGTTTTTCTTTGAAGTTTAAACCGTGTTTAGTATCTTTCGGACATAAAGCAGTTAACCCTTAAGCATTATACCAATGTTAGAAGAAAAGAATGACAACCTGCATAACGCAGATGGAAACGCCATTTCAGGAGCCGGAGACACGTTTGAAAACGGCTACCTGCCTGATAACAAGATTGTAGAAAACAGCGATCTTCCGGAGGAATCAGACGACCTTAAAGAACAACTTCACGAAACGGAAGGGCAAATGCCTTTTGCGCCTGAAGAACTTTTGGCGGCCAGTGAAACCCCGTTAGAGGAAGAATCGCCGGAAACCGGGGAAGCTACTGCAGAAACTCCCGTAACGGAAGAGGCTACAACAGAAGAAACTGTAGCAGAGGAAACTTCTGCAACGGAAGAAACTGTTGCCGAAGAAGCCGCTACAGAGCCGGAACTCCATGCTGAGGAAGAGCACCACGAGGAAGACCACGCTGAGGAAGTACCTGACTACACCGGATTAACGCTTGAGGAACTAACAGCCGAACTTGAAAAACTGGCTGTTGCCGAAAAAGTACTGTCTGTAAAAAACCGTGTGGAAGAAATCCGCAAAGAGTTTTACAATAAGTACAACCACTTTATTGAAGAGAAAAAGGATGAGTATGCTAATGAAAACAATGGCGATACTACCGGTTTTGAATACCACCTGCCATTAAAGCATACCTTTGAAACCCTATACAACCAATATAGGGATAAGAAAAACTCGCACTTTAAAAAGGTACAGAACGACCAGAAGTCTAACCTGGAGAGCAGGACCGCGATTATTGAGGAACTTAAAGTGCTTGCCGATAACGCCAGTAACCTTAAAGATTCTATTAAGCAGGTTAATGAACTCAGGGAACGCTGGAAAGCCGCAGGGCCTATTCCGCGCGATAAGTATAACCACGTGTTTAATAACTTCCACTTCCACATAGAGCGTTTTTATGACCAGTTGCACCTGGATCGTGAAGCCCGTGATCTGGACTTTAAACACAACCTTGACCAAAAACTTAAAATCATAGCCCGCGCTGAAGATCTTGTAAATGAGCCGGATGTAAATAAGGCATTTCGCGAATTACAGGCACTTCACAAGATATGGAAGGAAGAAATTGGCCCTGTTTCCCGCGATCATCGTGAGGAAATATGGAGGCAGTTTAGCGACCTTACACGTCAGGTACACGAAAGGCGTGAAGAATTGCTGAATAAAATCCGCCAGTCTGAGACGGATAATCTTCAGGTAAAGAAAGATATTATTGCTAAAATTGAGGCTGTTTCGGCAGAGAAAATAAGTGCACACAGCGCATGGCAGGGACAAATTGACCGTATTGAGGCATTAAGGAACGAATTCTTTAAAGCCGGTAAAGTACCACAGGAAGTAAACGAAGAAGTATGGACTGCCTTTAAAGCTGCCGTAAGGGATTTTAATGGCGTTAAAAATTCTTTTTATAAAGATATTAAAAAAGACCAGCAGACTAACCTTAACCGTAAGCTTGCCCTTGTAGAAAGAGCTAACGAGCTTAAGGAAAGTGATGATTTTGCAGGTACATCGGCCATATTAAAGCAAATTCAGGAAGAATGGAAAACCATAGGGCATGTACCACGTAAGTACAGTGATGCCGTTTGGAAAGACTTTAAGGCCGCGTGTAACCACTTCTTTGACAGGCTGCATGCTAACCGTGCGGAAGCTAATAAAGATGAAATCGAAGCGTTTGAAAAGAAGAAAGATTATCTGGAGTCACTTAAAGATTTTGAGCTTACCGGTAACCATAAGGAAGACCTTGACGCTATTAAAAAGCATATAGAAACCTGGAAAACACTGGGCCGTGTACCACAGGCGCGCAGGCATATAGAAGGGAAATTCAATAAGATACTGGATGCTCTTTTTGACAAGCTAAGCCTGAGCAAGAAGGAAACCGAGATGGTGAAATTTAATAACAGGCTGGAGCAGCTGAGTGATACCCGTAAGCTTGAAAATGAGCAGGTATTTATTATGCGTAAGATAGACGAGGTACAATCTGAAATCTTCCAGCTGGAAAATAATATACAGTTTATAAGCAATGCCAAGGCCGATAACCCTTTTGTAAAAGAGGTTTACAAGAGCATAGAGCGCCACAAAGAGGAGCTTAAAACCTGGAAAGACAAGCTGAAACAAATACGCGACCTTGCCAAAAAGCAACGTGAAGATGCCGCGGCACCTGAACAAAGCGAAGGCACTGAAGAATAAAAAAAAGGGCTGTTCCTAACCGGAACAGCCCTTTTTGCATTTACCCGTATATCACTATGCGTTAATAAAGCGGATAATATCTTCATTGAATTTTTCTTTGTGCGTATATACTAAACCGTGAGGGGCGTCATCGTATACTATATATTCAGCCTGAGCGATTCGTTTAACGGTTTCTTCGGCAGAAACATCAATAGGCACAGTTTCATCGGCCTTGCCGTGCAGTACCAGCGTAGGTATTTTTATGGTAGCCAAATCAGCCCTGAAATCGGTTGTAGACCATGCCTTCATGGCTTTTATGGTAGCGTAACCGGCTGCCTGTAGTGCCAGCACCGCATCTTGCTGCAGTCTCTCATCGCTTACCGGGCTGCTGAACAGATGTACGCCATAAAACTGTTTGCCAAATCCCGTAAGGAACTTGGCCCTGTCATCCTCCAGCTGTTGCTGTATACCATCAAACTGTTCTTGTGGTATACCCGTGGGGTTATCTTCAGTCTTTAGCAGGAAAGGTGTAACAGCACTTATAAAGGCTGCCTTGGTTACCCTGCCCGCCCCGTTGTATTTAGAAAGGTAACGGGCTACCTCACCCCCGCCCATGCTAAAGCCTACAAGGGTAACATCATACAGGTCAAGCGCTTCAAGCAGTACATTAAGGTCTTCTGCGAAGGCGTCATAGCTGTAGGTTTCCCATGGTTTTGATGATTTTCCAAAACCACGACGGTCGTAAGCAATCACACGGATATTATGTTTTGGCAGTTCGTTAAACTGGTATTCCCACATTTCCAGGTTTAGCGGCCAGCCGTGTATAAGCACTACCGGCTTACCCTGCCCTACTTCCTGGTAATAAATTTGTACTTCTTCAGATGGACCGGTAAGGCCTACAGATGTATTTAGAACAAATGGCATAATGAAAGGTTTTTAGAATTGTTGTCTTTCAAAATTAACCACCTTCCCCTGGGTTAACTACCTAATTAAGAAACTGTTTTGAGTTAATAATTACCCAATTATATATTCATTAAAAACCCTGTAAGGTTTTCTTTACGGGGCAAGTCCAGTTTTTTTCGCAGGCGGTAACGGGCCAGTTCTACCCCACCATCACTAATATTCATGATCTCAGCGATTTCCTTAGTACTCATGTTCATAAGGAGGTATGTAGCCAAATCCATTTCACGGGGGGTTATCGCCGGGTACTTCTCCTTAAGGCGTTTGAGGAAGTCAAAATGAACGTTGCGAATGTGTTTCTCCAGGTTGTTCCAGCTCTTATCTGTATTTAGCTCCTTGTTTATGGTTTTATTCAGCTTACTGAACTGCTGCCGCGTAACCTCGTCCATCACCTCGGGATTGATATCCTTGAGTTTGTTTATGATACCGTTCAGCATCTTATTTTTCTTTACTACTTGTAATGAATTGTTTACCAACTCCTTATCTTTTGTAAGAATTTTCACTTTAAGTTGTTCGTTTTTAAGGCGCTCTATCTCCTTTTCAAGTTCATACTGATCTTGCTTTATTTTAGTTTCACGTTCCAGGTACAGGCGGCGCTGCTCCAGGGTTTCATAATAACGGTTTTGCCTTATTTTAGACTTTACACGCCGGCGCACCAGGTAAATTGCCGCGGCAACCATAACTATATAAAAAACATAAGCAAGTGGATGCCTGTAAAATGGTGGCTTAATTAAAAACGAAACCGCCACGGCATCAGATTGTTCGCCGGAACTGTCCATTGCCTTGATTTCCATCCTGTAACTACCTTCGGGAAGGTTAGTATATTCTTTAACGGGCGCATTACTCCAGTTACTCCACTTATCGTCAAAACCGTCGAGCCTGTAAGAGAACTTTATATTTTCGGGATTGTCATAAGCCGGAGATGAAAAATTGAATTTTACGCTATTGTGTTTGTATGGAATTCTGATGTTTTTAATATCAGGCTTATTACCGGTATATAATGTATCCGTTTCAAACGAAAGGCTCTTTATAAATACCTTAGGCTTTACCGTATTGCCATAGTATAATTTAGGGTCGTAGTGTGCCAGTCCTTCGGTAAGGCCAATGAAAATATTTTTACTGTCAATGGTATTAACCGACTCAAAAAAGTATACAAGATTACCCGTAAGCGCAGAAAAAGGTGCATGCACATCCTTATACCCCCCATTTTCCTGTTTCATGAGCATGCCCATAGACGATTCGCCATAGAAATAACAAATATTATGCTTGTTATCTTCAAAGCAGTAGCGTATCTGTGGCAGGTTTTTAAACAACGCCGACATATACTTGTCTTCTATAAAACGGTCATTAGCCTGGTCGTATGTAAAAAAACGGTTCTTGCCCTGCAGGTAAATCTTTCCGTTTATATGCTGTGCGCTTGTTATATTTTTTACTTCTTTAGATAATGCATCATACGAGGCCGTAACGGTAAACCTCCGTAAATCATTACTAAGCTTAAGGCGATATAGCGTAAAGTTCTTTAGCAGCCATACATTTTGCCCGTCGGTAACAAAACGGCTGTCACTTACGTTAAAACCTTCTATCTGGTTTCTGAACTTCCAGCCCGCCGGTGTTTTTTCAAGTATGGCAAAGCCGTGATAGTTGCTGGCCATTAAAAAGCCTGGTTTGCCTGCTATCCTTTTTATCCCCAGGTAACCACGCTTGTCATCTAGCCATTGGCCTATTTTCCCATCTTTTATAGTAAAGAGCCCACGGTTGTGCATGCACAGCAGCTGCCCGTCAAATACGTCTATACCCCATGCCTGGCCTGTGGTACCCTGCATAAATGTAAAATTGTCTTCCTGAAAAGGCTCATGCCAACTGTGGCTGAATACCCCCTGGTTGGTAGCTACAAACAAATTTCCTTGATGGATGGCCGATGAATACACCGAACTAAGATCAAAACTTGTACCCAGATAGGAAAAGGGCGAGTTTATATTAAGGAACGCGATACCGTTATCTAACCCAAACCACAGATTACCTGAAGAATCGGTATATGAACTGAGTGCGGTACTGTTAAGCAATCCCTTTTTATTATTAATGTGCTGAATGATAGCTCCATTCATATCACAGATAATAATACCATTCAGGACACTGTTTATCTCAATAAACCGGTTATTAAGTATACGCCCCCCGAGAGAACTGTTTTTTAGCGTAAAAGCCGTAGCCTCGCATTGCCATGGTACAGCTTTTTTAAAATCGTACAGATAAAGCCCTTTATCTATGGTAATAACAAGAATCTTGTTGTCGGCATACGGCAGCATCCCCCATACTTCGGTATTGTTAAACACCTCGGTACCGGGTAGCGAAGTAAGTACACCATCACGATATTCAAGCAAGCCGGCAGCTATATCCTGAAAATACAGCGTATTGTTAAGCAGGAAAGAAAACTGGAACCTATTTGGCGCTTCGAGTACGGTAATTTTCCCTTTTTTATATACATAGGTGCGGAAAAACGTCTGAAAGATAACTTCATCACCCAGTATATGCACCTTCCACACAAAGTCGATAATCTTTTTTGAATTTGGCGTGGCCAGTTTAGAAATAGAATGATATATCAGCTTTCCTTTGCTATCCGCTTCAAAATAACCAAACTCATTATACCCCCCTACATAAATACGACCCGACTTGTCTACCTTAAGCGAGCGCACGGTGCCGTTGGGTATAGGATATTTACTCCATGATGTACCATTAAACTGTAGCATACCCTCGGTATTGGCAAAATAAAGATTACCGTTACGATCCTGCCCTATTTCCCAGTTTTGCGCACCACCCAGATAGTCTGACTTTTTATAATTAATAATTTTGGGCAGCCCGATATCCTTCACCTGTCCTAAAGCAGGTAATACAGGCATAAGTAACAACAGTACCCAAAGTATAGTATTTCGCATAATCATATATCTAAAAATCCGAATAAAGTTACCTAATAAAACTACAACTACATAAAACGTTGTAGTGAGCCGCACGAAAACGTGTGATTTATAAGGAAAAAACTTCTGAAAATAGCCAATTACATTGCTTCAAAATAAGTCTAACTATGGCTATAAATCGTAAAATTAACAGTTAATTTTCAATCATAACGAATTGAGGGATAATCAACTAAAACGTTGTAATCGTATTTTTACATTTTGTAAGGGTATTTTATACAAAGTTAACATTTAAACTAATACAAAATAATTTTTTAAAACATTGAAATATAATTATTTATATTTTTTTTGATGTGTTTTTATATAGTTAAAAATTACAAAATGATGGGTTTTTGTAATGATTTTCTATTGATAAAAACAAAAAAATAACCTTAATATTGTTCATTATTAGTAAATAAACAACCCAAATTTTTACGAGTATGAAATTATTAAAATTACGCTTTTTTCATGTAATTTGTCTGCTCTTCGCGCTCACGTCATGGGCGCAGGAATCTGTCATTTCGGGACAGATAACAGATGAAACCGGATTACCGGTTCCCGGGGCCTCTATCTTTATTAAAGGTACCCAAAACGGAGTATCGTCAGACATTGACGGTAATTACCAAATTAAGGCAACACCCAATGCCTCTCTTACCATTAGTTTTGTAGGCTACGCTACCCAGGAAATAGCAGTAGGCAACAAAACAGTTATCAATGCACAACTGGTGCCATCCTCTAAAGACCTTGAAGAGGTTGTTGTAGTAGGTTACGGTACACAAAAGAAATCAGTAGTAACCGGCGCCATTTCGAGTGTAAAAGCCGAACAACTTGAAAACCTTCCGCTAACCCGTGTAGAACAATCGCTACAGGGAAGGGTTTCGGGTGTAAACATTTTCGCTAACTCAGGGCAGCCCGGCTCATCGGCTACCGTGCGTGTAAGGGGTATTACCTCTTTTAACGGTGACGGTGCTAACTCGCCACTGTTTGTAATAGACGGTATCGTGGCAGACAATATCAGCTTCCTTAACCAGTCTGATATTGCATCGATTGAGGTACTGAAAGATGCTGCTTCAGCGGCCATTTACGGTACACGTGCCGCAAATGGTGTTATTCTTGTAACTACCAAAAAAGGTAAAGCAGGTAAAATCAGCGTAACCTATAATGGTTTTGGCGGTTCATCGCGCCCGGCACGCAAACTTGATTTGCTGAATGGCGAACAGTATGCCGCCTTAAGGAATGAGCAGTATGGTAACGGTTATACAGGTAACCCTAATGGTGATACCCCTTATACACTGCCTTATCCTAATGCTGGTACATATGGCAAAGGTACTGACTGGCAAGATGTTATCTTTAACAAGAACGCGCAACGCCAGCAGCACGAATTCAGCATAAGCGGTGGTAACGAAAAGTCTAACTTTGTGGCATCTTTCGGTTACCTGGACCAGGAAGGTATTGTTACATCGCAAATTTCTAACTACCTGCGTAAAACATTACGCCTAAACTCTAACCACAAAGTAAACAGCTGGTTAAGTGCAGGACAAACGTTTAGCTATGCCCGCGAAAAAACCGTAGGCCTTGGTAACACTAACAGCGAATTTGGCGGCCCGTTGGCATCAGCCATTAACCTGGATCCTACCACGCCTGCTATAGTTACAGACCCATCTACAAGGCCAAACCCAAGTGACTACGCACAGGCAAATTCATTAAGGGATGCCAACGGTAACTACTATGGTATATCTAATGCCGTACAGCAGGAAATGACCAACCCGCTTGCCTATGTGCAAACAAGGCTGGGCAATTACGACTGGGCCGATAACATCATGGGAAGTGCCTATGCGGAAGTAACCCCTATTGAAGGGCTTAAGGTAAAAACACAGATAAGCGGTAAGCAGGCCTACTATGGTACAGAAAGCTTTACGCCGAAATCATACTTGGGTCCTAACAGCAATACCGTGCGTAACAGCCTGTTCAGGTCGCAGAACCAAAGCTTCCTTTGGAACATAGAAAACACTATTTCGTATACTAAAAACATAGCAAACCACAACTTTACTGTGCTTATAGGACAAGGCGCCTATGTAAAAGGTATTGGTTTTGGCCAGGGTACCACGTACTATAACCAACCTGTAAATACGCATGCAGAGGCTTCGTTCAATTGGAATACCCCTGAAACTGACAAACAAACCTATGCTTTCGATAATCAAGAAACTACTATGTCCTCATTGTTCGCAAGGGCAACTTACGACTATAAGGAGCGTTACCTGTTTACCGGTATTGTACGCCGCGACGGTTCATCAAACTTTGGTTCTAACAATAAATACGGAGTATTTCCTTCGTTCTCTTTAGGTTGGAACATTACAAAAGAAGAGTTTTGGAAAGAAAACAAGTATGTTAACAGCCTTAAGCTACGTGGTGGTTACGGTGTTACCGGTAATGACAACATAGGCCAAAACGGTTTCCTTTCTCTTGTAACTGGTGGTTTTAACTATACTGTCGGTAACAATGGTGATGTAGCGGTAGGTAATACATTAGTAAGACCAAGTAATCCAGACCTGCATTGGGAAGAAACCTCTATGACCAACATCGGTTTTGATGCTACCTTACTGAAGGACTTTACCCTAACTGCTGAATATTATATTAAAAAAACAAATGGTATTCTTCAGGATGTAAGAATACCAGGTTATGTTGGTGCCTCTAACCCACCATATGGTAACGTGGCTTCCATGAAAAATACGGGTGTGGAATTTGAACTGGGCTACCGCAAACAAATAGGCGACTTTAAAATAAGCGCCAATGGTAACTTCTCTACGCTTAAAAACACAGTAACATCTGTAGGTCCCGACCGTAAATATAATGATGGCCCAAGGATTCAGTCAGGCCAGTTCCCGCTAACCCGTAGCGAGGTAGGCAGTTCATTTAATGCTTTCTACGGTTTCCAGACCGATGGTATCTTCCAGAACCAAGGCGAAATCGACACGTATGTAGGGCCTGATGGTTCTAAAATACAGCCGGATGCCGTACCGGGTGACTTTAGGTGGAAAGACCTTAACAATGACGGTACTATTACAGAAAAAGACCGTAAATACCTTGGTAAACCGCTACCGGATTACAGCTATGGTATTACCATAAACCTGGAATACAAAAACTTTGATATTACCGCGTTCGGACAGGGTGTTGGTGGTAACCAGATTTTCCAGGGGCTACGCAGGCTGGATATGCTAAACAGCAACTGGCAAACAGCCGCACTTAACAGGTGGACCGGAGAAGGCACATCAAACACTTTCCCAAGGCTATCTACAATAGACAGGAACCAGAACTTCAGCAAGCCGTCTAACTTTTACCTTCAGGATGGCGATTACTTCCGTATAAAGCTGATACAGATAGGCTACTCTATCCCATCGGATATTGTATCAAAGGCCGGCCTTGCCAAAACAAGGATTTATGTAACCGGCGAAAACCTGTTTACGTTTACCAAATACACGGGCTACGATCCTGAAATTGGTGGCGATGTAATGGGTATAGACCGTGGTTATTACCCTCAGGCAAAATCATTTATGATAGGCTGTAACCTTGCATTCTAATTAAAAAATTGTTTGAAAAATGAAATACAAGAATATTAAACTCATAGTAATTGCTGCCATGGCCTTAACGGCTTTTAATTCGTGCAGTAATGATTTTATAGAAGTATCGCCCATTGCCAGTGTAGACGAAATGAGCTACTATAAAAACGAAACTGAAGCATACTCAGGCCTTATATCGGTATACGACATCATGAAAAAGGAATCGGGTGGTTTTGAGAACATGATTGCCATGCTAAACGCCGGTTCTGATGACTTTTACGCCGGTGGCGGTAGCGCCTCAGACGGTGCGGGTATACAATCGTTTTCTAACTACACGATTAACCCCGCTTCCCTGCCGGACAGTTTTTGGTTCGATTTTTACCAGGGCGTGTTCAGGGCAAACGTAATGCTGCAAAAGCTTCCGGGTGTAAACATGGACGAAACCACTAAGGCGCGCTTTACTGCCGAAGTAAGGATGCTTAGGGCATACTATTACTTCCAGCTGGTAACCATGTTCCGTAACATACCGCTTATCATAGAGCCGATACCTACGGCGCAGATATATCAGATAACCCAGGCTAATCCTGACGATGTATATGCGTTTATCGAGGCAGAACTTCAGGCTGCAATACCTAACCTGCCTACAACTATAGCTAACGCTACAGAGGCCGGAAGGGTATCTCAGGGGGCTGCAAAATCACTGCTGGGCAAAGTTTACCTTTCTCAAGGTAAAAACAGCCAGGCAGCTACCACACTTGCCGAAGTTAACGGTACTCCGGGTGGCGCAAACCCTTACGGCTACGCGCTGCTGTCTAACTTTGCCGACCTTTGGAAAGTAGACAACAAATTCCACTCAGAGTCTATCTGGGAAGCCACGCATACCTTTAAAAGTAATGCAGGCTGGGGTAACTGGGGTTCAGGTAGTGATGAGGGCAACAGCCTTAACGTAATGATAGGACCACGCGGTTACAGCGCTTCATCTTCTGCTGCGCCGCAGTACGAAACCGGATGGAGCTTTAACCCTATGACTAACGACCTGTATAACCAGCTTGTAGGCGACCCTCGCTTTAATGCTACCGTAGCCGATCTTACTGCGCTTGTAGCAAGCGGCCAGGCCAGCTACTCTCCTGGTTATATGGATACAGGGCATTTCCTTAAGAAATTTATGCCTACACACGCCGACCTTACTACAGGTGGTGGCGACGCGGTACTAAACTACAGGCAAAATACCTATGTAATACGCCTTGCTGACACCTACCTTATGGAGGCGGAGGCACTGGGTGGTACCGGCGCAAGGGCTCAGGCACTGCTAGATGCCGTACGTGCCAGGGTAGGATTGCCATCAATCCCGGTTACTAAAGATGCTGTAATGAACGAGCGCAGGCTGGAACTTGCAGGCGAAGGCCACCGTTGGCACGACCTTATCCGTACAGGACAGGCAGCAGCCAAATTGGCATCGCGCAACTTTGTGGCTGGTAAAAACGAAATTTGGCCTATACCGCTAAACCAGCTTACAAACACCAAATTAGAGCAAAACCCTAACTATTAATTCCAAACGAAAATGAATACCCGTACAATAATAAAATCAAGCTGTTTTGCTGCCCTAGTGGCAGCAGCAGCCCTTACCGTGGGCTGCCAGCCCGACGAGGTAACATCGGGCAACGCGCTGTATAATGAGGATTTAGACGCGTCTTTTACAGTAACGCAAATAGACGGCTCTGCTAACAGGCTAAGGATTGCTGCCAGCCCTGAAACCACGCGTAACATCTGGGACCTGGGCATGGGCAACCCTGAAGCGGTAGGCCCGGTAAGCTTTGATGTATTTTACCCGGACGCAGGTACGTATACCGTAACCCACAAAGCCATAGGCAGCGGCGGTGTAATGAACACTACTACACAAACCATACAGGTAGCCACGCCAGACCCAGTAGCCGGTAACCTTATTCTTAACGGAAAATTTGTAGATGGTAATGCAAACTGGTCAGTAGCCAACATAAGCGCATCTGGTGCCGAGTGGACATTTACCAGTGGCACGACCGGTGCAGCTACCGTTATAGCCAATGGCTGGAACCAAAAGGCGCTGTACCAGGCGGTACAGGTTGAAGCTGGCAAGCAATATAATATAGACATGAAGGTAAGCGGGCAAGGCGCTCAGGATACCTGGTTTGAAGTATATGTATCATCAGTACGCCCTGTAGACGGTCAGGAATACAATACGGCTGGAGGTGCAGGCCCGGTGCGTTTTGCACTAAATACATGGGCAGGCTGTGCCACTGCACCGTTTAACGGACTTATTTCGCAGGTAGGTTGTGGCGACCACACCGGTAACCCTATTACGTTTACCACCAGCGGAACCGTATACTTTGTTATAAAATGCGGTGGCGCCAATACAGGAGCCATCAGCGTAGATAACATAGAGTTCAGGAGAAAAAGTTAATTTAAGTTCATTGGGTTAGTTGCAATAGCCTGTATTCAAAGTTTTTTGATTACAGGCTATTTTTATAAGGCTTTTCCCATCAGGATAAAAAAATTGGAAATGAAAAAAAATACCATTTTAGCCGTACTACTTGCCGTAAGCGCTATGAGCTTTGCGCAAAAAGCCAAGCCTGCTAAAACAAAAGCCTACAATGCAGGCAGCAAACAGGTAACGCTATATACTACAGCCGAGAACACCCAGCTAAGACTAACCAAAACTACCGGTGCCGCATTTTCTGACGGCAAACAGCCGCTTGAAACTGAGGTTTCTGTTTTTGTAGAGCCTGATAAGGCATTTCAGTCCATCTTGGGAATAGGTGGTGCCATTACCGATGCTTCGGCAGAAGTATTTGCCAAGCTCCCGGCTGATAAGCAAAAGCAGTTTGTAGAATCCTATTACAATGCCGATAAGGGTATTGGTTATTCTATTGTCCGCACTAACATTCACAGCTGTGATTTTAGCAGCGGCAGCTATACGTACATTAAAGAAGGTGATAAATCGCTTAATAGCTTCAATATAGATCACGACCGCAAGTACCGCATTCCGTTACTTAAACTGGCCTTTAAAGAAGCGCAGAACAAGGCTACGTTCTTTGTAAGCCCATGGAGCCCGCCTGCTTTTATGAAGAGCAATAACAGTATGCTGAAAGGCGGAAAACTATTGCCTGAATATTACCAGACATGGGCCGATTACTACGTAAAATTCATAAATGCATACGAAAAGGAAGGTTTCAGTATTTGGGGTATTTCGGTGCAGAATGAGCCTATGGCTACCCAAACCTGGGAGTCGTGCATATATACTGCCGAGGAAGAAAGGGATTTCCTTAAAAACTACCTTGGCCCTACTATGGCAAAGAATTTTAAGGACAAGAAAATCATTACCTGGGACCACAACCGCGACCTGATGTTTCAGCGTGCGGATGTGATGTTGTCTGACCCCGAAGCCGCTAAGTACGTATGGGGTATTGGATTCCATTGGTATGAAACCTGGGCGGGTGGTTTGCCAATGTACGACAACGTACGCAAGGTACATGAGGCCTACCCTACTAAAAACCTTATGCTTACCGAAGCTTGTGTGGAAAAATTCGACCCTGCTAAATTCCAGTTTTGGCCAAACGGCGAACGCTATGGCGAACAGATGATCAACGACTTTAACAACGGCGCTACCGGCTGGACCGACTGGAACGTACTCCTTGACGAAAAAGGCGGGCCAAACCACGTAGGTAACTTCTGCTTTGCACCCGTACATGCCGATACCGCTAAAGGCGAACTCATCTTTACACCATCGTACTACTACATAGGACATTTTTCAAAATTTGTGAAACCGGGTGCTAAACGTATCAGTTCGGCAGTAAGCCGCAGTATGCTCCAAAGCGCTTCATTTGTTAACCCTGACGGAAAAATAGCCACTGTAGTTATGAACACCAGCGATAAGGAGGTTAAATACAGCCTTATTATAAAAAATAATAAAGTAGATGTAGCAATACCGGCGCACGGTATACAAACGCTTGTTTACTAAACCATGACAAAACATAACAATCATAATATGAAAAAAGTAGTGTTATCACTGCTGTTGTCATTATTTATCCCTGTCTTTGCTCAAAGCCAGGGATTTTTGCATCAGCAGGGCCAGAACATTGTAGACGGCCGTGGAAATACCGTACTGCTCAGGGGCCTCGGCCTCGGGGGCTGGATGATACAGGAAGGTTACATGCTGCAAACGTCCTCATTTGCAGGTACACAACGTGAAATCCGTAAAAAAATATCAGACCTTGTTGGCGAAACCAATACCGAAGCTTTTTACCAAAGATACCGCGACAACGGTATTACAAAAAGAGACATCGACTCACTTAAGGCATGGGGGTTTAACTCCATACGCCTGCCCATGCACTATAACCTGTACACCCTGCCCATAGAGCAGGAAACGGTGGCAGGACAGCAAACCTGGCTGGATGAGGGCTTTACCCGTACTGACCAACTACTGCAATGGTGTGCCGATAACCAGATGTACCTGATACTGGATATGCATGCCACGCCCGGCGGACAGGGTAAGGATGCCAACATATCGGACTACGACCCTGCCAAGCCCTCGCTTTGGGAAAGCGATGCCAACAAAGCTAAGCTGGTTGCTCTTTGGAAAAAACTAGCCGAACGTTATAAGGACAGCCCATGGATTGGCGCATACGACCTTATTAACGAGCCGAACTGGAACTTTACAGGAACCAACCAGAACGGCTGCGACGAAGGCAATAATGGCCCGCTACGCAGCATTATGGTACAAATAACCCAGGCCATAAGGCAGGTAGATACTAACCACATGATTATCATAGAAGGAAACTGCTGGGGGAACAACTACAATGGCATTTTTCCGCTCTGGGACAACAACATGACATTGAGTTTCCATAAATACTGGAACTCTAACTCACAGGGTGCCATACAAGGACTACTTAACCTTCGCAGCCAGTATAACGTACCCCTTTGGCTTGGCGAAAGTGGTGAAAACGGTAATACCTGGTTCAGGGATGCTATAAAGCTTGTAGAAGACCTGGGCATCGGCTGGTCGTGGTGGCCCATGAAAAAAGTGGAAAGCATATCAGGGCTTGCCAGTGTAAAAATGCCGGCAGGATACCAGCAGCTGCTTAATTACTGGGGTGGCAGTGGTGCTGCGCCTTCGGCAAGTAATGCCTTTGCGACACTGATGCAGCTGGCAGATAATTACAAAATGGAAAATGTAACGGTTAATTACAGCGTTATAGACGCCATGATTAGACAGGTACAGACCAATGAAACCAAAAAATACAAAACACACAACCTGCCGGGCAAAGTTTACGCAACAGAATATGATTTCGGCAGAAATGAATTTGCCTATAAAGATAACGACGTAGCCACGTACCACAGCGATGGCGGCAGCTACACGGCCTGGAACCAGGGTTGGCAAATGCGTAACGACGGTGTAGATATTGAAAACTGTACAGATGCATCTACAAACGGCTATGATGTAAGCCACATAATGCCGGGCGAATGGATGCAGTACACGCTTACCGTTGCTGCCGATACGGCCTATGACATTGATATTCGTTATGCAGGCGGTGGCAGGCTTCATTTTGAAGATGCTAACGGCCGTATATCCGAAAGCATTACCCTTGATGCTACGGGTGGTTTTACCACCTGGGGTACCAAAACGGTACAGGGAATTATCCTTAAGGCCGGGATAAACAAGTTCAGGATTTATGCTGATACAGCGGGTTATAACCTGAATTTTGTAGAGTTTAAAAACCCTGCTCCTGCTGCAAATACCGCGTTTAAGACCGTGGATGCAGGCACTAATATTTTGGGTGATAAGATATTCGTAACCCTGAATAAAAACCTTACTGCGGGCATCACATTTAATACCGCTGATTTTAGCCTTAAGGTAAATAATACTAGTGTTGGCGTAACTTCGGTTGCTGCAAACGGTACTAATGGCCTTGTGCTTGTACCTGCAACAGCATTAAACAATACCGATGTGATCTATGTGAGCTATAATGGAACCAATATCATTGCCTCAGATGCTACAGCCCATGCTGCTTATACCGATAAGCTTGTAGCCAACCGCATAGGTAACGTACAACAGATACCGGGTACAATTGAAGCCGAAAGCTTTTACCTGAATAATGGCCTTACGGTAGAAACCACAACCGATACAGGCGGCGGACAAAGCATTGGTTATACCAACACCGGCGATTACCTTGATTACCTTGTAAACATTAACCAGGGCGGCAATTATCGCATAGAATACCGTTATGCGGAAAACGCTACAACAGGGCAGATCACCCTTCAGTTGATTAATGCCGATACTCAGAATATAGAAACCGTATCGCTTCCTCCTACAGGCGGATGGCAGGTTTGGCAAACTAAAAACTCCCAGGCAGTGATTCCGGCGGGCAGGTATTACCTGCGCCTCTTGATTACCCAGCCTGAGTTTAATGTAAACTGGCTGCGGTTTACCTACGCCGAAGCCGATGACGACTTTGACGGTATACCTAACAGTGCCGACCAGTGCCCTAATACGCCACAGGGAACTGTAGTAGATTTTACAGGGTGCCCGCTGTTTACATTGGCACAAAATAACTTTGCCATAACCACCACAGGCGAAACCTGCCGTAACAGCAATAATGGCAGCATAGCCATAACCGCAGCGGCAAATCACAATTACACCGCTACGCTTACGGGTACAAACTATAACCAGAGTGCTAACTTTACCACTACAAATACATTTAGTAACCTTGATGGCGGTACGTATGAGCTGTGCTTTACCATTGCCGGAGCGCCCGCTTACAAACAATGCTATACCCTGAAGGTAAACCAGCCTGCAGACCTTTCGGTGCTTTCACGTATGGGTAACGCCGGGAAAACCGTAACACTGGATCTTGAAGGTAGCGAAACGTATACCATTACGCTAAATGGCGAGTCGGTACAAACAGTACAGAGCACCTACGAGGTAAACCTGATTCCGGGTGAAAATACGGTGGAGGTAAAAACCGATAAAGACTGCCAGGGCAAATTCAAACAAAGCTTTGTACTGGATGCCAAAGCCGAAATTTACCCGAATCCGGTAACCCATGTGGTTAACGTTTTGGCTTCTTACACAGAAAATAGTACGGTATCTATTGAGATATTTGACACACTGGGTAAAAGGATGGTTACTAAAAACATGCCTTCGCAAACCGGGGCTATACCGGTAGATGTTTCGGCACTACAAGCGGGCGTATACATGATTAAGGTAGTTTCAGGAACGTACACTACGTACGCAAAAATCGTAAAACAATGAGAAAGCCATTTATAACAGCAATAGCGCTTGCAGCCCTTGCCATAGCAGGTTGCAGTAAAGAAGACGGAGGAGATGCTACCGGTGGCGGAAACACTACAGCCTCTACCCTTTCTACTCCGGCTAATAATACCGAATGCCTTACAGGAACCGAGGTTTCAACCACGCAAAATAAAGTAACCCTTCAGTGGAATGCTTCAGACGGCAGCCAGTCGTACCTGCTTTACGTAAAAGACCTTAACTCACAAAGCACCTTGCAGTTTAATGCAGCGGCAGCAACGTCATACGAAGTAACCCTGACCAAAGGCACACCCTACTCATGGTATGTGGGTGCTAAAAAAGCCGATGGTTCTACCGTTAAAAGTGAGGTATGGAAGTTTTACAATGCAGGTACAGCCGTTATAAGCCATCCGCCGTTCCCGGCAGATGTTGTAGCGCCGGTAATGAGCAGCACGGTTAACGGCCCTGCCATTACCCTGAAATGGGCCGGTAGCGATGTAGATAATGACATTACCACCCATGAGGTGTATATGGATAACAATACCAACCCTACTACGCTGCTTAACAGTACTGCCCAGCAACAGCTGGACAATGTAAGCGTAACCTCGGCACGCACGTATTACTGGAAAGTAGTTACTAAAGATGCAGCGGGTAATGCCACTACATCTCCTGTATACCAGTTTAAAGTATATTGATTTTGTTTTGTATTTTTTATAACGCAAACGCCCCGAAGCTATGCTTCGGGGCGTTTTTTTATGGTGATGCCATAAGGCTATTCAAATGCGGTTACCTTAACCCCATTATCTTTTCCCAGCTTAAAATACGACCCGGTTACCGTAACCATTTCGCCTACGTTAACCTTCTTGTATTGCTTCGGGTCTTTCATATTAGGGATGCTTATCGTAGCGGTAAAAAACTGCCCTTCAGCAATCTTCAATTTAGCCATATACCCGTCCTTGCCCTGGGTTATTTCCGTTACTTTACCCCTAAGGGTTACTTCCTCGCCTTCAGCTGGCACAGCCATATCGGCAGGAGCCTGTAGAGGCGTAGCCTGGGTGGTATCGGCAGGCGTATTAGCAGGAGGTAAATTTCCTTTTACCGTGTACGATTTAAGTTCTTCAGGGTTTTCGCCTTCAGGCTGTTTCTTATTGCAACCCGTAAGGCATAATGCCACTACCGCAGCTGCAAATATGATGTTCTTTTTCATGGTGAAATTGTTTCTTCAAAATAACAAAAAAAACCGGCACAAACTGTACCGGTTTTGTATGATATACGTTAAGATTTGCTTATTAATGCCCGCCACCGCTTACACGGCCAAAGCTAATGCCCTGGCGACTAAGGATGCCCTTAACGGTAAACGCGTAGAACGCAAGATAAACGAAACACACCACGCCCACAATGTAGCTGCTGTGTATACCTATAATACCTGCAATAGTACCTTGGGCAAGGCTTACAATTCCACCTCCCATAATCATCATTACAAGGAAGTTACTGCCCTGTGTGGTTTGCTTGCCAAGGCCACTTACCGCAAGGGTAAAGATACAAGGCCATAGCGTACTACAGAAAAGGCCTACGCTTGTAAACGCGTAAATACTAATATTACCCTCTGTAAGCATACCAATAATAAGTGCCACAATACCCAGTATAGAGAAATAGCCGAGCATGTTTGCAGGGTTACCTTTACTGGCAAAATCGGCAGCGATAAGCACTACGATGATAGCCGCATATACATAAAACGGAGCCAAATCATGCCCCATAAAGGCATTAACGCCAAGGAATACACCAAAAGCAAGGTATGGCGCTATGATTTTTAGCAATACAAGCACGCTTTTGTTTGATGTGAACGCCTCAACGGCACCGCCCCATCGGCCTATCATAAGGCTCGCCCAGTATAATGATACATAAGGAGCTACGGCACTGGTAGCAAAACCAAGGTCTTCTTCAAGATAAGCCGGCAGGTTACTTGCAGTAGAAACTTCTACACCTACATACAGGAATATGGCTATCATACCCATAATAAGCTGCGGATACTGTAGTGCTGATTTTTTAGTGTGGAATACATCTGTTACCTCTTCTTCGGCTATAGCTTCAGGATGGTTAGGCAATGATGAAAACTTAAGGAAAACAGCAACAAGTACAAACGCCAGGCCAAGAATAAGGTAAGGTGCTTTTACGCTGTTTATATCAACCGTAGTGTTAGCCGATGCCGCAGAACCAAAGATGGCAAAACTTACCAATAGTGGGCCTATGGTAGTACCAAAGTTATTGATTCCCCCGGCAAGGGTAAGGCGTTGCGAACCTGTTTGTACAGGACCAAGTGCAATAGCCAGTGGGTTGGCTACCGTTTGCTGCAACGAAAAGCCAAGTCCTACAATGAACAGGCCTGAAAGCATGAGTGCAAATGATCCGGTTTCGGCAGCGGGGTAAAACAAAAGCGTACCTACAGCCGAAATAATTAGACCAAGCGCAAGTGAATTTTTGTAGCCAAGACGCTCTACTATATCTTTCTTGGTGGCAGCCGAGATAACGATATACAGAAGCGAGCCTACCGTATAGGCAATGTAAAATGCTACAGAAACAAGTTGGCTTTGCCATTGTTCCAGGTTAAAGGCGGTTTTAAAAACCGGAATAAGGATGTCGTTACTCGCGGCAACGAAGCCCCAGAAAAAGAACACGGTAACCAGCGGGATGAACTGGCCCCATTTGGTTTGCTCATTGGGTGAACTCATAGTTTGTTGAAATTAGGGTTAAATGTTAATGGATAAATATTTGGGTTACTTATTTTAAATTACATGCTTTTGCTACTCTGACTTCTTGATGTCGCTCCTTGGTCCTACTCCGTTTGCGTTAAATGCTTCAATCAAAAAATAATAGGCGTCAGTACGATCCAGTCCGCTAAAATAATACTCATTTTTGCCATATACCATAATTGAGCCATATAATTTATCAGGTTCTTTACCAAAATAAATCACATAACCGTCGGCATTTGGTTCCTGTTGCCATTTGAACCACACATTACGGCGTTCTCCCTTTACGCGAGGCGCTGCCCTTAAGGGTACAAAATTCTGTATGGCAGCAGGTTTTTCACCAGCTCCCTTACCAAAAGCACGGAATCCGCTCAGGGCAAATTTGCCTGTAGGCATTTGTATGTTCTCCAGTTTCAGGTAGCGGGCATGCGCGGGTTTTTGCAATTCTATATAATCATGCGGAACATCCTTGCCATTTTTGCTTTTATCTACCAGTATTGTCCATTTTTTACCGTCGTTAGATTGGTAAATGATATACTTATGACCGGTAGTGGTTTCGGGCTTGCCCATAAGTTCGGCATCCTGGTCGGCATAGTTAAGCTGTATGGCATTAATGGTACTTACCTCGCCAAGGTCGCTTATAATATATTCGCCCTTTTTGGCTGTTTTGGCACTCCAGTACGTCTTAATATCTTCGTCATTGATAAAGTTTGCCTGATAGCCGCCTAACGTAGACGAAACCTGTACAGGTTTATTATAGTTCAGCAGCATCCACCCGGTAAATGAATCCAGGCCGGTATGGCCTTTCTTCTCGGCAGGAAGATACGTTGGGTAATCGCCATACGCGGTGTTAGAATACAAAGTACCTTTATCATCGAAGCCCGCAGGCCATATGCCTAAACGCCTTTCAAAATTATTCTTGGTAGAAATAACCACAGTTGATACATGCCAGTAATTACCAAAGGCATCGTCATAGGTACCGCCATGCCCTGCTCCCCTCGCAAAACCTCCCGGCTTATACGAAAACGGATTGAACGACTGATATTCAAACGGCCCTAGTGGCTTATCGCTTACATACACACCATCGGCATAGCCACTGAATTCGGTACCCGGCGCGCCATATTGCAAATAATATTTACCGTTGTGCTTATTCATATAAGCACCTTCAGTAAAGGGCTGCATAAAGGTATTATCGTTATGTTCGCCAAAGCGTTCCCAGCCGTGCTCATCATCATTTAGCGCCAGCAGCGGTATTACTTCGCCTTCGGGCTGAAAGGTTTTACGGTTTAGTTTTACACCGTAAAGCGGGTACAGGTTACTACTGCCGTAGTACAGGTACAGTTCATCTGTATCTTTATCCCAAAAGATATGCGGATCCCAGGCGCCGGCTTCAAATTTATGTACAAGTTCTTTCCAGTTATCGCCATCGGGTTTGGTACTCATCCATATCGGGAAATCCTTACCGTGCGTAGACCCTACCACAATCATGGTATCGCGCACAAACGAAACCGAAGGCGCACAAAGCTCGTCATACACCTTGTGTTCGGGACGCAGGAATTTGCGCGGAATAAATTTCCAGTCACTCATATCCTTGCTGTGCCAATAGCCCCACTGGTTGGTTGAGAATAAATAATATTCACCTTTGAAAAAGGTAATTACAGGGTCGGCCGTGGCGCAGTGTTTACCCTGGGTAACAAAATTAGGAATGGGGCAATAGCCATAATCTACATTAATGGGATTACAATAGGTTTTTTGCTGGCTATAGCCAAAAGTAAGGTTGATCAGGATTAATAATACGGTTATGATTCGCTTCATTATTGTTATGATTAAATAAGAAAGGCTCATGGCCGTATTGCTGCAAGAGTGTAAATCCCCACTATTTATTTTTTTCTAAATATACGGATTACTAAAATTTTCGTAAAAGTATAATCGATAAAAATAAACCGCATTTACTTTAATATGCATACAATAAATTCCATAAACCGTCTTTTTATTACTATTCATTCAAAAATAAGGTTTTTAACAAAAAGGCTGTCCTGAGCAAGGACAGCCTTTTATTAAAAAATAACCAAAACACTTATTTAACTAACTCAAAAGTTCCTTTAAGAGTGGCGTCTGAGCTACCGCCTACATACACTTCAAAGTCACCAGGTTCAGATACGAATTTCATATCTATGTTGTAGAACCTAAGGTCGTCTGGAGTAAGGTCAAACGTTACCGTTTTTGTTTCTCCTTTTTTAATCAGCAGCTTGTTGAAGCCTTTAAGTTCACGCACCGGACGGGTAACTGAACCTACAAGGTCGCGTACATAGAGCTGTACTACTTCCTCACCGTCAAAGTTTCCGTTGTTTTTAACGTCTACGCTTACAGTAAATTTGCCGGTAGCGGCAAGCTTTTGTGTTGACAGTTTCAGGTTACCGTACTCAAACGTGGTATAACTAAGTCCGTAACCAAATGAATACAGCGGACTGTTATCTGAATCTGTATAACGCGACTTGTATTTTTGCTCCGCATCCTGAGGCCCCAGATAAGGACGGCCTGTATTTTTGTGGTTGTAGTAAATAGGTACCTGACCCACACTACGCGGGAATGTCATAGGTAGTTTACCACTTGGGTTATTAACACCGTAAAGCGTTTGTGCTATGGCATCTCCCCCCATGGTACCCGGATACCATGCTTCAAGTATGGCATCCATATTGTCATTTTCCCAACTTAGTGTAAGCGGACGACCGTTCATAAGTACCAATACTACCGGTTTGCCCAGCTTTTTAAGCTCAGCCAAAAATTCTTTCTGAATACCAGGAAGGTCTATATTAACCTGAGAGGCAGCCTCACCGGTCTGGTTTTCAAATTCTCCCATTACCGCTACTACAACATCGGCATTCTTAGCCGCATTGAGCGCAGCCTGTATGTTATGTTTCTTAGTGTCTTTTATCTCAACACCTTTTGTAAACGATACTTTGCTCTTGTCTTTAACCAGGTGGTTAACACCTTCTTCAACGCTTACCGCATAACCGTTACGGTCGCCGACGGCAGCCCATGAACCTATAATATTAAATTCATCGCTAACCAGAGGGCCTACAAAAGCTACTTTCTGATCCTGTTTAAGCGGCAGCACATTGTTACTATTCTTAAGCAGTACCATTGACTTATTAGCGGCGTTCAGGGCAGCGTCCAGGTATTCTTTTTTATAAATGGCAGCTTTTTCACGCTTCGCGTCGCTGTAACGGTACGGGTCTTCAAATAGGCCAAGATCATACTTTGCCTCAAGAATGCGACGGCAGGCATTGTCTATCTGCGCCTGTGTAACTTTTCCTTCTTCAAGGTTTTTCCTGGTATATTTCAGGTAAATAGCACCTACCATATCCATATCTATACCCGCATTTAGCGATAGCTCACCCGCATGTTGCTCATTTTTGGCATAACCGTGCGGAATCATTTCGTTCATACCGGTATAATCGGTAACCACAAAGCCTTTAAAGCCCCACTCATCCCTAAGCACATCGTTCATCAGCCATTTGTTACCTGTAGAAGGTATACCGGCGATTTCGTTAAACGATGCCATAAAGGTAGCCACACCTGCATCAACAGTAGCTTTAAATGGCGGAAGGTATACTTCGCGCAGTAAACGCTCACTCATGTCTACCGTATTGTAATCACGGCCGGCCTCAGCAGCACCATATGCAGCAAAGTGCTTGGTACAGGCAAGTATGGTATTTAACGCCCTGAGGTCGTTACCCTGAAAACCTTTAACACGGGCTACAGCCATTTTAGAACCCAGGTAGGTATCTTCACCGGCACCTTCAGATACACGGCCCCAACGCGGGTCGCGGGCTATGTCTACCATGGGAGCAAACGTCCAGTGTACACCCGAAGCAGAAGCTTCAGCTGCAGCAACTTCAGACGCCCTGTAAGCAATACCTAAATCCCATGAAGCGGTTTCACCCAATGTTATAGGGAAAATGGTTTTGAACCCGTGAATTACATCATGCCCGAAAAGAATAGGAATTTTAAGGCGCGAAGCCTCCATGTTTATCTTCTGTATTTTACGGGTATACTCTACACCGGTAGCATTAAGGATGCTGCCTACGTGTCCCTGTTTTATCTCGTCTACAAAGTTGCTTCCTGTTTTTGGCCCTGTTATGGTACCATCGGCAGTAAACTGTACCAGCTGTGCGATTTTTTCGTCAACCGTCATTTTCCCCATAAGTTCATTAATGAACTCGGTACGGGGCTTAATTTTTACTTCTGCTTTCTTTCCTTTTTGCGCGTAAACGGTTACGGTAGCAAAGGCCAAAAGAATAAGTAACTTTCCTCTTTTCATACTTTTTCTTCTTTAGTAATTTGCGGATTTATATAATAAAATGTTTATGGCTTGGATTGTTTCAGCATCCACTCATAGGTAGCCGGGTCATCGTACACACGTGTCCAGCTATCGTGGTTTGCATCGTCAAAAATAATAAGCTTCATATCTGTGGCACAAGGCTTAAGCTGCTTGTAAACAGCTACGGCATAGCTAACGTCTACGTCATTATCCAGTAGTCCATGATAAATACGTGTGGATATTTTTCCCAGTTTTGTACAGTCTTCTATCATCGGCACGCTATCGGCATATCCTGCCACGGGCATTAAAGCGGCAAAAGCTTCCGGATGTGCCTGGGCTACTTCCCATACACCCCATCCGCCCATACTCAGCCCCGTAAGGTAAATACGCTTATCATCTATATTATTTTCTTTAACCGCTTTTTGTATGAGCCTGTATACGGCTTCAGCATCATATAACTCATTTTCGGGGCATTGCACTGCAAGCACATAAGCATTTAGCGCATGCGACTTAAGGTACTTTAATGGCCCGTGTATTTTAAGAAGCTCTGTATTAGTGCCCCGTTCACCCGAACCGTGCATGAATACAATAAGCGGTTTCTTTTCTTTTTTGGTATTTTCAGGGATGTGCAACAAGTACGTCATTTGCCTTGTTACGGTGATCTCTGTCTTAAAAGAACCTGAAACATCTTTCTGTGCCCATGCAATGCCCGAAAAAAGCAGCGCGGCAACAGCAATAATCATGTTCTTCATGTCTTAAAAATTATATTTTCCCGAATGGAAATCAAGTTTCTGAAGCCCTTGTTTTACTTCGGGCGCGTTCATAAACAGGTTCCAAAGCAGGCCACTGCGGTGGTTTTCTATCATAACAGCCATTGGTCCCTGGTCTATAGCCAAATACCATTTAACGCTCCAGTTGTATTTTTGGCTGTGTGCATCATAAAAACCGGCAGGCCCCCACGCAAGCGAACTGTGGTTCTCATACAGGTTACGCATTACCGCAATACTCTGCTCCGGTGTATAGACTACAGAACTTACTGCTGCCGTAGGCGAAATCACTCCGGTATCATTATTAGGCGCGTGGGCTGTGTAGCCTGTAGTACCATCGGCATTACGGGTATACGAAGCCGTTAGCCCCCAGTAATCAGCACCATAACCCGTATAGTGGTTAGGGTTTTCAAGGCAATATTTATAATCAATCATTACCTGGTTGTAATTTACATCCCAGTAATTAGCATATCTGTCGGTAAGTTGGTGCGGGTCTAAGCCCACATATGAGTAGTGTGCCCAAAAAAGCGGCCCACCAAACTCTTCGGCATAATTGTGCTTAAGGATAAGCGGATAACCGTATTTTGTATTGGCAGATTTTATACCACCATTTCGTGCCCATCCTTTATGGTAAGCATCGGGTGTAATGCCATGCGTAGGTGAAGCACTAGCCATTATATAAGTAATAAGGCATTCGTTATAACCTTCAAGCGGGAAGTTCATTTCCCAGTTATAATCGGGCGACCAGTGCCAGTACAGCACATCTTTACCATTACGGAACCAGTCCCAGTCTACGCCTTTCCAAAGCGCATCATAGCGGGCGGCAAGGGCTTTTTCAGCTTCATTACCGTTTTTAAGGTACTCTCTAACACAAATAATACCTTCACATAAAAAAGCGGTCTCTACAAGGTCGCCACCGTTATCTTTTGTGCCAAAGGGTTTTACGCGGCCTGTTTCACCATTCATCCAGTGCGGCCATGCCCCATGAAACCTGTCGGCATTTTCTAAGAAGGTAGCTACTTTAGCCATGCGGGTCATAAACGCTCCACGGGTAATGTATCCGCGAGAATCAGCCGCTATAATAGAAAGTATACCAAAACCACTACCACCGGTAGTAACTATATTGGCATCATTATCAGGGTAATTGCCATCAGGATGGTAGCGCTCGCGGGCTAACCCTGAATTAGGCTCGGCAAAATCCCAGAAGTATTTAAAGGTTTGTTTTTCTACTAAATCCAGTAGTTGTTCATCTGTTAACTGCGCGCCTGGGGTTTCGGGCGTAGTTGGGGTAGTATTGTTTTTTACATCTGCCGTATTGCATTGCATTAGTACAATGACCGGCAAAATGTAAAGTATCCTGAATATTTTAAAGTTGAAATGAGTCATGATAAAAAAAGAGTCCCTCCCCTGTTTTCGGGCAGGGGAAGGACATTATTAATAATTAGTAACCCGGATTTTGAGTCATTGCTGGAGTCTGAATCAACTGGTTGTACGGTATAGGGAACAGTTCGTGCTTGTTAGCAACAAATGTTTTACCGTTTGCCTGCATGGCTGCAGGAGCCTGGCCTGTACGAACAAGATCGAACCAACGGTCGTGCTCCATACCAAGCTCAAGGCGACGCTCATCCCAAATGGCCTGCCTAAGGGCACCTCCACCCGCAGCAGATGAAGCACCAAGACTTACGCGGTTTCTTACTATGTTAAGAGCAGCAAGTGCATCGCTTGTATTACCAAGTTCGTTAGCAGCTTCGGCTTTAATAAGGTATACTTCGGCAAGCCTAAGTATACGGATGTTTTTATCACCATCACCGTCTCCGGCGTTAGCGCTAGAGTATGCTTTTTCGTTATACTGAGGGTTTTCTACAGATGCACTAACCTCACGGCCGTCGTACATGGTTTCTCCCCTGAATATCATGGTAGCATTTTTACGGATGGCATCACCTTGTGCGTCGTAAGCATTTACAAGATTTTGAGACGGCGTGTTAAAGCCCCATCCCCATCCGCTGGTACCACGTGCACCCTGCGTTTGAGAATACTGCTGCACACCATGCGCCACAACTTCGCCACGGGCCTGAACCTCAAAAATAGATTCAGTACCGTTTTCGCTGGTAGCCCTCCATAGCACTGCATAATCAGACTCTAGTCCATACTGACCCGAACCAATTACGGTATTGGCCATATCATAAGACTGTTGCCATTTTTGCTCGTAAAGATATACTTTAGCAAGAAGTGCCTGAGCAGCTCCTTTTGTAGCACGTCCTAAATCTGACGAACCGTAACCGTTTTTAAGTGGCAGTTTGTTAATTGCATCAAGAAGATCCTCTTCAATGAAAGCATAAACATCTGCTTTAGGAGCACGAACCGTATAATCTATGTGCTGTAAAGGCACATCTCCCCAGCCTCTTACAAGCCAAAAGTAGTGTAGTGCTCTAAGGAACTTAGCTTCGCCTATAAGGCGGTTTTTATACGTTTCATCTGTAAGACCGTAGTCTTCGGTATACTGAATAGCGAAGGTTGCGCGACCTATTGTCTTGTACCAGTTAGTCCACATGGCTTCAAATGAGCCGGCACTGCTGGTGTAGCTAAGGTTATCCAACTGGTCTTTATCGCCTCCCGTATCACTTGGCGAACTTCCTTTATCAGCATTATCCGAAAGGATTTCTGTAATACCAAGGTAAGAAAACGCATAGTCCCACTCAGTAAGCATACCGTACGTACCGTTTACAAACTGCTCCGGAGTAAAAGAACTTTGGTCAACGTCTACCCTTTCTGATTGTTTCACATCTAGGAAATCATCGCAACCAGTAAGCAAAGATGCAGCTACTGCAATGTATATTAAACTTTTATATTGAATTTTCATAACTTTTTTTTAGAATTATAGGTCTATTTGTACACCAACCAGGAACGTTTTAAGACTTGGGTAAGCAGAAAGCTCTATACCTGTAGTTTCTCCCGGTCTACCGTTACTGTTGATTTCAGGAGTGAAGCCTGAATATTTGGTAAACATAAATGGGTTTTGGGCAGTACCGTATATCCTGATTTTATTTACGTCTTTAATCACATCTTTAAAGGTATAGCCTACAGTAATGTTGTTAATCCTGAAGAACGCACCATCTTCAAGATAGTAGCTCGATGCAATTGCCGTACGGTTTGCACCCGGGTTAGTATTACTTGTACCTGGACCTGTCCAACGGTTATTAAAGGTGTCAGCAGTTACGTTTTCACCGCCATTAATACGGGTACTCTTAAGACCGTTATATACTTTGTTTCCACCTACACCGTAACCATCTGCAGAGAAGTCAAGGTTTTTCCAGGAGAAACCTATGTTAATACCGTATGTATATGTAGGAAGATAAGAACCAAAATATTTTTTATCCCTGTCATCTATTTGTCCGTCACCGTTAAGGTCTTTATAACGTAGCTGGCCCGGTTGTGCACCTGTAACGTGCGCGTTATTGTCTATATCTGACTGTGTTTGCCATACGCCGTCTGCTTCGTACATCCACCATGCATATAGTGGCTGACCTGCAGCAATACGTTTAGTAATCTGACTGTTAGCAAGGCTACCACCAGTTTGACCATCGTATGCAGGTTTTACATCTTCAAGCCTGTTTTTGTTTGAACCCAGTGTTCCACCAATGAAGTAGTTAAAGTCTTGTCCTATCTGGTCTTTCCAATTAAGGGCAAGTTCTACACCGCTGTTACGGATTTTAGCACCATGGTCATAGTACGTATCTTTATACGGACCACTTAAAACCGGTTTTACCTGAAGAATAGCATTAGTTGTAAGCCTGTTGTAATAATCTACGCTACCACTAAGCCTTCTTTCAAGGAATTCAAAATCAAGAGCGGCATTGATTTCCTGAGTTTTTTCCCAAGAAAGCTGTTGTGCAGGAGAACCTGCATAAGCCCCTAGTACAAGCCCTTGATTAGGACCAAATACGTAATTATAGTTTTGGCTTCCCTGTCCTCCAATAAAAGAATTTGCATTAACAATATCTATATTAGAGTTACCTATAAGACCGTAACCACCACGTATTTTAAGGAAGTCAAGACCTTTTACGTTGCTAAGGAAGCTTTCCTTTGAAAGTGTCCACCCCACAGAAACCGATGGGAAGTTACCCCAATAATCAGCATTTTGTCTGAAAGTACTAACACCATCTCTCCTGAAATTAGCCGTTACGAAATACTTCTCATTGTAATCGTACTGTAACCTTCCAAAGAATGATATAACATTTCTTGGCGTATAATGGATTTCATCTACGTTTACACCTTCGGCAAAATGTGTACTCCAAAATTGTTGTTGTGTAGGTACATTGTAACCGGTTGAAGTTGCTGTGATTACATTATTCCTCCTGTCTTTAGTGAAACCGGCAATCACTGTAAAATTATGATTGTCAAATGTTTTTGTAGCGGTAAGGAATGTATCCCAGTTATAACGGAAACTTTCAGTATTAGTAGCCGTTATAGAGTTATCTGCGTAGGTATATACTCCATCAGCGGCAGCATCCTGAAATGCATTGTACTGTGCATCTGTCCTTGTTGGATCAGCAGCAAGCCAACGACCACGAGTATCATTATAGACCAAACCTCTTGAATAACTCTTAGAAATACCAAGTCTTGTATTTGCCTTTAACCAATCGGTAATCTTAAGTTCGGCATCAAACATACCCTGGAACTGAGATGTATTGGTTTGCTCATTAGCAAAATGTACCGAAGAAAGTGGGTTACCAATAGAGTTTAACTGACCTATTGACTCTCCCGCACCTGCAGTATAGCCTACAACACCTGTTGACTGATTGTAGAAGCTTTGTCCAAACTGACCCGATGGATAATACGCAGGAACAATAGGTGCCTGCCTGTACGCCTCATCAAACGAGCTAAACGGCTTAGGGTTAGCTTTAATAAACGAATAGTTAATATTTTGGGTAAGCTTAAGTCTGTCATTAAACAGTTTAAAGCTGGTATTAGAACGGAATGTATTACGGTTCACCTTGTTTTTTTCAAGGATACCATCTTCTGCATAATTGTTATAAGAAAGGTAATAGTTTGCCTTATCAGTACCGCCAGAAATGGCTATGTTGTTGTTTGTAGAAATACCAACATCTGTAAGTTCATCATACCAGTCAGTATTATATGGCTGGTTTGCAGAAAGGTAAACAGGATTAGCAAGTGTAGCCTGGTTTTCATTATAATACTGTACGTACTGGCCACCATTAGCCATTTTAACAGGATTAAGTATAGACCTCGCGGCAAATGTAGAAGTTGCACTTACATTCATTTTGCCTTCCTTACCTTTTTTAGTAGTAATAAGCACCACACCGTTAGCCGCATTACTACCATAAATAGCAGCCGATGAAGCATCTTTAAGAATGTCCATAGTAGCGATGTCTGATGGGTTAATGTTACTGATGTCTCCAGTTACAATACCGTCAACAACATAAAGCACTCCTCCGTCTGTAGAAGCGGTACCGATACCCCTTACACGAATAGTAGGAGTAGCACCTGGTGAGTCGTTAGTTACAATCTGTACACCGGCTACTTTACCTTGTATAGACTGCATGGCATTAAATTGTGGTTGTTTCTGGAACTGGTCTGCCTTTACAGTACCTACGGCACCGGTAAGGTTAGACCTTTTCTGAGTACCGTAACCTACCACAACAACCTCGTCCAGGTTGGTGGCGGCGCTGGCCTTAAGTGTTACCTTCATAGGTGAAGCGGTCGCAGCCACAGTCTGTGTCTGGAAACCTACCATAGAAAAAGTAAGTTGGGCGCCTGCGGCAGCCTGAATAGTAAAATTACCGTCAATATCGGCAGAGGCTGAAGTCTTTCCTCCATCGGCAGTAATGTAGACATCAGGTACGGGTAAGCCTCCATCGTCGACTACCTGTCCTGTAATTTGCTGGCCGTAACTAAGACCGCACAGCAAAAGCAAAAAACCTAGAATAAAGTTTTTCATAAATTGAACTATGTTAAAAGTTAGCAGTACGAAGATACAAAGCTAAAACGTTATAGCTGTACAATAAACCACCAATCATTACTACATCATTATGGAAAATTAACATAATAAAACACTAATTTACAGTTAATTAAAAATAAAAACAACTCATCAGGCAAACTACCTTTGATGTAGCGATGATGAGTTGTTTTGAGGTAAACACGAAAACGTTTTATTATATAATTGTAAATTTATGATGTGATTTTATATGTTAATCATAAATCGTGTCAGGCTTTCTTCTGTCCCAATATCCAGTTTTTTCCTTAGCCTGTATCTGTGCAGCTCTACACCTCGAAACGAAATATTCATAAGTGGCGCTATTTCTTTAGAAGATAAATTCATCTTAAGATAAATACACAGCTTAATATCTTTTGGTGTAAGTGCAGGATATTTTGCCGTAAGCCTGGTTACAAATTCTTCATGACTCTTTATAAGGTTTTTCTCAAAGCTTTGCCACTCGTTCTTGCTTATGGTGCTTGTTTTAATAATCTTCCTGATACGCGAAACCAATTTTGCCGCTTCTTTTTCATCGTCGAGTACTTCCTGTATGCTTTCAATCATTTCGCTATGCTTGGCTATGCTTAGCGATTTACCGGCTACCTCGCTCGCTTTGGTTTGCACCTCCATTTCCAGGCGATGCTTTTCATACTCCTGCTGGCGCAGTTTCATTTCTCCCTGATGCTCCAGTTCAAGTATCTGGGTTCTGTGGCGCATCTCCTCTTCATTAAGCCTTACTTTTTGCAGGTACTTAAGGTGGTTCCACCTATAGTACAGGAAAAAGACCAATGCCGTAAAGAGTAGGTATGCAACTATCATGTACCATGAAAAATACCAAGGCCTGTTTACATAAAAACTATACTCCCCTACTTTCTGCTGGTTAATACCGTTTCCATAAAACAGTTCCATATTATAGGTACCACTGGCAAGGTTGTTTAGTATTATCTTGCCTGATCCTATAGGAGTTAACGTTTTACCGCCATCAAAACTGTACATAAGATCAGGTTTCTTAAATCCAAACCACGACGGTATTACATCTATTTCAATAGAGTTATTGTATTTAATTGTAGTCTGGTCAGTAACCAGTTCATTTTCATAAAATGCTTCGGTTTTTATTTCAGGTTTGTCTATCGGTGGCAGCTTCCTGTTCAGGGCAAGAAAACCGTCGTCCAGGTTAACGTAAATTTTCTCAGGAGTAGCATATATTTGTATATTTTCTATGATTAGCCTTCCCTGATAGTATTTTTCCGGGATTACCCTCCACGAAAAACCCTTATCATGCTGGGCAACAATATACAGTAGGCCATTTTTAAAGACCATAAAGTTTTCGTTATCAATAGGAATAACATCTGATATGCGGCCAAACTCGTCATTAAACACACTATTTTTTTCAAGTTTACCAGAAAGCGTATTATACGTATACCAGAAACCGTCTATAAAAAATAATATCTGGTCCCTGAAACTGAAAATTTTCACCCCATAGTCACTCTTTATTTTATTCTTTTCGGATATGTTTTCTACCTCTTTTACATTAAAATCCTGATCATAGGTTATCCTGTACAGGCTTCGGTAATTATCGGCGGCCCAAAGTTCGCCGGGATGGTTTTGGGCAATATTTCGTATGGGTTTTTGTATTTTAGAGAGTTTTTTAAAATCAGAGAGGTTATTAATATCCTTGTAAACAGCTATCCCCGAATAATTTGCCTGAAAATAAACCCCTTCATAACGGCTCTTTAAAAATTTCCAGCCGCCATTTACCGGACTCATTTTTTGCAGGGTATGGTTGTTATATACATAGGTACCATCATTATGCCCCAAAATAAAGTCGTTGCCATTTTTATACACATCCCACACCTGTCCCTGTGAGTTTGGCACACCGCTAAGCATGTTATGTTCGTACGTAAAAATACCATGGTTGGTTACAAGCAGGTACCCACCTGTAAACGTGGACAATGAATATACAGAACCCAATACGCCTGAGTTATCTGTAAATATTTCTACAGGCGAATTAATTTCTATATGCGAAATACCATTGTCTAGCCCCAGCCATAAATCGCCTTCTCCATCCGCACAAATGCTGAGTACTGCATTGTTCTTAAGCGAATTTTTACGGTTAATATTCTGGTAGGTATGCGCTGTAAGGTTTACAATATACAGTCCTTGCCTTGACGTACCTATAGCTAACTTATCTTTCCCTATAAAACGTGCCGAAAGTATAACTTCATCTTTAACAACCGCATTTACCGGACTATTCCATGGCGTTAAGCCATTTTCGTCGGCTATAAAAATACCATCATTTTTGGTAAATATAAAAATCCTGCCGCTGTACTCGCTCATACTGTGTACAACACTCCCTTTTAAGGCATTCCAGGCTGTGACCGGTACAAAGGTGCTGCCCTTAAGTTCATAAATTCCATTAGAAACCGTAGCAGCATACAACCTGCCCTTAATAATATAACAGTATGATATTTGCGATGGAAATGCCAACTTGCTGTTCTTGCCATTTTCTGAGAAATACAGCGCATTAAACGACTGGAAGCAAAGCTTTTTACCAAATCTGAATATTTTCCATATTTCCTCATTACCCGAAAAACCGCTAAATAACGATTCTGTAGATAAAGGATGGTATAACATTTTACCTGCGGAACGTGTCCAGTAGCCAAAATCTTTATAAGAGCCACTATACACCCTGTCAGCTTCTGTGTATATAGACCGTATAATGGTTTTATTTGGCAGGGTGTTTTTCTCCCATTTAACACCATCATAGCGCAGTAAGTAGTGGTTGTTTGCAAAATAAACAGCCTTATCCCTGCCCTGCTCTACGTTCCATACCTGGTTATCGCCGCTATATTCTGATTTTGTAAAGTTTTCTACAAATGGTAGTATTTGTTGTGAATGACCTAAAATGCAGGACAAAAAAAACACGGTAACAAGTAACTGCCTGAATTTCATAATAAATAAAGTGATTTGGAAATATAAAAGACTATAGTTAAGTAAGCTAAATAACTGAAATTATGGACGATTAATTTCAAAAAAAATATTTTTTTTATGTATGCTTCCTTAATAAACGAAAGTACAAAAATATTTTAACTACTTCAACAGCTTTAAAAAATATAAGGCTTTAGAAAAAATAGAAGGGCTGCTCCAGATCTGAAGCAGCCCTTAAATTATTATTAGCTTTAGGATTAAGGCATAGTAGGATTCGGTTTTCCGTTTGTGTTACTACCCGAAGGATTTATAGTAGTGGGCAGTGTTGTAGGAGGCGGTGTTGTTTGTGTAGGCGGAATTGTAGTAGGATTTACCGGCTTGTTCCTGATATCTGTCTGTGTAGACGGTGCAGTCGTAGACGGCGTAATTATCGTTGACGGGGTTGTAGTAGATGGTTTAGTTGTTGTTGACGGCGTCGTAGTAGATGGTGTCGTTATTGTTGACGGCGTCGTAGTTGTAGTGGGCGTGGTAGTTTTTTGTTTAGATTTCCTGCCTCTGCCTGTTGTGTCTTGTACCTGTGCTGCAGCTATACCAAATGCCAGTACCGCTGCCAACGTAAAAATTATTTTTTTCATAGCGTAATTAATTGATTTTGTTAATAATACTTTATAAAGATACCACCACTTTAGTATACAATTAGTTAATGCTATAAGAACGTTTTCACAATTATGATTTATATAATAATACAAAAAGCAGCCAAAAGTAAGGCTGCCTCTATAGTATATGAGAATGCTATTTTAGCTACTTAACAATGAATTTGAAGTTCTGCACTTTATTATCACCCGTAGTTGTTTTAAGCAGGTAATAACCTGCTTGTAGCATTGCCAAAGAGAGCTGGGTAACATTATCGTGCTCTGATACCAGCCTGCCTGCCATATCATATACAGTGGCTTTTTCTACCGGTTCAGATATATGTAACACATCACTGGCAGGGTTAGGATATACGTATAATGTTTTCTGTTTTTGAGCGGTTACAGCTAAAAACTCTTCGGGATTTAGCTTATACAAACCGTTAGGGCCATCCGTTTTTTGCCCGTAAAAATATATATAGTCACCATAGCTGTTAAAACCGGAAACAGAGGTAAATTCACCCGGAGTCGTAATTGGCAGGGTAGTTTCAGCAGTACCGCCACATCTGTATAGTATGCCGGGAATATATTGTGTGGTGGCAAAATACAGGTAATTACCAAATACCTTAGCATAGCCTGAAGTATAAAAAGCCCCTTCCGGCCCCGGATTAAGATCTGCAAGTAATTGTGTTCCTTCTACAGTTCCATCGGTTTTCCAGACTTCCGAACCGTAAGCTTCAGTATTCCTTATCGTGTAAACAGCATCATTATAATTTATGTACTCGTTGTAAATCTGTCCGAAACCTCCACCGGAAAATCCTAAAGTTGTAGGTTCGGGTGCGGTAACACCGTCTGAACTATACGTAACTCCTTCTTTATTTAAGTAAATACGATTACCAATAACAAACGGTTCCGTAAGACCTGTATCGTAAACGGTGTTTGTATTAAAGGTAAAGGTGCTGTTAAGGGTTTGGGTTTCCAGGTTTATCGAAATATACCTGTACTTATAATCCGTATCTTTAATCAGGTAAACAAGATTATTGTTTATACGGGTTACTTCAGTACGGCCCTGATACATTTCGCTGTAACCATTAGGCAACGATACGTACATAAATGACGTAACCACCCCAGTGGACTTATTATACCTGAAGATACCGTTTTTTCGGCCCGTATATAGCGAAACCGTACCCCAGAAATATATTGAATTGTCATATTCATACATACTCCCTATTTCTATAATGCTTCTGTCATCCGGTGCTTTTACCTGGGCAAATGTATTTGTTGTAAGGTTACGTGCATAGGTTGCAGATGAGTTCCAGTAATCGTGCAGTAAGATATTTCCCGAAATAAAATAATGATCGCAGTCGCTTAAAAATTCTATAATCTGGTTGGTTGACTTCGTTATCCGGTACAATTTAGAGGCACAGCTAAAAAACACATAGTCCTGATAAACCGTAAAATTTCGGGGCGAATATAGTGTAGCCGTCCCTGACAATGATATGCCACTAAATACATACATACTATCATCGGTCAGGTTTATCCTTACCACGTAATTACGCAGTACGTTGTTAGCAGGATCTAACTTACGGGTGGTAGCATACAGGTCATTTCCATCTTTAAACAGCGGAATCATTCCACGTTCAGTGTAAGGAGAAGCAAGTCCATAACCTTCAGGTCCTTGAATAAATAGCGGATTTTGAGCATAAGTACCATTACAGAAAGTAACAGCAAAAAATAATAGTAGTAAAAGTTTTTTCATAATGATTGGTTTTGAGTTGGTTAACAATTTATTTTACGCAAATATAATTGTTAAACACTTATAACCAAGTAAATAAAAATATCATTCCAAAAAAATGCCCCTATATATGGGGCACATTTTCTTTTACATATCCGTTAAGGTATTTAAATCCCTGGGCCAGCTTACCATGCTCGGTAATCATGGCACGCTGCAAAATACCGTTTGCATCGTGATCATAAAATGCGGGTATCACATGTTTCAGGAACATTTCGCCAAAACCCTCACTGGCATCACGTGGTATTTCGCACGGCAGGTTATCTACAGCCATAACCACTATAGCCTCCGGATGGTGCATATCTACCTCCTGTCTTGTTACCGGATGATAACCATATAACGGTTCGGCAATAGTAGATGACCTCACGGTACAGGCTATAGGACCGTCCACATCGCAAGAAATGTCGGCTACAACTTTTAACCTGCACTTAGCATCGGCCAGCATTTGGTTCGTTAAAATATCAGGCGCACTGTTAGCATGAAAATGCCCTGCAATAAATATATCGGCTACGTTAGCATATTTTGCAAAGTCTGATTCAAAGCTGCCCGGGCTTGTATAAAACTCTACATTACCCAGTGGAGCCTCACCATCCATACGCCTGTTGTAATCCAGCACATCTATCTGGGTATATACCGGCCTGTCATAATTTTTGGTAAGAAAATCTTCAGGCGATACCTGCTTTATCTTTATGGAATCTAAGATTTCTTTGGCGCCCATACCTACCTTACCTCTGCCGGTAAGCACTATTTTTATAGGCGGCAGGTACAGTTTCCTAAGCCTTTCAATAATTACATCTATACCATTAAGCTTTTCAGCCTTAGGCAAATCATATAAATCATATTTCAGGCAAAAGGCCCTGAAGGCATTGTACGTACCCACTATACCGGCATAACGGCCAAAACCTATAAGACGTTTGCCAAGTGCATCGGTAACTGTTTCGTGATCATACAATGTAATATCATTATCCAGTATGGACTGGAGCATTTTTTGATTATGCGGCTGTTTTTTTATGGTATGCGAAAAAAAGAAATACTTTTTGCCCGCTATCAGTTCGCCTGCAGGTACTTCTTTTACACCTATAAGTACATCGCAATCGGCAAGGTTATCGGTTACCTGTATGCCGGCCGCCTTGTACTCATTATCATTAAATATACGTATATCAGAAGCTTCCACTACAATTTCGGCTGCAGGAAAGCGTTTTTTTAGCTCCGCTATTTTTTGAGGTGGAAAAACCACACGCTTATCCGGTGGTGATTTGCGCTCTTTCAATATCCCAAATTTCATATATCTCCCTGGTTTAGCTGTCGCACATTTTGTTAATTATGGAATTACGAAAACGAAATAGCCCATTTATGTAACGACATTATAATTTTTAAAAGCCAAATATAACATAATTTCAAAGTTATACGCTTTTATAGCATCGAAAAATATTGTTATATTTGCAACGCTACTATGGTGTATCTATTAATTCAGTATACCTTAGTTTAATTATGGGGTCGACTGGTTTTGACAGCAGGCCGAAGTGGACAGTAAGCACGCCGGGAAATGGAGCTGTTTCCGTATATCATTGCTCTAAAACTTCAAACGGCGAAAATAACTACGCTCTTGCTGCTTAATTCTGAATTTTAGTACGAATTAGCCTCGTCCCTGCAAGGCAGGGAGGCGGGATTCTCCTGAAAAGCCCTGGTTTATGGCGTTTCGATTAGGAGAACCGTAAAAGTAAACCTGGGGTTGGCTTCGCTTCGCGGCCGTCCTGAGAAAACAGAAGCTAAGTAATGTGTGGCGGTTTCCGGCCTTGCACATTATCTAAAACCTAAGCGGAAACTAAGCGTGTAGAAAGCTCTTTGCTTCCTTGTTTGGACCCGGGTTCGATTCCCGGCGACTCCACTTTTCACTTTTAGGTTGCTTTTAAAGAAACCTGAAAAATGAGAAAAACATCTAAAAAGCCTTAAAAACCTGCAAGTTATGTGATTTGCAGGTTTTTTTATTTCCCCTGCAATCACTAAAGTTTTTAAAAATGCCCAAAATCTCTGGTGCAAATTCGGTGCAGTTTTCATACTGAAAAAAACTGCACCGATTCTGCACCAGATATAGGGTTAAACTATTGATTTACAAAGATGTAAACCACATTTACATCTTGACAAAAGAACGGCATAATTGTAAATTTATTAATGTTTAAAATTTAAGTTATGTTAGAAAACAGCTTTGGGTTAAGCTTTTTTATGAAAGCACCCGAAAACAAGAAGACTGATCAACGGTTTATCTATCTCAGAGTAACTGTAGACGGAGTAAGAAAAGAAACCTCTACCAAAAGGAAATGGGATGTTAACCGTTGGGACACAAAGACAGAACGGGCATCAGGAAACAAAGAAGATGCACGGGTACTGAATCATTTCCTGGACGCCATGGTTACCAAAATCAACCAGTTTAAGATGGATCTGATATACACCGAAAAGACTATTTCAGCACAGCGTATCATTGATTTTGTATTGGGCAGGGTTTCTTCACGCGCTTTAGTACTGGATGAATTCAGGGCACACAATGCAGAAATGCTTGCACTTGTACCTAAGGAGTATGCAATGGCTACCTACAGCCGCTATGAGACTACGTTATCACACATCTCGGAATTTATAAAGGCAAAATACCGCACGGATGATATTGAATTCAGGGACCTTAACCATGATTTTATCATCAGTTTTGAATTCCACCTTAAGTCTGTCCGTAATTGCAGTAATAATTCCGCACTTAAATACATCGGAAATTTCAGAAAAATCATTAACAGGGCGCTGGATAAGAGTATTATTACCCAGGATCCCTTTCGCTCTTTCAAAAAAAGGTGGACTAAAACGAATAAGCGGCCGCTTACAAGCAAAGAGCTCTTAACCCTTGAAGAGCATGATTTTTCTTCAGAACGTCTCGAAACCATACGTGACGTATTTGTATTTCAATGCTATACCGGACTGGCCTACATTGACGTCTACCATTTGAAAAAACCTGATTTACGTATAGGTATAGACGGTGAGCAGTGGATCATTACCAACAGACAAAAAACCGGCAACGGGACTAATATACCGCTGCTGCCAAAAGCTTTGGAACTTATTGAAAAATATAAGGAACATCCTATATGCCTGCAGAGGGATTCCGTTTTACCGGTCATCTCAAACCAAAAGATGAATGCTTACCTGAAAGAAATCGCGACTATATGCGGGCTGGATTGCGAACTCAATACCCATAAAGCCAGGCGCACCTTCGGCAGTACGGTAACCCTTAACAATGACGTACCGCTGCACGTAGTCCAGCAGATGCTGGGACACAGTTCTATCCGGCAAACCGAGGCGTACGCCATTACTGAAGAACAGACCGTAGGACGGGAAATGCTGCAGCTTAAAAATAGGTTAGAAAGCAAACCAAAAGGCATACCCGAAAATGAGCTTGCTACCCTTCAAAGGCTTGAACAGGAAATTAAAGCGATAAAAGAAAAATATAATATTAAGCAGCCATGATTACAATTGACCTCGACAATACGATACTGCCCCATTATGTAAGCCATGACCTAAGAGACTTCAGGTTTTATTCGCCCCAAAAGAATGGCACAGTTAAGGAATTGCTGGTACAGATACGTGACATATTTGACCCTCTATTACCTAACGTATTTAATATCGGCTTTGGCCCTCCGAACGAATCGGGAAGTTTCAGGGACGACGTTTCAATGGAACATTTAAATCCTGGAAAAGTTTTTTCCACTGTGATCGTCTTAGCCGTAGCCTTCCTGGAACGGAATCCGTCTGTTTTTATTGGGATTGATGGCTCTGATGACCGGCGCGCCTCACTATATCACCGAATGTTTCGATTCAACAGCCGTTCCTTAGCGGATATGTTAACGTTGACAGGTGTCGATTGGTATGTAAGGCTACTCAGAAATGGAGACGTTGAACGCGATATAGATGGGAATCCTTATTTTAAGCCAAGACCAGAAGCCTTTGATTTTCAACGGAAAGCGAGTGACCTTTACCGCTATTACCTGATAAATTTAATACCCTGAGACTACAGGTATAAGTAAAACTTTAATATCTTTGTATTTATGAAAGAGAAAATGCAGCATACTATAGACGCCATTTTTAAAATGGCTTCAATGCAGGAAAAGACAGCAGCCCCGGTACAAAACATCATGGGGGTTCGACCGGACAATGCACTTTCACGTGCTATACGTAATGAGAAGGAAGCAGAGCAGTTCCAGGCTGAATTAAAAGCCGTGATTGCCCTTCAAAAATAGCTTACAAAGTAAACCCGCTACATTAAGCGGGTTTCTTTTTTTATTCGGGCTGATTGTCGGGAACATTTAGCCATTGAAAATATAGTAAACAAAAAGGCAACCTCAGAATACGAGATTGCCTGTTAAGTCGATTTCACTCCGGAAGCCCGGATGGTACGATGGCCGATACCTCACGTAACCCAATATCTGAAGATCCGTAAGGTATTTATGATAAGTAGGTAAGGTTCCAATATGGGATAGTAGCATAATTTTGTTTCTGCTCACGCGAATGGCGGTTTTTCTACCCTGTTCAAAACCCAATACCAATATCGCACTAAGCAATGCAATATGCCAGGGTGTAAGCCTCTTGTCATTCTCAATGGCTAGGAAGCTTTTCATTGGATTATCTTTTTCTTTTGGCTGGTAGTTCATTCGTTGAATAATTTTTCGATATCCTCCTTATTGTAATAGTAAGAGCCCAAAATCTTTTTGAAACGCATCTTCCCCGTGACTCGAAGACTTTGCAAGGATCCCGGTGAAATATCAAGCAGTTTCCTGACAACTTTGCTCTTTAGCCATTGCGGGCCGTTTTCATTTTTATTTAGAGGGAGGGCCTCATGGATCATTTCACGCAAATTGGCCATCATCGATGTACCGAACTGCTTGAGATCCTCTTTCGTTATATTCTCGTTCATAATCAATCATTTTGGGTTTCACGTTCGGATAACAGGAAAATTTTACTCGGCTGGTTCTTTTTAAAGGAAGGCACATACTTTAAATAACCGTACTCGTCGAGTTGCCTGATATATTGATGATAAGTTGACTGCGTAATCATTTTTGCCGCTGACATAATATCATGGCTGAAAAGGCAGAGTGGGTCTTTCGCACCCTCTTTTCTCCAAACACATAACAACGCGGCATACAAACCTATATGCCGCATTGTTATACGTGGATCTTTAGCAATGGCATTCCAGAACCTAAAAAGCATTTCAGCAGTTTCCATAGTAATCACATGCGCTGACTTGTCCTTTTTCTTTCTTTCTGCCCACCGGCACCTTCTTCATCTGCCGGGCCTTTTTTATTTTCCGTTTTAGCAGATTGCTGCTGCTCTTCACCCTGCTTCTCCCCTCTTGTCTGCCTGTTGTCCAAACGTTGCATGTTGGTATCATACAGGTTTATATTCTTAAATTGGGGATTCGCTTCAATGAATTGCTTTACTTCCTGGCCATCTTTAATGAAAGTTGCCGACTGGATGTTGCCTTTCTTCAAAGAATCAATCAGGTCTTTTTTATACTCCTCATTTGTTAACTCCTTTATAGGATGCTTGCCGAGTTGTGCTTCCAGATCAAAACCGTAGTTCTTGCCGTATTGCACCTGTTTAAAATTTCCCCTGTTATCGGTATCCTTGAAGTCAAGTTTAATCCAGACATTATACTCTTCTCCCTCTCTGGTTTTCAAGTCTTTGTTAACAGCGCGACCTTCCATTAGATTATAAGCCTCCTTCATGGTTATAGTCCCTTTATTGTTTACATAAAAACTTTGCTGCATTGCCACCTCGTTTTTCTCCTTCTGCAGTTTAACATCGTAGGTATTAAAAAAGTAAAAATCACCTTCATCCGATTTCTTGAAGTTCAGCGTAGCCTCTACTTTATCCTTACCATACTCATTTTTGTAACTTAATGTAAAATCAGCAGCCTGTTGTTTCATTTTGTCTTTAAGTTCATATTCCAGGCTATCTCCGAAGCCTGTGAATTTTACCTGGTCTTTCAGGTAATTAAAATTATTCTCGTTCATAACTTTATTATTTTGATTGTTAACTTCTTGCTCTTTTTCCAAGCGCTCTTGACGGGCCGCGACCATAGCAGAAACATCTACCAAACCGGCATCAATGATCAGAAGGCTCTTGTCTTTTAACGCTTCGCTCATAGTACGGTACATGGATTTTGTAGCCATAAATCCATAGAAATCCACATCGGTAGACATTTCATAACAATATTCTTTTGCCTCATAAGATGTCGAAAAGCATTCAATCTGGTCTTTGCCAACCGGTATCGATTCCGTTGGAAATACTACGAATCCATTTCCAGCCCAACTCTGCTCTACCAGATAGTCCTGGATTTCCTTATACTCGCCACCACGAATTTTCATAACTGCTGAATTAAATTGGTTGTGACTGTATTATCTTGTTGTTTTTAATAGGTACCTCCAAATGCCTGCCACCATCTTTCTCCATGACCTGAAGTATCAATTCTTTCTTATCCGGAATGGTAAATTTTGGAACAGCAATAACCGTAACGTCTTCATCCGGGCCCGTTATAACCGATATCGGATTGTATACGGATAACTGCCGGACTTCGATTTCCTGGGAAGCCGTGCGCCTTGACTTTTTCTGATCTTTGATGAATAGCCTTAGCTGTCCTATGTCATAATTGATGTTTGTCTTGTTTTCAATCTTAATCCTGAAAAAAAGTACATTTTCATGGATGAACAACCCATCCACAACAAGCTTTACTCCATTTGCCTTGTCTTTTATTCCATACGTGTTCCTATCCGCCCCGGCAGCAATACCTGAAAGTTCTTTTACCACCGCGTCATTAAAAGCTTCCGCATGGGTCGACACGGTTTTACCATTGGTATAATCAAGGTTCAATTGAGAAGTAAATTCATCATAATGCAGGTTGTAAGAATACAGTTTGCCGTCGGTGGTTATTACTGTTAGATTCGTCTCGGTAAAGCATTCCCTCCCGGCCTTGACCTGTAATATGTTTTCCAGTCCTTTAGCCTTCTGTACCAGTATCTCACGGCTGCCACGGTCTACACTTTTTATCGCGAAAGGATAGATAATATTTGTGGTTTTACCGACAGCTATGGAAAGTTCTTCCGGTACGATAGACTCATAATTTTTTACCGCTTCGCCTTGGGCAAAAGCGGCTATACCAAATAGGTTGGCTATTAATAATACAATAAGCTTTTTCATAGTGTTAATTTTTAGATTTGACCGTCTTTTCATCATAGAGCAACACCTGATACCCAGCCTTTACGTTTACCTTTATAAGTTTCACTTTTTTGCTGAATAATGTTTTTGCTGCCTCAATTCCAGCCCCTGCTGCCTGTGAGGACCACGAATCATCAATCGTGGTAACACCCATTGATTGCATTGAACGGTCTGCTGAGGACTTGGCAACATCGCGGGCAATGGCTCCGGGTATGTAAATCCCTTCCATACCATCCATATCATATACCGAAAGATCCACCTGGAAAATAGAATTTTCATATCGCAGGCTTTCAATCCGTATGGTAAGGCGTTCCCCTTTCAGGGATACCGCGCCAAATACAAAATGGCCTTGTGGGATTTGCACACCATTTACCATGACATCGCTGGTCAGCCTGAGTTTAATTACAGAACCATTAACCAGTGTTTGCGGTTCATGGATTACAGCAGTAATGGCATTGGTGACAACCTCATTAGAGGATACATCATCAAGTGAATAAAATCCATTGCTCAATTCTGTAGCAGATCTCATGTATCCACCCAACCCAGTTTCAAGTACTGAAACATTATCAGGGTTTCCCGTTCCAGTTACCGGAAATACTTTACCGCGTTCTGCCTGCGATTGCTGTTTCAGGCGTTCCTGGACACGCTCCGGATGCTGGATATCCACTATGGTTTCAAGCATGGAACCCAATTGCTCTAATTCAGGGTCGCTACCGGCAGGCTGGCTCATGGTCTGCATCATCGATTCCAGTTTCTCTATTTCCGGGTTCACAGCATTTACAGATTCCCTTGCTGTAGCCGATGGATTCACACCGGCGCGGGGTTGCTGTGGCGGGTTATTCAGGGTTTTTTGAAGTGCCTCAAGCCGTTTGTATATTTTCTCTTCGGATGGGTTCCGGTAGGCTTTCGTATTTAAGCCTTTTGATGTAATAGCTTTTTGCCCTGGTTCCTGAGCTATGGCTTCGGTTTCTTCAACTGAAAATGCCATCCTGTTTTCAAAATAGTCAGGAGTGCGCTCATTTTTAGCCTTGTCCTTTAGCGAGTCTTTTGTAGCATTGTCATAATAGCTAAGCTTATCGAGCGCCTTATCATCCTTAAAGTTCGGATTGGGCAGGTTGATGTTAAAACCCTTTTTAACGTCAACCGTTGCCTCTGCTGCTTCCACAGTACCCCCGCCCATTGCCCAGAAAAACAGGGTAAGGAACGGAAGGGCCATAACAGGCAGCATAAGGAACAATTTACGCCGCCTCAATTCTTTCGGTGTTAATGATTTCTTTTCCATAATTTCAATTATTCTGATTGGTAATAATGTTCTAAAATCTGTAGCGTGTCGAGCAGGCCCGGCCTGAACTTTTGTATGCTGTCATAATGCAACCTGCCGTTTGGATCCTGCCGAAGGCTATCGATGTAATGCCTTAGCGCTACGACCTTTTCTTTATCTTTTTCATAAGGATCAGCCTGCAATGTTTCCCTGTTGGGTGCTACTGGCCTTGCAATCGCTTTTATCGGCCTGAACGTATTGCCCCCGGCACTTGTAAGCCCACCTATAATAAGGCTAATACAATAACTTCCAGCCAGCAAACACATAATTATAGCAGCAATTTTTTGTTGCATCACGGTCAGTTTACCGGCAAGGCTTGCCATCCAGATTGCCCAACTTCCATTCAAAAGAGCGGCTTTGCTTTTACCCCAGATAACTAACGGACTGGGTACCTCACTTTCCGTTTTTTTCCAAAATCGCATGGTGACTACTGTTTACGGGTTTCTGTTGTGATATCCCGGTTTTCAATCGTCGCCCAGCGCTCAATTAGGAATCCATGCGGGTTGTTATCGCTCCGCGAAACATTACGTAGGTTACCTTCGGTTAAGAGGCTCCGCGTAACAGTGCTGGTAGCCCGTGTAATGCGCTGGGTAGCGTAACAGCGGAAGTGGTACGGATAATTTTTAATATCTACCTGCACGCTGTCCACATTTATACCCTGGCTAATATTGCCTGAAATAATACCGGCGTAATACCCTTTTTCTTTAAGGTCGTCGTATACACGTTTAGCAGTCCCATCGGCAAGGTTAAGCGCCTTATTGATGTTGGTACGTATAACAGTTTCATCCGGGTCTAGGGTAAAGAAATAGGTATGGAATGCCTTTACATGATCACGCGCCTCAACGGGTACATTGTCTTTACGGTCAGCGGCAAAAGCCTCAATGGCTTTGCCATTGGCCAGGATATACACTTTGCTTTGCATTTGTGACACCAGGCTAAAACTCTTGTACAGGCTAAAGGCCGTTACTGATAGCGAGCAAATGATTATTAGAAGTGTAAAGAGCCTTACATAGCGAAATGCCGTGTCAATATTTTTCATTTTTGTAAACATAGCTTTAGGTATTTAGTTGCCGTCGAGTTTTTTCTTCATGTAACTGTCCTTATCGTTATCTTTAAAATAGTCAGCGTTACCACCGTGAGAAACCATACTTTGCCACATTCGGCTTGCCGCATCACCCATCGCATCTGCTGCCATCCCGGCTGTATTTGCGGTACTATTTACAACTGCGGTAGACGAACTGCTAAAAATACTTGTTGTTTTTTGGGTCAATGCACCGCCACCTGCTGCATGGACAATGTAATTGGCTACAGAAGGCACCGTAAAGTACCCAATGATCCCTATGATCATAAAAACCATGTAAGCAACATCCGTCCGGCTAAAAAAGGTATCCCCGTAGCTTCCTATTTGCTCAATATCAATTGCCAACATCTGCTCCTGTATTTTACCTATGATACCGCCGAAAATATTGGCTACCGGCAGCCAAAGGAAAATATTGATATAGCGGGCCAGCCATACCGAAAGGGTGTGCTGGAAGCCGTCAAAAACAGCAAGCCCAAATACCAATGGCCCTAGAATAGAAAGCACGATAAGCTGGAAGGTGCGCAGAGTATTGATGCACAGCGCCGCCGCCTGGAAAAGTATCTCCAATATCTCGCTCATCCACTCTTTTACCGAGTTCCTGAAATTGTAGGACATTTTAGACATGGCAAAGCGGATATCATTACCTATCCCTGCAAAGAACCCTTCTTCATCCGGGTCGGCATCGTCATGGGTATACTTATACCACCGTTCCCGGTCACCATCGCCGGTATCCCCTACATACATCTGCCAGGCATCGGTTGTCATGATTGCCTCTTCCTTTTTTTGCAGCAGTACTTCAATCGCCTGGTTGGAATTTTCTACCATCGCTGCGGTAGCCGTAACCGTTGGTTTCATAACCCCATTAATCATGGCCAGTACCGATGGGAATATGGTAATACAGAAACCGAGTACAAATGGCCTGAAAAGCGGGTAAAAATCTATGGGTTCTGCTGCTGCCAGATGTTTCCATACCCGCGAAGCGATATACCACAGCGCTGCAAACCCTGCTATTCCCTGACCCACCCCCATCAGGTTACTGCACAGGGGCATCATCTCGTCGTAAAGCTGCTCCAGTATGCCGTGGAAGCTTTGCATGTCTTCAGCCAATCCCTGCGCCTTGGCTACAATAGGAAACAGGATTCCAAGGGCTACGGTAAATGCAGCCTTTTTTAATTGTTCCATAATCGAATAGCGTTAAGGGTTGGTGTACACGTTTTGCATACTTTCGGTATCGTGTTGCTCTTTCGCGCGCTGCAGGGAAAGCACCGAAGTATTGTTATTAAAGTCCCTAAGGAAAAGAAGCTTCCCCTGTACATCGTCGTAAATGCGGTCAATAGCCTCCAGACGTTCGTTATCGCTCATCCTGACCTCACCTGCGGTAATAACAATGGTTAGCTCATCCAGGTTCTTCAGGCTCTCGTCCAGCAGGTTGTCATAGATTCTCCCGATATAGCCCAGCTCACCGTTACTGAAATTACCGCTGGCCTGGAACCGCCCAAGAGCAGCACTTTGTTCCTGCATAAGCTTTATCTGCATCGATATGATCTCAGCGACCTTGTGGTAGTTGCGTACAGTGGGGCTGACTTCAAGCAGGGCATCCAAAAAGGCCTCGTGCAGATTGAAATTCCCTTGGGTAAGATCTTTTACGGTGTTGTAGCCCTTGGTCAATATTTCGTAGCCTTTCTTCATGTCCTTTAAGATCTGCCGGAACTGCGCGAGCTTTTCAATATTAAGGATCAGCTGCTGCATTTCCTGGGCCTGTGCCTGCGCCCTGCCAAAAGGCATCATTAGCAGTAGCATTAGGATTAGTACCTTTTTCATCGCGTAATGGTTTTACAGCCCGTGAAGTATACGGGTTATTTCAGTATCTTTTCCATCCCTTTTGCGAACTTCTGCCAGCATTTTTGCTTCACCGGTAAACTGTTCGCAAAAGTTATAGGCGTCCAGCATTCGGGCATAAAGGGAATCAATGCGTTCCAGGCGTTCACTGTCTTTCATTTCAAGTTCATTGTCCGTCGTAACGGCCTGCAGTTCTTCCAGTATCTTTTCGCAGTCCTCATCCAGCCGGGCGAATACCCGCTCCAGGTAATCAAGTTCATCCCCATAAAAGAAATCATGGCCCTGCAAATAATTGCGTGTTGAACCTGAGCGGTCCAGTATCCTGCCCTGCAAAAGCAGGATTTGCCCAACCCTGGCATATCCCTGTACCGCCGGGTTCACCGTGCCAAGCGAATTGAAATAGTCGGTATGCAGGTTAAATTCACCTCTTTTAAAATCACCAATGACGTCCAGGCCTTTCCTCGCAATAGTGTAGCCCTTTTGGGCATAGCCGATATATACCTGTAACGCCGCAATCTGTTCCAGCAAAACCCTGGTTTGCTTATTCTGTGCTGAGCAATTGGCAATAACGCCAACCGATAGGACCAGTATCATAATCATCTTTTTCATCTCCATTTATTTATGGCAAGCCGTACATTTTTTTGATCATCTGCACATCGCCCTTGCTTCGGGCACGTTGCAGGCTTAGTAACATATTCTGTTTGTTAAACAGTTTGAGGTCATCGTAATTTGCATCAATGCGATCCGCCGCATCGTTAATCAGTTCAAGCCTTTCGGCATCGCTCATGCTAGTCGTGAGGGATTCAACTACCATAAAAATGATGTCGATGTTGTCTACGCTTTCCTCCAATATCCCGTTATACACCTTTTGCATGTAGGCCAGTTCTTCGCTGTTAAAATGGTCGTCCTGCTGCAGCAATCCCCAGGCCCTTTGGTATTCGCTGACCAGCCGCTGTTGTTTCTCTACTATATCACGAAGGCGCTGGTAGTAAGTAATCAGCGTTTTTACCTTCATCAGTTCCTCATAATAATTTTTGTAAAGTTCCTTCTGCTTATCAGTCCATTCGGATATCTCATCCAACTTAAGTTTCGAGAGGGCATTCTCCAGCTGCTTCTGTGCATTTTGCAGCCAGATGGTTTTATTTTGCAGTCGCTGGATACGCAGGTCAATCGCTTTAATGATCTTTTTGATAGCCGCAGTAATAATGCTCAGCAGCGGCAAAGCAGCCACTTCTGTTGTAACCATTGTCGTACCTCTAACCGGGACTATCGGCGCAAATACTAGCAAAGCACTTAGTAGCAATAGTGTGAGTTTTTTCAGTTTCATAGCAATTTTATTTAGTGTTCCTCATTTCATTAGCCAGGGCAGCAATGCCTTTTTTGATGTCCCCGCCAAACTTGGCTGCAAATTCCTGAACTTTTACCTTTTCGGTTTCTTCCGTGGTGTAAGCCAAATATTCCTCCAGCGACACTTCCGTCCGGTATACCCTAGAGAGCACGCCACCCATAGAGATGAATACTTCCTTATATTTCCGTGCCGGGTCATTGGCCTTATTGACGGAAAGTACCAATGCCTTTTCCTTTTCGGTCAGCCCGAGCAGTTCCTGTATCTGGTCGAATTTGTTCTGGTACTTGCTTTGGTCGAGCAGTATCTTACAGTCACTGTTATTGATAATTGCCTGTTTTACAATCGGGGAAGAAATAATATCCTCTACTTCCTGGGTAACCACGATGGCCTCACCAAAGAACTTCCTTACCGTTTTAAACAGGTATTTTATATACTCCGCGAATCCTTCCTTCATCAGGGCTTTCCACGCCTCTTCAATCAGTATCATCTTTCGGATGCCTTTCATCTTACGCATCTTATTGATGAATACCTCCATAATTATGATGGTCACCACCGGAAACAGGATGGGGTGATCCTTGATGTTGTCCAGTTCAAATACAATAAATCGCTCTTGCAAGAGGTTCAGGTTTTCCGTAGCATTAAGCAGGTAGTCAAACTCCCCGCCTTTGTAATACGGTCTTAGTACATACAGGAAATTGGAAATATCAAAGTCCTTTTCCTTAACCTGATCGGACTCTAATATTTTTACATAGTCATCCCTCAAAAACTCATAGAAACTGTTGAAGGATGGAAATAATGAGGCATTCTTATCAAGGCAATCATAATATCCGGTAATGGCGTTAGAAAGCGCCACATACTCGCTGCGCTTAAAAGACTCATCATCCTTTTTCCAGAGTGCCAGAAGCAGTGTTTTAATGCTCTCTTTCTTCTCGGTGTCAAGGCTGTCACCCTCACCGATAAAGAACGGGTTGAACCGTATCGGGTTTTGTTCGGTATAGGTAAAGTAATAGCCGTTTACCATATCGCATAAGCCCTTATAGCTATGGCCTACATCCACCAGCACGATATGGGTACCCTGCTCATAATAGCTACGCACCATGTGGTTGGTGAAGAATGATTTCCCACTGCCTGACGGCCCAAGGATAAACTTGTTACGGTTGGTACAGATACCCATCTTTACGGGCTCATCGCTAATGTCCACATGCACCGGTTTTCCGTTCAGGCGCTCACCAAGTCGCATACCCATCGGGCTTAAGGAAGAGCGGTAACCCGTTTCCATATTAAAGAAACAGGTCGCCTGCTCAGCAAAGGTGTCAAAGCTGTCGTTCATTGGGAAGTCAGCAGCATTACCGGGAATGCCCGCCCAGAATATCTGGGCCGCCCCTACGGTTTCCTGCTTTGCCGCAGCATCCATCTGTGCCAGGGCTGAAGACACTTTGTTTTTCAGGTCTTTCAGTTCTTCTTTCTTATCGGTCCAGGCCAGTACGTTGAAATGGGCTTTTACCGGCAGGCGTTGCTGGCCGATGGCCTCATTCAAAAAATCATTCGTAGCATCCCTTGCAATCAGGTTCTCGCGGCTGTAGGCCGAGAGCGACTGCAGCCGTAGCCTTTTGGATTCCATTTTCTGGATGGTCTTCTGCGGGTCATCCAAGAACAGGTACTGGTTGTAGATGTGGTTGCAGGAAAGCAATTGCCCCAGTGTCGAGGCAAAACCAATGCTGAACTTGGTACGGTCGGTCGAATACTTATCATAGTTGATACGCGAACCGCATAGTGCGGGTAAGTCTGAAGCCTCGGCCAGTGTATAGAGCTGGCAATGCTTGTCCCCAACTTTAAGGCCGTCTTCAAAGGCAATATCCCCAAACACAAAGGGATGCGGGCGCTCGGCCAAAAGACAGTACTGCTCAATGAATCCCATATGCTTTTCATCGCTGGAGAGCTCTTTAGCTGTTAGCCGTATAAGGCTTATAAAGCCGCTGTCCTCCAGTATGCGCTTAAACTGCCCGGCACTGTCCATAAAATCCTGTAACAGCTGTGGGCTTAGGGTTTCTTCCGGCGCCAAGCTGCGCTTGAGCAGGCTCGAAAATATAGAACTGACCGATTTCCTGTCCTTCGGCTTCTTGGTCAGCAGGATATAGCAGCTGTGGTCCAGGAACGGGCGCTCGTTAAAAAAGCGCTCGCTGCTCTGCGATAAGAAACTGTTGTCATTTCGGCTAAAGTCCGCCTCATACTTCTTTTCCAAGAACCAGTCCTGTTTGTGGAAGATGCTGTGCTTGGGCAGCACTTTCAGGGCTTTGAGCCATATCTGGTGGAATGCTTCATATTCCTGGTCGGAAAGCGTGAAGAGTTCCGGCAATTCTGCCTTAAAAACTATTGTGACATCCCCCTGCTTTGAAAGGATACAGTCGTGTTCTATGGCCATAATCGGCAGTATATGTTCCATCTGTTTTTCCATCTTATTTGTCTTTAGGGGTTAAAAAGAAAATATCCCTGCGTCGTAGCTTCAACGACTTAGGCAACTGTTTTTTTGCCAATGCCTTCATCATCCCATACTCCCCGTACTTGTGGCTGAGACGGTAGATGTACATCACCGACAAGCTGCCCGCTACGGCTATAATCCCTACACATACAAAGGAGGGTAGCCCAATGATGTAGAGGATGGCAAAGACCACCATAAGCCCGACCACAGCCCCACCCAGATACCAGATGTACTGCGCCTTGAGCCCCTTGAACTCAATACTCTGGTTGATCCCTTTATTTACATGGTATACACTTGCCATAATTTTAGAATTTCATCCGGTTATTTTTTCGCATCTGCCCGTACATGCGCTCCTGTGTTTTATCTTCACCCACCACCGTTGCTTCTGAAATTACCTTTGATGCTACAGGTACTTCAGGAGTCTCCGTATGGGTCAGTTCCCCGTTTTCCAGCATTTTCTTTTCCTGTATCTTCATCGAAATATCAAGCTCCAGCCGCGCCAGTTCTGCTTTCATCCCCGAAAGCTCTGCCTCCTTTTCAAAAGGCTTTACAGCCAAGGCTTCCAGTTTTGGCACCTGCAGGTTAATTTCTTCAATCCTTTTACCATAGGTAGCATGCACCGTGTCGATCCGGTCAATGGCATTCAGAAAGTAACGGGCCGCCAGTTTAGGGTTATCCAGATTCGGGGCTCCCTTGTTGTAGTTGTACTTTATGGCGTGCTCTTCCCGCTGTGCATATAAATTGTTAGAATGCCGGTAACGGTAATTGCCATTCTCATTGAAGAGTTCGCCTTCCCTTCGGATGTACAGGTTAAAGCCATACAATTCCCCTATCTTTTTTACATCCGCCTCTCCGGGTTTGGGCACCCACTCCCGGTACATTTTAATGATATGCGCTCCGATGGCTTCACTATCCGCACTCTTCAGCCCTTCCAGCGAAATCGGGTTGGCTTTCGTACCATCCGCCTCATGCGTAAGGCGGCTGTGATACAGCACCGCATCAGCCTGTAGTTTTTCCAGCGTGGCAGTTGCCGATTGTTTTTCTTCATTGAGGTACTCCAATTGATTCTTATTATGGCGGCATTCCTTAAAGTGGGCGACCCGCACACTCTCCAATACCGCCACCTTTTTCTCCAGTTTTGATTTCTCCAGCAGCGAGGTGTCCCCGGAAAGTATGGCGATATATTCACTAAAGTTCATGCCGCTTTGCTCATCGCCCCCGCCCTCATCAATCGTGCGTACATTCAGTTCGCAGTTTTTCATCTGGCTGATAAAGGTCTGCTTGTTCTTGAGCAGGTTGAACTTGTAGTTATCAAGCGATTGCTCGGTGGCATAGATAAAATTCTGTACCGTATTGCCGTAATTTTCTTTTGCTACGATGTTGCCCTGCCGGGCCCCACGCCCGTTACGCTGCTCAAATTCCGAAGGTTTCCACGGGATGTCCAAATGGTGCATCGCAATGATACGCTCCTGTACATTCAGCCCCGTTCCGGCTTTATCAGTACTGCCCAGCAACACCCGTATCTCTCCACTGTTCATTTTGCGGAAAAGTTCCGGTTTTTGCCTGTCGCTCCAGTCGTGTATGAAAGTAACCTCCGACGGCAGTAGCCCAAAGTCCCTGAGCAGTTTGTCCTTAAGCGCATCGTACAGGTTAAAGGCATCCGGCTTGGGGGTACCGATATCACAGAACACAATCTGGGTGCCTTTGTGCGGCATGCTCTCATTATAGATTTCTGCCACTTTACGTGCACAGGTATTAACTTTGTTATCCGGGTGGTCGCTGTACCCCTCATCAATAAGCCGCATATCCGTCGCCATTTTCTTGGCATAATTGGTGGCTATCAGCATCCGCCCCATGTCTTCCTGAGCAGAAAGCGGTGCCCTGCCGATAAGACGTGCATCACCGCTCTTGGCAAACTGCATCAGGTTAGCAATAAACTCCTGTTGCTCGGGGCTGGGCGGGATATTAACGAGCGTCTCCTTAAGCTCCGGCCGGTCCAGGCTGATGTGCTTAGCGGTCTTGTAATCCGTAATTTCGTTATAAAAGAGCGCCAGTTCGGGCACTTTAATAAAGTGGCGGAAGCGCTCCTTGGCCACGATCTCATTGGTTACATTAAATTCAAAGTCCGTGGTTTTACGTGCAAATACCGAGGCCCAGCCATCAAAGTTGTCAATACGCTGGCGCTCCATCTCCCTTGGGCGCATGTACTTAAAAATAAGGTACATCTCTGTCAGGCTGTTGGATATGGGCGTACCGGACAAAAATGTTGAACACAAATCAGCGTCATACCGCTCTTGGAGCGTACGCACCGCAAAGAGCATGTTCAGTGCCTTTTGGCTGCCCTGCATATTGCCGAGTCCCGCCACGCGGTTGTGGCGCGTGGTAAAGGTCAGGTTCTTAAACTTGTGCGACTCATCCACAAACAGGTGCGAAACACCCGTCTGCTGGAAATCAATACCCCGATCCTTTTTTTCCTCAATGTCTTTTTCAAGGCCTTTAAGCTTGCCGTCCAGGTTGTTTTTACGCACCTCAAGCCCTTTGAGCATCTTTTTTGAAATATCGCCACCAAGTTCCCGCACCGTATCAAGGTCCTTTTCTACGCAGGCCAATTCCTGTGTAAAGATGGACTTTTGTATATCTGCCGACTGCGGTATCTTCCCAAATTGGTCGTGGGTCAGTACAATACAGTCCCAGTTGTTGTTCTTGATCTCATGGAAGAGCCTGGTCCGCTTGGCCGGCGTAAAGTCATTTTCGCCCGGAGCCAGTATACGTGCCTTGGGATACGCTTTACGATACGTGGACACAATCTGCCCCACATTGCTTTTTAAGGCAAGAATCATCGGCTTTGGGGAAATACCTAAGCGCTTCATCTCATGCGAGGCTACCACCATCGTTAGGGTTTTGCCCAGGCCTACCTCATGGTCAACAAGGGCTCCGCGGTTTTGGATGATACGCCATACCGCATTTTTCTGGGAACTGTATAAATCGTCAATGCCTAATGCCTTACGGTCAAGCCCCGGAAAAGTCAGGTGGCTGCCGTCGTACTCCCGGAGCCTGTAACAGTTGAAGGTATCGTTGTACCGGTCCTCCAAATCCTTTTTATCAGCCGCAGGCAAATCGCCAAGCCAGGTCATAAAGCCGCTCCGTATGGCCTCTACCTTTTGGTGGACAAGCTGTGTTGCCTCATTATCCGGCAGGCGGATCTTTGAACCATCCACGCCTTGTACCTCATAGGTAAAGAACGGAGTGGTATTCTCAAGGGCATTCTCAAAGAGCGTATGGCCGTACATCGTACGCCCGCTTTTCGGGGTTACCGCAAATTCCACATCCGTTTTCGTGTTGTGTCCCATCACGGCCTTAAAGGCATCAAGTGACTGGAAATAGTTTACCTGTACATCCGTTTCAAAGAACTCCGACGCAAAACGCTCGTAATACGGCTCCGGGATCCACCGCTCCCCAAGGTTAAAGTCCAACAACTCAAACCCAATGCGCTCCGGCTGCACTTTTTCCAGCGCCTCTGCGCTTTTGTGGTACTGCACATTCTCAGGGCTTTCAGTTAAAGCCGCTTTTGCCTGGCTTAATTTTTCTACCACATTGCCACTCAGGTAGTCATCCTGGGTCTGGTAATCCCCGGTATGCGGGTTCAGGTAAATATGGTGGGCCAGCTTCTCAACCGCCTCATCCCTTGAAAGGCTGGTGGCAGCGGTGATAAAATCCAGGTCAACATGCCCTGTTTCGTTAAGCCCGCGTGCCAATGCTTCCACGACATCATCCGTAAAAAAGCGTTCTTCCTGTGTGTTAATAGACCCGGACAGGATATCCGCCCTGACAAACTGCCCGGCCTCTTTTCGCTCTAACGAGGAAAGCATCGTAATACCAAAGGCAGTATCCTCCATAATCAGCCGCGCATTCCCCGGATGGTTCATCAGGCCATATTGTTTTACAAACCCTTCGTAACCCGCATTAAGGCTCTTTCGCAAGGCCTCATCAGGCTTTCCCGCCTGCTCGCTTTCAAAAAGTGTATGGTAGCTGTCACGCAAGGCGGTATATTGGCTAAAGAATTTTGTATTGCCCTGGCCCGCTAATGGGTAAAAGTCCGCTTCCTTACTATCGTGCCTAATATTCCGCAACGTACCTGCAGTACCTTCCAGCACTGCCAGCGTCCCTTCTGTGTAAAAGGGCTGTAGAGCAATTTCAAAAGATGTAGTCTTGGCTTTTAGCCCAAATGCCTTTTCCAGTACGGCATCACCTTCATACGTGTACTCATGGCCATATTGGCTGAGTTGCTGCGAAACCTCCGCAAGTTCGCGTGCCAGCAACCCGCCGGTCATCCAGTTGGCCGACAGCCCGTCCACTTCCTTTACATTCGCATACAACTTGTAGCTGTATTGCTTAGCTTTCGGTTGGCGCGCCGCTATCAGTACCACACATTCATGCTCCGGGTTATCCTTAGTACGGATGGTACTCAGGATGCGGGCGGACTGTTTGTCCACAACTGTTAGGTCGGCGCCATTAAGGTAATCCGCAGCCCTGCCGAGGTTTTCTGCCGGGATGGTATCGAATAGCCCCAACTGGACAGGCGCTTCGCTTTTCCCGCGCTCGGGCATCGGCAGGTAAGTCAAATACGGCTTCGCTACCTGCTTGGGCTCCTGGTGCTCTAAAGCCCTCTCAAACCGTTCGCTGCTGAACCGCTCCTGTAACCCTTCCTGTATCGTCAGGGCCAGCTTATTTGAAATCCCGTCAAGCGAGCCGGATTGCCGTACCGATTGGTGGGCATGCCCGTATTGGTCGGTACCCGGGCGCACCTCATCACCTGTTATGAGTTCCGGGCGATCCAGCAGGTAGCGGTTAAGGTCATAATACCCAAATACATTTTCCTGCTTTACCGATTGTATGAGTAGCGTCTCATCATCCGACAGCACCTCTTTTTGCGTGTTCTTTTGTACCAGTAGCAGGTGGCTCGGTGCCTGGGTGTTTCCCGTATCGCTCATCAGGCTGTCCGGCATCACGCTCACACTCACAAAATCTGCCCTGCCAAACAAATACTCCCGTGCCGCTTGGTTCGAGGGGCTGTCCAAAAAAGCATCGGTGGTCAGGTAGGCCATCAGCCCGCCTTCGGCCAGCTTATGCAGCCCCTTGGCAAAAAAATAGTTATGGATTTTTCCCGACAGGGCTTTATCAAACACCGGGTCAAATACCGCAAAATTCCCAAAGGGTATGTTGCTTACCACAAGGTCATAACTGCCGTTATCATCCGTAGGTGCCTGCTCCAAAGGGCTGTGGAACGTCGTGGTTTTGGAGGCATTGTTGCTGTTTACCGCCGCGAGCACCATGGCACTCAGCCGGTCTTTCTCTACCGCCGTTACCTGCTCAAATTTGTCAAAGACCTTTTCCGCTTCAGTAATGAATACCCCCGCCCCCGCAGAGGGCTCGTACAACTTTTTGGGCTGTACCCCTTTCTCTTTGAGTGTCTCGTATAACACTCTGGGTACAAAATCCGGTGTATAAAACGCGGTGAGTACGCTGTTGCGCAAGGAGCCGATAACGGCATCATAGTCCTTTTTATCGAAGCGTTCCTCAAGCAGACTGTGGAAACGCATCATATCAGGGTGCAACTTCACATCGCCATCAGTAGCACCCATGTCCCGCCAGCTCTTTTCATCGCCTCTGGGGTACAATATAGCCTTGATGCCCCCGAAGCCTGCATAGCGTTTAAGCGCCAGCTGCATGGCCTCGGTAAGCACTTCGCCTTTGTCCCAGGCAATAGCCACACGGATCGCCTCGATGTTATCCAGCAATTTTTCCCTTACATTGTATGCCATCGCTTTCCCTTATCATTCATCATGCTCCGCATAGAGATAGCCCTGTAACAGGCCGATAACCGCATTCCTTATTTCAGGATCCTCTTCATTATGGACCGAAAAGCCCATTTCATCCAGCACTCCCTTACAGTGCTCCAGCATACCGATGACCTCGCAGACCAATATCCCAGAACCCCCATACAGCGCAGCTTCATCTTCGAACTCCGATTCGAAAATGCCTTTTAGGTACAGGTAGCGCGACGGCATTAATTCCGCCGTCATCACTTCCATACAGCGCGCTTCGATAAGGTATTTGGGATATTCGGCTACAATAAGTTCTATAGCCATGCCTTGTACCGCACCTACCTTTTTGTCAAGGTAGGCCGATACGGCATAGTTTTCCTGGAGGTCATACATCAGCTCAGGGTTGTGGTCCCGTATATAGGCCCACAACGCCTCCTTAAGGAGGGTTTCCATACCCGTATAGCATTATACGCCGAAGAACGACTGGATTACGGTTGCCACCACAACAAGGAAGATACAGCTGCCAAACCAGGCTGCCGCAACTTTGCTGGTATCCTGGTCGCCCGCATTCCATTTCTGGTATACCTTCACGGCACCTATAAGCCCAAGCACTGCTCCAATAGCGTACATCAGGTTACAGCCTGCATCAAAATAGCTACGCACCTGGTCGTTCGCTTCGTTAATACCGGCAAGGCCGTCCTGGGCCTGTGCTGCCTGTGTGGCAATCAATACCAGTGCTACAAAAACACACCTGCCCGGGCCACTAGCTAAAAGTTTCCATTGCTTTTTCATACTCCATTCTTTTTTAGATTAGTCAATAAGATAGCAGGGGGATTACGGCTGCCGCATTCCCACAATCTCTGTCACGCATCTGCCTTCCGCACTGGGGCGGGCAGGCTAAATCCCTCTGCTGTAGTGTAAGTAAGATGAATTACCAAAGCCGGTCGGCTTCTTCTTCGGTTAGATAATGTCCTGCACTGTGTTCCGCAGTAATAATTTCATTAATCTGGCTGCGGAATACAGAATCTTTAACTTCCGGATATTCCTTAAGCAGCAGTTTAAGATATCCTGTTAATTCATTTATATCAGCATTTTTTTCGCTAGCCTCATTAAAAACCTTTTTGATTCGACCTATAAGATGGTCGATATCCTGGAAAAAATTATCTTCCAAACCATTATCCTTAGCTAATGGGATTACTGGTTCGATAAAGAAATTATCGACCTCTACCACCGGTGGGTCAGAAAGGGGATTCTTTTTTCGGTTAGTAAAAAATATACTGATTTCTTGACGGTAGTACCTCAGCCCTACGTAAAGGTACCATGCCAGGCAGGATAGGGTAATTCCGGTAAAGAAAGTACCCCACGAAATAGTTGTAAACATACCTCATCATTTTATCGTTCAACATTCCTTGGCTATAGTAAGATGGTAGCCGGTGGTGCTTCCGGTAGTGTTACAGGGCAAAGTAACTGACAAAATCAACGAGGCACAAGTACAAAATAGGGTACAACATTAAAGTTGTACCCTAATAAGGACTAAAGTTTACGGATTTTCTCTATAAGCTGCTCCAGGATTACTATCAGTGAATCGCGGTCTTTTTCGTCAAAAAGATAGGATTTACTGCGTACCGAATCGGGCGATAATTCCGGGGTTCGTGGTGTTGAAAGATGTGGCACGATAGCCTTAAATACAGCTGATAAGGAGGGCGCCTTTATTATTCCGGCTTGGTCGGCAGCACGTAGCAAAATACCCAACTGGTTAGCAGAAAGGATACAAATAACTCTAGGTAGTAGTTTAACTCTGGCTAACGTTATAAGGCCCTTTAGCGCCTTTCCATAAGGCATTACAGCTTTTATTTTTCCCTGCGAGAGTAAAAGCAGTTGTCCCTCATACCAGTTGATAATCATCACTTTGATAGAATCTTTCCCGGGATGCAAAGCCATTCCCGTGTTACAGTACAGCCGTAAAAATTTCTCATACTGCCTTTTAAGGTGTTTAATGATATCACCTTCTTCTTTACCCTTAGCATATAAGCTAATTTCCCGGGTATAATACTCCAGATAACCGCGGCTGTTATAATTGCTATAGACCAACAGTTCATGTAAGGATGCAGGCAAACGCAGCATTTTCGGCGATTGCTGCAAATGTTCCATCTCCGAGATGAGTTCCTTACGGTACAGCAGGGCTTTTAAAGGAAGATGCTTGTGACGCCGTGCGTTTACAAAGCGAAGCAGGTTATTTTTAATAAAATTATAGAGGTCGCCGGCGCCTGCCTGAAAAAAATGAGCTTCCATAGCCTGTAGCCTTGCCGGCCATTCTTTTTTTGAAAGCGATATATAATTTGGAGGAAGTTCATTGTCCGGCTTAAGGTATTGGGGAAAACGCTTTTCTATAAACAATAAAAGTTCATTCAGGATTGTAAAGCAACCTTCTAAATTTTTATTTTGAGTACTTATTTCCAAAACCTCATCTATTAATAATATCAATGCTGTGTGGTACTTTTCAATTAAAAGGCAAAGCTGGTTGTGTTTCCGTAGCCTGAAAACCGCATCTGCCAGTGCTACTTTAAACTGGTTCGCCTGTTCGTGCAACGCTGTTAAAGTAAGGTCATCGCCTTTCGGGTCCGCTTCCCTGGAAGCTATTTTCTGTGAAATGAGATACTCAATTTCATAAAGCAGGTATGCCCTAGCCATAATAGTGTTATATGAAAAAGCCTGCCCTCTCGGGCAGGCATCCTTTTCCTAACTAAGGGTGCAGGGCCGATTCAATCCCAACTGAATAAAAAATGGCAGTAGCCATATCCTGGCTAGCCCCTTCAGACTCCGCCGCAATATGGGTAATCAACAAGTCCCAGTCTTTATCTTTTGGCTTTTTCCGGTAATATGCCGCATAACGTTCCAGCGATGTCAATGTCAATATAAGCTCTTTATCTGCATCGGTATAGGATGTTGATTCTAAAACACCTTGCTCATAGGCAACGATATAATCGTAAATTGTTTCAAACTCCTCTCCGCTAATGCTCAGTAAATCCTCCAGGAATCCCGTAAGTGCCGTCTTACCGTATGGTGAAAGCGGCAAAACAAAGACCACCTGTGACACGGTTGTATCCGTTTCAAGTAAACTTTGTAGTTTTGATACGGAAAGCGGGGTGTATGAAGGTGTTTTATAAGAATTAAATTCTGCGTTACCCTCAGCAACACTGTTTATACGGATATTGAGCTGATCTAATGAAACGGTCTTGGGTACTAGGGCCGAAACAGCATTTAGGATTTCATTGCGCAGGGCTCCTGCCCTATCATAAGGATTGGCCAAGTTTGCGGCTTCCGAAACGGCAGCCTTATAGGCTGTTGCAGTTATGGTTTCATTCGTTGTGTCCGGGGTACAGGAAAACAGCAATAGTGATACTATTGCAAGTGATGCTACTTTCATAATGTAAATTTTGGATTAGTAAAATCACCTGATGCTCCCGGGTGGCTCCAGATGGTTGGATCGTTTAAATTCGGGACAAAGCACGTGTACGAGGAACAATTATGCAAGTGTGCTTTTAGCATATTCCCGAATAGGATGGTGTTAAATTCCGGAATTTCATAGGGAATTTATTACGTTTTGTGTACTATTATACTATAGTGAATAAACGACATTCGAAATCGCAAGCCCCTGATTATAAGTCGTAAGAAAAATAAATGCTATGAAAAATTATGCCTATGTTACGAGTACTAACACTTTTTCATTGTATTTTTCTCCCGCTGGTGGCATTTAGCCAAACCATACAAAGCCAAAATGGGGTTTTGACCGATTCAACGTATGAATTCCTGCTGGATGGGCTTGATAATGCCCCATCTAATAAGGCGGCACTCCTGCTTAGCACAGCATTGATACAAAAGGCGAAAAAGAACAACGATGCCTTTTATCTCGCAGAAGGTTACAAAAGCCGGATCTATCTGGAAGATAGCTATACCCAGCGCCTGAAATATAATGATAGCATGATTGCGGCAAGCGTTACCCTGGATGCTTCCCAACAGGCGTCGGCATATCTTACAAGGGGTGCGGTACATTATAGTGCCAACAAATTTATCCCGGCGCTAAACTGCTATCTTAAGGCCGAAACATTGCTTGGAAACCATACAAATGACCCACTATATTTTAAAACGCTGTTTTGCATCGGCCAGATGAAATACTTTCTGGGATACTATAAGGAAGTTATCAGCCTGCTCTATCCCTGCCTGAAGGAATTTAAGAAGGCCGACCCCCGGGGCTATCTTAATGCGTTACATCTTCTTGGCCTTTGCTATAACCGTACCGGGAGTTATGCCCTTAGCAGCAAGATAAATAAAGAAGGGCTTACCGAAGCGGCAAAAATTCAGGAATCAGTAATGCTGGCCTATTTTCTCCATAGTGAAGGGGTCAACCAGTATTACCTGAAAAATTATGCTGAAGCATTAAAACACCTGGAAGGCACTATGACTTTTTTGGAAAGCCGTGAAGACAAAGCGAATATAGCCGTGGCCTTTTACTATATAGGGCTTACACGTGAAGCGCTGGGAGAGAAACCGAAAGCGCTTGATGCATTTAAAAAAGTATATAATATCTCAACAGAAATTGCTTATGTGCGCCCTGATATTGTCCCTGCATTTAAAAAGCTGATTGCCCACAGCGAGTCAATAGGTGATATAAAAGGGCAATTACGTTTTACAAATGCCCTGCTTAAGGCAGATAGCATACTCAATGCCGATTTCCGCTACCTTTCAGATAAACTTTCCAGGGAATACGATACCCGTATGCTCAGGAATGAAAAAAAAGCATTACAAGCAGCACTGCTGGAGAAAAACCATAGAACAACGTATGCTTTTATAGGCATCACTGTGGCCGTGTCAGTGCTATTGGCCCTTAGGTATAACCGAAACAGAAAAAGGGTGCTTTCAAAGGATGAAGGTATAGAAACTGTGAAGGAAAGTGGAAAAACCACAGCGGCATTAAAGGAAGAAATTGCACTGCCTTTGCTGGATGGGCTTCAAAAATTTGAAAAGGACAAACGGTACCTCGAAAAAGGTATGACCCTGGCACGGATGGCAAAAATATTAGATACAAACCCAAAGTATGTGATGATGTTGGTACACCAATACAGGGAGAACAAGAAAACACTGGAGTATATTAATGAGCTTAAAATAACTTACCTTGTACAATTACTGGCAGAAAATACAAGGGCGCGGAATTACACACATAAAGCACTCGCAGCAGAAATCGGCTACAATACCACCAACAGCCTTCACAAAGCATTTTTGAAATACAGGAGGATAAGCTTTTCGGAATACCTGGCAGCACTACAGCTTGCCGGCCATGATGTCAGCTATCCCGAAACATACACCAGTCCAGATGATGCTCGCTCAGGTACGCATGGATGAACGCAGTAACGGAAGCAGCATTGTCTTTGGGCAGGTCAAAGAAATGCAGGTGCGTATCGGGTTCCTTATCGCTTAAATGGATAATATCGGTATAGCCATTCTGGATGAGGGTACCACGAAAACGCAGCAGGGCCTGCTGTTGCATTGGGTTAAGGTCTTTTTTTGTTTCAAAAGAGATACGGGTGTACATACTTATTTGCTCTGGCTTAAATTTTTAATATCGTTCCTGATTGCTCCCAGTAGTTCCCGGATGCTTTGTGGCCCAAGGTCATCGGGCTGAAATTCGGTGGTGGCAATGCTACAGGCATATTCCCATATCTCCAACACGTCCGAGACTTTAATGCTGTAAGGGTCGTAAAGGGCATTATCGGAAGCGAGCATCAGTTTGTTTTCCCCATTCCGGTTCAACCGCTTGTAAACAATACCGTCATTCTTGGTGAGCAGTATATAGGTCCTGCCATCCCTGACATCACCCAACTGCTCCACATAACGCCCAACAATAAAAGCCCCCTCTCTGTGCGGTGGCATCGAATCCCCCTCTACGGGGAACGCCCTGAATTTTCCATTGCTTAAAAATGGAAGTGATACATGCTGTAGAGCTTCGATGAATTCAGGGTCACTGTAGCCCGTTGTATATCCTGCCCGGGCTTTGTGGGGAATGATCTCAATAATATTTTCCCCCTTGCTGTCTACCGCAATCGGCAGGAGTATACGATTGTCTTCAAGTTGCATCAGCCCATTCAAATCGACCTTGCGGATATCGGCCGTAAGCAGAAGGTCAATGCTTATGTGGTAATAATGCGACAACTTTATAAGGGTTTCATACGGTGGCTGTGACTTTCCCTGCTCATATTTGGCTAGGCTATCACGCGAAATAGAAAGCCCTTCAGCAACGGTTTCCTGTGAGACATCTCTTTTTATCCTTAGGTGCCTGATATTGTCGGAAAATAAAGACATAAGCGTTTTGGGATTATTTATCCCGACAAATATAAATAATTTTGGGAATATCTATCCTAATTTTGTTCCCTATAAAATATTTTTTGAAGCATTTTTAAAGTAAATCAACTAAAGTGAAACCCGCAGCGGATAAAATAGCGATAGCAAAGCAGCTTCAGGCAACAATCAATGCCATGCAGGGCTTAGGTAAACTAAGCAGCGAACCTGTGCCTGCCGGCCTGTACCCTTTTGCCACCGCTTTTCCGGGAAATGTTTTCCCAACAGGGGCTATCCATGAATTCATCAGTTACGAACCCGCCGACGCTGCATCCACTACCGGCTTCATCACCGCCCTGACCGGTAAACTAATGAAAGAGGGCGGCCTTTGCCTTTGGGTTGGAAAAAACAGGAACGTATTCCCTGGCGGACTGAAACATTTTGGCCTGGCACCTGACCGTTTGGTTTTCATCCATGCGCCGTATTCAAAAGACGCGCTCTGGATCATTGAGGAAGCATTGAAATGCGAAGCGCTGACAGCAGTAATCAGTGAGCTTAGGGAACTCAGCTTTACCGATTCCAGGAGGCTGCAATTAGCCATGGAAAAAAGCGGGGTAACAGGGTTGATCCACCGCCATTGCCCCGGCAGGGAAAACGCAGTGGCCTGTACCACGCGATGGAAGGTCAGTGCTTTACCCAGTACTGCCCGCGATACCCTTCCCGGTGTAGGCTACCCGGCCTGGAACGTCCAATTATTAAAAGTGCGCAACGGGAAGCCTGATTCATGGCAGGTTTGCTGGTCAGACGAAAGCTTTGTCCCCTTGGACGATAAACATTTTACATTACCATTAACCAACAAGCGCCAAACCGGATAATGCCACGATACGTCTCCATAGCGTTCCCCTACCTGCTCACAGAATATGTGGCGCGCAAGCAGCCTGAATTCTGTGGGAAGGCTTTTGTTCTGGCTTCACGCCAGCGCGGGCGTATGGCCATCGATGCTGTCAGCGCGGCCGCGGCAAAGAAAGGTATTCAACCCGGGATGGTACTGGCCGATTGTATGGCGATTTTCCCGGAGTTGGAAATGCTGGAAACAGAACCCGGACGGGCCGAGAAACTGTTAGCGGCGCTGGCAGAATGGTGCATTTTGTATACACCCTTTGCAGCTGTAGACCTGCCGGATGGGATACTTTTAGACAGCAGCGGCTGCGACCACCTTTGGGGTGGTGAGGCAGCCTATCTGGACCATATCAAAAAAAAGCTCGGTGGTTACGGTTATACAGTGCGTATCGGCATCGCCGATACCATCAGTACAGCGTGGGCTGTTGCACGGTTCGGAGATACTCCGGCTATCATAAATCCGGGACAGCAACGCGAGGCGCTCAGGAGCCTGCCTCCTGCGGCATTGCGGCTGGATGCTACCATTTTAGCACGGCTAAAAAAGTTAGGCATGCGGCATATAGGCAGCTTTATGGATATGTCCCCATCGGTGCTGCGCAGGCGCTTTGGCCCGGAATTGCTCAAAAGGATCGCGCAGGCATTAGGACAGGAAATGGAATGGGTAATCCCGGTAAAGCCCATCGAACCCTATCAGGAACGGCTTTCAAGTATGGAACCCATTGCCTCGGCTACAGGGATATGCATTGCCCTACAGGAGCTCCTGGAAACGCTCTGCCTGCGTTTCGAGGCCGAAGGCCTGGGTTTGCGTAAGGCACTATTTAAGGCCTACCGGGTGGATGGTACCCTGCAGCAGATTGATATTGGTACCGGGCACCCTTCCCGAAATACCCAACATTTGTTCCGGCTCTTTGAACACAAGATCGCGACGCTGGAACCTGCATTGGGTTTTGAACTGTTCGTACTGGAAGCGCCAAAAACAGAACCGGTTACACACGAACAGGCCGCTATATGGAATGCCGCTTCGCAAAACAACAGGAAAGTGGCAGAATTACTGGACCGTATCACGATAAAAATGGGGCCGGGGGCTGTGAGCCGCTACCTGCCCGCCGAGCACCACTGGCCCGAGCGCTCGGCCAGGCAAGCCATTCCCTTATGGGAAAAGCCTGCTATTGCGTGGCGCACCGACCTGCCACGGCCCGTACACCTGTTGCCCCGTCCGGAAATAATATCAGTAACGGCGGTGCTGCCCGATAACCCACCCCTGCTCTTTCGCCACAAAGGGGCGCTGTACACCGTTGCCAAAGCCGATGGCCCTGAACGGGTGGAACAGGAGTGGTGGCTTTCTGATGGCCTGTACAGGGATTACTATGTTATTGAGGATGAAAAAGGGGCACGTTATTGGGTGTTCCGTTCCGGTCCCTATGATGGGGACCAGCCCAAATGGTTTTTACACGGATATTTTGCATGAGCTATACCGAATTACATATTACCTCTAATTTCAGTTTCCTGCGTGGGGGCTCGCATCCGCATGAGCTCATCCAACAGGCGGCTGCACTGGGCTATACCGCAGTTGCCATTACCGACCATAATACGTTGGCAGGTGTGGTGCGGGCACACGTGGCGGCCAAAAAAGCAGGGATCCGGCTGATTATCGGGTGCAGGCTGGAACTATTGGATGGCCCGCCCCTACTCGCCTACCCAATTGATAAAGAGGCATACGCAAGGCTATCGGGCCTCTTGTCCACCGGTAACCTGCGCGCCGAAAAAGGCAAGTGCTACCTCTACAAAGCAGATGTATACCAGTATGCGAAAGGTATAATATTTATCACCCTGCCCCCACTTTCGCTAAATGAAGCCTTTGATTTTGACGATGACTATAAAGCAGCAGTTGAGGAATACCGCGACAATCTGGGAGACGCCCTCTATCTGGGTATGAGCCGGTCCTATCAGGCCAATGACAACAAACGCATGCACCGCCTTTGGCAATTATCGGAATCGTTGAGTATAAAGCTGGTAGCCACCAACGATGTACATTACCACATCCCCCAGCGCAGGAGGTTACAGGACGTACTGACCTGCATCCGCGAAAAATGCACGATACATACGGCAGGTTTCCGCCTGTACCAAAATGCCGAGCGGTACCTAAAGCCCGCCGATGAAATGCAGCGGTTGTTCCGGCAGTACCCACAGGCATTAGAAGCATCCCGCAAAATAGCGGAAATGTGCCGCTTCTCCCTGGACAGCCTAACCTACATCTATCCCGAAGAAATTACCTCCGGTGGGCGCACGCCACAGGAAGAGCTCGTGATGCTGGCCTGGCAGGGCGCCTATGAAAAATTTCCGGAGGGCATCCCTGAGAAAGTAGCGGAAACCATCCAGTATGAACTCGAATTTATGGAGCGTAAAAACTATGCTTCGTATTTCTTAACGGTGTATGATTTTGTGCGCTTTGCAAGGAGCAGGGATATCCTGTGCCAGGGCCGCGGTTCGGCTGCTAATTCCGTGGTGTGTTACTGTCTGGGCATCACCTCGGTAGACCCCTCCAAATTCAAGGTGCTCTTTGCACGCTTTATGTCGGATGCCCGCGATGAGCCGCCGGATATTGATGTGGATTTTGAACATGAGCGCCGTGAGGAAGTCATCCAGTATATCTACGAGCGGTACGGGCGCGACCGTGCTGCCATTGTGGCTACCGTTACCCAGGTACACTGGCGGGGTGCCATCCGCGATGTAGCCAAAGCCATGGGATTATCAACCGACGCTGTGGACCGGCTTGCAGGTTCCATCCAGGAATTTCGCGACGAGCTTGAAGACGGGCGTATAACCTCCGAAGGCTTTAACCTCGCTGACCCCCACCTGTTGAAAACACTGGAACTGACCCGGGAGTTTGTAGGGTTTCCAAGGCAATTGGGCCAGCACACGGGCGGCTTTATCATTACCCGCGACAGGCTCTCAGACCTCTGCCCCATACTCAATGCCCGTATGGAGGACCGCATTAACATCGAATGGAACAAAGACGACATAGAAGCACTGGGCTTCTTAAAAGTCGATGTGCTGGCACTCGGAATGCTGACCTGTATCCGTAAGGCCTTTGACCTGTGTAAAAAGCAGTATGGGAAAACCTATACATTGGCAGCAATCAATAAGGAAGATGACCCCGCGGTGTATGAGATGATCAGCCATGCCGATACACTGGGGGTTTTCCAGATCGAGAGCCGCGCACAGATGTCGATGCTGCCACGCCTGAAGCCCAGGTGTTTTTATGACCTGGTGATAGAAGTTGCCATTGTGCGCCCCGGGCCGATCCAGGGCGATATGGTTCACCCCTACCTGCGCAGGCGTGATGGCATTGATCCGGTGGTATATCCATCCAAAGAACTGGAAGAAATACTGGGGCGTACACTTGGCGTGCCGTTATTCCAGGAACAGGCAATGGAGATCGCTATTGTAGCGGCTGGTTTTACCCCAGCTGAAGCTGATGGCCTGCGCCGCAGCATGGCTACCTTTAAAGCCAAAGGCAAGGTAAGCGACTGGGAAAAGAAACTTGTAGCAGGTATGATTGCCAAAGGGTATGAAGAAGATTTTGCCCGGCGGGTATTCCGCCAGCTGGAAGGTTTCGGCTCCTATGGGTTTCCCGAAAGCCATGCGGCAAGTTTTGCGTTGCTCGTATATGTATCCTCATATATTAAATGCTATTACCCCGACGTGTTTGCCGCGGCACTGCTCAACAGCCTGCCAATGGGGTTTTACCAGCCTGCCCAGATCGTGATTGATGCGCAAAAGCACGGTGTGGCAGTACGGCCGGTGGATATTAACCATTCCCTTTGGGACAATGCACTGGAAGAAAAGTCTGGCAGGTATTTTGCACTCCGCTTGGGGTTTAGACAGGTAAAAGGGCTGCCGGCGGAAGATGTACAATTACTGGTTGGTGCCCGTAATGGGTCATTCAGGTCTGTAAATGCACTGCTTGATGCCGGTTTGTCGGTATCTGCATTGGAAAAACTGGCCGATGCCGATGCATTCCGCTCCATAGGGCTGGACCGCAGGCAGGCGCTTTGGGAAGTATCTGCCGTATCCGACAACCCCGTTGGCATGTTTGAAGGGCAACCATCTGAAAGTACCAAAGAAATACAGCTGGAGTTGCCTTTGCTCTCGGATGCCGAACATGTTGTTGAAGACTATGGCGCGATAGGTTTGTCCTTAAAAGCCCACCCGGTAAGCTTTGTCCGGCCCCAACTGGACAGTTTCCGGGTAATCCCTACCGCAAGCCTTGCCAAACTGGCTAACGGGGATTCGGTTGCTGTAGCCGGCTTGATTACCGTCCGGCAACGGCCCGGAACGGCTAAAGGCGTCATCTTTATTACCATTGAGGATGAGACCGGTTTTGCCAACCTGGTCGTTTGGGGTAAGGTCTTTGAAACCTACCGCAGGGATATCGTACAGGCACGGCTACTGATGGTGCAGGGAAAGGTACAGATAGAAGGCGAGGTCATCCATGTTATTGCAGGTTCTTGTTACAACCTGTCTTCACTGTTGCAGGACCTGACGGTCAACAATAGCGAAGCGACGCTGTCTACGCTATCACGCTCTTACGAAAAGAACCCTGAAGAAGTATTCCATAAAGGCCGGAATTTCAGGTAAACGGCACATGGATTGCACGTGTTAAAAGAATAAAAAAGCAACCGGATTGTAACATGAAAAAAACAGAATATGCCATAGTAGATATCGAGACCACCGGAGGCAATGCCAGTGGCAGCCGCATTACGGAAATCTGTATCATCATATATGACGGCATAAATATAACAGATCGGTGGGAAACCCTTATCAACCCGCAGAAGGAGATACCACTGCCCATTTTTGCATTGACAGGGATTAATGATGAAATGGTACGTGATGCGCCTATCTTCGAAGATGTTGCAGGGAAAGTGTTTGAGATGTTATCGGGACGGGTCTTTGTAGCCCATAACGTCAACTTTGACCATTCCTTCGTCCGCCATGAACTGGCAAGCGCCGGAATAAAGTGGACGGCTAAAAACAAACTGTGTACGGTCCGTGCAGCACGAAAGATTAGACCGGGCCTGCGTTCCTACAGCCTGGGAAACCTATGCCTTTCACTGGACATTATTTTGGAAAACAGGCACCGCGCCGGAGGTGATGCCGATGCGACAGCGATATTACTGTCACAACTATTACAATGGGATAATGAAGGTGTCATTGACACAATGATTAAAAAGACTGCCCAGGACCAGCGCCTGCCCCCCAACCTTCCGCCAGAAGATTTTGATAATTTACCGGAAAAGCCCGGCGTCTATTATTTCTACAGTAAGGAAAAGAAAGTGGTTTATGTCGGCAAAGCGAAGAATCTCAAAAAGCGGGTAGCGCAGCATTTTTCCGGGCATAAGATTACCCCACAGCGGCAAAACTTCCTCAGGGATATCTACGGCATTTCTCATGAGGTCTGCGCTTCTGAATTTATGGCACTGGTTTTAGAATGCTGTGAGATCAAACACCTGTGGCCCGTCTATAACAGGGCATTAAAGAGATTCGACCCCAAGTTCGGGCTGTACCACTATGAGGCCCGTAACGGATATAGCTATTTAGCAATAGGCAAACGGGTAAAACATCAATCTTACATTGAGCTGTTTCATTCCCTGCACGATGGGGTAAACAAGCTTTTAAAACTTGCAGAGACGTTTAACCTTGACCGCCGGTTTATCCATTATGGCACTTCAGAACAGGAAGGATATACTCCGCGTGACCTAACGGGCCTCCCGGAAATGGAAATCCATAATGATGCTGTGATTGAGGCACTTGATTTTCTGGAAGCCTCGCGTCCCAGCTATGCCATTGTGGACAAAGGGAGAAGTGCAGAGGAGTGCAGCTGCATCTGGGTGAAAAGGGCCATTTTTATGGAATGGGTTATATCGCCTCAGATGTAATGCTTTCGCAAGTATCTGAAATAAAGGAATATGTAACACCCTACAAAACTAACGCCTACATCATGCAGCTTATTAATACCTTCACCCTGAAATACCCAGGTAAAGTGGTAAAGCCTGAAGTACTAACAAACAATTGATACTGAAGTTATGACACTGTTTAACGATACCGACCTATTTACAACGGGCAGCAGCCCTAAGAAATATGTTGACCTGCCCGATATGCAACTGATGCAATACGACAGCTTTATTAAAAAGGAAGCCGCCGATTATTTTTACACACGACTGTTGCAGGACACACCTTGGCACCAATACCAGATGCCCATGTTTGATAAAATGGTGGTATCCCCACGCATGGTAGCGTGGTATGGCACGCCGGAGGAGGCCGGTGAAGATACATTGCCCTGGACTCCTGAACTTTTGCTATTGCGTGAAAAAGTAGAAGAAGAAACCGGGCTGAAGTTCAATGCCGTATTGCTTAATTTATACCGTGACGGGAACGATAGTGTTTCCTGGCATTCGGATAAAGAACATAAGATCGGGCGCAATCCGAATATTGCTTCGCTTACTTTTGGGCAGACACGTCCATTCCGCTTTCGCCACAAAATTAACAGAGACGTCCGCCAATTAGAGATCTTACTGCACCATGGAACCTTGCTATTGATGTCTGGTACAACCAATACGTTTTGGGAACACCATATCCCAAAATCGGCTAAGCCATTACTGCCAAGGATAAACCTTACGTTCAGGCAGGTCAGGAGTACTTGATTGCAATACGACTTTTACTTATTTTCACATCATGGCCGTAAAAATTCCATACATCGTGAGGGCTTATCCATACTATCATGAATACCGGTATTGCCAATAATTAATTGAAATGGCCCGGTATGACCTTGAAGTGCGCGGGCAATTAATTAATGAAGGCAAACTCTCACTGGGTTACAACCCCGGTATGGAGCGTGTCCATAAGAATGCGGCGCGCCTGATGGAAATAATTGATGCCATAGGGTAACCCGGAAAGCCGCAACCATGAGCAGCCCACCACACCGGAGCACTACCTGATTCAGTATTTTGATTTTGACGATATTGTAGACAAGGGCCTGCTCACAGTAGAACTACCTGTAGCAAAGCTAAACCTATCGCCACATTACCTTGGCGATATGCTGCGCTCACTGTTATAAAGCCGCAGGAGATCATCCTGCGGCTTCTATTTTATTATACCACCGGGAGGCTTCCCCCATTAATATGGTAATTTGAACCTGAAAGATAAGCCGCCCTTTCAGATACCAGGAAGGCTACAAGCTCTGCAACCTCCTCCGGCTCCGCCATACGCCCCATGGGTATGCCACCGGTTGCACTCAGCAGTTGCTGAATCGCATCTTCAACTGCAATACCCGATGATGAGGCATAATCCTGAATAAACTTCTCCATGGGTGGTGTTTTGGTGGCCCCAGGGGATACCGTAACTACTCTTACACCCTGAGGGGCAAGTTCTGTAGCCAGGGCCTTGCTATAGCTGTTCAATGCAGCTTTTGAAACCGCATAGGCCAGGTTAAGGTTCCACAATGGCTGCAGCCCTGCAATGGATGAGATATGTATAATCACGCCAGACTTTTTCTCGATCATTTTCGGCAGCAAGGCCCTGTCAAGCCTAATAGCAGACAACAGGTTCAGCTGCAATTCCTGCTCCCAGTCTGCATCATTAAGTTTGGAAAAGCCGCCGCCCGGTGTGGTAAGCCCGCCCAGGTTATCCACCAGGATATCAACGCCTCCAAACGTGTTGTCAATTTCCCTCACCAGTTCAGCTACTTGATCTGCCCGCATAACATCTGCCCCAATGTAATGAAGCCCGGTGTGAAGGCCCTCTGGTTTGTTGCGGGCCGTTACAATAACGGTAGCGCCTGCTGCGGCAAGCCGGTCGGCGATGGCCTTCCCTATGCCTTTCGTACCCCCTGTTACCAATGCCGTTTTACCGGTTAGCTCTGTCCCTGGATCTGATATGTTTTCCATAAATCATGTATTAAAATTAATAAGGCTCAAAACTATTGGGTATTTACTATACTTTTGCTATGGATTACCTTTAAGAAAGTTACTATTTATGGAAACACAACAATGTTTTGATACGGGCAAAGAAAATATGATGGCCTTGAAAGATGCCCTTGAATTACTGAGCGGAAAATGGAAATTTTGTATTTTGCTGAGCCTGTATCTTCACGGCACACAGCGTTTTAAAGACCTTTTGGCCAACTCGGTGGGCGGCATTACCCCAAAGGTGCTTTCTAAAGAATTACAGGACCTGGAAGAAAACATGCTTATTACGCGCACTGTAAATAACACCAAGCCCGTAACGGTCTCTTATGCACTTACATCGCATGCGGAGGCTACCCGTCCGGTAATTAATGCGCTGATTGATTTTGGCTTAAAACACCGCACAAAAATCAAGGCAAAATAATAATGGCATTGGGCCATGTATTCAGGGGAAATGGGTCCAGACAAAGAATGAAACCCGAAATAATACAGCATGCAGCTGTGTTACGCCATGGACAGGACGGGCAGTGACAAGCATCATAGAAGGCGAGAGTGTTTCTCGCAACGTGTTATCATGCGGTAACCTCCGTCCGTTTCCATACCAGTACCTTCAGCTTTTTGGCAAAATGCTTTTTATCGGGAGATTTTTTTCCAAAGGTCAGGCCACCTACCTTATAACGGAGCGAACCGGCCGAAACAATAACCCCGGTAAGTTTCCACTCCTTATGGTGTATGTCGTAGCGAAACAGCTTGGCGGCTTCCTTTACGTACAGGCAATGCCGCTCGGTTAGCCAGCACTCCAGCGCGGTTTTGTCCGTTATGGGCTCGGTATAGCCAAAATTCACGCGTGCATTGAAGTGATGGATGCCATTAGCCAGCCCTATAAGGCCGGGCTTTCGCCGGATTGCGGATTTTACATAGGGTATCCCGGTAATGAGCCGTGCCAGCAAGAGTGTAAGAAACCTGTCGGCCTCTACCGAAAACAGGTAAATGCCGGGGCGCCCGTCACAAATGACATAGGTGCGCAGGTTCACTTCTTCAAGGCCTGAAAAAAACGGCAGTGGGGGCATGCCGCGGTACCTTATCCCTTTCACGCTAAAGCCCAGCCATGATACCCAGGCTTCGCCTTCAAAAGTATCAAGTGTAAGTCCATTTGGTAGCAATGCCGCAATGGCATGCACAGGGGCGCGCCAGTGCAGCATCACCACATTGTGCCATTCCTGGTAGGACTGCCATTTCCCTTCGGGCAGCGGGAATTGCCGGTGGGAGGTTTCCTTTAAGAGTGCGCCTATGCCCATATGGTTTAATTGTGTCTTTTTATAAACTTTGAAAACCGGCTTTCCATGCCCTCGCTGGTCTGTTCACAGTAGATAAACTCAAGGTCATTTTGGTCAAAAATGGCAAAGAATTCCTCCCAGGAAATGGGCACATCGCCTTCTGCAAAGCCCAGGAAATTAATATGCAGGTGGTCGCTGGGGTTGCCGTTGATGTCTTTTAAAACCGCAGGCTTACCGCCCCTGGCTTTCGCCCAGTTCCGTATTGTATCATGCGAAATTGTCGCACCGGATCCCAAATGTTCCATAACCCATTATTTTAAATGTTTGAATGGCTTCTACAGGTATTGAGAGCTATTGGTTTGACAGGAGCCCCCCGCAAGGGTTCGAAAAATGCGGGGCTCCTGCCGGGTAAAATAAACAGTGGCTTATTTTACCGTAATAGTTAAGGCCGCGCAGGTGGCGGGGATACACTCCCTTGGTTGTTGCCCACCGTGTCGGAACTCTGGGCAGGTACCCTGTTGTCCATTCCCGTCGGGGTACTATCGGATTCAGGCCCCATGGAAGGGTTGTCAACAGGGTTATCGCCCTGGCTTTTGCTTTCGCTGTGATGGGTTACGCCGGTATTATTTTCACGGCACGAGACCAGGACTGCAAAAGTCATTAAAAATGTCAATACGCACAATATTCCGGTTACTTTCTTTTTCATGGCATTATGTATTAGTTGTTCCGTAAAATTGCCGCTATAATCCGGTTGCTGCATTACATGATTACGCGAAAGGCTTATATGATTCTTTAGGGATACTATAGCTTTACGCGATTACAGGGATATGGAGCAGGCCCTTCCGGTTAGGTATACCTCAATAAAATAAGTTCAACAGCTTACCCACACTGGTGCTGTCAGGGCCACACATATATCCCAGCCTCGTGAAAGCAACGTATAGCCAAACGATCGTTATAATAAAATTCTTAAAACAAAGGTTGCTTCCCAACTGCTATACATACCCGTTTCCATCGGTCCTGCTTAGTTTGGAAAAGATAAGGCTGGAAAAGACGGTAAAGGCCGCCAGGACAATAAACGTGTAATGGAAGGGTTGCGTGCGGTTCATAGCAAAGGCATCCGACTGGAAAAACGAAAGTACCAGGCTGGCGACCGATACCCCGAAACTGACCGACAGCTGCTGGGTGATCACCAGCATGGTATTGCCCCCACTCTTGGTATTTTCATCCAGGTCCACCAGCGTTATGGTATTCATCGCCGACATCTGTATGGAGGTAAATATGCCGTAAAACACCATTAAGAGGATGTAATACCCCAACGGTGTTTCTTTTTCCACAAACCCCAGGACAACAAGCACCGCGCCAAGCAGGACAGTATTGCTGATAAGCACCATACGGTAACCAAGCCCTTTGATGATGCGCACCATAAAGGGCTTTATGGCCACATTGGCCAGTGCCGAGGGCAGCAGCAGCAGGCCCGATACGGAAGCAGAATAGCCAAACCCCGTCTGTAGCATGAGCGGGAGCAGCAGTGGCAGCCCGCCAATGCCAAGGCGCGTAATCAAGCTTCCGGTGAGCCCGATCTTAAGGGTCTTGATATTGAGCAGCCGCAGGTCGATGATAGGCTTTTCGGTCTTTTTGTAATGCATGTAATAAAATATGGCGAGCATGTTGAATAATAACAACCCGCCCAATATCATGATCCAGTGGCTCAGCCCCGAACTGACGAGTTCGAGCACTATCGTGATGGCAATAAGGGCGAGGCTGAAATACATCAGCCCCCGGAAATCAAACCGGCCCACAGCCTTTTTGAAATTGGGCATGATACGCCTTGCCATTGAAATGCCCACCAGCCCAATAGGGACATTGACTAAAAAGATCCAGTGCCAGGAGAGGTTGTCCGAAAGAAAGCCCCCCAGGCTCGGGCCCACCACCATACCGAGCAAGCCGAAAACCGTGATAAAGTTCATGGTCTTCAACAACTCGCTTTTAGGGTACTGGTACAATATGGCAAGCCGGGCAATGGGCACCATCATCGAAGCGCCTATGGCCTGGAGCACCCGGGAAAGGTTAAAGGTCAACAGGCTGGCCGATAAGGCACAGCACAGCGAGCCCGCCACAAACAGCCCCACGGCGATCATAAACATGGTGCGCGTGCCGAACTTGTCGGCGAGCCATCCCGATAACGGGATAAACAGCGCCAGGGTCAGCGCATAGGTAACAATCACCGAATGCATCTGCGTCGGCGAATAGTCCATATCACGGGCAATCGACGGTAGTGAAGTATTGAGGATGGTACCGTCAAGGGATTGTATGAACATGGCTACCGCCGTGACCCAAGGCAACAGGTTTGTAGCGATGCGCTCCTTTTTTTTCTTTTGCTCCTTTTTTTCTACTTTAGTCCGTAAAGCTGATTCTTCCATACCCCCTAACACTTTTTTAAATGACAAAAGGATTGCTTGCCGCAATCCTTATTTTCGATTCTTCAAGTGGGCCTCAACCTTTTCAGGGCTGTTGCTCCCGAGGCTTTTACGGCATCAATCAATTCCTGCCTGCTTACCCCGAACTTCTCGGACCAGTATTGCACCTCGTAATCTTCCGAAGTGCTGATGCGGTCGCGGTCCGGGCTTCCTGTGTTTTTTTTGTTGTCGCTCATAGTATCCTGTTTAGTTTGCACCACTAAATTAGCCATTTGGCAACAGCACACAATCCTATTTAACGTTACATTATACCCTTTGCAGCGCTACCATGAAATTTGAAATGCCTATTGCTACGCCGTGCCCCGGGGAGAATAAGATAGGGAAAAAACACATCCGCGGAAAGTTCACAGGAAGCCCGGTGCAAAGGGTGCCGGTAGTAAAAAGTAACGGGATAGTAGCCAGACGTAAATGATACGGGACAGGCGTAGGGGAAAGAAATGTGCCTGGAGCAATACTTTATACAAATTCGGAAAGGTATGGGGCGGTCCTGCTGTCTTTAGCCTTGACAATAGCTGCCGGTATGCCTGCGGCTACAATGGTGCCCCCCCTATCCCCTGCCCCGGGGCCAATATCAATAACCCAGTCGCTGGCTGCAATGACCTGCATATCATGCTCTACTACGATGACCGTATTCCCCGAATCGACCAATCCGTTAAGCTGCAGCATTAGCTTTTCCACATCCGATGGGTGTAGCCCGGTAGTGGGCTCATCAAGGATATATAAGGTAGTACCGTATTGCGTGCGCTGCAATTCGGTAGCCAGTTTAATGCGCTGCGCCTCCCCGCCCGATAATTCTGTCGCTGATTGACCAAGGCGCAGATAGCCCAGGCCTACCTGCCGTAAGACATCGAGTGCGTGGTAGATTTGCGGCACCTCATCAAAAAAACTACAGGCAGCATCTACGGTCATGCCCAGTATTTCTGCAATATTTTTATCCTTATAGGTTACCTCCAGTGTTTGTGGGTTATAACGCGTGCCATGGCATGTGGGGCAGGGCGCGTAAACACTGGGCAGGAATAAGAGCTCTACCATTACAAAGCCTTCGCCCTGGCAGTGCGGGCACCGGCCTTTGGCTACGTTAAATGAAAAACGGCCGGCATCATACCTGCGTGATTTTGCAAGACTGGTACCTGCAAATAATTTACGCACATGGTCAAACAAACCGGTATAGGTAGCCAGGTTAGAACGCGGCGTGCGGCCAATGGGCTTTTGGTCGACTACGACCAGCCTTTTTATGTGCTGCATGCCATCGGTAATTTTACCGCCGGTGGTTTCGATGGCAATTTGCTCCAGCAAATTTTCGGTCTCATCGGCTTCTGTCTCAATTTTAAGCCCTAAATAATCGGCAACCAGTTCTACCAATACCTGGCTTACAAGGCTGCTCTTGCCCGATCCCGACACCCCGGTAACGCTTGTAAAAACACCCAGCGGAAAATCAATGTTTACCTTGTTCAGGTTATTGCGCGAAACACCTTCCAGCTGTAACCATCCTTTAGGTCGGCGATATTCCCGATCGTTTTTAGGGATAGTGTCAAAAATATAACGCCGCGTAACCGATTCCTTTACATTTTTTAGGCCCTGCGGCGGGCCGCTGTACAAGACCTCTCCCCCATTCTCCCCCGCTGCCGGGCCCACATCTACAATCCAGTCGGCATGCCGGATAACGTCTATTTCATGTTCCACGACAAAGAGAGAGTTGCCGGACTCTTTTAGTCTGTCCAGTGCCCGCAGCAAGGCTTCAGTATCGGCAGGATGCAGACCGGCAGAGGGTTCGTCTAACACATACACTACCCCGAACAGGTTAGAACGCACCTGTGTGGCGAGCCTCAGGCGCTGCAGTTCACCAGGAGAAAGTGTCGGTGTACTGCGCTCTACGGTAAGGTATCCCAAACCAAGGTCAATCATGATCGCAAGACGTGCCATGAGGTCTTCGGCAATACGCTGCGCCACAATAAGCCTTTCCGGCGACGCAGATACCGATTTATTTCCGGCACTTGTGAACGGCGTAAAAATCTCCGCCAGTTTTTCCAAGGGCTGGCGCGACATTTCTGTAATATCCAGCCCTGCGAATTTTACAGATAAGGATTCAACACGTAAGCGTTTACCGTGGCACAGCGGGCATTCGCTGCTAAGCATGTATTGTGCCGCCCGCTTTTTCATGAGCTGGCTCTGGGTAGTGGCAAAGGTGTGCATTACATGGCGCTTCACGCCTGTAAAGGTGCCCATATAATCCGGGGGTACTTTATTTTTAATGGCTTTCTGCACCTGTTCGCGGCTAAGGCCGGGATATACCGGTACCACGGGCTGCTCTTCTGTAAAAAGGATCCAGTCGCGTGTTTTTTGGGGCAGCTCGCGCCAGGGCACATCTACATCATAGCCCATGGTAATGAGTATATCGCGCTGGTTCTGCCCGCCCCAGGCCGTGGGCCAGGCGGCAATGGCCCGCTCTCGGATGGTAAGCGAATCATCGGGCACCATAGACTTTTCGGTAACCTCATACACCCTGCCCAGGCCGTGGCATTTTGGGCAGGCACCTTCGGGTGTATTTGGGGAGAATGACTCGGCATACAGTATCCCCTGCCCCTCTGGGTAATCGCCCGCACGGGAGTACAGCATCCGGAGTAAATTGGATACGATGGTAACGCTCCCTACAGACGAGCGCGTACTGCCCGAACTGCGCTGTTGCTGCAATGCAATAGCAGGTGGCAGGCCCTCTATCTCATCAACCTCGGGTATAGACATTTGGTTAAACAGCCTGCGGGCATAGGGTGAAACCGATTCCAGGTAACGCCTTTGTGCCTCGGCAAACAAGGTACCAAATGCCAGGGATGATTTTCCCGAACCGGATATACCTGTAAAAACAACAAAAGCGTTGCGGGGGATAGCAACATCTACATTTTTAAGGTTATGCTCCCGTGCCCCCCTTACGTTTATATAGCCCGGAAAGTCGCTTTCTATGATGGGTTTATCCATTTTGTGTACCGTATATTATTTATTTAAAACAGGCGTGCCGGCATTCTTGTAGTTTCATGATATGGTTATGTTCCCTTTTAAACTTAATGCCCGACGTATATGAAACTGTTTACAAAAATGTGCCAAACCGTTCAAAATGGCAGGTATATCCGTTGGGGTTTTTAACAAGGTAGTCCTGGTGGAATCCTTCGGCAGTCCAGAATTTAGCAAAGGGCTCTAAAGTGGTGACCACTTTGCCGGGCCATCGTTTGGATGCATCAACTATGGCAATAACTTCTTTGGCGGTATTCTCTTCCTCCACATCCTGGATAAAGATAGCCGACCGGTAACTTGATCCCCTGTCATTTCCCTGGCGGTCCACTGTTGTAGGGTCATGCACCCTGAAAAAATAATCTAATAGTTCTTTATAGGTAATAACCTGTGGATCATACGTAATCTCTAAACCCTCAGCGTGGCCGGGATGGTTTTCGTACGTGGGGTTTTCATTCTGGCCTCCCAGATAGCCTACTTCGGTATCCTGCACTCCGGGAAGTACCCTGAACAGGTCTTCCATGCCCCAGAAACAACCACCGGCTATGTAGGCTTTCTTTATATTTTCCATTGTGCTTCTTATTTCAATTAATTACGTAATCCATTTTAAAGGTTTTCATGCCGGTATTAAAATTACAAAATGGCAACTGCGTTTCAGCATATTTAACAATTTTAAATATTTAAATGACAAACGCCATCTTCAAATTTTAGAAATTATAGCCCTACCTATAGTACTACCTGACACGCTATCATAGCACAATTTTTGCGATTTTCACAAACAAATAAAATACAGTTATTAATTACCGCAAGTAAAATTGCTTTTATCACAATAGGTTTGTATAGCAGGAAATAAGCAAAAGGAACAAAACCGGTTCCCGGAAAGAAATGGCTAAAAGACGTTTGTCATTTTTTGGCCGATGGCCGGCAATAAACTTTAATCCAACAATTATGAAACCCAAAAACCTTACTTACGATGCCCTTGCACAAAGACGCAGCACCCTTGTGGATTCACCCTACCTTTTCGGTGAGGTCCCGTTCCGGGATCCTGATTCCCTGGAGGGGAATATTGAGAATTTTATTGGTATGGCAGCCATCCCGACCGGTATCATCGGACCGGTTAAAGTCAACGGAACCCAGGCAGAAGGCGAATTTTCAGTGCCGCTGTCCACAACCGAAGGGGCCTTGGTCGCCTCCTACAACCGGGGCGCCAGGGCCTGCAGGGAAGCAGGCGGGGCCACCTCGATATGCGTGGCCGAGGGGGTACAGCGTTGCCCGGTATTCAAGTTTAATAATTTAGGTGACCTCAGCATTTTTACGGCCTGGATCAAAACCCAAACGGAACATTTTAAGGGCATCACTTCAAAGGTGAGCCGCTTTGCGAAATTAGTTGAAGTACGAGCCAATATTGGGGGAACCATCTTACCCTGGCCTTTGAATATACCACCGGTGATGCCTCAGGCCAAAATATGGTGACCTTCTGCACAGAAAGCATCTGCCAATACATTATTGAAAAGGCACCGGTTCAGCCGCAGCAATGGTTTATTGAAGGCAACTATGCCGGTGATAAAAAGGCCACCTCGCTATCATTCTCCGGTGTACGCGGCAAAAAGATAACCGCGGAAATAGTGCTTCCGGGGCATGTAATTGAAAGAACATTACGCACCACGGCAAAAGCAATGTCGGCCTACTGGGTTTCCTCTACGGTGGGTGTTATACAGAGCGGGGCGATCGGGGCGCAGGGCCACTATGCCAATGGACTTGCGGCCATTTATATAGCCACCGGGCAGGACGTAGCCTGCGTTTCCGAATCATCTGTGGGCATTACAAGGATGGAGGCTTTCCCCGATGGGTCGCTCTACGCATCGGTAACCCTGCCCAGCCTTATTGTAGGCACGATAGGCGGCGGAACCGGACTGCCGACACAAAGGGAAGCACTACAGATCATGGAGTGTTACGGCGAAGGGAAATCTGTGAAATTTGCCGAAATTATTGGCGCAGTGATCCTCACCGGCGAACTGTCCATAGCTGCAGCACTTTCCGCGGGGCACTTTTCTGCGGCCCATTTGCAATTGGGAAGAAAAACCAAACCGCAAAACCTATGAAAACAAAAGCAGCTATTTTTACACTTCCAAACGCACTTTCCTTTTATCGCATAGTGATCGCGCCCGCAATTGTTTGGAGCCTTATAACTGAAGAGCGCGCTGTTTTCATCACGCTGATAGGCATAAACCTGGTTACCGACATTCTCGACGGATACATAGCGCGACGGTATAATTTATGTACCGAACTCGGTGCACGGCTCGACTCGCTGGCTGATATCGGTACATTTTTGCTGGCCATTTCGGGTTTCTGGATTTTTGAGCACGATTTTGTAATGGCGCACAAAGCAGCGTTCATAACCCTTTTTTGTTTTTACAGTGTCCCCCAGATCCTGTCGTTGCTTAAATTTTCACGGCCAACTTCTTTCCATTTATATTCCAACAAGGCAGTCGGGTACATTCAGGGCATCTTCATTTTTACCTTTTTCCTGTTTGGGTATTGGGACGTATACTTCTATTTTATGGTTGCAGCAAGCTGTCTGGCTGATTTTGAAGTGTTCCTGCTTGTGCTGCTCTTGCCAAAGCTGGCTTCAAATGCCAAAACTATTGTTCACGCTTTAAAAGGCATAAAGCGATGAGCCTGTATTATATGCTTGCCGGTTTCTTTGCCATAGGCGGGATAGCGGTTTACAAGGTATGCCAGGGCAGAGCCCATGCTGAGAAAAGGAAACACTGGGTCAAGTTTGTAACCTACGCCATCCTGGTTTTCGGCCAGATGCTGTTGATTTCAAACCATGCGTACCTATGGTTCTCGATCCTTATAGCGCTTGCAGGGTTCTTTGAAGTAGCAGTGCTCGGAAAAAAGCCGGGCATCGGGCCCTTGCTGCTTTATCTTATTCTGGCTGCCGGATTTTACTGCTTTTTTAAAACATCTGAAGTGGGGATGCAGCAATTTGTATTCATCATCGTAATTACTTTTGATGGGTATTCGCAGTTGGCAGGGCAACTGGCAGGGCGCACTAAATTGTTCCCAACGATCAGCCCCGGGAAGACATGGGAAGGTCTGGCCGGAGGCCTTATTTCGGTTGTGATCACGTCCTTGCTTTTAAGCGGTGCTGTTCATTTAGGATGCCTAAATGCGGTAGTATACGGACTACTGGCCGGCATATTGGCCATGCTGGGGGATTGGATAGCTTCCTTTTATAAAAGATATAATGGGGTGAAGGATTTTAGCCGGATGATTCCGGGGCACGGAGGGGTTTTGGATCGTTTTGACGGACTCATTTTTGCCTGTTCCGGTGTGTGGATGTTGCAATTTTTGCCCTCTCAAGATGCGGTGCTGTGGAATTTTATAGCCTACCTGCTATTGTTCCTGGGTATTTTCTTCTGTGCGGAACTTGGATACCGTTCCCTTAAGTTAAAGGTAGAGATCACCCGGAAATTTGTCCATTTTTTCTCGGGTGCCGTATGCCTGACCTTCCCGCTTTACCTTGACAGCTGGACCTGGGTGTTTGCGCTTTGCCTCGGTTTTATCATCATTTTAGCCCTGAGCCGAAAATACGCCCTATTGCCCTCCATAAATGCGATCGAGAGAAAATCATACGGGAGTATAGTATTCCCGGTGGCGGTGATGGCCTGCTACCTGTTTTTCAGCCAAAGCCATTACTACCTGTACTTTTATATTCCGATACTCATCCTGGCCATTTGCGACCCCCTGGCCGCATTATCCGGAAAAAGATGGCCCTACAGCGGCTACCGTGTAGGCCGGGACACCAAGACACTGGTGGGGTCCTGTGTTTTTTGCGCAAGTTGCTTTTTGGTATTACTGCTCTCGCTTTCGTACCTTGAGGCCAAATGCCCTGTGTCCCTTCCGCTATACTGCTTTGGAATTGCTGTCGTTGCAACCTTTGCTGAAGCGTGCAGCAGCAAGGGGCTGGATAATGTCACGATTCCGGTAAGCATCCTGTTGTCCATGTGCCTTTTTGGCGCTTTCTGATAGGGAAAAACTTTTAGGCGGTAGCGGGTTACTGCGCATCAACCGCTATAATTTGCCCTGACTTAACAGCTGGCGAACGGTATCGGGGCCTATCCCATTGTAGTCCCCAATGTAAAAATCACAGGGTGGCAATTCCTCTTTTTTGTGGCTGCTCAATACGCCCACAACTTTCATACCTGCGTTTATCGCCGCCGAAACACCCGAGTAGGAGTCCTCAAACACCAGGCAATCCTCCGGGTTTAAGCCCAGTTGCTCGGCCGTTTTCAGGTAGACTTCCGGTGAGGGCTTGTGGGCCTGTACATCCTCACTGGACAGTACCGACTCCATTGTATCGCGGATGCCCAGGCCGTCGAGTATAAGGTCGAGGTTTGCCCGTGGGGCGGAAGTGGCCACGCCTGTTAAGATACCCGCTGCCTTAAGTGCACCCAAAAAGGGCAGATAGTGCGGCAGGGATGCTATCGATTCCCGGTAAATATCCCGAAACAGGGCTTCTTTTTCATATTCAAGGGAAAGGAGCTCTGCTCCCCCTACCGGACGCTTGAAAAAATGCGACATGATATAGCTGTTGTGCTTGCCATACATGTGCGCCTCAAATTCCGGTTCGGAATACGGTACCTTATACTTATCGAAGAAAGCCTCAAACGCTTTTTTGTGAAAGGGGTTGGTATGGCAGATCACGCCATCCATATCAAAAATGACACCTATTTTCATATACTAAAATCAGTTGCCGGCAAAGATACGGCGCTACGGCCTGCAGGCAAAAACTTTTAGTGGAAAAGCATTCGTTTCGTCAGGGAATTGATCCACAGGGCTGCCTGCCAAGGTTATCAATCCCATCCGGATTTTTGGCTTTTGTCAGTGGGTTATGTTTTTGGAACTGCATTAGGAAGAGCCCCCCTGCCGGCCCGCAGGAACATTTCCCAACCCAGGGTAGGGTTTGCACGGCGGCTCCATTTCAGGGCATGCCCTTGGGTGAAATAGCCATATTCCATAGCGTATTGCGCCATGCCGATAATCTCATCTACCAGTAGCCCGTTGATAGCGGACCCCGGAAAGTGCCCCAGAAGTCCTCGCGAGGTATGGGCAGGACGATTATTAAAATCATGGACAGGTGCTCTCTCACAGCTTATTTAATAGTAAAGCCATTTGCCTTTAAAGCTTCCATCACTTTAATGATGACTTCCGAGCGGGTTTTCCCGTCGGTAACCTTACGGTCGGTCTTTACCCAATAGCGCACGGTAAGCTGTATCGTCGCGCCCGTAATGCCCGCCACAACTGCCGAGTTGTGAAGGTCCTCCCGCACAACATCCTGATTGTTGTCCAGCACTTCTTTTACAAGTGCTATTGCTTTTTCGTAATCAGAACCGTATTCCAGCCCGATCATAAAGTCCTGTAACAGGAACCCTTCACTATTGAAGTTCGTCAATACACTTTTAATCAGTAATGCATTGGGTATAAAAATATCTTTACTGTCACTGTGCACCTGTGTATCCCGAAGATTAAGCGCAACCACTTTCCCTTTAACGCCATTGCTTTCAATAATGTCGCCAATGCTAAACGGCCTTTTGAACGCGAGCAGGATCCCGGCCAGGAAATTCTCTCCGATGTCTTTAAGGGCAAACCCAATCACAAACGCGCCGATGCCCGCGCCTGCCAATAAGGTCTGCGCAATTCCGGTTAGCCCTACTATGCGCAGCATCAATAGCAGTCCCAGTACTATAAATACTGCTTTGATAAGGTTGGCTATAAAAGTGGCTAAAAGCGGGTCATGCATTTTTCGCTTCAGCCGGTTGTCGGCAAAAATTTTTAGCCGGGCGGCAACAAACCAGGATATGAGCACTACCACGATAGCGAGTAACAGGTTTGGGGTCACATCGACCAGGGTCTTGTAATACCCTTCTACATGTTTTATAACATCATTTAAAAATTCTTCCATGGCAATGTGGGTGTATCCCTATGCGTTAATTTAAAGAGGGATTTCTTGACTTAAATGTAACGCCTGGCGGGATAAAAACCAGCATATTTAACCTTAGTTTAATAAAAGAAATAGGCTTCTCCATCTAGTCCAAAATGTTATCTTTGCCTCAAAATTTGTAAGGAGATGATGAGAAAAGGTACTATAATAATGGTAGATGATGATGCGGACGATTTATATATTTTTAAGGATATCGTAGAAGAACTTGGAATCCGCAATCCCGTCGAATGTTTTGAAGATGCAGCATCCTGCTTCAACTACCTTCAAAACAGCAAACAGGAGATATTGATCATTTTTTCAGATATCAATATGCCCGGCATTGACGGGATGGAATTTAAGCGGAGGATCAATTCCAATCCTGAGATCGCAGGGCAGCATATCCCTTTTATCTTTTACTCGACCGCTGCCTCGAAGGAGAATGTACGGGAGGCTTTCGAAGCGTTACGGGTTAACGGCTTCTTCGTTAAGAACCCTATGTATACGGAGGTAAAAAACCTGATGGCGCATATTATAAATTATTGGAGCCAAACCAGGTATCTTGATGTTGCAGGATAGTTAAAGTGTTGTTACCATAGCGGCGGCGCAATCGTTTTTAGTATATCTTACAGGCCCAAATTACCTTTCATGTCATCACCTGCACGCACACCTCAAGAAAAATTTTATTTCGTTGCCAACGGTGGCGAAATCGGCAGCCTGATCCAAAATATGGATTGGGACAGGCATGCCTTGGGCAATCCCGGCTCCTGGCCCCTTAGCCTCAAAAATACCCTGGCGATGATGCTATCATCCCGGTTCCCGATTTGCCTGTGGTGGGGTGATGCGCATTTCCAGTTTTATAACGACGCGTTTCTTTATAACATCGCAGCTGCCGGCAAGCATCCGGCAATCGGGAAACCCGGGCGGGAAACATGGTCTGAGAATTGGGATATTGTTGGTCCGACACTGGAAAAGGTTAGGAAAGGCGAAACCGTATGGATGGAGAACCGGAATTTTCCCCTGCTTGATTGCGGCAGCGAAAAAGAAGTATTCTGGACCTTCAGCAGCAGCCCTGTTTATAATGACGCCGGTGCTATTGAGGGCGTAATCGTCCTGTGCAACGAGACCACGCAGGTCGTTACTACCCAAAGGACGTTATCCCAGTCGGAAAACCGGTTCCAGTCCCTCATCCGGGAAGCAGCAATTGGTATCATTGTGCTGGAAGGTGAAGAAAGCCTGGTTGAAATTGCCAATACGGCCTACCTGGCGCTTATCGGGCGAGAGGAGCATGAGGTCGTAGGCAGGCCCCTGTTTGAAATAATACCTGAGGCAATACCGTATTTTAAGGATATCATAGACCGTACGCGTACCAGCGGCAAACCGCACTACCTTACCGAACACCCTTATTTTGTCTTGCAGGGTAGCTCGAAGATTGAAGGATACCTGAACCTTATCTACCAGCCACACAGTAAAGATGCTGTCGGCACTACAGGGGTTATGATTCTGTGCCATGATGTGACCCAAGAAGTTCTGGCCAGGCGCAAGGTCGCAGAAAGCGAAGCACAGGTAAGGGCCATTATTAACAGCGCCCCGTTCCCCATTGGCGTTTATGAAGGACGGGAAATGAGGATTGCCCTGGCAAATGAATCCATCATGGAGGTTTGGGGTAAAGGTGACCAGGTGGTGGGCCACACCTATTTTGATGTATTACCCGAGTTAGAGAACCAATCCATCTACCCGGAGCTCTTAAAGGTGTACGACACCGGCATCCCTTTCCATGCCCGTAACCAGGAGGTTGAGCTTATGATCGGCGGGCAACTAGAGAAATTTTATTTTAATTATAGCTTTACGCCACTACATGATGCCACCGGCGCTATCTATGGCGTAATGAATACTGCCGCAGACATTACGGACCTTATCCGTGCAAAATTAAAGGTAGAGCAGGGCCAGGAAAATTTCAGGAACCTGATCCTTCAGGCACCCATCGCGATGTGCCTGCTCCTGGGTCTGGAACACCATGTCGAGGTCGCCAACGATACGATGATCAACCTTTGGGGGAAATCGAAACAGGATGTGATGCACCTACCCATTTTTGAAGCGCTTCCCGATGCAAGGGCGCAGGGCCTTGAGGAGATAATGTTTGACGTATATCAGAGCGGTGAGACGTTTACCGCCAGCGAGATGCCGGTACATTTGCTGCGTTTTGGCAAACCCGATGTGGTATACCAGAATTTTGTATACGAGCCGTACCGGGACGGTAGCGGTAACATTCTTGGTGTCATTGCCATATCCAACAATGTTACCGAACAGGTAGTAGCCAGGCAGCGTATTGAAGAACTGGTACAGGAACGCACCAGGGAACTTGAAATCGCCAATGCAGACCTTAAAAAGTCCAATGATGACCTTGCCCAATTTGCTTATATAGCCTCGCATGACCTTCAGGAGCCGCTTCGTAAGATCAGTGTCTTCTGCCAGATGATTACCACGCGCATCGCCGAAAACCTCGATGTAAAATCAGCGGAGCTCCTCTCTAAGATTAATGGGGCCGCTGCGCGTATGCAGGCCCTGGTACAGGACGTTTTGGCGTATTCGCAATTATCGTCCGGCGAAAGGGTTTTCAGGCAGGTCGACCTTAATGCAGTGGTAAAGGGAATTGCTGTCGATTTTGAATTGCGGATTGAGCAACTGGGTGCGGAATTAATTTTCGGGAACCTACCGACAATTCCTGCCCATGCTTTGCAAATGAACCAGTTATTCAATAACTTGATAAGTAATGCCTTAAAATTTACCCGGCCGGATGCAGCACCGGTAATTGAAATATGGGCAGAGACTCCGGAACCTCATGAGATAGGGATGCCTTCGGAAGCAGCACGTGAGGTTGTGAAAATACTAATACGCGACAATGGCATCGGTTTCCCTCCTGAATTTGCAGATAAAATATTCACCATTTTTCAACGGCTCCACTCCAAATCGGAGTACGAAGGTACAGGTATCGGTCTGGCGATATGCAAGAAGATCATTTTAAACCATAACGGCGCGATGTATGCCCAGGCTACCCCCGGGACGGGAGCCCTCTTTACCATTTTGCTTCCCCTACGCCAGGATTAATACCTGATCCTACACAGTACATATATCACCATATTCCTGTTAAGATTGCCTTAAAACATCAGGTTTAAGAGCGTATTTGTAATACATTTAGGGATGCAGAAAAAACACGTGATATTATTGGTGGATGATGATCCCGACGATCAGTTCCTTTTTCGCGAAGCATTGGAGTATGCTGAAGAAGGCGCAGGCTTTGTCGTAGCCTCCAACGGGATGGAAGCAATTTCCACCCTGGAGTTGGAAAAGCCCAATATGGTGTTTTTAGACCTCAACATGCCCCTTATGAGCGGCGAAGAATGCCTGATAGCCATTCGTGAAAATACACTATGGCAAGAATTGCCCGTAGTAATCTATTCCACTTCGGTAGCCCCGGAGCACGAAAAAACATTATTGCACTATGGCGCGACAGCCGTAGTGAAAAAACCCCATGATTTTATGGGACTCTGCACCATGATAGCAGGCCTTATCTCCAAATTTGGGAACACGGCGTAGTAAATACAAGCGCATTCCCTTTTTATGGTAAGAACCGTAAATGTGCCCCGGCTTTGCAGCGCTAGGGGTAAATAAAATAATGCACCAGCATTTGGCGTGCTTTTCCTATTTTTGAGAAATCGTATGAACGCGTTTCATGCGACGTTAGTTAAGCGTTTCCTGCACTGGGGTAACAGGAAACGGATCGGGGGCGCATAGCCCCCTTTTTTATAACTCCCAGCCAATTTCCGCTTCCTGCCGATAAAGTAAATCGTGTATTTATTACTATTGCAGTTTTCGATCATTGGGTAATGGAGCAGCCGTTCAGTATTCATAGATTTTGTAAAGCACGCTTCATAGCGCCCGCATCCTTTAATGCCTGGCAGATGCAAAAACTGCTACCCTGACCTGCCAGTTACGGTCCGAAAACCTGGCATTGTGCCAAAACTACAACACTGCAGGCATTGTCGTATATTTTGTAGACGCTAAGATATAAGCATAATTAGAGATAGGGCATGCCGACACAAATTACTGATAATTAAATAGTTGTTAAATCTTATAACGTTTATGGACACATTCGTGCGAATTGCAGTTTCGAATGCTATACCTTCGCTACGACCAACAAGCCGGAGATTTAGGATAGTTGGCACTAATGCAGGCGCTGCACTATTTTAAAAGCAAAGAGGTACATAGTGACGGGATAAAAAAACAGTATTGGGCAGACATGGCCCAGGCATTAAAAATAGAGGTTATGGAAGCGATAAATATGAATGGGGGATCTTTAGAATTATTTGTAAAACTATTCCTGTCGGAATGCAGGCTGCTAAACGAGCCTGTCCTCGAGTTGGACAGGATTGCGCGCATCCTTTACGGCCTGTTTAAAACGGATAATTACCCTGTTTTTATCTCAGCGCTCTTTGAGACGTTCTTCAAATTGCATTATCCGATATCTGTTGTTGAACCTGTAAGGCAAACGGATCTCTATAAGCCGTATACCGAAACAAACTCCAGGTATATTTATATTGCAGTCGACCCGGATAAGGTTTCAGACATAAAAAAACTGTCGGAAATCATGTCTGGAAATGACCCGGTCATACCCTGCGGCCTGAAAGAGTTGTATAACGCCTTGCACCAATTTGCAAACGATAGCTATTAAGGGCTTAGGTAGCTAGTGTCCTGTCATTGGCAAATAGCATGCATTCAGTCCTGAAAGCGGATAACTGTAGCATCACGCCTCAGCGCCCACGTTACATACTTCTACAGGTATCATTATTTGTGTCTTACATCCCTCACCCGGATGGCTATTTATGTTCATACTGCCGTTAAATGCTTCTACCCTGTGCATCATATTAGATATGCCAAGCCCCTTTCTCCTTAGCTTTATATCAAACCCCTTTCCGTCATCTTCTAAAATAATACATATGCAATGCTCCCTCACCGTTACCTGTACCGCGATATTTTTCGCGTCCGCGTGTTTGCAGACATTTTGCAACAGTTCCTGGATGATACGATATATATTTAATTTTAGCTCATCAGGTATATCAACATTGATTTGAAAGTCCAGGCTAATATTGAGTGGGATATCAGCAGTGATGCTACTCTTTTGAATCAGTTCGGTGACAATTTCATGCAGATCAATGTCTTTTAATGGGGCCACCAGGTGTTGGCACAGCACATGGATTTCATGCATGGCTTTGGTTACAAGCGCTATGGGGTCCTTAACGAGTTCCTTGACATTTTCACCCTTTCTCGCCGCTATGCCAAGGTGAAATTTAGCCCCAAAAAGTATTTGGCTTATATTGTCATGTAATTCCTGGGCAATATAGTTCTTATGTTGTTCCTGGGCCTTGATAATGGCCTTTGAGATCTTTTTCTGCGCCTGTATTTTTTGTTCTTTAATTTTTAATTCTAAAAGCCTTGAACTTTCCTCTGCCTGCTTGCGCTCTGTTATATCCTGCAAAATTCCAAATAGTCGTAGCGGGGCTTTTTCCGCATTGTACTCAAACCGCCACTCAATATACCCGTGACGCTTTTCTCCCGTAGCGGTAAAAAACCTAAAATCAGTTTTAGACTCCGTACAGCTGTGCAACGCATTATATATCATGATTTCTGCGTTCTTTTTATCTTTAGGATGGAGAAGCGATAAAAACCGTGCGGCGGAGGGCGTTACTGCCGCTACGTCAAACCCTAATATTCTATATAATTCGTCTGACCATGTATGTGAACCGGTAAGTAGGTCAACATCCCAGTACCCCAGGCGACCGACAGCCTGCGCTTCCTTGAGCTTCGCCTGGTTTTCGACGAGCTTCTGCTCCATTGTCATTTTTTGGGTAATGTCGTTAACGATAACTATCCTTAAGTTTTTTCCATCCTGGCTAAAGGAATGCGCCGTTGTTTCCACCACCATAATGTCACCGGTTTTTTTATGGTGCCGCCAACTGCTGTACCTTGAGCTCGTTGCATCATTTTTTACCTGTGCGATGTCTTCAAGCAGGGCCGCTACATCTTCCCGGGGGCGAATATCTTTTATAGTCATGGACAGGAATTCATCACGGGTGTATCCATAATGCCTTACAGCCACTTCGTTTACATCAGTGAAGCATAAAGTGTCGATATCATACAACCAGGCCGGAAGCGGGCTTTTATAGAACAGCGTACGGTATTTTTCTTCGCTTTTGACAAGCGCTATCCCAATCCTTTTACTTTCCGTTATATCGTGATAAAATATAGTAAGCCCGGTTTCAGACGGGTATATTTTCACAGAGAACCATTTGTCAATAGCAGCATAGTAGCTTTCAGCCTCAGCCAGCATTCCGGATGTTACAGCTTTATGGTAAAGGTGCCAAAAGTCAGTGCCTACCGAATCAGGGTGCACATCCCAGATCATTTTTCCCAATGTTTTGGCACGCCCTAACGGATGGGTGGTAAGGGCCGCATCATTCAAAAAGGTATACCTACCTTCTGTATCGACCGAGATAACGGCATCATTAATGCGGTTGATGGTCAAATCAAGTTTTTTCTTTTTTCTTTTATACTTCCCGATGTACCAGCCGGCGGCCAGGGAAATAAGCAGGGTGTACACGATAAGTATAAATGTAGGCATAGGCATCATGGGATCAAAAAGGGCGTATAAGCAAAAGCAATGTACAAACATTAGCTTCGGTATCCTACTTTTTCAAACAAATGGCAGTTTATTTTTAAATAGTCCAAATATTCCTTTTTTAGATGGCGAAACCTGGTACCGGAAAATCAGTTTATAAAGCTTTCGTGGTTCTCTGTTCCCTCAAGAAGGGCACTGCAACTGCGGTGCGCAGGCGGGCAGTCTTGCTTATTATGGCAAGGACGTATCACAATGCCCACGGCCCGTGCAGTGCATTGGGAAATTAATATACCACCTTCTCCCCCTGCCAGCCCGTAGCCCGCAGGAACCCCTCCCAGCCCAGCGTATCAGGGTTTACCCTGCGGCTCCACTCCAGGTCGCGGCCTTCCCTGAAATAACCGTACTCTACCGCATATTCCGCCATACCGATTATTTCATCTACCAGCAGTGCATTGGTCGCGTATCCTGGAAAATGCTTCAGGAAATCCTCCCGGGTATAGGCCGGGCTATATACCGCCTTCCTGCCGGTAACCCTTGTAAAGGCGGCGACCATCTCCTGCGGTGAGAGAATTTCCCCCACTACCGGCAGCGTCCTGCCTGCATACGCTTCAGGGTTAGAAAAGATTTCCAGCACCGCAGGGCCTGTGGCGGTAAGCGGGTCGACAAACGGGGCGCGGAAATCTTTTGGAAGGTAAACCGGGAAGACCAGCGTATCATCCCTTAGATAAGGGGTGTAGAACTCCATAAGGTTCGTGTAGAAAAAGGCCATCTGGATAAAGGAGCTCTGGATAGGAAGCGTGCGGATATAGGCGGCCACCCGCGCCTTGTCGGTAAAATGCGGGGCGAACTTTGTGCCTTTTGTTATCGCATCCACATCCTCCAGGCTGCTGAATACCACATACCCCACCCCTGCCGCTACCGCGGCATCTGCCAGCTCCATGCCCAAGGCCGCCTCATGGGTGTCCGGTGGTGCAATATCGGGGGTCATTAGAAAGACACCATAGGCACCTTGGAAAGCCTTGGTATAGGCTTCCTTGTAACCCACATCCAGCGGGAGCGCGGCCAGTTCCATACCCAGCCCCAGCAGTTCTTTTGCCTGCAGGGAATCGGTACGGCGGCTAATCCCGCGTACACGGTAACGCCCGCTCTCAAGCAGGCTACGCGCCGTGCTCAGGCCCTGTTTGCCTAAAACGCCGACCACCGTGACAAGCGGCCTTTCATCCTTTGTTGTTCCTGATTGTGCGTTTGATATTGTTGTCATATTGTATACTATAAAAATTATAGTTGCAAAACTATCTTTAGCCCCTTACATTTGCAATAACTATCCGGTTGGATAGGTGCAAAAAAAATAGCTAATGAAGATAGAATGCCAAACCGATACCGTAGCGTTCCGGGAGAAATCGTATCCCTGTACCGTCAGCCTGGCCATGGACCTGATCGGCGGGAAGTGGAAGGCCGTGATCCTCTACCACCTCAAAGACAGCCCCAAGCGCTACAGCGCCCTGAAAAAGGAAATGCCGGCCATTACCGAGATGACCCTGAGCCTGCAGCTCAAGCAGCTGGAAAAGGACGGGCTGGTAAAGCGGAAGGTAAAAGGCACCAAGCCGCCCATTGAAGTGCACTACAGCCTTACGCCTTTTGGCCTGACCCTCTTGCCCCTGCTTGAGGCTATTACCGCATGGGGAAATAAAACCGCTACTGAAGGCGGAAAGTTTCTATAATACATAGCTTTATACCGGGGCGCCTTATCGCGCACTCCGCTGTATCTTTTCCTTCTGGGAAAAGGATGCCGCTGCGGTCACGGGCGCGCAGGCAGGGCCTGGGCCGTTATTTTCTTCTGTTGATAATAGATACTATTGCGATAAGGGGATAGAAAGGTGGTCGATACTTGTGCCACTATTTGATTTTAAATTACTACTTACCACTACAAAACAGGTAAAAATACGTATAGATATTTTTATCAGCTTCGCTACATTCGTGAAATTGGAAGCAGGAAACCATGCAAGCGATAAATACCTATCAGTAGGTATTTTCTTTTTAAAAAACCTGCTGTATATTTAGTTGCCCTATGCATAGCTTCAAATGTTTTTTAGAATATAGCCCTGAAAAATACCACCAACCTTAAGTGCCTTTTTTAGTTAACTAACAGATAAATATATCCGATATGGCAAATAACATGAACGACATCCTTGACCTAATAAGACCCAACCGTAGCGCACTATTCGGCTTTTTTAGCATGATGCCCAAGGGAGGTGACCTGCACCACCACTACTCGGGCTCTGTGTATACAGAAAGCTATATTGACTATATCTTTCAAAAAGACGTCTATGTTAACGAACGTACAATGGAAATTTCTATTGATATTGCCAACCTATCAGACGAAATTAAAAAAGAGTGGAAAAAGATAAGCCAGGTTGAAAATAAAGACAAGCTAAAACTGGAACTCCTTCGATTATGGTCAGTAAAGGATTTTGTCAAGGGCGCACACTCTTCTGATGAACATTTTTTTTCTACGTTCCCCGCTTTTACTATTCCTAGTAAAGCCAATTACATTGAAAACTTAAAGGAACTAAAAAAACGCGCACTGAACCAGAAACTATCCTACTTGGAGACGATTTTTATCTCGGCTGACACCCGAAACATAAAAGTTACTGGAAAAGAGGATATAGACAAGCGCTGTCTCGGGTATCAGGCTAATAAAGATGAGGCCTCACTGTTCGTAGAACTCGACCAGCTTTATCAAAAATATCATCCTGCAGTAAAGATACAGGCTAATGTCCATACAGATAATATAGAAGCTCTCCATAGCGAGAGCGGCGTGGAAGATGAAGATTTTGTACTGCGGTTTCAGAATTATGTGGCCCGCTACAAGCAACCCGTTGACCTTTTTATTGACCTCTTTACTTGCTTTCATTCCTGTAATGACTCGAAACTGATATCTGGGGTTAACATAGTAGCGGCAGAAAATGGCGAAACCGCTATGAGGGACTACTGGCTGCACACCATGTTCTTCAAATTCTTGGAAAAAAAATACCCGGATGTACGTTATGCGATTCACGCTGGGGAGCTGGTTGGAGGCATGGTACAACCCGAAAATCTCGGAACCCATATCCGGCAGAGCCTAGTCCTGAATAACTTAAAACGTATTGGCCACGCGGTAGATATTATCTACGACAATGAATTTACCTCTACCATTCGCAAGTTACAGGAAAAGCAAATTGCTATAGAGATAAACCTCTCAAGCAATGAATTTATTTTGTCCGTATCTCACGACCTGCACCCTGTTGAGATTTATTATACTAATAACATCCCAATAGTTATTTGTACAGATGACGAAGGCGTATTACGCACCAGCATTACCGAACAGTACGTCCTGCTTGCACACCGTTACAAACTAACCTATAGCCAAATAAAAGAAGTGGTAAAAAATTCTATCGTGTACTCCCACCTCGAAAATAATAATGTACGCCAGCGCCTGCTAAAAAAACTCGAAAAGGACTTTGAAAAATTCGAAAAAGAAATTTTTGAATTCTATCAGCCTATCGTATCCCCTGAGGGGAACTTTGAACAGCTCAAATTCCAAAGCAAGCATTTTTTATAGAAAAGTGAACGCATTTTGCCGTTCTTAGAGTGTGCGCTATTCAAAAGCCAAAATATCTTTTAAGATTACCATCTAAAAAGATAAATGATAGAGATTTCCACAATGGCAACCCATATTAAAGTTTTTAAAAAGTCCATTCATATGTTGAGATATAGGCAACATCTATTTCATAAAAGTCGATTTCCAATGCAATAGAGAGTCCTAATGATATTGAACAGTTTTACAACCTTTAGGTGACTGCAGTAAAGCGGAAAACTTTCGGTCTTGCCATAATTATGTAAGCTTGGCCAAGATTCCAAACAATAATGGCTTTGAAAGAATTTCACAAAATTATTTTTATATAATCTTACAAAAAATAGTTAAATTTTTTTTTGATTGCGTTTTTAACTTACTACCTTAGAGTAGGTTAAAACCCTAAAAAAACCAACTTACATTACTATGGCAAACAGACCCCATTTAAAACTCAACACCCAAAGACAGGCGGACGCGCCAACAGCGTTGCGCTTCCATTATGGATTTGGTCCAGAAGAGGCACCCGATCCTACTATTATAGCCCAGTCACTCCGCCAGCAGGCACAGGCCATACAACAACAAGTAGCCGCCTTTTCGCTAGCAACCCGGCGCAGGGCCGCTGAGAGGAGCCTTGAGGTGCCGTCGCACATCACCAACGTTAGGATTGAATTCCATGGACAATTCAACATCATCAGCTATTTTGAACGCTGGTACAATGACTTTGGACTGATAGCGGTCAGTTACAGTAAATTCAATACGGAAGTCCTTTTCTCGGTACATGACAGGGACGGCTTCGCCCGTTTTACGGAAAGCCTGGATAATTTCATCCGGCGGGAGCTCGGCGAAGACCAGGATGCAACCTACGACGGTAAGGTCCGCTACGTAAAAAAGTTCACCCTCCTGACAACTGAGGATATTATTGAGATTGAGCAGCCTGAAAATATACTGATTTGTGAACTTTTGGAGTTTCCGCTTCCGGAAAGGGATTTTGAGATTATCCGGGATAGCCTGTATCAATACCTGGATGAAAATGGGCTTGTATATCGCTACTCTGAAAATACAAATACGCTCGAGATTCAGGGCGCCACGCTGGAGCAGGGCAGGGAAATCGCACGTAATTTTGATATTATAAAATGCGTTGTTTCATCCCTGGCCACCCTGGTAAGCCCCACAAAATTTAACCTCCCTGAAAGGGGTTATGGTTTTGAAGTTGCGCCGCCCGCCGAAAATTTACCTGTCATAGGGATTTTGGATACCGGGGTAAGCATCGCCACTCCCCTGCGCCCGATAATAATTAACGACACCAGCTTTACCATCACCGGTACAAATCCCCTAGAAGATAATGCGAACATGGGATCGGGCCACGGGACTGGGGTCGCAGCACTGGCGGCATTGGGAAAAAGGGCTTACAGGCGAAACTATCGCGGGCCGATTGAACCGGACGCGCGGATATTATCCCTGAAAATCCTCGACAATAATTCGGGCAGTATATCCCAGGACAAGGTAGTGGAATTGATGGCACGCGCCGTAGCAGAGCAAGGTGTAAGGATATTTGTCTTGACGGTCTGCTTTACCGCTAATAAAAAAGAAAATGAGGACTACTCATCCTATGCTTACAAGCTCGACCTTTTCGCGCACGAGAACAATTGCCTTATTTTTATCTCCACTTCAAACAATAACGATGCACAGGGCCATAATACCGACTATGATCCCGGGTATTTTAACCATGCGGCCACGAACCTGAGCACACCGGCGGAGAGCATGAACAACATTACTGTGGGTGCTGCCGCAGATTGCCTGAAAGCAGGCGCATTTAGAGGGATTTCCCCACAAAAGGAATTTCCGGCGCTCTATACCCGAAAAGGCCACGTCAACTTATCGGGATTTAGGCGTAAAAAAAACAGTCTCTACTTTAAACCGGATATTATAGAATGTGGTGGCGATTACGAGATGGATGCCTGGGGCATCGCTATCGGGATCAATGCCACCATGGATGTGTTATCAGCTGACCCTACGGAAAGTTTCTATCAACAGGTAGGAACGAGCTTCTCCGCACCATTGGCCTCCAATATCGCCGCCCAGGTTCTGGGGCTCTATCCGACACTAAGGTCGCAGTCCATAAAAGCGCTGATCGTTAACGGGGCATCGTTAGATAATATAAAATTCCCCGCACCACACGGCACAATGATTAACAGGGTGGCAGGTTACGGCATGGCCGACCAGCAGGCTAGTTTAGTATCCAGTGATGACAGCATAACTATAATACTGGAGGACAGCATACGTCCCGAAGAATTTAAGGCCTATCCCATTAATTTCCCAAGGTACCTTTTTGAAGGAACCCACAACCGGCAACGCAGCTTGGTGACCGTCACCGCTACGCTCTGCTTTAGTTTCAGGCCGGTACTCAACAACCAGCTGGCTTACAACCCAGTTCATATGGCGTTTAGCTTCTTCCGTAACCACCAGGCCAATGAGATATTGGCCGTGACGCGGGATATCAATTCGAAACTTAAAAGTACCCTGACGTGGTCACAGAATGGCCGTAATAGAGCCAATCCCATACCCTACTCAAATACTCAAAAAATTGAGTTCCCGGTTAACCTTAATGAACTGGTAGACGAAAACGGGACGTTTAAACTGGCAATCAACTGCAGGATTTGCCCCCAATTGCTGGAGTCGGTACGAAGGCTATATGACTATGAGCATAACTTTTCAATAGCCATAACCATTAAGAATAATTTGCCCGGGGCACAGTTTACGGGACGCCTTTACAATGAGCTGGCAGCAGTCAACAACCTCGAAGACATACTTACTGCAACCGCTCAGGGTGAGGCCTTAGCCGATATAGATAACGAGGCTTAAATAACACCTAAAGCAACTTTCTCCTGCTCTATCAACTCCCCCCAGATGGCAGTTGATATGGTGGGTGAAAGTTCTTTCACAGTAGTATCCTGGCTAAAAATGCTTCTTTTAATAGCTGAAACAAGCGTTTTTTGGATGCTATAATAAGAAAGTCCAACAGAATTTTTCATTATTTTCTTTGCTGCCATTTGCTTATCAAATTTAAAAGGTCCATTCTTAAGCGTTATCGCTATCAGGTCTGAAATTTGGTGGTATTGGGGCAGTTCCAATTGTAAGCTCATGTCAAAGCGCCGCAGCAAAGCTGAGTCAACCATATCTTTCTGGTTAGTGGCCGCTATAACGATACTACTTTGCGGTAAATAGTCAAAGAGTTGCAATATAGTGTTCACCACACGTTTCATCTCACCATGGTCCTGGCTGTAATCCCTCACTTTTCCTAATGAGTCAAATTCGTCAATAAAGATGATGCAATCCTCCGTTGCAGCTTTCCTAAATATCTTAGCAAGATTTTTACTGGTCTCTCCCAATTTAGAAGAAACTATAGCCCCGAGGTTCACTACAATCATCATCTTATCAAGTTCTCCCGCAATTACATATGAAGCTAAAGTCTTACCACAGCCTGAAGGGCCATGAAGAAGTATTTTATTGGATACAGGCAGTTCAAAACGCTTTAAAGTCTCATACGTCAGATGCTCTTTAATAAAAAAATCTAATTCCTGGCGCACTTTCGTATCACATACCAGGTTATCAAATGAATAGTCACTTGTCAGTCGCTCCAGAATCAACTCTCGCATCTCATCCTCATTGAATCTTTGGAAAGCACTGTCCGATTCTACTTTTCGCAACGACGAGGGTCGTTGTTGTGCGAAAGATTCTTTTATGATCGATTGCAATTGCAGCGCAAAATTGATTTTCTTACCCTTCTTTGAAAATTCTATAAGCTCATTTACAGCAAGAAGCAGCTTCTCCTGATCGTTTTCAAGACCATATTTTGCTATATCTTTTATGTAATCCAATTGACTCATGAGACTGTAATTTCAGGTAAAACCGATAGTTCGCGCAAATGTATTTAATTATAATTAAAGATAACGAAAATTTACATCTAATAGTTTTACACCATACGTTTTTCTATAAAAACCTATATATCAGTTAGAAACACCATAATTCGATATATAAATAGGCATCTAGCAGGAAACTATTGAGCAATATTTGATTGTATTTTATGACTATGGATAATCCTTACTGAATATAGTATCAAAATTTTATTTTTAACTTGTTTATCGGATCTCACATCAACTAATCACCTCGTGGTTCCGGTCTATAAACATTTATAATCTTAAGGCTTATAGGACTGTAAATCATAACTTATCAATAGCCTTTTCTGATGATAGCACTATAATTTTAAGTATTTATTATCCTGAAAAACTTGGAAAAATATCCAAAATGCAGAATTTCGAAGAATTACGATATTTAGATTACTAACTTAAGGCTGCTCTCATTGCCTTACAGCCTGGGGAATACAACAGCTACTGGAGGCGTGCATTTTATCGGGGCTGCATATTCGGGGCACCGCATCTCACGCTCCCCTTTATCTTTTCCCCCGGAAAAGGATGCCGCTGCGATCGCGGGCGCAGGCAGGGCCTGGGCCGTGTTATTGTTTTAAATATGTAACAGTATTTGGACAGTTACACTTTTGAAAGTATCAATTAATGATTTAATTTAGTCTTACAGTTCAATTTTATGAAGTACTGGAGGTACTACAAGAAACAGATAAAAACCATTGAAAATCATTAGATTTATCAAGGTTTTTTACTTCGCACAACTAAAGTAGTCAATATATAATTTTTGACTAAAATTGTAAGCTTTAACTTTCAAATATTGTTTAATAAAATACCTATAAATTACATATATTTGAAATTGTAATATCATTTTACAGTAAAAAACGGTAATTCTTACAAATAGCTGCTTTTCAAAAACTTGCAGTGTTAATTTTTTTAATATGAGTGTATCGAGTAATATAAAGTCCATTCGTGATATAATGCGTAAAGATGAAGGTGTCGATGGAGATGCCCAACGAATTTCACAAATGGTTTGGATGTTATTCATGAAAATCTTTGCAGATAAAGAAGATGAGTGGAAGAAAACGAGAATAGAATACAAGAGCCCTATTCCAGAAAAACTTAAATGGCAAAATTGGGCTGCAAATGAGGACGGATTGACTGGCGACGATCTAATCGATTTTATTAATCATGAATTATTTCCTATTCTAAAAACCATAGAACCGACCGATACTGATCAGTCAGTAATTGTAAAATCAGTGTTTAATGACACTTATAATTACATGAAAAAAGGGACACTTTTTAGACAGGTAATCAACGAAATTAATAAAATTGATTTTTCAGACAGCAATGAAAGGCACATATTCAATGAAATTTACGAATCTATATTGAAAGAATTGCAAAGTGCCGGTTCTTCTGGAGAATATTATACACCCAGAGCAGTAACACAGTTTATGGTCGAAATGGTTAGTCCGCAAATCGGTGAATCAGTGCTTGATCCTGCTTGCGGTACGGGTGGTTTTCTTACATCTACATTAGAATATTTGGCTACTGAAGAAGAGTTCGACCAATCTTCTCTTATTGTGCAGAATTCAATTAGAGGCGTTGAGAAGAAGCCCTTACCACACTTACTTTGCACCACGAATTTGATACTACATGGTATTGAAAAACCTGCTATTACTAAAGGTAACCTTTTAACTGTCCCATATGAAAATTGGAAAAACGCAAATCAAGTTAGTATCGTATTATCAAATCCACCTTTTGGAGGTTTGGAAGAGGACGGCACAGAGAAAAACTTTCCTGAAAAATTTAGAACAAAAGAAACTGCAGACTTATTCTTAGCACTTATTATTAAAATTTTAAACAAAAATGGAAGAGCCGCAGTAGTATTACCAGATGGAACACTTTTCGGCGAGGGTGTAAAAACGAGAATAAAAAAGGAATTACTTTCGAAATGTAATCTTCATACGATTGTTAGGTTGCCAGCAGGAGTCTTTAATCCATATACTTCTATAAAAACTAATATTCTTTTCTTTGACAAGGGTGTTCCTACAAGAGAGACGTGGTATTATGAAATGCCTTATCCCGAAGGCATTAAAAGCTTTAATAAGGGTAGAACAATAGCAATAAAGGATTTTGATGAGATAAGGCAATGGTGGAAAGACCGCAAAGTAAATCAGAAAGCATTTAAAGTTAGTATAGATCAAATTACAGAACGAAAATTTAATCTTGATTTTAAAAATCCTAACGATTCTATCTCTGATGAATTAATGTCTTCATCCTTTATTTTAGAAAAACTATTAGATAATCTTGAGAGAACCAAAAGTCTAATTAATCACATCCAAACTGAATTAAATCATGAAATGGAAGAAAGTGCAAATTAGCTCTTTTTTGACAGAGAGAAAAGATCGTCTAAAACCCTCACAAGCCAATATTTTAAAATTAAAGCGTGTAAAGAAGATAGACTTCGCGGGAGCTATACATATAGAAGAAAATGTTATCACCCGTACAAATATGATCATTGTTAAAAAAGGAGATCTTTTAATTTCTGGAATTAATGCAGAAAAAGGGGCAATAGCGATATATGATTATGAAGAGGACGCAATAGCAACGATTCATTATAGTTCATATACCTATGATCAAAATATAATTAATATAGAATTCCTAAAATGGTTTTTAAAAAGTAATTCTTTCAAAAGAATATTACTTGATCAAGTTGGAAATGGAATTAAAAGTGAGCTAAAGGCAAAGACATTTTTAGGACTTGAAATTAACTTACCAACTCTAAAAGAACAATTGAATATTGTTGAAAAAATAAAGATTATTGAGCAAGAAATTGAAGAACTAAAAAACTTAATAACTGAAAATAAAATATTACTTCAAAATCTATATAAAACTATCATACAGGAAGGAATTCAAGGAACTTTAACATCTAAATGGCGAAAAAACAGCAATGTAAAGTTTAATAGTTCACATTTATTAGAACTTGCTCGAAGCAGGAAAACGCAACTTTTAAAAGAGAAACTTATAAAAAAGGATACAGTCACTCTGGATAAGATTCCCCAAAATAAGCCTTTTGCAATTCCTGTAAATTGGAAATGGTGTCGTTTTGGAAACATAATTAGAGACGCAAGTTATGGAACATCTCAAAAAACAACAGATGATAATAATGGTGTACCTGTTTTGAGAATGGGAAATATAACATCAATTGGAGATATTATATTTGATAATTTAAAATATATTTCACCTAATCATCAAGATTTGCCGAGATTATATTTAAATCACAATGATATACTCTTTAATAGAACTAACAGCTATGATCTTGTAGGGAAAAGTGCAGTGTACAAGGGAGAAAAAAAAACATACACACTTGCGTCTTACTTAATTAAGGTGACTCCATTTATGGACATTGCAAATGCTGATTTTTTAAATTATTATTTATTGTCGCCCATATGCAGAATAACACAGATTGAACCGCAAATAACTTCACAAACTAATCAAGCTAATTTTAGTGGATCAAAACTGAAAAATATTCTCGTTCCTCTTCCTCCGATAGAGGAACAAGAGATAATAGTAAAAAAAATTACTTCAGTAAAAGATATACTTGAAGAAATTACTACCCACATTAATCAGGACATACAGGTAGTTGGGCAATTAACCAAAGCTGTACTTGCTGAAATGCTTGGGGAAGAGTCTTATCAAATGCCTCAAACAATAACAAGAATTGAAAATGAATATTCCTTTAAGCGTGTAAGCACGTATAATACTAAATCAATGTATATGGAATTACAAAAAATATTGGAAATAAATGGTAAACTCCATGCGGAAGATCTTTGGAAGATGTCAACTTTTTATGGACCTAAAGATGAGGATAAGAAAATAGAAGATTTTTATGCTGAATTAAAGAAACAGATTGAGCAGACAAAAACAATTAAGGAAGTTGACAACGAAAAGGGCTATTTGGAATTAGTATGAGGATCGATAAAGTATTTATAGATAATTTCAAAAATCTTCGCCAATTCAGCATTGATATTGACAAGAGGCAAATGCATACAGTGCTTTTAGGAGCAAATGCGGCTGGAAAGTCAAACTTCTTAGAGGCTTTGGTAATTATTTTCAGAGATTTAGATTTAAAAGAGGCAACGTCCTTTAATTATGTTATTGAGTATGAATGTAAAGGAAATCTTTTAAAAGTTGAAGGTGGCCCTACTCTCAAAGGTAAATATCAATTTTATTTAGGAAAGGAAATTGAAGGAGTAATCAATTATTCCTCAAAGCCTATTACAAAAAAAGAAATAGACTCAAACAGAGACAGTTATTTACCGAAATATGTTTTTTCCTACTATTCAGGAGTTAGTAATCGATTGCTTGAGCATTTCGATAGACACCAAAACAAATTTTATAAAGACCTATTAGATGGTATAGACGATCCTTTTAGGCCTTTATTTTATGCAAGAATTATTCATAGTTACTTTGTACTACTTGCTTTTTACGGTTTTAATGATGAAAAAATAAATACATTCCTAAAGGAGTATCTTAATATTGTTGGTTTAGAATCAGTATTGTTTGTAATGAAAAAGCCCAATTGGAAAGGTAACAAAGAAATTGGTGATCGGAAATTTTGGTATGCAAAAGGTGTGGTTAAAGACTTCTTGAATGAACTTTGGAATGCTTCAATTGGACCAATATATCATAAGGATAAAATTAGGGAAGATTTTAATAAACATCCAGAGCAAGAACACCTGTATCTATATATCTCTAATCAAGAAAAGCTTAATAGCATTGCGCAAAAATATAAAGGCAATACAGACTTTTTTAAGCAATTAGAAAGTACCTATATGTCAGACTTGATTCAAGAGGTAAGAGTTAAGGTACAAAAGCAGAATGTGGATGGTACTATCACTTTTAAAGAATTATCGGAAGGTGAACAACAACTTTTAACTGTAATTGGTTTATTACGATTTACAAAGGCAGAAGAATCATTAATTCTTCTCGATGAACCTGACACACATCTCAATCCGTTATGGAAATGGAAATACATGAATTTATTGCAAGAATATACCGACAAAGATAAATCAAGTCAAATATTAATGACTACTCATGACCCTCTTGTGATCGGAGGGTTAACTAAGGAAGAAATTAGAATATTTTATTCTGAAAAAAAAACAGTTGAAAATGATGAACAAATCTTCATCAAAACAATGACGCCTGATTTTGATCCTAAAGGATTGGGTGTAGCTGGAATCCTGACAAGCGAATTCTTTAATCTACCAAGTACATTAGATCAAGACACATTAAATGATTTGAATGAAAGAAATGTTCTAATTGCCAAACAGGAGAAGCATGAATTATCTGACGAAGAAAAAGATCGTTTAACTGAATTGTTTTATCAATTTTCGAAATTAGGTATAAATACAACTGATCGTGATCCAATCTATCAAAAATTTCTTATAGCAATTACTGAAAGAGAAGATTTTAATTTCCACACTACATCTTCGAAGGAACGGGAAGAACAAAATAAAATAGCCCTGGATATTTTAGAAGAAATAATTAAAGACTCCGACAAATGATTTTTATTGATTTAGAAAATAACCCCCCTCCTTTAGAGTGGATCGAAAGATCTGATGCGTTGACACAACAGTTAATAGATGCTCCGGATATGGTTGCTCGCAGAGCTATTATTGATGCAAATCAAGCCTTGTGGGTTGAACTTAAAAATCATTTATCATCTTTAAGTAATAATAAATGTTGGTATACTGAATCAATCAATGCTGCTGCTCATTGTCATGTAGATCATTTTAGACCTAAAAATGAAGTCCGAGACGAAAATGGAAATGTGTTAGACGGCTACTGGTGGTTAGCGTTTGATTGGTTAAATTATAGATTCGTTGGCCCTGCTCCTAATGTCCGAAAAAAATCATATTTCCATGTAGTGGCTGATAGGGCTATCAATTATGGAGATGTCTGTGAGAATGAAGATATACTTTTTTTAGACCCAATCGACATTAACGACCCCGATGAACTTGCATTCACAAATGAAGGCTTAATAAAGCCTAAATCTGATGATGTGAATTCAAGAAATTATAATAGAGTCACTTATTCTATAAGGAGACTAAACTTAAACGCGCCTTCGCTTATTGATGTACGTAAGGATAAATATCATAGAACAACAGTTTTAATTATTCAGATTAAAAGACTACTTCATCTTCAAAATCAAAATTTTGATATTTCGAGAAAAAATGATATTAGTAAAGCAATGAGGGAACTCTGGGAAATGTGCTCACGCAAATCAGAATTTTCAGCAGCAGTGAAATTTTGTTTAAAAAGTACAGCCTTAGATTGGGCATTAGAAATTGTAGCTAAAGCTGCATAGCTAATCCTATTTGACCAATTATAAAATGTATTGCGATACACTCTGTACCACATAAAGTTCTTTAACATTTGATGAATCAATATTTTTTTAGAAAATTTCTTCAATTGATTATATCTTTTAAATACCAATCTCTCTAAAGAAATCTGAAAGTTTAATTTTCCTAGCATCACATATTCTGTTCAAGGTTTCAACCGGAATTCGATAACTTTTATGTGATTTAATTTTCCTTATTGTACTTTCGTCAATGTTATGCATATTAGCAAAGGTAGTTTGAGACCTACCCTGTTGTAACCATGGGTTAAGCCATTCTTTGACAATGTATTTACATATTATGTCGTTTATATCTACCATATAAACAAAGAAACTTTATACGTCATAAAAAATCACGGTCGTTCGACCGTATTTAAAATTATTTTTATATATTGCGAACTGTTTTATAATTTTGCGATACTTCTAATTCTAAATACGAAGCATTCGCTTAGAGTCCCGACTTAGAAACTGGTAATTTTTGCACACGGGATAATAAGTAAGATGCTCACGCCATATGGCGTGGGCTCACTTATTCGTGTGAGGGTATACCAGTACCTTAAGTCAAATAAGATGAGTTTAAACCCACGCCTCCTTTTTAGGAGGATACTTCACTTCACAGATTCTAAGCAACTGCTTCTTAAAGTTTCGCAATCCATTTTTTTGATTTATGGCTTTAATGGCTTTTAAATAGTCCTGCGCCGGACCCGTTTAAATTCGCTTTGGGTTAGTAACCACGGAGGGAACGGTGCAGGATGTTTTTTTACTTTCTATGATTGTGTAACAAATACCGAATTGCGTATGGGGAAGGAAACCCTACAGACTTACTAGATTATTTAACAAGAAAAGCCTTCTGATTTCTACTTGCTGGTCGAATCACAGAAGGCCTTATGTATTAACAAAATTATTATTTTATTAACCCTACCAAATTATGAAAAATCTCATAACGGGCAAGGGCAGCAACAGTATTTTCTTTTTCTTACTGCTGTGCTGCTGCCTTTCTGCCCACTCCTATCCGGGCCCGACAGCCCTGAACCCGGTACAGCAAATGATAACCGGTAATGTATCCGATGCCACCGGCGCCCTCGCGGGGGTGAGTGTTAGGATAAAAGGCAATGCCTTTTCGGTGGTCACTAATGAAGCGGGCTATTTTGAACTTCCCGCCGCCCAGGGCGATACGCTGCTGTTTGAAATGACAGGCTACGCCACCCGGGAGGCGGCCGTATCCGGCACCACCTTGAATATTGTAATGGTCGAATCGGCAACAGCCCTTGAAGAGGTTGCCATAAATGCAGGGTATTACACCACCAAAAAGAAAGAGGCGACCGGCGATATTTCGCGCGTTACGGCGAAGGAAATAGAACTCCAGCCCGTAAATAACCCGCTCCTGGCCCTGCAGGGCCGCATGCCCGGGGTTGCCATCACGCAGGCCACCGGCGCACCCGGGGGTCAGGTCACCCTGCAGATACGCGGGCTCAACAGCCTGCGTGCCGGGGGAAACGCGCCCCTCTACGTAGTGGACGGTGTACCCTATGCAACCGAAGGGCTCAACGATTTGCAAAACTCCGTGGGGGCCCTCGCCGGAAACCAAAGCCCGCTAAATGCCATTAACCCTTTGGACATTTCCAGTATTGAGATACTAAAGGATGCCGATGCCACGGCAATTTACGGCTCACGCGGGGCCAACGGCGTCGTACTCATCACGACAAAGAAAGGAAAGGCGGGCAAAACACAATACAGCGCCGCAGCAGCCACATCTTTTGGTTCGCTCACCCGTCGCATGAAGATGATGGATACCCCGCAATACCTCGCCATGCGGGAAGAGGCCTTTGCCAATGACGGGATAACCCAGCTCCCGTTCTTCGCCTACGATGTCAACGGTACCTGGAACCGGGGGCGCCAAACGGACTGGGTAGAGCAGCTCATAGGCGGGACGGCAACCGTCAATACCCTTCAGGCCGGAGCCTCAGGGGGCAGCGAGCACACGCAATTTCTGTTGAGCGGCACCTACCGCAACGAGGCCACCGTCTTTCCCGGTGATTACAATTATCGTAAAGGGAGCGTGCACAGCAACCTAAGCCACCACTCCGAAAACGGGAAATTTGACCTCACGCTCACCGTAAATTATACGGCGGACGACAACAAGCTCCCGGCAACAGACCTTACACCCGTTGCCTACACGCTGGCACCGAATGCACCCGCGTTATACGATGCCCAGGGCAACCTGAACTGGGAAAATGGCACCTTTGATAACCCGCTGGCGGCACTGGAAAGCAACTACAGGGTGAAGACAAAATCACTGATCTCAAACGCCGTGCTCGCCTACAGGCCCACAGCATCCCTGGAGCTGAGGGCAAGCTTCGGGTATACCGACTCGCGGCTTGAGGAGACACGCTCCATGCCCTCCACCATGTACAACCCCGCCTACGGGCTGAACAGTTCCAGTTCGATGCTCTTTGCTGCAAACGGCGCACGTTCGTCCTGGATTATTGAGCCACAACTGCAATGGGACAGGCAATGGGGCAACTCCGCCGTGAAGGTATTGGGTGGGGCCACCTTCCAAAGCCAGGACGCCAGCCAACTCTCGCAATACGGTATGGGTTTCCCGAGCAACAGCCTTTTGTACAACCTCGCCGCAGCTACCGTAGTGGACATCACGGCCAATGCAGGCACGCAATACCGGTACCAGGCGTTTTTCGGGCGCTTAAATTATACCTACAAAGGGCGCTATATTGTAAACCTTACCGGGAGAAGGGACGGTTCCAGCAGGTTTGGCCCCGGGAAGCGCTATGCGGCATTTGGCGCTCTGGGGGCGGCATGGGTCTTTTCCGGGGAAGAACTGCTACAGGGTATTCCCTGGCTTTCCTTTGGTAAACTTCGCGGGAGTTACGGCACGACCGGGAGCGACCAAATCGGCGATTACCAGTACCTCTCTACCTATACCACCTCGCAATACCTCTATGGCGGGGTAACCGGGTTAGAGCCCTCAAGGCTCTTTAACCCCAATTTCGGATGGGAGGTCAACCGCAAACTGGAAGTGGCGCTCGAAGCAGGCTTTCTTAAGGAACGGCTCAACCTTACCGCCGCCTGGTACCGCAACCGCTCTTCGAGCCAGTTGGTCGGTATCCCGTTGCCCGCGACCACCGGGTTCAGCACGGTCCAGGCCAATCTCGATGCGACCGTACAGAATACCGGGCTTGAGATTACCCTACAGGGCAAAAACATCGCCACAGCGGCATTTTCATGGGATACTTATGCCAACATTACGATACCCAAAAGTAAACTGGTGGCCTTCGACGGCCTGGAGGGCTCTTCCTATGCCAATTCATTTGTGGTCGGGCAACCCATTACCATCCGTAAAGTATATGAATATGCAGGAATCGATCCCCAGACCGGGTACTACAGCTTTAAGGATTTCAATAACGACGGGGTCATCAGCGCCCCCGATGATACAAAGGCGGTGGTGGACACGGCGCCGAAATGGTTTGGCGGCCTGGGCAATACCCTAACCTATAAAAACTGGGAACTGGACTTCCTGCTGCAATTTGTAAAGCAGCAGGGCAACGACTACCGCTACGGGCTCAACCTTGCCGGGGGAATGTCGAATTTGCCGGCACAGGCACTTGACCGCTACCCTGCCGGTGGCACCGGTGCCGAGATCCAGCAGTATTCAACCGGAGCGGATGGCAGTGCTTTGGCCGCCTACTTCCGGTACCGGAACAGCGATGCCGTAGTCTCGGATGCTTCCTTCATACGCCTTAAAAACATCAGCCTCTCCTACCGGCTTCCCCTGCCGGGGGACAGATGTACTGCCAAAGTCTATTTTCAGGGGCAGAACCTGCTGACCTTCACACGCTACAAGGGTGCCGACCCGGAAAACCAGGCCCTGAACCGCCTGCCGCCCCTAAAGATGTTTACCCTTGGAATCCAATGTAATTTTTAACGACTTACCTATGAAAAATATACGATACCTTTTGGCCCTAAGCAGCCTTCTGGCCCTGGGCTGTGATAATTTCACGGAAGTGGACCTCCCCTCCGACCAGCTTACAACAGTGAGTACCTTTGAAGACCCTGCGACAGCGACCGCCGCCTTAAGCAGTATTTATGCCAACCTCCGGGAAACCGGCTTTTTTTCAGGGAATAGCGATGGCCTTTCCCTATTGGCCGGGATGTATAGTGACGAGCTCACTTTTTTCGGTTCCGGTGCCTCCGATATGGAATCATTCTATACCAACGGCCTTTTACCAAGCAACACCTTTGTAAACTCCCTTTGGTCCAGTGCCTACAGCAGGATTTACAGCTGCAATGCCCTCATCGAAGGGGTTTCACAATCATCGCGCCTGGATGTGGCGACCAAAAACCAGATTACGGGGGAAGCCTTATTTCTGCGCGCCCTGGAACATTCCTATCTCGCCATGTTGTATGGCGACATCCCTTACGCAACACAGACCGACTACAGGGAAAATGCTGTACTTCCAAAAAAACCGTTCGCCCAGGTGCTGGAAATGGCAAAAGCGGATCTCGAACAGGCCATCACCCTACTTTCGGAGGGCTACCCTACAGCAGAACGTATTCGCGCCAACAGGTTTGCTGCGACCGCCCTTTTATCGCGGGTCCTCTTGTGGATGGGTGATTATACGGGTGCTGAAAACAGCGCCAGCCTCATCATAGGCCAGCCATCGCTATACAGCCTGCCCGCTGATTTGGGAACAACGTTTCTAAAAGAAAGCCCGAGCGCCCTATTGCAGCTGCATCCGGGGATTGCAGGCGCCAATACCAACGATGCCCGGAACTTCGTGCTGGTCGCCGGGCCTCCGGCAGTGGTGGCGTTGAGCGGTTCACTGGTGGGTGCCTTTGAAACGGGCGATGCCCGAAAAAACCTTTGGACAGGTACGGTTACCGATGGGACCTCGACCTGGTATTTCCCATACAAATACAAACAGAACAGCGTAACAGCCAGCTCGCAGGAATACCCTGTGGTGTTGCGCCTTGAAGAACAATTTCTGATACGGGCTGAAGCACGGCTTTTGTTGGGAGACCTGCAGGGGGCAAAACAGGACCTCGACCTGTTGCGCATCCGCGCGGGGCTTTCCCCGCTTCCAATCACCAATGCCCAGGCGATGATGCAGGCCCTGATGCAGGAGCGCCGTGTGGAACTGTTTTCCGAATTGGGGCACCGGTTTTTTGACCTCAAGCGCCGGGGCATGGCAACCCCGGTCTTACAGCCTCTTAAACCGTCATGGCAGGATACCGACCTCTTGTTGCCCTTACCCCAAAATGAGCTCTTGCTCAATAATAACCTGCAGCCGCAAAACCCCGGATACTAAAATGTACACGAATCCCATTAAATCTTTCATCCTGGCCCTTGCGCTGCTACTGGGCGCTGCCTGTGCGGCCCAGAAAATAGCGGCCCCTGGGGATTACGGCAAATGGTCAAGGCTTGTCGGGGCGAAAATATCCCCTGATGGCCAATGGGCCTCCTACACCCTACGGTACGAGCAAGGTACCGATACCCTGTTTATAGCCCCCGTTACAGGTAGTAAAACCCACGCCTTTCCCCTGGGTAAAAATGCGCTGTTCAGTGCAGACGGGAAGTACTGCACCGCCCTGCTGCCCGATGGGTTGCAGCTCATTAATTTAAAAACGGGCGACCGCCATTTTTACCCGGGCATCTCCTCAGCTGTTTTTCTTAACCGTGGCAGGCATTTGCTCTTGTGCCAAAACTCGGTCATGGGGCAAGACCTTGCCATACGGGAACTCCCGGGTGGCACCACTACGCCCTTGGGCACCGCACGGGAGTACAGCGTCTCCCCAAGCGGGGAGGCCATTGCATTTATCGCGGACGATAACAGCGTGCAGGCCCTGCGGGTAACAGACGGAAAAAAAATTGTCCTGCGGGAATCCGGCATATACACATTGGAGCGCCTGGGCTGGAGCAACAATGGGCAATCCATTGCCTATCTTGACCACGGCGCCCGGGGTACTGCCTCCTGCGGGCTGAACCTCCACAAGGACGTGTGGAAGGCCGGCCTGGATTACCGCCTGGAGGAAAGTGCCATCGCCACCCTCACAGGCGGTTATGGGATCTGTTCTTCTTTTTATTATACGCCATTTGTACTTTCAGACAACGCAAGCAGGGTAATGGTAACCCTCAGCCGTGAGGTGCCTTCAGGCAACCATCCCGATGTGATCGTTGCCGATGCCCGCTCCCGGCTCGAATACAGCCGCACACCTCCCCCTGTGGAGCGCCGGCTGATCGCATGGGAGCCGTCAGCAGATAAAATGACACTGGTCGGCGACGGTACCCCGCGCAGCTATTTCCTTTCACCGGACTGCCGGTTCGCCCTGGATGCTGACCCGCTGCAATACGAGCCCCAGGATGAGCTGAGCGCCCCCCTGGACTATTACCTTACCGACCTTGCTACGGGCGAGCGTACCTTATTGGTAAAGAGCATATCCGGCAAGCCCGGCACCATAGGCTTTAGCCCGGATGCAGGCTACATCCATTATTTCGAGAGGGGATGCTGGTGGATTTACAGCACGAAGCAGAAAAAAAGGCAGCAGCTGAGGGCATCGGCATCATGGGCAGGCAACGAGGAGGAGTATGCAGACATCCCTTCCCCTTATGCCCTGCCCGTTTGGGGTACCGATAGCAGGCATATTTTTTTAACCGCTGAAAATGGGATTTGGCATTTTGACCCTGTAACAGGCCACGGCGATTGTATCACAGCCGACAGCACCGGTACCAACCGCTATAAAATATATACAAGGGCACGGGACGGTGCCCGGACTATGCACTTCTACGAACTGAACAGCTATTATATCGACCTGAAAGACGGGCTGCTGTTGGAAGCGTATGGCAATGAAGGCCAGACAGGATATTTCTATTGGACCCCGAAGGGTACGCTACACCAATTAGCGTTCGATAACTGCCTGTTCAGCAGCGTAAGGCAAAGCGACTTTGGCCAGCGCTTTATCGCGGTGGCAGAGCGTGCCGATACGCCCCAGAAACTAGTAGCTCTAAGTGCCGGAAAAGCCCCTAAGCCCATTGCAGCGACCAACCTGCATCATAAGGATTTCACCGCTACACGCTCAGGCCTGCTGCACTACACGGATACCAAAGGCACACCCCTGAACGGCGTTCTCCTATATCCTGCGGGATATACCGCGGGCAGGCAATATCCCATGATTGTCCACGTCTACGAGAGGCAGGGGTTCAACCTGCACCTGTACCGCGCCCCAACGCTCCGCGAACCCACAGGATTTAACCCGGCAGTGTATACATCAGAAGGGTATTTTGTATGGTATCCCGATATCCGGTATACCATCGGTAATCCCGGTAATGCCATCCTGGACTGCATCAATGCCTCCCTTGACACCGTGCTGGCAACCGGCATGGTCGACCCGCAGCGGATAGGCATCATAGGGCACTCCTATGGAGGGTACGAAGTAAACTATATTGTAAGCCGCTGTACAAGGTTTCGGGCAGCAGTCTCAGGAGCCGGGATTTCAGATATGGTAAGCCACTCACTGGGGCTGGACAGCGAAGGGAATTCACAGGTCTGGCGCTATGTCAACCAGCAAATGCGTATGGGCAGCAAACTGTATGATGATTTTGGAGGCTACCTGCAGAACTCACCCATATATTTTGCTCAAAATATCACTACCCCCTTATTGAGTTGGTGTGGTGAACAGGATGTGACGGTCGCGCCCTCACAGAGTATCGAACTGCACATGGCGATGCGGCAGCTCAGTAAAGAACACCTGCTATTGCTCTATAAAAATGAAGGGCACGTGCTGGGCCAGCCACAAAACCAGGAAGACCTCTCGGTAAGGATAAAAGATTTTTTTGCACAGTACCTCAAAGAATAAAAAATGCGCTGGTAGTCCCCCTACCAGCGCAACATTTCAGGCATATTTCATTATGGCCTGTAAAAAAGGGCATTAGGGCACGCCGTGCCGTTCCAGTCAAACAAATCAACCGTACCGTTAGAGCACATAAATTGATGTTGCGTGGTAGAACAAAGTATCTGTGTCGGCGTACAGACTGATGCGCTCACTTTTACGTATCCCTGCCTGTCGATCAAAGCACTACCCGGCTTTGTTACAGCAGCATTTGCAAAGGCAGCTCCGGTTGCAATGGCGATCGCCAGGATGGGCATTGCGGTTTTTAGAATTTTCATGATAATAAAGATTGATTAAAAGTTATGCCTACTAGTTTGTACAGGTGTTCGGCTCTCCTCCTGATACAGCGCCGTATATTGTGTTATTTGAAGGCCGTAGTGTCCACATCAAAGGCATAAATATGATTCCCGGTCAGGCTGATTAAAAAATCATTGGTAAGCCTGAAATCATACATTTTTTGCTTCTCCCGGTGCGGCAGGTAGAAGCTGAACCGATACTCCGTGGTGGTAAGGTCATAGACATCGATGATACTGGAGCGCTTCCATTCTATTTCCGGCTCATATCTGCCCATAAGCGCACTGTTGACCAGGAGATAATTTCGGTCAGTTGCGGTATACCGGTTTACGACAAGTGCCGGTGCCGCCAGCTTTTGCATATCATGGGAGGCTACAGTTGCAATTTTCAGGTTCGCACGGCTTATGGTATCGATTGTTTTCCCACGCACCAGCCCGGACAGGAATGGATCGGTGATCAGGAATTGATTGCGATAGAAATAGGTGTATATTACCTTCTGCCGTTCTTTATTATAAAGCAGCATCCCATCGGTATCAAAAATCCCATCTACCTGCCGGGTTAGTATGTTGCCCTGTAAGCGGATCCCTGTGCTGTCACCGAACTGCAGTATCCCCAAAATATTTTCGTGATTTTTACTCTCGCGTGTGCGTATCGCGAGATGGGTAGAGTCGATGACCACCGCTTCGGAAAAATAACCCGCTGTTTCGTACCTGCGGGCGTCCCAGTCAAGGATGTGCCCTCGAAAAATCACAGGCACTGTGCCGTCGGTCACATAAAAATAAGGCGGTACTACCGAAAGCGTTACTTTCCTGAAGGGAAGTGTCATATCGTTTAGGGTGATCGTATAATCGCCAACCGTTTTGAGATTGCGGTCCAATACAAGGACTTTCAATGGTGCTGTTACATTGCCCAGGTAAATGTGTGTATCGTCCATTCCCGCGATGTAGTACGAGTTCATCCCGAGGTCGCGTGTCGCACGTTGCTTAAGGGGATGATGGGGATAATGCCTTGTAAAATTGTTGTATCGGTGCATTACGGTGTCCGACAGCTTATAAAGCCCCATCATTAAACCTGTAGCCGTAAAAAACAGCACTATTAGGATCATAGGGCCAAGCAGGCGCCGTTTCAGGCCCAAAACCCGGGTATGGGCCAGGTTATCCCAGGCCAGAGCCAAAGCCGCAAGCACTACAAACACCAAATTAAAAATCAGGTGTTCCCCCCACCCCATCTTCTCCAGAATCCCTCCACAGGAGCACGGAATAAAATCGCTGTAATTCGTAATTATGAAAATATAGGCTGTAAAAAGAGACATCAATACAAAACCTGAGTACAGTCCCAAACGGCGTGTACGCCCAAATGCCAACAAGCCGCTTATCACCAATTCTCCCAAGGGGACTGTATACGATACGATGCCCGCAAATGCATTGAGCATCGGTGACTGTCCCAGCTGGACCTGAAAATGCTCGAAGTCCAGCAATTTACTCACGGCGGCGTAAACAAATAAAAGGATATAGGCAAGGCTGACGACGTTAATAAATAAAGCGCTATTGACATTCCTGATTTTCATAGTGTGGTATTTTATGCTAAATTGCGATGTAATTCAAAATAAAATATTGAAAATCAGGAGATAAAAAGTGTCATTTGGGAGGAGGTATTACTCCTGTTCCCTGCTCATCGCAGGGCTCCTGCCGTACTGTTTGCGGTAGGCCCTTGCGAAACCCGAATAATCCTCGAAGCCGCACTGCTGTGCCACCACGGAAAGCGGCGTGCGGGTTGCAAGGATGAGCTGGTGGGCGCGCTCCAGGCGAAGGAGGGTATAGCAGTGGTAGATGCTGGTGCCAAAACGCTTTTTGAATTCTTTTTTTAAATCATACTCGTTGGTACCAAACTGGCGTGCAAAAGCGTGTGCCGAAGGCAGGGCGCCTTCTTTATGGGAACGGATAAAATCATATACCTGCTGTACGGCAGCAAGGTTTTTATCCGGAGCCTCCCGATCACCACCCTTATTGAGCACTACCGGCTTAAGGGCAAAAAGGCTGATTGCCAGGGGATATTTGCCATACAGCAAAAGTTCGAGAAAACAATCCCCCACAACCCTCGCCCCGTGGGTATTCACGAACTCTAACCGCACTACCTGGGGAGGAGGGGACGGATGCTCAAGGCGCAGCGATGCGGCCGCTTGGAAAAAAGCTTTCCGGGACCATGCTGTCAGGTAAGCGGTAAAGTCCGTTTTGTAAAGGGAAACTTCCGGCATACCGAGAAAGGATGCCGTATCACTGCCCAATGCCTGAATCTGGAAATCCTCATCCAGGATAAAAAGGCCCTGATGTACAAAACGGTAGCGCTTGCGGGGGTTGACTAATGTTTTATGAAGGATCAGTGCGCGCAGCTCTTCCGAGAATAAATTGGCGAGCTGAAACACTTTGCCTTCAATAGGGGCCATAGGATCCCCTCCCGGTACCGCATTCCATTGCCCCAGCACAAGTTCCAACAGGAACCCAAATAATACATTTGCTTCGTCTGTTTTGTCCGCTTCCATATTGCCTGTAAATTATACAGTGCAGGTAAAGGGCGCGGCATCCGGCAGACTGGATTTGGGGAACTACAGCGAACCCTGCCTGATGCCGTGCGGCCAACCTGCATACTGCAGCGTTATACAATCCGCAAGGGTAGCAATAAGGTGACCGATATAGAAGGTGATTTGGGAGAAAAAGAAAGACAATCAGGATTTCGGGGCCTGCGGGTTTACATTCATAAACTTGGCATTAAATTCCGTCAGCGAAGCCTTATCCAGGAACTTTGTCCCCAGCTCGGTGAGGTCCCGGTAAAACCCCTTGTCGATGTACTTCAAAAGTTCAGAAGCCTGCACCAGTGAGGGCAGGTTCAAAATGTGGTTCAAAAGAAACAGCTGCTTCCTTAGGATTCTCATGTCTACGCGCACCTCATCATCCATGCCTGGGGCGCTCAAAAGCGTGTCGTACACGCGGGCAACTTCATCTGCATTCATAATAATCTTTTTTAAGTTAATACGCTCATACAAAGTTACAAAGCATTTTTTAAACGATCCCCATCGAAATTCAGCGGGGATTGGAAAGCTGCTTTGGGGCGTTGTAACTTTGTTATCAATTAAGCTGCTTTTGTAAGAATTGCTATCCGTGAAGAAAGGCGTATCAGGACCATCGGCACGGCACTACAGGGGGGCGTGCTTAACTACCGGTAAGCTCCCCACTAAAATGCTCGGGAAGCCAACAATAAGGGCTGCAGGCACCAACGGGTGTTCGACACACTGTCGGCAGTAATGAAAGACGCAGTTTTTGGGGATTGCAGTTTTTTTCGCAATCGGCCAGATGTACGGTTGTGATACAACCGGATCTGGCTGCCCTGACTCGAAACTCGTGGGCAGGGTCTTGCCAAAGGGGCCTGAAGGATATTTTACGAATGAAAATGAAACTTGAAATGGAAGAAAAAAACACCCCCCTGCGCAGCCACTGGGTACACCTGCGCCTGAAAGCATCGGAACATGAAACACTGCTCCGAAAATGGCGGGCAACCCCCTGCCGTACCCTAAGCGATTTTGTAAGGATAAAAATTTTCGACCAGCCCCTAACGGTGCTCCAGCATAATGCCACGGTAGACGCCGGGCTACAGGAACTTTCCCTGCTGCGGGAAGAGCTCCGCGCTGTAGGCAACAACCTCAACCAGATTACACGCCACATCAACGCAAGCCCCGCCCTTGCCGGGGACAGGAACTGGTACTCGGGATTCCTTACTGCGCGCAGTGAATTGATGCTGCGCCTTGAGGCGCTCTCTGGACAGCTTACCAACCTCTCTTCCCTGTGGTTGCAGTCATAAAGCACGGGGGCGATATCGGCAGGGTATTGCGCTACAACGAGCAGAAAGTAGCGACCGGCGCGGCACGGTTCCTCAAAGACGCCAACTGCCCCTTTGACGGGGCTAAGGCACACCTGCTCCTGAAAATGCGTTACCTGGAGCGTATTGCCGCACTGAACCCGCGCGTTACCCGCCCCAGTGTGCACATCTCCCTGAACTTCCCGCCTGCTGAGGAGCACCTTTCCGATGCGAGGCTCTGCGAGGTAGCCACCGCCTACATGCAGGGGATCGGGTTTGGGAACCAGCCGTGGCTTGCCTACCGCCATACCGATGCCGGGCATCCCCACCTGCACATCGTGTCGGTAAAGGTCCGGCCCGATGGCACCCGTATCGATATGCACAACCTGGGCCGCAACCAGTCGGAGGAAGCCCGTAAGGATGTTGAAAAAAATTTTAGCCTGATACCGGCCCAGCGCAAATCAGAAACCGTGGGCTATACCCCAGAGCCGGTCAGTGCCACACGGGTGAAGTACGGCAAAGCCCCTACCAAAAAAGCCATATCCCGTGTGCTGCAATTTGTACTGGAGCAGTACCGCTACTCCACCCTTGGCGAGCTGAATGCGGTATTGGGGCTGTACAACATACGGGCTGACCGCGGCAAGGTCACCTCACGCACCTTTGTCTCGGGTGGCCTGCTTTACCGCGCCCTGGACCCCGAAGGCATGCCTTTGGGCGTACCCATAAAGGCAAGCGACTTCGCTTTCCCGGCAACGCTTGTTTACTTAGAAAAGCACTTTGGGGCCGGCAAGGCAGCCCTGGATGAAAACAAGGGCAGGCTGCGCCTGGCCATCGACCGCGCCCTGGGCACCAAAGGGGTTACCTCACTCTCCACCCTTGGACAGGCGATAAAGCCTGCCGGCATTGACCTTGTGCTCCATTATGCCGTTAACGGACAGGTGCACGGAGTGACCTGGGTAGACCACAAAAACCATTGCAGCGCCAATGGCAGCGGCCTGGGTAAGGCCTACAGTGCCAAGGGGCTTCTGGAAAGGCTTACCACTGGCTTGCGGGACGATGCCCTGGGGCACCAACCCTCAGCCGGAAATACGGTACCCCATCCCCCAAAAGGGGATGCGGTCCATCCTGCTGCTATGACCCAGAAGGAATCCGGTGCCGCCAATAATGGCGTAATCCCGCTGGAAGCATTCCTGCAGCCTGAAAATAACACTGAGTATGTCGCAGGTGCTTTCAAAGGCAACAAAAAGAAAAAGAGAAAAAATGGCCGGCGTTAGCCCGGCAGTACATTAAAATTTATCAGTATGGCAACAGGCGAAAACGAACAGGCCCTGCGTAAGATCGCAGACCTCTCACGGCTGATCAGCATCGTGTTTTTAGTGCTGCATTTCTATTATGGCTGTTATGCCCTTTTTAAAACACTAGGGTTACAAAGCGGCCTTACCGATTACATCCTCTCGAACATCGCCCGCACGGGGCTTTTTGTGCGCCCGATTACCGCCAAGCTGGGCTGCCTGGTATTCCTGGTGATCTCGCTGCTGGGCGTGAAAGGCCGGAAAGATGAAAAGATGGGCTACTCGAGGCCGCTCAAATACATTGCTTTTGGCCTTGCCTTGTTTTTTTCAGGTGTACTGCTGCCGTATGTGCTGGCAGGTCCACGGGTGCTGGCCTGGGGCTACATCGTCCTTACCCTGACAGGATACCTTCTAGTATTGACCGGCGGGGTATGGCTGACCCGTATCATAAAGGACCGGCTGGATACCGGTGATGTCTTTAACCGGGAAAATGAGACCTTCCCACAGGAGGAGCGGCTGCTGGAAAACGAATACTCCATCAACCTGCCGGCCGTATACCAGCTGGGTAAGAAGAAAAAGCACTCCTGGGTCAACATCATCAATCCCTTCAGGGGCATACTAGTGCCGGGTACCCCGGGCTCTGGTAAAAGCTACTTCGTGATCCGCCACGTCATTACTCAGCACCTGGCCAAAGGCTTCAGCATGTTCGTCTATGATTTCAAGTTTGACGACCTTTCCCGCATTGCCTATAACGCGTGGCTCAAAAACAGGCACCGCTTTGATAAGCCCTGCAGCTTCTACCTGATAAACTTTGACGACCTTACCCGTACCCACCGCTGTAACCCCCTGGAGCCATCGGCCATGACCGACATTACCGATGCCTCGGAATCGGCGCGCACCATTCTTATGGGGCTTAACCGCGAATGGATCAAGAAGCAGGGTGATTTCTTTGTGGAATCCCCCATCAATTTCGTGACGGCCATTATATGGTATTTGAAGAAATACCGCGACGGTGAATTCTGTACCCTGCCGCACGTCATTGAGCTGATGCAGGCCGACTACAACGACCTCTTTACACTCCTGCGTACCGAGAAGGAAATAGAGGTGCTCATCAACCCCTTTGTCAACGCCTACCTCAACGATGTCATGGAGCAGCTTGAGGGGCAGATCGCCTCGGCCAAAGTGGCAATGGCGCGCCTATCCTCCCCACAGCTGTACTATGTGCTTTCCGGTAATGACTTTACCCTGGACATCAACAATCCGGACAAGCCCAAAGTAGTATGCATGGGCAACAACCCGCAAAAAATACAGATCTATGGCGCGGTGCTCTCCCTATATGTAACCCGGCTGGTAAAGCTGGTCAACAAAAAAGGCCGCCTGAAGAGCAGCCTCGTGTTTGATGAGTTCCCTACCCTCTACCTCAATAACATGGACAGCCTGATCGCCACCGCACGTTCCAACAAGGTGTCTACCTGCCTGGGGATACAGGACTTCAGCCAGCTGCGTAAGGACTACGGTAAAGAGCAGGCAGATGTGATCGTAAACATTACCGGGAACATTGTCTCGGGGCAGGTTAACGGGGATTCGGCCAAGCAGCTTTCCGAGCGGTTTGGCAAGATCATGCAGAAGCGCCAGAGCCTTTCCATCAACAGCAACGACACCTCGGTCAGCCACTCCCGCCAGCTCGATTCGGCACTGCCCCCCTCAAGGATTTCGACCATGAGTTCCGGGGAGTTCGTCGGCATCGTGGCCGACGAGCCCGATTGCCCCATTGAGCTGAAAGCCTTCCACTGTAAGATACAGAACAACCACCAGGAACTTAAAGCAGAGGAAAACGCCTACCGGGACATTGAGCCGGTACGTAAACTGCAGCCCGGCCAGGTACAGCAGAATTACCTTCAGATCAAGCAGGATATCCAGGATATTATAACCAGTGAAATGCGAAGGCTTGAAGATGAGCCGGCACTGCACTGGATGATAATCAAAAAATAAGACGAATGGAATAGTTCCACAGGTTTTAAAGATGCTGGAATGTTGCATTAATAGTGTTGAAAATGTCTAAAATTGTAAGGTCCTTGCAGAAATTGTCAGCTAAACGGGGATGGCTGTATAATTATAAACAAATTTGCTTATAATCGTGTCATGGAAAAGCAATTTGAACGCTACAAAGGAATACACCCGGGCGCCGTGCTGGGCGTGAGTTTGCTAAAAGGCAACTCGTTCAACGGTCTTTTGCCTTTTCCATTGGTGAATTCCCACAGACCTTGAACCAGATTATTCTCGGTAAGCGTGACCTGCCGCTGGCTACAGCGCTTAAGCTCGAAAAAGCACTTGGACTTGAAGAAGGCATCCTGGTACTTTTACAAAGCTATTATGAAATTGAGTGGATAAAGAAAAAACAAGCTGCCTCTAATAGGCCGGATTTGTCACGCCTGCGTAAATCCTTTTTCTGGGATACCGACATAAAAAAGATTGACTGGGACCGTCATACTCCGGGTGTAATCAAACGCGTTTGAGCGGGGCAACCTCGCCTTCCATTATGTCCCTGCCGTATGTTAAAACCAATTAACACCGTGGCAGGATTTTTACTACATTTAGCATCTCTAAATTAAATTCGGTGTTATGAATAAAAAAATAGTTGTGCAAAAGCAGTGGCGCGTAAACGTCTGGATAATTTTCATGGATAAAGCTAATACACATCTTAATAGGGAACGAGCCCAAAATGTGTTATCGCACCTTGCATGGCTTTATAAACTTGAATTCGCGATTTCCTCCGAAAAAAAGGTAGACGGTTTACCTGTTAACATGCCCGTTGAACCAACTCAGGATTTAGTTTATTTTCGCTCCACAGCTAATACGGAGATTTCAGCCCGGAAATTTAGAGAAATTGTAAACGTCTTGTTTAAACATTTAAACCCTTTTATCGATGGTTTTGAAGTGAGTATAAGCTTAATGAATCAGCTTTACCGTTTCCCGTTTCCCGAGAACTATCAGGTATGGGGATATTAGCTTTCATAACACATCTGTTTTCTGTCGGAAAATCTTTTATCAGCACCTGGTTTCCTGATGATTTTCATAGCCTCTATAGCCAGCCTTATCGCGCAAAAAGCGCATACCTGCTTCCTGAACTATAAGGGACTTACTGATTTACCACATTACCGGCAAAATTCAATAGGTCTTCGATTAAAACCTCTGGTCTTCCATCGCTGCAAAATGCCCACCGCTATGAAATTCAATCCAGTACAATGTTGTATCTCTTTTTCAAAAATGAGAGTGGAGTAGAGATGAAAACCGGTTCGTGAAATGCTGCGATAGTGATTGGCAGATCTATATAAGTTCCCGCCGGAAACTGGATCCTTCCAGCCGTTTACCGTGATAAATCCAGGTCGCCGTTACCTCAGATGAAGTAGCAACATATAGCATTATATTGTCCAACAATTGCTTTTCCGTGAATTTATTCCAAATACCCGGCTACCGCCTGTATTTTTAGGAAGGTCTGCCCATTTACCAAACTTTTCTAATATCCATGCTGCAATCCCGACAGGGCTGTCAGCCATTGCCACACCTAATGTTTGGGGACATGTTTCCTGCTCGTGTTTATAACCCATTTCCCAGTCCAAGATGACGGAACGGCATTCGAAAAAGGTCCTTTTCTTCAGGAGTTTCCGGTATATTAATGGCATCCAAAGCTTTAAAGACTTACTCGCCATTCTGTAGGTGGTGCACTCTAGAGAGTTACAGTATTTAGAGGAGAAACTGCTGATAACAAGGACGGTTAATAACACTAAACCTGTTACTGTATCATACGCGCTTACATCACATGCCGAGGCTACGCGCCCCGTAATTATGCATTAATCGCCTTTGGATTAAAGCACCATATAAAAATTAAGGAAAAATAGAGTTACAGCGCATCCAAAGTTTCGACAATACTTCCCTTAAGCCTGCCAACGGATGACGACCACCCCAACAAGATAAACAGCACCCGGAGACTCAAATACAAGTCTGTGAAAAAAATATTTCCGCTAGGACGCTGTAACGCGCAATAAAGAGCTGAAGGGACAATAACACCTCTTTAATACGATACATAAATACTTTTCGGAGATTGCTTCCCTTTGACCGTATACAATACCAGCGTACCAGTCGGACAACCGACTTCACCGACACAAGGTTCCATTCGCTATCAGCGGGTTAAATGGCAACCATTGCTACTCAATTGGTAGTGCCACATCTTTTCCATCGGCTCAAATTACTGTTTTATTCATGGAGCCACAAATCGTTACTATTCAACCTAACATCGTAATTAAATCATTTGTTTCCTCCATAATCCAGTGGTCAGCTGTTATAAGCATATTTATCATAGCTTTTTCCGATTCTGAAAAATAGCGTCCATCAAGGCCGGAGAGTTCCTTCTCCTGTGAGGAATCCCAATGGCTCTCATGCTCCGTTTCACTAATGGATTTGGATTGGGCATTGGGGAATAGCAGCTGAATCTGCGGAAGGATATCCTTTACCATCTGATAGATCAATAATCCGTCATAATCCCAGTCACAACTGTAGTATATCGGCAGGGTAACCGTACCCGTGAAATTGAGTTTGTTGATATTTTTTCCACCGGCATACCATAGCTCTATATTATTTTTCCTCGGCTTGGTGGGACGTTTCAAAAAGTCCAGGTTTTCGCAAAGTACGATTTTCTTAGGGGCATGGCAATGCAGTATGTACAAATACTGTTGATCCTTCTCATTGGCAAGCTCCGTAATATCAAGGATTTGTTTTACCGCCCGAACAAGGCTACTGGACTTTTCAAGGTGCTTTTCATTTTTAAAGAACATTTGCGATACGCCACGCACCGTCTCCTCAGCTTCTATAATAGCATCGCGAATGGGCGACAAATCACCATTTTCCATACGCTCAGATAAATCCATCAATACCTTAATATCGGATTCCTGGAAGCGCAATTGTGGGCTTATCAAACCGGTACGGCTCAGAAAGTCAGCATACCTCGAATAATTATCAAGGTGATATTTACGATAATACGCATCGTACCCATCACCCCTGTTAATAGTGTCAACACCTTCTTTTAGCTCCGAGGTCTGCTCCAAAAGGTGGACTATTGTGTGGTCCTTCATAAGGCTTTCCCTTTTTCGGGTGCTCCCGGTTTCATAAATTTCACGCAGTGCTTTCAACGCTATCCAGTTCATTTTCTTGGCTCTTAATATAGGTTTCTAATTCCTTACGGTCGGTGTTGGTCTTAAAGAAGCTTGCTGGGATCGGGTAATTAATGTTATTATCCACTTTTCCTGCCAAAAGGTGGTGCAGGTACCAGCCCGTGGTAGCATCCGAACCAAAGGGACGAGGTGTCATCGTGATAATCTGATAGCCAAACTCCTCTGCAATCTCCGGGAAATTATTAAAGTTTGTTTTATCTAAATTGGCTGTTTCTTCAAGTATGATAAAACGTATACCCGGCCTGTTCTCAGACTGGAATTTTGATAGCCTCCCAATACCCAGTAATACCTTAGCCGAATAGGTTTCTCCTGTGCTGCCCGATGTAGGCTTACCGGATTCATCCGTGAGACCGGCATCCAGGGTAAAGTAGGTCTTTGGGTCCAAAAGTTCCCGGAACGTAATTTTTTTCCTGTAGCTGTAAGCGCGCTTGAAAAAATCTTCAATGAATGATTCTACAGAATCCCCGATTGTTAGCTCACCGGGACGGTGCAGGTGCTGTGACTGCCCCTGCAATTTTGTTATCCATTCTATCGGGATATCTTCATTTGCTTTAAATTTTACTTGGAAATAGTATTTATTGCTGATTTTCCTGCCTTTAAAAAACAGATTAAGCTCCCTGATCTGTGCATGGTATTCATCGTAACGCGTCTTGGTCTTTAGAAAAATCTTCAGCATGGTTTCATAAATCGAGTCAATCAGCTTATAACGGCTTTGGTTTGCGGTATGGAGCTCCTCACTGATCCGATCAAAATAACGGATCTTTGGACCGAGCAATGCTTTTTCCAGTAAGGGGAAGCTGTATCGTTCCTGTAATATTTCAGTCGCGACTTCCGCATTGCCACCATCTTCAGAGTCTAAAAAAAACTTGCTTGCTGTCTTGTACTCACTCTGGTAATTCCTCATCGCATTTTCATAAGCCGTCCGGGACTGCTGCAAGACCTCCCCGCTGGTTTCTTCAACCGTTATTTCCAGCCCGGGATAGGCGGCAATGAGGTCTGCCTGGTAGTTGTTGAAATCCTCCAGTGCATCCGCGGCCAGTTTCCCTGTGTCAGCCACTTGCTGCTCCAAAGCCGGTAGGGTATTCTCCCTTAATATGCGCTCTTCAGCCAAGTCATTCGTAACACGCTGCTCATATTTTTTTGCACGATACGCCCAATGGTGATCCCAGGATTCCAAAAGATGCTGCATGGCATTCAAATTCGTATCGCTATCCAGGCCCGCCTCCCTGAGTAGAACTGCCTTTTCACCCTCCAAGAGTCCCTTTTCTTCCTCTAGGCTTTTTATAAAAGGCCCGAGCTGTTGGGCTAACTGGCAGGATATCTTCAGGTCTGCAAACACGCCAAAACTGTAAAGGGCAGGATCCAGATCGCTTAGTACTTTAGCCAGCAAAGGATCAAAGGCGACACCTCTTTCAAATTTATTGATTTCAGCAAGTTCATCCTTTGCTAAAGAGATAGTCACTTTATGGTTATTGATTAATTCCGTGATGGCTGTCTGCCGTATTGCCGGGTCATGCAGTATCGGTTCGCGCTCCAGCTTGGGCACAAACATATTCAAATGCTTTAATTCCAGCCAATACCCTCCCCATTTGGTATCTTCGCGTATAAAACGTTCATCAAAAAAATCGAAGCTATCGGCGTAATACGAAAATTTCTCATCCTCTAATGAGCCCCAATGGGTGCTGAGCAAATGGAACAAAATGGCTTCCTGAGCGGGCGTTATGCTTTGGTTGGATTGCAGGACTTTTGCAATAAGGGAGTTTGTACCGCTGCCACTTATCAAGCCGTTGACGTTTTCCAAGTATCCGATAAGCTGCTCTAAAGCATCTTTACGCGATTTAAGCGTATATTTCTGTTTCTCGACCGTACTTTCAATCTCCGACATACTGCCATACGTAAAATAAATAGGTATCAGTTGGCGGCAACGGCGGAGAATTTCAGAATCGCTATAGTCCGTAATCAAATGTGCGGCTTCACATGTTTCGTCAATCATCTCGGCATTTTGCAGGGCTAGCGCACTAATCCTTGATTCCAGGCGCTCTATTTTATCCCGTAGATTGTAGCAACGTTTTATATAGTCCAATTGTTCCGTCCCCTTTTTGTGAATCAAACCGTAATGGCTGGCAAGTACCCGGTAACGGGGAAGCTCAAATGCTATTTTTTTTATTTTTCCAGTAACAGTGCCCAACTCATCTGCCTTGGAAGCAGCCTTACGCCCGGTCTCGTTGCTATGCCCAAAATGATAACCACAGTTGGCGATCATGTACTGCTTTTTAGATTCCAGTTGTACCGTTTCCAAACGGCTCAATTCGGCTAACTGGCTTTGTTTGCGATCGAGGTCGGTTATAAAAACCAAAAGCTGGTCATAATCAGTAAGGAGCCGGTCAATGTCATTTTTATGGTTTTCAAAGCTTTGTTCAAAATCTTTATCCACGCCATCGAATAAAAAATCCTTCAACTCTTCGGTTTTATCCCCCGCACTGCGGGCGCGTGAAAAAGACTGGATGATCTTGGCATACGCTTTCAGGCTGCTGGGTACACTGAGGTTGATAGGCATAATGTGCTGGTCGAATAGCCGGGCATAATGGTCGTCTTTTTGCTCACGGTTACTGTACGATTCAAAGTAGAGGCCGTAACGGTCCCTAAAATGCTTCGCTAACTCATCGATGGTACATATTTTGTCGCCGTTAACAAAGCTCCGGGAAAGCGGCCGTTGTGCTACCGGGAACGTGCGCTCGGAAAACGGTACTTCCTTATTTGGCGAACTCGTGATGACAAAAGGCTTCAATGGGCGGTTAGAAGCGTTTGGGATACAAACCCCTATGCATATAAATTTCCCGGCCTCAACTTCCACGGATAGGAAGGCATAGGCGTCACGGCAACCATAGGCCAGGTTGGTCATCAACCGGTCTTCTTTTTTATAACTTTCTGTCCCAAACTGCACCAGATGCTTCTCGTTGACAAATATAAGTTGAAGCAGGTCGGCTATAATCGATTTACCCACACCGTTAGACCCTGTAAAATCAGTACGCTGGCTGTGGAAAAGGTAATCCTGGTTGTAATGCTTGAGTATCCCAACTGTAGAAAGGGAATAGATACGGGGATAGTTCATGCCTTACGTTTTTTATTTACCTGTTCAACAAAATGGTCGAATTGTGAGATTTCGTAATGGTACAGCTTCCCAAACTGGTCAATGCTGTCCCTAATTACAAATACTGGCTCGTCGTCACCTCCCTCGGAGGTTGCGAGCTTCACCCAACCCCAGCGGTCAAAGGTCCTGAGCACCCGCTTAAAGTTTTCCCGCACGGTTTTCCATTCCGCATCCGTGTAATGGTCACGGTTAGCATTATTGAAAAATACCTTACGGTAGTGCCCTGACAAATCGCTCTCCGCTATTTCCTTTACAAGTACTGACCAGTCAATGGTTTTTGTCATTTCAAACATCCGGTCATAATACAGGTTAAGCAGCATAAAACCAATAAGCATTTCCCAATGGCTCATCTCACGGAACCGTTCCGAAGTATTTAATTTCCCTTTGCCTTCCTGTGGGAAATCAAGATAGAAATACTCTGTGCTTTCCATCCTGCCCTTATGGAGTTCGAGGCCATACAAAGACCGGTAAAAATTTCGGAATTCATCCGGATAGCTGCTTAACAATGAGAAAAGATAGCCCTCCCCGGCCTGGATGTGGCGACCGGACAGCAACGATATATTAACATCCGCAAAGTAGGCCCGGACATTATGGTGTGATAGGAAACTGTAATTAGTGGTCAGCTCTTCGCCTTCAATTCGATGCTCCATGTTTTTATCGGCTTTTTGTTAAGGTGTTCTTTTATTTTTGGGGATATATCAATGAAGTATTCTGCGTGCCCATGGGTGAACTGCAAGAGCTCGTAACCTACCTGTAGTGCGATTTCTTCATCCTCTTCCTGATCAATAATGGCATAAAATTCGTCTGTAAAGTCAAGCCTTCTTCGATCCTTTAATTTTTCGAGGTAGTGGCCTACAAGGATTGCGATACGCTCCTGACGCGCCAGTTCATATTCTACCTGCCTTTGTTCGCTTTGATGGTATGCTGTGTCTAAGGGGATATCAATCACCCGATTCTGGTCATGCCCCTCACGCTCAAGGTCCGGCATCACCGTAAGTTTAAAGCGCTCCTCAACAATGCCTTTTATGGGAAAGTCAGCGGGCAAGACAAGTATTCCTTTTTCGATCGCTGCTTCCGAAAGCGCGTATTCAAGAAGTCTTTTCAAATTGACCTTGTACTGGCTCCTGTAACGAAAAAGGTGTTGTAACTCATTCAATTTCGTGGTAGCAAATCTTATCCTTTCCCGGAGCTGGGCTAGTTTTGAATCAATTACCTCAAAAAACTCCAGTATTTCCTGCCTGATTTCTGCCCCTCGCGAATAACCGTACTGTTGTTCATTAAAAAGTGTGGTCTCTTCAGGGGAAACCGGATGTGGCTGTGCCGTGATTGTATCATAGAATTTAGATACCACAAGGTCGATCTGCTGCTGGAGGGTATTCCCCAAACGAAGCGTGTCCCTGATTTCATCAGCTTTGTCCCCAAGGTCGATAAAAATTTCGGAAAAATCAGCAACGATCTTTTGCGCCGTTTCCTCTCCTGAATACAGCAGCTTGTTAAGGCTTTGCACCGATTGCTGCACCTGCATTTTCAGTTCTTCCAGGTGGTCAAGGATATTTTCACGGGTCGTAGCTTGGAAACCCTGGTTAAACCAACTCTCGAACTGGTTGATATGATTGATTTCATCCGCGCTGAAATCAGCATATTTTTTAAAACTTTCACGCAATGGAAACTTACGGAAAGGATAATGTATTTTATGTTCTACCAGCAATATAAATTTCCGTGCATAATCCGTCAGGGTATAGCGGCTCTTTAACTCCGCCGGACGCTCGATAAAGTAGGCCAGCAGGTTTTTTAAGATGCGCTCCCGATTTGGCACTGAGCCGCTTCCCATGGCATCCTTGTGCATTTCTTCTAAAATACGCTGGATATCTTGCGCTGAGAAATTAGCATCGATGGTTCCGTTCTTTATTTTTTCATGCAGTTTAAAAATCAGCAAACCCTCATCAATGGGGGGTACTAACTGCACGTAGGCTTCAGCAATTTGTGAGGAAAGGCTTTGCAAGTTATTTTTTGATCTGTTTTGGTTAGTTGCTACTTATTATGCTAATATACTCATTTATTAAATATTATATCACAGGATCTTTTTTTGTGCCCATACCCGTAAGCCCTGGTAATGGCAGCTCCTAAAGCTTTCCCGTATAAAATTATTTAGCCATTTCCGGTAATGATGGTGAAGTATAATATCCGCTTTTGCACGCCGCAAGCGCTGGGCCTTCCACTGTATGTGCCCCAAGGCAGGATGCCGCTACACGCCCTGGCAGGGCATTTTCCCGAAATACGCTAATGCTGGAAAAAGCATTCTCCGGCAAGAAAAGGGGTAAAAAGGGCAGCTAAGTTATCATGCTTTTCGAAAGGGCGTGCGCATAATGGCTGCGCCACCCCACAAGGGGGACTTATAGCCCGCGCTTTCAAAAACCCTGCTGGCCACTTGCTTTCTTTTTTCCCCTTTTTTCTTTTGGAAAATGTTTATGTGTGGGGGTTGTAAAAGATTTCTTACTGGATTGTACAACTTAAATAAAAGCGTATGGAAATTACAGGAAGGCTGACACGGGATGCAAAAGTGAGTTCCTTCAGCGGAAAAGATGTAGTGAATTTCTCCATAGCGGTAAACGACCGCTATAAGGACAGGGACGGTAACAACGTTACACTGACGGAATTTTTTAATTGCTCGTATTGGCGAACCTCAAAGGTAGCCCCATACCTGTTAAAAGGTGGGATTGTGGAAGTATCAGGGCGTGTAATCGCAGGGGCGTATACAGGCAACGACGGAACGCCCAAAGCATCACTGAATGTCAATGTGAGCAACATCAAATTTCATGGCGGTACCGCCCGTAGCGTGGAAGCAATAGCGGTGCATGAAGCGGAAATTATGGACAATGGTGGGCAACGGTACAAGGAAGACGAGCACGATGACTTGCCCTTTTAAAACACGGCTATGGAAACACACCTAAAAACCTACACCGCATGGTTATGCCATGACAATGGCAAAGTAAAAATCAGTGCGGTAGCCACAAGCCCCGAGCAGGCGGTGGCACTCATTGCAGCCGCAGAGGGCTGCCCCACCCACGCAGTGGTAATTATTTAATCTTTAAAAACTAAAAATCATGGGACACAACCTGAATTTTAACAAGGACACCGGGGAATACTCGTTCTTCAGTGTACAGCAGAAAGCATGGCACGGGCTTGGGCAAATCGTGAGCGATTACCCCACAAGCGCAGCAGCCATAAAATTCGCAGGGCTTGATTACGAGATAGCCAAAAAAGCCAATACCCACAACTTGCCAAGCGGTAACAGTATCGAATCGAAAAGCAGCTTCTTTACCTACCGCACCGATAACGAGGCGGTACTCGGGGCTGCCGTAGGTAAGGACTACCACATCATACAAAACCGCGAGGCATTCGCCTTTTTCGATGCCATTGTGGGCGGTGGGGATAGTATCCTCTACGAGACAGCAGGCGCACTCGGGCAAGGGGAACGCATCTTCATTACCGCAAAACTGCCCGGGTATATCCGTGTGGGCAATGGGGACGACATCACAGAAAAGTACATCTTCCTGACAACCGCCCACGATGGCTCGGGCAGCATAACCGCAGCCTTTACCCCCATACGTGTGGTGTGCCAAAACACACTCAATGCAGCACTCAAAGGCATGACCAATGTAGTGCGCATCAAGCATACCGCAGGGGCAAAAGACCGATTGGAGGATGCACACAAAGTAATGGGGCTTGCCGATACCATGAGTACGCAGCTTGAGGATATCTTCAACAATTGGGCAAGCGTGAAGGTTAGCGATATCCAGGTGCGTAAGCTTATCGAACTGGCGCTATGCCCCAACAAGGAAACCTTTGACCTACTTAAAAAAGGTGCGCAGGATGAACTTTCAACGCTATTTAAAAATACTGTGAATGATGCATTTGACTATGCGATGCTAAACGACACCCAAAAAATGGACACTACCAAAGGGACATTGTTCGGGGCGTACAATGCCGTGACAGGGTACTATCAAAATGTACGCAACTACAAGGACGGGGAAGCCAAACTACAATCCCTTGTATTGGGAGGTACAGCGCAGACAAAAGCACAAACCGCCTTTAACCTGTGCGCAACGTTCGCACAAAGCGGTGCTGACATTTTCAAATTCAATTAGGTAAACAGGCGGTTGCCTTCGGGCAGCCGCCATAAAATAACATACTATGGCGAACTGGTGCAGTAACAGGGTGGAATTTATCGGGGAAGATAAAGCCCTACAGGAGGTACACGAATTCTTCGTGACGATGCAAAATGCAGAAGAAACAACAGGAAACGGGCAACTGCCTGATTTTATGGAAACCGAAAGCGGTTACTTCTTTTCCCTTTACCGCAATGAGGGTGATGTAGGGGTATTTGAATATGAAACCCGTTGGTCGCCCAATACCGACGTACTGAAAGTGATAGCCGACCGCTTCGGGGTTGGTTTTACACACGAGTATAAAGAAACGGGAAATTGTATTTACGGGGTTATCGAATATAAGGACGGGGACGAAACGGAAACCGACCTCGATTTTGAGGACTTTGACCGCTATGAATACAACGAGGATGACGGGCTGTATTATTTTGAAGGGGATACCTACGAAAGCGATTATGAGATACTCGAAATACTGTTAGAGCGAAAACTACACACGCAAAACATAACACTATGAAAGCACTCGAAAAATTGAACAACGTAGAAAAAGGCAGGCTGCTCGCAGGGTGGTTTCCTGACCTTTTGCCCGAATTGGTGGCAACTATAAAAGGGGCGCAGCAGTATTTAACTACCCACGAAACCGAAGTACGGGAGGGTTGGGACAACGGATTTTTTAATGTGGATTTTTGGTTGCGCCTGTCTGCCGATGTGGGTAAAGTAATAGAGCAGTATGGCAGGAAACTGGAAAAACACCCCAAGCTTTTTGCTGAGGAACTCTTTGACGGCTACAATGCGCTCTTTACCATTGACTGTATTGACAAATACAAGTTTGCAGTGCATAACATGAAATTCACCCAGGCAGTACGCCTGCTCTTTGACAGGGGATAATAACAACCCCTGCCGGGTGGCAGGGGTATAAAACATACAATTATGGAAGCTAATTTTTTTAAACAGCTTGCAGGCATTGACTTTGCAGGCAGCTTGCAGATAACCATTGCGCACGGCATTCAGGGCAGCCTGATTGTCTCAGTACTGGTGCGCAACGAGGGGTGCAGCGACAGCGCAAAGAACCTCATCCGCCCCATGACCCTACGGGGTACGGCAGAAGTAATGGACGGGCAATTCTTTGAGTATATCAGTGCGCCTGTGGCAGCCGCTTCGGGGCTAATGGTGGACATGCAGGAGTACATGGAACATCTTGATACCGTAAAAAAACAATCGGCTATGGAAAAGGAAAAAGGCACTAAGGAGAAAAAAGAAACCGATGCCAAAGAGAAAAAGTACCGTGAAGCCCTTGAGAAATCCAAAGAACTGGAAACCGAGGGGAAATTTAGGGAAGCCTATTCCAAAGTACCGACTACTACAGACTATCCCGAATACGCCGTGGAAATTAAAGAGCGCAGGGCAGCACTATCGGCACGTTTCGATGAGGGCAGCCTGTTTGCGCCCAATACCTCAACTGTTGAACCTTAAACCCCACCACTATGTTACTGGCAACACACTTAGAGCGGGTCTTTATCCTTAAGGAAGGCTCACAGGAAATAAGGCTTACCGACCCCGAACCATCGTGGGCGGTGGAGCGTGTACTGAATTTTTATTCCAATACCTACCCCATACTGACCACAGCTAAGGTAACAGCACCCGAAATTGGGGATGATACCGTACAGTATCGTTTTGAAAGCGTGATGGGGACTAAAGGTTAACCCTAAATTTTAAATATTATGGATTATGCAGCCACACATCATAACAGGGGCAGGCAGCCCCGAGGAAAAACAACAACAAGCCTTATACCAAAGGCTCGGGGAATTCATGGACGACATGAAACGCCCCAAAGATGCAGCAGCGGTAAAGAGGGACACCCTGCAACCTGTTCCGGTAACCCAACTGCCGATGGTTTTCTAAGGACGGTATTCCCTGCTACCCTGAAAGAAAATAAAACCCTGCGGGACAGTACGGAAAAGGAGCATATCACAGCAGGGTTTTGCGCATCCTTTAGTCAGCTCACAGCCCATTACGGCATAACCCTACCGCTGCCTGAAACATTTCGTTATCCCGATACTATAGCGTACTACTTCCCCCTGTTACGGGATGCCCTGAAAGATAAGGCAGAGGGCTTTTACAGCCTGCGCTTGGTAAATGGCGATAAAAAAACGTTCCTTGTTACGGAGCAGCACTACCCAACAGGGCAAACCCTGTACTACCTGCCTGTAGTCCCCCTCTATAAAATGCTGCGGGACAAAAAGCACAGAAAGGCAGCATTGCTGTTGCTCTCGGTGTGTGCATGGCTCTACCATATTGTTGACATCCCGTACTACAGGCAGGAAAACAACTACCTCTATTACCAGTACGATATGATAAAAGATTGGGTGGAGCAGGATACGGATAATGAGTATGCCGAAGATGAGAAACAGGATTTACGAGCGGCAACCGATATAGGCGACCGCATGGAACAGAAACTGCGCCATCCCGCCAACCTTGAACGCTTCGCCCGTAGGTTGGAACGTTTCAGCGCACGCGATGAACTGGACGGGCTGTGCCTTGCCACAGCCACCCAAGCCCACAGCCTTTACCTGCAATACCCAAATGAGGGCATTTTCCGGAACACCCCGCCCCGCAAACAGGCAGACCCCGACGGGGATTATTACGATGAAATCATCACAATGGACAAGTACATCAGCTTCACGGCAGATACCAAAGGTTGGCTATTCGATACTCTTGCCGACACCGTAAATAATGAGTTCAACGAGTGTGGCGGGACAGAAGAACCCATCTTAGTGAAATGTTTTAACGGCGTACCTGTTACGTGTTCGTTTGACTTTGAGCGCAGGGCTTTTGAAATCATGGACGGGCTTTGCGGGATACTCTATAACTATAAAATGTAACGACTATGGAAACGCTCAGGGATATTACCGATAATTTTACCGCTACCTACGCCGCAAAATGCGCACTGGTTTTCTATGAAACGGGCGGCCAGGAAAAACAGGTGTATGTGGAATATTACGATATGGACAGCCACGGGCAGCCACGCAATGCCCACCCGTTGTCCGTAATGGAAGCAAAAAACCTGCACAAGGCACTGGAAACACAGGCACGCGCCAAACAGGCATTCCTAAAGCCTGAAGGGCTGCTGCCGCACAATGTGCTGCACATTGACCCTGCCGAAAACGCAAGTGTCGTGTGGTACACCAAAGCCGCCCTGCGCCCCATGTTTTTTATACCACGACTTGGCATCCCAAACGGCAGGGCGCACACACCTGCCCTATTGTGGAGGGCAAGCCGTAAGGGCTTAGCCCTGTATGCCCTGCCCTCGGATAAAGCACCCAGCGAAACCACCCCTCTGTACTTTGCCCCCTTTTTCAACATCTACAAGGACGGTAGGGTGTGCATGGGTACCGTAGATGTACAGATAACATCATCCGCTTCACTCGAAACCTTTATGGCTGCATGGGAACACTATTTTTTCAGCAGCTATTTCAGCCACCTGCTCGACGGGTACAACCCCGTAAAAGGAAATTGCGTACAGCTTTGGACAAACCTCATTGAAACAGGCGGCAATTTCCCGAAATCCGAACTGGTAAAAAACAAAATGAAACTAAAAGACTTATTGCCATGAAAACCGAAAAAACAAGGGTACATTTTACGGCCAACAGCCTTATTGCCGCGACAAACCCTGTAACCGTAAACCTCATCGGGGCAGGCGGTACAGGTTCAAAAGTACTGACCGCACTACTCGAAATGAACCACAGCCTGATAGCACTTGGACACCCCGGCTTGCAGGTACGCCTTTGGGATGATGATATTGTATCGGAAGCCAACCTCGGGCGGCAACGCTTCGCTGCCTGCGAGGTAGGGCTGTATAAATCCGTAGCACTTATCAACCGTGTCAACCGCTTTGCAGGGACTGCATGGAAAGCGGAAACCGTAAAATTTGAAAGGGATAAAAACCAAAAGTTACCCAAACATAAAGATGCCACACTCTACCTCTCATGTGTGGACAGCGTGGCAGCACGCTTTGAAATCGCCGAAATACTTAAAGCAGGCGGCAGCCGTGGTTATAACCAACCCCTGTACTGGATGGATTTCGGCAACAGCCATAAAACAGGGCAGGTCATCCTTGCTACCGTGGGCGAACTGCGGCAGCCCAATTCCAAAAAGCACCAAGCCGTAGGCAAACTGCCCTTTGTAACCGATGCCTTTGGCGAACTCCTCCGTAAGTCGGAAATAACAGATGACACCCCAAGCTGTTCCCTTGCTGAAGCCCTGCTGAAGCAGGATTTATACATCAACGCTGCACTCGCCCAAATGGGGTGCAGCCTGCTTTGGAACCTGCTGCGTGAGGGCATGACTGCCTATCGTGGGTTCTTTTTGAATATCGCAGATTTCAGGACACAGCCGCTTGCGGTGTAAAAGCCGCCGCACGGCACTTCCCTGTCCGGGAAAAGCCGTGCGGCGCTTAAATCGGTACCCCCGTCACGGGCCCAAAGCCCGTGGCGGGGCATTTTTTTATTATTGTGGCAGACCCACTATTCCCACGTGCAGTGCAAGACGGCATATTCCGGACAATGCATGAAAGATGAGCAGCGCACAATAGCCGGATAGCCGGCTGCAACACATGAAAGTGCATTATAGTTTTAAATTTTGAGTAGAAAATCACGGCTGACTATACGGCAGTATTTCAATACTTTTACGTAAAATTTCATATAAACATTTATAGATTCTTTATCATTATTGCATCATCCTTATCCATACATTCGGTTATTATAATCACTACTTATGGATATCCCAACACTTACAGCCCCAATTCCAAAACCTATAAAAAGCCTGTACACCCACCAGGAGTCAGACATCACTACACTACTTAGTAAGATCGGCCAAAATACCGCTCCACTACGCTTGTTGTACCAACTGCCTACCGGCGGTGGTAAGACAGTAGTTTTTTCGGAGATCGCAAAACGATACATAGAAAACTTTGGCAAAGACGTTGTAGTACTTACCCATAGGGTAGAATTGTGCAAGCAAACTTCGGCTACGCTTAAAGCTATGGGCGTGCGCAATAAGGCGATAACCAGCACCGTAAAAAAAATAAGCCGTAACGATAGCTACCCCTGCTACGTAGCTATGGTAGAAACATTGAAGAACAGGATAAAAAACGGGCATATAGACACCCGCTCTGTAGGCCTTGTTATAATAGATGAAGCCCATCATAACTCGTTCCGTAAGTTACTCGAAAAGTTTAAAAACGCTACCATCATCGGCGTTACCGCTACTCCTTTAAGCTCAGATGTTAACCTGCCCCTGCACAAAAGCTACAATGAGCTTATAACAGGCCAGCCCATAGGGTCGCTTATACAACAGGGCTTTTTAGCCAAACCCAAAACATGGCGGTATGATGTAGAGCTTAACTCCCTCAAAACGGGTATACACGGCGACTATACCGTGAGCACATCTGATGCTTTATACTCCACCCCGGCCATGCTGGAGCTGCTCCTGCATGCTTATGAGGCACACTCTAAAAATAAAAAAGCGCTGATATTCAACACCGGGATATTTACCTCGCGGGCGGTACAGCAGCTCTTTATAAATGCAGGATACGATTGCAGACACCTGGACAATAAAACACCCGCTGCAGAACGTGCTGAAACATTAAAGTGGTTTAAAAAGACCAAGGGCGCCATACTTACCTCGGTATCCATCCTTACTACAGGGTTCGACGAGCCATCGGTACAAACAGTGATCCTTAACCGGGCTACTAACTCCCTTACACTATACCACCAGATGATAGGCCGTGGATCAAGAAGGCTGCCGCAAAAAAAGACCTTTACCATTATAGACCTTGGCAATAACACCGAGCGCTTTGGCGAATGGGAGGCACCCGTAGACTGGAAATATGTTTTTGAAAACCCGGCGCAGTACCTTGATAATAGCAGCAGTCATAGCGCTTTTGACAGCCATGGCATACCTGCCGAAATACGCTCAAAATTCCCTAACAGCCTCGAAGTTTCTTTTGATGTTCAGGAAAGACACCAACAAGCTCTTGACAGCGGGCTGAAGCCCAAGATAGTAATCCGCGATTCGTTGCGGCAGCACGCGATTATGTGTGCCGATAATGCCGCGACCATAAGTGAAGCGCTTGCGCTGGCCGAAGTGCTCGATAAAGAAATAAACTGGAGGATAAAGCAATACGCGCGATGCCTGGGCAAGGTTACAAAAAACTACACGGAATGGCTGCAAGGCGATTACCGCTCTAAGCTAAGGATACTGATACAAAAGATAATGCACCGCCGCGAATTGCTGTCTAAAAACTAAGGGTTATGGAAACTGATATAATTACCGGTATGGAAATATCATCTAAAGCCGAGCGTCATAAATTAGGGAAAACGCATAAAAAGCTGTACCCCATCACATCGTTAGCAGATTTTAATACTGATTGCCGCCCTGACCCTATAAGCCTACTAAAAGCAAACAGTGCAGGCAGGATGCACAGCCTCTTGCCATTACGGTACGAGCGCATGTCCGATTCGCCTTTCTCTTTTTACCGGGGCAGCGCAGCCGTTATGGCATCAGACCTTTCACTGGCACCATCAACCAACATGAAGCTGCAAATATGCGGCGATTGCCACCTGCTTAATTTTGGAGGTTTTGCCACCCCCGAACGAAAACTGGTTTTTGATATTAACGACTTTGATGAAACAGCCGTAGGCCCGTGGGAATGGGATGTAAAACGTCTTGCCGCAAGCTTTGCTATTGCCGGCAGGGATAAAGGCTTTACCGAACTTGAATGTAACGAGGCCGCGTGGACGGCTGTTAACAGCTACCGCAAACACGTAGCCGAATATGCAGAAATGTCGGCACTGCAGATATGGTATGCCCAAATAAACCTGAAAGAACTGATCAGTTCCGGTAAGGTAAAGGAAATGAAACAGTTCGACCCGAAAGAAATTAAAAAGGCTGTAAAGCGTATACCCCATCAAAAAGAGTTTGCCAAGCTCACACGCAATAAGCTGGGCCACCCTAAAATTAAGGATAACCCGCCCCTGGTATTCCATGTACCAAAGGATAAGGAAGCAGAATTTTTCACAGAGGCGCAAATTGCCTACAGCAGGTATTTGAGGTGCCTGCCGCACGATAGGCGTACCCTCCTAAGCCGCTATACCATTCAGGACGTAGCCATGAAGGTTGTTGGGGTAGGCAGTGTCGGTACCTTTTGCGGTATCCTGCTGCTCATGTCGGCCACCGGTGACCCGCTGTTCCTGCAATTTAAGGAAGCACACCAAAGCGTACTTGAGCCGTATACCGGTAAGAGCAAGTTTAAATACCACGGGCAGCGCGTAGTCGAAGGCCAACGGCTGATACAATCCGCCACCGATATATTTTTGGGATGGACGGCAGATGCCGCCGGCAGGCAGTTTTATGTGCGCCAGTTGCGCGATGCGAAGGTTAAGCCTGTACTGGATACTATGGAACGCGAAATTTTCCTGCGCTATGCAAAATCCTGTGGCTGGGCACTTTCCCGTGCGCACGCCCGTACAGGTGATGCAGCGGTGCTGAAAGGCTATATGGGTTCCGATGATTTGTTTGAAGATACCATTGCCCGCTTTGCCATGGGTTACGCCGACCGGAATGAAAAAGATTTTGGGTTGTTGCAGCACGCTATGAAGCACGGGATATTACCCTAAAGCCAACTGCTATGAAAAAGCGCATTTATAACCAAATCTCCCTCTTTGGGCCACTGTACGCTTTTTTGGTAGTACTCTCACCCCCTGACGAGGTAAGGGCCGCCATAGCGCGGATAAAAAAGGAACTTAATGCCCTGGCGGGTATAACGGACAGGAACCTGCACTCCATAGCCCACATCACACTTACCGATAAACTTACAGACGACAGCAATTTTGCAGATACCGTAGCCATGCTACTGTCGGGCCAAAAGTCCTTCTGCGTAAAAATAAGCGGCTGGGGTATGTTTGACCATGGGCACAGCGTGACGGTATATCTGGCCATCGAAAATCCTGAACCCATTGTATTGCTATCAGGGCTATTAAAATCGGCCGCAAAGACACCTCACATCAGCCTTGCTAAAAGAATCCCTCATGAAACCTATAATAGACTCCTTCCGTACCTGCAAAACCTAAACTATTCAGCCCAATGGCAGTGTACTGAAATTAATGTATTGAGGAAACTGATGTCTGAAAAACAGCTTGGCTTTAAGGAATCGTTTAAAATACCGTTGCAGTAACAGTTTATATTTTAGCATAAATACAAAAGCCCGGAAAATAATTCCGGGCTTTTTTAATAAGGCATTTCGATAAATATTACATGGCACAGATAGCGCTTATAATATATTTTCTGCAGCATTAAGATTTATCGCACTGTAGGCAGCATCACTCAGCAGCATGTCAGCTTCTTTTTCTTCGGCAAGGGTCTGCATAAGCAGCTTAACCGCATCATTCTCCCCAAGTGCCTTAGCAAATGCCACAAGGGTGCCATAGGTTGCGATCTCATAATGCTCTATTTTCTGTGAAGCAGAGATAATACCGGCATCACGAACAGCACCGGGAGCCGTTTCCTCTAAAATACTGTCGCCTTCTTTTAGCAGCCCGGCCATAGCCTCGCATTTTTTGCCTTCCGCCTGTTCACCCAACAGGTCAAATACCGTATCAAGCCTGGTAACCTGGATTTTTGTTATGGATAAATGCTCGGTTATGGTCGACGCCAAGTGCGCAGAGGTAGCATTTGCAATCATCTTTGGCAGCGCGGTAACCAGCGCATTCTCTGCCCAGTAAATATCTTTAAGGGAATCGATAAAAAAGTCCCTTAGCTCTGTAGCAGCATCGGCCGCCGGCGGTACCATACCACCGGAAGTTGCTTTGTTTTTTGCCGGTATTGCCTTTTCAGGCTTTTCTGAATTTTTCATATTAGTTTTTGTTTAGTAGTATAATTGAGCCTCACGCGACCACACACGGTGATTGGCCATTGCTGTTATAAAGTTGTTTACAAAAGTTGCTGTATCGCCTTCACGATCAAGTATAATGCCCTCGTCATTGCTATCTATCTTAGTCGAAAAACGCATGCCCGAAAGCAGTTCGATCCCTCCGGCCTGTGCGCCTATTACTTTGCAATGCTTATAGGCATCACTAATAAAATCGGCTGCATCGCCATCCTCAGACAGTTCATTCAGGTCAAGCCCGCCCGGGATATATACCGCATCAAACAGTACCGAAGATGACGTAAGGAAACTAAATTCAACGGCCAGCTCACCGCTCTGGTCGCCTTTAACAACCCCGAGATACGGCGCAACGAGGCACCCTTTGGCCCCTTGCCTGATCAAAGCTTCTTTCATATCAAGTACGGCCTTTTCATCAACACCATCAGCACATACAATGGCCACCTTGCGCGACTCAACGGTTGGCGTAACTGTAGGGTTATTGATCATGCTCAACGCCTGTGAACTTTCTACTGACGACGGCACCGTTCTGGGCTCCTGTTCAGCGCCTGCATCGGGCGATACGCCATGGTTCATGGGCTGCTCCGGCGTGGCAGGAACCACAAGCCTCAATCCGGCAGCTACTTTTGAAGCAAGTTCTGTATCTATCTGGGCCAGGATGCCCAGCATACGTACCCTAATAGCGGTGGTTTCCACCTTACCCAGTTCAAAGCGGAGTGCCCTAACAATGTGGTCTTTTTCTGTTTGGGTCTGGCTGTTGTAGAACAATTGTGCCTGGCCAAAATGGTCGGAAAAACTTTCGCTCCTGGCACGTACCTTATGAGCATCTACGCGTTCATTAAAACTGGTAAAGCCACCCTCGGCAATCCTTGCCTGGTAAGGGCATCCGCCACCAAGGGAATTTGGCGAGTAGCTTACCCTGCCCACATTTATTTCCTGGCGCATGTGCCCGTCGCGCTGGTTGTTATGCACCGGCGAAACCGACCTGTTGATGGGTATTTCATGGAAGTTGGGGCTGCCCAGGCGCGAAAGCTGCGTATCGGTGTACGAAAACAGCCTGCCTTGCAGCAACGGGTCGTTGGTGAAATCAATACCGGGTACCACATGGCCCGGGTGGAATGCAACCTGCTCTGTTTCCGCAAAGAAATTATCCGGATTGCGGTTTAGTACCATCTTTCCAATCACGGTTACCGGCACCAGTTCCTCAGGCACAATTTTGGTTGGGTCCAACAGGTCAAACTCATATTTATGTTCATCAGCTTCCGGAATTATCTGTACGCCCAGCTCCCATTCCGGAAACTTGCCCATTTCTATGGCCTCCCACAAGTCCCTGCGGTGAAAATCAGGATCCTTCCCGGATATTTTCTGGGCCTCGTCCCAAACTACGGCATGGGTGCCAAGTTTTGGCTTCCAGTGGAACTTGACAAAGTGCGACTCGTTTTGCTCATTGATAAAACGGAAGGTATGCACGCCAAAGCCCTCCATCATCCTGTAGCTCCTGGGGATGGCGCGGTCAGACATCAGCCACATGATCATATGTGCCGACTCCGGCATCAGGGAAATGAAGTCCCAAAACGTATCGTGCGCCGATGCCGCCTGCGGTATCTCATTGTGTGGCTCAGGCTTTACCGCATGCACAAGATCAGGGAATTTAGTGGCATCCTGTATAAAAAATACCGGGATGTTATTGCCGACAAAATCGTAAATGCCCTCCTGGGTATAAAACTTAACCGAAAATCCCCTCACGTCGCGTGCAAGGTCGGTGGACCCACGCGAGCCCGCCACGGTTGAAAAACGGGCAAACACCGGCGTTTTTTGCCCGGCTTCCTGTAAGAAACCTGCCTTTGTAAACTGCGGTATGGGATTGGTCACCTCAAAATAACCATGTGCAGCGGAACCCCTTGCGTGTACAATGCGTTCCGGTATGCGCTCATGGTCAAAATGGGTGATTTTTTCGCGCAGTATAAAATCTTCAAGCAGTGAAGGTCCCCGGTCACCCGCCTTAAGCGAATTGTTGTCGTCATTGATTTTGATGCCCTGGTTGGTGGTCAGGAATTTGTTGGTACCGTCAGACTTATTGCTAAGCAGGTCTTTCTGCTTAGCTTCCTGATGGTTGCCGCGTGTACTTTTGCTGTCCATAGCTTTGTTTATTATTGTTGAGTAGTTAAAGTTTGAATAGTGTGATTGTTGTGTAAAACATTATAAAATGCGTAGTCAGTCCTGGGCAGCCCATTTTCGGCCAAAGCCTGTTCGGCCAGCTCTTTATCCAGTATGGTTATGGCAATACGTTGCGTACCCTCTGCTATCTTCTCCATTACAGGATAATGGGGTATCCTGTTTTTATCTTCATCCAGGTCCCAGATGCCGCAATCGTGGTATACGGTTAAGTCATCCCAGTCCGGCCGGTCGGTTACAGGATAGATACAGGCGCCCAATATCGGTATCCCGCGCTCAATCGCCTTGATGCATTCGGCAGTAACCTCTTCCATCCAAAGTGCGCGGCCCACTCCAAAATGCCCTGTTTCCGACAGGAAAACAGGCTTGCCATACCGCAGATATGCCATTTCCAAAAGGTCGGCTATCCCGGTGCGCCTTGGTGTATCCTGCTCGGGCCATGGCACCGACCCTATGCCGTGGTCCCACTGGCTGTTCCAGTAATAATTGAAGCCCAGTATGTCAAGGTATTCCTCACGCCCGCCCAGTTCAGGGCACATCCTGCCGCCGATGATATCCATGGCCTGGAACTGGTGCCCATTAAGGTTTTCGATATGTTCAAGGTTGGCTTCGTAACCCGGATGGATTTTAATAAGCGGCTCTACCAGCACAATCCTGCAATCTGGCGCAACAGCTTTAAGCGCCCTGATGCCGGAAAGCGCCGCCATACAAAGGTGGTACTTCATATCCCAGCCGCTATTAACCGCGAAAGGTACTGTACCGCGCACATCGCCGGAATGCCAGGAGAGAAAGCTTATTTCATTGATAGGCACTACAAATAGCGGCTGCGATGAAACGGTTTTATGAAATGATGCAAACGCCCTGCACAGTTCGGTAAACCTGCCTGTAAAGTGCGGATGCGTAGGATAAATGCCGTCCGGGTAGCCGAAATGGCATAGGTCCCAGATGATCTGGATGCCTGTTTCCCGCGCTACCTGCATCCTGTTTGCCACTTCAGCGAAATCGAAAACGAAGGGGGCTGTCTCTACCGCGCTCCAGCAAATGCCTTCACGCACCGTCATTATACCAAGTGACAACAGGTCGAGATAATCTTCCCGTACGCGTGTGTCATGCTGTGTTTCCTTTAAAAGGTTAACCCGCTCCCCCGAGCGGTTAATGTGGTCGGCACATTCGTACCCTCCCATAAAAAAGGACTTGAACGGCTTCATACGGCGCTTTTTATTTCCAACGGTTCCGGTGCTGACTCGAGGGTAGAGAAAAGGTCCAGTGCATTTTTAAATGCCTGGTCCATATTGAAATACTTGTAGTTGGCAAGCCTGCCCACAAAGTAAACATCCGTTAGCGCATCGGCATCTTTTTTGTATTTTTCGTAAATGTGCTGGTTTTTGCTATTCGGCACAGGATAGAAGGGCTCGCCGGTATCGGTTGTGAATTCTTTCACGATAGTGGTTTTTTCCGATTGCTGGTTGCCAAAATGCTTGTACTCAATAATACGGGTAAATCCGACTTCATTACCCGGATAATTAACCACTGAGTTTTCCTGGTAATGTTCAGCCTCAATAGTTTCTGAGACGAAATTAATTGACCGGTATTCCAGCTTGTCTTCAAGGCTGTGCCTAAATTCAAAAAAGCGGTCAATAGGCCCGGTATAAAAGAGCTTTTCATACCCATCTACCTCATCTTTAATATCAAAATAATCCGTTTCAAGCAGTACCTCAATATTCGGGTGGTCTAATAGCGCTTCAAACAGCTTAGTATATCCTTTTGCTGGCAGCGCCTGGAAATCATCAGAAAAGTAGCGGTCGTCGAAGTTAGTACGTACCGGAATCCGGTCTAATACCGAAGCATCAAGTTCCTCAGGGTATTTATCCCACTGTTTTTTTGTATAATGGCGGAACATTTTCTCATACAACACATCGCCCACCTTATTAAGGGCTGCTTCCCGGCCATTTGACGGGTTGAGATACGGCTCACGGTTTGCATCCAGCCATTTTTTCATCTCAGCCTCGGTGGAAATATCCAGGCCAAATATTTTGTTAACCGTTGTAATGTTTACAGGTATTGGGAGCAGTTCGCCATCTACATGGGCCACTACTTTATGCTCCCACTTATACCAGTCGCTGTACCGGTTAACATAGCGCCATACCTGCTCATCATTCGTATGGAAAAGATGGGCACCATATTTAGAAACCAATATCCCGTTTTCATCAATGTAATCATAACAGTTGCCGGCTATATGGTTACGCTTTTCTATAATGAGGACCTTTTTCCCAATAGCCGCATATTGCTGCGCCAGTACCGACCCGGATATGCCCGCGCCGATGATTATAATATCTGCGTGTTTCATTATTGTACCGTATTTTTAATTATTTCCTGCATTTTTTTCACGGTATGGTCCCATGATGTCTTCTCAAGAATGTCATTATATGCACTTGGTAGGGCACTTTTCGCGTCCTGTGCCAGCGCCGTATCAATAGCACGCGAGAATTCTCCGGCCGAAGCAACAATAGCCACATCGCCGCTATAATCACGCACTACATCATGTATGGCAGTAGATATTATCGGTTTACCTGCGGCCATATATTCCAAAGTCTTGGTGGGGCTGATGTATTTTGTAGCATCGTTTAGTGCAAAGGGCATCATCGCAATGTCGAAAGCTTTAATATACCCGGGAAGCTCCTGATAGTTTTTCATGCCCAAATAATGGATATTCTGCTGTCTTGGCAGGTCATGTTCGCCAATTTTTGCCAAAGGGCCAATCATCACAAAATTGATTTCCGGCCTGATTGACGCCACTTCGTTAAGCAGCCCCAGGTCGATACGCTCATCGATGACACCGAAATAACCAACTATCGGGCCTCTAACAGATGCTATATCATCCGGCACGGCAATACCGTTTAGTGCGCCCGCAAAATGCTCGCGGTCTACCGAGCTTGGAAAGCAATACACGTTGTCATGATGCTTCACTTTAGACTCATACAACGATTTGCCGCCTGTAAAGACAATATCGGCCCTTAGCATCAGGTTACGCTCCTGTACAACCAGGCTTTCCGGCGCACCTTTAAAAAGCGAGAGTTCATCCATGCAGTCGTATACCACCGTTTCAAATTTGAAATAATCCAGCAGTGTGAGAAATGATGCCGAATAGAACCAGCCTATAGGAACTTCCATACCTGTATATTCCGGCAGGATTGCCACTATTTCCGCTATTTGGTGTACATTAGGCTGTAGCACATGAAGGTTTTGGCTAACGGGGATGAGTAAGCTCCCTGTCTGTCCGGGGCGATGCCACGGTTCCTCAATCAATAATATCTTTATTTTTTTTGCCAGACGGCTTATAATATGCTGGGGGCGCTGGTAGACAAAATCCCAGCGAAGGTGGCAAAAAACCACCAAGTCATAATGATTATTTGTTGTACCGGTACGGGTTGGCACCGCGGCATCTTTAGAATATACTGCTGTATTCACTATATAGGGTTTTAAGTTAGTACTTGTGTGGTGTGGAATTAGAGTGTGCAAGAAATCCGGAAAGGACATGCCTCTTTCAACAAATATCAGCCTACCAAACCTAAACTGCCTTACACAATTTTACAAGGGCGTTGCATAATCGTGAGACGTTTCAGGTATGGTTATCAATTGTATAAACAGAATTGGAAATCATACAATAAAAACAGCAAAAGATGTAAAAAGCTGCTGGAGGAGAATGTCCAATTTTATAACAAATAAAATAGTATGCCTTCTCAAATTGTAAAGCAGTGCGCGAAAGCTATAGCTGCTAAAAAAATGAACATCGCGTTTGCGGAAAGCGCAACAGCAGGCAGGATGTCTTCGGAGTTCTCACTCTGTGCAGAATCCGGAGCCATTTTAAGAGGCGGCATTTCGTGCTATGAGGTATTTGTGAAGGAACAGCTACTTAAGGTTCCACGTAAAATAATAGACACCTTTACTCCCGAATCAGCAGAAGTCACCCGTTTATTAGCTCAGCATGCAGCAAAAATATTTAATGCGAAAATTACGGTCGCTGTGACAGGACTCACCACACCCGGTGGCAGCGAAGGGCCAAATAAACCGGTAGGCACCATGTATTTGCACATCATAACCCCACGCGGCGAATTAGCGCATAAAGAAGTATTTCCGGGAAGCCCTGAAGAAATAATCCTGCGGGTAATTGACCGCGCTGCTATGATGATAGCAGAGAAAATAAGCCATGCGGTGTAATGCCCCCCTCCCGTTTTTTTAGTTCTAAAATACTTATTAACTTTGGCTACAGACAAATCATCTAATGGACAAGAACATACTACCGACACACCATACAAATATTTCGTTTCCTATTGTTGGCGTCGGTGCATCCGCCGGCGGATTGGTGGCCTTCAAAAGGTTTATAAGCAGTATCACTGAGAATTCAGGTATGGCTTACGTGCTGGTACAGCATCTGGCACCTTTTCACGAAAGTATTTTGCCGGAGATTTTACAGCGGGAAACATCAATCCCGGTACATGAGATCGTAGATGAAATAAACCTGGCGCCAAATCATATTTACATCATTCCCGAAAATAAGATGCTCACTGCTTATGACGGTAAGTTAAGGCTCGAGCCCAGGCCTGTTGGGGACAAGAACATGACCATCGATATCTTCTTTAATTCATTAGCCGAGGTACACAAAAGTTTTGCAAGGGGCGTGTTGTTGTCGGGTACAGGTTATGATGGCACCCTGGGCCTTAAAGCAATTAAAGAACATGGCGGCTGTACATTTGTGCAAAATCCGGATTCTGCATTATTTGACGCCATGCCGCTGTCTGCAATCCGTGCCGGTGCGGCCGACTTTATAATGGAGGCTGAAGAGATACCCTTACAGTTGCAGCAAGTGGACAATGCCTATGAAAACAATCACGCGTATACCGATAAACCACAACATTTAGCAAAGAGTGACGAAGAAATATACCAGTATATCATCAGCCTGCTGAAATTACGCACGGGCAATGATTTTTCCAATTACAAACAGCCTACTATCCGCAGGCGTATAGCCCGCAGGATGGTGATCACAAAAACCCAGACAGCACAATCCTACCTTAAACTCCTACAGGCAGATGTCTCTGAACAAGACAACCTGTTCAATGATATCTTAATTCCTGTAAGCTATTTCTTTAGGGACAATGATATTTTTGAATCACTAACTCAAAACGTACTGCCAGGCATACTACAAAACAAAAGCACAAAGGATAACATACGGGTGTGGGTTGCAGGATGTTCTACCGGAGAAGAAGCATATTCGCTGGCAATATTGCTGCACGAATGCCTGGGCGATAAATTCACTGATTTTAAGGTACAGGTCTTTGCCTCCGATATATCTGAAAATGTGATAAGTAAGGCTCGGACCGGAACATATAATACTCAGGAAATACAAAATATATCTGAAGCCCGGCTGAATACTTATTTTACCAAAGCAGACGGGGTTTACCAGGTTAAAAAAGAGATACGGGAAATGTGCATATTTGCGGTGCACAACTTTGTGAAGGATCCGCCTTTCGCAAAAATGGATTTAATATCCTGCAGGAATGTCCTGATATATCTCGATCCCTTCCTGCAAAAAAAGGCGTTGAATACCTTCCACTATGCCCTGAGAAACTCAGGCGTATTACTATTGGGCAAATCGGAAACATCTGTAGCTGTACCCAACCTTTTTGAACCTCTGGTAAAAAACCACAAGATATACCGACGTAAGGATACGGTTCATAAAACCAAGCGGACGGATGGCGAAGTTTATGAAAATACGGCACTATATCAACAGGAAGATTTACTAAAACTCCAAGCAGTACCCGATTTTCAAAAGCTTGCCAACGAAATATTGTTTTCAGACTATACACCTGCAGGCATTATCATAAACGAACAGCAGGATATTGTACATTTCCATTCCAATACGGAACCCTTTTTATTCCAGCCGCCCGGAAAACCGAATTTTAATGTCTTTAAAATGCTGCGTGAAGGCCTCGCCTTTGAGGTAAGGAGCGCTCTTGTTACAGCCAAAAAAGAAAACATAAAAGTTGTAAAGGAAAATATTGTATTAAAAGATAAAGACTACCGCGTCGGTGTCGTAGTCATTCCCCTAGGAAAAGGGATCACAAGGCATTACCTGATTTTATTCAGCCAGCAGTCGGCAGCCGGTATAGAGGCAAAAGGCAATCAACGCAAAGGCGATGCTGAGCGCATAAAGCAGTTGGAAGCCGAAATTGCCCAAATGCGTGAAGATATGCGTCGCATTACCGAAGACCAGGAGGCAAGTAATGAGGAACTGCAAAGTGCCAACGAAGAACTTCTAAGTAATAGTGAGGAACTACAGACGCTTAACGAAGAATTAGAATCGGCAGCAAACGAACTACAGTCCAATAATGCCGAATTGCTTACCGTTAATGACGAATTAATGGACAGGCAGGAACAACTTACCGTTGCAAGGCTGTATTCGGAAGCTATCATTGAGACCATAAGAGAACCCCTGCTGGTACTCAACCAGGATATGCGGATTAAAAGTGCCAATGCTGCGTTTCACCGGTTCTTCCAAACCACAGATGAGTCCATTGAAGGAAAGCTACTTTTTGATACAGGTGCCGGAATATGGAATGCACCCGGTTTTAAGGACAGGTTATCCACAATAATCGCAGAGAAATTACAATTAGACGGTTTTGAGATAGAGGCTGGTGCAAAAGAGGCGGGTATTAGGACAATGCTATTAAACATCAGGCCGATCATAAATGAAAGCCTAGGTGAGAATCTTATTCTAATGGCCGTTGAAGATGTAACGTCTATCAGGGCTGCAAACCTGTCACTGCTTAGGAGCAACCGGGAACTGGAAGACAGTAATAAAGAGCTAACATCATTTAGTTATATTGCCAGCCATGACCTGCAGGAGCCGCTTCGGAAAATACATTCTTTCTCCAAGCTCATTTTGGATGATGACCAGACAACACTTTCTGAGGACAGCGCCGCATATGTAGACCGCATATTGGTGTCTACGGCGAGAATGCAACGCCTGATAGACGATTTATTGCATTACTCGCATGCCGGAAAATTATATGACGAGCACTTTGAAAATTCAGACGCCGCTATTATCGTGGAAGATGCCATTTCAGAATTCCGGGAAGCCATCACTGAAACACAAGCGGAAATATCATTTACAGGCTTGCCCGTAATACACGTAATACCGCCACTCATCCACCAGGTTTTTGTAAATCTTATTGGTAATGCCCTTAAGTATCGGGATATTTCAGTTATACCTAAAATAGTTATCAGTGGTACGTCGTCCTATACTGATGGCCAGGATATTTTCGGGCTAAATGAAACATATCATAAAATTACCGTAGCCGACAATGGTATTGGTTTCCTGCAGGAACAGGCGGATTTTATTTTTGAGCCTTTCCAGAGGCTTCATGGCAAGGATAAATATGAAGGGACCGGTATAGGCCTTGCAATTTGTAAAAAAATAATGGCCAAGCACCATGGATTTATAAGGGTTGACAGTACTCCCGGAAAAGGATCTGTGTTTTCCCTCTATTTTCCTTTACAGGCATGAAATAGTACTGTATTATAAGCTTAGCTGGACTGGTAGCTTATCATGAAATTCTCTTTGTTAAGACCATCAACCATGTACTGCCAGTTTATATACATAACTTCCAACAATATTTTTTTCAGCACACCAAGGTCATTCGGTTTTCTAATAAATACATTAGCTCCCGCAGATAAAGTGTCTTCATGAATGGATGGATGAGACAGACTGGTATAAATAGCAATCGACATATCCCGGTAATGCAAATTTGCCCTGATTTCTTTTAGGCAATCCATGCCACTCTTACCAGGCATATTTAAATCAAGGAATAAAATGTCCGGCAAAGGTTCCGCCCCTTTCAGGTAGTCCATTAATGATATGCCGTCTTCACAAATTGTAAGCCTGTTTTGGATTTTCAGGTCCTTAAATGCATTTTTAAAAAACAGGCGGTCATCCCTGTCATCTTCTGCGAGCAAAATATGTACGCCATCTGTTTTCATATCTTTCAATTAATGGTTTGTAATTTCCTTCTGTTCATGGATAACCTCTGAAAAGCACTCGGGTTTAACCCGGTAACATTTTTAAATTGATTAGAAAGGTGCGCCACACTGCTATATTGCATCCTATGGGAGATTTCTGTTAGCGATATCCCCTCACTCGTAAGTAGGTGTTTCACCAATTCTATCTTCCGGAAAATTATAAAACTTTCGATGGACATGTGGCATTCCTCGGAGAATACCTGCGATAGTGTACGGTAATTTTCATCTAAAGTATCTGCTAAATATGCCGATATCTTAACTGCGGGAAGTGAATTGTCCTTGTAAAGCATATCAACTATCAGGGATTTTATACGCTGTACCAGGATTTTTTTTGGGTTGTTTGCAATTTCAATCCCATAATTTTCAAGTTCCTGTAAAAGTACTTTATATTTCTCCTCACAAATGTCCTCAGGGAAGGAAACACTCCCCGCCGAATTTATAGTATAAGGAATTTCAGCCTTTTGTAGTTTTTCGTGCAATAGTAACCTGCACAATTTTTCAATATTGTATTTTAAATAAATATTCATGGTGAAGGTGTGTATTATCCTGCTAAGATAACGTAATATGAAAAAATACTTTTTAAACGGACTGTAATTTAAGACAACTATAACTAATAGATAAAAACCTTTAACAATTGTTACATCAGGTTTTTCTGTAACTATAGCCTGTAAGTCCTGTTAACCTTAACAGAAGTTTACCCCTAAAATGTAATTTGGCAAGCTTTTCTGACTATCTTTATAACATATTAAAATTCATCAAATGTCAAAATCAGGTGCAATAATTATAATAGAGGATGACTTAGACGACCGGCATTTTTTTGAAAAAATATTTGCCGATATGGGGGTTAAAAATGAGGTGCTTTGGTTCGCTGATACTAGCGAGGCATACGATTTTTTAACCAATACTATAAAATCCATATTTATAATTTTTTCGGATGTGAGCCTGCCAGGTCAAAGCGGGCTTGATTTTAAACGCAGTATAGATAACAATCCTAAGTTAAGGCAAAAAAGCATCCCGTTTGTTTTTTATTCCACTTCTGCCAACCAGCAGGAGGTTAATGAAGCCTACACACAAATGACCACACAAGGCTTCTTTAAAAAAGAAAACAGCTTAAAGGAAACTACAGAAACCTTAAAAATCATTTTTGATTACTGGAAGCTTTCCAAGCACCCGAATACACAATAAGCCATCACATTAAATGGTTAGTGGAAAAATAATCACCACCCTTTAAATGCTAAAACCGGGCGAGCCCGGTTTTAGTTAGAATAATAGCACTAATTCGGCTAACTAAGATAATCGCCAATACTGACATCACCTTGGCGTATCATTTTCTTTACTGTCCTTGATAGTCGCGGGATTATTTACACCAGTTGACGTTTTAACGTCTGCTTTGTTTTGCAAGGTATCACCACTTGTTCCGGCTTGCGAAGCCTCGTTTTCCCTTCCACTGCCTGCGGCGCCCTCGGCATCAATTGCCTGTGCGTTAGGCTCACCCTCAGTCTCACCATAATTTTTTGATTGCGAATCTGCAGACTGGCTATTGGTTTCATTTGGCCCTTTACAGGCAGTTAAAGATAATACTATGCATGAGAGCACTAATATTAATGGTTTCATTATTTTTTTCATGTTGTAAAAAATTTAAAATAGTTTTTGCTGTTTACACCCAGGATATCTTAATAGCAGTAGCGCCCGGGACTGTATATTCCTTATAACCAGCCTTCGCGGACTGTTCAGATTTTATAATTTTCTTGTTTGCGGTAACTGTAACCTCCGGTAGAGAAACTTTATCTTTTGATAGAATTAAAGATATCCGGAAAGAAAGTCTCAAATCTCCCCCACTGCGGAAGGACAACGATTTTTTTCCTTTTTTAAAAGCCGTGATCGGGTACTCTGTAAATAAGGTAAAACCCTCCGGAGCAACTTTATGAAACTGACGTGGCACAATACCAAATGCAATACCCGCGCCATACACTTCCTGGCCCACCTGGCCATTTTTATTCCAACCATCCTGAAGGTCTTCCAGGGCAATCCATAGATTAGGGTCTATCTCGCCGGTTTTTACATCTTTCTTTTCCGCGAGTACCTCACCGGGCAACCTGGGCGGATAATAATAAGAAACCCTGTTAATGACATGCTTAACCAATTCGGCAAGAAGCATCTTTACTGATGGGAGAATTTCTATACCCTCCGCTTCTTTTAAAAATGCGTTAATGGCGGCATATACTTCCTGTTCTTCATAAGCGGCAGTATATGGCGCGTCTTTAAGCGGGTAAATAGCAAAAAAAGTTGGAAAATGCCTTGCATTGCCATAGTGACAATTCCATAGTTGTACATTTTTTAATATTGATGCAATGCACAGATAGCTTAGGTTAAGGAACACCTCATCGTTAGTTTCTTTATACAGCTTTAAGAGAGCCCCCGCCGAGAATGCTGTATTATTGGCCTGATAGAAGATATCAAAGCCCAAGCCATCAAGCTTTCTGGCCGCAGAAACGGCCTCGTCAAAATATTTCCTGTCATTTGTCAGTTCCCAAACCTGTAGCATCAAGTGTGCATAAGCGCCCGGCACGTCTTTTTCACCGCCCTGGCCTTCCTGTGTTTCGGCTTTAATTACCTCTAAGGTGGCCATCTTGTAAAATACAGGCCAGTTATAATCAAAATGATGGGCTACCTTTATCACGTAGCCTATTGAATCCATCAGCAGCTTCTTTGCCAGCGTATCGCCGTCAAGCGCCAGCCGTGATAAATTGAGCAGCGGATGGTGCAGGTACCAGGCATCCATTACATCGGGCTTTTTCTGCTCCTCGCTCCAGTCCAGATTTTGTTCCATGGCGGGCAGCCACCTTACCATAGTACCCAGCTGCTTGTCATAAAAATTTTCAAGGCCATTGTGCAGGGTTTCTATTACGGGGCAGTGGTCTTCCCCACTCCACTTGTCATAATCCATCAAAGGAAGTAAAACCGCCAGCTGTACCATGCTTTCCGGTGGGGTTTTATAATCGCTTACATAAGCGTTCAGATAACTTCTTCCGTCAGCAAATTGCCAGCACCCCTTGTGGTTTTACAGACCGGAAAGCCCCTTGCTAAGAATGTCCGGCCAGTCATGGTATTGGGTATCGGGCCTTTGTATGAGCAGGTATACTGTTGCGAGGTAATTCATAAACTGCTGCGACATCTGGTAATTATCCTCAGGGACCACGGCACTGAGCAATACAAAAGCATCTGATATCGTATATTCTTGACCTGCCCTCAAAGGCTTTTCCACGCTTGTTACGGGCAGCTTCATGCCTATTTCAGGCCACGCGCCGCCTACAAGGTCGCCCGCAGACGTCTTCGTTTCCTGGCAGTATTCATTTAGTGAGGTGAGATCCTGAAAGTAAAATACTGAACCACACTGGGGTTCCTCTGTCGTAAAGAAAAGCAGCCCTGACCGTGTACCTACCTGGGCTGCGTGTATTGTGCCCTTTGTATCCTGCGTTCTGCCGTCGTTAAAAAGCGGCATAATATCCCGGGGCCAGTACGGTATCAATAAATCAAAAACCGGCATTATAGTAGTAGTATACCGGAATACCGCCTCCTCACTTTCAGGCAGGCTTACGGTAACCTTAATGCGTATTGTTGCGCCGTTAAGGATTATCTCAAGCGGTCCATCCCCTTTAACATTGGCGACCTCCAGATGGTCGTTCGCTGCATAGGCGGCCCGGAATGCCGTTTGTGCACCCGAGGGCCAGATAGCCACGATCCAGAGGCAAAATTCTGATGAAATAATTTTTAGCGTATATTCTTTAAGGAGAACCTCTTTCAGTAGTGTACCTTTTTCAAGGCGGTACTGCGAGGTCGCCGTCCATGATGAAATGGGTTCCATATTTTTAGTTTTAATTAATGATTATATAAGTTGCAGGCGTGGCTTTACCTTAAGTTCTACAATATCGCAACGCCTGGGCTGGCATAGCATATACAATAAAATGCCGGCAATGTCATCAGCCGTTAACATTTCCTCCCGCTCAACCTGCTGCTTTTTTTGCTGCGTGCTATCGGGTTGCATGTCAGTATCGGTAGCGCCGGGCTCTAGAAGGCCCACCCTTATACCCATTGGATTTACCTGTTTACGCAATGACTCGCTAAAACCCTGTATACCAGATTTTGTAGCAACGTACACAGAACCCGTTTCTTCCCTTACATCAGCACTCATAGAACCCACATTGATAATGTGGCCGTTGCCTTTTTCTTTCATTCTGCGTACTGCTTCGCCTGCGCACGCTATATAGCCCAGCAGGTTGGTATCTACAATGCGCTTCCAGTCGCTGTAACTTCCCTCGGTAATACTTTCAAAAGGCAATGCCGCATTATTTATTAAAATGTCCAGTGTGATAAATACCGAATCAACTTTTTCAAAAAGTAGCTGTACCCCTTCGCCAGTTGAAATATCGGCAATAATGCCATATACTGCACCCGTGGCAACTTTGTTGATATCTACAAGAGCATCTTTGAGGTGTCCTTCATCAAGGCCGGCTACTATTATATCGGCACCCTGACTGGAAAGCAATATTGCAGCTGCCCGCCCTATACCGGTCGTACCGCCTGTAATAAGGATGGATTTTCCTTCAATGTGTTTGGTAAGAAAGTTGTGATTTGTCATGGCTTTTCGGTTAGTTATTGTAAATATTAATTAGCGCCCATTGCCTACACAGTGAGGGTTACAAAAATGGCATGCGTAGCCACTTTGTCCTGTGCGGTTTCGAATGCTGTGTTAATGTCATCAAGGGCGAAGCTGTGGGTTATCATTTTTTTGGCATTGATCTTACCTTTTGATAGCAGGTCGAGGCATATCTGCATTTCCGGATAAATGCCCCAGTAAGCGTAACTGGCGCTCAAAACCAGCTGTATCTGCCCCATTTGCATACGCTGCCATTCCAGGGGAATTGCCACCTTCCCGGGATCAAACCCGCCAACAACCACAACCTTTCCATTTATCCTGGCATACGAAATAGCCTGGGGAAGGCTATCGGGCATAGAGGTGCCCCCGGCACATTCGTAAGATATATCAACGCCACGGTAATTGGTAAATTCCATTACCTTCTGGTAAGCGTCTTCCTCCTTCAGGTTTACGGTAACATCCGCGCCGAGTGCTTTAGCCATTTCTAGGGAAGAGGCCACTACATCGGTAACCAGCACATCAGCCCCACAGGCTTTGGCCAGTTGTAATTGCGCAAGCCCAATAGGGCCGGCACCGGTAATGGCAACCTTATCATTGATCTTGAGCCCGCTTAACTGTATTGCGTGCAGGCTCACTGCGAATGTGTCGAGCAGCGTAGCCTCTTCAAAACTTACATGATCCGGCAGTTTATAGAACTTTGTTTCAGGTCCCATTACATATTCGGCAAATGCCTGTGAAAGGGTTTCCATACGTACAGGATAAAGGTGCGGGCATACATTGTATTGCTGCACGCGGCACCACTCGCAGGTGCCATCGCCAAGAAGTGTTTCTATCACAACCCGGTCGCCGGGCTTTACGTGTACCACATCCGGGCCCACTTCCACTATTTCACCAGCAAGTTCATGCCCCATTATTTTGCATTCCAGGTCCGGTTCGTGCTTCTTCCAGTGCCTGAGGTCGGTACCGCAGATGCCGGCCACCCTCACGCGGGCTAACACCCAATCCCCCTTCGTAATTTTTGGTTTCCCGACCTGCTCTATGGTAAAATCGCCTAACGGTGTTTTTAGCGCTGCTTTCATTTTCTGTTCCAAACTAATCAAGGTTTATAGGCAAAAGAGCCATGGTTGCTTAGAAGCTAAATTGCATTTTTTCCACTAATTGAGTCTTGCATGATTTTTTTTATCCGTTATATAATTAGCCGTTTTAAGGCTTTAAAAAATTATACAACACTACCGCACAATGATGTAAGTATATCCTTTTAATAAAAGGGTAATATTGATAAGTAACATATTTAGACGTACCGTATGGAAGACCCGTTAAAAAAACACCCTACTCCTCCCTATCCCGGGCAGGCACAAAATGTACCCGGAACCGAAGCGGGGCTTCGCCCTCAGGCCGACCATGGAGAGCTAACATATGTCGGGTCCGGAAAATTAAAAGGAAGAAAGGCTTTAATCACAGGGGGCGATTCCGGGATAGGCCGTGCGGTTGCTATAGCTTTTGCCCGTGAGGGGGCAGATATCGTGCTTTCCTACCTGGACGAGCACGAGGATGCGCGGGAGACTGCACGATGGGTGGAAAAGGCCGGGCGACAAGCAGTCCTTATATCCGGGGACATCAGCCAGGAAGCACATTGCCAAAAAGTAATACAGGCGGCCTTAGAAGGACTGGGTGGCCTTGATATTTTAGTAAACAATGCGGCATTTCAAATGGCAAGGGAATCTCTACAGGATGTATCTGCTGAGGAATGGGATTTCACTTTTAAGACAAATGTGCATGCAATGTTTTACTTGTGTAAAGCCGCCGAGCAATTTTTGAAACCCGGAAGTACTGTTATAAATACAACTTCGGTAAATGCATATAAAGCTCCGGCTATCCTGGTGGCATACTCTGCTACTAAAGCGGCCATACAAAACTTTACTGCCAGCATGGCGCAGCTATGGGCAGAAAAAGGTATCAGGGTAAACTGTGTGGCGCCAGGCCCTATATGGACACCCCTCATTCCTGCAACAATGCCTCGTGAAGAAGTACAAAATTTTGGCAGCAGGGTACCTCTCAAAAGGGCGGGGCAGCCGGCAGAACTTGGTGCGATATATGTACTTCTGGCAGGCGAAGATTCAAGTTATATGACCGGCTCTACAGTTCAGGTTACAGGCGGCTATCCTACTATATAATAATAAACTAAAATAAAACTACTATGGATGATAAATCAAAAACAGGAAAACAGGATGACCTCAGGATTAACGTACATGAAGAATATGAATTGCGTTACTGGATCGAAAAGTTTGGTGTTAGCCGTGATGAGCTTATTGCAGCTGTTGAAGCTGTAGGCCCAATGGCAAAAGACGTAGAGGCCTATCTTTCAAATTAAGTTTACCTACTATAATCCTGTTACCAATGAAAGCCATAATATTATTAGCTACGCTTAAAGATGAAGGTATCTCTAATACAGCCGTATTAAGCGATTTTGCTGTAAGCTACCTGAAAAAGGAAAAAATAGAATGCGAGGTCATTCGACTTGCGCAATACAATATCCTTAACGGAACCTATATTACAACGGGCACCCCTGACGATTTTCCGGGCATCTACGAGAAAATGCTCCAGGCCGATATCCTGTTTTTTGCAACACCGATCTGGTGGAATAACCACTCTTCGGAATTACAGCGTGTTATTGAACGCCTCGACGAGGTGTACGATATCATAAATGAGGGGAAAGATTCGCCTTTGGAAGGGAAATTTGGGGGTGTGATCATTACCGGGGATTCGGATGGTGTAGAGCACATTACCGGTAATATCGCAAACTTCTTTACCAGCCTGGGGGTAACAATACCCGCTTATGCCTCGCTTGGTGTAATATGGGACGGGCACGCCAAAGGCAAAAAGCAAACAAAGGCAAATCTTTTAAAATATTATGAAAGCGAATACGCCCAGGATGCAGAGGCCATGGCCAAATCTTTTGCCAGATTCTCGGGCTCGGAAAGTTAAGCCGTTAAATTATCAAAAGTCCGTGACCAAATTAATAACAACGAGAATAATACAGTAACAACTTAAAAACCATATTATGGCAAATTCAGAAAAAAATGCTGCGCTTGACGGCAGGAAAAACAGGAAAGTACCTGCAAAATCATCAGCGGCGCAGGGGTTGCATGAGCTTTTTGTAGACGAACTGAAAGATATTATTTATGCAGAGCGAGCACTTGTAAAAGCGCTGCCTAAGATGGCCAACAATGCTACTGATGAAAAGCTTAAGGCTGCAATCCAGGAACATGTGGCCGTAACCGAAAGGCAGGTTGTGCGCCTACAGGATATCTTTGAGGCATTGGGCGAATCGGACCGTGGTAAAAAGTGCGATGCGATGGAAGGACTGATAGAAGAAGGCAACGGCATTCTTGAAGAAACCGAACCGGGCCCGGTGCGTGATGCCGCTATTATTTCTGCTTCACAGAAAATTGAGCATTATGAAATTGCGTCCTATGGCACGCTCGTGGCTTTTGCCAAAATTCTTGGGGAAGAGGAAATTGCCGCCCTTCTCGAAGAAACGCTTGCCGAGGAAAAAGAGGCCGATGTCATACTGACCGACGCTGCCTATAACAGCATAAACCTGGAGGCTTCTGATGAAGAATAAAAAAAAATCCCGGCTTAAGGCCGGGATTTTTATAATTTAAGTAAATCAAATGAGAAACTATCTACCCTATTGCCTCGTGCTTATAGCAGGGCTACAGGCTATGTATGCACAAAGGGGCATACCACCTAAAGAAGTCACTACCACCACACATACTACAAAATACCCCGAGCATCTGGATTTCCTTCCGGAAATGGTAAAACTGCTACAAGTTCCCGAAGGCTGGAGCGTTACTGTTGCCGCCTCGGGACTTGGCAAGCCAAGAATGCTTTGCCAGGGCCCTAACGGCGTACTCTATATAACCAGGCGTGATGCAGGTGATGTATTAATGCTTAAGGATGCAGACGGCGATAATCAGTTTGACGATGTTACTACCGTAGTAGCTGAGTTTAAGGGCGTACACGGCATTACATCTAAAGATGGCTGGCTGTACCTGTGCAATAATAATGAGCTGCGCCGCTACAAATTAAATGATGATGGAACATTGGGCGAAAAGCAAATGCTGTTCAACAATATGCCCAGCGCAGGACAGCACCCTAACAGAACGATGGATTTTGGACCGGATGGCAAGCTATATATATCTATAGGGACTTTGTGCAACGATTGTAAAGAGTCTGACCGTGAAGCCGCCACACTAGTACAGGTAGACCCTATAACCTGGAAACGCACCATATATGCGTCCGGCCTGCGTAATATGATAGGTTTTGACTTTCATCCGGCAACAGGCGAGTTGTGGGGAGCCGATAACGGAGGTGATGCAAAAGGCGATGACTGGCCACCCGAAGAAATCAACCTTATTAAGGAAGGGGCAAATTATGGCTACCCATTTGCATACGGAAAAAGAGACGTGGACAAAAGCCGTGAGGACCCGGCCGGAAACAGCAAAGAGGAATGGGTTAAAAATACGGAACCCTCTGTACTGGAACTGCAGGCGCACATGGCGCCAATAGGGTTTCATTTCTTCGGAACGGGTGGGCAGGTCGCTGCCGGATACCGTGGTGATGCGCTGGTATGCTGGCACGGCTCATGGAACCGGGATAAGCCTGTAGGCTTTAAGGTACAGCGCATCCGTTTTGAGAATGGGAAAGCAGTTTCTGCCGACGATTTTTTAACGGGCTTCCTACAAGGCAAAACCCGGTTCGGGAGACCGGCTGGAGTAACTGTAACTACTGATGGCGTAGTTTATATTTCGGATGATGCGAACGGGGTACTTTATTGTATAAAACATAATAACAAACCATGAAAAGACTATTATTTCTATTTCTCCTGGCGGGCTGTGCCGCCCCCCTGCCCTCTGAGCCAACAACAAGGATTTCATTTACGGCACCTGAAGCATATCCTGAAGGCATTGCTTTTGACAGCGTATCTAACATATTTTATGTGTCCTCAGCCCGGCTGGGCAACATTGGCAAAGTAACTCCGGAGGGAATTTACACCAGCTTTTATACAGATTCTTCGGTAAAATCAAGCTATGGTATTAAAATAGCCCCAAACGGGACGGTTTATACCTGCGTGGGCGATGCCAATTACAGTAAGTTTACATCTGCCGACACGCGCAAAAAAATGGCCCGTTTGCTTATTCTTGATCCCAGTGGTAAGAAGGTAAATGATATTGATCTGGCCAAGCTTATCCCGGGAGAGCATTTCCCTAACGACCTTGCTTTTGATACTTCCGGCAATGCTTACGTAACGGATAGCTTTGCCAATGTAATTTATAAGGTAACGCCGGACGGAAAAGCTTCAGTATTTGCAGACAGCCCCCTTTTTAAGACAAAGGGTGTGGGCCTCAATGGAATTGTATTCCATCCGCAGGGCTATCTTTTAGTATGCAGTAGCGGTACTGGTGCCCTTTATAAAATAAGTCTGGCCAGCCCCAGTCAGGTAGATAAAGTAAAGACTGATCAGTTCTTTGTAAATGCTGACGGACTGCTGCTGACGAACGGCCAAAAGCTGATACTGGTTCAAAACGGCGGAAGCGATAAAATCTATGAACTGGAATCAAAAGACAGCTGGGCCTCAGCAAAGCTATCGGCATCTACACTTGCGGCAGACCGTTTTACATATCCTTCAACGGCCACGAAAGCTAATGGCAAGGTGTGGATTATGAACGCCAACTTTACCGAACTGGTAGACAGTACCGCTGTACCTTCAAAAAAGTTTGCTATACAGCATGCAAGGCTCCTGCCCCTACCTGAAAGTAAATAATAACTATCGCCTAAGTACACGGGAGTTGCACTTGCTACTACCTGGCCAGCCTAGGCGATTTCTGTAAGCGAAAACATCAAAAATTTATAGTATGCCTTGGTATAACGGAGATTATCCGCCATCATATAAAAACCAGCCTAAGGAATTGAGGGAGAAAGCTGTCGAGATCGCCAATGCACTTTTAAAAGAAGGCATTGAAGAAGGCATTGCTATAGCAACCGGCCTCAAGCGGGCACGCGAATATTTTGAAGACAGGGAGGCAAATTAGCAATAATGTAAATCATACTTCGTTATTGGTCTATTTTAATTTCCTGCCACTGCCGGAGTTTTTCTGCATATGACAATCCCGCGTTAAGCCCACTGGTTGAGGGCAATACCTTATATGTAATCCCAGGCTTGTATACGCAATGTTTTAAAAAATAGTTGCGCGCAGACATACTTTCAAAGAAAATATGGGTAATGCCGAGGTAAGTATCGTGAAGCCATTCAAAATCGTTTGGCTTCTCATTCCTGATTTTATGGTCGGCACTGCCCTCCCTGTCACATTGTTCTAATACATTCCATAATGCAATCTTATGGTCAGCCAGGAGGTTTAAACGGTCTTGGTAATGCGCTGAAAACTCGGTATCAAAAACTGTAAAAAGTATTTTCCAAAAGCGATTGCCGTTGTTCCCATAATACTGTTGCAGGGCAATTGAGCGTTCCCCCGGCATTGTACCCAAAATTAATACCCTTCGTGTTTTATCAAGTATAGGCGGCAATCCTTTTTTCATACAACCTTACGCTTTTTGTACGCTAAAGTTATGATAAACCGGTTTCATCAAAGATATTATTAAATTAACTTTAAGGTAATTATAGCATTAAACATCATGACTTTAGAAAAATACAATCAAAAACGCGACGCATCTAAAACACCCGAGCCATTTGGCGGAAAAAGTAAAGAGGATAAATTACGTTTCGTAATCCAGAAACATGCTGCGTCACACCTGCATTATGATTTTCGCCTTGAGATGGAGGGTGTTCTTAAAAGCTGGGCCGTACCCAAAGGGCCATCTCTGGATCCTGATGTTAAAAGGCTTGCCATGATGGTAGAAGACCATCCGTACGATTACCGCAATTTTGAAGGGATCATACCCCAAGGGGAATACGGAGGCGGTACCGTGATTGTTTGGGATGAAGGCTTTTATGAGCCGTACGAGTCCGAAGTCAAGACAACCAAAGGCCATGATAAGGAACTTCTTGACGGCCTGCACAGTGGCAAGATCAAGTTTGTACTAATGGGCAAAAAACTTAAGGGCGCTTTTGCACTGGTAAAAGCGCATGGCCGCGGTGAGAATGGGTGGCTGCTGATGAAACTGGAAGACAAATATGCCTCGAATAAAGACATCGCATTAAAAGATAAATCGGTTATATCAGGCAAAACACTGGAACAGGTGGCCAAAACCAGCAAAAATATTTACGGGCAAAAGGCTCCGGAATCTGAGCAGGAAGCCCTTGAACAAAAAGTGGAAACTACACTGAAAAAACCTAAAGCAAAAAAGGCTGAACTGCTATTAAAGGAAGGTAGAAAAGTAAAAATGCTTACTGAGGTAAAGCCCATGCTGGCCACCTTGGTCAATGAGCCCTTTGATACACCTGGCTGGACGTATGAGGTAAAGTGGGACGGCTACCGTGCCTTGGCCTATATCAAAGACGGAAAATCGGAACTGCAGTCCCGCAACCTGAAGACCTTCACAGAGAAGTATTATCCCATTGCGGCAGTAATGGACTCTTGGAGCATTAATGCCCTGCTGGATGGTGAAATACTGGTAATTGGAAAAGACGGGAAAGCAAACTTCAGCGCACTGCAAAACTGGCGCAGCGAAGCCGATGGTGACCTGGTTTATTATGCTTTCGACCTGCTCTGGTATGAAGGTAGAAACATTACAGGCCTCCCACTATCGGAAAGGCAGGCGATACTTAAGGAAATACTACCTACGAATGATGATCATGTACGCCTGAGCCGTGTCTTTGACACCAACGGGCTGGCTTTCTTTGAAGCTGCACAGAAGATGGGACTGGAAGGCATTATGGCTAAAAAAGCCGACAGCACATACGCTATAGACAGTCGTTCAAAAGATTGGCTCAAGATTAAGGTAAACCAAAGGCAGGAAGTCGTGATTGGCGGCTTTACCAAAAATGAAGGCACTGCTAAGCAATTCAGTTCTCTTTTGCTGGGTGTCTATAATAATGAAAAATTTGAATATGTAGGAAAGGTAGGCACAGGCTTTAGCGATAAAAAACAAAAGGAAATGATGGCGCTGTTTGAACCTCTCATTACAAGCAAGATTCCATTTGATACCGAACCCGATGTAAATAAGCCTTCAAGGTTCAGGCCTAATCCGCCTAAGGCTAAAGCCACCTGGCTGAAGCCCGAACTGGTTTGTGAAGTAAGCTTTATAGAGGTAACCGGTGACGGGGTATTTAGACATCCTTCCTTCGAGGGTATGCGTTCGGATAAAAAAGCAAGTGAAGTTGTTAGGGAAACAGCATCTGAAACCAAAGCTATTACAACTCCTGCCAAGGCAGATAAGCTTATCGCTGCCCCCAGGCGCGACGCTGCAAAAACGCTCCTCAACCCAAAAGAAGAGACGCAGGTCAAGAAAGTTAACGGGCATAATCTCAAATTTTCTAACCTGGGCAAGGTATATTGGCCAGAAGAAGGGTACACAAAACGCGATATGTTTAACTACTATTACCAGGTAGCCGAATACATCCTGCCCCATCTTAAAGACCGCCCGCTATCGTTAAACAGGTTCCCGAGTGGCATCCAAGGCAAAAGTTTCTACCAGAAAGACGTAAAGGGAAAAGCACCGGATTGGGCGATCACCTACCCCTACACCAACAGCGACGGTGAGGACAAAGAATTTCTGGTGGGTGACAATGAAGCAACACTGCTATGGATGGCCTCACTGGGCTGTATTGAAATGAACCCGTGGTTCAGCCGTACCACGCACCCCGATAACCCTGATTACTGCGTGATTGACCTTGACCCTGCTGAAAAAACAACTTTTGAGCAGGTGATACAGGCCGCCCGTGAAGTAAAAGATGTACTCGACGCCCTTGCAGTGCCAAGCTATGTAAAAACATCCGGCTCCACGGGAATCCATATCTATATTCCGCTTGGCGCGAAATATACCTACGACCAATCGCAGATGTTTGCAAGGCTACTGGTATCCATAGTACACGACAAGCTTCCTGATTTTACCTCCCTTGAGCGAAAAATTAAAGACCGCAACGAAAAGATGTACCTCGACTTCCTGCAGAACCGGCCCGGGGCTACAATTGCATGCGCCTATTCCCTTCGCCCAAAACCGGGCGCAACGGTTTCTATGCCGCTGCATTGGGATGAAGTAAAAAAAGGCTTAAAGATGAGCGATTTTACTATTAATAATGCAATAGCCCGTATCAGAAGCGAGGGAGACCTGTTTAAAGCGACACTAGAGGAAGGTATCGATATGGAAAAAGCGCTGGATAAAGCCCGAACTATATATAATTAATAAGATCATGGGACTTGAACGATTCACATTAGCCCAGGAAGAAATGTACCCACAGGCATTGGCAGAAATAAAAAATGGAAAAAAGAATTCCCATTGGATGTGGTATATTTTTCCGCAGCTTAAAGGGCTTGGCTCAAGCCCTGTGGCCAAGCATTATGGACTATCAGGTATTGAAGAAGCAGGGATGTACTTGCGACACCCGGTTTTGGGTCCGAGACTTATAGAAATTAGTAACACTTTACTTAGTTTGCACGGTTTTGATGCCTATGCCATTTTCGAACATCCTGACGACTTAAAGCTTCACTCAAGCATGACCCTTTTTAGCCGGGTTGACGGTGCCGGCAACATCTTTAAAAAAGTATTGGATAAATATTTTCAAGGAAAGCCAGATAGAAAAACGCTTGAGATACTCGAAAATCCCGAGTTGAATGACGATCTGTACAAGTAGCATATAGACTAAAAATTAAACTATTGCTAAAAAATTATATGAAAACAACTGAAAAACTAATCATTGCCGGAGTTGTGGGAACAACTTTCATGACTTTGTACAGCTACCTTAAAGCAAAAAAAGAAAAGCAGGAATATGTAGAGCCAGTGATGATCAACAAGCTCGTCGATAATTCGAAAAACCTTCCTGAAGTGGAGGATAATGATACCCACCCGGTTGGATGGGGGCTGCACTATGCCACGGGCATTGGGTTTATGGGGGCATATTATTTACTGTGGAAAAAAGCACTTGTAAAACCTACACCTGTCAGGATAACGGTTACCGGCATCGCTAGCGGCGTTGTTGGAATCGCTGTCTGGAAGCTGCTGTTCAGCCAGCATAAGAATCCACCACACAATTACCGCTACGGCTACTACAAACAACTTTTAACAGCCCATATTGTGTTTTCGACGGCCGGCTTGCTGACGTACAAAACATTGGACAAAGGTCGTTGTGAAAGCCGTAATGAACGTCTCAGCTAATTTTTTTAAATTAAATAACTACCGAAAAATCACCAAACGTATGAAAACATTTTTTAGGAACAACGGACTGTCCCTTACCTTTTTGGGGTTATTTTTAATATCAATCATAGGCCAAATTATATTTGGGCTTAAAGAGTATAATTCTGAAATTACCGAACTCGGCGCACCTGCCGTAAGTATATCACAATACTTAACTTCCGGACATTTTATCCAGTCCACTTTTGAGAACTGGGAAAGCGAATTTTTACAAATGGCATTATTGGTAGTGCTTACTATCTTCCTGCAACAAAAAGGCTCATCAGAATCTAAGGATTTTGACAAGGACGAAGAAGTAGACCAGGAGCCAGACCCTACCAAAAAAGACGCGCCATGGCCGGTAAAAAGGGGTGGCTGGGTTTTGTCAGTGTACAAACATTCATTAACTATTGCCCTCGGGTTACTTTTCATTTCAAGTTTTATACTACACTTTTACGGTAGCCTTGAGGATGAAAACGTACAGCTTGCACTGAAAGGCCAGCCAAGAGAATCGGCTATGGATTACCTTGCCGATTCACGCTTCTGGTTTGAATCATTCCAGAACTGGCAAAGCGAATTCCTTTCCGTATTTGCAATCATCATCCTTTCTATATTTTTAAGGCAAAAAGGCTCATCGCAGTCAAAACCCGTTGATGCTCCTAATATGGAAACTGGCGAATAGCCTAACAGTTGATCACTATGGCAGGAAAATTATATATAGGCACTTCAGGCTGGCAGTACAAACACTGGCGCGGGACTTTTTATCCCGGTAACATTAAGGTAAAAGACCATTTCGAGTATTACATGAAGCATTTTGATACAGTTGAAATAAACGCTTCCTTTTACCGGATTCCAACAAAAGAAACTTTTGTAAAATGGCGCGATAAATTAGACGAATGCTTCGTTTATGTAGTAAAGGCAAACCGCTACATTACCCATTTTAATAAACTTCAGGATATTGGAGTGAGCTTGGATACATTTTTAACGAATGCTGCCGAATTACAAGATAAGCTTGGCCCTATTCTCTTCCAGTTGCCACCGGGCTGGGAAGTGGATACCCAACGGCTTGAAAACTTTTTGAAAATCCTTCCCAAAGATATGCGTTATGTATTTGAATTCCGAAATACAACGTGGTATAACGATGAAGTAGATATGCTTCTGAAGCAGTATAACTGTGCTTTCTGTATTTACCAGCTTGGCGGGCATATATCGCCCGTTAAAGTGACGGCTAATTTTGTATACCTCCGCCTGCATGGGCCAAAGGGAAAATATAAAGGCAGTTACAGCGATGAAATGTTAACAGAGTGGGCAACCCATTGCCGTGAGTGGCTAAGCGACAACAAAGATGTTTATGTGTATTTTGACAATGATGAAAAAGGGTATGCCGCTTTTAATGCCTTAAAGCTAAAAGAACTTCTGGAAAAATAAAACAGCCCTCAAATTGAAGGCTGTTTGCATAGAATCTATTTCTAAATATTACGGCTTCAGCACCACTTTTACGCAGTTGTCTTCCTTATTGTTAAAAATATCATACATCTTGGCGGCGTCGGTCAGCGGTACCTTATGGGTAATAATGTCCTCAAGTACTACTTTACCACTCGACACCAGTTCAATAAGATGGTCGATGTAGTTGTGTACCGGAGCCTGCCCCCCTTTTATCTGTATGCCTTTATCAAACCACTGGTGCAGTGGGAAGTTGTCGTACGGCGAACCGTATACTCCAAGCACCGTGACCACACCGCCGCGCCTTACAGCATCTAAGCAACGCTCCAAAACACGCATAGTGCCCACTTCGCCCTGGATTACGTTCAGCGCCTTGGTCCATACACTATGGTCAGCTTCCATACCTACAGCATCTACACACACGTCGGCGCCGTAGCCACCGGTCATCTGGAGGATTTTTTCTACGGCATCGCCATCATTGTAATTAATGGTTTCAACATTGGCAGCGCGCTTGGCCATGGCAAGCCTGTATTCTTGTATGTCTACAATAATTACCCGGCCTGCGCCTTTTAGCCAGGCTGATTTTGCTGCCATAATGCCCACTGGGCCTGCGCCCCAAATTACCACGGTTTCGCCGCCTTTAAGGCCTGCCCAGTCAATACCACTCCACCCCGTAGGGAAGATATCGGTAAGAAACAATGCTTGCTCATCAGTAAGGTTATCCGGATCTTACGGGGACCGTAATCGGCATACGGTACACGTACATATTCTGCCTGCCCGCCACTATAGCCACCGTAAAGGTCGGTATACCCAAACAGGCCGCCACCTTTTCCTTTCATAAGTTCGCCCTCCGGGCCGTAATTTTCCGGATTGGAATTCTCGCAGTGCGTGGGCAGGTCCATGTTACAGAAATGGCATTGGCCGCAGGATATCGGGAAAGGTACCACTACCCTGTCGCCCACCTTAAGGTTGCTCACACCGGAGCCCACCTCTTCTACTATACCCATAAATTCATGCCCGAGTACAAGGGGCTTTGGCTGTGGAAACAGGCCGTTGTAAATGTGCAGGTCACTACCGCAAATGGCTGTGGAGGTTACTTTCAATATAACATCGCGTGATTCTTCGATCTTTGGGTCTTCAACCGTGTCTACGCGCACATCTTTTGGTTTGTGGAATACAAGTGCTTTCATAATCGTCTGGTATTTTTGTTCGTTATTTTTAGTCGGCTTTTTTTAAGTCGGTAATAGATGGCCCATTTATCACAGTACCGTAGGCAGTAAAGCGGGAGCCGTGCAACGGGCAATCAAATGATTTTTCATCGTCGTTCCATTGCAACACACCCCCAAGGTGCGGACATACGGCGGAACAGGTATGCACGTTGCCTTCTTCATCTTTATACACCGCTATCTTTTCAAGTCCTTTCGATAGTATGGCGCCTTTGCCGGGTTGCAGCTCATCAAATTCTTTGATATCACCTGATGCTATCCAGTCCTTACCCATTTTATAGGCCATATTGCCTACTTCTTTAAGGAAATCCAGGCCGGTGCGCAGTGTGATTCTCGACGGGTCATAGAGGTCGATGTAGGCATTGGGGTTGCCCATTATAAGGTCATTAATAATAAGCCCTCCCAATGTACCGTGGGTCATACCGTTCCCGGAATCGCCCGTAATGATGTAAATGTTCTCATCACCTGGATTTTTGCCAATAAAAGCAAGGCAATCCACAGGCTCCAGCACCTGGCCCGACCACTTATAGGCAATTTCCTGGAAGTACGGAAAGTGTGCCTTGGTCCAGGAAATAAGCCTGTCATACCGCTGTTCCCCGGTAAGATGCTCTTCATCGGCCTGTCCGGTCTTATGGTCTTCCCCTCCCGAAATCAACAGGTCGAATTGGTCATCCAGAGGCTCCAGCCTTACGTAATGGTACGGTTTGGCTACCCACGGGCTTTCCATATTTCCGGTATCCCACCACATGGCATACGGCAACTGGCCTTTTGGAACTTTTGCTGCTATTACATAAGTACGGTAGGCATGCTGCTTGGTGTGCATGGTAACGCGATCGTTTACCGGCGAATTGGTAGCCACTACAATATGGTTGGCGGTAACGGTGAAACCGTTAGCCTTGGTGCCGGTTTTGGTAATCTCATCGGCATGGGTATTGGTATAGATTTCGCCGCCCATGCGTATAATCGCATCTGCTAAGCCTTTCAGGTATTTCAGGATATGGAACTGCCCCTGCTCCGGAAAGCGTATCGCCTGCTTTTTAAAACCCGAGGGCATCCCGGGAATCTGGTACACCATTTGCGTAGGCAGGCCAAGCTTTTGGGTAGACTCAAATTCTTTCTCAAGGTTTTCGGGTTTGTCGGTAGGGTCTGAAAACAAAAAGCCATCAGCGTCTTTATAGTTACAGTCAATGTTTTCTGTAAACACGGCTCCCTTAATCCATTCCAATGCATGCTTATGGCTTTCCCCGGCAAGCCTGGCTTTTTCTTCTCCGAAAAACTTTTCAAGGTCATAATAGCGGTCGTCAAGCGCATAGGTAATCTGGGCCGTTGTCCTGCCCGTCTCACCGCTGCCAAGATAACCGTCTTCGACCAGTATGACTTTTCTACCTGACTTTGCCAGGCAATAGGCGGTGGTAACACCCGCAATGCCTCCACCTATAATCAGCACATCAGTTGTCCTGTCGCCTTGCAGCGTTTTATACTCTAATGGCTCCTGGCTGTCATTCCAATACGAATGGTGGCTACCACTGGTCCGTTTATCATTAATCGGGTCGCTCATAAGGGTAAGGTTTGGTTAATAATCGCCATTAACGCCCTCTTTCTTAGCGTTGATAGCATTACGCTCGCGCTGTGACGCCGGGTGCGAACTTTCTTCCCTGCCATTAGGCTTCATGCTCGATTCCATTTGCTTCTCCATATTGGAAGTAATCATGCTGTCAGGCGTTACCGTGTTCATCGCCTTTTGGAACTTATTCATGGCCCCCGGGGCAACGGTCAACTCGCCGTTCATAAGCGCTTCATAGCCAGCCTGGGCTACATCAGCAGGTGAATACAGGTCTCTTTCTTTATAAGTAACTGTGTTCTCCGCTTTTGCCTTATGGAAGAAATCGGTATCGGTCGCATCGGGTTGTAATGCGGTAATGCTTACCCCGGTTTCCTTCAGCTCTTCTGCCAGGGCTTCGGTAAAAGAAAGCACAAACGCCTTGGTAGCGGCGTATACCGAAAGGTAGGGAGATGGCGCCTTAGACACCGATGAGGCCAGTTGCAGGACTTTACCCTCGCCACGGGCCACCATTTCTTTTATATAGAATTTGGTTAAGCTTAATAGCGAAATGATATTAAGCTGCACAAGGTCAATCTCGCGTTGCAGGTCGGTTTTAATAAAACGGCCCCATTCACCCTGCCCGGCATCGTTAACCAGTACATCTATTACAATGCCCTGTTCAGTTGTCTTATCATATACCTTTTGCGCAGCATCCTTTTCAAAGAGGTCGGCCGCAATTACGTGCGTGTGAATGTCGCTGTTTAACTGCTCCAGTTCGGCAGCTACTTCATTCAGGTTTTCTTCATTTCGGGCCACTAAGACCAAGTTGTAGCCGTTTTGAGCAAAAATCTTTGCCAGTTCATAGCCTATGCCGCTGGTTGCGCCAGTTATTAATGCATGTTTCTTTTTCATAGTTAGTTTTTGTTTGATTTAAGTAAAATAGCCCAAGCCCTTTATACGGTAATATCTTTTTCAGGCTCGGCATATTCGCTTATTGGGTGGGCCTCTGTCGGCTGTGTTTCGATACCCTTTGAAGGTTTTGACTTGCGGTCGTTGCCTTCGGTCTTTACGATTTTATTGTATACCCCAAGCAGCAGGAACGGTGCCGCCCACTGGCCTACAAATAGTGCCGACTTGTCTTTGCCCAGGCATTTTAAAGTTGCTGAGGCAGCCATAGAACCTACAGCGGCCCAAAGGAACAGGTCTGATGGTAGTTTTGAAGTCTGATTTTCGATTGCCTTTGCAACAGGCCCTTCAGTGTGGTCATTTTGAATTACTGACATAATAATTGCGTTTTAGTTTATGTATAAAGTCTTTTTTCTTATATCTTATGGCTGCCCGCCTCCACCGGCTGCCCCATAAATTTGCCCTGTGGCATAGCTCGCGTCGTTTGCAGCAAGCTGTACATAGATTGAAGCAAGCTCCGCCGGTTGGCCTGGCCTGCCCATGGGTGTATCGCCACCAAATTGTGTGAGTTTTTCCATGGTAGCACCGCCACTTACCTGTAGCGGTGTCCAGATAGGTCCCGGAGCCACGCCATTTACACGGATACCTTTCGGCCCTAGTTGTTTGGCAAGCGAACGGATATAATTAGTAGTGGCAGCTTTGGTTTGTGCATAGTCAAAAAGTTCAGGACTTGGATCCTGTGCCTGCACTGATGTAGTGCCAATGATAGAGGCCCCGGCTTTTAAGTGTGGCAGTGCCGCCTTGATGATCCAAAACGGGGCATAGATATTGGTTTTCATGGTAGCATCAAAGGCTTCCGAGGTAATGTCCATGATTGATTCCTGGGTTTGCTGGCGTGCAGCGTTGTTTACTAAAATATCAAGCCCTCCTAGGCCTTTTACCGCTTCTTCTACAAGCTTTTTACAAAAGGCCTCATCGCGCAGGTCGCCCGGAATAGCTATCGCTTTTCGGCCTTCGGCTTTTATCAGTTTTACTACTTCCTGCGCATCTTCCTCCTCATTGGGATAATAATTAATGGCAACATCAGCACCTTCGCGTGCATAGGCAATTGCAGCAGCCCTGCCCATACCGGAATCGCCCCCTGTAATAAGTGCCTTACGGCCTTTTAACCGCCCTGAACCTTTGTAGCTTTTCTCTCCATGGTCAGGACGCGGATCCATCTTGCTTGCAAGCCCGGGCCACGTTTGGGTTTGTGGTTTAAAAGGGGGACGTACGTACTTGGTAGTAGGATCTTCCATAGTATTAGAAGGAGTGTAATTGTTGTCAAGGCCACTTGCAATTGCCGGACTTACCACGGTTGTAGCAAGTACTGCACCTATGCTTCCAAGTGCCTGGCGGCGGCTCATTGTATTGTCGTTACTCATATTTTGTAGATTTTTATTTTTAGATTCCTAAAGGTACCCTTCCTCAAAAGGGCACTGGATTAAAGCGGGGTTAAAGGTTTGGTAAACTTTATGCTACCTCTTTATTAAGATAATTCCTGTAATATGTATTGATAATCAATAATTAGCAATGAGACTATCTTCAAGTCTGAAGTTCCTTTTAATTATTTGAACACATATTACATTATTTTGCAGGGGCTTTGCATAATTTCCGGGCTTAGATAAAAAGATAACTCTCTTATTCAAGTGTATTAACATACTAATTAAATAGCTTCTTTTTTCTCTTTGTAAGCGCAAAAGGAATAAGCGTCAATATCCAGTAAACCAGCCTATAGGAATTATCATATTTGTGCCCGCTGTCAAACCTGCAGGTCTCATTTTATAAGTCACGATTTGCAGCAAAGCATTTGTAAGTATTCAAATCTAATTCAAGAAGTTTATACATTGAGTCAAAAATTTAAACTTATAGAGCTCTTGATTAACCTATTGTTGTAAATTTGTAGTGAATTAGACCGTTCTTTAAATTTACATAAGCTTACTTGTAGGAAGCTTTAAATATATTTGGTGCAAAACCGGTGCAGTTTGAAAACTGCTATATGAAACCTTTAGAATTTATTAGGGTTTTCAGACAAGGTTCAATTCCCGGCGGCTCCACCAAATGAAAAGTGTGTGCTAAAACCGCATTTTTGCCACCAAAATTTACGGTGCAAAATCGGTGCAGTTCACATGCTGATGATGTAAAACGTAGAGACAGCAAGGGTTTCAGAGCTTAGGTTCGATTCCCGGCGACTCCACAAATGCCTTTTGCAGCTTGCAAAGGGCATTTTTTTATTAGATTCGTACCAAAACAACAAGTTATGTCATATATGTACAATGTTATACATTAGTAAATGGCTTTCAGTGACAATTCCAGTGTTCGATTTCCTGGCAAGTTATTCAAAAATAATCTCTCAACAGTGTTGAGAGTTTTATAGGGATAAAAATTTTGCTTGGAGTTCTAAATTTTAGACGGATAAACTTTTATAGATAATGTAACTCCATAGAAGTTAGACGTATTTAATATATAGAATATACAAATCATTATATTTTAATTCTCGCACCATTGGTGCGAGAATTAAACAAAGAAATTCCCTTCTTTGATGAAATTCAGCAAAAAACTCATCATTTAAAGCTATAGACGCAGTAATCAATTGTGACAATGTGGTGGTGATCAGAAATTTCGACCGTATCAAGGGAGCAGGCGTAGGATACCATCTCACTTATCCTGTCAAAGAGATCCTTCGTGTCATTCTCGTCGATTTCGAGCATCAGGTAGGTGAAGAACTCCCCAGTTGCAGGATGCTGTATCTCATGGATTTCTGTGCACTCCAGAATCTGGTAAGCATTTGCTTCCAAGGCTTTGTCAAAGGCGCTCAGTAGCGCTACCGGGTTTGGCGGAAGCGAAGTTTGCCTGGAACCCGGAATTTGTATAATGCAGTTTTTATAGGCCATGCTTGATTTAGTTTAATATAAAGTAACCAATTCACAGGCGTATTCACGTTACACAGTTGTACGATGCAGTTGCATTATTACGTAAAAAGGCTGCCTTATGGCAGCCTTTATCTTACGATTGGTAATGGACTATAAAATTCTCCTTATCAAGCCCGTCGGTTATGTATTGCCAGTTGACATAAATTATCTCGGAAAGGATTTTTTTCAGTTCGTCAAAGTCATCCGGCTTTTTGATGAATATGTTGGCTCCTAATACGAATGCCTCCTCTGCCAATTCAGGCATATTGAATGAGGTATATATCGCGATTGTTATTTCCCTGAGCCTGGGATCCCGCTTAATTTCTTTAAGGCACTCAATTCCCGATTTTCCAGGCATCGCCAAATCCAGGAATATGATGTGCGGCAGCTTTTCCGTAACATTGAGATAATTCATCAATGCGATCCCGTCCTCACACATATCCAGGGTATGGTCGAGGCGAATCTTATCGAAAACATTTTTAAAGAGCAGGCGGTCATCCTGGTCGTCTTCCGCTAATACAAGATGGAGTTTTTCCGGATACATGGTAATTAGTTTAGGGTGGAAAGGTAATTTCGTTTGTTCATTACAACCCTGTGAAAGGTTGTCGGTGCCATTCCTGTTATTTTCTTGAACTGGTTGGACAGGTGGGCAACGCTGCTGTAATGCAATGCGAACGCGATTTCGGTAAGGGACATGTTTTCATTGGTGAGCATCTTTTTGGCCCGCTCAATCTTGTGCATAATAATGAAACTTTCCAGAGAGATGCAGCAGACCTCCGAAAAAACCTGTGAAATTGTACGGTAACTGGTCTCGAGCTTTTCCGAGAGGTAATTTGAAATTTTATGTACCGGAACATCTTTCGAGTTCAGCATTTCGATGATGGCATCCTTGGATTTACGTACCATCAGCGCTTTCTTATCGTCAACTATCTCAATCCCGTAGTGATTGAGCCTTGCGATAAGTGCTGCATATTCATCTTTGCCTGTGGCAGGGCTCAGTGTGATATTCCCGGAACCCGCTATAGTGTAATCAAGCCCGAGCAGGTCCAACTGTTCCCGGAGTATGACACGGCATGTTTTTTCAAGATTATATTTTAGGTAGATGTTCATGCGGATATGGTTATCCGATAAAAATACGCCAAAGTAGAAAGCTACTTGGCGCAATTAAGATAACTTTTGCATTTAGGCACATAAAATAAACCCATCATTCGAATAATGGGTTTGGTCGGTCGGAGGATGCAGGACCGGATTTCCAAGGCTGTCTGCGCTGGGCCACGATCTTGAAGCGCATAAGCATGGATTACAGGATTCAAAGTTCATGAACACTACCCTTATTTTATTTACACAGTTTTTCGGGATGATTACATAATTCACCATTTTAGCCCTTAGCCTGAAAACCTTGCAGCATAAGTTCACTATATTTGTTATCGGATTAAATATACAGCTATGTCAAAAACGGGTGCGGTCGTTATTATTGAGGACGATATGGACGACAGGATTTTTTTAAGTCGGGTGTTCGAAGATATCGGGATAGAAAACGAGATCATATGGTTCGGCGAAGGCATTGAAGCTTTTGAATTTCTCTCGGCCACCAACCGGAATATCTTTATTATTTTTTCTGACGTAAAGCTCCCCGCGGAAAGCGGGCTGGAGCTCAAGCAGAAAATCGACGCTAACCCCAGGCTGCGAAAAAAGAGCATACCTTTCGTATTTTATTCTACCTCGGCGAACCAACGCGACATTGACGAGGCATACACCGAAATGACCATTCAGGGATTTTTCCAGAAAGTAGGCGATTATGAGGAAACGAAAAAGCTGATGCGTACCGTATTTGACTACTGGAGCATCTGCAAACATCCTAATAAGCAATAGCCACCTTCCTCTTTTTATACCATTTATATGCCATCGAAAAAAACGACAACCACGGCGACAAACCCGGAATTTCCAATAGTGGGCATAGGCGCTTCTGCCGGTGGCCTTGACGCGTTCAGGCGCGTAGTGCGAAACATCCCGCAGGATACCGGCATGGCCTATGTTTTGGTGCAGCACCTTGCACCGGACCATGAAAGCCTTTTACCGGAATTCATAGCCAAGGAGACATCGCTGCCTGTCCATGAGATCACCGACGAGATACATATGGCGCCGGACAGCATCTATATCATCCCCGAAAACAAGATACTTACCGTCATCGATGGCAAGCTGAAGCTGGAACCCCGGGAAAATAAAAAAGCGCCCAATATGGCGATTGATATTTTCCTCACCTCTCTGGCAGAGGTGCATAAAAGCTTTGCACGCGGTGTGGTATTATCGGGATCCGGATTTGACGGGACGGCAGGCCTGCAGGCGGTAAAGGAATTCGGAGGCTCAACCTTTGTCCAACGGCCGGAAACCGCAGCCTTCGACAGTATGCCGCTCAGCGCTATACGCAGGGGGGCGGCCGACTTTGTGCTTGCCCCCGAGGAAATACCCGGGAAGCTACAGCAGATAGATGCAGCCTATGGCCACAACCGCGCCTACACCGACAATGACCAGAGCGGTAAATCGGATGATGAATTTTTCCGCCATGTGATAAAATTGCTCAGGCTGCGCACGGGGAATGACTTTTCGCACTATAAGCAGCCTACCATCCGTAGGCGGATTGCCAGGCGTATGGTAATTACAAAAAAGGAAGACCCTGAAACGTATATAAACTTTTTAAAGACCGATAAAAAAGAACAGGATGCATTATTTGACGATATCCTCATCCCTGTAAGCTACTTTTTCAGGGACTCGAAAACATTCGAAATGTTATGTGAGTCGGCTTTTCCGCACATCCTGAGCAGAAAGGATCCTGAAGACAGCATTCGCGTATGGATTGCGGGATGCTCTACCGGAGAAGAAGCGTACTCGATGGCAATATGCCTCCATGAGTTCCTGGCCGATAAGGCACCCGGTGTGAAAGTGCAGCTTTTCGCGTCCGACATATCCGATAATGTAATCGCAAAGGCGCGTGCCGGGCTGTATACCTGGTATGATGTACAGAATGTGCCCGAACAGCGCCTTAAGAACTACTTTACCAAAAGCAACGGTGTTTACCATATCAACAAGGAAATACGCGACATGTGCGTATTCGCTGTCCATAACTTCGTAAAGGATCCGCCTTTCGCCAAAATGGACATGATCTCGTGCAGGAATGTGCTTATATACCTTGACCCGTTCCTACAGAAGAAAGCACTCAATACATTTCACTACGCCCTGAAAGGCCATGGTGTGCTTTTCCTTGGAAAATCAGAAAGCGTCGGTTATTCCAATAACCTGTTCGACCCGATGGTAAAGGGGCAGAAGATATTCGCACGGAAGGACACCAAGGATAACCGGGTACCTATATCTTACGAGAGGCAGGATTCTCCATCAGTTTCGGCAACATTCACGACGCAAAAGAAGAAAAACAGCACGGAGCCCGATTTTCTGAAGAAAGCCAATGAGGTGCTGTTCTCGAAGTATACGCCGCCGGGAGTCATCATCAATGAAAACAAGGAAATCGTCCACTTCCATGGCGATACCAGCCCATTTTTGCTTCCCGCCCCCGGCAAGCCAAATTTCAACATCTATAAGATGCTCCGGGAAGGGCTTACCTTTGAACTGCGTAATGCGCTGCTAAAGGCGAAGACAGGGAATGCTACCGTTAAGAAGGAGAACATTACCCTCAAGGACAAAGACTACATCGTAACCCTTGAGGTCATCCCGCTGGACAATGACTATGAAACGCATTATATGGTCCTTTTCCACCGTGTCATCGCAGCGGAGGGACTTTCACGCGGCGCACAGAAGAAATCAGACGCTGAACGCATAAAGATGCTGGAGGCGGAACTGGAACAGATGCGGGAAGACATTCGACGTGTAACGGAAGACCAGGAGGCTGCCAACGAAGAATTGCAAAGCGCCAATGAGGAATTGCTGAGCAACAGTGAGGAGCTGCAGACATTGAACATGGAACTGGAAACGGCCGCCGAGGAATTGCAATCCAACAACGAGGAACTGATCACTGTGAACAATGAACTGATGGACAGGCAGGAGCAGCTCACCGTGGCCAGGCTATATTCCGACTCTGTTATTGAGACCATCCGCGAACCGTTGATCGTGCTCGACCGTGAATTGCGGATCAAGCGTGCAAATGCCGGATTCTACAACTATTTCCAGGCATCGTCAGATGAAGCTGACGGGAAAGTAATATTTGAGGTCAGCCCTAAGCATTGGAATATAGAGGGCTTGCGCACTGTGCTTTCAACCGTAGTCCACGACAGGAAAAAAGTGGAAGGAATGGAAGTCAGGGTTACCTTGCCGGAAAGTGGCGAAAGGACCATGCTGCTCAACATAAGCCCAATAACAAACGAAGACCTTGAAGAAAACCTCATCCTCCTGGCTATCGAGGATATCACCGACATAACCAGGGCCAACATCATGCTCAAGCAAAACAACAGTGAGCTTGAGGAAAACAATAAGGAACTCGCCTCATTCAGCTACATGGCAAGCCATGACCTGCAGGAGCCGCTACGCAAGATCCATACATTCAGCAAGCTGATTAGTGATGATGGCAACAGCGCACTATCCGAAGATTCAAAACTATACCTTGAACGCATCATGGTCTCATCGCGCAGGATGCAGCGGCTTACCGAAGACCTGCTCCGCTACTCCCACATCACTGCTGACGATACAGTGGAAATGGTGGACACCGACCTCGATGTTATAGTTAAGGATGTGCTTGATGATATGGCGGCAACGATAGAAAAATCAGGTGCTGTCATCGATATTTTCGGGCTTCCTGTAACAAAAGCAGTCCCTTTGCTAATGCGCCAGCTTTTCTCTAACCTTATAGGAAATGCTATCAAATATGCCGGCAGCGAAAGGCAGCCTATAATCCGGATCAATTGCAGCAGGGTGAGCGCCGGGCAAACGGGCAAGGACAGCCATACCGAATTCTACAGGATAACGGTGAGCGACAATGGCATCGGTTTTCTCCCGGAGCATGCCGGACGCATCTTTGAGCCCTTCCAACGCCTGCACAGCAAAGACAAATATGAGGGCACAGGTATTGGCCTTGCCATCTGCAAAAAGATAGCGATTTACCACAAGGGTGATATAATTGCTGAAAGCATGGCCTCCGGCGCGGCTTTCCACATCTACCTCCCCGCTTAAATTTATCTGAACAGAAAAAATCTCCCGGTCGGGAGATTTTTTTTACCCAATTACTTCATAGTTAATTAAACCTTAAAGCACAATGATGCAACCTTTTAGGGTTTTGGTGTAATATGATTTCTTTTGTCAGGCGGTAACTTTGAGATTGCAGGCTTGCACAAGCAGACTGAAAGCAAATTAACTCTAAAATAAATATATGGCAACGACACAAAACCAAAAACAGGACAGGCGCGGACAAAGGAACGTTCCGCCAAAGTCATCCGCCGCAGAAGGCTTGAGGGAATTATTTGTCGATGAACTGAAAGACATCATCTATGCGGAGCGCGCACTAGTAAAAGCGCTGCCCAAAATGGCAAACAACGCCTACGATGAAAAATTGAAAAGCGCTATCAACGAGCACGTAGCGGTAACTGAAAGGCAGGTGGAGCGCCTGTCGGAGATATTTGCCCTGCTCGGGGAATCCGACCGCGGCAAGAAATGCGACGCGATGGAAGGGCTCATCAAAGAAGGGGAATCAATCCTTGAGGACACCCAGCCCGGCCCGGTAAGGGATGCGGGAATCATATCAGCTTCACAGAAAATCGAGCATTATGAGATTGCGTCGTACGGGACATTGGTAGCCTTTGCCAAAATCTTAGGCGAAGAGGAAGTAGCCGCGCTGCTTTCCGAAACCCTCGCGGAGGAAAAGGAAGCGGATGTAATACTTACCGATGCGGCTTATAACAGCATTAATCTTGAAGCGGCAGGGGACGAAGCGGACAACGATAGTAGCAACGATAATGAAGAAGGAGTAATGTAATAAAATAAAATTCTATGAAAGCAGCAGTGATCCACGGGCCGGGTGCCATAACATGCGACACCATTGACGACCCAAAACTCGAGAATCAGGACGACATTATTTTAAAGGTAACCTCAACAGCCATCTGTGGGTCGGACCTCCACATTTATTCCGGCGGGTTCCCCCAGCCACGCCCGATGGTGCTGGGCCATGAATTCATGGGCATCATAGAGGAGGTTGGCAAAGGGGTAACGCACCTCAGGCCGGGAGACCGTGTAATTGTCCCCTTCCCTATTGCATGCGGGTCGTGCTTCTTTTGTAATCACGAACTTCCCGGGCATTGCGAGCACAGTAATCCCGAGCACTACGGTCCCGAAGGCGGCCTCCTGACCGAGAAGGGCGGTGCGCTCTTCGGCTACACCGACCTATATGGAGGCTATGATGGCGGACAGGCTCAATATGTACGCGTACCCTATGCCAATTTCGGGCCCCGGGTGGTACCTGAAAACCTAACGGACGAGCAGGTCTTGTTCCTTACCGACATATTCCCAACAGGCTATACCGGTGTGGACTGGGGCGAGGTCAGCGGCGGTGAGACTGTAGCCATTTTTGGTGCAGGGCCAGTAGGCATCATGGCGGCAAAAAGCGCCTGGCTGCGTGGCGCTAAAAGGGTTGTCATTGTAGACACCCTGCAGTACCGCCTGGATAAGGCAGCACAAACGGCAGGCTGCGAGACAATTTTATGGGAAGATGGCCCCAAAGGTGTTGTGGAGCAGATACGTGCCATGACCGAAGGCCGCGGTGCCGATGTATGTATTGACGCTGTCGGCTTCGAGCCGGATCGCAGTTTCCTCGACAGGGCAAAAGCCACCCTGAATTTCGAAAAGGGTTCGGTAAAAGTGCTGGAGGCTTGTATGAGCGCAGTAAGGCGCGGTGGCATAGTACCGGTATTGGGTGTTTACCCTACCACGTATGACAACTTCCCGATCGGCCAGTTCTTTGACAAGGGAATTACAATCAGGGGCGGCCAGGCACCTGCCCAAAAGCACATTGACAAATTGCTTGGGTATGTGAAGGAAGGAAAGGTCACGCTGGACGACATTATTACACACAGGCTGCCGCTGACAGAAATATCACATGCCTACGATATCTTCAAAAAGCGTGAGGACGGCTGCGTAAAGGTTGTCCTTGACCCTTGGGCATAACTAAAACATGATTGCTATGAAACCGATAACACCGAAACAACACGGCATCATCGACTACGGGTTTGCAGCGGGGCTGCTCTTTCTCCCGCGGCTGCTCAAAGCAAACCCAAAGGCCGTAAAGATATACGATGCCCTGGCCTGCAATGTCATTGCTATAAACGGGAGCACAGACAATAGGGTAGGATTTGCTTCATTGATACCGGTAAAGACACATCAGAAGATTGACTTCGCCAATTTGACGTTGTTGTATGGATTGTTCACGTCAAAGGCAATAAACAAGGATAGAAAAGCCCTGGGATTTCACTCAGCGCTGACCGGCCTTGCCACATTGCATGTACTGCTTACAGATTATGACGTGAAAAGCTTTAAAGAGATTTCAAAATAAACTCTTTTTGTTACTTACAGGTTGTTTCAAAGGCGGTGTAGCATTTATAATTTGTAAAAGCTGCACCGTTTTACTTTTACCAGGATATTTTTACTTTTGAATCACCCTGTATACTGAATTCGACAGCGCCATTCTTCCTGCTATCAGGCTTTACTATTTCGTAAGTACCGTCTCTATTTACAGCAACTGTTACTGCGGGTACTTTGTCCTTATAAGTTACAGGCGCAACTACCATCCTGTAAATAAAACGGCTGTCACCACGGGTAAGGAAAGTAAGTGTATTTCCTTTAACAACAAATCTTGTGGCAGGATATTCGTTGAATACCATAAAGCCGGCTTTCTCCACTTTATGATACTGGCGTGGCACGATCCCGAACGCAATACCCGCCCCATATACCTCCTGCCCTACCTGGCCCGACTGATTCCAGCCATCCTGCAGGTCTTCAATCGCAATCCAAAGGTTGGGGTCGATCTCGCCGGTCTTAACGTCTTTCTTTTCTGCCAACACTTCCCGGGGCAGCCGCGGCGGGTAATAATAGGATACCCTGTTTATGATATACTTGAGGCTTTCTGCGACCAGCAACTTTACCGACGGCAGGATGCCTTCCACATCGTCCGCCTCATCCAAAAAAGTATGAAGTGCGGAAAAAACCTCCTGTTCTTCGTAGGCAGCCGTATAAGGGGCATCTTTGAGCGGGTACACCGCAAAAAACGTCGGGTAGTGTTTTGCATTGCCGTAATCAGCTTCCCATAACTGGGCATTTTTTATAATGGAAGCAATACACAAATAGCTGAGGTCCAGTAATATTTTATCATTTGTTTCCTTATACAGCCTTAGTAATGCCCCAGCCGAAAAGGCTGTATTATTGGCCTGGTAAAAAATATCGAATCCAAGGCCATCCAGCTTTTTGGCTGCTTTTACCGCTTCATTAAAGTATTTCTTCTTTCCGGTAAGCTGCCATACCTGGATCATCAGGTGGGCATAGGCACCTGGTACATCCTTTTCGCCGCCTTTTCCTTTTTGTGTTTCCTTCTTTAGTACCTCAAGTGTTGCCATTTTGTAGAACACTGGCCACTCGTAATCAAAATGATGCGCAACTTTAATTACGTATTCTATAGAATCCAGTACAAGCTTTTTTGCTATTTCATCGCCATCACGCGCCATACGGGAAAGATTCAGCAATGGGTGGTGCAGATACCACGAATCCATTACTTCAGGCTGCTTTTGCTCCTCACTCCAGTCAAGGTCTTTTTCCTTTGCAGGAAGCCATCGTACCAACGTACCCAACTCTTCATCATAAAAATTCTCCAGCCCGTTGCGCAGGGTTTCAATAATCCGGTGATGGTCTTCGCCGCTCCACTTGTCATAATCAAGCAAAGGGAGCAACACAGCCAATTGCACCATGCTCTCAGGTGGTGTTTTGTAATCACTCACGTATGCGTTAAGATACGAGCGGCCATCGGCAAACTGCCAGCACCCTTTATGGTTCTGGAGGTCATTCAAACCTTTATGCAGAAAATCAGGCCAGTCGTGGTATTGCGTTTCCGGTTTGGGAAGATGTACATAAATATCCGCCAGATGGTTCAGGTATTGTTGCGACATCTGGTAATTATCTTCCGGAATTTCACCGGATAGTAATACGAAGGCATCAGAAATCGTATAGTCCTCACCCCGTTTAAGCGGTTTGTCGACAGCAGTTAAGGGGAGTTTCATCCCAATCTCCGGCCAGGAACCTCCTACAAGGTCGCCGGCTGATGTTTCGGTATCTGCGCAATATTTGTTGAGGGCTGTAAGATTCTGGAAATAAAATACCGACCCGGTTTGAGGGGTTTCGAGGCTGAAGAACAGATTTCCTGAGCGGCTGCCCATCTGGTCGGCATGAACGATTCCCTTAGTATTCTGAACCTTGCCGCTCTTTGGGAACAATGGCATGATGTCCCGTGGCCAGTAAGGTATCAGCAGGTCAAAAGCCGGGGAAACTGTCGTCGTAAATCGGAAGATCGGTTTTTCCTTGTCAGGAAATAGTAATGTCACCGTGATTTTTCCAGTTGAACCGGAAAGCGAAATGACAGCTTTTTCGTCACTTTCGTCAAGCGCAACCATTTTTAGATTGTCATTCGCAGCATACGCTGCCCGAAAGGCAACCCTCCCCCCTTTTGGCCATTCGGCAACAAACCACAGACAGTAGTCTGTAAGGACCGTTTTTAATTGATAGCTGTTTAATGCTCGTTGAAAAAGAAGTGTCCCGGCCTCCAGTCTGTCCTGCGAGGTAGCGGTCCAAGCTGAAATTGGATTCATAATTAAATTGTAAGGTGAAATTTAATTTATATGATTTGCAAATGCGGCCTCACTTTGAGTTCCACCACATCGCAACGTTTGGGTTGCGAAAGGCAATATAACACGCTCATCGCGATGTCATCAGCGGTAAGCATTTCCAGATTCTCTACCTTTTCGCGTTTTTCCTCTGCCGGCTGCGTTTGCATATCGGTATCTACAGCTCCCGGTTCAATCAGCGTTACCTTGATACCGCTTTTATTTACTTCCTTACGCAATGCTTCTGTAAATCCCTGTATGCCCGATTTGGTTGCCACATATACCGAACCGGTCGCCTCCCGCACATCGGCGCTCATCGAACCGATATTTACGATATGGCCGTCACCTTTCATACGCTTCAACGCCTCCCCACTACAGGCCAGGTACGATGTGAGGTTGGTGTTCACAACGCGATGCCACTCCTTATACGAACCCTGCTCAACATTCTCCGCCGCTAGTGCAGCATTATTTATCAGGATATCCAGCTTATCAAAATGCTCATCGACCTTGCTAAAGATAGTATCTATACCCTTTTCATTGCTAAGGTCGGCTATTACGTCGTACAACTCTCCTTTTGTCTCCTTGTAAAGGTCTTCAAGCGCATCTTTCAGGTGCTGCTCATCAAGGCCGGTTATCATTACGTGGGCGCCAAGTTTTGCAAGCAGCAAAGCCGTTGCCCGCCCTATTCCGGTTGTCCCTCCGGTAATTAGTATCCTTTTGCCTTCTACGGATTGCGGAAGGTATTCCTTAAGTGTGTCCATTGATTGATGTTTTGTATTAATTATTGCGGCTGCGTTACCGTTGGTGGTGATGCCTGCGTGCTGTCCGGTGAGTACATGCCCGTACTGTCCTGGGCCTGCGGGGTACCCGGCTCGGCATGGGTGCCCGAATTGCTGTCGCCAGTTTCCATAGAAGTGTTATCCATCGGGTCATTACCTTTCGCGGCTTCATCCTTGCATGAGGCCAGTGCCATGAATGCCATGGCAGCCAGCATAAGAGTTGCTTTTTTCATATCCTTAAATTTTATGTTCTTCAATTTTATGCAGCCCGCAGTTTGCCGGGCCGTTGATTACTTCGCCATAAGGTGTAAAGCGCGAACCGTGCAACGGGCAGTCGAATGACTTTTCATCATCGTTCCATTGCAGCACACCGCCCATATGCGGGCATACCGCGGAGCAACTGTGCAGCTCGCCGCTATCATCACGGTATACGGCTATCTTATCCAAACCTTTGGACAGGATCGCTCCTTTTCTGTCAGCAAGCTCTTCTACCTCCTTAATATCACCGGATGACAGCCAATCCTTAACCAACTTGTAAGCCATATTTCCTGCTTCTTTCAGGAAGTCCATACCTGTTCTCAAAGTAATCCTTGAAGGGGTATACAGGTCTTCGTATAGGTTGTCGGTGCCTGTTATCAGGTCGTTGATGATAAGCCCTCCCAGCGTCCCGTGCGTCATACCGTTGCCGGAATCGCCGGTGATGATGTAAATGTTCTCATCTCCCGGATTTTTCCCAATAAAGCCCAGGCAATCCACAGGTTCCATTACCTGTCCGGACCATTTGTACTCGATTTCAGAGAAATGCGGGAAATGCTGCCTTGTCCATGCCGTAAGCCTCTCGTAACGCCGTGCCTCCGAAATGTTCTCCTCATCAGCCTGCCCCGTTTTGTGGTCCTCGCCACCCGAAATGAGCAGGTCGAAAGAATCATCCAGAGGTTCCAGCCTTACGTAGTGGTAGGGCTTGGCTACCCATTTGGACTCCATATTCCCGGTATCCCACCACATGGCGTATGGCAATATCCCTTTCGGGACTTTCGCAGCGATCACGTAAGTACGGTACGGCCATTGTTTGGTGTGCATGGTGAAAATATCATTCACGGGCGTATTTGTTGCCACAATGATATGGTTAGCCCTTATCGTATAGCCGTTGGCCTTCGCCCCTTCTTGTGTAATCTCATCGGCGTGGGTATTGGTATAGATCTCGCCCCCCATCCGGATTACGGCATCGGCAAGCCCCTTTAGGTATTTCAGGATATGGAACTGGCCCTGGTTGGGAAAGTGTATAGCCCTTTGGGTATTGCCTGATGGCATTCCGGGCATGCGAGGTACCATCTCCAAGGGCAATCCTGCCCGTTGCGCGGCCTCCAGTTCTTTATCGAGGTTTTCTTCCTTATCGGTTGGGTCAGTAAACAGGTAACCATCTACCCTCCTGAAGTTGCAATCAATGTTTTCGAGGGACACTACACTGTGAATCCATTCCAGGGCCTGCTTATGGCTTTGCGCAGCAAGTTTTGACTTTTCCTGCCCAAAGAATTTTTCCAGGTCGTAGTAGCGGTCGTCCAGCGCATAGGTGATCTGGGCTGTCGTCCTCCCGGTTTCGCCACTGCCCAGCAGCCCGTCTTCTACCAGTACCACATGCCTCCCTGACTTTGCCAAGCAATAGGCAGAGGTAAGCCCTGCAATACCGCCGCCTACCACAAGTACGTCGGCCATTACATCGGCCTGCAATGTTTTATATTCCAAAGGCGGGACTGAATCACTCCAGTACGAATGATGGTTGCCACTGGTTAATTCCTCGTTTATTGGGTCTCCGCTGCTCATAACGATTGTTTAAGATTGGTAATCGCCATTCACACCATCCCTGCTTGCATTAATGCTGGAACGCTCCCGTTGCGAAGGGGCGTGCGATGACATCGTCCTGCCATCTTCCTTCATGCTCGACTCCATCTGCTTCTGCATGTTGGCTGCGATCGCGCCATCAGGCATCAGGGTGTTCATCACCTTTTGCGCTTTGTTCATGAACCCTGGCGTTACCGTGCTATCACCATTGAACAGCCCGTCAAATCCCGCCTTGGCCACTTCTTCCGGCGTATACATGTCCGATTCCTTGTAGGTAACCGTATTTTCAGACTTTGCCTTGTGGAAAAAGTCGGTATCAGTTGCTCCCGGCAATAGGGCAGTTACAGATACGTTGGAGTCGTCAAGTTCCTCAATAAGCGCTTCGGTAAAAGAAAGCACGAACGCTTTGGTAGCGGCATACACCGAAAGATACGGCGATGGCGCTTTTGATACCGAAGATGCCAATTGCAGTATGCGCCCTTCGTTGCGCTCTGTCATTTCTTTTAAATAGAATTTGGTAAGGCTTATTAGCGAGATAATGTTGAGCTGAATGATATCGATCTCGCGCTGCAGGTCGGTTTTAATGAACCTGCCCCACTCGCCCTGCCCGGCATCGTTCACCAAAACATTTACTGTAATACCAAGTTCAGTGGTCTTATTATAAATTTTCTGCGCTGCGTCCTTTTCAAAAAGGTCGGCAGCAATAACGTGCGTGTGGATATTGCCATTCAGCTGCTCCATTTCCTTTGCGGTGTGCTGCAGGTTTTCTTCGTTCCGTGCTACAAGCACCAGGTTATAGCCGTCCTGTGCGAACAGCTTAGCCAGTTCATATCCTATACCGCTTGTAGCCCCTGTTATCAATGCATGTTTCGTTTCCATAGTTTTTAGTGTTTCTGAGTTGTTTATTGTTTTACAGGCCTGAAAACCGCCTGTTGGAGTGAGAATTTTTTCGATGGTACATTGTTGCCTTCGGCCAGTTCGCTGAAGTTGGCGTTCATTACCCATGTTTCGCTTCCTGCCAGCGTCGCTGTAGAGGGAAATGCAAACCGGTCCTCCATCGCAGTAGCGTCTGATACTATTGCCGATGTCCAATTGTCGGATGATTTTATCCTGAATATTTTATTTACGCCACCATTTTGTACAAGTGTGAGCGTATTGTTGTCATTTAGGATCAGGCCATCCGCTCCGGGAAAAAACTGGCTGATCTTCACTTTGGCAGCGATGTCCGGATTTTTTATATCCAACCTGATCAAAGCGCCTTTGCCATTCCCTGCAACGAGCAGGAAACCGGAGGGATGGTACACAATGCCGTTAGGCCCTACGCCTGCTTCCTTCAGCATTTCGCTTTTGCTGAATACCGATGCCTTGCCTGCCGCATCTACTTTATATACTGCGTAGGCATAACTATCGGTTATATAGGCATTTCCTTTATCGTCAAAAGTGAGGTCATTCGGGAAATGGTTGCCCGGTACCAGCTGTGACAGGTCGATATCAGCCAGTTTTTTGCCTGACTTTATATCGATGCTGATAAGCCTGGCCATTTTCTTTTTGGTTTCGGGAGTGCTGTAAATACTGTAATTGGCATCTCCCGCACAAATGAATAAGCGCTTGCCGTCCGGGTGTATCTTCAGGCCATAAGTCGATTTCAGGCTTTTGTCCGAATATAACTCCGTATATTTTCCATCCTTCGACACTTTGCCAACCGTTCCCAAGCGGGCTGAGGATACATAGAAAACATTATTGGCTTTATCGTAGGCAACACCTTCCGGATACGTTCCCGGCGCTTCAAATTCAATGCGTTTGGTGGGTTCCTGTGCAAACGCCGTACAGCTTGCGAGCAGGAATAGTATATATAGCTTTTTCATTATTTCGCAGGTTTAATAGCATATATTACGCCGTTGGCATCGTCCGACACGTACACGGTTCCGTTTTGGGCTATCGCCACACCCGCAGGCCGGCCAAAGCGCTCGTTTCCTTTCAGGAATCCCGACAGGAAATCTTCAGATCCCGTAGGGCTTCCATTCTTGTCAAACTTTATGCGCTGAACTTTAAAACCGGATGGGTTTTGGCGGTTCCATGAGCCATGCCAGCATACCACCGCGTCGCCTTTATTATCACCTGCCTCAAAAAAAGCAAAGGCGATCGGTTCGCTGTGCGCGGGGAATTCCATAATAGAGGGCTGGGTCATTTTTGCAAAATTTTCCTTGGTGTTGCCCTGCGGGTCTTCCCTGGTCTGGTCAACCTCACGCTTGCCATATACCAAAGGAAAACCGTAATTGCCATCCATCACAATCTTGTTCAGTTCTTCCGGTGGCCAGTCATCCCCACGGAAGTCTCCCCCATTATCTACATCCCACATTTCTTTAGATTGCGGGTGCCAGTCGAAGCCGATCATATTGCGCAGTCCCGAGGCATATACTTTTCGCTTCCATGTGGCTGGATCCACCTGTAGCAGCGTTGCCAGCTCCTTATCACTTTCCTTGCAATCATTGCAGGTACTACCGACAGAAATGTACAATTTGCCATCAGGCCCGAAATCCATGGTACGGTTAGGGTGTTGGCCCCCACTTGGCAGGTCTTTTATCAGGGTGTCGGCAACCGCCCCCAAAGTGCCATCGGGATTCATCGTGTAGCGAAGCACCTTATTGCTGTTGCATAGGTACATATGACTGTCTTTTGTAGTGATGCCGTGCACTCCAGGAAAGTCGGCAACACGCATCATGTCGTCAAATTTGCCATCATTGTCGGTATCTTTCAGCATCAGCACATCGCCCGCATCGCGGCGCGTTACATACAGTTGTCCACTTTTGCCGATATACAGCATCCGGGGTTTACCCAAACCTGTGGCAGCGGCTTCCACCTTCCAGCCTGTCGGAGTTTTCAGCTGTGCTACCATTGACGGTGTGAATTCGATATGGGTTGGGAAATTAGTTACCACCGTCTGCCTGGTATCTTCCACAGGCGGAATACCTTTCTGTGCAATTGCCGTGTTGCCAATTATCATACTGGCAAAAAACGAAACGTAAATTTTCATGCTGTTCATATTAAACGGTGATATCCTTTTCCGGCTCAGCATAGTCACTAATAGGATGTTGCTCTGTTTGCACAGGCTGCGTCCTGTCGCTTTTTTTATGCTGCTTGTCGCTTCCTTCCACCTTAACAAGTTTGTTGTAGATACCAAGCAGCAGGAATGGAGCTGCCCACTGCCCTACAAATAATGCGGTGTGGTTCTTACCGATAATTTTTAGGGTCGCGGATGCTGCCATGGTACCGACAGCAGCCCATAAGAAAAGGTCGGACGGGAGCTTTGCGGTTTGGTTTTCGATAGCCTTAGCAACAGGCCCTTCAGAATGGTCATTTTGAATGATAGACATAGCTTTTTGTTTTTGAATTTGTAATAACATAAAATTACATATCCTATAAGTCCGCTGTTTGCACCATTCTGTTAATCTGTTGTAAGATTGCGTTAAACCGCCTGTAATCTGTTAATTACGCGTTAATATCTTACAACGTATCATATCCGTTTGCACAATTCTGCACCAACTTTACATTTTTATGTATTATGCCGAAATGTGATACTAAAGTTTTCTTAACCGGTCCTGCCACACCGTTACAAAACTTTAATTTTAAGAGGTAAAACAAAAACCGGCTATAATGAAAAAAAATACTACAGCAATCAATCAAAACCCGAAACTTCATGACCTGGAATCGGACCGCGAGTACGCTGACGGCCAATTTCTCACGACCGACCATGGCGTAAAGATAAATAACGACCATAATTCCCTAAAGGCAGGTGAACGCGGCCCATCGCTACTTGAAGATTTCATTATGCGCGAGAAGATCACGCATTTTGACCATGAGCGTATTCCGGAACGCATTGTGCATGCACGCGGCTCGGGTGCACACGGATACTTTGAAGCTTTTGGGAATGTGGGTGATTACACCAAGGCGGCTTTCCTTAATGACACCACCGTAAAGACACCTGTCTTTGTGCGCTTTTCTACGGTGGCAGGATTCAGGGGATCGACCGACCTGGCCCGGGACGTGCGGGGGTTTGCTATAAAATTCTACACCCAGGAAGGTAATTTTGACATGGTGGGCAATAATATACCTGTGTTCTTTATACAGGATGCCATGAAGTTCCCCGACCTGATTCATGCCGTGAAGCCCGAACCTCATAATGAGATTCCACAGGCAGCTTCGGCACACGACACGTTTTGGGATTTCATCTCCCTGATGCCAGAGAGCATGCACATGGTGATGTGGGCTATGAGCGACAGAGCAATACCTCGCTCCTATCGCATGATGGAAGGCTTCGGTATTCACACGTTCCGTTTTATAAATAAGGAAGGCAAATCGACTTTTGTAAAATTCCACCTGAAGCCAAAGTTGGGCACGCATGCCGTGGTTTGGGATGAAGCCTTGAAAATATCGGGCAATGATCCCGATTTCCACCGTCGTGACCTTTGGGAAAATATTGAGCAGGGCAACTTCCCCGAATGGGAATTTGGCGTACAGCTGGTGCCGGAAGAGGATGAGCATAAGTTTAACTTTGACCTGCTCGACCCTACCAAGATAATACCTGAAGAGTTGGTACCTGTTACCAAAATCGGCAGGCTGGTACTTGACCGTAATCCTGACAACTTTTTTGCCGAAACGGAACAAGTGGCTTTCCACCCGGGTCATATCGTACCGGGCATCGATTTTACGAACGACCCACTATTGCAGGGTAGGCTGTTTTCTTACACCGATACGCAGCTGCTAAGACTGGGCGGGCCAAACTTCCATGAAATACCTATCAACAGACCCATAGTGCCGGTACACAACAACCAGCGTGATGGCCATATGAGGCAACAGATAAACACAGGCCGCGTAAGCTACAGCCCCAATTCACTGGGGAACGGCTATCCGGCGCAAGCCAAAGAAGCTGAAGGTGGATTCGTGAGCCATAACGAGCGTGTAGAAGCGTATAAGGTACGCGAGCGCAGCGAAAGCTTTTCTGATCATTTCAGCCAGGCTGCCCTTTTCTTCAACAGCCAGACCGAACCGGAGCAGCAACACATCATAAAGGCATTGCGCTTCGAATTGAGCAAGGTAGAGACAGTTTTCATCCGCGAGCGAATGGTAGGGCTATTGAGCCAAGTTGACAAAAAACTTGCGCAGAAAGTGGCTGCAGGCCTGGGCATGAATGTACCACAGCCTGAAAAACCAATGAATAAAGGGATTGGTGCTGATGCCGACCCGAAAAAGCACGAGCCAAAACCGTTGGATAAAAGTTATGCCCCATCGCCTGCATTAAGCATGATCGGGAACCCAACCGTTACCGACAGCATAGAAACCCGCCAGGTTGCTTTCCTGTGCGCCGAAGGTTTCAGCGAAAAATCGGCCAACGCGCTCAGGAAAGCCTTGGAAGCCAAAGGCGCAGCGGCTAAAATAATTGGCCCACACGCCGGAAATATCGTAGGCGATGCAGGTACGGAAGTAAAAACAGACTTTGCCTTTTTCTCATCATCATCTGTGCTATTTGACGCGGTATATGTACTCTCAGGCAGCGGTGCGCAGGCATTAGCCGGGAATGACAACGTAATTGAATTCATTAACGATGCTTACAGGCACTGTAAGGTTATCGGCTTTGATTCAGGCCTTGAGCCGCTGATAGAAAAAACAACTATCGGTAACAAGCTGGCAGGCGGAAAAGACAGCAGCCTTCCCGGCATTGTAATGAATGCCGGAACGGCTAAAGCCTTTACCGAAGATTTCATTGCACAAATGGGCAGGCACAGGATTTGGGAACGTGAGCCCAAGGTTGTGGAATAATAAGGGATATGGCTGCTAAGCGCATTTATAACCAAACGGCGTTGTTCGGGCCGTTATATGCTTACCTGGTAGTGCTTTCGCCTCCGCAGGAAGTTATTGATGAGATCGCAACGATGAAGCGCCAAATGAATGCCATAGCCGATATAACAGAACGCAACCTGCATTCAAAAGCGCACATCACGCTTACGGACAAGCTTACCGATGACGCCGAATTTGCAGAAACAGTCGAAGGGTTATTGTCAGGACAACAAGCGTTTACGATTGCTGTAAACGGCTGGGATATATTTGACCACGGGCATAGCATAACGGTATACCTCCGGGTTGAAACACCTGAGCCTATCGTGAAGCTAGCCGTGGGGCTGAAGTCAAAAGCCACGACACCCCATATAAGTCTTGCTAAAAGGCTGTCGTACGAGACATATGGCAAGATCCTGCCCTATTTGCAAACCCTGAATTATCACGCAACCTGGCAATGCAGTGAGGTACTAGTGCTGCGTAAACTTATGAGTGAAAAGCATTTGGGGTTTAAAGAATCCTTTCCTATAGAATTAAAAACCAATAACTAAATTATATCATGGACCAAATCATTACCGCGCTGTTTTCCGCTGCCCGACAAGGGAATGTACCTGTACTAAAAGAAATATTCGGGCTAGTAGACTCCGTTAATGTGACAGATGAGCGAGGATTTACACCGCTCATTATCGCCGCTTATAATAACCAGTATGATGCGGTGAAAGCTTTGCTGGATGCAGGCGCCGAAGTAGATGCGCCTGACAAAAGCGGCAATACTGCATTGATGGGTGCCTGCTTTAAGGGGTATGCAGAAATTGCACGCCTATTGATTGATGAAGGGGCAGACATAAATGCGATGCACGGTAATGGCGGGACACCATTGATGTTTGCCGCTATGTTCGGACGCAATCAAATGATCAGCCTGCTGTTAGAGAAGGAAGCCGATGTGTCGCTGAAGGACGCCCGTGGCCTTGATGCCCTGCAGATAGCATACCAGCAAGGCAACACCGAAGCCATAGGCTTGTTAGAAAACAAAACACTATATCCCGACCAGGCCCGGCTGTAAAAACGGCATGGTACATAAAAGTACGCTGTATTTGAATTATCCGGATGTACCTAAATTATTAATTCTCTTTCAACCAATGAAAACTGTAGAAAAAATCATAATTGCCGGTATAGTGGGTACAACCTTCATGACCCTGTACAGCTATTGGAAATCCAAAGATGAAAACCAGGAGTATGTAGAACCGGTCATGCTTAACAAGCTTATCGACAATTCTGACAATATGCCGGAAATTGAGGATAATGACATACATCCTGCCGGCTGGGGACTCCACTACCTTACGGGCATAGCGTTCGTGGCAGCTTATTGGATGCTGTGGCGCAGGGTACTTAAACAACCTACTGGAGCCAAAATACTTGTCGTCGGCGGATTGAGCGGCCTGACAGGTATCGCGGTGTGGAAATTCCTCTTTACCCAGCATGATAATCCTCCCCGTAATTACAGGTTAGGATATTACCGGCAGCTTCTTGTCGCCCATATTGTATTTGTAGCATTTGCATTGCTTAGCTACAAGGCATTGCAGTACATGGAGAACACCGCTGAATCCAAATCATTTCCACAATAGGTATGGATTCTAAGGATTATATTCCGCATATCGGATGTTCCAGCTATGCTACAAGATCCTGGCAGCCGCTGTTCTTTCCCGACGGCCTTCCAACAAAGGAATGGTTTGAATAGTACTGCCGGCACTTTAGTACGTACGAACTCAACTCCACATTTTACAGGTTTCCCAGATTAAAAACCCTTCAGGGCTGGTACGAAAAAGCTCCTGATGATTTTTTTTTCAGCATCAAGGTACCCAAAGTAATTACTCATATCAAGCGGTTAGAGGATTGTGCCGCGGAGATTGAAAAGTTTTATGATGTGGCGAGGGAAGGGCTTAAGACAAAATTGGGTTGTATATTGTTTCAGCTGCCCCCTAGTTTCACGTATAGTGAGGAGCGGCTTGAGACCGTGATTAAAAGCGTTAATCCTCATTTTACAAATGTTGTTGAATTCCGGCATCAAAGCTGGTGGCGGCAGGATGTCTTCGAAGCGTTAATACAAAGCAATATTACTTTTTGCAGTGTGGATTATCCAAAGCTGCCAAATGAAGTAATAAAGACAGCGTCAACCGGCTATGTTCGGATGCATGGAAATCCAAAGCTATTTTACAGTGAATATACCTCCGATCAGATTAAAAGTATCCTTGACCAGGTGAAAGATAGTAGCTTTAAGCAAGCTTACATTTATTTCAATAATACCGCTTCCACAGCTGGTATAATCAATGCTCTGGAGGCGAAGGAACTTCTCGTATGAATTTGCTTCTTTCCAATTAGCTACATTCATATTAATTCTCCTGTATGCAACTATTCAGGACAAATAACGCCAAATAAAAAAGATGCATAAATATCTTTATAGTTTACATCACAATACTCCAGGCCCTTAAATCCTGAATAAATGCGAAGGTTTCTCGTTCATATTGGGCAATTGGTTCATGACATAAAATGACTTAGTGGTAGCAACTTAACACACCATAATATTTCCTTAAAATCTTCAGCACATTACGCCGAAAGCCGCGCCAATGCTGACAAGTCTTCTATAAAAGTGTTCGAAAATTGTCCGGGCAAGCCACTTAGAGAGACAACTACTTGATGGTTGTCTCTTTTTTTATACACATAAAAATCTCTTTATCAAACTTTTACACCCTGATATTTTATTGTTCGATTTTTTCAATAGAAATTCTTAGACTCTTTGAAAAAAGAGTATTTTATTTAGAGATTTAGTCGGAGTTGAATGGTGGTTCGAAATCTCATTAACGATATGGTATTTTTTTCTCTCTTGGTTTGTCGTAACTTTTTGATACTAAATATAGTAATTCCAATATAATTTCAGCTTCCTTCTCATTTACCTGAATGCCGTTCTTCGACAAAATAATAATGGCTTTTTCTACTGAAACATTCTTATCAATGAAATTCATGATTTTTATTAGCTTGTCGGTTACTTTTTTTTGATAAAATTTTTGAAAACGCCTGATTTAAATCTAAAGAAAGAGATCCTGTTTTAAAATCAACATCTGTTGGTGGGATAAGATTTACAAGATACTTTTTATCTGATGCATCAAATTCAGAAAATCTTTGAAAAATTTCGATTAATACCTTATCTTTTATTTGACTTTTTTTATCAATAGTTTTTAGTTTGAGCGCAATATCACATGCTTCTTTTTTAAAGTTTTTAATGTTAACCAGATTCTCTTTTTTTAATTCATTGTAGTCATCAATCTTTAATATTCCTGCTATAAATAATTTTCTACCTTGAGAAAGGGTTAGCCCCTCCTCTTTTATTTTCCTTTCTAATACTTTTTCAGAATATAAATAACTTGCTTTCTCTGTCTTTATATTTTGGTCTTCTAAAACATTCTTAAACAATTCAATTGCATTATTTGATAGTACCAATTCTTGAAGTTTATTTTGATAACAGTCATTAAGAAAAACTGCATTTATCCTTGTGCTACATCGACTCTGACAATGATAATATGGATATTTTTTTGCCCGTCCTTGCGAAATACTTTCGGTAAGTTTGCGATCACAAACAGGGCAGGTCAGAAAACCTCTGAGAAAAAATATTGATTGTAAATCATCTCTTTTAGCAGTAGTTTTCCTTTTTGTATTAATAATAGACTGAACCTTATAAAATAAAGACTCAGATATCAATGGTTCGTGTAATCCCTTTATCATCTGCTCTTGATTAGAGTTAAGTTTGATTGGAATAAGCCCGCAATAAACTGGATTGTGTAAAATCCTGAAAAAGTGTGATCTTGAACATGATAACCCTCTATCATTAGCTATTTTCATGATTTCGGATATTTTATGATCGTTCTTTGCAACTTGATTAAATGCCCATTTTATGATTTCGGCTTCAGGCTTTTTAGGAGCAATAGCTTTTTTACCATCCATTAGTGTCAAATTGATAAATCCTAATGGTGCCTTACCGGGATATCTACCCATTAACTTCGCTCGACAAATACCCCTTGCAGTATTTTGAGCTCTTCGGATATTTTCAGCTTCAGGAACAGCTAAATATACTGCCAGCATAACTGTACTTTCAGGAACAAAGAAATCTATTGGTTGATCAATAGCCATTGCGGTTGTTTTATATTTCCTAAGCTTTCCAATCATTTCATAAGCATATTCAACATTACGACTGAATCGATCCCATCTGATAAATAGTATATTTTTATCTTTTCCAGATGACTTCTTTTTAATCTCTGAAAATAACTGTTTCCATTCTGGTCTATTGAAATTTTTTGCGGAAAAATCCTCGCGATAAATTCCTTTGACATGGATATTATTGTATTTACAATACTTCAATAATCTGTCTTCCTGTTCCGGCAAGGAGTAACCTTTTCTTTTTTGTTCGTCCGTACTTACACGAACGTATAAATAGGCTGATTTCATATAATTAATGTATTTGTTTGATTTACTAAAGTTACTTATTATGAGCATATTATATATTTCATTAATAATTCACTATTTATACAAGAATAGGGAGATATTAATATACATATTTAATAAGTACAGAGAGAGAATTTCACTCATAAGGCAGTACGACAGGATAGGATGGCACACCATTACTTTGTAAAAATACTTTTGTAATCATCATGTCTTCATTTATATTTAATTTAGCTATAAATATTTTAACAATGAAATTAGGTGAGGCATTTAAAAAAGCCATAAACAAATATACATTCTCCATTCTTCCGGCTATGGTTGTCTTTGCAGTTGGCATCTGTATTTATTTAATTCCGTTTTCAATTCTTCCAGACTTTTTTGATCTAAAACACTATTCAAAAACTTATGAGCTTTTCAGCCTTATAATAAGCTCTTTGACATCATTAATTGGAATTTATATAACTGTCTCATTAGTAGCATATGAATTTTTTAAACAGAAATCAGGAATTGATTTTCAAAAATCATTTCTTATAAATAAAACCAATGCAATATTTATTTCATTTTCTGTTTCTACTATTATTATTGCTTTTATTTCCAGTTTAGTAATAAATTTTGAAACTCCTAACTACAATGAAGTTTCTATTATATATTACAATTCAATACTCTTTTTTCTAGTCCTGTTCTTGCTCTTTCCAGTAGCATTCAATTTGTTTTCGTCATTAAATCCTGGAAAACTTGCAAGTGAAGAGTTAGATAAGATTGACCATAAAACAATTTTTATAATACACAAGAAAGATGCTAGCATAGATGAACAGGTCGAGCGTATAGAAGATGATCATTTAAATAAGATTCAAAACATTGTCATTGCTCTACTTTCGGTTTCTGATAAGGTTAAAGCCCAAGCCATTATTGTAAAGTGCGCAACGAAAATCGGAGGTTTAATAATTGACAGTAGGAATAAAGATGAACAAAGATATATTTCCGAAAGATTGGTTAATTTCTACATAAATGTAATTGATTATACTTTACTGCAACCTAATAACTCAGGTATGCTAAATAGCATTTGGAAGACTTTTGAATCCATCTATGAGCTATTGATTACCGAAAAAAAGTATGCTTACAAACTTGCAGATTTTAGAGCAAATTTGTTCGAACGCTATTTTAATCGCTTAATCGAAAACAATAAAGAGGAAGTAATTTTTAAAGGAATTGAAGCAATACAAAGTATTATCTACAATCAAATGGTCTTCAACATGCCCCCTGATGAAGAATTGTACGACCTAAATAACCTTCGGTCGCAAGTAGAAATAGATTTCTGCTACCCAGTAGAATTCACAGATGATGAACATGAGAAATCCCAGCATTGGTCAGAAATATCAATAGAATTTTATGACTACTTTGCTCTGTTAATGCAAAAGGCTATTAAATACAATAAACCAGATTTATTGAATAAGTGCTTTGATACACTAAATGAACTGAATTCATCTATAGAACGAAGAGATAATAGTGGTAAATATAAACAATGCTTCATATATTTAAGATCATCCCAAATGATTACTGACCACGCGTATAGTGCTTATAAGGAAAATATTTTTACTAAAGGTAACGATGCACGAGGACTTTTGCCAATACTTTTGGATCACGATATTAAGAAGGGAAAATTGTATTCATATTCGGTTCTTCAAAAATATTGTTACTTTTTGATAAACCTTCAGGAACTTGACAAGTTAGACAGATGGCATCTCGGTGGATTAGATTTTGGAATCTTGATATGGGAAGGAGATTTGGGAAAAATTGCCCGAAGATGTGTTTTTAATTTAAAAAAAGATCCTAATGTAGAGAAATGCCTAAAAGATATCATTGACACCTATTCCATACTAAAAGATAACTTTGAGAAATCGAAAAATAAACGTTTCGATTTATATAGTTCGGTTAAAAATAGGCTAGTTACAATTTCTGATCTGATCAATGAACATCAAAAAGATTATAGACTAAGAGGCTACGTAGATAATATTATCGGCGATTTCAAAACAATTGAGCAATTTGAAAAAAGGAAATAAAAGACTTGCTAAGCTTCCAAATGCCCCCCTACGAAAAAGTCTAATACAAATTATTTCGTAACCCGGAGCAGCGCCCCTATTTTGAATCGAATCCCTTAGGTGAGCTAAAATTCTAAAGAGAGCCTTTTATAGGTTATAGCTGATTGTCATTTTCCAACGGTGTCGCATCAAAGCTGTCACTATTTTTAAGATATGGAGAATAACGGTCAATTGTAAAAGACTGGTTTCGATAATTTAATGTAATCTTATCCGCATCAGCTGCTTCAGCTGATGCTTTTAACGTTGCTCGCAAAGTGTTGTCACAGGTCATAAATGCGACTTGTGCGGCGAGTACAAGTGAATCGATTTCCGATAGTTCTGAAGCTACAGCGTGTTCACAACATTCCTCAAGCATTGCCTTATGCAAAGGTTGCACGCTGGGATTTCCAAGTTTATCCAAAACCAGTAAGTAAAGTTCATTTGATGTCATGAGCAAAGTAGAATTTAGATTTACAATATACAACAATTCTTAATAAAAAATTTTTAGGGCGATATGATACTAACAGAAAATATATCCACTTGATAAGCACATGTACCTTTTCTTAGAACCTAATATTTCTATCCATTTTATCTAAATAATCTTGCCTGTTAATCCCAGCTCTTGTAAGATTGGTTTCTAAAACTGTCATAAGCTTTTCTGATTCGTTCATAAGGTTTTTGTGCATCGTCCCAATTAAGGAGAGTTCCCCTGCAATCCATAAGTCTTTTAATTCTTTGCGCAAGTTCGGAATCTCCACTGCAATCTCTTTTCGTAATTGTTGCAATTGCTCTTTCTCTACTGTCTTCAAAAGCTGCTGATAGTATTCCTCGCTCTTGTTCAAGTCTTCCTGGGATTCCTTCCAATGTTGATCGTATTCGCTCTGTTTCTCTTTCAAATCTTGATTGTTCCTGCTCTTTAAGGAGTTTAAATCGGCCTGGAGCTGAGTCTCTATTTCGTGAAAACTCGAGGATGCTTGTTTCAAGCCTTCCAATTTCGTCTTCAACAGCCCTTTGCTCTGCTGTAATTTCTCTTGATGATTTCTCAGTGTTGTCGAAAGCACTGATAAGCTGTTCAATTTCTCTTCTTCGGTTGACAAGTTCATCTCTCTCTCTAAGATATCGTTCTTCCATTCTTCTCTCTGTAGCTCTAACTTCTTCTTGCGTTGCACCAAGGCTGAACTGGAATTCGCTTTCGCCCTTTCTAACTGCTTCGACTTCTCCGCTATATCGCGCTTCAGCTCGCTCTCGATGTCGCTTTCGTAAATTGTCCAGTTCTGCCCTATTTCCTGCTGCAACTGATTCAGCTCTTGATAACTCTGCTCTAAGGTCGCGCTCAGTTTTGCTGTAATGTTCACTTCCCAAACACTTTTCAATCTTTCGTATAAGATTGCTAATTTGGCTCTGTCGGCACGCGAAAGATTCTCGGAAAAGGCCAATCTGCTCTGCATCAGCTGCTGATATTCCTTCCCGATCTCTTCGGGATAACTGAAAATAGGTGATGTTATGTTCGACATGATTAAAAATCCATTTGGTGTTGGTAGTGTTCTCTAAACTCTGTGCTATGTTTTCTGGAGTGTCTTTCGGTGGCTTCAGTAGTACAATATCAATCCCCATACTTCTCACTTTAACTTTTATCTCCTCAGTAAGTTTGAGCTTTTTTTCGGTAATAGAAATTAGAAGCAATGGCTTTTGATGAATATCAAAGAAGGAGATTTCAGCACGGTATAATTCTATGCACTCATCAGGAACTTCCCTGCCCCAGCTGAGACGTCCTTCATTGTCTTCATAGAAAATAAGATTTCCCCGAACTGAAGCAGCCTCTACAAAACTGGACTCTTCCAAAAGTATTTTTGACTCACCATCCGGGGCATATTTATAAACCTTAGGTACTTTAATTCTCTTGGTACGCGCCAATACATCCATAACTAAAAAACGACGTGCCTGCTCACTACTGTAAGTGCATTTACGTGCCTTTGAAACATTTGAAGCATCGTGACGGAAATAAGGTCTGTACCCTTCAATTGTGCGATGAATGGCCTGCATTTCCTCCCCACATCCCAAACACCAATATCCTTTTTTACCGCCTTCTACTTCAAGGATATAACGTATAGTACCCTCAATATCCTTAGCGTATTCATTTTGTTCTTCCGCTCTTACTGCCATAAATATTGTTTTTAGAAATCATTATTACAGTATGTAAAATTGATTTCGTTTTTCTATTTAATACCGCTTTAATTTTGCCTTTTACTAAGAGTCAAAGCCGATCTACTTTTACCAATGAGGCTTGCTTTGGCCATGAAGTATTTTTCCTTTTCTTAAAAAACTTCAATTAAGTACGGATTCGGATATCTATTACAGGCTGTAATTGCTCTAATTGAGTAGCGTACCTCCTGACAACCTGATCATACAAATCTAATACTTTCGGTGCTTCAACCGTGATTACTAACGCATAATCTAATTCCTGTACCCTTGTATCATTATGCCCTTCCGCACGGGCATTATAATGAATGTCAAAAAGTGGCTCATTAAGTGAGCTTCCCTGAAATCTTCCCTCATAGTGCATACAATTTTCCCATTTAAATGCATCTCGTCTTAAATCCTCCTCAGTTTCGAATCCTTTCCTTGCTTTTGCAAAAAAGGGTTTCGTTAAGGCATGCATCGGCTCTGCTTCCCCCACTTCAACTTTACGTTTTCTATTTTTATTAGGTCTAAAAAATGGCTCCAGACCACTGCGCGTATAGTTGTCAGGACAATGTGGGTCTATGGGTGTTGCATAACATAGCGTAGCTCTTATTTTAACCATTCCTTTTACAGGGCCAGGAGGTAAAGGAATCGGAGCCCGCAGGTATTTTGCCGCACTGATTCTTCCTTGGAAAACTACACGCATTACATGGTCTTCACATACAACAATACTTTCCAGATCTCTGGCAACTCTTCCCCAACCGACTTCAAATTTTGGTAGTTCCGACGACTCAGAACTATGTATTAAAAGTGTACGGATCGCTAAAGCATTTAGGGAATTGCCAAAATGAGCCTTAATCCCAGCAGCGAGTCTTAAAGTGCTAGGTGCGGCAAAGCTTGTTCCGCCTGTTTGCAACAAATTAACTCCATCTAAGTCCACCGCTAGAAATGGCCTTCCTACAGAGCCACCAAAATCTACCAAATCGGGTTTAATGAGGCCAGGGCTTCGTCCAGGCCCGATTGAACTGTAACTAGCTCTGTTCCAAAACTCATCGGGAGTATCACATGCACCAACGGCCAGCGCGTTTACGCAATCTGATGGAACCTGAACTCGATTCGCATTTATTGTTGGGTCACCTTCACCGTCATTTCCTACTGCAACCGTAGCAAGCGTTAATCCCTTTGACAGAAATTCGTCAAGAACAGCGGTCCAAGCATGTACTTCATTATCGTCAATTGGTAAACTTGGCCCCAAACTTAAATTTATAAAGTCATATTCCGAAGTAGATAGCACATCAACAATTCTATCTAAAACATCGTAAAGTTCATAAGGATTTTGCCCGGGTAGGTTATCTAACACCCTATAATGGTCTACAAAAGAGTACGGCCTCGGTAAAACTTTGCCTGGCATTATGTGACCGAATAGAAAAGCGGAAGTCACGCTAACTCCATGTTCTTGTAATTTCGGATCAGAAGGCCCGCAGCCACTTGTGTCAAAAGGTGTAACCCATTGGCAAAGTGGATGGTCATCAGGTATACCGCCATCGAAAATAGCAGTCTTAATATTTGCATCTAATGGACCATGTTCATGATAGATCACTCTTCCACTGCTAACTCCTGAGTACCGAAAAATTGGTTTTAAAAGCCGCAAGGATGGCATTGTACGCACAACCCTAACTAAACTAAATTTCGCAATATCGTTGGCTAAAGTTGCCGGCGCTTCAACTTCAACAAAGATTAATTTTCCAGCATAAAACCTTTTCTGAAAAGAAGATTCTACACCTAATGATTTCAGATATTTTTTGAAAGCCAAAAGATAACCATTTTCCGACTGATCTTCAAAACCATGGAGAACAACCTCAAAAACGGACTGATCGATATTATTAGTATCAACACTTTTAAGTTTATCTTCTGGCTCCAAGAAATTAATTTCCTCAATTTCTACAATTTGACTAGCGCCAGGCGTAGTCTGACCCCAAGTATCGAATTGGCTTGCCCAACGTATAAATGTTGCTTTTTGACCTACAACAAACAATTCGGTGGTACTCGCTGATATTGGTTCCCTGTTCTTACTTTTCTTCTCAGGAGTGATATTCTTCTTCCTGCTACCAATTGATGTAAGACCTACAGAACGTAGTAATTCTGTAGGATGATATGACTTCGCTATGTATTCCGGGTTTAAAGTTATAGTTGCAACCGTTAATCCCCCGGGACAGACGTCATCTGATAAAGATCTTACTTTACTGGCTAAATTATCAAGCATGGGCTGCAAGCGCTCTTTTGCTTCATAAAAAGTATAAGGACTTTCCTTTGGTCCCCCACCTGATGGAACAACTACTGGTTCGGTAAGTCGTTCACCTTTTCCCAGTAAAAAATTTCTTTTACTCATGTTGGTCTATTTATATAACTAATTACTTCGTCATTTTCTTTCTTATGGTCTCCCTTGCAATCCCCGTTAATTCGTGAGCTTGTCTTTGCGAAAATCCACCTTTACTTATAAGCTCTACAGCTAATGCTAATTTCTTAGCATGATTTAAATCTCCTGTAAAAAGTTGCTTTTTTAGTTCATCAATAAGTAAGGTGTCATTTATCGCTGAAGATTTCCTTGCTAAATTAATCAGACGCTCAACCTCACTAAATGATTTTCCACTGTATACAATTCCAAAAATCTTGGCCCATTGTTGTGTTATGCTGGAATCGTTTTGCAATAACATACCTACCATGGCAGCAATCTGCTCTTCAGTGGGATTTTCAAAATTTAATATCATTTCAAACCTTCTCCATACAGCAGGATCTAGTAAATCTGCATGATTTGTAGCCGCTATCAATAATCCCGTAGACGGCCAATCATCAATTTCTTGTAAGAGGACCGTAACCAATCTTTTTAACTCCCCAACTTCGCCATTATCATCTCTCCTTTTAGCTATTGCATCAACTTCGTCTAACAACAAAACACAATCTGTATTTTTTGCATAGTCCAAAACAAACCTGATATTATTTCCAGTCCTACCCAAAAAACTGCTCATTACCGCAGTTAGATCAAGAATTAGTAATGGCAGGCCTAATTGATCGGCAAGCCATTTAGCTGCCATTGTTTTACCTACGCCAGGCGGACCTGTAAACAATATCGATTTTGTAGGATGCAGTCCGTGTTTAAGTAAAGCCTTAACTTTTTTCCTTTCCCCAATAATCTGGTTTAAAGAATTTTCAAGAGTTTCATTTAAAATTATTCTGTGATCTAGTTTACTTTTTTCAACTCGCAAAAGTTGCAATCTCGAATCAACATCAACAGGCAAAGGACTTTCCGATTTCTTACGCAGAGGTGTGGCCCTTGTAGGAGACTCATTTAGCAATGACACTAAGCTTTCGGACAAATCCGGAAAATCTTCCTTTAAATTCTTAGTGGCGCGATGAATCAGCAAATGTATATCCTGAGCCCTTCCTGTCAGAGCTATCCTCGCAAGCTGAAGAAAATCATTAGACAATTTGTTCAAATTTTCCGCCATATTGTAATAGATAAATTATTTTTCTTCCACAAATATACAAAAGTCAATAATAACAAATATAAATAATGGAAGATTTTTTACAGTTAAAATATTTTTTCTTCCACCGTACTCAGGATATATAATTCTGTATTGTACGAAAAAGTAAGTCCTTCGCTATGCTGCAGGCCTACATTTTCGTAGCTTTTGACTATATTATCGATCCTGCCCTCATTAATGAAGAGCAGGAGATCGCCATTTCAGATACAATCGGCAAGATGAACGGTTGTATCACACAACTGGGATTTTGCCTCCCTTCCTCGAAACTCGGGGGCGTGTGAGGCCAATTGAATTAAGCACATTTATTAGAAGAAATTGAAGTATCGCAGAGTTTCGACATAATTTTTTAAAACATGATAATTGATTATATGTTAATTATATTTACACTATAAACCAAACACACATGAGTTTTAAAATTATAGCCATACGACCACTTAGTAACTGCACCACTACGCTTAAAAAGAACCTGGACTTTAATGTGTTCTATGCCCTGTATAATGATTATAGATTTACACCTAGTACCGATGAAAATCAAATTGAGATAAACTATTCCGCGTCAATCCCGTTTGATTTATATAATACAGAAAATACAATTGTGAATGTTTCTGCAATTGTAGGTAAGAACGGTAGTGGCAAGAGTAGTATAATTGAATTGCTTTATGCAGCATTATACAACCTCTCAATTAATTATAAATTCATTGTTGATCCGCCCAAAGAAAAAAAGAAACCATTTATACTGGACGATTATAATCTTCAGGAATTAAAGGAAAACCTAGAATTATATAACAGAAAAAAGCCAAATATCAGCCAAATTGAGAGTCTATCCTCCGATATTGCTTTGCTTGAAAACTTAAAAGAAAATATTGAATCAGACTGGAAAATAAATGACCAAAAGGTTGAATTTAATCGTCACCTTCCTCTCGGACTGAACACAATAGAATTTGGCAATTTGAAAAATGTAAACTGGCATGAGGATAGCCTTTCCGAAATCAATTCACAGCTTGATAAGTATAAAAAGTATAAATTAGATCTTGAAAAACATTTCAAAAAAACGGATGAAGATATAGATGACAAAGTAGAATATATAGACAATCTAAATGTTCAGATAATCTTTGAAACAGAGCAAGAGCTATATGTCATCACAGTAAAGGGCAAGGATATAGTAGTACGTCCTATAAAGAAACTATCCACTATAGGTAAGGTAAGTACATATGCTCTCGACAGTAATGAAAATAAAGACGTATTCAACACCCTTAAAAATAAACATCTTTTCTTTTACAGCATTGTAAACAATTACTCTCTTTACGGATTAAATTCTTTGGAAATTGGAGACTGGATTAATAGAATTTTTCATAAAAATGACGGCTATCAGACTCCGATTGTAATAAACCCTATGCGTACTGAAGGTAGAATAGATGTCAATAGAGAAAATTATCTTTCAAAGTCCAGACTTCTTTCCAATATATTAAGCAAAGTTGAAACAGAAGATATTAAAGAGAGCTTAAGGTGCTTAGTAAATGATAAAGTGGCCGGTACACTAATCCTGAATTTAAATATAGATAAATTTAGGAATCGTAACGGAAAGATAACACTTCAATATTTGTCTTTAAAAGATCAAATTCTGCATAAGATTTTAAATGCGTTTAAGAACAGTCCTGATGAACCTGATTATAGTCCTCAGGACATCAAAGAACGATATAGCAATCCAAGTATTGTCGAACAGTATGCTATAGAGTATGTGTTCAGCAAAATTGAGAAGATTGCAGCCAACTACAAGGTTAGAGGAAGAAAATATGGCAAGAATTTTAACTTGACCCAGCATGTAGTGCTAGATTCAATTTTAGAAGAATTTCAGACCGATTTTAGTCATATAACTTTTAAACTTCGACAAGTAATTAATTTTTTAAAATATGATTACAAAAGTTTGGATAAATCAAAAACCTCATTAAAAATCCCTATTAATGATTTATCAAAAGAGATAAATCTTAAAATTGCTAAATTATTAGATTCAGATAAAGATCATGCTAAAAAAAAATATTTGGAAGAAAAAGAGGTTAAAGGAAAGTCGTCTGGAAAGTTCAAATATATTCAATCGCCAAAATTTGATTTAATTAATTTCCTTCCGCCTTCATTTTTCTATATCGATATTGGTTTTGAACAGGATAAGGGAAAATTTAGCAGTATGAGTTCAGGGGAAAAGCAACATGTTTACAGTATGAGTTCAATTGTATACCATTTGCTTAACCTTAAATCGATTGAGCCGATCGGACAAGTAAAATATAATTATTACAACATCGTTCTGGATGAGATTGAACTCTACTTCCATCCGGATTTTCAAAAGACCTTTGTGAGTGACTTATTAGATAACATTAGACGTACAAACAAAAGTTTTTCTGGAATCAATATTATTTTTGTTACGCATTCCCCATTTATACTTTCTGATATACCTCATACAAATATATTATTTCTGGAGGATGGATCCCCAAAGCCCCGAAAAATAAGATATAGAACATTTGGTGCAAATATTCATGATCTACTGGCCGATAGCTTTTTTATGCCTAATGGATATATCGGGAAATTTGCACAGGCTGAAATCGAGAAGACTATTGAATGGTTGTCAATACAATATGATATCTTGATTGAAAAGTTGGATGAGCAGGATTATACATCATTTGCCGATACTGTTGCGCCAGAGGAAAAGTTGCGTCATAAACAAATAATCGAATTAATTGATGAACCGGTACTTAAGAATAAGCTTTTGGACATGTATAAACGTATCTTTACTTACGGAAAAGAAAAAGAAAAAGAAATAGCAGACGTAATAAGGGAAGCAGAACGTCTGGGCTTACAAATTGTAAAACCCGAGTAGTTATGTTGTATCTAGAACACAATCCCGCTGCCCTTAAGTATCATACAGAATTGATGAGATGCTGGCTATTGATCAAAATTAAGGGGCGTAAGGGTCCAACATACAAACATGGCCATCAATGTGGTATTTCGACATGCCCCATCTGCTCTGTCGATAGACACATTGATAACAAGATTCCAAAAGCATTCAAAACGTTCCTGCTTAAAAAAAAGAATCTTGAAACATTGATCAGCGGACGACCTAATGATTTAAGGCTATTGAATCTCCGATATAAAAAATTAGGACTATCACAAGCTGACCGAAAGGCAGTAAAAAAGTTTTTTGTAGATACGGCTTACACCAACTGGTACCAGCCGGAACATAGTATGGGCCTTTTAAAATTGATAAATAAAAACACTTGCCTTTACTGCAACAGGAATTACAGTAGGACTATACAGGATCTCAATGGGAAAAAAGTTATTTCGGCAGAAATTGACCATTGGTTTGTCAAAGAGAAATTCCCGATACTCGCAGTGTCCTTCTATAACCTTATTCCCAGCTGCCATTCCTGTAATAGTTCGATAAAAGGGAATCCAAATATTAAATGGGACAGGGCATTACGAAACTATGTTCATCCTTATCAGGAAGAAAAAAAACAAGATTTCAAATTTTCCTACATCCATAAGTCCAAGAAAGAATATAACGTTAAAATAGAAGTGGTCAGCAATTCAAAAATTGCCAATACCCTTAAACTTTTTAAAATAGAAGAGATCTATGATTCCCATTCCGATTTAGAGCTTCGTGATTTATTGGATTTAAGGCATAAATATTCTGAAAATTATATAGACATGCTGGTCAATAAAACCTTTAAAGGGATAATGGATCCTGAAGATATCTATAGATATATTTTTGGAATAGAAAGCACTAAAGCGGATTATCATAAAAGGTCATTGAGCAAATTCAAGTATGACATTATCCAGGAACTACTGAAAATAAAATAGCTACTATCTTTCTTAAATGTTAGCTATAATTTACCTATGATTGTTTATTTTGTTGCAGCTTTTTTTTCAGGTGTTTAAACATATTACCACTAATAACCAATAGACAATCTGTTACTTTAAAGATTTTCATCTCTAAAAGAAAATTTGATCAATTACAAAGGATACATTATGATTAACGACCAAATTAGAACGTTAAGTTCGAAAATAAAACTGCTTAATTCATTCTAAATGAGGTAATCGTTTCAGCAAATACCCTGCTAACTTACATCAACAGCATATCTCAGATAAAACTGTAAGATAAATATACAGACCTTATAATGGTAGGCCTCAATGGACGGCTTACAAACTATAACTGTTATACTGCAATGCTGCGCAGTGGCCGTGCTGATTCCAAAGGGACTATAAACGATAAACCACGGAATCCACGAACAGTGGGCAACAAGGGTAAAAACTTTAAAGTCAATTACAGTTGCGCGACAGCCCGTGATTTAAACCCCGTTCCCTTTTTAATTTCGGCTCTCACCGAAATCCAGTACTGTTTGAAATAAAATGTCCTCAGACTTTTGGCAAAGATATAGAGATTCAAATACTTCAAAATCATACAACGCCTGCGATAAGATTGGTCAGCATAATCGTAAGTTTGGTACAGAAGCCATTACATAGGTGTTAATGACGACTTCATATTACTTGATGCCGACCAATTCGAACTCAAATATTACAAAAATGCCATCGATAATTGGCCAAGTAGTTAATTTTTATAACATTTTTAGATTAAATTATACTTCGATTAATTTACCTAACACATCTTAAAATTATCTTAAAATATAATTTATGTTACGCTGAAAGCCCCGCCAATACAGACAAATCTTCTATAAAAGTGTTCGAAAATTGTCCGGGCAAGTCCACTTTCAGCTTTTGGATTGCTCAAAATGACAGTCCACAATATGAAAAAACATTTCAAAAAGCCTTAAAAACCTGCAAGTTACGTGATTTGCAGTTTTTTTTATTTCCACTGCAATCACCAAAATTTTTAAAAGCGCCCAAAGTTTCTGTGGCAAAATCGTGGCAATTTCTATCCGGCAAAAAAATTGCCACGATTTTGCCATAGAAAACCACTTAAACACTTGATTTACAACATGTAAACTAAATTTACATCTTGACTGGAGAACGGTATAATTCTATCTTTATTAACTTAAAAAATTGAATTATGTTGGAGGTTAGTTTTGGTATGAGCTTCTTCTTGAAAAGCTCAAAAAAAGAATCAGATGACAGGTACATTTACCTGAGGGTTACGGTTGACGGGGTTCCAAAGGAAACTTCAACCAAAAGAAAATGGGATGTAAACCGTTGGGACACAAAAACCGAAAGGGCCACCGGAAAACAGGAAGATGCTCGCACGCTAAACCATTTCCTGGATACAATGGAAATGAAAATCAATAAATTCAAAACGGATTTAATGTACACCGAAAAGACGATATCGGCGCAACGTATAATTGATTTTGTTTTAGGCCGCATAACTTCAAAAGCAATGGTTTTAAACGAATTTAAAGCCCATAATGACGAAATTAAAGCGCTGGTACCCAAAGAGTATGCACTGGCAACCTACAAACGCTACGAAACAACCCGTTTTCATTTGACGGAGTTCATAAGTGAGAAATACAACTCGGATGATATAGAGTTCCGGGATTTGGATTTTGATTTTATTACCAGCTTCGAATTCTACCTAAAAACGGTGCGGAATTGTTCGAATAATTCAACCCTTAAATACATAGGGAATTTCAGAAAGATAATAAACCGAGCCCTGGATAAGAACATTATTGCTGCTGACCCGTTCAGGGCGTTTAAAAAACGTTGGACCAAGACAAATAAGAGGCCACTTACCACCTCAGAACTACGCACACTTGAGCAACATAACCTATCATCAGCGCGTCTGGAAGTAATCCGTGACATTTTCGTTTTCCAATGCTATACAGGTCTCGCCTATATTGACGCATAACACCTGAAAAAAACGGACCTGCGTGTAGGCATAGATGGTGAGCAATGGATTATAACCAATAGGCAAAAAACAGGTAATGGCACCAATATTCCGCTGTTGCCCAAAGCTTTGGAACTCATAGATAAGTATAAGGAACACCCTGTCTGTTTACAGCGGGAATCGGTTCTGCCGGTGGTCTCGAACCAGAAAATGAATGCTTATTTAAAAGAGATAGCCGCAATATGCGGCTTGGAATGTGAATTAAATACACACAAAGCGCGTAGAACTTTCGGTAGCACAGTCACGCTAAACAACGATGTGCCTTTGCACGTTGTACAGCAAATGCTCGGCCACAGCTCAATAAGGCAAACTGAGTCCTACGCTATAACGGAAGAACAAACAGTCGGCCGGGAAATGATTCAATTAAAAAAACGTTTAGCAAAAAAAGAAACCGTTGCAGTACCGCTGGAGGGATTAGCGCTCATATCAAAACTTGAAAACGAACTTCGGCAATTAAAAGAGAAATTTGGTATCAAATAATGCAAACAAATCAAGGCTGCTTCATAGAGCAGCCTTGATTTTATAAGCACGTTGTGCAATTTTTGTCAATCTGTTAATAACAATTTGGGTGTCCGTAAAACTTTAGTTTAATACATTACCTGACTTAGACAATTACATCTTTATGGCATTCCACCTGACAAGTCCACTTCACTTCTTATTCCAGGATGGTACGAAGGACGGTACCTAATATATCCAAACACCTGAAGCTCCCTGATGTATTTATGATAAGTAGGGAATGTCTCTATGTGAGAAAGGCGCATCATTTTACTTCTGCTTACCTTTATCGACTGAAACCTATTCTGTTTTACGCCAAGGGTAAAGATAGCAAAAAGTAACGCCAGGTGCCATACATTCAGCCTTCGGTCTTTCAAAAATTGCAAGGACCAAAAAACAAAATTAACTTCTACCCTTTTTTCGTTCATCATCAAAAAGTTTTTCGATATCCGACTTCTTATAATAATATGAACCTAAAACCTTTTTAAAACTGATTTGGCCTGTCACACGCAGATTCTGCAAGGTACCAGGCGAAATATCCAATAGTTTCCTTACAGATTTACTTTTAAGCCATTCGGGATTGATAGTATCTTTTTCAGATGAAGATATTTTCGATATGATTTTACTAAAATCCTTTAGTAAGACCACACCGAATTCTATCAAATCTTCTTTAGTTATTACATTGCTCATATTCAATTTTTCTTACTTATATTATATATGCTTTAGTCTACAAGTTCTTGAAATAAATCTTGCTTGCCTGGTTCTTTTTAAAAGAAGGTTCGTATCTGACATAACCATATTCATCAAGTTGTCTGATGTACCTATGGTAGGAAGCGGGTGCAAATATTTTCGCCACAGCTGGATATACCAATTAAATTGACCCCCTCTCGCCAGAGCAAATTGACCCCTTAGAGTTGTTGACAAAAAAGAGTAAAAGTTGTAGTTCGTTGCAGGCTTTAAAAACGGTAGTTTTTAGTCCTGGTTATTCACTAATATTTTTACAAAAATACATTATCTGATTTAGATTTTCTTCTATGCCTATCTGAACAACGCTATGGAACAGCTGGAGGGGCAGATTGCCTCGGCCAAGATTGCCATGGCCCGGCTGGCTTCCCCCCAGTTATATTATGTGCTTTCCGGGAACGACTTCACCCTGGACATCAACGACCCCGAGGATCCTAAGGTAGTCTGTATGGGCAATAATCCCCAAAAAATACAGATTTACGGGGCTGTGCTCTCCCTCTATGTAACGCGGCTGGTAAAACAGGTAAACAAAAAAGGGCAGCTTAAAAGCAGCCTGGTATTCGATGAGTTCCCGACCTTATACCTGAACAATATGGACAGCCTCATAGCAACAGCCCGCTCCAATAAAGTGGCAACCTGCCTGGGCATCCAGGACTTCAGCCAGCTTCGCAAAGACTATGGTAAAGAACAGGCGGATGTAATTGTGAACATTACCGGTAATATTATTTCTGGGCAGGTAAACGGTGACTCGGCAAAACAACTGTCGGAACGTTTCGGTAAGATCATGCAAAGGCGGCAGAGCCTTTCCATTAACAGCAACGATACATCGGTAAGCCAATCACGCCAACTTGAAAGTGCCATCCCACCATCAAAAATAGCTAAGCTGAGTTCGGGCGAATTTGTGGGTATCGTAGCAGATGAACCCGACTGCCCGATAACCCCGAAGGGATTTCACGCCGAAATACAAAACGACCACCAGGCCCTGAAAAAAGAAGAACAAGGGTATCATGATATTCAGACGGTCAGGAAGATACTACCGGGACAGGTACAGCAAAACTATTTACAAGTCAAAAACGATATTCGTGACATCATAGATAGCGAATTGCAAAGCCTTCTTGAAGATCCCTCAAGAAGCTGGATGATTATAAAAAAATGAACCCGGCTAGTCTAATTGGGGCCAAAATGATCAAAAGCCGTCGAAATTTAAGTGGAAATAAATCACCTTGTGCTCAATTTATTTTTTGTTCCTTTGTTATTCATTTTTGATATAAGCAAATTTGCTTATATTTGTACTATGGATAAGCAGTTTGAACGCTATAAAGGCATACATCCCGGTGCCGTTTTAAAACGCGAGTTGGCCAAACGGCAGCTTGCCCAACGCCCGTTTGCCCTTTCCATTGGGGAATTCCCGCAAAGCCTCAACCAGGTTATCCTCGGCAAGCGCGACCTCTCCACCGCTACGGCCCTCAAACTGGAAAAGGTGCTGGGGCTCGAAGAAGGCACCCTGGTAATGCTACAGGCCTATTACGACATTGAACGGATAAAGAAAAAAAATGCAGTTGCCCCTACGCCCGACCTTTCACGCTTGCGCAAATCCCTTTTCTGGGATACCGACATAGACAAAATCGACTGGCAGCGCCAGGGCCCGGCGGTAATCAGGCGTATTTTTGAACGGGGAAACCTCACTGAGAAAAAAGAGATATTGCGCTTTTACGGAAACGAAAAGGTGCGCAAAACAATAACAAACGGGCATGGGTAAAATGTACTGGAATACCGTAAATCCGTTGTTACAACAAACCTTGCGGCAACTGATGGAACTACCCGAATTGCAACCGTTCCGCCTTGTAGGTGGGACGGCACTTTCCCTGCAACACGGCCACAGGATTTCCGTTGATATCGACCTCTTTACCGATGCGGATTACGGCAGTATTGATTTTGACTATATCGAACAGGTACTTTCGGGGCTTTTCGCACATTTAGGAAAGGTTTCTTCAGGCCCCGTGGGTATGGGGCGCTCCTATTTCCTGGGTACGGACCCTGAAAACACCATCAAGCTCGACCTTTTCTACACCACGGACCCGTTCATGCAGGATGCGCTATCCGTTAACGGAATCCGTATGGCTACCACCGAAGAGATTATTGCCATGAAGGTCGATGTCATCCAACGCGGCAGCCGCAAGAAAGACTTTTTTGACCTCTATGAGTTACTCCCCGCCTACCCGATTGCACGGGTGCTGGAGCTGCATGCCCTGCGGTATCCTTACAGCCACGACCCCACTCTGATATTGAAAAACTTTACCCATTTTGAAGAAGCTGACACCGACTTCAACCCGGAGTGCCTGCGCGGCCGCTACTGGGAATTTATAAAAGAAGACTTTGAACTCGCAATAGCAGCGTACTGGCAGCAATAATTTGGTTAGGCTTGAAGTGCTTATTCTTGACAACGAGACAACAGCTGTAGAAATGCACTTCCTGAACCCATAACCAAAAGTAAATTTCAGCTCAACAATAAGCGTATCTCTCCTTTTGCCCCTGCTCTGCTTGTAATTCTGCTTGCTCCGAAGCATCCCGTTGACTTCTCTGCCAGGTGTTACCATCTCAACGTCTCCCGGGTCATTTAATTTCTGTAGGCTACTTTGGAGAACTATTACATCCTGGTTTAAAATATACCAACCCGCCAATCCCATAGCATAGCGGGACAGTTGGGTAGATTACTAAACCTTGTTATCTCACTTAGGATTCCACCGTGATGGCAACTCCTTTGCTTAAATGAATGAGCGTGATGCAACAGTGGCGTTATAATGCAATCCCGGCTGCTTCAATCTTTGGACCTGCAAAAGGTCGTAATCAGGAATGCCGAAGCGGCGGTGACGTCATTTTTTTTAACGATGGCCGGTAGTGATAATGCCCTCAGGCAGGCTCCTTATTGTGACCAATGAGAACAGCAACAATATTGTCCCATACAAAGGCATATAAAAAAGTGGTATTGGCTGAAACAGGTACGTCCGTCCAATCCGCACACCTGTATACCCCCAGCTTATCGATAATCAGTAGGTAATTTCCATTATAATCTGCTTCTTGGTATCAGGGACTTTTATATACAGTACCCCAGCAGCCTCATCATAGGTAAAATTTATGTTTTCAAAATTGGTATCGGCCAATTTCTCTAACTCGGGTAACTTTATTTTTTTTGCCTTTGTACCATTTATAACAACACCTTTTGGCCGGGCAGCTGCATGTACCTTAATGATGTAGTTACGTTGGCCTTCTGGCGTATAGCCTTTATTTTCCGGTGCATTTATCGTAAATCTTAATCCCCCTTTAACAGTGAGACAACTGAAACTGGTTTTGCAAAAGATATCTTTCTCATACCCCCGGCTCTCGCCATCATCTTCATACAACGTAAAGGTGGCTTCCTGGCTTACGTTAGCCGGATACACTTCAAGGCTGACCGGATAATTTTCTTTCTCATGAATATACTGCATTACAGGCATGGTAGGGATAATACTGCCTTTTTTTACAAAGAGCGGGATTACCTCAAGCGGGGCATCCGCCGTAAGCCATTTCCCCCCACGGTATACGGTTTTACCGTCATTAAAATTTACCCATTCACCTTCGGGCAGGTACACCTCTTTCGTGATAGCCCCTTTTTCCACCACAGGAGCTACCAATAGTTCTTTCCCAAACATAAACTGCCCGTTTAATTTATAGGCTTCTGCGTCATTTGGGTATTCCAGGACGGTTGCCCTCATCAGCGGCAGGCCCGTATCATGTGCTTCCCGTGCATAGGTATAAATATAAGGGAACAGCCTGTACTTTAATTCGATCGCACTGCGCGTGATTTCCTCTGCCCCTTTACCGAAAAGCCAGGGTTCAACCGCGGTATTCCCCTCGTGATGGGCACGCGTAAGGGGGTTAAAAATACCGAACTGCATCCATCGCACATACAGCTCAGCCATTGCAGGATAGTCTTTGATCTCGCCGCAGTATCCCGAAATGTCACAGGCCCAAAACGGGATAAGCCCCATACCGGCGGAAAGCCCTACGGGTATCTGGTTTGCCATCTGCTGCCATCCGTCGAGTACATTATTCCCGTTGCCGGAATCGCCGCTCCACCCAAAGGTATAGCGCTGCAGGCCGGCATACGATGCACGCGTCATCTGGAAGATGCGTTTGTTGGGATTACGTTTGTAGAATTGCTCGGTAACCAGTTTGTCCCAGGTAAAGCCATATACGTTGTGTATCTCGCTGTGCATGCCCAGGTAGTGCTTCATGTTGAGCCTGTCGGTAGCATCTTCATTGCTCCAGGCAGGCTCACCCATATCGGTCCAGAAACCACGGACGCCGTCGTCCAGCGGCTTTTGCTGGTAAGCGCCCCACCAGTCGGCTACCTCGGGCTTTGTAAAGTCTACCACACCGCAATTGCCGCCCCAGGGCCAGGGCATGTCGTATGCCTTCCCGGTACGGATATCTGTCGTAAAGTAGCCCTTGCCATTGGCTTCGTCCCATTGTTTTTTATTGGCCTGCGATATAACCGGGTCTTGCGAGATGATCATTTTAAAGCCCATACTACCCAGGTCGGCAACCATTTGCCTTGGGTTGCTGTAGTTCCCTTTTTTCCAGTCAAAATCCTGCAGGCCGTCTACCCAACCAATATCCTGGTAGATAATATCGCAGGGGATTTGTCGTTTCCGGAATTCGGCGGCTATTTCACGCGCCTGGTCTTCACGGGTATAATTGCCACGGCATTGCGAAAAACCCAATGCCCATTTTGGTGGCATAATGGGTTTGCCCGTCAGGCCTATGTAGTTTTTAATAATCTCCTTATAATCATTGCCATACATAAAGTAATAAACCATCTCCCCTTCGGGTGCTTCAAACGAATAATAGTCGTTGCTCTCACTGCCAAATTTAAACTCGGTCTTGTAGGCGTTGTCAAAGAAAATACCATAATGGTTGGAGCTCATGAAAAAAGGAATGCTCTTGTAGAGCGGGTCTTCATTGACGCCGTAGCAGGGCTGGTCGCTGTTCCACATTTTATAGCTGCGGCCGCGGCGGTTAAGCGGACCCGATTTTTCTCCCAGCCCAAAGAACTGCTCATCACTGCGTAACGTTTTATAGGATGCCAGCCTGCTTCCCTGCTTTACAAATCCCTTTTCGTTGTAGTCGCTGAACAGGAGTTTTTGGTACTTGTCAAAAACCTGCAATTTAAAAGGTGATTTATTTACGCGGATGCGAAGCGACGCGGTAAATAGTTCATAGGCCGATACCTCTTCTTTGACTTCAATAGTACCGCTCCAACCAAGGTCTTCCTCTATGACCGCAAACGACGGATTGCTGCGGCTGAAATTCCCTGTTGCCGACACCCATACTTTAAGCACTTCGCCACTGCAGAGCTGCAGCTGAACTTTCGCATTGTTCTCACAATCAAAGATAATCCGGTTGCTTGTTATGGCATACGACAAGCAGTTGCCCAGCGTTTGCTCTTTCGGGGCTGTATTCTGGGCTAAGCCGCGTATAGGCAGAAGCGTAAAAAGCAGGATCATGCAGGCAATATATTTTTTCATAATTGTAGGCTTTAATTGGTTCAGGAGCATTTAATTCATTTTGATAATGCGCATGAAATCGACCATTGCGGTGTTTTCGTCCACATTCATATTGTTATTCCACTCTTCAAAAACGATTTTGATTGTATTTTCACCGGCATGTAACGGTATCGCGTAACTATTGGTATAGGCCCAATCCGACCACTCGCCGGCGCCGCGCTGCGGCATCACCAAAACACCCTGATAATCACCATTGGCATACAGGCTCCTTATCGCACATTTGTTATCCGTATTCCAGGGGCCGTTGCCATTTGAATAACGAAAATCCACATGGTAGTTTCCCGCAGCAGCTACAGTCACTTTCAGGGTCACCTCGCGATTGCTGGTTTTGGATAATTCTGAAAAGCCCGTGCCTTCAAAATTGATATACGGTTTGGCAGACTTACCCGTGGCGTCTTCTATCTGTACTTTGCGTTCGCTATTCGCCGGATAGACCAGTATCGGTTCGGACGTGAAGCTTTCATATCCTTTGGCATCCGTGGCACTTACTTTATATTCAGCGAAAGCATCATTTAGTATGGGGTAATCGGTACGCGTACTGGTCCCGATAGCACTACCGTTTTTATATACCGTGTACGACACGGCATCTGTTACAGCACCCCACTTTAGCGTATCCCCATCCCTGCTGGCCTGAGGATTTGCAGGGCTGAAATGGTTGTGGGTGAGGTTTATGCCGCCACTAAAATCATTGTTTTGCATTTCGATTTCTATGGTATGGCACCCGGAGATTGTATTGGGTACCGAATAGTTATCCTGCGCTTTTCCGTCAAGCTTAAAACCCGAAATACGGTTACCGTAGCCGTTAACTGTTATGGTCAGGTCGGCATTCCGGTATTTAAAGCGCTCCAGCCTTTTAACCCCGTCATATTGTTTTGGCACAGCAGGGCGAAACAATATCCCCTCTTCTGTAAACTCCATGCCCATAAACACGCGGTACACCATAGCCAGGTTGCCCGCCATGCTCCACAGCATGTGGTCCGAATTGATCTCTGTCCCGGCATAATCGCCATTGGAGGCCACAAAATTCTCATAATTGGTAAGAAACAATGCGGCGGGTCGGTAAATAGCGGCAAGGCCGAAATTAAGAACGGTTTCATTACCTGCCTTTGCTGCTGCAAGGTTGAAGTACGACTGGACGAAAGGCCATACCGCATTGTTATGATAGGGCGGTATACCGGGTATCTGCGGGTAGATGCAGGTGGCGCCGAATTCCGTTACGGGAGATTCAGCAATAATCCTGGATACCTTGTTTTTATCAGCAATTTCAAAAAGTATTGCCAATGCTTCCCCTAAGGCCTCAAACCTGGGCGAACTACTAAGGTACTCCCTGCCATAAAGGTATTGCGCGTAATAGCCCTTGTCTTCCTGCCATAAATAACTATTAATAACGGCTTTAAGCTTTTCAGCACGGCTTTCATACACACTTACGTCCTTACCCAGTATTCTGCCCATGGCAGCAAGTATGGTATGGGTTTTATAATGGACCGCATTAGTCCCGAGATTTTCGGATGCATAAATATCGCGGTTGTCCATCCACTTGGGATAGGTTTGCTCACGCCAGTCCAAAAACGAAGATTCGCCCCGGTATAATCCTGTTTTAGTATCATACAGGGTCTTATAATCGTCATCGAGGGTGTTTTTTATGATCGCATAGCTGCTTTCCAGCCAATCCGTGTCACCGGTAACCTTGTAAATTTCCCAGGCGGCAAGTGCCCATGTCGCGCGGTCAGAAGATACCGGCCATGCACCGCCCGAGCCGGTATCCTGGATGATGCGGCCCCGTTTTACCTTTTTCATCAGGCTTATCTTTGCAACATCGGGCTGGTGGTAAGCGAAAGCCAAAAGGATGCTGTAACTGATATCGCGTGTCCATACACCGCTCCACTTCGCCCCGGTCCTGAAGGTCCTGTCCGGTTCTATATTGATTAGCGCCTCCTCGGTACTCATCTTAAAAAGGGCATCTACTATGGGTTGTTCCGAAGTATATGTTGGCTTGCCCGATATGTCCCAGCTCAGCTTCCAGTCCTTCACCGCCTTTGCCCCGGTTGCTACCGGATTTAAAAGCACTTTTAGCTCGTAAATGTTATCCCCGTCCGGGTCCTGCAACTTAAGGTTGTTCTCCTCAAGGTTCGAAAAATCCCAGGTTAAAGGGCGGGCATCACCGGCAATGTAAAACCCTTTAAAATCTGCCTTCGCAAGTTTTGTTCCGTCATAAGCCGTGTAGTACCCTTTTGTATCAAACTGCCTTATTACTTCGCCCATATCTACCCTAAAGGTATATTCGTAATTAGCCGGGAGGTATATATCTTCGGTGACGGAGCCGTGCTGCATCAGTTTGCCAAATGTAATTACCGGCGATTCGTGTTCCGCGCCTATTATAATAAAATGGTCCTTGCCCGGTGCCATCTCCATGTCTTTTTCATTTATACTGACCTTAAAATTTACTTTTCTCGAAAAAAAACTGCTGGCAGTACTTTGGTAACTGGAGGAAATATGACCCGGGGTGTGCACGATGGCCTCGTTGTTGCCTTGGATAACCTTATCGCTGTATAGTGTATAGGCTTTGGATGTATAGAGTATTTTAGAACTGTTAGAGCACGAAGCTGCCGCTAAAAGGCCTGCTGCCAAAAGTGTCGTGCGCAGAATACCTGTATTTGTATTGTATTGCATTGCGTTGCGTTGTAAAGTTTAGCATTATGAAAATGCCCCCGCTCACACAGGGGCACTTTACAGTAATCAATCCACTTGATTAATTTTATTCTACCACAATCATTCCCCAGTATTTCAGGAAAGGAACTTTAAAATTGATGGAATTGCCATTCTGTGTAAAGGCCACCGCTATAGGCGCCCCTCCGTTATAATCCGGAGATGCATACCACACTTTGGCAGGTACTCCCGTAACGTGTAGGTTGACCATTGCCTGCTTGATATCGGCAGGGATATTCTGGTTGCCCTCGGTATCACGCCAGTTTAAGGAATTGGCATTGCTAAAGTTTATCAGGTGTACCACCTGTTTGCCATCGACTTGTTTCCCTACAGCAGCAACCTTGCCCATGCTCGGCGGCCAGCTCCCTAAATTCAATTTTCCATCGCCGGTACTTATAGCGGGCTCGGTAAACGTGCCGCCGTCGCGCAGCAGGTTCTGGTAGGCAACTAAAAAGTCATAATATTCCATAAGTGACGCTTTAAGTTCGGCGGTCATGCTCAGGTTGTTGTTCGGAAAATATTCCTTCGCCAGCATGTGTTCGCCCAGTTCGAGGTGCGAACCCCCAAAAGCAAAGATTACAGCATCGGCCAGCAAGACTCCAGGCGTATTAAAAATGCCCTGCCCGTTGGCCTTATTATAGTTCATATACGCCGCAAGCACAGTATTTTTAGTGCCGTTACTGTAAGAGGCATTATTAGCAAGGATATCGGTAAGGTCTTTAAAGCCCTCATTCGGCGACCATACTTCAGTATATAAAAAATCCAACGGACTGTTCGCCATTTGCTGCTGCCCGTACTGGTTAACCGCATTAAAAACCAAATCCTTATCGGGGTTTGCAGCTTTCATGGCCGAAATGAACGAGGGGTATGTGTTGTCCAGGTTGGCACTGCTACCGTCATACTTATACACATTGCCCCTGTCGCCCAACTGGTCAATATGATACCCGTCGAAATTATAGACACTGTATATGTCGTTAGTCTTCTGCGCCAGATAGTTTTGCCACCCAGTATTGGCCGGGTCCGTCAGGTAGATATTGCTGATGAAGGGCGCGCCAAGCTCATGCACATCTTTGGTGGTATGGCCGGCATCTTTGTAAATGAACATCTGCGGGGTTATCGCCGTAGGGTCATAATCGCTAAGTACACCGTATGCAAGGTTATAAAACATGGCTTTCATGTTTCTGTCATGTGCCTGGGCTATATACCCCTCAACCGTACTTTTGTGAGTATCCCGGTTCATAATATCGTTCCACACAGCCGCAGGGTTGGCTACCGTACCGGCGAGGGGCTGGTGCTGGCGGTACATCCAGTCGTAAAACTGGATGCCGTTTATATGGTATTTATTGAGGTTTGCTATCAGGGATGCGATCTCGCCCTCACTCAGCTGCCCGTACGCTGAAAGGAAGCCGTAGCGTGGAAACTTAGCCCAGTCAGATGATACGTCAATACCAACCGTAGCCACAACTTCTTCCGAACTATCGGCATTCCGGATAAAAATTTCAGCCATATACCCCTGAAAATCCGTTGTGGGTGGCGTCCATGTCCAGCCGGTTCCCGTCATGGGCACTTCTTCCAGTACCGTACCTAAATGCATGTACCGTATAAAAGCATTATCATAGGTCTTATCTGCTGTGAACGTGACAGCATCACCCGGGTTGTAAGCAGCTTTGTCAGTAACCAGCTCCACTGTACTTGCAACCGGATCGGGGATATAATGTATGGCTCCGCCTTCATCGTCGTTACAGGCAACGGCCATTGCCAAAACCGTGGCAAGCACCACCCCCGTTATTTTTCTTTTTATCATTTTAGTTTATGGTAAGCGTATTAGTATCAAGGTTTACAGTTATGGTATGGCTGCCAGCCTGTGCTGCCGTTACCAACCATTTATTATCATCGCCTTCGCAATTATTACGGTAGTTAAAGTTGGTATTGGTGATGCTTTGGTTAGCAGACGCCGCGACGATCTCTGTACCCTCACACCAGTTGGTATTGAATTTGGTAAACTTAAATTCACCCGCAGCAAGGTTACCCGTCCAGGTATAGGTACTACCGCTTTTGCTCATCGGTGCAAGGGCGCCCATGCTCCATCCGTTTGGCGTGGCATCACCGATTATGTACACGTCAACCGGGGTTATATGTATGACATTATTAGCCGTATCAAGGATGATCTTATACCTGCCGGCCGTTTCGGCAGTAACCAGCCATTTATTATCTCCATCGCATCCTGAATTTTGGGCGACGCCCGTTTCAGTCAGCACCTGGTTATCAACCAGCGGCCTGTACCACTGTCCGCACCAGTCCCCGGTATTGCCGGCCAATATTTTAAAGTTACCGGGCGTCAGTGTAGCTTCGTAGGTAAAAATGAACGGGTTATCAGTAGCATTAAATGCCTGTGGACTATCAATGTTCCATCCGCTTGGGCTGGCATCACCTACCATCCACAATTGCGTGAAGGGCGGCGCATCCACCGCTTCTATAGCGATAGTCAGGGTAAGCACATTTACGGTAACCTTATACATGCCGGATTCGGTAATCGTCCATTGCAGGTCTTCGCCGCTGCCCCCCTGGTTGTATACTATCTTGTTGGCATCGGTACCGTCCTTTGTATAAAAATCCTGGCACCAGCAACCGTCCTGGCTTACGGCAAATTTAAAGTTGCCTGTACTAAGCAAACCATTGTACACAAACTCAACAGGGTTGGTAGATGACGGCACCAGCGCAGTGGCGTTAGCGATATCCCAGCCATTAGGGGTAGCGTCACCTACAATAAACAAGGTCGTGGTCAGGGGACGGTACGGCGTAAATAATAAATCTACTACCGATGTCTGCGGGCTGACGCTTCCATTGGCAAATGTCGCCGTAACCCGCGCCTGTAAAGCTATAGGCGTACCGGCCTGTGCACCGAAAGTGGTAAGCAATATCTGGTTTAGCGTAGCCACATTAAGGTCGAACGCGAATTTATTCGTACCAAAGTCGTACTCAATAGGGTTGGAAAAATTGTTTTCCGTCTTATCGAGTTCCAGTTTGTAAGAAATAGAAGACCCCGTCCCTTCACTCGTGCCTGTAGTCCACGAAAATTTAAAGTTGTTCAGGTACATGCTGGGCTCCAGTACCATTTCGTTTGCCGAAACCGACAGTAGCAACGGACCCGCCTGCGGGATATTGTTTTGCAGGTCATCATCGCTACAGCCAAAGACAAGGAGTAATGCCACAAGCGGAAGGGCAGCCCAAAATTTTATAGGTTTAATTTTTTTCATGATGCTAAATTTTAATAACCTGGGTTTTGCGTTAAGTTAGGGTTACGGTCGCGCTCTATCTGAGGGATGGGCAGCAAGAGGTGGTGCTCGTCAGCATTGGTTTTGCCGATGGAGTGCAAAAAGTTCAGGCCATACTGGCCGTTGTCCACCCGTATAAGGTCGAACCAACGGTGGCCTTCAAATGCCAGCTCGACCCTGCGCTCCCTGAGCACCGCGTTCCTAAAGTCTGCCTGGTTCATACCGGAGGCAATATCCGGAAGGCCGGCACGATTGCGTACAAGGTTTAGGGGGGCTTGTGCCGGTGAGGTCTGCCCAAGTTCGTTAAGTGCCTCTGCCTTCATCAGAAGCACATCAGCATAGCGCAATACAGGAAAGTTAAGCGGGCTGTTATCAAACGACGGGCTTGTGCTTAACGGCACCAAAAACTTACGCACATTGTACCCTGTAAACGACCATGAGGGGCTATATTGCTGCCCGTCAAAAGCAGGGCCGCCTTCATACAGGATCGTAACGTCTTTGCGCAGGTCGCCTGCCTCATAGTTACTGACAAACTCCTGTGTAGGCTGGTTCCAGCCGTAGGCACCCGCCACAAGGCCGGAACTCCTCGGGCCCATAAAGGTGCTGGTCCACGAAGCCTGGTTCTCGTTACTCCAAAAATCATAACCCGCATTGGCCACATACTGCACCTCAAACAACGACTCGTCGGAATTCTCGGTCTCAGTCCTGAAATTATCAGCATAGTTGGCATTAAGGCTGTAACCCATGCCCTCCAGTTGAGTGGTTAGGTCTACCACCTCCTGCCAGTGGCCCAGCGTTAAGTGCACTTTGGCGAGAATGCCTATAGCGGTTCCTTTAGCGGCACGGCCTTTATCAGCATCCGTGTATTCCTGTTTTACAGGCAGCAATTCAACAGCATTTTCAAGATCGCTGATTATTTGTGCATATACTTCGGCAGCAGGCGTCCTGGACGGGTAAAGGTCACTATCAGAACTCTGCGGCTCAGTTATTAGCGGCACATCGCCAAAAAAACGCACCAGTATAAAGTAGTATTGCGCCCTTAAGAAATAGGCTTCGCCTAGGCTTCGGTTCTTTACAGTTTCATCAATGGTAAGATCCGGTGCTACTTTAAGCACAATATTGGCACGGAGTATCCCCGGCCACGGCCCACGCCAAAGGTCCAGTACGCCTTCATTAGCACTATTGATCACAAAGTTTGAAAGATTGGTGGTTTCAATACCATCCTCGCCGCCCCCCGCGCCCACTACGCTGTTCCCGGCAAAAATATCTGTGGTCCACATCCTTAAGTTATACAGCTTTGCCCATTGCAGGGGCTGGTAGGCGCCGTTCACCATCGTAACCAGTTCTTCGGCATTGGTTGGGTAATTGCCTGTATTGATGGTATCGGGCTGGGTTTTATCCAAATAATCATCACTGCATTGTACCAATGAAAGTGATAATAAAAATAGTACACAAATTTTCGTATAGTTCATTTTCATAGTTTTTAAAATGCAACGTTTAATCCTAAAGAAAATATCCTTGTAACAGGGTATACATTATTATCAATGCCGTTTACCGATACTTCCGGGTCAAACCCTTTATAATCCGTTATCGTAAATACATTCTGTGCAGAAAAATAAATTCTGGCTGACGAAAACACATTTTTAAAGGTTTCTTCAGGAAAGGTATAGCTCAGGTTAATGTTTTTAAGCTTCAGGTACGAACCGTCTTCGACAAACCTGCTCGACACCCTCGCATTACTGTTAGGGTCTCCGTAAACCGCCCTTGGCATCGTATTAGAAGTCCCCACTCCGTTCCAGCGGCCAAGGGTTTCCGTAGTCTGGTTGTTTACGATAGACATGGACTCGGTATACATGCAGTTGGCATTGTAAATATCATTGCCATATGTACCTTGGAAATAAATGCTCAGGTCAAAATTTTTATAAGAAAAAGTATTGTTTAGCGAGTAAGTGAATTTAGGATTCGGGTTACCAAGGAATGTCCTGTCTTTATCATTAATAATCCCGTCGCTGTTGAGGTCTTTAAAGCGAATGTCTCCCGGCGCTGTGCTCGTGGCGGGGTTGGTTCCCGGCATTTGTACCGCGTGGCTGTTGACATCGGCCTGTGTCTGGAAAAGGCCATCGGCTACATACCCATAAAATACATTTACCGGGTATCCGGCCTGTATTAACGATATGCTGCTGTTAAGCCCGGTGCTCCCCGTAATTATTGGGGTATTGCCGTTAATGCTTTCTACTTTATTTTTGTTATAGGAGAATACCAAATCAGTACCCCACTGAAATTCCCCGGTCAGGTTTTTTGTGGAAAGCGAAAGTTCAATACCTTTGTTAACAATTTTACCTGCATTGATAGAGGGCACATAAATATCGGAATACCCTGATGTTACCGGTACAGACATAGGCACAAGCATATCATTGGTATTCTTTACATAGGCATCAAAGGTCAGGTTGATACGGCTGTTACATAACGCTGCATCGAGGCCGGCGTTAAATTGCTCCTGCCCTTCCCATTTTACATTCGTATTAGGTAAGACAGTAGGTACTACAGCGCTAACATAGCTGTTGTTAAAGTTGTACAGCACTGTATTATAAGCAGACGAAAACGCGTAGTTGCCAATCTCCTGGTTACCGGTAATACCATAACCCAGGCGCAGTTTAAGGTCGTTTACCGCGGTAACTTTTTCCATAAATTTTTCGGATGATATCCTCCAGGCAAGTGCTGCCGAAGGGAACCAGCCCCATTTGTTTCCCTGTCCAAATCGTGATGAGCCGTCGCGGCGGATGGTACCGGTGATGTAGTACTTGCCGTCATAGTCGTAATTTGCCCGGCCCAAATAAGACATCAACGCCCATTCTGACGCATTGCCGCCTACGGTAGGTTGCAATGTGCCGTTATCAATTTGCTGAGTGTTGTCACTGGCAAATTTTTGTATTGACCCGTTAAGGAAGTCATACTTATTTTGTTGGGCGCTGCTGCCTAATACTGCATTTACGTGGTGGTTCCCAAAACGGGCGTCGTAGGTAACGGTATTATCCCAAAGCAAGGTAATACTCCTGTTGGTAGCCTGGGACAGGTAAGAGTTCGCCTGTACATCCGATCCCCAGGAATATTTAGGCGACCAGGTGCGGTCAAACCAAAAGTTTGCCTCAAGCCCGCCAAGCGATTTGAAGGTAAGGTTTTTAAGTAAAGTAATCTCAGTAAAAATATTGCCCTGGAGATTATAGCCTTTGGTGGTGGTCTCAACCCTTTTGGCCTGCCCTATCGGGTTTAGTATATCGCCGGAGTAAAGTGGGTTTCCTGTAGGTCCTGTGTAGTTGCCGGTATCATCGGTAATGCTTTGGGTGGGATTGGCAAGCAGCGCGTTTCGTATATTATAGTCGCCACGGCTTTTGATATCATGTGCCAACTTCAGGCTGTTGCCAAATTTAATGTGCTCATTAAACCTTGTATCACTGTTGAACTGTACTATAAAGCGCTCATAATCGGTGCCCAAGACAATACCTTTCTGCTTAAAGTAATTGGCTGAAACGTACAGGTTTGATTTTTCGCTCTTGTTGCCATAAGACAATGTATAACTTGACATCAATTCAGGATTAAACAACGCCCCGACCCAGTCCGTACCTTTGCCCAACGTTGCGGGATCCGTCCAAGCCGGATTCGGCGTCAGCCCGCCGTTGGTAAGCATATCATTATTAAGGGCTGTAAATTGTGATGCGTTCAACACATCAACCATATTAGCGGTATTCTGGATACCCGTAAACGTATCAAACGTAAGGGTGCTTCCCTCCTGCTTGCCTTCGCGCTTGGTGGTGATAATTATAACGCCGTTAGCGCCGCGGGCCCCATATATAGCCGTAGAAGATGCATCTTTAAGTACACTGATAGACTCCACGTCATTCATGTTTACCTGGTTAAGCCCGCCGTTCAGGGGCATACCATCTACCACAATTAGCGGGTTATTGTTCGTGATAGTTCCTGTACCGCGCACACGGAAAGTCACATTACTACCAGGCTCCCCCGATGTTATCACCTGCACGCCTGCCGCACGGCCCTGCATGGCCTGCCCAATATCTGCAACAGGCTGGTTTTTGGTTTTATTCAGGTCGATCGTGGCTACGGCACCCGTAAGGTCTTTGCTCCGCGCTTTACCGTATCCAATTACAACAAGGTCTTCAAGTGTAGTGGCTTCTGTTTCCATCTGTACTTCAATCAAAGCACCGGTAGCCGGAACAATTTGTTCCCTGTATCCGATAAAGGATACAACCAGCACAGGATTTGCTGTAGTTAGGGTAAGGGTAAATCTACCCTCGCCATCTGTAATGGTGCTGTTTGAAGTCCCTTGTTCCACTACTGAGGCACCCGGTAATGGTTGGTGTTTTTCATCATATATAATGCCCAAGGCGTTTTGCGATTGTGCAGGATTTTGAAGTACGCTGAGATCCGCATGGGCGAAACAAGGTACTGCATTGGACAACCCTACCAGCAAAAAAAGCCGTAGCAAAACCTTTAAGGAAGGTTTCCTGGTTCTGTCAATTTGTAATGTTAATCTCATTTATGTTCTTTGTTTAAAGTTTGGGTTAGCGTTGCCGGCAAAACAAAGGAACAAAAAATGGTAAGCTAAAAATGGTTCACCAAAAGTCATCAAGAAAAATCAAGACATACAACGGCCTGTTTAAAAATTAAATATTTGATTAACAAAACATTAAATTTACTACAACGTTTTAAAGCATATAGATTTTAAACCGCTAAAATCAGCCAATCTACCGCCAAAAACAAGAATTTGATAATTTTCAAAAACAAAAGTGTTGATTGTGTAAATGAATTCAGAAAAAATTAGGGATGCCCGGTAGGGGATTTATCAGGTTTTTATCGTCGTGTTTTTTAATAGCCTTTTATCAAAGCCCTCATTTTCTACCACCGAACGGTTTCTGATTCTTGTTTTGTAGGTATAGATGGAATTAACTGAGTAGCCCAAAATCTGCGCTATTTTTTCATTATGGGTAATTCCCAGCCGTATCAATGCAAAAATCCTGAGCTCCTTATTTAATATCTGGTTTTCTTTCAGGTTTATTTTTTCACCCTCCTTCATCAACGCGTTGAATTCGGTAATGAAATTAGGAAACAGGCTGATAAACGCAGTGTCAAAATTATGGAGCAGTTTTTCCTTTTCCCTTTTTAAGTCATATCGCGATATTCGGGATTTAGCTTTAGCGGGATTGCCGGTATCTATGTCCTGTCCGATGTTTGAAATAAATTCATTAAACTTCTCAAAAATATCATCATATTGTGTGAAGAAAAAGCCCAGATATTCTTCCTTTATCGTATTTGCTTCAAACAAACGGTTGTTGATTAACTCTATTTCCTTATTGCGGGTGCTTACCTGCTCGTTAACTTTTAGCAGCTGACCATTTATTTGTTCCAGGTCGTTGTGTGCGTCTGCAATAACTTTCCGTGCTTTTTTAATTTTCTCATACTGCCTGAATATAAGTATAAAGAAACAGATAAGGACTACCGAAAATACAATCGCGGCGATATATTGCACATACAACCTCTTTTTTTCCCGCTCTACGTTCTCAACGATTTCCTTTTCAATAAGCGGCAAAATCGCACCAACCTGCAATTTTCGTTGCTGGGCGCCGTAGAAGAGCGCATCATCGTAGGCTTTGCGTATAATCCATGAAGCGTCTTCCAACGCTTTTTTCTTAAATAAAAGTTCGGAAAGCCTGATAAGCGCCAGGGATTCTTTCGTTGAAGTTTCGACATCCGTGATGGCCGCCTTGGCATAGTAGTCAACAGCAGCGGCTTGCCTGCCTGATTCATTGCATAATTCCCCCAACATGTAGTTAACGAGTGCCTCATCACGCTTACCGGGGCGTGTTTTTAATAATGCCTTAAATGCGGTTTCAGCGCCTTTGCTGTCACCATCCTTATATTCATTAAATGCTGTAAGGAATCCATTAAAAAAAGTACCTTCCGCTGTGAGTGAAAGCGCCTTAATACGACTCTCGCGCGCCAGTTTGTTGTATTTTTTGCTAAAATAGGGTATGCTGCTGTATTCGGCCATATCGCTATAGCAGCGCCCAAGTAACCCGTAATATAATGATCCGGTACCGTCGTCGATATCCTCATACGGTACCGAAAAAAGATAGTCAAGCCCCTCTTTATACATGCCGGCGGAAACACTTATATTCGCCAAATTTATATTGGCACGCTTACTATAGGAGTTGTCAGCAATCTTCTCGGCTATGGCTTTTGTCTGCATGGCATAGTTAAATGCCGAGTCTCGTTTAAACACACTATATTGGTCAAAAAGCTGCTGAGTAACATCGAATTTCCTCCTGTAATCTTCTTTGGAAATGTGGGACAAAATATTTTTTAAGCTGTCAATAGAATTAATTTTACGGGCGTCATAAACTGCAGCCGTACGTGTTGCGACCATTAACTTTTGAAGATAGTCACTTTCCTGGCCTCTAGCCAACATTGAAATTGTAAGTACCATCAAAGATGTTAAGCTTTTTACTGCGTACCCTTTAAGAATCATTTGTGGATTTGTTTTTTATCAGCATATCCAAAGATATTTTAAATTATTCAATTTTAAAGTAAGCTATTAAAAAGCGGTCCGATTTCCGTGTTATAAGTATAAAATGTAGCTGCACGATACTCTTTCTTTTGGTCTGAAGGGGTCGGTTTCGTACACTTTGTCCACCCTAATCTCATATTGCTCTGCCCACCAAGGTACAGGTGTTGAAATCGAAAAATACTTATTAATAGGTAGTTAAACTTTCTTACAACTTCATTACCTTTAACATAAATAAACAACTGATTATAAACATATTAATATACAAAATTAATCACTTACAGCAACCAAAAATTCACAGCTCATGAAAAATGCAATCGCCTTCTCTAACAACGACGTGATCACCATCGCGTGGTCTTATGGCCAAAAGCCTACCGGATGCCTGGGCTTTGCCCTCTACCGCATTGACAAAGACGGGAACGAAGAAACCCTTCCCAATAAGGCAACTTTTCCCAGTTCACCTGTGGTACAATCCAAACCTTCGGACCAATTTCCAATTCAGAAATTCTATTGGAAGGATGTCTACGCAAGGCTGGTCGCCGAAGAGACCCAAAAAAGAGAATTTAAGTATAAGATAGTTCCCATGCAAGGTACACCCGGTAACCTGGTCCCTATGATGACAATCCCTACCCTCACGACAGACTGGGTGACCATATCGCCTGATGTGGGACAAGGGATGAAAGCATTTTTTAACAGAGGAATCATCTCCACCCAGCGTGTTTCTAATTATTTGGGAGGTAATCCTAAAAAGGCTAGGCTGCTAAAGCTGGTTGCTGATTATAGAGTTAATCATGAGCTGCGTGACAGCCTCTCCGGTGATATGGTTGAAGCCCTGACTGGATTTTTAGATAAAGCAAAGGATTCAGGCAGGATCTATGCCGGGCTTTACGAACTTGGCGATGCAGAACTAATCAAAAAACTTTCCAGTCTCGGTAAGCGTTTGAGTATTGTGCTTTCTAACTCTATTGGCCAAGTGGACGACAAGCCGAAAGGCACCTATATTAACAAAAAAGGCCAGGAAGTTTATCACCAGAAAACGATCGACCAAAACCTTGACGCCCGTAATACAGTTAAGAAAAAAAAAGCAGAGGTACACGACCGCATCTTTAAGACGGGGCAGATTGGCCACAATAAATTCCTGGTATATGTCGACCAGGAAAATGTACCTCAGGCGGTATTGCTTGGCTCCACCAACTGGACCAGCAGCGGACTCTGCACACAGACCAATAATACCTTGATTATTGAGGAAAGCGCGCTTGCCCAAAGATACCTTGGTTACTGGAACCTGATGAAAGAAGATACTGAAGTAGCTGCAGGGGATAGTAAGCGACTTCAGGCAGCCAATTTTAGGGAAGCCAATTCCGAATCTGGTACGTTAAACATACACGGTGCTACGCTACACAGCTGGTTCTCACCCAACACCCCAAAACTCAGGGGTAAACCGGGTCCGGGCGAACCCTGCCCTGCAGATATGGCGCAGGTTATCGAATATATCAACGGGGCAAAAGATGCCGTCTTGTTTTTAGCTTTTTATCCGGGCTCCCCCTCTTTGGCTAATTGGAGTGCCGCTGCCCTTAACCACAATAAAGATTTGTTCGTACGGGGTATGGTCACCAATAACAGTGCTTCGCAAGGCTTCTATTATGATCTGATTGACGAGAGGCGTACCAAAGGAAGTCTAATGAGCAAGGAAGATTACAGGGTCGGGGCAGCCGATGCTTTTGTAGGAACGAAAATGCCAAAAGGCTGGGAAAAAGAAATTCTTAATGCAGGATTTGCAATCATCCATGACAAGATAATGGTAATCGACCCGTTTTCAAAGGATTGCGTTGTCATAACCGGTAGCCACAATTTGGGCTACAGGGCTTCTTACAACAATGATGAAAACATGGTAATTATCAAGGGTAACCAAAAACTAGCTTTGGCTTATGCTACCCATGTATTGGATATCTACGACCATTTCAACTACCGCATTTATTTCAAGAAATACGGTCAGAGCAGCGACGGCTTCCTGAAAGAAAGGTCCGAGGATTTCCTGAGCAGGCATTTTGATGCGCAGGGAAACATCAAAAGCACACAGCTACGATTTTGGATGCAGGGCGCAGAGCGCCTTGCCTAAAACAGGTATCGGACTTTTGGTGCGGGTATAGAAATGAACTTTCACACCAAATAATACGAGTCCTTGTATGAAGGGGATCGCCTCGGAATTTTAAGTAATGATGAACGGGGTACCCATCACGAGATTTGCTTTAACACAACGGAATTCACCACTGGCCTTGCCTTTCGCTTCCATTCTCTAAATAAAAAACTGCCAAACGGGCGCATCAGGAACGGTCACAAATATTTCAAGGACAATAAGATAGAAGAGGCACTTAAGATAAAACTTTCCAGTATTCTGGCAGCCTCGTCCTGTTTTCCGTCATGATTTGAGCCCATGATCTTTCCCGGTGACTTTACAAACGCGCAGGTAAGCACTTCGTTATTGACAGACTTGCTACTGGATATTCTTTAGCACAACATATTAATCCCATTGATTGATTTTATGACATTCTGCGACAGGAACTTTTGAATTCAACACCTTGTTCAGAAAGACGCTATAAAACTATAAATATACCTTAAGATTTTTTACATAACTAAAACCATTAAAAACAGCATTAACTATTTTATATATTGCATTTGCATTTACCCTATAAATAAATGTTGACCGCATATGTCAAAAAAGCATACCTATCCTCAGAAAGCGAGTTACACTATAGAAGAACTTTTCAAAAAAAGAACAGGGGGATCCATAAATTTCCGTGGCATAAATTTTCAGATCCTATACAGCTGCAATGTACTTATGGAACATCTAACCGACCCGCTATCAAAAAGCAGGGTACGTTTAGAAGGGATTGAAGACGCTGATCTGCTCAATTCAAAACTACAGGTCGCCGACACCTATATCCAACTAAAATCTTCTGAAAACCAACTCAATGCCGGAGATTTTTGGGCTATGAACGTCTTGCAGAACTTTCTTGAAGTGCACCTTAGTGAACCAGAGGCTACTTTTAGGGTTGTTTACAACTTTAAAACTGCTGACGGCGCCCTGAGAGACTTGGTTGAGGGGAAGCTGCGTGATGGATCGCTTGCCCATTGGCATAAAAAGATTAATGAAATTACCGAACAGGAATTTGACAAAACGGCATTCTTAAAAAAAATATATTTTGAGAAACAAACCGTAATACAGCTTCATCAGTCCCTAACAGGCTCGCTTTACAAAATATGGAATGTTAACCGGGGTGCAGAGCAACAATATATTAACGCTTTAGCCTATCATGTGCTCCAATGGTCCCAGCACCGCGCTACTATCAGCCCTGAAGACATCATCAATTTGTTCACCTCCGTAAATGATTCCGCTTCAAAAGCAGCGACTAATGAAGCCGTCAAATACTCCTGGATTGAACCCGTGCGTTATGAACCGGCGCAGTCCATTAGTGAAGACCAGTATTATGATGGCAAGGCCGCCCAGCCCTACCACATAGCTTCGGGGCTCCCCGCACGAAGAAAATACTGGGAAAAGGAAATTAACGATACCCTTAAAGCTAACGATGTTATTGTAATACGCTCATCCAGTGGGCAGGGCAAATCAACACTTGCCTGGCAAATGGGACAAAACCTAACAGGCCGGCATGACATTTATCGCATAAACGACCTGCAGCAATGGGAGCAGGTGCAATCCGTCGCAGATTTCCTCATTACAAGGGTTGCTATAGGTCAATATCCATTGGTCATTATTGACGGGCTGTCTTCACATTTAGGACAATGGGCTACCCTTGTGGAAAGCACGGCACAACTACCAGTTAAATACATAATTACCACACGCCACGAAGACTGGATACGCTATGGGGCGGATATTTCGCGCATCGCGTTACGCCATATCGATATTTCGCTGACCGACAGGGAAGCTGCCGATATATTCCAGCAATTCAGTAAAAAGGGAAAAGTCCATAAGGAAATAGCAGAATGGCAGCCTATATGGGAACAGGTTAGTGACAGAGGACTGCTTATTGAATATACATACCTGCTTACACGCGGCCAGATGATCCATGAACGTTTGGACACCCAGATAAAAAGCTTAAACAGTAGCCTTGGGGCAGCAGCAAAACTGGAGATACTCCGTATAGTTTCCCTTGCTGACACATTAAACATCAGAATAAGGACAAACAATCTGCTACATTATATAGCTACATCAGTCGGTTTTACACAGGATCGAGGTGAAACACTTGCGGAGCTACAGGACGACCACCACTACAAGGCTTTATATCATTATAAAGCACATTAAAACAATGAAAACCTGCAAGTTACGGCTTTGCAGGTTTTTTATTTTTATCCCTGCACCATCTAAATTTACAAAAATGCCCAAAATTTGTGGCACTTTTTGTGGCACCAAAGAAATTTTTGAAAATGTGAAACAAAATATAATGCAGCATATTGATTATCAAATCATAGACCTGGTTATAGGAGCCATAAAATACAGGATGGAACAGCTGAATATTTCTGATGCGGAGCTTTCAGAAATATTGTGCGCACGTTAACGCAAATCTGAGATACTGTACGGTAAAAGAAAGCTTAGCCTTTCTATGATACGTGCTTTAAAAGAACGATTGAAAATATCTGCGGATATACTCATATAACTTTACTAAAGCATCAAGTATTTAAATATTATTAATTTATAATTGTCGCCGCATGCGGCGACAATTATAATAACTATAAGCTATTGACAGGGAGAATATGAATCAGTGCTTCACAGGTAACGCCATTTTCTTCACGCTCAAAAACCACAAATTCAACATGTAATACTTTGTATTCAGTCCCTTCAAGCCAAAGGGTTTTATTTCTTTTAGAAGTTATGGTACTGTCTTCCCTGTTGCCCACCAGGTCGTAAACCTGATGTGTTGTAAAAAGTGTTTCACCATTTACAAACGTTATTTTAGTCTTTAGATCTGCCATTGTTAATCGTATTTGATGTAAACGGCACAAGCAGAGAAATGAGCGGGCTTAAACGGAGTTTATCGTTTGGCGATTCGCTCTTTTTGTTGGAAACGCTGTATCCGTTGCCCAGGCATGCTCTTTTTATCGGAATCCTGCGCAAGTTGCTTTTCGGGCGGTGTATTTGTAAAATGCCCGTTTGCATCTACATAGACAATCATACTTTCAAAGCCTTTGCCTTTATTATTGCTCGTTTTCCTATCCTCCCGCTTTTGCGCCTTATGTTTCTTTATTAAAGTTTTCTTCTTATTGTTTTCTTTCTTAAAAAAAGAATCTGCCATCGTATATGAATGATTTAAAAAGTGAAATACTGTTGTCTATTGCATTGCTTGTTGGTTAACTGAATGCATTACAAAGCAGAAACCGGTAGCTTAAAACCAATGAGTTTTTCGATGCTTCTCAGGTCTGCTTTTTCTTCATTTCCACAAAACGATACTGCCGTACCGCTATTACCGCCACGGCCTGTGCGGCCTATACGGTGCACGTAAGTTTCAGGTACATCGGGCAGGTCAAAGTTAATTACGTGTGGAAGCTCATCAATGTCAATGCCACGTGCAGCAATGTCGGTAGCTACGAGGACGCGGAGCTGGTTTACCTTAAAACCCTGTAATGCCTTTTGCCTTGCATTTTGAGACTTGTTACCGTGTATGGCTGCTGCAAATATGCCTTCTTTTACAAGAAGCTTCACCAGCTGGTCAGCGCCACGCTTGGTACGGGTAAATACCAGCGAACGCGAAATTCCCATATCATTAAGAATACGTGTAAGCAGTTTTTCCTTATCCCTTTTATCTACAAAGTAAACGCTCTGGCTTACGGTTTTTGCAGCAGAGGATACCGGAGCCACACTCACGTATTCGGGGTTTTGTAACAGGCTGTCAGCCAATTGCTGTATAGCATTTGGCATAGTAGCCGAGAAAAACAGCGTTTGCCTTTTTGCAGGAAGTTTGGTAATGATCTTTTTTACATCACGTACAAAACCCATGTCGAGCATACTGTCTGCCTCATCCAGTACAAATATTTCAAGGTCAGAAAGGTCTATATATTGTTGTTGTATTAAATCCAGCAACCTGCCGGGTGTGGCTATCAATATATCAACACCGTTACGTAATGCTTTAACCTGGTGAAATTGCGACACGCCTCCGTAAATGGCTGTATGCTTTATGGTAAGATGTTGCCCATAAGCGGTAAAGTTATCGCTTATCTGTATTGCCAGTTCACGTGTGGGCGTAAGTATAAGCGACCGTATGGCTTTTGGCTTTTTTGCCGGCCTGCTTTCCAGTTGTTGTAAAATAGGGATTGCAAAGGCAGCGGTTTTACCCGTGCCGGTCTGGGCGCAGCCTATCAGGTCTTTACCTGAAAGGATTACCGGTATGCCCTGCTCTTGTATGGGGGTTGGTGTTGTATAATTTTGTTGCCCCAAAGCTTTAAGTATGGGAGCTGAAATATTTAAATTTTCAAATGTCATGATAAAGTGTGCCGTAATGGCTTTTGTTTAAAGTAGTAGCCTAAATACCAAAGAGATATTTAAGGCCTGAAATTCTCAGGATGGTACAATGTAGGGAATAAATCCGGGCAGCGTCCGGTAAATACCAGATGAATTTTATAAACAAAAACTGTCACTATTATAGGAATAGAAAATTCAAAAGGCAGAAAAAAACAAGAATGGCCTAAGCCATTCTTATCTGTATACATGAGTTTAGTATCTTCTGTCGTTAGACCTCGAATAGCCACCGCCTCCGCGGTTAGAACCAAAACTATTATTCTGTGTTTTAGGGCGGGCTTCATTTACTACAATCACCTGGCTGTCCAGCCTTGAATTGTTTAGTTCTTCAATCGCTGTTTCCGCTTCTGAGGTATTTGGCATTTCTACAAAACCAAATCCTTTAGCACGGCCACTAACCTGGTCAATGATTAATTTTACGGAAGTTACTTCTCCATGGGCAGCGAAAGCATCGCGCACCTGATTTTCTGAGGTACCATACCCCAGGTTTGCTACATAAATGTTCATAATGTAAATTGTTTAAATTAGATAAGGCAACTGGAACGCCTGAACTGAAAGAGTAAGAAAGGACAAATTTTACAAGATGGACAAATTTGCTTATCAGCGTGAGCATTGGCAGAGAACCAATATGGGTCAAAGGTAAACTAAATATAGTTATCAACACCTGTTTATCTGGAAAACTTTTAAAATAAAAAATTGAAAATCAATAAAATATATTTTTTTTTTAAGATTGGTTTGACTGTCTTTTTAGGCCTTTCCGTTCAAGGGCGGCAATCAGCGTATTGATGGACAAGCCCTGGCCTATAGTAGAAAACAGCACGATAAAATAGCAGCCTGAAAGTATGCCTTCTTTATATTGCGAATCGGGAAGCGACAAGGCCATGGCAATGGAAATTCCGCCCCGCAGGCCTGCCCAGGCCAGTATAAGTACATTGTTTACGTTTAGCTTACCCAAAAGGAAGAGTGCAGGCAATGAAACGCTGACGGTGCGTGCGATAAGTATAATAACTATGGAAAAAAGGCCAAGCAGCCAGTATTCCTCTAAAAATGGCATGGCGACCAGTTGCAATCCGATCATCACAAAAAGTATGGTATTAAGCACCTCGTCGATCATTTTCCACATCTTCAGCAGGAAATCGTCCGATACTTTATCGGTATGGAAGCTGTTATTGCCGATAATAAGGCCAGCCGAAACTGCCGCAAGCGGTATGGAGGCATGGAAGTAATTGGCAAGGAACGATATACCTAAGACCAAAGCAACGGATAGCAATAGAATGGTCTGGAAATCCTTTATCGACTTTATCAGTTTATAACCGCTGTATCCGGCCAAAAGCCCGATGGCTACCCCACCAAGGATTTCATGCAGTAATAAACTGCCAACCGTGCCGACGCTTATCATGGCTTCGGGTTGCTGCACGAATTCCAGCAGCAAAACAAAAAGCAATAAGCCTACAGCATCGTTAAATAACGACTCACCCGCAATGACAGTCGAAAGTTTTTCGGATATTTTGGAGTGTTTCAGTATTGCCCCTACTGCTATGGGGTCGGTTGGTGATATCAATGCGCCAAATATAAAGCAGTACACAAGTGAAAGCGCAATGCCGGACAGGCTGCACAGATAATACAGCAACAGCCCAAAAATAATTGTCGACATGAAAACTCCCAATGTGCTTAACACAAAAACAGGCCACTGCTGTTTGCGCAATTTCTGGTAATCAAAATGGAGCGCACTTGCAAAGAGCAAAAAACCCAGCATCACATCCAGCAATATCCTTGAAAAGTCCATACTGGCTGAGACTTCCCTAATCTTATCTGAAAGCTCATTATTGGTTTTGCCGATGACCACAATAACAATAGAGACCACTACAGATATGGCAACCACCCCAATGGTGCCGGGCAGTTTTACAAAACGCTGGTTGAGATAAGAAACACCGGCGCTTGTCACCAGCAACAGGGTTATCAGTTGTAACAGGTCCATAGGTGTGTTTAAGCCGCTTTGTAATCAACTTTTGAAGCGGTAGCTTCACGTGCGAATTTTTTCAGTACACGATAGTGCGATCGCATCGCAGAAAAGAACGTAGGGCTTTCAATATAGGGTAAACCATACTCCTGTGCAGTCTGCTTTACAATCTTACCAATCTCGGCATAGTGTATATGGCAAACTTTTGGGAACAAATGGTGCTCTATCTGTCTGTTCAGCCCGCCAAGGAAGAACGCAGCCATACGGCTGTCAGAGGAAAAGTTAGCCGTAGTGCGCATTTGGTGTTCTGCCCAAGCTTCCTCCATTGTACCCGTGGTATTGGCATCCGGGAAATCCGTTTCTTCTACCACGTGTGCCAGTTGGAATACCAGCCCCATGGTGAGCCCTTGCGCAAGGTGCAGGGTAACAAAACCAATAATGAACTGCCACCAGGTAATATTCAAAACAAGTAATGGCAGTACTATGAACAAAAAATAATATAAGCCCTTTGACGCAAATAAATTAAAGTATTCCTTTGCCGGGTGCTTTACGGCAACCTGTCCGATCTTCTTCTGGAACATCTTCATGAAATCCTTACGAAAAACCCATGACAGGCTGGCTAATCCATAAAGAGGAAATGCGTACCAATGCTGGAAGCGCTGTATCTTTCTTTTAGGGTCTTCTTCTTCAATGCGTATCAATCCCGGCGCAATAACAAGGTCTTCGTCGTGGCCGGGAATATTGGTGAACGTATGGTGCACACCGTTATGTGAGATATTCCAGATGTAAGGGCTGGCACCCAAAAGGTTGAATACCATGCCAAGTGCTTTGTTAACATGTTTATTCGCCGAAAATGACCCGTGGATAGCATCGTGGCAGATATTAAAGCCGACAAAGGCACTGAACATACCTAGAAGCACGGCACAGCCAAGCATGGCTAAGGATGACAGAACACCGGAAATAACGAGTGTATAACAACCAAAGAAGCCAACGAGGAACAGTAAAGTTTTAATCCACATCGCACTATTAGCATGTTTATGTTTTCCTGTTTCGGCAAAATGGGCATCTACCCGTTGCCTGACTGCTGTAAAAAAAGCGGATTTGGGAGGGAATTTCAAACGTTTTGTCATGATAAAGACATAGCTACAACCTTAAATTCACTATGCAATCAATGAGAAAGGACGGTGAGAGGGCATTCTATAGTATTGGGATTCCAATATTTTTTTCGGAAGTGTTCCTTTGTTGAAGTATACAAAGATAACGTATTTTTTTACTTCTTATTGTCCCACCTCAGATTTAGTCATGGATTTAAGAGGTAATCTAATACCCTGCTTCGCTAATTCAGCGCCCAAATGATGGAAATTTGCCTACGCGTTACAAGATAAGCGATTTAATATTACATTGTCAGTTTCTACACTCCTATTCATAAAAATTATTTCAAATATGTGTGCTTTAAAATCGTATGACCCATTGCCAGGCTTGGTTCTCATTTGATCCGTACGTTTTCCGTTACTGGATTGCTCATCAATCCGGTAAGGTACCGCGCACTGAAAGGCTGTACATTAATACTGTGTTAAGTTGTTAAAATTCAACCCTCTATAACAAGATAATTAGAATAAGCAAAATGCTGAGTGCGATGTACTATAAAATCACAGCGCGTTCGATTACCATTGATAATCCTGATTCAACGCGGTACTTATAGCTTTTTCTGAAGCCTGATTAAAAATATTTAAAATTTTAAAGAACTTGACTAAGCATAATCAAAATATTACATTCAAAAAAAATATACTAAAAAGTATTTTATTTTAGACTTTTTAGTATATTTGCAGTGTAATAATTTTGTTATGGCAACTAAGGCAGAAAGAACGAAACAGTTTATTATAGAGACCGCCGCCCCTATTTATAACCAAAAAGGGATTTCAGGGGCTAACATTGATGATGTGCTTGAGGCTACTAAGCTTACTAAAGGCTGCCTTTATGGGCATTTTGAGAACAAAGAAGACCTTACATTACATGTGGTTAACCACATGCTTACGAGCAATGGTGAAAAGATAGGGCTCGCCATCAGTAAAGCGAAAACGGCTAAAGCTAAAGTTTTTGCTTTTCTGGATTTTTATAGAGACCCTTTAAATACCCATCTCAAAGGCGGCTGCCCTATTTTTAATATAGCGGTGGAAGCAGATGACCATTTCCCTGAAATCAGCGAGAAGATAGCCGGTGTAATAAGGAACGGTCAGGAAGTGTTCGTTAATATCCTTAAACAAGGCATACAGGCGGGAGAGTTTAATGAAAATCTAGACCCTGCCGTATATGCCTTTAAAGCGATGTCAGCGGTTGAAGGCGGTGTTGTAATGTGTAAAGCATTGAAAAGCGCCAAACCTATGGCAGGACTGATTAAAAGCCTTAAGGCCGAACTGGAGTCCTATTCATAATAAATCTGTCATAAGACCATAAGTTATGGTCTTTTTTTAAAAACAAAAATATACTAAAAAGTCTAAAATAAATATAACATGAAAACAACAGGTAATACCGTATTCATTACAGGAGGCAGCGCAGGGATAGGCCTGGCTATCGCAAAAAAATTAACCGCAGAAGGCAATAAGGTCATCATTAACAGCCGTAGCGAAGAACGCCTGCAAAAGGCATTAGCCGAATTGGATGGTGCCGTAGCCATCAAGGGTGACTGGGCCGTGGATACCGAAAGGGTCCGAATCGCAGCCGAGCTGAAAAACAACTTCCCCGATGTAAACATCATTGTTAACAATGCAGGGGCTGCCTTTGGTTATCTGCTGAGCGAAGAAACGAATGCCGTAGAAAAAGCACAGGTAGAAATGAACCTGAATTATTTTGCCATTATTCACTTCAACGAATTAATGATGCCGCACCTGTTACAAAAAGAAGAAGCGGCTATTGTAAACATCTCTTCTCTTGCAGTGTATGGCAGCCATAAATTCCTGCCTACCTATTGCGCTACTAAAGCGGCCTTGCACAGCTATACCGTGGCTTTGAGGGATACGTACCAGGACAATAAAAACCTACAGGTGTATGAAGTATACCCTCCGCTTACCAATACCGAGTTCTCTTCCTATATCGGTGGAGAGAATGGCATCCCGCCACAGGAGGTTGCAGATGAGTTACTGGCAGGATTAAAGGCAGCGCAATTCGATATCCCTGTTGGCGAGACCAAGATATATGCTGCGGCTGTTAATGAAGCCATGGCAAAAATAGTCGCTGAAGCTGGGCATTAATCAGGTTCTAAAATAATGTACTTATGAACTTACAAGGCAAAACAATATTGATTACAGGCGGGGCATCGGGCATTGGGCTGGAAGCTGCAAGACAATTTTATGCGCTGGGTAATAAGGTAATTATTACAGGGCGCAATCAGGCGAAGCTGGATGCAGCGAAACAGCTCATGCCCGGAATAGTTACCATACAAAGTGACGCCGCTAAAGCCGAAGATGCACAGGCCCTATTTGACCAGGTAAAAGTACTCGGCGGTATCGATATACTGTACAACAACGCCGGTGTAGGTGTACCGCCGTTAAATCTGGGTAACGCCAATCATAACCATGTGGCTGGTGCGGTATATGAAATGGAGGTAAACTATATAGGGGTGATCCGGCTTAACAACCTTTTTATGGAGCTGTTAAAGAAGCGGCCTGAAGCAGCAATTATTAATACTACTTCTATTCTCAGCATTGTACCCTCGGTGCTGGAAGCTACCTACTCTGCCTCAAAGGCGGCTTTATCGTCCTATACAAAAACATTAAGGTCACACCTGAAAGCTCTCAACAGCACTGTCCGAGTATATGAGTTGCTTCCACCGCTGGTAGACACCGATATGGTGGCAGACCGGCCGGATAAAAAGCTCAGCCCGGAAAAATTAGTCAATGCCCTTATTAAAGGCATACAAAATGATCAATTCACGATCCGTGTGGGTGATACAAAAACCGTAGCTGTGCTTAACCGCCTGTTACCTGATACCGTTTACAGGATAATTAACCCTAAAAAGGCATTCGATGTACTTAGGTAACAGCTCAACACAAACCGTCATGAAAAAAATAAAGGTCCTGTATTGGACAACAACAGTATTGGCTATGGCCACAGGGGCATCATCGGGATATATGTATTTTACCAGCCCTTTCATGATTGGAGTGTTTAAGCACCTTGAATTACCCGACTATTTTAGAATAGAGTTAGGTGTGCTGAAAGTACTCGGATCAATAGCCTTATTGATTCCTGTCATACCTGCAAGGATTAAAGAATGGGCATATTTCGGATTCGGTATTACTTTCCTTTCCGGTACTATTGCACATATGGCAATCGATGGTATATCGAAAAGTTTTTTCCCATTGATACCCTTGTTTTTCCTGGTCTTGTCATACCACTATTATCACCTGATAAAGGGGTATTCTTTAGCGAACCAGAATATATTATAGTTCCATTATTAAAAACAACATAAAAAGATAGATAATGAAAGCATTTGTCATTGAAAAATATCAAAAAGACGGGGGACGTATAATCGAGGTACCATCTCCCGAACCTAAAGCCGGTGAGGTACTGATAGAAGTACATGCTGCCGGTATTAACCTCCTGGACTCCAAGATCAGGCAAGGTGAGTTTAAAATGCTGTTACCGTACAAAACCCCTTTCATATTGGGCCACGACCTTGCCGGTGTGGTTACAAAAGTGGGAACAGGTGTACGGGGATTTAAGGTGGGCGACGAAGTATATGCCCGGCCTTCCGATTATCATATTGGCACTTTTGCGGAGTTCATCGCAGTCCCCGAAGCCGACCTGGCGTTAAAACCAAAAGAACTTTCTATGGAAGAAGCCGCCTCAGTACCGTTGGTAGCATTGACCGCATGGCAGGCACTGGTCGAAAAAGGGCAGCTTAAAAAAGCTCAGAAAGTATTTATACAAGCCGGCTCGGGAGGTGTAGGTACCGTTGCTATTCAGTTAGCAAAACACCTGGGTGCCACCGTAGCTACAACTACCAGTGCCGGCAATACAACTCTCGTAAAAAGCCTGGGCGCAGATGTAATAATTGATTATACGAAAGATGATTTTGAAAATGTCCTAAACCGCTATGACCTGGTACTGCATAGCCAGGATGCGAAAACCCTAGAAAAGTCGCTGCGGGTACTCAGGCCCGGTGGGAAGCTGATCTCTATTTCAGGGCCGCCTACACCAGAGTTTGCCAATGAAGCGGGGCTGCCGTGGCTCCTGAAAGTAATAATGCGTATCCTGAGTGCCGGTACCCGTCGAAAAGCAAAAAAACTGGGTGTTGGATTTTCATTCCTGTTCATGAAGGCGGATGGCGGTCAACTGAAGGAAATAAGTACATTGATTGACGCGGATATCATAAAACCTGTAATGGATAAGGTTTTGCCATTTGCCCAAATTAAAGAAGCCATAACATATGTAGAAAGCGGCCGCGCTAAAGGAAAAGTAGTCATAAAAATTAAATAAACTAAAAAATGAAAGCAGTACGATTTCACAGGACAGGTGGCCTTGAAGAATTAATTTTTGAAGAAATTCCAACCCCGAAACCCAAGGTTGGAGAGGTGTTGGTGAAGATAGAAGCCGTGGGATTGAATTTCGCGGATGTAATGCGTAGAAGAGGAGATGCTTACCCAGTACCCTCTCCAACCCCGTTCACAATGGGTGCAGAGATTGCAGGTACCATAGCGGCGATAGGAGAAGGTGTAACAGGATTCGAGGTGGGGACACCCGTATTTGCCTCGCCTGGTGATGGTGGCTATGCGCAATATATCAGCCTGGCGGCTGAAACCGTAATACCGCTTCCGCCCGGATTGTCTCCTGAACAGGCTGTAGCCCTTGTGGCCCATGGCCTGACAGCCCTGATTGCGCTAAAAAAATCAGCACGTATACAGCCTGGCGACACCGTACTGGTAGAGGGTGCAGCTGGTGGCCTTGGCTCATTCAGTGTGCAGCTGGCCAAATTATATGGTGCATCTAAAGTGATTGGCGCAGCAAGCACCCCTGAAAAAAGAGCTATTGCAGAGCAGCTGGGAGCAGATGCTACGGTGGATTATACACAAAGCGGCTGGGCTGAGCAGGTCAGGTCAGGGAGTTGACAGGTGGCAAAGGTGTGGACATTGTTCTGGAAACAACCGGGGGCGAAATAGCCCAGCAGGCACTATCCGCTATGGCCGATTTTGGGCGCATGGTATTTATTGGCCAGTCAAGCGGTGAAAATGCAGTAGTCGACCTTTGGAGACTTACAGTACCCAACCAGACTATTACCGGTTTATACATCATGCCTTTCGTAGAAATGCCCGGTTTCGCGATGGAAAGCCTTACAGAGTTGTTTGGATTCCTCGCCAACGGAAAACTGTCTATCAACGTCGGCAATGTGTTACCCCTTTCACAAGCTACAGAAGCACACCGTTTGCTGGAAAACAGGAAAACTACCGGAAAAGTAGTATTACAGCCCTGGGTCTAGTATACTTTAAATTAAAAATGCGCTGATTTTTAATTCATTTCTGCAAAAGATGCTACGGCTTTTACTCGTATAAATTATTTCATATAATACTGCAATATTTCTCAAGAAAACATATTTTGGCACGGCTATAGTTATCCCTATTCTACGTTTTTTGAAAACGCAAAGTAGTAAAGCATTCAAAAAGACTCCTAATAAAAATCCTATTATTATCATTAGCAGCGCGAAATAATATCCGTGCCAACCTGTTTTACACGATTCAGCCATCTCATTGAAGTGCGGGTTGTAGTAAAGCTCCGATTTCCCTAACGCAGTAAAAATTACATTAACTTAACGTTGTACATATGAAGCCTGACTAAACTTACATCACAGATTTTCAACATTTTCCAGGCAATACGCTGCCCTCTTTAGTATCTCCTCCTTTTGGCTAGCCTGCATTTTTTTCCATAAGTTGTAAACCATGCGAAGCCTGGGGTGATTTTCCAGTATTTTGGCGTTACGGTCATGGAAATCCCAGTACAGGCTGTTGAACGGACAGGCATTTTCAGTTGCGCGTTCATTACGATCGTAATGGCAACCGTCACAATAGTTACTCATTTTATGAATATAGTTAGCGCTTGCCGTATACGGTTTAGAGCCTGTAACACCACCGTCGGCGTACTGGCTCATACCGCGCGTATTGGTTATTTCAACCCATTCGATTGCATCGATGTAGATGCCGAGGTACCAAAAATCGACTTCATCAGGTGCAATACCTGCGAGTAGCGCAAAATTACCAGTAATCATAAGCCTCTGGATATGATATGCGTACGCACTTTCGAGTGACTGATCAATTGCATACTTGAGGCAGTTCATTTTTGTTTTGCCTGTCCAGTACCACTTTGGCAGTTTACGTTTATGGTTAAAGAAATTCATTGAAGTAAATTCCGGCATTTTCATCCAGTATATTCCACGCATATACTCCCTCCAGCCTAAAATCTGCCTTACAAAACCCTCAACCTGGTTTAGGTCGATATGCTTCTTACTATGCTCCCAAGCAGTAATTGCAGCCGCTATAACCTCATGTGGAGAGAGCATCTTGGTATTCAGGGAAAACGACAAACGGGAATGGTACAGGTACCACTCCTCAGTATGCATGGCATCCTGAAATGTCCCAAAAAGCAGAAGGCAATTATTTATAAAGTGATCCAGCAGTTCAAGGGACTGTTTGCGGTCAACAGGCCATGGGAAATCACTGGGAATTATAGAACCTATTGTTTTTATTTTAGCCGCTGTGATTCTCTTATACTGCGATGTTACATCATTTTGAAGTAATAATGGAGGCAACGGCTTATGGTCTTTGGGTAGCTTTTTACGGTTATCCTGGTCGTAATTCCACTGCCCTCCTTCCGGTTCAGTACCTTGCATTAAAATGTTATGCTCTTTACGCATATGCCGGTAAAAATGCTCCATTAAAAGGAGCTTCTTACCTTCAAAAAATGCTGTTACTGCTCCCCTTTGTGTAAAAAAATGCTCGGTATCAAAAGCCTTTGTATCTATAGAAATCTTTTCGCAATAGGATGCCAGGGCTTTATCCAGCCGGTATTCATCCGGCAATTGATATTCAAAACACTCAACAGCATGTGATTGTATTAGTGCATCGCAATTTTTCTCAAAGCTTTGCTGATTGTCCACATCATCCAGCTTAATATAGTGAACCCTATGTCCTTCTGATTTTAAATATTCGGCAAAAGCTTCCATAGCAGCAAAAAAAGCACAGGCTTTTTGTATGTGGTGCCAAACGTAATCTGTTTCACTGCGCACCTCCATAAGTACATACAGCACTGCATCATCTTTAGATGCATACCAGGAGTGCTTACTGTTGAGCTGATCGCCTAAAATCAGCCGTAAGGTTTTATATTTTTTCTTCATCCTTTTGATCCGCTGCATTTTTTACTGCAATACACTACCTGCTCCCAGGTACGCTCCCACTTTTTACGCCACGTAAATGGTTTGTTTCAAACCGGGCATATCTTTTGGGGTAAGTGTTGTTTCTTAACACCTCTCATCAGTCGTTTGCTGCTATTTTATTGATCATCCCGTTGAAAATAAAATAATGGAAGGGCAGCACTGCATACCAATACAGCCTGCCGCCTATTCCTAACGGGCGAAATGTTGCCGTTTGATACACCTTATCCCCTTTTACCCTGAATTCGAGCCATGCTTCTCCGGGCATTTTCATTTCAGCATACAACAAAAGCCTTTTATCTTCCCGGCTGGCATAAATAACCCGCCAGAAGTCAATGGTATTTCCTGTGGAGATATATGATGTATTAGTACGCCCGCGGTTGAGCCCCACCCCACCAAAAAGCTTGTCGAGAAAACCGCGAAACTCCCAAAGCCAGTTGCCGTAATACCAGCCAGAGGAGCCACCGATTGCAAATATGCGGTTGAGCGCTTTTTCAGTATCCTCGGCCTTACGTACTTTCTTATCGGTAAATACTCCAAATTCGGGGACTTTTAACTGCTTCTTTACCATTTGCCTGGAGTAGGTCCCCCCCATTGCATCCTTCCAGCTTGAAAGTACAAGGTTTTGCTCTATCTTATCAAAAGCAATACATATGGCTTTCCTGTAGGATATAGGCTGTATGCTTAATTTTTCTTTTAAATCGTTTGGCTCTGCTACAACGTCAACACTCATACTGTCTACAAGGTTCTTAGCCAATGCGTATGAGGTGGAGGTTACGAAATACAGCCAATAGGATGAAAGTTTTGGCGTCATGACCGGAACGGTGATAATATGCCTTTTCAATCCGCGTTCTGCTGCAAATTCCAACAGCATTTCCTTATAGGTTAAAATGTCCGGGCCATATATGTCATAGTGATTCCCAAATGTAAAATCCTTATCCAGTACACCATGCAAAAATTCGATCACATTGCGTATGGATATTGGCTGGCACCTTGTTTTTATCCATTTTGGCGCAACCATTACAGGTAGTTTTTCTACAAGGTCCCTGATAATTTCAAAAGATGCACTGCCGGAACCCACAATAATACCTGCCCTTAATGTTGTGACGGCCACTCTACCCGAATTAAGCACATCTTCAACTTTTTTTCGGGAAGTCAGATGCTTTGATAGTTCTGTGTCATTCACAATACCACTCAGGTATACCACCTGCCTTGCCGATGTTCTGTCAATGGCTTCAATAAAATTACGTGCCGATGTTTCTTCTTTGCTGCTAAACTCACCTGCTGCACTCATAGAGTGTACTAAGTAATAAGCGGCATCAATATCCTTTGGAAAGGAATCGAGGCTTGCCTTATCCAGGAAATCAGCTTCGATCACTTTAAGGTTATTTTTCTTTCCGTATTTTTTTGTATTGAATCTCGACGAATCGCGTACAGAACATACCACCTCATGGCCCTGCTCCAATAGTACGGGAAGCAGCCTTTGGGCGATGTACCCTGTTGCGCCGGTAAGAAGTATTTTCATAATAGATCAGGTATATAGTTATGTGCAATTTAAATGATTTTCCCGGCATGTTGAATCCGGAATAATCAAGGCTGCAGCCGCCCAGGTAAGGCACTAACATCGCTAAAACAGCTTCACTCGCAGTACCGGATTGCCTAACAATCTGGAAATGGTGATTTACTGTGATAGCGGAAGCTTTGTATGGCTTAAGCGCTGTAAGCCTTTATACATTAACACCGACAGTGGGGCGCCTCTACGACGCAACATACATAGCCTCATTTTTTATGGTTTTTACTTTTACCTAAAGTTAGCGTATAACTTTGATGTAAATTGTTTCGAAAACAACAATTATGAAAGTGTTGGGTAAATTTGTTGAAGTAGTAAAACGGACAAATAAATTACGTTGAGCCATATCGCAAGTTTTAATTAAGATATTAATTGCATATCAATAGAAATACGTGTCAATTCTAAATCGGCTAAAGGGGGTGAATCAAGTTCAGTTCATCCAGTCCTATCAATTTATTATTTATATTTGTCATTATTAATCAGTTTCAGAGTACTATTATCCTTGAAGCCATAGGAATTAATGGTTACTTTGTTTTGATTTGTGATGGTAAGTTTAAAAATGTACCGTTTTTGTACCTCCACAGTCTGACGCCTTTGATAATAGGAGATTGCTAATTTCTACATCTGCAAGATATTTCCTGTGAATATTTCGTTAATATGAAGTTGTACGTTTAACCTTTGTTCATATTATCTTTGTATTTTACAATCATTAAAAGTAGTTTATATATTAATGAATGTAAAAATGGGTTACATTGTAATAATATTTTGAAGGCCATGTATGCTTATTATGTATAATATATTATACATTTATACTCTTATTCGATATATTTGTATAATATATTATCTACTTATGTCAAAGTACAGCGTTACAAAAACTCCCTCCACAGTGATGAAAGAACTCGCTGTAAAGATTCAACAATTACGTAAAAACAATAGTATTTCGCAACTGGAATTGTCGAAACGTTCGGGTGTGTCTTTTGGGAGTTTGAAACGCTTTGAAAACTCGGGACAAATATCGCTCGAATCCCTTTTAAAACTGGCTTATTTTTTTAACCGCCTTGAGGACTTCACACCAGTGTTCCAGATTGATACTGACCTTGAAAATGTGGAAAAATTGTTCAGTGACAAAACTCGATAAGCATGAAACCAATTCAAAAGATTATTGTCTCAATTGATTTTGGAAATGAAGAACTTCCTATAGGCGAACTAATACAGGAAGGAAAGAGTATTTTCTTCAAATACTATACTGATTTTATCAGATCTCGTATCGAAATATCGCCTTTCTACTTACCTCTGGACGATAAAATATATACAGCCCCAACCCAACCTTTTGAAGGCTTGTTTGGCGTGTTTTACGACTCCCTCCCGGATGGCTGGGGCGTTTATTGCTCGACAGGACATTAACCGCAAAAGGTATCCTTTTGGAGGATGTCACCTCATTGCAGCGCCTAGCTTATGTTGGCTTAAAAGGTATGGGAGCATTAACCTACCGACCGCAAATCGATACTTCAGCACAAGAGATATTACAGGTTGAATTGGATACGATTTCTAAAGAAATGAACACCGTACTGGAAGGTGCCAGCTCATCCATTATTGACGAGCTTTATGAAATGGGAGGATCATCGGGAGGTGCGCGGCCCAAGATACTTGTGGGATTTAATCCCGAAACCGGGCATTTAATCCACGGGGTTGATACCTTGCCGGAATCATACGAGCACTGGCTTATCAAGTTTCCTTCGTCGAATGATCGGCAGGATATTGCGCAGATAGAATATGCCTATTATAAAATGGCTGTAGCCGCAGGTATTTCTATGGCAAGCAGCCAATTATTTAACTCGGCATCGGGTAACGTATTTTTTGGCACCAAACGTTTTGACCGGGCGGGTAAAAGTCGTTTGCACCTGCATTCAGCAGCCGGCATGCTAAATGATAACTTTCGGTACAGCACTATGGATTACGGTAACCTTATGGATGCTACTTTCCGTTTGGAAAAGGACGTGGCAGGGCTTGAAAAAATACTACGCATTGCCGCGTTCAATATATTTACTCATAATCGTGACGATCACAGTAAAAACATATCGTACCTGATGGATGCTAAAGGTAACTGGCAATTGGCTCCAGCTTACGACCTTACCTATTCTAATTCATCTCATGGAATGCACAGTACCACTGTAGCAGGCGAAAGTGCAAATCCCACAAAAAAACACCTTATGGAATTGGCTTCTGAATTCAGTATGAAAAATGGAGCTGCAATTTTGGAACAGGTAGGTGATGTTGTTTCGCAATGGAAATCGTTTGCTAAGGATACAAATGTGAGTAAAGAATCGACAGAACTTATTGACAAGAGGATTCAAAAGCTGATTGTTTAGCTAATGAATCCTCCTTGTTTAAAGCGTAAAGGAACTGCTTTGGAGAGCATTGAAGTAATGTATCATCTTTGAACCTGTATTAGTTAAGAGTTCACCATCGGATAAAGATTTGTAATTGATAATCACCAAATAGTACGTAACTTACTATTTGGTGATTATCAAAATTGTTCATAACCATAAGAGATCAAAACGTTAAGCTCAAAATCTTCCTTACAGAGGTACTTGAAGTAAATTACTGATACCTGCAAAATGAGCAATTACACTATAAATCTATGTTACCAATTTTCGCAAATGATATTTTATTGGTCGTTTCTCTTTTCCTCTCATCAATTATCTTAGTGTAAATTTGTGTAGTTTTGATATCCTTATGACCCAACATTTTTGACACAGTAAATATATCTGTTCCGGCTGCCATCTGAAGCGTAGCATAACTATGGCGAAAACAATGAAAGGTTATGTGTTTGTCAATTCCTGCCTCTTCAATCCAAATTGGAAGGGTACGGTCCATATCCCATTTTTTAAGGCCTTCAAATACCTTTGATGACGGTTCTGCCTTCTGTCCCAAAAGCTTAAACGCTTCTTCGGAAATAGGTAAAGTTTGCTGATTCTCGGTCTTTTTCTGTTTAAATCGAATAAAGTATCCTTCGCTTCTACGGTATTGCACTTCCCCCCAAGTAAGCTTGGCGATGTCGGAGTATCGCATGCCGGTCAAGGTCGAAAATATACTTATGCGCCGTACCATATCATTTTTGCATGGTGTTTTAAAAAGCTTCGCTGCTTCTTCCATAGTTAGGAAGTTCCTTTGAGACTCTTGCTCTTTAATACCATCTACAGCTGCATTAATGTCTTTGCGTAATATGCCTTCCTTATATGCTTTTTTAAGAGTAGCTTTCACTTTATTAAAATAAGACAAGGCTGTATTTCGGGATAATGTTTGCCCTTTTCTCCTAAGACTTTTCGCAATAAGTAGGTATTCTCTAAAATCCTCTATAAGCGTTGGTGTAACATCCCTAAATAGCAATTCACTGTGCGAGAGGAAATTTTCAAAATGGATTATTGAATATTTCCATATTTCCGCATTATTTCCAATCCTTTTATCTGCAAGCTTCTTAAAATATGCCATGAACGATGTTTCCCCAAACGCTTGAATTTCTAATAATTCAAGTTCAAAAGGTGTATAAATTTGCTGCTTATTTAATTCGTTGAGCCTATTGGAACAAATAAATTCAGCCCTGCGCAGGCTTTCAGAATTAGCTTTTTTTTCTACTGCGTTTTTAGGCTTAGGAATCAGGTAAAGTTTTAAAAATTCCCTGCGATATGTCTCTCCGGTTTTAGGATCAGTAACTGCCGGAAAAAAATCAAGGTATAACGAGATCCTGCCGCTCTTTAAGGCCTTTCTTCTTAATGTAACATGTATCTTTTTCATACTCTTGTGGCATTAAAAATAGTGTCCATATCTTTCTTCGCTACATAGGTGAAACGTCCTATGGAATACTTACAGATACCCTGGCGTTGAATCAATAGATACAAGGCCCCCGACGATACTTTAAATTTCTTTTGCACCTCACTTATGGTGTAACAATTCTCCAGACCGGGGAACTTTTGAATAGGGTCCAACGAATTTTCAACTACCTCTACGGTAAAGAAAGCTTCAAGGTCGCACCTACGGAGTACCGAACGTTTACCAAATTTTGCAATGTTCAGTTGTCCTTGGTTAACTAGCCGATAAATTGTCCGCCGGCTGATGCCAAATAATAAGCTCGTCTGGCTAACACTTAGGTACTCCATTGCCTTTGCTTTTTCTAACGCAGCGTTTAAAACCTGCACGGTAGCCTGGTTACTTAATTCTACTTTTCCTTTGCGTATCAGCAGTTTATATGCTCTGCTGTTACAGGTATGTGAGCAATACCGGGTGCGGGTTGTACGTGCTGTAAATTGTTTTTTACAATGATCACAAACTCTTGTAATCGAAATATTCGAACTCATAAATGTGACTATTTTTGTGTCCCATTGTGTCTATGTGTGCCTCTACGTGCCATAATTTCGCCCAAATTTTCTCCGCAGACGAAAATTAATTTGGAGGTACAAAAACGGTACATTTTTTATCTAAATAACTATAAACAAAGCTAAATAGATAGAAAAACGAAACCGAGTTAAAATGCTATTTTATAACATTTTAACTCGGTTTCTTTGTTTTGTCTTGTGATATTTTGCGCCCTCTATTTGCCGATACAGAAATTAGCAACCCAGTATTTACAGGCATTTTGGAAACCCGAGGTACAATGGGGGTACAAAAAACAGCCAAAAATCACAAAAAAAGACAAACAAAACACAGTTTTGACCGTTCGATAAGAACGTTAAAACGGATTATCTTTTTTCAAAGATAATCATATTATAGTTTCTAAAGGATATTTGTTTTTTATAGCTCACATTTTGTATCCATCCTGTTCCAACACTTACACCTTTCAAGTTGAAGTATAACGATTGCACCGAGCGTCATTAATCTGAAGGCAATACGCATATTGGGATTGAAAACAGACATTATCGGATGTTATAAAGAAAAATAATCATACTTAAATTTTTAAATTAAATGATACAATTTAAAAATTTGATTTGTAATGGATTTATGAAACGTATTAAACAATAGCTTTAGTACCTCCCTACTGCCCTTTCTCAACGTTCTTCAGGTGCAAATCCAGTGAATGTATAATTTCAGCATTTGTTTTATTCCTTCCTGTCCGGATCCAATCCAACAGTTCCGACTTAGAAAAATAAAGCTTCTTTCCCTGTTTACTGACTGGTATTTCATTTCGGCTTACTTTGGAATAAATGGTTGGAATAGCAAGCCTCAATAACTCTGACGCCTGTTTTACATCCAAAATTTCTTCAGGACAATGTTCCGGTAACTTGAGGGCTTTTATCAATTTTTCAAGATCATCGATGCGTCGGGAAAGTTTATTCATCATTATTGGAATCTGCTCAAAGGTAAACTGTTTCATATCCTGGAAATTTAAACTCATCCCTACAAGTTAAATTTAGTTTTCTAACTATTATTTATGATTTCGCTTACTGGTAGTCGTTGGCGTTACCTTTCTAAATTAGAAGCGATTCTTTAAAAAGGTGTTTTTACATGATCGAAGCTTTAAAAAATTAATATGTTTTTCTAATTCCGCAGACACTGTCTGCGGAATTAGAAAAACGCGATATAATGGACAATATCTTTCAATCAAAAAATTAATCTCATAGTGTAATAATTAAGATGGCATAGTTGTGAGTCTTGTTTCTGTTGGAATACAAAATCTTGAACCCCTTTAAAAGAATATTAACTACGATTAGAAGAAGTTGTATACATGACCAATGTCATAGTCTCCAACGTCAATCGAGTGCCTAGTAATTAATTTTTACGTCAAAAGAATATTAAACTGTTTTGAACTACTTTTTATTCGCCGTAAATTGATGTAAGCAATTTAAAACCAAACCTATGAAAGCATTGTGGAAAGGCAGCATCAGCTTTGGCCTGGTGCACATCCCTATTAAAATATACAGCGGAACCCAAACACATCGCATTGCCCTTGATATGGTTCGTAAGAAAGACAAGTGCGCCATTCAGTACGTTCGGGTATGCAAAAAAGACGGTAAGGAAGTGCCGTGGGAAGATATTGCCAAAGGGTACCGTAAAGAAAATGGCGATTATGTAATTCTTGACAAGGACGATTTTGCCAAAGCAGCGCCCGAGAAAACACAATCGCTGGATATTTTTGAATTTATCAAGGAAGAAGAAATTCCCTCAAAATACCTTGAGAAACCCTATATAACCGAGCCTGCAAAAGACGCTAAAAAAGTATATGCCCTTTTGCGAGAGGCACTCCGTAAATCCGGCAAAGTGGGACTGTGCAAGTTTGTGATGCGCACCACTGAGCATTTAGGCATACTTAAGGTGGAAGAAGACGCTATACTCTTGATCCAAATCCGTTTTGAGGATGAGTTGCGCGATCCCGAGGAAGCAGGGCTAATCCCGAAAGACATAAAAATAGTCAAGAAAGAGCTGGATATGGCCATGAACATCATAGACCAGCTTACCGACACCTTTGACCCTACAAAATATAAAGATACTTACAAGGCCGAACTAATCAAGATGATCAAGAAAAAGGCAGCGGCTAAGCCCGGTGCTAAAGCCCCTGCCCCGCGCCGGAAAAAGAAAACACCTGAAGCGAAAGACGATTTACTGGGACAGCTAAAAGCCAGCCTGGAAGCCATAAAAAACTAAGTTGCCATGAAACTATCCGAATACCATAAAAAGCGCGATTTCAAAAAAACGGCTGAACCCAAAGGCAAAATCAAAAGATCAGGCGATGCGCTTCATTTCGTGGTGCAAAAACACGAGGCATCGCACCTGCATTTTGACTGGCGGCTGGAAATTGACGGGGTTTTGGTAAGCTGGGCTGTGCCAAAAGGCCCCAGTGCCGACCCATCGGTAAAAAGGCTTGCCATGCACGTAGAAGATCACCCCATGGATTATATTGATTTTGAGGGCACCATACCCAAAGGGCAATATGGCGGTGGTACCGTTATGGTATGGGATACCGGTACCTATATGGCTGAAGGGGCAGAATCAGTAGCCGAAAGCAAAAAAATGCTTACCAAAATGCACAAGGAGGGTAACATTAAAGTTATAATGCAAGGCGAAAAACTCAAGGGCTCCTACCACCTGGTACGGATGAGCGACAAAAAGGAAGAATGGCTGCTGATGAAAGGTAAAGATGAGTTCGCCACAAAGCGGAATTTTAACCAAGACTCGGTATTAACGGGGCGCACCCTACCACAAATCGCGAAAGATAAGGATTCTGATACCTGGGAAAGCGGCAAGGAGGCTGCCGGTGCAAAGAGCGGCGATAAAGATAATATCCTTGAAAACGTAACGAAAAAGAAAGCCTCAGCGCCCTCTTTTACCGCTGACGACGTGGCCGGTGCCAAACGCAGGAAGACATTCCCGAAAGACTGGAAACCCCAACTTGCCACCTTAACCGATGAAGTATTTGATAATGAGGACTGGCTGTTTGAAAACAAGTACGACGGCTACAGGGCATTGATACAAATCAACAAGGGAAAGGTGGAATTAACCTCCCGCAACGGGCTGTCCTTTAATAAAAAATACGCACCTCTGGTAGAAGCCTTCGGCAGTATAAAAGATGATATGATACTGGATGGGGAGATTGTTGCAGAAGATGCCAGAGGCAAAAGCCATTTTCAATGGTTGCAGGATTATGAAGATAATCCCGAACGGGGAAAACTGAAATGCTATGTGTTTGACATACTGTATTTCAATGGTTACGACCTTACTCCGCTACCCCTACTGCAACGAAAACGCATACTGGAAGCGCTAATGCCCAAGCAGGAAAGCATAGTCTATTCAACACATACCGTTGGCAAAGGTAAAAAGGCATTGGAAAAAGTTGCTAAACAGGGCGGCGAAGGGCTGATTGCTAAAAAGGCTGATTCGGTTTACCATGCAAACAAACGCTCAAAAGACTGGCTGAAAATAAAGGTAACCAACGAGCAGGAAATGGTTATTGGCGGCTTTACCGAACCAAAAGGTACGCGTAGCGGCTTTGGTGCGCTATTATTGGGCTACTATAAAGATGATGAATTTATCTATTCAGGTAAGGTGGGTACCGGGTTTGATGAAACCTCTTTAAAAGAATTGCATGATGCTTTAAAAAAGCTGGAAGTAAAAACCTGTTCGTTTGTTGAAAAACCTAAAGAACGCAATGTACATTGGGTAAAGCCGCAGCTTGTAGCACAAATTAAATATTCGGAATGGACAGAGGCCGGAAGCCTGCGCCATCCTGTATTTGTTGCGCTGCGGAATGATAAAAAGGCAACCGATGTGGTAAAGGAAAAGCCCGTAAGCAAGAAAAAAGTTGTCGCCAAAGATACTGAAACAGCAAATAGTTTTGATACTGAAAAAGTATCAATAACCAACCCTGATAAAGTATTCTGGCCGAAAGAAGGCTATACCAAAGGCGATGTGATTGCGTATTATGATGCTATGGCAGAATATGTGCTGAGGTATTTAAAAGACAGGCCACAGTCGTTACGCCGTAACCCCGATGGGATTAAAAATGAAGGCTTTTTTCAAAAGGATATGGGAGGTAAAGCCCCGAAATGGGCGACGACCCGGAAATTAAAATCTTCAGCAGACGGAGAATCTATAGAGTACCTGATTTGCAACGACAGGGAAACCCTGATGTATATGGCCAATCTGGGCTGTATAGAGATAAACCCGTGGAGCAGCCGCATTGGCAGTATCAACAACCCTGATTACATTATTTTTGACCTCGACCCAAATGAAGCTTCCATAAAAGACTTAGTTACAACGGCAAAGAAAGTAAAGGAAGTATTGGATAAACTGAATATAAAAGGCTACCTGAAAACATCCGGTGGCAAAGGGCTACACATTTTTATACCTGTAAAGCCAAAATATACCTACGACCAAACACGAGATTTCTCGCACCTTATAAGCCATACCGTGCACACTGCGTTGCCGGATATTACCAGCCTGGAACGGATGCCCAAAAACCGTGTGGGTAAAATCTACCTGGATTTCCTGCAAAACGGCAAAGGTAAAACTATGGCATGTGCATATTCACTACGTCCCCGTGAAGGAGCTACTGTTAGCACACCTTTAGAATGGAGTGAGCTGAATGCCAAATTTGATATCAAGAAGTACAATATCAAAACAGTACCGAAACGGGTAGCGCAAAAAGGTGATTTATGGGACGGCTTTTTTGATGATGCGGTTGATTTAAAAGAAGTATTAGCTAAACTGAGTACTGATAAAAAGTAGCCCGACGCTACGACAATGCTTTAACCAGCCGTTTTAATCCCTCGTGTAAAAGCGACCTTGGGCACGCAATGTTCACCCTTAAAAATCCTTCCCCCACCTCACCATACATGGTTCCGGGGTTTACCCATAATCCGGCCTCCTTTAATAATTTTTCAGCCAATGCAGCCGAAGTAATATTGAATAAAGAACAGTCCACCCAAACCAAATACGTTGCCTGTAGTGGCACGACACTGAGTTGTGGCAGGTTTTTAGACACAAAGTCAATAATGAATACGTAATTGCTGTACAAATAGGCTTTAAGTGCTTCCAGCCACTCAGATCCTTCATCATAAGCAGCGATTAATGCGGTAATGGCAAAAGGGCTCAGCAGTTCCATTTCCTGAAGGGTAAGCGTATGTTGTATGGATTTCCTGAAATTTTTGTTCTCTGTAAATAAATATCCTATCTGCAATCCGGCAAGGTTAAAGGTTTTACTGGGCGAACTGAATGTAATGGAGTTTAAAATACACGATTCACTAATTGATGCAAAGGGTATGTGCTTAAAGCCATCATATACAAGGTCGGAATGTATTTCATCTGAAATTACAATTACATCATGCTTAAAGCATATATCACCTATACGCTGCAGTTCCTCTTTTGTCCACACCCTGCCGGCCGGGTTGTGCGGGTTACTCATGACAAACAGTTTTACCTCTGGGTCGGAAGCTTTGTGCTCAAGATCTTCAAAATCTATTGTATAACGGCCATCGTTGTAGAGCAGGTTATTTTCAACAACGGTGCAACCACAATTTTGAAGTGTGATGTAAAAATGGTTGTAAACCGGCGGCTGGATGATTACTTTATCCCCCTGTTGCGTCAACGCCCTTACGGTTGCAGAAAGCGCAGGGATTACCCCTGCGGTAGGGATGATCCATTCGTTTTTTGGAGCAAAGCCATGCCATGCCTCCCACCAATTAACAATTGCATCGTAAAATTCTGGCGGGGTTTGGGTATAACCAAAAATACCATGCCCTACCCTGTTCTGTAATGCATTAATTATAGCGGGAGCGGTTTTAAAATCCATATCGGCTACCCACATGGGTAGCACATCATTACCCGGGGCAGCATCCCATTTTATGGATGCCGTATTTTTCCTGTTTATTACTTCATCAAAATTGAACTGCATAAGCCATTATTTTGCAAGGCGTATGCCGGTAAACTGCCACTGGTGGCGCGGGTGGAAAAAGTTGCGGTACGTATTACGGCTATGCCCTACCGGCGTGGCTACAGAAGCACCACGAAGTACCATTTGGTTTACCATAAACTTACCGTTGTATTCGCCTATAGCACCAGCCTCTTTTTTAAATCCGGGGTATGGCAGGTAGGCACTGTTTGTCCATTCCCATCGTTCACCCCAGTTTAAGTTTTTGGACGCTACTTCCCACTCAGCTTCAGTGGGCAACCGCAGCCCTTTCCATGCGGCAAATGCTGAAGCTTCATAAAAACTAACGTGGCACACCGCTTCGTCCGGGTTTATTTCAGCGAGGCCGTTTAAAGTATAATACATCCATTTACCATCTATCTGGTGCCAATACAGCGGCGCTTTTGCACCGGTTTGTTTTACCCAGTCCCAACCTTCGGAATGCCAATGCCTGAAATCGGTGTAACCACCATCGGCAATAAACTCCAGATATTCGGCATTGGTTACGGGCTTGGCTGCTATCTGGTATTCATCAAGATACACCTTATGCCTGCCAAGCTCGTTGTCAAAACAAAATCCATTGCCTTTAAAACCTATTTCATACACACCGGCATCAATACTTATAAACTGGCTTTCAGCGAAAGAATTCGGTTTAAACACCGTTTCGCTTTTATAGGCAGGGAAAAGCGGATTGTGCCCCAGTATATATTTTATGTCGCTATACAGCAATTCCTGGTGTTGCTGTTCGTGGTTAAGGCCGAGTTCCAGCAAGGCAGCCAACTCATCTGACAGGATGGTATTTTGCAGAAACCGCTCCATATGATCATCTACATAGGCCCTGTAGCGGTACACATCAGTAACCGAAGGGCGGCTCAGGTTACCGCGGTCGGTGCGTACCACGCGTGCACCCACGCTCTCATAGTAGCTGTTAAACACAAAGTTGTATTGGGAATTAAATTCCCTGTATTCCTCAAAGTGTGGTATTAATATGAACGTTTCAAAAAACCAGGTGGTATGTCCGAGGTGCCATTTGGGTGGGCTTACATCGGCTATGGGCTGTACTACATAATCTTCAATTTCCAGTGGCCTGCAAATGGTTTCAGAATGACTTCGTATATTGCTGTAGGCCTGCGCCAGCCTTTCGGTTATTGTGTCAGTTGTAATTTTGGTTTCCATGTTATATCGTTATTCTACAACCCATATTGAATCCGTGAACCAATTTTTATTGTCGTTAACCGTTCCGGCTATCGAAAAACCCGAGGCATAGGCCATCGTGTGTATATCCTCCACGGAAAACTTCTGTGATACCTCCATGTAAATGGTTTCATCTTCGTCAAAATGTACACTTGTATCGCCTATGGTAACTTCCTGCTCTTTTAGGCTAACCAGGTAACTCCGGCAGGCACCGCTGATAGGGTCGTAATTCTGGTAATGTTCAAAGTTATTTTTAATAAAATCAGCTCCAAGTTCACGGTTCATACGCGTAAGCAGGTTCAGGTTAAATGCTGCCGTTATGCCTTTGGGGTCGTTATAGGCATCCAGTATGGTTTGTGGGTTCTTCTTAAGGTCAAAACCTATCAGTACAATATCACCTTTTGTTAAATAACTCCTGAGTTCACGGCAAAACGCAAGCGCTTCTTCTTTTTCCATATTGCCAATATTACCGCCAAGAAACATAACCACCTTTCGCCTGTCCGAAACATGTGCCGCCTTTTGCAACATCTGGAAATATTCTCCCTCAAGGCAATGGATGTCCAGCCCCGGTATTTCCTTTTTAAGCCTGCGGTCTAAAACACCGAGGATATTACCTGATATATCTATAGGCATATAGGTAAATTCCGTATTCTGGTTTACGAGATGCTTCAGCAGATAGGACGATTTTGTTGCATCGCCTGCACCAAGTTCTATAAGGTTGAATGCGTCACCGGCTGCTGTAAGTAGCGCTGCCAGTTCAGTTGTTCGGTTTTTAAACACATCAAGTTCGCAGCGGGTAAGGTAATATTCGGGCATGGCCATAATTTGCTGAAAAAGGGCATCACCCTGCGCGTCATAAAAATATTTAGACTGGAGATGTTTAGGTTCAGCTCTTAATCCGCTTACTACATCGGCGCGAAATTGGCCCGAAGCAGTTTTTACAGATTTTTTTGGCGATACATTTATTGTTTGTAGCATAAGGTCAGGTTTATTTTAGAGAAGTTAGATCTACTATTTTATCACCGCGGGAATTAAATTCCATGAAATGGTGTGCGCAGCAACTTCTTCTATATAAATATACGTTTAATGGCAGGTTTGATAATGCCTTTTTGAATATCCTTAACAAATTCGTATCACCAAAATACTGGATTTAAGATTTTTGAACATGGCAGCTACCAAGGGGTTAGCGGAAATTGACGGGGTTATGATAAGTTCGGCGATACCAAAAAGCCCCAGTGTCGACCTATCTGTAAAAAAGCTTGCCATGTACTTGGAAAACCAACCCATGTATCATATTGTTTTTAAGGTGATATCAGGAATTTCTAAAAAAATGCGAATCTTTTACGTCTAAAGCCGTGCCAATATTAACAAATGCTCTATGATAGTGTCTAAAATTGCCCGGGCAAGTCCACAACAATAAAGTGGCCGATGACCAGAACGACGAAGATTTACATTACGCTCTTCCTGCAAGTTAAATCCAAGCCAGATAATGAACAGTTAAATCTTGGAGGGCGTTTGGCTGGAAATATTCGGTTGGCAATATATAATAAAATAGCCTGGCAGTATGCCAGGCTATTTTACCACATTATCAGATGAATTACTCTGTTGTATCTTCTTCAGAAGCTTCCAGATTAATACTGTTGTAAGCGGCTTCAGTAAGGGTTGCATCGGCATCTTTTTCTTCTGCAAGGGTTTCTTCCAATAGCGCAGCAATTTCGTCTTCGCCCAGGATTTTTGCGAACGCTACCAGCGTACCGTAGGAAGCAATTTCATAATGCTCTATTTTCTGTGAAGCACTGATAATACCCGCATCCCTAACCGGACCGGGCTGGGTGTCTTCCATAATCGTTTGCCCTTCTTTAATAAGCCCATCCATAGCTTCACATTTTTTGCCCCTGTCGGCCTCGCCAAGCGCTTCAAAGATATCCTGAAGCCTTTCCACCTGCCTTTCGGTTACAACTACGTGTTCCTCGATAGCCGTCTTCAACTTCTCATCAGAAGCATTTTTTGCCATTTTAGGCAGTGCCTTTACCAAAGCACGTTCGGCATAAAGGATGTCTTTTAGCTCATCCACAAAAAGTTCGTGCAGCCCTTCGGCAGCCGTTGACTTGGCTGGTACGGTCCTGTTCTTCCTGCCATCTAAAGTATTTTTTGAATTTGCCATAAGTATTTTATTTGATTAGTAGATTACTCCTTTTCTCAAAAGTAACGCCTCTATACCATATCATTAGTTAATATTTTACCAATATCCCAGAACTGGTCAAACGATGTAAACTTTGGAAAAATCATGTAAGGTGCCGTTTAAATTTTTTGGCTAATTTGAAATGTCAGTGAAGGGGTGCACAGATAAATTATTATAATATTTTAACGCTAACAACACCATACAATGCCATCAAAGATAGTCTCAGATTGCAGTAAAACGCTAGCCGGTGCGGGCTGGAACATTGCTTTTGTAGAAAGTGCAACCGCTGGCAGGATGTGCTCTGAATTTTCACTTACCGCAAATTCCGGAGAAGTGCTGCGTGGCGGGATTTCGTGCTATGAGGTATTTATTAAGGAAGACATCATAAAAGTCCCACATGAGCTCATTAAAGAATATACCCCCGAATCCGCTGAAGTTACCCAGTCCCTCGCGGAAAATGCCATAGTACTTTTTAAATCAGATGTCCTGGTGGCAGTAACAGGGCTAACCGCGCCGGGTGGGAGCGAAACACCCGAGAAGCCGGTGGGTACTATGTTCCTGCATATTATTACACCCCTGGGTCATATAGCCGACCGTCAGGTTTTTGAAGGGAGTGCCGAAGAAATCATCCTAAAAGCTATCGACCACGCAGCACGTTTGATTATTAATCACCTCAGCAGCTAAGCATTGGTCGGTGCTTGCTAAAATATAACGCTACCATGCCATCACAAATAAATACTAAATAGACACACCCTGAAAAATGCATTTCGTACTTTCAGGGTACTTAATCCTGCCACTCTCATCGCGGATTTCGGAGGTCATCACTCACATACATTTCAGCAACTTAATACATTAAAGTATATGGAGAAATTAAACGATTTCCTCCCGCAACGTGTTTCCGGTAAATCGGTACTGGTGACGGGTGGGACAACAGGAATAGGGCGCGCTACGGCGCTCTTGCTGGCCGGCCTGGGGGCAGATGTGGTAATCTGCGGCCTTGACGCACGACACCTCGAAGAGGCCCTGAAGGACATCCGAAAAACGGCTAAAGGATCGGTTCATGGCTTTACCGCCGACCTGGGTACAGAAGAAGGTGTAAAAAAGGCTTTTGAAGAAGCGGATAAACGAATTGCATCGCTCGACATACTGGTAAACAATGCTGCTTTACCCTTTGGCAGCATTACCGAGGGCAGCTACGCCGACTGGAAGCGCATCGTGGACACCAACCTCACAGGCTATCTGGCCTGCGCCGCTGAAGCAATAAAGCGTATGAAGTCTAAAGGTGAAGGCCATATCGTGAACATTGGCTCGATGAGTGCGGATGTCCGTGAAGAAACCGGTTCTGTATATGTGGCTACCAAAGCGGGAATACAGGGTTTTAGCGAATCCCTGCGTAAGCAAGTAAACCCTTTCGGGATAAAAGTTACCCTGATTGAACCTGGGGCAGTCGATACCGATATGCAGCCCGATAACCCGCAGGATAAAAAAGAACAGGTCGAAAAGGGCGAAATGCTCGCTGCAGACGACATTGCAGCCGCGGTACTTTATGCCATCAGCCAACCGAAACGCTGCGACGTGGTGGAACTCAAGGTTCGTCCGCATTTACAACTTATTTAAATACAACTGAAAACTACCTCAACTAAAATTAAAAGTATGGAACCGATTTCTGCCTGGACCGCTGCTTCGCAACACGGCCTCGAAAAGGGTACCGTTTTGTTTGACCTTCCTTTGCAGGACTATAAATTGCAGGTTGTATCGTATGGATGTTGCCTTTGGATTGTAGCGTATTGGCCAAAGGGCAATGCTGTGGCGTTCCGGACCGCGTTTGCGCCTGACGATACCCTTTCGGTAAAATTAGTGGAAGAAAGCGACCCTTTGACGATAACCCTTTCAGCATCTGCCCTTACCATAAAAGTTACCATACACCTTCCGCAAACGCAGGAGGCCATATTCCGCTATACAAGCGAAATCACGCCTGGATTTGACATGCTTATCCCCTACTGGCCGCGTGATATTATGCCGCTTTCGCCTAAAGGCGCACAACACACAAAAGGCACGGTACACGCCACGCAGGTCGGTACGCGTTCCGGCAACCTGTTCTTTAGCTTTGAACAGCCACAAACCGGTTCGGTATTTTATTTTCAGGACCTTACTTCGCTAAACAAGTACTGTGAGACTACAGCAGCCTCAGCCGGGGACCTTGTAGGCGGCACATGGCCGGAATTGGGTATGAAATTGCCCGTGACCACGAGTAAATCCTTAAAGGCCGGGGAAACTTACATGATTTCTGATGCTTATGTGTTACTGTCAGGCGAAATCCCGCAGGACAATTACCAGATGTCACAACAGTTTATCAACCACTTGGCAGCCATTTATCCGCTTTTACCCAAGCCCGAAACCCGGTACCACGACTGGATGGACATCCTGCATAAAGGCCTCCACGACCTGGAAAACCATAAGGGCTGCTGGAAATATGCCGATGGCCGCTCGTACCTTAATGCCTACGTTAGCGACTACAAAACGCCTCCGGAGAGCATGGTGCAGCTTGCCGTACTGTTGCCCCTTATGGACTATGACCGATGGAGCGGAGAAGACCACTGCCCCGTAATAGAAACCCTCCACAATGGACTGGAAAATTTTTACAATAAGAAAATCGGCACTGTTGCACGCTGGCTTCCAGCTTTAGAAGAACAGCTTGACCGGAGCGAGGAGCAAAAGAAACCGGATGTGATGGATTCGTGGTACCTCCATCACCCGCTGCTGAACCTGTCAAGGCTCGCGCTTGACGGTGACGAATTGGCCGAAAAGCTACTGATGGATTCTATAGACTACGTTATCAAAGTAGCCCGCCATTTCAAATACCAGTGGCCCGTATTCTATAAGATGACAACCCTTGAGGTCATAAAAGCGGAAACAGAAGAGGGCAAGGGTGGCGAAAAGGATGTGCCGGGTGCCTACGCCCACCTCATGATCCAAGTATGGCAGCTCACCGGCGATAAAAAGTATTTTAATGAGGCTGTTGCGGCTGCACGCAAACTGGACGGGCTCGGTTTTGATATTTTTTACCAGGCCAACAATACATCCTTTTCGGCAGGGGCGCTGCTCAGGTTGTATAAGGAAACCAAGGAAGAGGTCTTCCTTAACCTCAGCTATCTATGCATTGCGGCTATTCTCAAAAACGTACAGCTATGGGAATGCAATTACGGCCATGCAAAGCATTACCCCACATTCTTCGCTATGTATCCGCTTAAGGATGCGCCGTATACTGCGGCTTACGAAGAACAGGAGGTTTTTTCAGGTATACACACCTTCTTAAAAGAAGCTGACGGACTCGACGAAATACTACCATCGGTACGGCTGCTTCTGGCTGAATGTGTGAAGTACATCATCAACCGCGTTTCATATTATTATCCGCCACGCCTGTCGCGAGAAGTACTCGCAAAGTCTGCAGAAGTAAAAACCGGCGAGATAGACCCGAACCTATGGATTGCTCTGGAAGACCTCCAGGACGGCTGGAATCCCAGTGGCCAGGTGGGACAGGAAGTATACGGCGCAGGGATTGCCTTTGGCATTGTGCCCAGGCAATTCCATAAGCTAAACGAAGAAGGCTTTATGGTATTTACAGAATACCCCGCTACTCAATTTAAAAAAAGAGGCAAATCGTTGCGTTTCTACACCCGCGGCAGCAGCGCCTTCACATTCCGCCTGGCTATAGTACCTACCAAAAAGGGAACATCACTGCCAAAATTCAACCTTACGGTTAATTCCGGTAAAACCGTGACACCTAAAAATTCAGGAAAAGATTACGTCGAATTTGAACTACCGGGCGACAGCCGTGTCAGGCTTCAATGGTAGCCGTATAACATAGATGGAAAAAGAAGTAGACCTTTCTGGTAGCGACAGACCGCTCTATGGCAATTGGTGTCCTTTCCCAATCAATACCTTTAGCTTTTTAGCAAAATGCTTTTTATCGGGTGCTTTTTTGCCTATAGTCAGATCTCCAATCGCATACTTAAGGGAATTAGCTGACACGATCACCCCACTTAGCTTCCATTCTTTATGGTGTATATCGTACCGATACAGCTTATCTGTATCTTTCACATACAGGTAGTGCCTTTCGGTAAGCCAGCAGTCAAGCGGCGGCTTATTGGATAAGGGCTCGGTATATGCAAAGTTAATGTGTGCATTAAAATGGTGCGCGCTATTTGAAAGCTCAATAAACCCGGGCTTTCGGCGGATATCGGATTTAATATAGGGGATCCTGGTTACAAGTCGGGTCAGGAATAATGAAAAGAACTTATTAGCTTCTACAGACAACAGATAAACGCCGGGGCGGCCATCGCGGACCACATACGTACGCAGGTTCACTTCCTCAAAGCCGGAAAGAAATGGCAACTGCGGAAAGCCACGGTGTCGTAACCCTTTTACGGTAAACCCCATCCATGATACCCAGGCTTCCCCCTCTAAGGTATCGAGTGTTAGCCCAGCAGGGATTAGGGCTACAACTGATTGTACCGGCACACGCCAGTGCAGCATAACAACGTTATGCCACTCCCGGTAGGACTGCCATTGCGCACCGGGCAACGGAAGCTGCCGGTGAGAGGGTTCCGCTAGAAGGTCCTCTTGTGTCTTCATCTCAGTTATGCCTTTTTATAAACCTGGAAAAACGGCTTTCACGACCGTCCTTAGTCTGTTCGAGGTAAATAAATTCGAGGTTATTTTGATCGAAAATGGCAAAGAATTCCTCCCATGAAACCTGCACATCGTCTTCGGCGAAGCCCAAAAAGTTGATGTGCAGGTGGTCTGTTGGCTCGCCGTCAATATCTTTTAAAACGGCGGGCTTGCCACCTCTTGACTTAGTCCAGTGCTGTATTTTATCATGCGAAATTGTCGCATCCGGTTCTGAGTGTTCCATAGCGTTTTGTTTTGAATGTTGAAACCCTGGTTGTATTAATCAGGCAGGAGGCCGCGAGGGTTCGAAAACGCAGCGCTCCTGCCGTTTTAATAAGCACAACGCCTATTACTTATTTTAGTGCGTTCCTGATTTCTCATCACACGGAATGTCCACAAATTTACGCCCAAGGGTCTAACACAACCTTTACGCAGCCGTCCTCTTTTTTCTTGAAGATGTCGTAGCCGTGTGCGATCTCGGTCAGCGGGAGCCTGTGCGTAATGATATCATCAAGGGTTACCTTCCCTTCCGTAACATAGCCCAGCAGTTTATCGATATGCTTTTGCGCCGGTGCCTGCCCGCCCTTTAAAACGATCCCTTTGTCGAAGAACTGTCCGATTGGGAAATTGTCATATGTGGTTGGGTACACGCCCAGTACGGAAACAATCCCGCCGCGGCGCACGGCACTCATACAGGCTTCCAGCACTTTTACGGAACCTTTCTCAAAATTTACCACGGCCTTCGCCCTGTCCAGCAAGCTCCTGTCGGGTTCAAAACCTACCGCATCGATACACACATCGGCACCGCGCCCCTGTGTTTTTTCTCGGATCTGTTCCACCACCTCTTTCGGGCCGTCTTCCCACAGTATCGTTTCACAGCCTGCGGTCGCCTTTGCCTTGTCCAGACGGTATTGCAACGTGTCGACGATGATAACCCTTCCCGCACCACGAAGCCATGCACTCTTGGCTGCCATGATGCCCACGGGGCCTGAGCCGAAAATGGCTACGGTCTCACCGCCTTTCACCTCGCCCCAGTCCACGCCGGTATAACCCGTTGGAAAAATGTCCGTCAGGAAAAGGACCTGCTCATCGGTAAGGTTATCCGGCACTACCCTTGGGCCGAAATTGGCATACGGCACACGTACATACTGTGCCTGCCCGCCGTCGTAGCCACCATAGAGGTCAGTGTAGCCGAAAAGGGCACCTCCTTTCTGTGTAAGCAGCCCGCCCTCCGGGCCGTAATGCTCAGGGTTGCTGTGCTCGCAATGCCCCGGCAACTCATGGTTGCAAAAAAAGCACGAGCCGCAGGCGATCGGGAAGGGTACCACTACCCTGTCGCCGGGCCTGAGATGGGTTACCCCCTTGCCCACTTCCTCTATTATCCCCATGAACTCATGGCCGAGGACCATTGGCCTGGGCTGCGGGATACCGCCGGAATAAATATGCAGGTCGGAGCCGCAGATGGCTGTAGAGGTTACCTTAAGGATAATGTCGTCGGGGTTCTGTAGTTTTGGGTCGTCAATGTTGTCACAGGTAATAGTACCCGGACCGTGGATTACTGCTGCTTTCATAAAGTATAATGTAAAAGTTGTTTTATTATTTCGCAACGGGCGTAAACACCGCCAGCTGTAATGAAAATTTCTTGGAGGGCACGTTATTGCCTTCCGCCAATTCGCTGAAATTCGCGTTCATTACCCATGTTTCCTTTCCGTCCACAGCGGCAGTCGAAGGATAGGCAAAGCGGTCTTCCACACCTGTACTTTCGCTAACCTGCGCTGCAGCCCAATTATCGGTACTTTTAAGTTTGAAAATTTTATTGACACCACCGTTTTGGACCAGGGTAAGCGTGTTGTTACCATTAGGGAGCAGCCCGTCGGCGCCCGGAAAAAATTGCTCAATTTTTACTTTGGACACGTTAGTGGGCTTGGCAATCTCTATTTTTATCAAAGCCCCAGACCCGTTTTGTGCAACCAGTAAATAGCCCGACGGATGATAAACAATGCCGTTAGGCCCCACGCCTGCCGACCTGAGCGATTCATGCCTGCTAAAAACGGTTGCTCTTCCCTTACTATCTATTTTGTACACGGCATAGGCATAGCTGTCTGTAACGTACGCATTCCCGCTATCGTCAAAGGCGATATCATTTGGAAAGTGTTCGCCGGGTAGTAATTGTGAGAGGTCAATATCGGCCAGTTTTTTACCCGACTTTACATTGATTGACAACAGCCGCGCCTGTTTTTTCTTGGTTTCGGGCGTACTGAAGATGCTGTAGTTGGCGTCACCGGCACATACAAACAGCCTTTTACCGTCGGGATGCAGCTTAACGCCGTAGGTAGACTTCAGGCTTTTGTCTTCATACAGAGGGGTATATTTCCCTTCTTTGGTCACCTTTCTAATCGTACCCAAACGGGCTGAGGAGACATAAAACACCCTGGCAGCGTTGTCGTAAGCTACACCTTCCGGGTAGCTTCCAGGCGCTTCAAATTCAATACGCTTGTTGGGTTGCTGTGCAAAAGCTACCAGTCCTGTAAAGAGTAGGATATATTTTTTCATAGCGGTTATTTTTGTGTAAGGGAGTAAATTACGCCATTGGCGTCATCGGAAATGTATACAGTGCCATCCGGGGCTATTGCCACCCCCGCAGGGCGGCCAAACCGGCCGTTGTCCTTCAAAAAGCCCCACAGGAAATCTTCACTGCCGGTTGGTATGCCATTCTTATCAAACTCTATCAGTTCCACCTTAAAACCTGAGGGCTTTTGCCGGTTCCATGAACCGTGCCAGCACACAAGCGCATTTCCTTTCTGGGGGCCGGTTTCAAAAAAGGCAAAGGCAATGGGAGCGCTGTGGGCCGGGAATTCCATAACGGACGGCTGTGACGCTTTCGCTAATAGTTCCTTAGTTGTCCCCATCGGATCCTCGCGTGTGGGGTCTACTTCCTGACGGGCATAGGCAAACGGATAGCCGTAATTGCCATCCTTTACTATGTGGTTGAGTTCTTCAGGAGGCCAGTCGTCCCCACGGAAATCTCCCCCGTTATCTACTCCCCAGAGCGCTCCGGTTATCGGATGCCAGTCAAAACCGATGGTATTGCGAAGGCCTGATGCAAATACGATACGCTTCCACGTTGCCGGATCCACCTGCAGCATCGTGGCCGTTTCCTTATCGCTTTCTTTGCAGTCATTACACACGCTACCTACCGAAATGTATAACATCCCGTCCGGTCCAAAGTCCATCGTACGATTGGGATGCTGCCCGCCGCTGGGCAGGTCCTTTATAAGTGTATCGGCTACTTTGCCCAACGTGCCATCCGCATTCAGGGCATAGCGCAACAGCCGGTTGCTGTTACACAGGTACATATAATTGCCTTTGCTGGTAATGCCGTGGACACCGGGAAAATCGGCCACCCGGGTCATATCTTCAAATTTTCCATCTCTATCCTTATCAGTCAGCATCAATACGTCACCCGCGTCGCGTCGCGTTATATAAAGCTGGCCCTGTTTACCCACATAGAGCATACGAGGCTTACCAAGGCCGGTGGCAGCAGGTGTAATACGCCAACCCGAGGCTGCTTTTAGGCCGGCTGCCAGCGAAGGGCTATAATCGATATGGGTCGGAAAATTAGTGGCGACCGTGTTTTTTGTGTCTTCAGGGCGCGGGATGCCTTTTTGTGCAAAAGCCACAGAAAAAAACACAAGTGCGAGCGCGGTTAAGTAGTTCGATTTCATAATGGGTTTGGAATTTTTTACTGTTGAAGCGGTATAAAATTACGCGGTGCTTTCCCCATTAAAGTGTTAAGAACTGGTAAGCTTATGTTAAACATAATCAGTAAGATACACAACCTTACAACATTTTACTTCGATATTACATCATTAGGAAATGTGTTGTGGAAATCGGTGCGGAACAATGGTCAAAACTCTCAGGTAATCAATACAGATTTGGCTTACGCCCCCCGGATATTGTATACTGGTTATTGTTTCGTGTCTTTCTGCATCACCTCAATCTCTACCTTTTCCTTTTTTATTGCCTGGCGCAGCAGGGCAAAGATGCTCATATAGAAGTTTGCGACATACACCAATGCAAAACCTCCTATAACATAACCCTTCCACCCTTCAAGCAACAACTGGAAGTTTGTCAGTGCCAGGAAAGCTATTGTAACATAGTGGCTGAACAATACTCGCAGGTAAACAGGTAAAAGAATTTTCTCCTGAGCAATGTCCTGGAGTTCTTACTGCAATTGACACAGTATTCCCTTGGTTCACGGAAAACCTCTTCGTGGGTAACGGTCCATGCGACGCAGGCAATCGGTATGGCCAAAACAAATAGCCAGGTAATTTGGCTGGCAATGGAAATAGTAAGCACAGTGTAAAGTATTGGTGAAACCTAAAGTTAAGGTAAAGCAGTATAACATCCGAATTTATTAGCCTAACTTTAAGTGAATTATAGCAGTTACACCATAGCCTTACAAAACTACAAACATAATAGGGATGCCTCAAAGACACCAGAGCCGTTTGGCGGAGAAAGCAGGGCGGATAAATTATGCTATATAGTGCAGAAGCACACAGCCTCGCATCTGAATTACGATTTACGCCTTGAAATGGAAGGTGCTGGTTTTTAATCCCGCTGCTGCGTGCAAAAGCAGTAGTAATGAGAACTGCCTTAAATCGAAAAACCTTGAACTGAAAACGAACATTATTGGGGAAATCTTAAAATAAAGGTAATCGAATCGCTTCATGAGAAAATGGCGGTCATCCGTATCGGCGGGCTTAAGGCAATTACAAGAAAAGAGCCTTACACGCCCTACCTTATCACAAAGCAGTTTCCCTCAAGGCCTGAGCGTAGATACCATAATTCAAGGAATAGGATATATGTTCTGGAAAAAGGCAAAATCGGAGACCGGATCACACTTGGAATTACTTTAATCAAAGGGGCTTTATTATTCAATGTGGCGTCAACAGGTAGGAGAAAAAAGATGGCCGGGTTACAAGAAATTATACATAGCCGTTCCCGTCCGTCCTGCTTAGTTTGGAAAAAATCAGGCTTGAAAAAATGGTAAAGACAGCAAGGACGATAAAGGTATAATGGAAAGGTTGCGTGCGGTTCATCTCAATGGCACCGGACTGGAAAAAAGAAAGCACCAGGCTGGCCACCGAAACACCAAAACTAACCGATAACTGCTGCATTATAACCAGCATGGTATTCCCGCCGCTTTTGGTATTTTCATCCAGGTCCACCAGCGTGATGGTATTCATGGCTGACATCTGTATTGAGGTAAAACAGCCGTAAAATACCATCAATAGGATATAATACCCTAATGGCGTTTCTTTTTCTACAAAACCTAATACAATTAGTACCATTCCCAGCAAAATAGTGTTGCTGATCAGGACCGTCCTGTATCCCAGCGTTTTTATGATGCGCACCATAAAAGGCTTAATAGCAACATTGGCCAGCGCGGAAGGCAAAAGCAATAAACCCGATAACGAAGCGGAATAGCCAAATCCGGTCTGTAACATCAAGGGCAGCAATAATGGCAATCCCCCAATCCCCAAACGCGTGATAAGGCTTCCGGTAAGCCCAATCTTCAACGTTTTTATATTTAATAACCGTAGGTCTATGATCGGTTTTTCCGTTCGCTTAAAATGGATGTAATAAAACACTGCCAGAATATTGAACAGGAACAATCCACCCAATATCATAATCCAGTGGGTAAGCCCTGAACTGATAAGTTCCAGCACCATGGTAATGGCGATCAGGGCCAGGCTGAAATACATCAGCCCCCTGAAATCAAACCGTCCCACCGCCTTCTTGAAATTAGGCATGATGCGCTTCGCCATTGAGATGCCTAAAAGACCGATAGGGACGTTGACAAGGAATATCCAGTGCCACGAAAAGTTGTCTGATAAAAAACCTCCTAAACTCGGGCCAACTACCATACCAAGCAAGCCAAAAACGGTAATAAAGTTCATGGTCTTCAGTAATTCATTTTTAGGGTACTGGTACAATATAGCGAGCCTGGCTATAGGGACCATCATTGATGCGCCAATAGCCTGGAGCACACGCGACAAGTTAAAGGTCATTAGGTCAACGGACAGGGCACAGCAAAGGGAGCCGGCTACAAATAATCCTACCGCAATCATAAACATGGTACGGGTACCGAACTTATCAGCGAGCCATCCTGACAAGGGAATGAATAGTGCAAGGGTAAGCGCGTAGGTAACGATTACTGAATGCATCTGTGTCGGGGAATATTCCATATCCCGGGCAATAGATGGCAGCGACGTATTAAGGATAGTGCCATCAAGGGACTGTATAAACATAGCAACTGCCGTTACCCATGGTAGAAGGTGCGTAGCCACACGTTCCTTCTCTTTTTTCTTTATTTTCTTTTCCACCTTAACTTTGAGCATGGTGTTGGGTTTTTTTATCTCTTTAAACACTAAAGGATTGCTTTGCAATCCTTTATTTCTGTCCTTCCAGGTACACCTCAATAGTGTCTGCACTACTACTTCCCGATATCCTTACTGCCTCGATAAGCTCTTCCTGCTTATCCCAAATTTTTCCGACGAGTAACGCACCTCGTAGTCATCAGAAGTATTGATACGATCACGGTGCGGGCTTCCTGTGTTTGATGTGGTGCCACTCACAGCTTTTTATTTAATACATAAATTTACTCTTTTTGTAACCGCTACTGAAAGCCTTTAACGTAAGCTTATGTAAGTCGCCATGCCAAACGGATAAACAAGTATTCATTACAGTTAGCATACCTTTTACTTGAAAATCTACAGGTGATATACTACAAAATAATGAAAATATCCGATTTTTTTAAGATTTATGGGTTTAGTGGTTTACAGATAATAAAAAGTCTTTTGGTGTTGAGGCCCATACATCGTCACGGGTATGCCGCCCGACTTTTTTTAGTACCCCGACCATATCATTATATTTTCCCGGCTTTACAATGTAACGTGCTACACCCAACTTAAACAGGCGTTCCATGTCTTCCGGGGCACGGCTGTTGCTGAATACGATTAGCGGTACCTTCATGAGCAAAGCATGCCGGCTGAAGAGTTCAGCCGCTGCAAAGCCATTAATTTTTTGCAAATTGATTTCGATGAAAATAAGGTCGGGAACGGACTGTGTAGCCGTTACTTCATTCATAAAATCGATCACATTCGGGTAACACTTTAAAGTGGCATTCTCTGAAGCCTCAGGCAGTGCCGATTCGAAAAGATTGCAACTCTCTGCATCATCCTCTATAATCACAATTTTCTTAAAGGCGTCCATATGATTTTTTTTGGCAAATCTATCGTGATAATTGCTTACGATTCCTTAAGTAATAGGTAAATATTTCTTAAATAATAACACATGTTATTAATGATGCCGTTGCTTTTATCTCACCAATGAGAAATCCTGTGAAATCATCGACGTTACAAATAAATCTTAAATTATAGTGATAATTGCTTATCCCACCGTTCACTATTCTTCATTAAGTTTCTTTGCCTGTAAGGCATTAATAATACCAGCAGTCGATGCGGTATTATTAAAATAGATGTAAACCTGCTTAAAGTTGTTACTTATTACCGCACTGTACAGGCTTTCGATTTGTTCTTGGGTATATTCCGAGTAAAAAAGCTTTGGGTTGCCGTGCATCCTTACATAACCCGTTTGTGTGGTTTTCATTATGGACGTGGGCAATTTCGGGTAATTTACACTGCAAAAGCTAATATTGTTGCTATCCAGTATTTCCATAACATCTTCCCGCCACCAACTTTCATTCCTGAACTCAACAACATTCGCAAATTCCGGATTCATAGCCGAAATTATAGCTTCAAGCCGCTCAGGGCTGTAAGTAAAACTCGGGGGCAACTGAAAAAGCACACAACCTAATTTCTCCCTCAGGCCTGCGCGCGCCACATCATAGAACTTCTCAATCTCATCCTTACAACCTTCCATTCTTTTGATATGGGTAATGGTCTTGGGAATTTTAATACTGAAAATGAAACCATCAGGAGCCTTCTCATACCAGGTTTCAAGACTTTTTAGCGTTGGGAAGCGGTAAAAGGTAGCGTTGAGCTCGTAAGTATTAAAATGTTTGCAATAGTATTCAAACCATTGTTTTTTCGGCAACCCTTCAGGAAAAAAAAGCGGTTGCCATGATGCGGTGGCATAACTTGAACTTCCTATATGTATAGCATTTTTTTTCATTGGTAAAATTCCTGGCACTTGGTACAAAAGAAACTACGGCGCTTTTTGGTTCCGGTATACTCCTTGTGCATAGGCAGCTCGCAGCGTTTACATATTTTCTTAGTATGGGCGAGCCAGTTTTTTTTTAGTGTACCTTCAGTTTTCCATTTCAAAAAATCAAAGCTATACTGTCTTGCCTGTGCTGTAATTTCTTTACGTTTTACATCAGGGATATCCCCGATGCGTGATTTTGGATGAACATGCACCCGGTATAATACTTCGTTTTTGATAATATTCCCCACACCCGAAAAAATATCCTGTTCCAGCAACGCATCGCAGATCATCATATCAGGCTTATGGCTGAGTTTTTCAAGGGCGGCTTTTTCATCCCACCGCACCTGCATTACATCAGCAGACCAGTCGTAATGGGAATTAATATCACCTTCCAACACTTTAACTGAAGCCGTATAAAAATTTATTTCCCCATTATTAAAAGCCAGGCCCAACCGAAGCTTAGCCTCTTTTGTTTCGTTTATACGGTAAGTACCAAAAAGCAAAAAATGTACACGTATGGTAAATCCTTCAAAACAAAGTAACAAGTGTTTGCCCCATGTTTTAATGTCAAGAAGTTTTTGGTTTTCCAATAGTGACAGATCAATCTTAGCATTGCCTGAAGCGGCAATGACTTTATGGCCTATAAAGGCTGCCATATTTTCTTTCGCGATTACGATACTTGGACCTTCAGGCATACATACGCTGATTTAATGTTTTCATTCTTCCTATATTTTGTAATTACCGGCTTGATATCGTATCCATATTTTATTTTAAACACAGTTTGTTTATTTATTGCGAGATATTTGGCAGTGTAATACTTAAAATTAAAACTTTCAGTTACGCAGTTTTGCACGATTAAGAAAACTTTATTACCCTTTAGCGTGCTTTTCATTAACTTGTTAATCGGTAAATAATTTTTAAATGTTTAATCGTGTTAATTTGAAAGGATGGAATTGATAGAAATAATAGGCATTACTGCGGGACTTTGTACTTCGTCATCATTATTCCCGCAAATTTTTAAAACCATAAAAACAAAAAAAGCGGGGGATGTTTCCATTGGAATGTTCATCATCTTACTTTTAGGTAACTCGCTTTGGATATACTACGGAGTGGAAAAGCAGGATATTGCATTAATTTCAACTAATATACTGTCTCTGGCACTAAATGTCATAATGCTTGTCCTCAAAGTAAAATACAAGGCTAAATGATAATCTGATCCATTTATACTGGAATTTGCAATTATAAAATGGATTGTTACATATAAATTGCACTAAGAATCCTGAAATATGTTATGGATATTGGAAAGAGCTGGTTGAATAACGGGAAAATGCCAGATATTAAAAACTCCCGGATGTGACGTTTTGTTTTGTTTTGTTAGAACACCAAAGTTATATTGGTTATCGTTATTATTGACTGTGCTATAATGATGTAATGGAAGTTTGACCATGTTAGCTTTCGCATACTTATAAGTCACCTCATAGTAACCATAACAGTCCTGCGCTTCGCTTGCGCATCCTTGTCGTCTGTATTGTCCTTTAACAAGTCAACAGCATTTAGGTCATGTTTCAATATATTTATTAACTCACCGACATCCTTCAACGTAAGCGGTATGATATCATATTCTTTTGAAGTCACGTCAATCACCAGCAATGTGTCGTTTGTTGTAGTATCGTAGTCTTCAGTATTTTCCCCGTTAAGCACAATTACTTTATTCTCAAATACACAGTTTTCGACTGCATTAAAGAAAGAAAACTTTTCTTCCAACGATTTTCCAAATATCGGAAGCGTCGATAATCCCTCGAAACGTAGTATTATAGCCATAGCAAATCGTTTTTACATAAAGATACATCTTGCCCTATTAAGTAAATTGTAAAGGATAACCAACACTTAGTTAATAATTTAGATAACAGATAACGCCAAGGGGTTTAAATCCTGAAAGACATGCCCACACTCTGGAAATATTGATGTGTGTGATGGTTTACTCTCGTGATCTCATAACCGGCAGATATATCAAACTGAAGGTTTTTAGTTGCTAAAAATATCAGGCCGCCATCAATCCAGTGCTGCCCATGCGTTTTGGACTTTAGAAAAGCAAACTCTTCGATATAAGCGGAGAGCTTTTGAGAGATATCTATATTCGGTGATATTGTATATTCATAAATAGGTAAGCCATCCTCATCATCCCACTGAATCCCAATATTTGACCCTACTTCAGCCTGCGAACCAATCGAATGGTCAAGTAAAAGCCGAAGTTCCGGAGCGATGTATTTAGCTTTAAACGTATTGGTCGCCACTTTCGGCAGTTCTACCTGTGTTATCAACGAAATCTCAGGAATGAATCCGGCTTCTCGTATCAAATTGTACTTGGCACCCACAATCAAAGGTTTTAATCCTGAGCCGGTAATATCTTCAGACTCCATATATCCAAATTCTTCAATCATACGGAGTTCAATACGGTTGGTTAACCCAAATTTCAATAATGATGTTGGGAAAATATATTCCCTATCTTTCTCACTTTTTTGGTATGTAAAACCGTTTTCCATTTGGAAGCGGCCAGCCGGAACTATTGACGCCGTTTCGGTCTGATCCGGCCTGTCGGTTTTTATTTCATCCGACTGCGCGTAAATGATACCATAGATCGACAGTAATAAAATGGTTAGTTGATATTTCATATATACTTTAGGATTGCATTTTTTTATAATATAAGATTAGAGTAAACACAAAAAAGGATGCATTTCTGCACCCTCGTCATATTTACAAACGACTAAAACTTGTATCCTATACCAATTTGAAATACGGAGTTTTGGACATTAACATCATCCGCTATATCAGTAATACCCTGGTTATAACGTGCTGTGGCAAAAAGCCCAAGGTCTGTCTGGAACGTCACACCGCCGGAAACACCGAATTCAAAAGTCTTCAGGCTATCCCTAAAAGGTGTAGGCGAATCCCCGTCATTGGAATTAGGATTGGTATCAATCTCATCATTTAGTAAGAAACTGAACTGGGGGCCGGCTTCAACACTAAACCCTTTAAACAGGTAAAATTTAGCTAATACCGGCACGTTGATATAATCCAGCTGCAGTTCGGCCTTATCGCCATCGCTTCCCTCAAAATCAAATTCTGCCCCTTGGCCGGAATAAAGGGCTTCAACCTGTACAGAGAAGATGTCTACAACCGGAATCTCTGCAAAAACACCTGCATGAAAGCTTGTGCGCGAATCCGGGCTGTCAATATCGCCGTTTATAGTGGCCAGGTTAACACCTCCTTTAACACCAAAGCTAACCGCCATCGACTGTTCATTGCTGCCATTGTCCTGTGCATTTGCTGATGCTGCTACTCCTGTAAAGACAGCTGTAGCAAGTAATGTTTTAAATACGTTCATTTCTATTAGAGTTAATTTTATTCAAAAGTATTTACCGTAGTGTTAGAAGTGTTTTAAAGAAACCCCAATTAGTATAAATTTAAGTAGGGTGTGGAAAAGGTTCTATATTTCAATTTCAGAGGTTGGCCTCATAGAGTGAAATAGTAAAACGTGAGGTTTTGCCAAAGCGGTTTACACAATTTTACAGCCATTTTACACTTTAAAGTAATCTGTCCATTTCCGGTGCTAAAGTTTTCTTAATCAAAGAAACAGCCGGAGACCAAATACCTAATTTTAGGTAGCACTAACGAAACAAAAATTACTTAGAATGAAAAAGAACACTACACCGCATAAAGAAAATGAAAAGTTTCAGGACCTTGAAAAAGACAGGGAATATAGTAATGGCCAGTTCATCACGACCGACCATGGCGTAAAAATAAACAACGACCACAACACGCTAAAGGCAGGCGAACGCGGGCCATCACTGCTTGAAGATTTCATCATGCGTGAAAAAATCACGCACTTTGACCATGAACGTATCCCGGAACGCATTGTGCATGCCCGGGGGTCTGGTGCTCATGGCTATTTTGAGGCCTACGGCAACGTTTCCGAATATACAAAGGCCGCTTTCCTTAACGATACTTCTGTGAAAACTCCGGTATTTGTACGCTTTTCGACCGTGGCAGGTTTTCGCGGCTCAACCGACCTGGCCCGTGACGTGCGTGGGTTTGCGATTAAGTTCTATACCCAGGAGGGTAACTTTGATATGGTAGGCAACAACATCCCGGTGTTCTTCATACAGGATGCCATGAAGTTCCCTGACCTGATACATGCGGTAAAACCGGAACCACACAACGAGATTCCGCAGGCAGCCTCAGCACACGATACCTTTTGGGATTTTATTTCCCTGATGCCCGAAAGCATGCACATGGTCATGTGGGCCATGAGCGACAGAGCCATACCCCGCTCCTACCGTATGATGGAAGGTTTTGGTATCCATACCTTCCGATTTATAAATGCAGAGGGCAAGTCAACCTTTGTGAAATTCCACCTGAAACCTAAATTAGGCACGCATGCGGTAGTTTGGGACGAAGCATTGAAAATATCGGGCAATGACCCTGATTTCCACCGCCGCGACCTTTGGGATAACATTGAGCAGGGAAACTTTCCAGAATGGGAATTTGGCGTACAGCTGGTACCCGAAGAAGATGAGCATAAGTTTAGCTTCGATTTGCTCGACCCTACTAAAATCATTCCGGAAGAATTGGTGCCGGTTACTAAAATCGGTCGCTTGGTGCTGGACCGCAACCCTGATAACTTTTTTGCCGAAACCGAGCAGGTGGCTTTCCATCCGGGACATATTGTACCCGGTATTGATTTTACAAATGACCCACTGCTACAGGGCAGGCTGTTTTCGTATACCGATACACAGCTGCTCAGGCTGGGCGGGCCTAACTTCCATGAAATCCCTATCAACAGGCCGGTAGTGCCGGTGCACAACAACCAGCGTGACGGCCATATGCGCCAGCAGATAAATACCGGGCGCGTTAGTTATAGCCCCAATTCACTAGCCAACGGCTACCCGATGCAGGCCAAAGAAGCAGAAGGCGGGTTTGTAAGCTATAACGAACGCGTAGAGGCGTATAAAGTACGCGAACGCAGCGAAAGCTTTGCCGACCACTTCAGCCAGGCCGCCCTTTTCTTTAAGAGCCAGACGGAGCCGGAGCAGCAACATATTATTAAAGCGCTGCGCTTTGAGTTGAGCAAGGTTGAGACCGTTGCCATTCGCCAGCGGATGGTGGGCCTGCTAAGCCAGGTAGACAAAAAACTGGCACAACAGGTAGCCGCCGGGCTTGGTATTGCCGTACCGCAGCCTGAAAAACCCATGAACAAAGGTATAGGCGCTGATGCCGACCCAAAAAAGCATGAACCGAAACCCCTTGACAAAAGCTATGCCCCTTCGCCGGCGCTGAGCATGGTGGACAACCCAACCAATACCGGAAGCATTGAGACCCGCCAGGTGGCTTTTTTATGTACCGAAGGGTTTAGTGAACAATCAGTCAATGCCCTTAAAAAGGCTTTGGAAGCCAGAGGCGCTGTAGCGAAGATTGTTGGGCCTAATGCAGGCACCATAAAAGGCGATGCGGGCACCGAGCAGAAAGTGGATTTTGCCTTTTTCTCATCGTCATCGGTACTGTTTGATGCCGTGTACGTACCATCGGGCTCCGGCACACAGGCATTGGCAGAAAACGACAACGCTATTGAATTTATTAACGATGCCTACAGGCACTGCAAGGTGATAGGCTTTGACTCCGGCCTTGAGCCGCTTATTGAAAAAACCACTATAGGCAATAAGCTGGCAGGCGGAAAAGACAGCAGCCTGCCGGGCATTATTATGAGCACCGGTACGGCTAAAGCCTTTACGGATGATTTTACGGCACAGATGGGCAGGCATCGCATCTGGGAACGCGAGCCTAAGGTGGTAGAGTAACAATGCCTATGGCAGCAAAACGCATCTATAACCAAACCGCATTGTTCGGGCCGCTGTATGCCTATCTGGTGGTGCTTTCACCTCCGCAGAAGATTATTGATGCTATTACCGGCATAAAACGCGATATGAATGCTATTGCAGATATTACCGAACGGAACCTGCATTCAAAGGCGCATATTACACTCACGGATAAACTTACCGATGATGCCGGTTTTGCCGAAACGGTCGAAACGTTCATTGGGGAACAAAAGGAGTTTACCGTCACCGTCGACGGTTGGGGCGTGTTTGACCATGGCCATAGCATAACAATATACCTGAAGGTGGTAACTCCGGAGCCTATTGTGCATCTCGCCCAAACGCTCAGGTCTAAGGCTACCACACCGCATATCAGCTTGGCTAAAAAGATACCGTACCCGGTATACGAAAAGCTACTGCCATGGCTTCAACACCTACAGTATACAGCAACATGGCCGTGTAATGAGGTAGTGGTACTTCGAAAGCTGATGAGTGAGAAGCATTTGGGTTTTAAGGAGTCATTTGTTATTAGTTTCAAAACAACTAACTAAAAATATAATTATGGATCAGATTACCACAGCACTGTTTTCTGCTTCAAGGCAGGGAAATGTGCCCGTTTTAAAAGAAATATTTGAGCTGATGAGCAGTGTTGATGTACGGGATGAGCGTGGCTACACCCCACTCATCATTGCTGCTTACAACAACCAATATGAGGCGGTAAAGGCATTGCTCTATGCAGGGGCTGATATTAATGCGACCGACGGCAGCGGCAATACCGCGCTGATGGGCGCATGCTTTAAAGGATATCCCGCTATCGCCGAACTGCTTATTGCTAATGGTGCTGATGTAAACGCCAAACATGGCAATGGCGGTACCGCACTTATGTTTGCCGTAATGTTTGGCCGCAACGATATTATTGAGATACTAATAGACAACGGGGCTGACGTAAACCTGAAAGACCAGAGGGGTCTCGATGTCCTGGATATCGCATTCCAACAGGGCAACAAGGCAGCAGTAGATGCCCTGCAAAAAATTAAAGCTGCATAACGCCATCTAAATAAAATGTATATGAAAGCACTTATTTTACTGGGCACGCTCAAAGAAAAAGGGCCTTCTAACACGGCGGCACTCAGCGAATTTGCTGTAGGTTACCTGAAAAAAGAGGGTATTGAATGTGAGGTTCTTCGCCTTGCGGCACACAATATCCTGCCCGGCTCCTACATTAGGCTTACCACGCCTGATGATTTCGCCGGTATCTATAAAAAGATACTGGAGTCTGATATGCTGTTGTTCGCCACACCAATATGGTGGAACAATCATTCGTCTGAACTACAACGTGTAATAGAAAGGCTTGACGAAGTTTATGATATAGTAGAATCAGGCAAGCCCTCCCCGCTCAACGGTAAGCTGGGCGGCGTGATTATAACGGGCGATTCAGACGGTGTGGAGCACATAACCGGTAACATTGCTAATTTCTTTACCTGTGTGGGTGTTGCAGTACCTGCCTATGCTTCACTGGGCGTTATATGGGAAGGGCACACTAAAGGGAAAAGAACGCCAAAGGCCGAACTTCTGAAGTATTATGAAGAAGAATACGGTCAGGATGCGCAGAACATGGCAAAATCGTTTGCCATGCTTGGCAGCCTAAAAAACCGGGATTAAGTAGTCTTTCCCAGCTTATCGTTTTTTTTTGTCATGGCGCATATGCGCCTGTTCTAAAGAATAGGCCTCTTTTATGTTCTTTTGCTTTTTAGCCAGTTCAGCCAGCTTCGCATAATACTGTTCAATTACTTCCAGTTCCTCCTCGGTCATATCTTCCACATCTATCATATGGTTGCTGGCAAACTTGTGGGAAGCCACAAGTTCGTTGAGCTTTATCTGTATGGCCAGCGAATCTTTATTCTGCGTTTTCTGGATTAAAAACACCATAAGGAACGTAATAATGGTGGTACCGGTATTGATCACCAGCTGCCAGGTTTCCGAATAATTAAAAACGGGCCCCTGATGTCTCAACCACCACTATTAAAAAAGCAGCTACTATTACCGGGGTGCTCCCCGTTGCTTTGGTTACCTTTGTGGCAAACATTTCAATAAAACTTTGCTTATCTTCATTTTTAGCCTTATTGTTTAAGTTTTATTATGAGCCAAATCAGGAATTACTTTCTTTAGCAATATTGGCCTGCGGCTTCTCCGTTTCTCTTTCTTCTACATACACTGCATAATCAGCCGGGAGTATATTTTCGCCTTTAAAGGCGGCATAAGCGCGCGTAAACTCGGCACTGATAAACAAAATGGCTGCCGAATAATACACCCACAGCAGGATCACGATAAGAGAACCCGCAGCGCCGTAGGTTGAAGCGGTGCCGGATGAAGTTATATATAACCCGATTGCATAACGCCCTAAAAGAAAAAGCAGTGTGGTAAATATGGCCCCTGCCCTTACATCCTTCCATTTGATTTTGGCATCCGGCAGTACTTTGTAAATTACTGCGAAAATCAGGCTCAGCACCACTATATTTACAAGCAGGCTCAATATAGTAAAGAAAATTACAGATGCATCCGGCAGCCACTGCTTCAGCATTTCATTAAATACCGAAAGCGCACCATTCACTACCAGTGATACTATGAGTAAAAAGCCCAGGCCCACAATGAGTGAGCCTGATAACAGCCTGTCTTTAATAAGTTTTACCCACCCTTTTTTAGGCTTAGCCTTTACTTTCCATATCATATTTATAGAATCCTGAATCTCTCCAAATACGGTTGTGGCACCGATAATAAGCGTAACTGCGCCTATGATAAGCGACAGGTTGGTGTCGCCAGAAAGTTCCATGTTGCGTATGATCTTTTGCACCTGCGCGGCTGCCTCATTCCCTACAAGTCCGTTGAGTTCGCTAAACACCGTGCCTTCTATGGCATCCTTGCCAAAAAACACTCCGGCTAGTGATATAATAAGCAACAATAAGGGAGCCATTGAAAACAAGGTATAGTAAGCGAGGGAAGCGCTTAGCTTTAGCCCCTTGTCTTCCATAAAGCCTTTTATAGTGTCTTTTAAAACCGCCAGGCTGTCCTTTGCTATCTGTTTTATTTTCATAATCGTATAAGCTTCTTGCTATAAAGTTATCCATGCATAATTTTATTAAAAAGCACTTTAAGATTTTAATGGGGATTTGAAAGTAATTTTTTTGAAAACTGTAGGATGAGAGCATTGAATATATTAAAAATATACTAAAAGCGGGCGGTTCTATTCTTAATTATGTAACTTAGGGGTACTGATTTGCAAAAGTAAATCAAGGAGGGATGCCTCATCTACATACAAATCACTAAAATTTCAGCGCTACATCAAGCTGCACTGCCCAAAGCATTGTGCCTGGTTTTCTATTTCCCGAATCCGGCACATCTTCCCAGGTCAACAGACTTATTCCGGGGTATAACCTTTAAAACCAACAGACATGAAAATACATATAAAATATAACATAGAAAAAACCTGCAGGGCAATCCTCATGGAACAACTCGACAAATTAAGCCTTAAGTATACCATTTTAAGCGCAGGCTGCATTCAGTTCAACGAAATTGTACCGCAGCATATATATGACGAATTAACAACGACACTTAACAGGTATAACATAGAGATTATAGACAATAACAGGGTATTGCTCACACAAAAAACAAAGGAAATTATTAATGGCGTACTCAGGCTCAGTAAATCGCCCCTGGTGAAGATGTCGGTATTACTTGAGGAGAAATTAGCCATGAGCTATCGCAATATTGCAAAGGCTTTTACAGAGGTAAGCCATATATCTATTGAAGAATATATAATAATGCAAAAAATTGAGAAGGTAAAAAACATGCTGGCCAACGAGCCCCTGACCCTTACTGAAATAGCGCACAGGCTTCAATACAGCAGCGTGGCTCATCTTTCCAATCAATTTAAGAAAACCACAGGGCTGTGCCCCTCGGATTTTCAGAATGTAATGCGCTATAAACGAAACTATTCAATACAGTAATTAATGTATACGGACAGAATAAATATCGCCCTTGCAGAAAAAGATGTGGATGAAAGGATATTCTTTTCCTCTGTTTTTAACGATCTGAAAATGCCAAGTTCGTTCACTATTTATGAAGACGGGGAACAACTCATGCGTTACCTGAATAAAACCTTGTACCCCCCGCATCTTATTCTTTTAAATACATGCCCCACAAACGCCAATGGGCTAGAATGCCTGCGGCTTATACGGGAAGATCCGAAATTTAACGATACCTGTGTTGCGGTTTATGCAGACCGGGCAATTCAAGACAGGCTTACCGATATTTTTATCGCAGGGGCAAACATCTATATCGAAAGGCCCAGCACTACGGAGCACTTCGAAAAAATAATACGCCAGGTAATATCTGTAAACTGGCAGTACATTGTAGACGGCCTTGACAGGGAAAAATTCATGTTGAAATTTTAATAAATATGAAAACGACTGAAAAAGTAATAATCGCAGGATTGGTTGGGACTAGTTTCATGACCTTGTACAGCTATTTTAAAGCTAAAAAAGAAAAACAGGAATACGTAGAGCCTATTATGATTAACAAGCTTATTGACAACTCTGAAAACACCCCTGAGATAGAGGATAACGACAGCCACCCGGCGGGCTGGGGGCTGCATTATGCTACAGGTATTGTATTTATGTCGGCCTATTATCTGCTTTGGAAAAAGGCACTTAAAGAACCTACCCTCCCCCGCATGATGATTGCGGGCACAACCAGTGGCGTTGTAGGTATAGCCGTTTGGAAGTTGCTGTTTGCCCAGCATAAAAATCCGCCACAAAACTATCGTTACGGCTATTACAGACAACTCTTAACCGCCCATATAGTATTTACAATCGCAGCGATGCTGACCTATAACTCCCTCGGGAGAAGAAATGAAGATTAATAGCTGCGACGCAAAAGTCCCGTAAAACGTTTTTTTTAATAATTATTTGCCCTAATTTTTAATAGCAACACAACACCATGAACACATTTTTAAGGAATAACGGGCTGTCAGTCGCATTCCTAATGCTCTTCTTGTTCTCTATTATCGGGCAAACCCTGTTTGGGCTCCAGGAATATAATAAAGAACTTTTGGAGCACGGAGCCTCTGCCGTTAGCTTAGCGTCCTATCTTAGCTCCGGCCACTTTGTGCAATCTACTTTCGAGAATTGGGAAAGTGAATTCCTGCAAATGGCCTTATTTGTTGTCCTTACTATTTTTTTACAGCAAAAAGGGTCCTCAGAATCCAAAGATTTTGACAAAGACGAAGAAGTTGACCACGAACCTGATCCTGACAGAAAAGATGCTCCCTGGCCGGTTAAAGCAGGCGGATGGATATTGGCGCTATACAAACATTCGCTGACGATTGCCTTGGGATTGCTTTTTATGGCAAGCTTTATACTCCATTTTTACGGAAGCCTTAAAGATGAAAATGTACTGCGTGCATTAAAAGGCCTTCCGTCCGAATCGGTTAGGGAGTATTGTACCGACTCACGTTTTTGGTTTGAATCCTTTCAGAACTGGCAAAGCGAATTTCTTTCTGTTTTTGCCATCATAATCCTTTCTATTTTCTTACGGCAGAAAGGCTCCTCACAATCCAAGCCTGTTGACGCGCCGAATAGGCAAACAGGGGAATAATGACAGAAATAAACCGCTAAATCTTTCGTTTTGATGTAAGGGTTAAATAACTACAAAACTAAAACAGCCTTTGACTGAAGGCTGTTTTAGTTTTGTAGTTATTAATCTGCCTTTTTAAGGTCGCTGATGGCCGGGCCGTTTATTACAGTACCGTAAGCGGTAAAACGCGAGCCATGCAAGGGACAATCGAACGATTTTTCGTCATCATTCCATTGCAGCACTCCCCCAAGATGCGGGCATACGCCCGAACAGGTGTGCACACTCCCATCTTCATCTCTATATACCGCTATCTTTTCCAACCCTTTTGATAAGATGGCTCCTTTACCGGGAGGTAGTTCGTCCACTTCTTTAATATCGCCCGGTGTTATCCAGTCCTTACCCATTTTGTAAGCCATATTGCCCACTTCTTTCAGGAAGTCCATGCCGGTACGCAGGGTAATCCTGGACGGATCGTATAAGTCGATGTAATTATTGGGGTTGCCCATTATAATATCGTTGATAATAAGCCCACCCAGTGTGCCGTGTGTCATGCCGTTACCGGAATCGCCTGTAATAATGTAAATGTTGTCATCTCCGGGGTTTTTACCTATAAAAGCCAGGCAATCTACAGGTTCTAAAACCTGCCCCGACCATCTATAATCAATATCCTGAAAATACGGGAAGTGCACTTTTGTCCACGCGATGAGCCTTTCGTAGCGCTGTCCTTCGGTAATATGCTCCTCGTCGGCCTGCGCGGTCTTATGGTCCTCCCCACCGGAGATCAGCAGGTCGAACTGTTCGTTGAGCGGTTCCAGCCTTACATAGTGGTAAGGCTTTGCCACCCATGGACTATCCATCTTACCGGTGTCCCACCACATGGCATACGGCAACTGCCCTTTGGGCACTTTGGCCGCTATCACATAAGTGCGGTAGGCATGCTGCTTAGTGTGCATCGTAACAATATCATTAACCGGCGAATTAGTGGCCGCTACGATATGATCAGCCTTTACTGTAAAGCCGTTCGCTTTTGAACCTGTTTTGGTAATATCATCAGCGTGGGTATTGGTATAAATTTCGCCGCCCATGCGGATAATCGCGTCGGCCAGGCCTTTCAGGTATTTCAGGATATGGAACTGCCCCTGATCCGGGAACCGTATAGCATGCTCCTTAAGCCCGGAAGGCATCCCCGGAATCTGGTATACCATATGTGTGGGCAGGCCAAGCTTTTGTGTGGCCTCAAATTCTTTCTCAAGATTTTCAGGTGTATCTGTGGGGTCTAAAAACAAAAAGCCATCGGCATCTTTATAATTACAGTCGATGCCTTCCGTAAACACAAGCCCCTTAATCCATTCCAACGCGTGCTTGTGGCTTTCCGCCGCGAGCCGTGCCTTCTCTTCGCCGAAGATCTTCACAAGGTCATAGTAGCGGTCGTCAAGCGCATAGGTAATTTGGGCGGTTGTCCTTCCGGTTTCGCCGCTGCCCAGGTAGCCGTCTTCCAGCAATACTACTTTTCGCCCGGACCTCGCGAGGCAGTAGGCCGTGGTAAGCCCGGCGATGCCACCGCCCACCACCAGCACATCGGTAGCTATGTCGCTTCGCAGCGTTTTGTATTCCAGTGGTGGCTGGCTGTCGTTCCAGTACGAATGGTGGCTGCCACTGGTTAGCTTGTCGTTTATCGGGTCGCTCATAGCCGTCAGGATTTGGATTAATAATCGCCGTTAACGCCTTCTTTTTTAGCATTTATGGCGTCCCTTTCACGCTGCGATGCCGGGTGCGAACTCTCCTGCCTGCCGTCGGGCTTCATGCTCGACTCCATTTGTTTCTCCATGTTGGAAGTAATCAGGGTATCCGGCGTTACGGTGTTCATCGCCTTTTGGAATTTATTCATAGCTCCGGGGGCAACGTTCAGTTCGCCATTTATCAGCGCGTCATAACCGGCCTGTGCAACTTCGGCAGGCGTATATAAATCCTTTTCTTTATAGGTAACCGTATTTTCGGCTTTAGCCTTATGGAAGAAATCAGTATCCGTAGCGTCGGGCTGTAACGCTGTGATGGTTACTCCTGTGTCTTTCAGCTCTTCGGCCAGTGCCTCACTAAACGAAAGTACAAACGCCTTGGTAGCGGCATACACCGAAAGGTATGGCGACGGTGCCTTAGACACAGACGATGCAAGTTGCAGTATCCTGCCCTCGCCACGCGCCACCATTTCTTTTACGTAGAATTTGGTAAGGCTCAATAACGAAATGATATTCAATTGCACAATGTCAATTTCACGTTGCAGGTCGGTCTTGATGAACCTGCCCCATTCGCCCTGGCCGGCATCGTTAACCAGTACATCCACTGTAATCCCCAGTTCTGTAGTTTTATCGTACACCTTTTGGGCGGCCTCCTTTTCAAAAAGGTCGGCTGCAATGATGTGCGTGTGGATGTTACCGTAAAGCTGCTCCAGTTCAGCAGCCACTGCATTGAGGTTTTCTTCGTTACGGGCTACAAGTACAAGGCTGTAGCCGTTTTGAGCAAACAGTTTGGCTAGCTCATAACCAATACCGCTCGTTGCGCCCGTGATTAAAGCATGTTTCTTTTCCATAGTTGTTTTTGTTTGACTTGTTTATACGGTAATATCAGTTTCCGGCTCAGCATAATCGCTTATAGGATGCGGTTCTGTCGGCTGGGATTCAATACCCTTAGACGGTTTTGATTTGCTGTCATTGCCTTCTGTTTTTACAATTTTGTTATAAATGCCAAGCAGCAGGAATGGTGCCGCCCATTGGCCTACAAATAATGCAGACTTATCTTTCCCAAGGCATTTTAAGGTTGCTGATGCTGCCATGGAGCCCACCGCAGCCCAAAGAAACAGGTCGGACGGTAGTTTTGAAGTCTGGTTTTCAATAGCCTTTGCAACAGGCCCTTCCGAGTGATCGTTTTGTATAACTGACATAATAATTGAGTTTATGATTACTAATTTTAATTTAATGGGGTTTTGAAATGTCCGGGGGCGTAACTTCCTTTCGTTCAGATGGTGGCGGAAGTTTACGTGTTGCATCATTTGCTGAATCCTCCTTAGTCGTGTCCGTAACGGCCGGTTCGGTTTCCGGTCCGGCATTTGGCCCGCCCGATACCACTCCTTCAGGTTCTTCACCCGTACCGGTTTCCGAAGCCCCGTATGGCTGTTCATCTTTACCATGCCCGTTCTGCCTGCATGATAGTAATGCTAATGACATTACAAATGCTATAACTATTGTTTTCATATTGTCTTGATTTTTTTATTAATTATGGTTGCCCCCCGCCACCTGCCGCGCCGTAAATTTGTCCGGTGGCATAACTGGCATCATTAGCCGCAAGCTGTACATATATTGAGGCGAGTTCTACGGGCTGTCCCGGCCTGCCCATAGGTGTATCACCGCCAAATTGTATCAGCTTCTCCATGGTGGCGCCGCCACTAACCTGTAACGGTGTCCATATAGGGCCGGGTGCAACACCGTTTACACGGATGCCTTTTGGTCCTAATTGCTTGGCAAGGGAGCGGATGTAGTTAGTAGTGGCCGCTTTCGTTTGAGCATAATCAAAAAGTTCCGGGCTTGGATCCTGCGCCTGCACGGATGTAGTACCGATGATAGAAGCGCCTGCTTTAAGGTGAGGCAGTGCCGCCTTAATAATCCAGAACGGCGCATAAATATTAGTCTTCATAGTAGCATCAAAAGCTTCCGAAGTAATGTCCATAATCGATTCCTGGGTTTGCTGTCGTGCGGCGTTATTTACCACAATATCCAATCCGCCCAGGCCTTTAACGGCCTCATCTACCAGCTTCTTGCAGAACGCCTCATCCCGCAGGTCGCCAGGTATGGCTATAGCTTTACAACCTTCCGCTTTTATAAGCTTGATAACTTCCTGTGCATCTTCTTCTTCATTGGGGTAATAATTGATGGCTACGTCGGCACCTTCGCGTGCATAAGCAATAGCGGCAGCCCTACCCATACCTGAATCACCACCTGTAATAAGCGCCTTTCTGCCTTTTAAGCGTCCTGAACCTTTATAGCTTTTTTCGCCGTGGTCAGGCCGAGGATCCATTTTGCCGGCAAGTCCCGGCCAGGTTTGAGTTTGGGGCTTAAACGGCGGCTGTGGGTATTTTGTAGTTGGGTCTTCCCCTGCGTTTGAGGGGGTATTATCATTATCGAGTCCGTTTGCTATGGCAGGGCTTACTACCGTCGTGGCCAGTATTGCCCCCATACTGCCTATCGCCCGGCGGCGGCTCATTGTATTATCATCACTCATAATTTCCTGTTTTTGATTTTTTAGATGTCTAAAGTTATGATGCCTGTAAAGGCGGTTGCCGTAAATAATCGTTAAACGTTTTGTAAACTATTGACATAAAATTTATTGGGATTATTCCGATAGCTTATTTCATTTATTTTTAATCGGGATAATATACAAGTTCAGGAATTTATCCCTTCTGAGCGTTACATCATGCAACCGCAGCCTTACATAATTTGGATAGCAGGTTCGAAAAGTATAATGGGGGCAATTTTTATTGGCAGGCAATTTTAAAATCTTTAATATTGCACTACTCCTTTACGGATGCACTTACAAATCCCGCATTTTCTCTTTTCTTATTTTCTTTCAGGGAAAATAAGCTTACTTATATTAATCTATCCCATTTATGAAACTGATCTTGAAGACGCCTTTATTGGCCTTATTGTTATATTCCTGCAATTGTGCAGATGATAACCGCACCGATTACGACCCTGCTGCAATTTCGGGCAGCTGGAAGCTTGCACAGAGAATTTCTGGAGGGGAAATCACGATTTATAATGATAACCAGTACAAACACCTCCGGTTTAATACTGACAGTACGTATACCAGTCATGAAACTTTTGCCGGGGAGGTTCATATCAGAACAGGCTTTTATACGCTACAGGATGGTGAATTGATGATGATATCTAACGATTCAGATACTATAAGAGCTACTATAGCCCATTTGAACAGTAATACACTTGCATTACAGTTTGAACACGACCATGATAATGATGGCGTTACAGATTCTGTACGGGAGTCGTACGTTTCTCAACTCTAACTGTTCACATTTAACATTTATAAAGATATTGATTTTCAAAACCTTAGGTATTATTGCTTAAATATTAGTTAAACAACTGTTAAGTGAATTAAGTAATCTTATATTTGCGCTACCGCAATTTAGCCGGATCTACATACATTGCTGCATTTGCATATTTATACAGTATGGCTGACAGCCATGCTGCGCACAATCATTATCCCTTATTTCAATCAAAACTATCTATGTAAAGCCCAGCTTTGTATGCCCGTTATCCTATTGCGGTTTTTATATTTTATGATTATCCAAAACGAAACTGATATCACTAAAGATCCCGTGTACAACAATCTTCAGGGCCAACAGGCCGCTGATAAGTATAAGATGTTATTAGACGCCATTGATGAGGGCTACTGTATCATTAAAATGCTCTACGATGAAGACGGTAAAGCTAATAACTGGCTGTACCTTGAAGTAAACCGTGCCTTTGAGCTTAATAACGGATTATCTAACGCGCTTGGCAAAACCATACTTGAAACAACACCTGATATAGAACCCAAGTGGTTTGAGCAATACGACAGCGTGGCACGCACGGGCATTCCAAAACGATTTAGGGAAGACTCAATCGCATTTAACCGAGTATTTAACCTGTATGTTTTCCGTGTGGGTAAACCTAAAGACCGTACTGTTACCGTTATTTTTACTGATATAACGGAACAGGCGAAGGCTGAAGAAAAACTAAAGGTAAGTGAGGAAAAACAGGCTTTCCTTTTAAAGCTCAGTGACAGCATTCGCTTTATTGACGATCCTGTTAAAATACAATTTTGTGCGGCTACAATACTGGGTGAATATTTAGATGCCAACAGGGCCGGATATGCCGAAACGCTCCCTGAGCAAGGCAAGGTAGCCGTTACGATGCATTATACAAGCAATGTAAAAAGTATAGAAGGCTCTTATTATTATAAAGATTACAGTGCGGGAGTGCTTGAAAGGATGAAAGCAGGTAATACTATTATTAGGCATAATATTGCCCATGACCTTGAGTTATCTGAAGCGGAAAAAAATGCCTATACTGCACTTGATGCAAATGCTACACTGAATGTGCCGCTCGTGAAAGAAGGCAATCTGATAGCCACGATGTTTATACATTTTAGAGATGCCCATAACTGGAACGAGCATGAGATTGCCCTTGTAGAAGAAACTGCCGAACGTACCTGGGCCGCGGTAGAGCGTGCCAGGATAGCTGAATCGCTAAAAGAATCTGAAATTAGGTACCGGGAACAACTGCAAAAGGAAGTGAGCGAGCGCACAGCGGAATTAAAAGAAAGCAAAGACCTGCTGAAGGCCACACTGGACAGCTCGCTGGATATGATACAGGTATTTAAAGCCGTTAGAAACAGCGAGGGAAAGATCATTGATTTTGTGTGGATACTGAATAATGATGTATCTACCAAGATATATGGTGAGGTGATTGATAAAAGCCTGCTGCAAAACAACCCCGGGGTTGTAGACGAGGGTATATTTGGACATTTCGTGGAGGTGACCGAAACGGGTATACCAATGCACTATGAAAAACATTACGTACACGAACAGTTTGATGGTTGGTTTCATCAGTCGGTTGTGAAACTTGGCGATGGTGTTGCTACTTCAACCTCTGATATTACCGAGCGTAAACGGGCTGAGAATGCCGTAACGGAGCTCAACAAACTTTTACGGTTAAAGAACCGTGAACTTGAAGCTATAAATTCAGAGCTTACCACCTTTAATAACATTGCCGCTAATGACTACAATGAAACATTCAGGGCATTATACCTCAACCTTGAAAATCTTATTAAAAGCGATGCCACGCTGCTTAGCAATACCGGAAAGGCAAATTTAAGGAAGGCGCAGTCTGCCATACAGAAGATGAAGATGCTGACTGAGGATATCGTTTCTTTCTCGAAATTGCCCGAGTTAGGCAGTACAAAAGAAAAAATAAACCTAAATAATGTCCTTAACAATATCCTTGAGGATTTTAGAGAAAAGATCAGCTTTAGCAATGCTGAAATATCAGCGGGTGTCTTGCCCATAATTGAGGGGCATCCGCTTTTGTTGTCATTACTTTTCCATCACTTGTTAGACAACGCCATTAAATTCCGCAAAGAAGGTCTGCATCCTGTTATGGCAATCAGGTGTGGATTAGTGCAGAAATCGGTTTTGGCAGATACACAAGCCATGCCTTACTACGAAATTACGTTTACTGATAACGGCATAGGTTTTAGTCCTGATGAGGCCAATAATATATTCGCTATCTTTTACAGGCTGCACGAACGTGGAAAATATAGAGGTTCCGGGATTGGGTTAGCCGTATGCCAAAAAATAATGGGCCTGCACGGCGGTTTTATTACGGCACAGGGCGAGCCGGGTAAAGGATGTGTGGTCACCTGCCTATTCCCTGCATGATGCGCTTTGCCACAAATGTAACCGTTGTAAGATCGCTTCATTTTTGTTATCTTAGCTAAAAGCCGGTGCTCTACCGGCCGGTATAAACTATAAACATGGACCTAACAGAAAGCAGTGCATTCTTTCAAACCATTTTTGACGCGGTTCCTAACGGCATTGCTGTTCTGAAGCCCATACACGATGAAAAAGGCAAAGTTGAAGATTTTTTGATATTGTTTTTAAACAGCCATATAGGTAAATGGATCGGCGATCTTGACTACAAAAACCAACGTTATAGTGATGTTTTTCCAATAAGTAAAGAAACAGGTGCCCTTAACAAATTGACAGCGGTGGCCGAAACCGGAACCATGGCAAATTTTGAAAACAATTATGCAGCTGGCCACGGAAAAAATTACTGCTTCCGTTTTACAGCGGCAAAAAAGAGTAGTCAACTGGTCGTAACTATCGAAGATATAACGGAACAAAAACAGGCCGAAGTAACATTAAAAAATGCTTTGGATGATGCGGAAAAACAGCGGCGCCTATACGATTCCATAACCAGTAATACGCCCGACCTTTTATATGTGTTCGGCCTCGATTATACATTTACCTACGCCAATAAGGCCCTTTTGACAATGTGGGGAAAAAATGCTGAAGATGCTATAGGCTACGGCCTGCGTGAAAATGGGTATGAAGAATGGCATGCCGCCATGCATGAAAGGGAAATCGACGAAATAATTGCGACTAAAAAGTCGATTCGCGGAACGGTTTCTTTTCCTCATGCCGAATTAGGCAGCCGCATCTACGATTATATACTTGTGCCGGTAATAAATGAGGCCGGACAAGTAGAAGCCATTGCAGGAACCACACGTGATATTACAGAAATAAAGCAGGTTGAAGAAAAATTGCAGCAAAGCGAAGCGCGATTAAGTAGTATGATTGACCAGACACCTGCCCCAACCCTAGTGCTGATGGGCGATGATCTGGTGATAGAACAGGTAAACAAATCCATGTTACAGATGATTGGGTTCGGAGAAGAAGTCATTGGAACATCGCTCCTTGAAAATATGCCCGAACTTAGCAACCAGTATATTTGGAAACAGGTGATAAAAGTCTATGAGGAAGGTACACCCTTTGACCAGTCTGAGGTATTGGTCTCCCACAAGCGTACCGGGGTTATGAAGGACTATTATTACAATATAGCGTACCGTCCGTTAAGGGAAAACGGAAAGATTATAGGCATGATCCAGGTAGCAATTGATGTTACCGAACAGGTTACCGCCCGAAAAAAACTGGAGCAGAGTGAGAGCCGCTTCCGTGCGCTGGTAAATGCGTCATCGGATATGGTATACAGTATGAATGCCGACTGGACGATAATGCGTAATCTTGAGGGACGTGGCTTTCTTTATGATGCCAATGAACCTATTCAGGACTGGGTTGCAAAATATGTTCATCCTGCAGATTATAAAGCGGTAGAAAACGCAATTGCCACAGCCATTTCCGAAAAAAGCATCCTCGAGCTCGAACACCGTGTCCTCACTGCGGACGGCACAGTTGGATGGACTTTTTCAAGAGCTGTGCCTATTGTAGATGAACAAGATAGTATCGTAGAGTGGTTTGGTTCCGCTGCCGACATTACCGCACAGAAAACCATGACTGAAAAGCTGGAAGGCCTTGTAGCAGAGCGCACCCGGGATTTACAGCGCTCCAACGAAGACCTGCAACAATTTGCCCACGTTGCCTCACACGACCTGAAAGAGCCGGTGCGGAAAATAAAGACATATACCAGCAGGCTGGAATACCATTTAGACGCAAAGCTGGATGATACCGGTAAGCGGTTCATGGAGCGGATACATGTCGCTACTGACCGTATGTTTTCGATGATTGATGGTGTATTATCCTATTCGACTACCAATGCCGCGCCACAAAGAGCAGCATTGGTAGACCTGAATGACGTAATGAAAAATATAGAAACGGACCTGGAAGTAACCTTACAAAATGCCTCGGGTAGCATGGACTACCGGAACCTGCCAACTCTTGAAGGTGCTACCGTGCTTTTATACCAACTCTTCTATAACCTTATCAACAATTCGATAAAGTTTGCGATGCCCGGCATCCCGCCACAGGTTTCCCTTTCAGGAGAGGTAGATGGAAGTATCGCAAGAATTACCCTAACTGATAACGGTATTGGATTTGAGCCCATCTACGCCACCCGAATTTTTGAAACCTTTACCCGCCTGAACCCTAAGGATGAATTTGAAGGTACCGGCCTCGGATTGTCACTATGCAAGAAAATCGTAGAGCGTCACGGTGGTACAATCTCGGCCACAGGTATCCCGGGCATTGGCGCGACATTTACAATAATACTTCCTTTACAGCAAAACGAAATCAGTATTTAGATATGGCACAAAAGGTAATTTTGTTGGCAGACGACGACAGAGACGACAGGGAAATGTTCCAGGAGGCATTGGAAATTATAAATACCGACCTATTGTGCTATACTGCTGTCAATGGCAGTGAATTATTGAAACAATTACATGAGTTGTCAGAAATACCGGATTTAATTTTCCTGGATATGAACATGCCTGTTATGAGTGGTTGGGAGTGCCTGAAGGTACTGAAAGAAGACTTGCGATATACTACTATCCCAGTGATCATGATTTCCACGTCCTCACACCGGAAAGAGATGGACACCTCACTAACACTCGGCGCGCTTTGCTATTTTGTAAAGCCGCATGATTTCAGGGATCTGGTTGATATATTGGCTATAATCACTACAAGTCTTGGACCAGGCTTAAAGGAGGCGCTTATAGTGCGCGATTCTAAAGCACATAAGCATATCCATTTTTAATAAAGCAAGGCACAAAAAAATGGTTAGAAATAGTACTAATGCTAAACATTAAGCAAGTTGTTTGCTAACAAAATCAGCTTAACCATAGTGTTTTTTCCAGTCTGATTTTAATCGACTGTACTTAGCATCTGCCTCAACCTCTTTCCATGCATCGTAAAAAATGGCTGCAGCCTTGGCCTTTTCAGGCTCACCGGTTCCTTTCTCAAAAAGCCTGTAGTTTTCTTCGCGATTGTATTTTTTGCCACCTTTGTAATTCGCATACCGCCTGGCACGCGTAAAACCCATCTGCAGGTATTTACGTGCCATATCGGCCCCGACGAAATCATCCTGATCCAGATATTGCTGAAACAGTTCTAAAATTTTCGCGCTGCTTTCCTTTGCAATCTCAGCATCTTTAAAACGCCAGTAATGCCCGATTTCACTTTTATACGGCTCGCAGATCAGCACGCCCTGTTCCTCTTTACCGACCTTATAAAGCTCGGGATGCCGACGGTAATCGATATCCGGTTTCCAGGGATAGTTGTCCTTATCAAAATCAAGATAACTGGGTGTATCCATGGCTATGTAATCCTAAGTTTATCAATTGCCGGCACCCATTCCTTGTGGCCACAGCGGCTGCAGTCAATGCTCTCGGCCAACTCTTCGCAATTCCCACAGTTAGTGCAGGCATGCACTCCCTGGTTGGTAATATCCTCTGATTTTTTATTGTACAATTTAGGCAATACGGGCAACCCCAGCTTAACCTTATCATCCGGATAAAAAAATATACTGAGCTTGCCGTTGGTTTCAAGTATTGCGGTTTCGACCTGACCGATGTGTGACACGCCCTCGTTCCTTAACTCAGCCAGGAATTCGTCCTTTGCGAAATTATGCGCCGTACGGCTTACCATAACAAATTGACCATCTTCTATAATGTACATCGGGTCGCCTTCTACCAGGCTTTCAAAATTTTCATTTTTCCCGGCATAGTAAGTAATGATACGGTACAACACAATGATTACTGTGAAAACAAGCAATGATGGCAGTATCGGATAATCTTTACTGAGCATGGGGTCTCCGGCGGCCGAGCCCAGGGCGATAATTATGGCGACCTCGAAAATCGAGAGCTGCCGCACACCCTTCTTGCCACTCAGGCGCAAAAAAGTAAGCACCAACAGAAACATGACTAATGTACGGAACGCAATTTCAAGCGATAGTTCCCAATCCAGGCCGTTGAGGAAAATACCCTCCCAATCAAACTTCATACGTTCATTTTTTTAGATTGTTGTTCAAGGTGGCCAGCAATGCGCAGTGAAGCCTCTTCACAAAAGTCAAGACCCGAATAATCCGGGTTGAAACCGCCGATGTAAGGCACTGCCATTACAAATAACCGTTCATTGCCTGTGCCGTCAGGGCCCACGATTTGGAAATTATCATTAATGCTAATTCCGGGGACTTTTAAGATGTAATGCCCTTCTTCCTTTTTTACATTTTTTGTCTTATTATTAAACAATTCCTGCCCTTTAGTATCCGACCTGAAACGCAATGTCGCCGGGGTAATAACATAACCTGAAAGCAGGCTTTTAAAAGGAAAATCTTCAAATGAGAGGTGCGGCTGCCCTACACAATCGACAAATGTTTTAAAGGAAGCGGAACAATCCTCATTATCATCATTGCAGTAGTGATACGTTATACCACCATTATCATTAATTTCAATATCGCTTTCCTGTCCTACCGACACAATTTCAAGCTTACCGGCATTGTGCAGTGCAAGCAGTTCCCGGCATGATGTCTGTGGGACAAAAGCAATCACGACCGAAATTAAGGGCATCAGCGTTTTTTGGAGCCTAAGCATATCTTCTGCCGAAAGGTACTTTGCCGGATAGTTCATCGCAAAACTCAACACGGCAAGCAGTTCTTTCCAATATACTGATTCGCGCTTTTGTATGGACTGTTCGGCTTCGGCATACTCCCTTCGCAGGAGTTCAAAGGGATCTGCATTTTCGCGTAAACCCATCACAAGGTCTACGAATTCTTCAATACTGAGGTCTTTAATGCGTTCGTAAAAAGAAGTATCTTTCTCCTTAAAAAGATCTTTATAATCCTTTTCAAAGATATAATCAAGTGAAAGGAACCCGTCATTTTCCCGTTTATGCTGTTCTATTTCTTCAGGTGTCAGCAGGGAGTCGTTTTGAAGGTGGGAGTCTTCCAGGTGAAAGCGTACCGCTGGGAGTAAGCCGTTCCTGGAATGCATTATAATTTTAAAGCGCTTAGTGCCCTTTACCGGAATATACTGCAGCATCCCGTCGCTACCCTCCACAAATTTTCCATTGCTGCGTGCCAGTGTGCGTATGGCATCTATTGCAGTCAGGGAAGACCCTCTGATGGCAACGGCATGGTTCAACTCAAGCTTTAACTTGGCTGGCGGGTAAGGGCTGTCAAAATACCCCGGAACCCTGCCTTCATGTTTTTTAGGCCAGTTGTGCCCGGTACAAATAATGGCCGCATCAAATGGCTCAACCCTTGTGCCCTCAATTTCGATAAATACCTGTTGTAATTCCGGCCTGTCAATGATATCGGTTACTGATGTGCCGAGATGCAGCATAACCTTTAAGCCCTCTGCACGGGCCTTATCACATAGCAGCCCGAACTGGCTTTCAAGGTACTTGCCAAAAAGCAGCCGTGGCAGTACCTTATATTCATTGAAATTCCGTGAAGTAATATTATAAGGCTGAAGCATGGCGTTGTCCACACTGTCGACCCAATACTGCATTGAGGTTACGATTGTAGGTATTTCATTAGCCGATACATTGGTGATGTGTTCTCTGTTCGCACCCTCGGTACTATATGGCATCCCGGCTCCAACCTGCAACTTTCGTTCAAAAATTTCGATGGTTACATTTTTATCGCCTGATTCAATGAGCCTTTTAAACATAAACATACCGCTGGGACCAGCGCCCAGAATCGCAATCCTTCTATTTTCTGTTTCCATTATAGTCTTAGGTAATTTCCGTTGTACACTAAAGTTAGCATGGAGACGGCAGAAAATTTTGTAATAAAATATTAAATAAATTGATGTTGCATAATTTTAATATATTCCCGCAAAATTTCACATCAATATTTATAAATTCTTTACCATTTACGCACCTCGCTAATCGCTACATTAGATTTATCAACTATCATTATGGAAACCATTATTGTAAAAGTACCCACTGTATCTGCCAACAGAAATACCAAAAAGTTATACCACTATCAGGAATCAGATATTAATACGATTTTTGAAAAAATCGAGGAAAGCACCGCGCCGCAGCGGCTCCTGTACCAATTGCCCACCGGTGGAGGGAAAACTGTGATATTTTCTGAGATTGCGAAACGATATATCGATAAGTTCCAAAGGAAAGTGGTGGTACTTACACACCGCAAAGAGCTGTGCCGCCAAACGGCAACAACCCTTAAAAATGCCGGGATAGCCAATAAAACCGTAACCACTACCGTAAAATCTGTAAGCCGGAAAGACCGCTCGCTGTGCTATGTTGCCATGGTTGAAACCCTGAAGAACAGGATAAAATCAGGACAGATGGACACAGAGAGTGTAGGCCTTGTAATCATTGATGAAGCCCACCACAACTCATTCCATAAACTACTTGGCAAGTTTAAAAATGCGACTGTTATTGGGGTTACTGCAACGCCATTCAGCGCGGATATCAATTTGCCGATGAAGAAAAACTACAGCGAACTGATTGTCGGTGCCCCTATAGGTTCACTTATTGAACAGGGCTTTTTGGCGCGCCCGAAAACGTGGCGGTACGACGTGGAACTCAACTCGCTTACAACAGGCCAGCACGGCGACTACACCGTCAGTTCTTCCGATGCCCTCTACTCCGCCCCGGCCATGCTGGAATTACTATTGCATGCCTACCGCGAGCATTCTAAAAACAAAAAAACACTGATTTTCAATACCGGTATATTTACTTCCAGGGCGGTTTGCCAACTGTTTACCGATGCCGGATACGATTGCAGGCATCTGGATAACAAGACATCACCTACAGAGCGGGACGCTATTCTAAAATGGTTTAAAAAGACCAAAGGTGCTATACTTACCTCAGTATCTATACTGACTACCGGATTTGACGAGCCTTCGGTACAAACTGTTATTCTTAACCGTGCCACCAATTCGCTTACCTTATACCACCAGATGATTGGCCGTGGTTCGCGCAGGCTCCCGCACAAAAAGACCTTTAACATCATTGACCTCGGCAATAACACCGACCGCTTTGGCGAATGGAACGCCCCGGTGGACTGGAAGTATGTCTTTGAAAACCCGCAGCAGTACCACGAAAGCATGAGCAGCCATACGGAATACGAAAGCCATAATATACCCCTTGAAATACGTTCCAAATTTCCCAATTCCCTTGAAGTATCGTTTGATATTCAACAGGCACACCGCATGGCAACAGAAAATGGGGAGAAACCCAAAACAGTAGTCCGTGATTCCATCCGCCAGCACGCCCTGATGTGTGCTGATAACGCTGAAACCATTTCAGAGGCGCTGCACCTTAGTGAAGAATTGGAGAAGGAAATCAACTGGAGAATAAAACAGTACGCCAAATGCCTGGGCAAGGTCACAAAAAACTATACCGAATGGCTGGCAGGTGACTACAAAGCCAAACTCAGGATACTGATACAAAAAATAATGCACAGGCGTGAAAGGCTTGCTGCTAAATAAGAAGAGGTATGGAAAATGCTGCGGAAAATAGTATAACCGTTTCGTCAAAACAAACGCGCCAAAAAATTGGTAAAGCACAAAAAAAGCTTTTCCCTATAGCGTCATTAAACACCATCGAATCGGAATGCCGGCCAAATCCTATAGATATTTTAAAGGAAAACAGTGCGGGCAGGATGCACAGCCTTTTGCCGCTTCGTTATGAGCGTATGTCAGCATCTCCGTTTTCTTTTTACAGGGGAAGTGCAGCCGTGATGGCGTCAGACCTTTCCCTGGCGCCTTCCAGTAACCTAAAACTCCAGGTTTGCGGCGATTGCCACCTATTGAATTTTGGGGGGTTTGCAACCCCGGAAAGGAAACTGGTTTTCGATATCAATGATTTTGATGAAACTTCTACAGCGCCTTGGGAATGGGACGTGAAGCGCCTTGCGGCAAGTTTTGCCATTGCCGGGCGCGACAAGGGCTTTACAGACCTCCAATGTTGTGAAGCTGCCTGGGCAGCAGTAAACAGCTATCGGAAGCATATAGCAGAATATGCAGAAATGTCGGCACTTCAGATATGGTATGCGCAGATAAGCCTGAAAGAACTGATACATTCCGGCAAGATCAAGGAAATGAAGCAGTTTGACCCCAAGGAAATTAAAAAAGCCATCAAGCGTATCCCCCACCAGAAAGAATTCGCCAAACTTACTCACAACAAACTGGGACACCCGGTGATTAAGGACAACCCGCCCCTGATTTTTCACGTTCCAAAGGAAAAGCAGGCCGGTTTCTTTGCCGAGGCGGAAAATGCGTATTGTCGTTACCTGCGCTCGCTTTCCCATGATAAAAAGACATTGCTGAGCCGCTATAAGATACAAGATGTAGCCATGAAGGTGGTTGGCGTGGGCAGCGTGGGCACGTTTTGCGGCGTACTGCTACTAATGTCTGCGACAGGCGATCCCCTGTTCCTGCAATTCAAGGAAGCCCATCAAAGCGTGCTGGAGCCCTATGCTGGCAAAAGCAAGTTCAAATACCACGGCCAGCGGGTGGTCGCAGGCCAGAAACTCATACAGTCGGCCACCGATATCTTTTTGGGCTGGACAACAGATGCAGCGGGCAGGCAGTTTTACATACGCCAACTGCGCGATGCCAAGGTAAAGCCATCGCTCGATACCATGGACCATGATATTTTCCTGCGGTACGCCAAATCCTGCGGCTGGGCACTCTCCCGCGCACATACCCGTACCGGGGATGCGGCCATCCTAAACGGCTATATGGGACAGGATGAACTATTTGAAGATACCATTGCGAAATACGCCATGGATTACGCCGACCAAAACGAAAAAGACTACGGGTTGCTGCAACATGCTATAAAACATGGACTGTTGCCAATTTAAATAGTGATATTACATTCTAACGAATGCTAAGGAATAGTCCTGAATGAAAAAATGAAAGGAGCAGTATTGTTTAAACCTGCTCCTTTTATAATGTCAGGATATCCGGTGACTAATCACTATTTTTCGAAACAGCTTTGATAATAGCTGCAGTTACTAATGCGCCGGCCAGGTAATAGCCTACAGTCAATGCTTTTGTCTTATTGGTTTTTGTTACAGGCGCTTCATTAAGCCCTAGAGGTCCAGGAAGTGTTATCGCCCCTACCCCAGCTGCAAGGCCGTAAGCGAGTGCCCTGGGAAAAACATTCTTCGAGCCACCGCCACCAATTGTACTGTAATATAATGCATTACTAATTATATCTCCGGCAAGTGTAGCTTTATAGAGTGTCGCTTCGTTTGTTATTGTCATGCCGAAATAACTTAGGGATTTCTGCAATGCCTCTTCGCCAAGTACATCGACCCTTGGCATATCCTTATCTTTCTTTTTCAAACTTTCATGTAACAGGTTAAGTGCAACAGCTCCACCCAATCCTGCTAATAGATTTTGTATTTTACTCATAACCTCATTTTTTGTTTCATAAAACCTTAAAGTTACGATGCTATGTATAGTAGGATTGATAAAAGCCCGTTAAAGGTTTTAAAAAGTATTGATTTATAAATTATTGAGAGATTTCTTATTTACGAAATAAGATAGAATCGGAACACTTACGATTTCAATGGTTTGGATACAAATTCTGAACAGCTGGCTCTTAACGCTGATGCCTCTAAATAATGTGGATTTTTGGTAAACCTTTCCATCTTTAATGACATAAGGGCGTCTATGCAACACTTCAGCAAGTGTGTCCTCACTAAAACTACCGACACCGTATTTTACAATGAGGCTTTGTTTACTGTACTGAGGCAACAATTTCTGTAGTTGTGGCACTTGCGAAAGGCTAATCAAAACCGCAATATTTTTCTAATTCTTCAAGCGTTGCCTGCTGTGGCTGTTACTCATTGTCAACCTGAAAGCGTTCAAAAACGCGTTTTAAGGTATTAGCACTTATATTTACTTTTGTGGCATTTGTCCTGGCCAAAATCAATATAGTCATTATACTTCCATGTCTCAGAAGAGCCATTGGAAAAAGTATCCTCACATTTTTTATAATGACTTCCAACTGTACTTTCTTGTCCATGATTAGACTTCCTCTGATAATTTCTACCGGCGCAAAAACAAATATAATTGTTTTACTTACAAAATAGTATAAGTAGTAAGCATAATCTAATTGCCTAACAGTAAAACTAAGTGTTTTACTTAGCAGTTAAAGTAGGGTAAACTTTTCCCAAGATAAACCGGTAAAAGGCAGCTAATGTATTGCGGGTAAAGCACGCTGGTAAAAGCAAAAGACTACGGCATAATGGCTTTGCTCGCACACTCACAAACCCACCCGTTGGGACTTATTCCGTTTCCTTTTGTTTTCCCGCTTTACCCGCACTGTTTACCTGCTTTCTTTTTCCGGTTTTCTTTTGGGAAAAAGTTATGCGGAGCGCAAGCGAGGCAGGACTGTAACAATTTGAGGACTGGCGAAAGATACAAAACGATTGTATCATTTAATAAGGACGATTATGACAATTATCGGAAGAGTGACAAGGGATGCCGAGGTGCGCAGCCTGTCAAACAACAAAAGTGTAGTGAGTTTTTCTGTAGCCGTGAACCACGACTACAAAGACAAAAATGGGACGAAAGTGACCCAAACCGAATTTTTCGACTGTGCCTATTGGTTCGCCACAGGAATAGCGCAATACCTGACCAAGGGCAGCCTTGTAGAACTTGCAGGGCGTGTGTCTGCCCGTGCGTGGATGGGCAACGACGGGCAACCCAAAGCAGGGCTTAACTTCAACACAACGGATATTACCCTGCACGGTGGGAATGGGAACAAAACCGAAGCCCAACAACAGGCGCAACAGCCTACCGACGTGCAAGCCGTAACCGCAGCACCCGCAAACAACGAAACTGCAATGCCTGCCAATGCAGCGGCGACACCAGTCTACGATGCCGAAGTACTACCCAATGGCGAAGTACCTAACGACGACCTACCATTTTAAACCTGTATAACCTTAAATTCTAAACATCATGGCACATAATATAAATTTCAACGAGCAGACAGGGCAGCACGCCTTTATGAGTGTAAAGCAGCCCGCATGGCATGGGCTTGGGCAGATTGTAGAAAATTACCCGACCTCCCGTGAAGCCATAGCGGTTGCAGGCTTGGACTACGAAGTAGCTAAAGCCCCGATTTTTGCACGGGGCACAGGGCTTTTCGATACCTATCCCATTCCTGACCAGTTCGCCACAATGCGCACCGATACCAAAGCCGTTTTTGGCGTGGTGGGCAAGGATTACCAAATTGTACAAAATAGTGATGCGTTTGCCTTTTTTGATGCCATTGTAGGCGGTGGCGAGGGCATACAGTACGAAACCGCAGGCGCACTCGGTAACGGGGAACGCATTTTTATCACTGCTAAACTGCCTGGCTATATCCGTGTGGGTAATGGGGATGATGTAACCAATAAATACATCTTCCTGACTACCTCGCATGATGGCAGCGGAAGCATTACCGCAGCCTTTACACCCGTGAGAGTAGTTTGCCAAAATACCCTTAACGCAGCCCTGAAAACTGCCACCAATGTGGTACGCATACGCCATACCACAGGGGCTAAGGAACGCTTGGAACAGGCGCACAAAGTTATGGGCGTAGCTGACACGCTATCCCTGCAATTAGAGGGCATTTTCAACAATTGGGCAAATGTACGCATTGCCGATAAGCAGGTAAAACAGTTGATACAATTGGCACTTTGCCCCAATAAAGAAACCTACAACATTTTGAAAAAGGGGGCTGATGAAGAACTTTCAACGATGTACAAAAATGCCTGTGATGCTGCCTTTGAATACGCTATGGCAGATGATACCCAAAGCATGGCAACCACCAAAGGCACTTTGTTTGGCGCATACAATGCCGTTACGGGCTACTACCAAAATGTGCGCAGCTTCAAGACGGGAGAGGATAAACTAAAATCCATCTGCTTAGGCGGTACGGCACAGGCACGGGGGCAAAAAGCCTTTGACCTGTGCGGGGATTTCGCCAAAAATGGGGCAACTGCCCGGATACTGAACTGACACTAAACCGCAGCCCTGCCTTGCGGGGCTGCTTAAAAATTTAAGATATGAGCATATTAGCACAAACCACAGACCGTAAGGCAGTAACCACACTTAAAAAAGTACTGCCGATTATGGAAAGGCTTGACAATGTAGCCATGAGCGCAGCCGATGCCTTTGATACCGCACCCCCCCTGAACCTGATTAGGCGTGTTATAGAGAGTAACCCCGAACGACAACGTAAACCCCTAAAATAAATGTTATGCCGATTACTAATTTTTTCGCCCATATCGCAGCCATCCCCTTTGAGGGCTGCCTGAATATTACCGTCAAAAAGGACGGGGAACAACTGACCACCTCTGTACTGCTGCAAAATGACGGTTGCGGGGATGCAGCAAAGAACCATATCCCGCCCCTTATTTTAAAAGGTACGGCAAAGGAACTCTGTGAGGGCTTTTTGGATGCCATAACAGCACCCGTAGCGGAAACTTCAAAACTGCTTGTGAACATGGAAGCCTACCTTAAAGGGCAGGAAACCGCGAAGAAAAATGCAGCGATAGAAAAGAAGAAAACCGAAAAGACGGACAAAGCCGATAAACCTGACAAGCCCACCACGCCCGAGGAAGTACAGGAAATGAAGTACAAAAGCATAATGGCGGAAGTGGATAAACTTGAAGCAGCAGGCAAATACCGTGAAGCATGGGTAAAAGTGCCACAGGCTTCTGAGTTCCCCGACAAAGCCGAAGAGATGCGCAAACGCAGGGCGAGCCTATCCGCTAAATTCAGCCCCGACCTGTTCGCCACAGGTCAGCCTGCCACCGAAGTAACTAATGTTGAACCTAAAACCGTGCAAGATGCTACAGACCACATTAATGCCGAGGGTATTTTTGATGAAAGACAAGGGCAATGAGTTTTCCCTGACCGACCCCGACCCGAAATGGAGCGTGGAAGCCGTGATGAATTTCTACGCCCACACGTACCCGACACTAACGACTGCAAAGACAGTCGGTCCTGAAATTACCAACGATACCGTACAGTACCGTTTTGAAACAACTATGGGCGTAAAAGGATAATAAAACCTAATGTTATGGATTATGCAACACATACTATCGGGGCAGTTACGGCTGCCCCAAAACAAAAGGCAAAAACTCCTGCACAAAAACGCAGCCGAGTTCCTGATGGGCTTGCAGCGCAGGAAAGACAGCGCAGAGGTGCTTGCCGACCGCCCGACCTCAGCCCCTGCGGGGCTGCTGCCTATGGTTTTCTGAAAACCCGTTTTTTGCCACATTATGCAGGGCAGGCAATCACAGGTAATACCGAGAAAGAGGATTTTTACCGCAGTTTTAAATTGCTGTGCGACCACTATAATATAAATACAGTAGACACCGCAGGGTTTGCCTATCCCTACGGCAGGGAGGTCGCCCTGCACGAAGCAGCACGGCTGCTCAATGAGAAGTACCCGCAGCATATCGGTTTGGAACTGTTGGAGGATAACGGCAGTTTTGCGGTTCTGGCAACAGAAACCTGCTATACAGGCAGAACCCTCTTTTACATTCCCGTGCTGCCCCTGCATTATATGATGCAGGACAAAAAGCACCGTAAAGGTGCACGGCTGCTGCTCTGTATTTTTTCGTACCTGTACCATAGCGTAAACGTTCCGTATTACACAGAGGACAGTTTTTTGTATTGGCAGTACGACATGGTATCGGAATGGGTAGCCAACGACCCTGATGATTGGGAGCAAAAAGATTACAACGACTATGTAAGCCAGTTACGGGCTGCACAGCACTACGGGGAAACGATGCTGCGCAGGTTGTGGAGTACGGTGCATTTTGACCATTTTGGGGAATGGCTCAACAGGTTTACGCCCTGTGATGATTTGGACAGGGAATGCCAAAGTATCGCCCAAAAGTTTTACCAACTGTGGCAGGACTATCCCGAAAATTCCATCTACAAACACGCTGATACAAGCTGCCTGCCCGACTATGAAAATGACGATTTTGATGACTACGAATGTATCACAATGGAAAAATACATTGGCTTTGTGGCATCCACCGATGGATGGCTGTATGAAAATGTACAACAATCGGTTAACGGCTTTTTCAGTGAAAGCCTGTCAAAACAGGAACCTGTGTTAAAACGCTGCTTTAACGGACAGGCGCAGGATACCGATACCCTTGATTTTGAATGCCGTTTGTTCCCACTCCTGAATGAATTGTGTTACCTCTTAAACAACTACGATTATGACACCAAACGTCCCACTATACCAGCCTAAAGCAGCACTTGTGGTATTTGCTGCAAGCGGTTTTACTGCCCCCTATATTGAGTACTACGATATAGAAGAAAGCGGAAGCCCTGTAAACCCACACCCGTTAACCGTGAGGGAAGCGCAAAGCCTTGCCAAAGCCCTTGATACCCGTGCGCAGGCAGGAAAGGCATTCCTGCGCCCCGAGGGCGTACTGCCTGCCAATGTATTGCACCTTAACCCATCCGACAATGGCAGCGTGGTATGGTACACCAAGCCACAACGCCAAAAGTTATACTTTGCCGATAGCCTGGGATTGGATAACGGTAAAGTTTCATTGCCTGCGCTCGTATGGAAAGCCACTAAAAAGGAACTGCAACTATTTGCGCTCGATACCAAAACCAAGCCCAAAGCGGAAACCCCGTTATTCCACGCACCCTTTTTCAACCTTTACCAAAAAGGCAACGTGTGTATGGGTAACGTAAACGTTGCCATTAGATCGGCTGCCACCTTAGAGGAATTTATTACCGCATGGCAGGGGTATTTTTTTGGGAGTTACTTTTCCCACCACATCAACGAACACAACCCCGTTGGCGTAAACCTGTTTAACCTCTATAAAGAACTGATGGCAGATCCTAAAAAATCATTCCCAACCGATACCCTGAGAATTACACCACTAACCCTTAAAAACTTACTGTAATGGAAACCAAGATAAAAGCACACTTTACCGCACCCGAACTGCTGAACCCCACCAACCCCATAAGCGTGTGCCTTATCGGGGCAGGCGGTACAGGCTCACAGGTACTGACAGGCTTGGCACGAATGTCGCACAGCCTGCAACAGTTGGGACACGCAGGCTTTCAGGTCAGCCTGTGGGATGACGATATAATTACCGATGCCAACCGTGGCAGGCAGTTATTTGCGGAATGTGAAGTCGGCTTATCCAAAGCAGCCGCCCTCATGACCCGTACCAATCGTTTTTTTGGTACGGCTTGGAAAGCCATTGAGAAACCATTTAGCGTTGATACGGCAACAGGCAGGAATGCGATTTATATTTCCTGTGTGGATAGCGCAGCAGCCCGTTTCGGGATAGCCGAAGTACTGAACGATTTGGATTTGAGTACATACCGTTCCGACACACCCCGTTATTGGATGGACTTCGGCAACAGCAGGGACACAGGGCAGGTTATCCTTTCTACTATCGGAAGCATCAAACAGCCTGCATCGGAAAAGTTTACAACTGTGGGTAGCCTGCCACAGGTTACAAAGGAATTTGCAGAGTTACTTATGGCAGGCGATACCGACGACTTACCAAGCTGCTCCCTTGCCGAAGCCCTTGAAAAACAGGATTTGTTCATCAATTCCGTTTTAGCACAGATGGGGTGTAGCCTGTTATGGCAGCTACTCAGGCAGGGACTGACTACCGAAAGGGGCTTCTTTGTAAATTTGGGTAATTTTCGCAGCCAACCGTTAGCGGTTGGCTGATTAGCCTCGATGGCAGCGCAAAAAGGCAATCCCTCCCTGTGGTCGGGAACGCCTTTTTGCGGTTTGAAAGCGGATGCGCACGCACGGTAACAGCATCGGGGAACCCCTGCTGCATTTACCGTGCGGGCGCGTTTTGTTTGTTCCTTGTATTAACTCGGATTTTATTTTTAATATACAATCTAAAAAATTATCTGAGGTTTATAGACTTATACAAAAATGCCCCTTCTTTAAGAAGAGGCATTTTAAACCAACCAACCAATGATAATTAGTTTTAATTATCGTTGTAAATATAATAAATTTAAAAGTACTCAGGGCATCCCTGGCATTTTTTCTCCCAGTCAAATTGGTATAATATTGAAAACTCATGCACGCCGCCATTACGCCCCATACCATTAGTCAAGGCGTCATAGGAATAACCAAATTTCAGGTGTTCGTATTGGATGCCTAAATATGGATTTATAGAAGTTACCAATGGAGCATTGGGGTTATTCCTCGCAGGGTTGGTGGCTACATTTGCCCCAAAGAAAATCCTTTCAAAAACAAAACCGGCGCCAGCATCCAAACGGTTAAACTTCGATTGCTGCATATAATTCGCTGTAATCAACAGTTTTGCATCGGATGTAAAATAAAAATTAGAGAACAAAAATTCGTAACCGCCACTTACCGAAAAAAACATGTCTAATGGTAAATTACCTGCTTGGGTAAATGAAATATTCGGTTTGGTAATATGCTTTAAAGAAGCGCCTATCCAGGCATATTCGTTATTAAACATCATACCCACCCCGGCATCAAAATACCCCGCTTTATTGTTTAAGGCCAGTGGATCGCTGCTCACCGGATCAATCGTTCCTGAACCAATATTTATCTGGTCTTCCAACACAAGATTTTGGAAGCCGTATGATTTGCTGCCATAACCCACTTCAAGAGCCGGGTGAAAGTACCAATCATCGGATATTTCGACACGGTACGTATAGCTACCATTTATTTGGGTTAGGCTGTAATTGGTAAATGATTCACGCTGGCTAAGTATACTTACCCCAAAGCCGCTGTTTATATTTTCGGCCCAGGTATTCAGGAATGCATAATCACTATTTATTTTCAGCTTGGCATCCGGCCACTGGCTGCGGTGAATTATCCCTAAACTGGTGTTTTCCATAAAAGCTGTAAATGCAGGGTTTATGGTTTGTGGTACCATAAAGTATTGGGTAAATATGGGATCCTGTGCATTAGCTATTGCACAAAACAGCAGGAATAGTATCGCGGTTATGTTGTTTTTCATTTTGTTTCGGTTGGTTTATTTGATAAGTACAAATGGGCCTTCAAAGTCTATTACCTGTCCGTAGAAAGTCTCCGCCTTAATACGGTAATAGAAATTGCCGTTTTCAGACGGGTTACCTTTTACGTAGCCGTTCCAGCCTGTAATTACTTCTCCTTTTTCTGTATAAATTAGTGCGCCCCAAGTATCAAATACATTTAATTCTATTGATTTCAGTCCTTTGTGTACCGCATTAAAGGTGTCATTATGCCCATCTGCATTTGGTGTAAAGGCATTTGGTACCATCACATCATAACCCTTAGTTACTACGATTGTCATAGTATAGGTGTCTGTACAACCATACGCATAAATCACGTGTAATATAACGGTATAGGTACCTTCACGCAGATAGGTGTGATCCGGACTTATTTCCTGAGAGCTTGCACCGTCACCAAAATCCCAGCCTACCTCGCTATAATCTCCTGTAGAAAGGTTATCAAAATGTACGGGATCGAATATTGAATATTCCTGATAAGTCGTAAATGCATAAGAACCAGCAGTGAAGTTAGCTTCGCCAAGTTGCTGTGTGTCTACTTCAAATGTCGATGTCGCTGTACATCCTGATGAATCAGTGGCTGTAACGATAACAGTACCATTTTGGTCAGTATTCATGTATTGCCCGAATGATCCTGAAACAATTCCACTGCTCCAGGTGTACTGGAATGGAGGAACACCACCAGCAGCTTGGGCCACATTCGTTTGACTTACATAGTGGGTATCACAATTGTGTACTATATTACTGGTTACGTTAAGCGTTACAGGATCTGGGCGAGTTATATTGTAGGTGCCGGAAACTGAACATCCGCTGGCATCGGTAACGGTTACAGAATACGTCCCGGAAGTAATATTGTTTAAGTCTTCTATGGTTTGCCCGTTTGACCAGTTATAACTGTAGGGAGGGGTACCACCACCTACTACAAGGTCTATAGCTCCACTTAAAGCATTGTTGCAGTCAAGCGCATGAGTAAGATTAGCCGAAATACTCATTACAGCAGGCTCAACAATAGTAAATGTCCTCACTATTTGGCATGGCGTGCCGTCTGTAATGGTTGCCGTATAGGTGCCGGGACCAAGATTGTTTCGCGTAGTCCCCTGAGTTGAACCATCACTCCATACAAGCGTAACCGGGGCAATTCCTCCAACAAGGTTAAGGGCTATACTGCCATTATGGGCTCCGTGGCACGTAATCTGATTTACTACAGGCGTTACCATAAACACCGGCGCTTCCGGAATTACAACGGTAATTTGTTTTATACAGTTGCTGGCATCGGTTACAGTAATTACATAATTACCCGCAGCTAAATTATCCTGATACGTACCTGTGGCAAGGTTGCTCCATTGGGCAACATATGGTGCATCACCACCCGTTATCGCTAGCGAAATGCTGGCGTTGTTTGCCCCGTAACAGGTAATAGGTGTTGTTGTAGGGGTAATAATAATTTCGGGCTGCTCAGTAACCGTTACGCTTAGCGAAATTGTACATCCATTGGCATCTGTAGCAATAAGGTTATAAGTGCCTGCTGTGATATTTGTAAGGTCTTCGGTATTTGAGGAAAATCCGTTAGGGCCAGTCCAGGAATATGTATATACGCCTGAAGTGTTCAGGACGCCACCTGTTACCGTTACATCGATCGAGCCTGTAGCAAAACCAAAGCACAGTACATTTACATGTGTTTCCGTGATAGCCAGCGCTGTGGGCTGGGTAAGTGTAAAACTTTGGGCCGGTGTGCTACAGCCGTTACTATCAGTCATAACGAGCTGATAGGTACCGATGCCCAGGTTGCTAAGGTTTTGGGTAGCTGCGGTAAAGCCGTTTGGACCTGTCCAGGCATAGGTATACACACCAGTACCGCCAGCAGGTGCTATATTGATGCTTCCGTTGTTGCCTCCAAAACAGCTTATTTCAAAACCATTATATAACGGTACAGTACCTGTAAATGCTACTATTCCGGGCTCGGTAATGGTAAAGCTTTGCGTAACCGGACAGGCATTGGTAGTGTCTAAAATGGTTACAGTATATACGCCCGGATTTAGGTTTGTCAAGTCCTCTGTCGTTGCGGCAAAACCGTTTGGCCCAGTCCAGCTATAGTTATAGCCTGGGTAACCGCCGCTTACTGTAAGGTCGATGCTGCCATTTTGGGCACCATTACAACTGATGCTAAACCCGTTGAAATTTGAAACCGCGCTTCCGGTTATGGCAAGGCCACTGGCAGGCTGTGTTATTTGTATGCCGTTAATAAACTTTACTGTACCGTTAGCATCCGTAACCTTTATGTTATAGGTACCTGATGGCAGGTTACTAAAGGTATGGTTAAGCGCCATGAGGTTATCGGCACTTTGTACTACTGTGCCATCCGGCAAAAGGATCGCATAATCAAACGGTGCAATCGATACGATTGTTATTGCTACTTCAATTACCCCAGTCGACTGTCCAAAACAATCTACATTTACATGGCTTGTCGTAACTTCCGCGATAACCAGAGGCAAGGGTTCTGCAATGGTAAAGGTTTGTATAATTCCTGAACAAAGCCCATCACTTACGGTTACAGTATATACGCCCGGAGCAAGACCGGTTATACTTTGGGTTGAAGCAGTAAAACCGCCAGGTCCAGTCCACGAGTAAGTATACAATCCGCTACCTCCTGATGGAGTAAGGTTTATAAAGCCGTCGCTGGCACCTGCCGAACTTATTTGGAAACCATTATAATTAGACACTGTTGCACTTACCAAAAAGGCAGGATTAACATTGACGGTAAGTGTAAATATACTTCCGCTACAGCTGCCTGGCGGGGATACAGGGGTAATGGTATAAACAGCAGCCTGTACCGATGCAGATGTATTGGTAAGTGTCCCAGTTATGGTGCTTTGCGCTGCACCTGATGCGCCTCCGGTTATGCTGCCTGTTGGGGCTGCCCAGTCAAATGTTGTGCCTGCCGGTAATAGGGTTGCGACGGTAGCCGGATCAAAAGTAAAGGATGTGCCACTACATAGTATAAGTGAAGCATTGGGTACAGTTGCCGTAGGGTTAATAGTAACTTCTACTGTAAAGGGTACACCATCGCATCCGCTATAATGGGGTGTTACAGTATAGGTGGCGGTAACGGGCGCATTTGTAGTATTTCCCAGTGTCTGGTTAAGGCTTGCCTGAGGGCTGTTTTGTGCTGAGCCTCCTGTAAAACCGTTCCCTGTTGGTGCACCCCAGGTAAACGTTACCCCTGTAGGCATGTTGTTGCCACCTGTATTTGCAGGGATAAAGTTTAGCGCCGTGCCACTACAGGTACTTATCTGTTGGGTACCGTTTACAAAAGGAACCGGGGTTACGGTTATGGTATAAACTGTTGTGGCACCCGGACATGTAGAAGCACCCGAAGTAGTTGCCGTTGCCTCATACGTAACCGTTATGGGTGCGCTGGTGGTGTTCACCAACGTTTGCGCCGGGATGCTTGTAGTACCACTTGTAGCGACGCCCGTGATCCCAGCCGGTTGTGTGGCGGTCCAACTGATAGTGGTGTTCGGAGTAGCACTGCTTAGGTTTACCACCGTGCTGGTACTTCCGGAACAAAGGGTCTGATTGCTTTGCGAGAATACTACCGAAGGTGCAGGATCTACCGTAATGGTAAAAGTTTGTACTGCACCGGAACAACCGTTTATTTCAGGTGTTACACTTATGGTAGCAATCATAGGGTTTGTTCCCGTATTAATCGCTGTAAAAGAGGCGATATCGCCCGAGCCGGAAGCAGCAAGCCCTATTGAAGGGATATTGTTGGTCCAGTTAAATACTGTATTGGGGACATTCCCTGTAAAAGTAATGGCTGTAGTATTCGACTGGTTGCATACCGTTTGGTTATTAAGGGCTGCCACTGTAGGGGTCGGTGCCACCGTAACCGTAACATTAAATGGTGTACCGGTACAGCTGTTGGCTACCGGGGTTACGGTATAGGTTACTGTTGCAGGGACAGCGTTCGTGTTGGTTAGGGTGCCGGAAATACCTGAACTGTTAGTACCAGCTGCCAATCCTGATATACCCGATTGGGGTGCAGGCGCTGACCAACTATATACAGTGCCCGCCGGAACAGTGCCGTCGGTACCATTTACCGGTGAAATGTTAAAGGCAACACCGCTACAGGCAGATTGCGATAGATCATTTAAAGCAGGCTTCGGGTTTACCGTAACGGTAACCGTAAAAGCACTTCCCGTGCAGGTCTCAGTGCCTGAAACCCATTTTGGAATTACGGTATAGATAGCAGTTTGCACGGTGTTGGTAGTATTATTCAGGGTTCCCCCAATCTCAGTCGCATCCGTACCGGATTGGCCGCCCATCGCAGGATTGGTCATTGCCGGTGTTCCCCATGTGTAAGTAGTACCGGCAGGGATGTTGCCCCCCGAGCCGTTTACAGGCAATACGCTAAATGATTGTCCATCACATATAGTAACCACCTGCGGGCTTACAAAAGGTTTGGGGTTTACCGTAACACTTACCGTAAAAGCAGCACCGCTACAACCGTTAGCTATCGGTGTTACGGTATAGGTTACTATAACCGGTGCATTGGTGATGTTAGTCAATGTCTGAGCAATACTATTCTGTGGTGTAGCCTCGTTTGCCTCACCGCTAACGCTGTTATTGGCAGCTACGGTCCAAGTATATTGAGTACCTGCCGGTACCGTATTACCACTTCCATTTACAGGCGTAACACTGAACGTGTCGCCACTGCAAATTGTAGCTGTTTGAATGCTGGCAACCACCGGAATTGGATTTACGGTAATTGCTACTGCATTGGATGTGAGTACGCTGCATCCCCCTGATGGGAAGGTAATGATTACATAGTAATATTGGGTACCTAAACCTCCGGCGGGCTGGTAGGTATTTGCGGTAGCCCCCGATATTGCAGTGCCGCCTGTATTGCTATTGGTACTATTACTATACCACTGGTATGTAGGGGTTCCGGTACCGTTTTGGTATGTAACGGTTAGTAGTGCCGGGGTTTGTCCGTCACACAACGTTTGGGGTTGGGGTTGAGCATTGATAACCGGAGCTGCGATTACAGTAACCTGGGCCGTAGCGCTAGTGTCATTACAGCCAGCCGCCGTGCCCGAAACCACACAATAATAATATTTTGTGCCTACCGGTGCAGTAGGTGGCACATACGTGTCCTGCGTAGCCGACGGTAGTATTGTGCCGCCGGTTGTGCTGTTTGTAATATTGCTGTACCACTGGTAGATAAAAGTCGTACCACCTGTTGCCGTAACGGTGAGTACCTGGGCTGTCCCGCCTGCACAAAGGGTTTGTGTGCTAAGAGGTTCCTGGATGATCGTGGGAGGTGTGGTGAGTGTAATGGTAAGCACATTGCTATAATCACTGCATTGAACTCCACTAAGGGTACTTATGCTGATGCGCCTGTACCAGGTGTTTTGCGAAAGTACCGGAGGGTTATACGTAGCCGAGGTAGCTCCGTTGATGTTAGTATAAGTACTACCATCCGCAGAAGTTTGCCACTGATAGCTTATCATGCCCGTACCACTTGCGGCAGTATCTGTTGTAAAGGCTGCTGGGTCGCCGCCTGCACATATGGTTTGCGAGCCCAGGACACTTCCCGGAGTTATAGCGTTTATGGTAACCGAAACAACATTACTTGTCGCGGTACAGGTCACACTATTAAGGGTACTGGTTACTTTCCGACGGTACCATGTATCCTGGGTAAGTACCGGAGGGTCATACGTGGCTGATGTAGCACCACTAATATCGGTATAGGCGCCTCCTGCACCCGTGGTACTGCTTTCCCATTGATAGGTAAGTGTCCCTGCCCCGGTAGCAGCCACTGTTTCAGTAAAAGCAGCCGGGTCAGCTCCAACGCAAACCGTCTGGCTACTGCCAATTGTTCCCTGACTTATGGTGTTTCGGTATACGGTTACCTGATCGGTTCCGGTACAGCCTCCGTTTGTAACGGTAAGCGTATAGGCTGTGGTAGCTGTCGGGTTGGCCGTAGGATTGGCGATAGTAGCATTGGATAGTCCTGTCGAAGGCGACCAGCTGTATTGGTAAGTGCTGCCGGTACCACCGGAACCACTGCCTGAAAGCGCAATACTTCCTGTAGCACATAATGTTTGGTCTGCTCCGGCATTGGCTATAACGGCTGGCGATACCGAAAACGTCTTTGTAGCGCTGGTGGTACCGCATTCATTGGTGACATCAAGGGTTACCGTATGATTGCCGGAAGTAGTATAGCTTATCGCAGGTGGTGTTTGGCCAACATACGTTGAAGGGGTGCCGCCCGGGAAACTCCAAACGTAATTGGATATGGTGCCTCCGCAGTTTGAAATTACCGCTGTGGGAGTAATCGATGCTGATGAGCCTCCGCAAACACTCGATATCGTATTTATACTTACCATCGGAGGTGCTTTTACAGTAACGGTTTGTGTGGCTATTTGACTACCGCATGAATTGGTCGCTGTTAATTTAACCGTATAGGTTCCCTGGTTGGGGAAATTGAAAGACGGATTTGGTGAGGTGGCCGTCGTACTGTTTGTAAAATAGTTATAGGTACTGCCCGGTGAAGTGCCACATCCACTGGTGCTATTACTATAAGTCACAGTCCAGTTATAGCTCACGTTACACATACCGGTGATATTTGTAGTGTTTGTTACCTGTGCTGCAATACTACCACAACCCACAGTGTTGTCTAAAGTAAATGAGGCAGCGGTGAGTGCTGGTTCTATACAAATTGTACTGGTTTTAGTAGTAATACCGCAGCTGTTTTGTGAGGTTAACGTTATCGTATAGGTTCCCGCAGCAGTATACGTATGCGTTCTATTTGGTGTACTGGCCGTCCAGTTTACCGTTTCACTTGGTGAGCCATCTCCGAAGTTCCAAACATATTTTGTTGATTGTGAACAGCCTGTATCGTAGCCTAATTGAGTAGTGTTTGTAAATGTTACCGAAGAATTGACACAGGCGTTAGGCGGGTTGGTGAAGTTTGCTGTCGGGCTTGAAATAGTACTGATATTCGCAATGGTCCCTGTGGTAAATCCGCAGGCGTTTGTGACCGTTAGTGTCACCACAAACTGATTATTGGGGCAGCTGTTGTTGGTGTAAGAATGCGGAATAGGATAATTTTGAGAAGCAGCGGGAGTAGTACTATTGTAATAACTGCTGGTAATCATGTCCTCCTGATGAAGCTCTAATACCGCAGTGTTATCACCATAGTCTACGGTATATACGGTACCGGGAGAGTTAGTAGCCCAGTTAGAAATCGAAAATTGAAGTTGTTGGGTTGGAATACACAAGTTTTGTGTGTTGCCCGGACTGCTAATACCCCCGGAAGGATTAGAAACGTTTTTTACAATAAAGGTCTTAACCGTATTGCAACCATTTTGCCCGTAGGCTGTAATGGTTAACGTATAGGCCCCAAGTACGGAATAGGTATGATTGATTGGAAAACTTACGTTCGAGACCGAGCCGCTGCCATCACCCCAGTTTATGGAATATGAGCTTACGCAAGAACTGTTAGGAGAATAATCTACTGTAATGGGAAAGACCGGATCAAATGCTGCATTGGCACAATTATTAAACTGGTTGTTTGCTCCTGTAGCATTAGCGTCAAAAAAATCTACATCCGGTTTCTGTTTTACGGTAACTGTTTTTGTAACAGTCCTTGTACAACCATGTGCATCTGTTACTAATAAGGTAGCTGTAAAATTTTCTGTACCACATCCTAAAGAAGTGAAAGAATGTGAAGTATCAGCCGAAGTGGCAACCCCACCATCGCTAAAAGTCCAACTGTAAGTGTAGGGTGCTGTACCTCCCGTAACCGTTGAATTAAATGCTACTGATGTTCCTGAACATACATTCTGTGTTGGGTCGGCGATGGTAACAGTTGGTTTTTCATATACGGTTACCAACACGCCGGAACTTACTTCCCCACTAGCTTCTGCATAATATGTTGTAGTACTGGTGGGTGTCAGCGTCAAGGTAGCGCCTGTACCTAAAGAAGGGTCAGAGCCGTCCGGGGTAGTATGCCAGGTAATCGTACCTGTTCCCGTAGCCGTTAAGGTGATAGAGGTTCCTTCACAAACAGTGTTGTCACTTACAGTTACTGTTGGAGGATCAAGAAGAGGATGGGTTGGTTTTGCAGATAATGAGAAAATTGAGAGGAGTACAAAAAGTACTACAAGCATGTAGCTTTGTTTCATACGTTAAATTGTTGGTTGCCGCAAAGATAGTATTAAAAAAACGGACTGTTAAAATTTTGTTAGGGCGCGTGAAGATATGCCCAAACTTTAAATGCAGCAATACCTATTAATAGGTATTTCGATAGGTGCAGACTTTAAAACTTTATTCTTTTTCGTCTGGGAACAAGTGCCTGATTGATTCAAATGATATAAAGCAATAAAGTTCCTCCTGACAGACCCTTTTAAATCCTCTGAAGCAAGTAAACCTTGAAAGTGGAATGCTGGTTAAATCCTTTACGGTATGAATTTCAGCCATTTGAAAGAAATTCAACATCCGTTTACTAAACTGAAATTTACTATCGGAAAGTTTCATTTGGAGTTTAGAAGTTGAATCAACCATATTACATAATTCTGACGATGACTTAATAGTGATTGTAAATGGAGCGGGATATTCCTTTTCAACTGCACAAAAAAATAGGCGCAGACCACTACACTTACGGACACTGAGGCACTGGTATACCTAGACTTCGCATAAGCGAGCGCCCACGCCGTAGCATGAGCGTCTCTACTTAGCCTCGAAGTCTTTAAAAATTACCAGTTTTCAGTGACGAGACTTAAAGCAAAAACACTTTAAGATTTTTTCGATATGTTCCCACAAAGATAAAAAAGGATTGCATAGAAATACAATCCTTTTTCATCTGTTTATAATTTGAGCCTGAGTTTCTCCAGCGGCTGTGCCTTGACGAGGTCCGAATTTTTGACTTTCAACACCTGCGACCTGCCTCCATTTTTCTCGAATGCTTCAATGAGCAGTATCTGTCCTTCCGATAATGTAAAGACATCCAACAGGTAAATATTACGTTCGGTTGCCTGTCCTTCGACGGGGATTACAGGCCTGTAGGTACGTAGCGGCTCCAATATTTTCTCTTGCATCACTGTCCTTTTCGCTATCTTACGGTCGGCTATCTTAAACGTAATAAAGTCGACAGCAAAAGGGACAAATGTTTCATTTTCAATTTCTGTATGGAAGTAGTACTTACCGTTATGTACATAAATTCCTGTAAGCCGAAACGTAATGCCATAGCTGTCTGACCTGATATTTTTGAGGGCTTTTTTATTGTTCTTATACAGCGTTTCCATCAATAATCCTGTTAACGAGGCCGGTGTACTTCCCAAATCTTCGAACTGTACATCCGCAGCATTGTTTCGCTGAACCTGGCGTTCGCCTTTACTCAGGTTATAGCTCATTTCTGCAGGAGTGCTACTATAGCATACGTCAAAACCGTAAAAGCTTCCATCCTCCGTAATGACTGAAAAATTGGTTTGGTCTGCAAATCCCTGTACTGCTGCTTTTACCCGAATGACATTCTCTGCATCGGCTGCCTTATCCGCTATGATATAATTACTCCCCAAATCCACATAACGGATACCCGCCGGAAATATAATATGGGAGGTTTTATCGTAGGTGACCTCAATACTATAGGGCGGAATAGCCCCAAGGGCTAATGCCTCTGCCTGCTTCGCCTGAGCAAATGTTATCAGGGGATTAATAGCTCCAATTATTGCTAATAGGTATTTTATAAACTGTTTCATAATCTTACATTTTAATCTTATTTCTTTTTCGATACCAAATACACCTGGTGCCCTGCCTTAAGGGTTACTTTTTGCGCCCGGACCTTTTTTGAAAAGTAGCCCGAAACGCCTTGTATTACCCCACGGCTCGCATCCGCCACCAATTGTTGGCCAGCCGAGCGGTTGATGGTAAAGCTGCTGCCCGCCGTGTTTCCCATATTCGCCAAAGTGCCGTTCACTGCCGACACTTCGGGAGCATAAGGCACATTAAGCCCCTGCTGTCCGTCCAGGTCGTACACCGTAAGGTTTACCGGGAGTATACTGCCGTCTACCTCTATAGATACGACCTGCAATTGCAGCCTGCTCTGCTGAAATTTAGCCACTGCAATTAAGATAAAGCCACTCGGCAGCGTTGTTTCCCCGATACGGGCATCCTGTACCAAACGCAATTGCACATTGCTATCGGCAGTTATTTTACCGGTTTGGTGGACACAGGCTTTGATGCTGCTAGCCGGTATTCCGGTTTCGTCAGGGGTTGTGGGGGTCTGGAATCCGTTAAACTCCGTATTAGTAAGACGCGCCTGTGTTATAGAATCCGGAACCTGCCGCTGCAATTGGGAAACGACCGACTTTCTTCCCGGCTGTACCGCCACAAAGTTTTCATCGTCTTGCTTTTTTGTTGCCGTAGTTACTTTTGCTTGATCTACTGGGGCAGCACCGCCCGGAAAGTATTTTGCCGCCATTTTAAAGGACTGCTCCATTAGTGCGAGGCGGTCTTCATTGCTGCGCTGCTGCGGTTCCTTGGCTTCCAGCTTTTCTTTCAGGGCTTCATTTTCCTTACGCAGTGCCTCCTGTCCTGCCTGTGGCTGATAGAAGGTATTCAGGGAACGCTGCATGTTACGGTAGCTGTTCAGTGCCGGGCTGCCTTTTTGTTTCTCCTGTCCTTCTTCGGTTACATTAGATCCTGTCGTATTTGTTGTAATACTGTCTCCAGCGCTGGCGGACTGCCAATAATCCGAAAGGCTCATCATGGCTTCCTTCTTTTGCTGCTCGCGCTGCCACTGTATTTCTTGCTCGTAGGCTTTGCCTTTGTCTGTAGGCAGCCCGTCTTCCGAGGCCTGGGGTACGACCTCGTTAATCCCTATTTTTATTTCGTCCATTGTGTTACTGCCGATATCCCTGCCGAAGATAAAATACAGGCAGGCGGCAAAAATTAACCCCATTACGCCAAATAGTATCGGCTTTTTCAAATGCTCTTTATCAAATTGGGAGTTGTCTGCATTTTTAGGCAAGGTACCCTCCGTCACCTGTATGCCCTTTTTCTTTTTATCATTTTCCATGTTGCGCTGCTGTTTTAGGTTTACTATTCATATTAGGGTCTTGTCGCACTTTAATGGGGTTCTCAATATGGTCTACCTTTAGTGCATCCGGCGTGCATCCAAAAGCCATAATCACCTGGATGACCACAATCAGGGTCAATACACAGTAGCCGCCAAAAGCATACAGTACCAGTTTTCGCCGTTGCTTTTCCGCGAGCTGTTTCCATTGGCGCTCCCATATTGCTTTACGTGCGTTAATACGTTCTACAAGAGTTTGCATGCTATCTGTATTAGCGTTCTACGATTTCAACATCCTTGTTTTCCAGTACGCGGAATTGCTCAATATTGAACCCCTGCGGGTTGACATCCGAACGTACCGAATTGACCAAAAGACAGGAGGTAACAAGGTTCCTGCGTGTGACGTTGCTGGCACGGATAATGTATTCCCGTGCATAAGTGCGTACGCTGTAGGGATACTTTTCAAAGTCGCATTGTACGCTGTCCACCTCAACACGCTGCTGTACATTGCCCGATATGATGCGGTTGTAGTATCCTTTTTCAGAAAGGTCTTTGTAGTAGTCAAAGGCGCTTTTATCCGCAAGGCTAAAGGCCCGTTTCATATTGTTCTCAATAGCCGCCTTGTCCGGTGCGAGAGTGAAAAAGAGTTCGTGGAAACGCCTTACGTGTTCGCGCGCCTCTACCGGCCGGTTGACCGCGGCATCCTGAGACAAGGCGAGCATTAGCGACTTGCCTTGGTCCAGTACGTACACCTTCTCGCGTTGTTCCCTGGCAAAACGGTAGGATTCAAAGACGGCGTAGCCGGAAATCCCAAGACACAATACCGTAAATACGATCGCGTATAACCTGATCTGCCTGAAGCTGTTCTCAATATTCCTTAATGTTTTAAATTCCATAATCAGGATTTTATAGTTATTGTTTGTGCATCAGCCTGCCACCGATGTTTCCGGTTACCGCCCCGGTTCCGGCGCCTACCACGTTTCCTGCTTTCTGTGTGGCCTGGTTCACATTACGTGTATAATTGCCCGCGCCTCCGGCCTGTATGATCCAGCCCGTTACCGTAGGTATTGTGAAATACCCGATGATGCCAATGATCATAAAAATGATGTACACCGCATTGGAAGTATCCGGGATATAGTTTGGGTCGGAAAGCATCTCGATATCACGCTCCAGTATCAATGATTGTATCTTGGCCAGCATCGAACTGAACAAATCGGAGACCGGCAGCCATAAATACACGCTGATGTACCGCGTGAACCATTGCGTCAGCGTAGACTGGAATCCGTCCCATACCGATATGGCAAAAGCAATCGGCCCCAATATCGACAGGACAATCAGGAAAAAAGTCCGCAGGGTATCGATAACCAATGCTGCAGCATTAAACAGGATTTCCAACAATTCCCGGAAGGCATTCTTTATCTCCTGCTCCAACTGGTACATACCGCGTTCCAGGTACATACCCGACATCGTAGCCAGGTCGGAGGGCGACCAGCCCAATTCGTCCAGCTGCCGGTCAAACTCTTCATCCGATACCAGGTAAGCGGTCTCCGGGTTGCGCAGCATAGCTTCATGCTCCAACTGGTCTTTCTGTGCCTGCAAGGCATTCAGGTCTAAAACCTGGCCTTCCAGTATGCCGTGGGTTCCCGTGACTATCGGGCTAAGCACGGCGTTTACCGTACCGAGTACCATCGTCGGGAAAAACATAATGCAAAGCCCTAAAGCAAAAGGCCTGAGTAGTGGGAACAGGTCTATCGGTTCGGCGCGGCTGAGTGCCCGCCAGACATTAAGGGCCACATAAAACAACGCCCCAAGCCCGGCAAGCCCTTTGGCCACAGCCGCCATCTCTGCCGAGAGCGGCATCATCTCATCATACAGCGAGCGCAGCACCTCATGCAGGTTCTCAAACTCAATATCAAGCGCGATCATCTACCAGTATTTTTGGTTGGCACTGCCGTACAATTCCAAAACACGTTGGGTATCGTTATGCTTCTTGGCCCTGACAATACTCACGGAAATGTTCTTCTTGGTATAGTAGCGTACCAGGTTGTAATAATGCAGCACGTCTTTATACACACGCTCAATCACGTCCATACGTTCCTTGTCACTGAGCGACATGGAAGTCACGCTCACAATCTGGCTCAGGTCATCCAGCAGCCCTGCCGTTTCGTTCAAAAGCTTGCTGTAGCCAAAGGCAATAGCATTCAGTTCTTCCGGCGTAAAATTCGGGTCGTTCATCATCAGCCCGAAACTCGTTACATACATATCAGAAATGTCCCCCACCAAAAGCACGGTTTGTTGTACCCTGCGGGCATCCTGTATCAGGTTGTTGACGGATTTCAGGGCATCATAGTATTCCTTGCCCTGGTTGTACACGTCCTTGATCTTGTTAAAGCTATCCAATGTGTTGGTAGCCGTAGCCGAGGTCTCGGCAATCTGGTTCACCGTATTGATAATTCCCTGCGCCAGGTTGGTAGGGTCACTTACCACCCATTGCGCCCTCATTGGTGCGACAGCCAATAACAGGGCTGCCCACACCGCATACATCATTCTTTTCATCGTTTTGGATTTTATGGTTATTACAGTTGATTTTCACGGCGCTGTGCCGCGATACGCCGGATGGCGAGTTCCACATTACCGCCCAATGCTTTGGCCAATTCCATGACTTCCATCTTTTCGCTTTCTTCCGTGGTATAGGCTAAATATTCCTCAAGGCTCACCTCAGTAGCATACACCGCCGAATGGGTACCGCCCAGGCCAATCCAGACTTCCTTGTACAGCCGCGATGGGTCGTTGTTCATGTTAATCGAAAGTACCTGTGCCTTCTCCTTATCGGTCAGCCCCAGCATACTCTGAATATCATCGAACTTGTTCATGTATTTCCGCTGGTCGAGCAGTATCTTACAATCGGAATTGTTGATGATACTTTCCTTGACAATGGGCGACTGGATGATGTCGTCTACTTCTTGGGTAATCACAATGGCTTCCCCAAAGAACTTACGTACCGTCTTGAACAGGTACTTGATATATTCCGCCATGCCTTCCTTGGCAATGGCTTTCCAGGCTTCTTCAATGAGAATAAGTTTACGCACGCCTTTCAGCCTGCGCATCTTGTTGATGAACACCTCCATGATGATAATGGTGACGATCGGGAACAGGATTTTGTGGTCTTTGATGGCATCAATCTCAAAAACAATAAAGCGTTTGGAAAGCAGGTCCAGCTGTTTGTCCGAATTGAGCAAATAGTCGTATTCACCACCTTTATAGTAGGGTTCCAATACGTTCAGGAAATTGGCCAGGTCAAAGTCCTTTTCCCGGACTTTCTTTTCCTCAAGTACCTTCTTATAGTCACCCTGCACGTATTCATAGAAACCGTTGAAAGAGGGCACTACCCCTCCCCTAACCTGTTCAATGTAGCCGCTTACCGCATTGGACAATGCTACTTCCTCCGCCCGGGTGGGCGGCTCGTCATCACGTTTCCAAAGTGTCAGTATCAAGGTTTTGATACTCTCGCGCTTTTCGATGTCGTAAATGCCATCATCCGTGTAGAACGGGTTGAAAGCAATCGGGTTATCTTCCGTATAGGTAAAATACACCCCATCATTTCCTTTGGTCTTGCCATGGATCAGTTCGCATAAACCCTGGTAGCTGTTACCGGTATCTACTAAAAGTACGTGGGCGCCCTGTTCGTAATACTGGCGTACCATATGGTTGGTAAAAAACGACTTACCGCTTCCTGAAGGCCCAAGTATGAACTTGTTGCGGTTGGTAATAACCCCGCGCTTCATCGGCAGGTCGGAAATATCCAGGTGTATCGGGTTGCCCGTCAGCCGGTCCGCCATCTTCAGGCCGAAGGGCGATGGCGAATCCCGGTAGTTCGTTTCCTCACTGAAAAAGCAAAGCGCCGGTTCAATGAAGGTGTAGAAACTCTCTTCACTCGGGAAATCCCCGGCGTTCCCGGGCATGCCCGCCCAATACAGGGTAGCGACATCAGACGTATTGTGCCTTGGCTTGCATTCCATTAGCGCCAAGGCACTGCCCGTGTCGTTCTTTACCTGTTTCAGTTCCTGCGGGTCGTCCGACCAGGCGATCACATTGAAATGTGCCCTGATGGAAGACAACCCATACGAGTGGGCTTCGTTCAGGTAACGTTCAATCCACTCCTTGTTGATCTGGTTGCTGCGGCTGTATTTCGCCAGCGAATGCATATTCCTTGCAGACTTCTCAAACTTTTGCAGGTTGTCCTCACTGTTGTCCAGGAACAAATACTGGTTGTAGATGTGGTTGCAGGATAGTAGCAACCCAACAGGTGCTGCAAACGACAACCTGCAATCACTGCGGTCGGTCGACAGTTTCTCATATCGCGTATCGGCAGATACCGTACCCGGCAAATCGTCCGTATCGGAGAGCGTGTGCAAACACAACCGCTTGTTTCCGATACGCACCTCTTCACCGCCTAGGGCAATGTCCTGCATGGGCTCTTTACCGCTACGTGACAAAGTAAGATACTGTTCCAGCAGCCCCGGCATTTCATCGGTGCCGATAATGGCTTCCTCTGTCAGCCGTTCCAGCTGCACCAATCCCGAATCGTTCACAATGCGCTCAAACTGCGCCACGGCTTCCATAAACTGGTGTACGGCTTCCTTGTCCCTGGCTTCCTTGGGTACCAGCCTGCCACGGCAAAGCGACGAAAAGTTGCTTTGCATGCGCATCCGCTCCTTGGTCATTTTGGTTAGGAACAGGTAACAGTAATGGTTCAGGAACGGGCGTTCGTTAAAATGCTGTTTGTACGACCTGCCCAGAAAACTCAGGCCTTCTTCATTCAGCTCGGGGGTGTAGTTTTCCTTGATGTACCAGTCCTGTTTGTGTACGACCGTGTAGTCCGGCAGGGTTTTGACGGCCTTATGCCAGGCGGCATGGATGGCTTCGTACTCGGCTGAGGCTACCGTAAAGAGTTCCGGCAGGTGTACCGCAAAGCAGGCGGTAATATCTGCATCCTTGCTCAGGATACAGTTTTCTTCGACTGCCAGCAGCGGGAACTTGCGCTCCAGTGTGGTGGCTTTTGCTGCGCTTCTCATACCTCTTCCTTTTTAGGGTTCGACCGGATGTACCTGCGGATTTGCCTGCGGCACATAATATATCTCGGGTGGCGTTTTTTCGCGCTTATCTTCATCAACCCATGCTCGCCATGCTTTTTGTTCAGCGCGAACGTCTGCCAAATGATAAGCCCCGCTCCGCCGCCTCCAATGCCAATACAACCGTATGAGTTTACTCCGGCAATGTAGAGTACCATCACCACAATCAATACCGCTAAAAGCCCACCTGCGAAAATGAACAGGTACTGGGCTTTCAGCCCTTTAAACTCCACCGTCCTGCCAATGCCTTTGTTGATGTTATAACTGTTCATAACATGTGGTTTTACAGGAAGAAAGATTGCAGGATGGTAGCAGCTACAATCAAAAAGATACAAGCCCCAAACCAGCTGGCTGCCGTCTTGCTCGTATCCGGGTCACCGCTGCTGAACTTATTGTATACCTTAACACCTCCAATCAGTCCGACCACAGCCCCAATGGCATAGATAAGCTGTACTGCCGGAGCGAAATACGATGTGACCATCTGGGTGGCTTCCGTGATACCCGCCGAGCCGTCTCCCTGGGCGAACACTCCCGATACTGCCAGCAGCAATGCTGCCGTGAACAGTAATTTTCTGTTTTGATTCCTCATAACATTTACCGAATTAATGGTTATTAATTGCCTGCCGAGTGCAGGGTTAGGGCAAATGTCTGTAGTAAAACCGTAAAGGTTCAATAAAGGCCTTCCGTGGACATTATTGGCTGTATTGGTCGTGATTTCAGCGAGAAACGAATCCTCATTTACATATGGACCGATTAAAAGGGCAGACACTGTCTGACCAATTGAATTTCTCGCTATAAAAAAGTGTCACTCTTGTGTTATTTACGATATGCGGAGTAATGGAGTAAATTGAACGTGAAAAATTTGTCATTAAACAACGGTTTGAATTTTAAACTTTGAATTTTAAGCACAAAAAAAGGGATTAAACATAATCCCCTATATTAAAATTACCTTCATCATCATTCCGCAGGGAGGAAGAACCTGAATCCGGTTCATAGTCGTCAGCCCGGTCAAGCAGTTTTGCTATCTTTTTCGAGGCATCTCCTACGGCGGTTTCCAGCATGTGCATGAGTTCGGTCCCGTCAATTTTTGAAGCTATACTCACCGTGCTCTTTTTTTCAGAAGCCTTAAGCGACTTGCGCTGAAGCAACTGCCCTACGGCAGCAAGCTCATCATAGGTAACCCCGGTAGCTAAATCGTCCTCAATACGATGTGCTGTATTTGCTGCATACCCTTTCATTTCCTCTTCTTCATCATCCCAATCGCGTATACCTTCTTCATCCGGCTCTTCCTGCGGAATCGCGGGTTTCACTGCCCGCTTATTTTCATTATTAAAATTAGGGGTTGAAGTTGCATTATCGCTGTTTGGGGTTTCCGTGGCCTGTGTTGGCTCCGCCGGGCGCCCGCCTATCTTTGGCCTGCCTACAATATCGGGTACCCCCGGTAAGGGATCGTTCTGCGTTTTGTTCGGTTGATTGCTATTTTTGGCCTTTGTCCGTAAGTGAAGTAAGATGGCTATTACCGCCAGAAGCGAGACTATTATTATCTTTTCCATAACTATAATATTGGTTTATATTTATCATTAAAACTTTGGGTGATGTCATTACCAAATTCATTGAAATGGTGTTCCAGTAGATTATCCATATACTCATAGATGCTCACCTTGTCCTTACCAATGACCTGAACGATACGCGATAACCTTTCGTGAAATTCAGAGCGTATGTATACGACCTTACCACTGCGGGCACTGCCTCCTTTATTTCTTAAAAACTGCTCTTCATAATTGGAAGTGCCCTTCGTTTTAGCTTTTGGTTTTGATTTTGGCTCCTGTTTCTGTCCGGTATCCGTCGGTTGCTTCGAATCATGGGCAAGCCCTTCCTTCCGCACTCCACCAGCCATCATAGAGATCAGGTATTGCTCATCAATTTCAGGGTCTTTGCCTTTGTTATCCTTTTCCATCGTTATCCTCATTTAGTATTTTTAAAAACTCGCTGACAAACTCCTCAAGGTTACAGCCCTGAAGAAGCTTTTCATCTGCCGGTAATAAGGTCGAGCGAAAAATACCCCGGCTCTCGGCATCATTTTCTTTTCTAAAACGCACACTGGCGGCCACCGAAGTATCCATGAGTTTTAATGTAAGGGTTTGGATAACGGAACTATAATACGCATAAAGCAAATTGCGTTCGCGTCCGTCTACCTGATTCCAGAACAAATAAATTTGCCTGATGGCTACTTGTTTTTGTTTCATCAACACATCGGTGACCAATTGGGTAAAAACCAGGGTACTTTCCATGACCACACGGTCGGCCACCAGTGGCGTAAAAATATAGTCCATGCCTGCCAATGCCTTGATGATACCGGGAGCATTTACCGTACCGGGTAAGTCAAAGAACACGATATCAAGGTTGCGTTGCGTTTCCCTTATCAATCGCTCAGCAGCCTCCAATGCGGTATCCGGCTGCTGTTGTACAACAGCATAGGCTTTTTTACCCAGTGACTGAAACTGCCGGTGCGCCAGCTTTTTCATCCCATCATTTTCCATGACCATTTTCATATCCCGATCGCGCATCTGTACAAGGCTGTATTGTGGGTAGTCACAGTCTATTACCGCCACGTTAAAGCCCAACCTGTAATGAAGTACACTTGCAACAAGGCTGGTAAAGGTTGTTTTGCCGACACCTCCCTTTTGGGAAGCAAAAGCAACAAATAGTGTTTTGCCAAATCGTTCCATATTTATATAGGTATATAGTTATTTACTTAGGTACATAGTGAGGTACGTAGGTACATATATACCTAAACAGGTACGCGGGTATACACATACATAAGTACATGCTTGCATATACATGTGTGTATCTAGGTAACTATATAGATATAGGAATACCGCTATATGTACATCAATACACATGTATGCATCTACCGGCACAGGTAGCTATGTGTGCAGGTGTGTATTTACGTAGATACGTATGTACGTACACACACTCACAGGCCCAAAGTAAGTCCATGATTATTAATGATTTTCATCACAAGGATTGTTTGGCACTTGTTGTCAGGCTTTGGCATGGCTGTCCATACCGCCTTAGCCAATCAGGTTGCTTTACTTTGTCAGTATTGGACTGACCTGTGGAGATGTTAAGTAAACGGCATTAGGCCGTTTTACCCTGGTTCACTTTAATCCGCCGGATGAGGCGGATTTTCCTTTCGCGGGAAAGGAGCAAGTTATCTTTTGAGGCACCCGAAACCTAATCGGTGCCTCAAAACGACTTGCCCTTGCAGGGGGCTGGAAACACCCTCCAAAGTCGCTATGTTTGTAATGAGGATGGATAAGTAGAATGGCATAAGCCATTCGTTTATTAAATTTGAATAGCTTAATAATCAATTAAATAATAATGACTTATGCCACAACAAATAACTGAAATTAATACTGAGAAACAAAAGATTTATGTTGGGATAGACGTACATCTTAAAAGCTGGACTGTTACTATATTGACAGAAAATATCGTCCATAAAACTTTTACGCAGCCTCCTAGTGCTATCATTTTAGCGGACTATTTAAAGAATAATTTCCCGGACTGTGAATATTTATCTGTATTTGAAGCAGGCTTTTGTGGTTTTAGCCCTCATTACGAACTTCATAGATTGGGTGTTAATAATATAGTTATTAATGCAGCTGACGTGCCTACTACACAGAAAGAGCAATTTCAAAAGAATGATCCTGTTGATAGCCGTAAACTAGCAAGAGCACTAAGGGCTCGTCAATTAACTCCCATATATGTTTTAAAAAGTGAAACATTAGAAGATCGATCTTTGGTTAGGACTAGAGATATGCTGGTTAAAGACCTCGTAAAATTGAAATGCAGGGTAAAATCGTTTTTACACTTTTATGGAATAGGTTTGCCGGAACAGTTTAGTAACCCCTACAGCCATTGGACTAAGCGTTTTTTAAAATGGCTTAAAGAAGATGTGCAGTTACTTTCTCCATATGGTAAAGATGCGCTTAATTTTTTACTTATTGAAGTTGAAGGTCAACGAAAATTATTACTGGAAGTTAACAAACGAATCAAAAATCTATGTGATGAAGACCGGTATCAAAAAAAGATTGGCTTGTTAATAGGTATTCCAGGTATTGGAAGAATAAGCGCTATAACTTTATTAACACAGTTTGAAGACATTACAAGATTTAAAAATACAGACACTTTAGCCTCATATATTGGCTTGGTTCCAAACACCTATTCTAGTGGTGAAAAAGACCGGGCAGGAGAAATAACATTTAGGGGACAAAAGACTCTAAAAAGAATACTGGTAGAATGTGCTTGGATGACGATTCGATTCGATCCTGCGTTATCGACCTGTTATAATGAATATTGTAGACGCATGCAGGCAAACAAAGCCATCATACGCATTGCCAGAAAATTATTAAATAGAGTTTACTATGTTTTAAAAAATGAACGAGAATACGTCTGTGGAGTGAAAAATTGAAACTATAAGAACAACAATAACCTGAGGTGACCGCTTAACAATCGACTGCAAAAAAAAGTATTGCTATCCGAAGTTTACGGCCCTCTTACCTATAAAAATTGAAAAAGCGAATTGTAGCATCGAATGTCTACTGATAGAAGGTTGTTTTTATAGTTATTATTACGGAGTAAGGTTTTTTTAGCCATTGAGCGATACCTGTAACTTATAAAAAAAGAGGATGATAAATCATCCCCTTAAAAAATGTTACAGTGTAACGCAGGGAGCCTATTGCTCGCAGGTTGCTCCTCAGCAGAGCCTGTTTCCTCTTCAACTCCTTAATACAAAGGAAATTATTTTTGAAGTTAGATTAAAATAATAGTAGAAAAATTTTTATTACAACATAGAAGTTGGTTGTTTTTAATTTTAAAATGGATGTATGATGAATGAAAAGGATAGCTTAAAGAGAAACAAAGGGGGGCGCAAGCCCAAGCTGAACCCCAGCACACACCGCCATGTGTTTCGCCTGAATGACGAAGAAAATGCCAAACTGCTGTCGCTTTTTGAAAGCTCGGGTATGCACAACAAGGCGAAATTTATCATTTCGCTACTGCTGGAAAGGGAAATTAAAACGGTTAAAATTGACCTGCAGGCGATGGAATACCATACACAGTTGACCAAATTATTCGGTCTTTTCCGTTCAGTTGGCGTGAATTATAACCAGGTGGTGAAGATATTGTACCGGAATTTTTCAGAAAAAAAGGCGGCTGCTTACCTCTACAGATTGGAAAAACAGACTATTGAAATGGCTGCTTTATGTAAAAACATCATTGAACTGACGCAGGAATTTGAATCAAAATACCTGCTTAATGACACAAAAAAATGATTGCCAAAATTGGAAAAGGGATGAATATTTTTGGTGCTGTTTCTTATAACCAATTCAAAGTGGATAAGGAAAACGGCAAAGTACTACTTGCCCATAAAATACCCGATCCCGTTGATGGTAATTTCACGGTGGCACAAGTCTGCCGCGCTTTTGAACCGTACCTGTTGGCCAATAATAAGACCGAAAAACCCGTGCGGCACATATCCCTTAATCCTGACCCATCCGACAAAGTGAGTGATGAACGCTTCATGCAAATGGCCGAGCAGTACATGAAGGAAATGGGCTATACCAACCAGCCCTATATCGTGTACAAACATACCGATATAGAACGTACCCACATTCATATTGTAACTACCTGCGTACAATTAGACGGCAGCAAAATTCCCGACAGTTACGACCACCACCGTTCCATGACCGCCTGTCGTAAGCTGGAGAAGGAGTTTGATCTAACACCTGCCAAGGAAAAAACGCAACGGAATGAAAAACCCATTTTCAAACCAGTTGAGTATTCAAAAGGTGATGTTAAAAGCCAGATGGCAGCAGTCATACGATATCTTCCTAAATACTATAGTTTTACCAATCTGGGCACTTATAATGCGCTGCTATCCCTGTTCAACATTACTGCCGAATCCATAAGCGGTGAAGCCAATGGGGTTGCTAAAAAGGGGCTGGTATACTTTGCGCTTGATGCTAAAGGTGAGAAAAAAAGTAAGCCTTTTAAGTCTTCCTTATTCGGGAAACATGCCGGGCTGGAGTCTCTGGAAATACACTTTGAAAAATCTAAAACTGTAATGGCTAAACATCCATCCAGGACCATACTTAAAAATACTATTGAAGTAGCCCAGCATATGGCAAAAGGTGAGAATGATTTTAAAAGGCAATTGCTTGAACAAGGTGTCAATGTTGTGGTACGCCGCAATAACGAAAGCAGGGTCTACGGGATTACATTCATCGACCATGAAACCCGGAGCGTGTGGAATGGCTCACAACTGGGTAAAAACCTTTCCGCGAACGTCTTTAACGACTGGTTGAATAACGGTATCAAAATCGATTCGGATATCCCACAGTCCAATAAGCTGTCGCCTTCATCGGTCAATAATGATGAAAAAAACCTGTTTGGATTTTTGACTCCTACCCAGAATGACGGTGCACTTGAGGCTTTGGGAAGTTTATTACCGGAAAGCCAGGGTGAAGATTATGAAGAACGCGATTTTGAGAACAGGATGAAGAAAAAGAGAAAATACCGTCGGGGACATTCCTGATTATATCAGAATGCAAATTGATTATGTTAAGGTATTCAGTTAAAAGATTGCCTGAACTCCAACGGGGAAAGCTTTGTTTTTGTTTTAAACAGTTTGCTGAACGACTGCGAATGTTCAAAACCTAATTCGTAAGCGATTTCACTAATGGATAAGTTGGTCGCGGATAGCTTTTCCTTCGCTTTTTCTATCAGTTTTAAATGAATGTACTGTTGCGCATTTAAGCCTATAACCGAACGCAGTAAATCACTTAAATAGCCTGTAGATAAGCGGAGTTGTTCAGAAAGGTACTGTACTGTAGGCAATCCCTGTTGCAAGGTTTGCCCATTCTCAAAATAGGCATCTAAGAGTGCTTCGGTTTTCTGCAGTATATCATCGTTTACCGTTCTACGCGTAATAAACTGGCGCTTGTAAAAACGGTTGACATAATTCAGCAGTAAGTCGACCTGTGAAACAATTACTTCCTGGCTGAACTCATCAACACGGGCATTGATTTCCCTTTCCATGATTTCAAACACCGATAAAATAATCTCCCTTTCTTGGTTGGATAAGTGCAGGGCCTCATTCATTGAATACGAGAAATAACCGTATTGCTTTATTTTCTTTGCCAAAGGATAACCCAATAGAAAATCAGGATGAATAAGCAGTAAATAAGCATACGTCTTACTGTTATAATCTGTACTACCTATTAACTGGTTGGGAGCAATAAACAGCATACTGCCATCATCATAATCATAATAGGCCTGCCCGTATTTCAACCTTCCGCTGTTTTGTGTAATAAAGGTTATTTTATAGAAATCTACAATATCATAAATAGGTGCCATATCCGTATTAAAAGGATTACCCTCATGGAAATGAACCAGGCTTATCAGTGGATGTTGGGGCTTGGGTAATCCAAAAGCCTCATGGCTTTCAGAAATAGTTTTACCGTACCAGATTTTTCTTTTTCATATATCAAATTTAGATAAAACCCGCGATAGAAAGGCTATCGCGGGTTTTAGTCTTTACTTAAAGTATTACCACGGAAGGACGTTGTTTTCACCTGAAAAATCAGCGGGCCCGGTAAAGCTCCCATTCGGCAGATCTTCGGCTAACGCGACGCGGATTGGTTCTAAAGAACCGTATTCTACCGTATCGGTCCCCTGAAAATTATTAAGCGCCGTTGCTGTAAATCCGGGACTCACCAGATGCACTTTGATTCCCATATTTTCGAGCTCTATCGCTAACGATAGAAAAATCCCGTTAAGCGCCGTTTTTGATGCTCCGTATACGGCATCAAATGCCGAGCGGTAAGGATTATGAGGGTTTGCGTTGGCAGTAAGAGAACCCAACGCACTCGAAACGGTAACAATACGCGATGCCGTTGTTTCCTTTAACAAAGGTAGGAACGCCTGCGTTATGGCAAGCGTACTGAATACATTGGTATTCCAGACCGTTTGCAATTCTGCGATTGATGCAATACTTGGCTTTTGAGCCCCTAAAATCTCTTCCATAGTGCGTCCTGCTTTTCCGGCATGGGAAATGGCGGCATTGTTCACTAACAATGAGAGGTATCCAAACTCTTCCTGAACCTTCGCTACCGCAGCGTTAACAGCATCGGTATTGGTAATATCCAATTGAATAACCCTGGCGTTTGTGCCAATTTCTTTGGCGGCGGCTTCTCCTTTTTGTAAATCCCTTGAGCCTACGTAGACAATGTAATTATTTTCGGCTAGGGCCTTGGCAACCTGAAATCCTACACCGGTATTAGCGCCTGTAACAAGAGCCACTTTTGTTTTGTTTGTCTGCATGATTTTATCTTTTAATGATATAGTGCAAAATTCTGCCTTACCGCTGTGTCTGATGTAGCCAAATCGGGGATTCCTGTAGCCTAAACGGGGAAATAGTTATGCTAAATAGCTAATCCTTTACGTCCAAATAGTGCCTCCCGGCGACAAGGAGTACCATAGCATCCCTAAGCGCTGTTAAAACGGCTAAGTTCAGGGCATAACATTCAAAATCTATACTATGCAGGGAGAAGACGACATCAGGGGGCTTGCCAAAATAATGGCTTTTATGAGGGCGGTCAGCATTCTTATTTTGCTGATGCACTTTTACTGGTTTTGCTATGGCTGGTTTTTGGATAAAGGCTGGACACTAAACCTGATCAATAAGATACTGTCCAATTTTCAGCGTACCGCAGGATTGTTCTCACATGGGCTGTATACAAAGATTTTTACAGTGGTACTTTTAGCGTTAAGCTGCCTCGGCACCAAAGGGGTCAAAAATGAAAAGGTAACCTGGGCTAAAATCAAAGCTATGTTAACTGTGGGCTTTTTGTTCTTTTTCTGTAGCGGGTGGATACTTTCTTTAGGTAGCGGGTGGGCGGTAACGGCATACATCGCAATTGTCGCGACCGGTTACATTTGCCTGATGGTCGGAGGTGTTTGGTTGTCAAGGTTATTACGGAATAACCTGATGGACGATGTGTTCAATACCGAAAATGAAAGTTTCCAGCAGGAAACCCAGCTCATGGAAAACGAATATTCCGTGAACCTGCCTACCAAATTCTACTACAACAAAAAGTGGCACAACGGTTGGATCAACATCGTCAATCCGTTCAGGGCAACCATTGTATTGGGTACACCCGGCTCGGGTAAGTCCTTTGCCGTAGTCAACAATTACATCCGCCAGCATATCGAAAAAGGGTTTTCCATGTATATCTACGACTTTAAGTTTGATGACCTTTCAACCATAGCCTACAACCACTTATTAAAATATGCGGATAATTATAAGGTCAAACCCAAATTCTATGTCATCAACTTCGACGACCCGCGCCGCAGCCACCGCTGCAACCCCATCAACCCGGATTTTATGACCGATATCTCTGATGCCTATGAGTCGGCCTATACCATCATGCTGAACCTGAACCGCAGCTGGATACAGAAACAGGGCGACTTCTTTGTGGAATCGCCCATAATCCTTTTGGCCGCGATTATATGGTTCTTAAAAATCTATGACAACGGACGATATTGCACTTTCCCGCACGCCATAGAGCTGCTGAATAAGAAGTATGCGGATGTGTTTACGATACTGACTTCCTACCAGGAACTGGAAAATTACCTGTCGCCGTTTATGGATGCCTGGCAGGGCGGTGCGCAGGACCAGCTCCAGGGACAAATTGCTTCGGCTAAAATCCCATTATCACGGATGATATCCCCGCAGCTGTATTGGGTAATGACCGGAGATGATTTCACCTTAGACATCAACAATCCTAATGAACCGAAAATACTTTGCGTCGGCAACAACCCCGACCGCCAGAACATTTATTCCGCTGCGCTGGGTTTATATAATTCCCGCATCGTGAAACTGATCAACAAGAAAGGGCAATTAAAAAGTTCAGTCATCATTGACGAGCTGCCCACCATCTACTTTCGTGGGTTGGACAACCTTATTGCGACTGCCCGTAGTAACAAGGTAGCCGTCTGCCTTGGTTTTCAGGATTACTCGCAATTGACCCGCGATTACGGCGACAAGGAAAGTAAGGTGATCCAAAATACGGTGGGCAATATCTTTAGCGGTCAGGTCGTCGGGGAAACCGCAAAGAGCCTCTCAGAACGTTTTGGAAAAGTGCTGCAAAAACGCCAAAGCATGACCATCAACCGTAACGATAAATCAACCTCCATATCCACCCAACTCGACAGCCTGATACCGGCAAGTAAAATAGCTACACTCACACAGGGGATGTTTGTGGGTGCTGTATCGGATAATTTTAATGAGCGCATAGCACAGAAGATATTCCATGCTGAAATTGTCGTAGACGCCTCGAAAATAGCAAATGAGGAAAAAAGCTATCAGAAGATACCTAACATCCGTTCTTTTGTAGATAAGGATGGACAAAACCGTATGGCCCGGGATATCGATGATAACTACCGCCAGATCAAACTGGATATTGTAAATATCATAGACTTAGAATTAAACAGGATTAAGAATGACCCGGATTTACAGCATTTGACGCAAGGCAAGAAAACATGATTTGATAAATATTGAATAGATAATCGGAATATTTCCGATTATCTATTCAATATGAAACATAAATAAATGTTTAAAAAATTGCATTAAATCGGAATTTTTCCGATTTTAGCAGTAAAATTAGACATTATGGATTTTACAAAAGAAGCTAAAGGCTATATTAATGCACCGCTAAACAGGCAACTTATGCTGGAAATGCTTAAAGGCTATAAACGTCCTAATGACAAAATAAGTGAACTCCTTCAGAATGGTGAACTAACCGCTTTGAAGAAGGGGCTGTACATTCCGGGAAGGGTAACAGAACTCCCCACTCCGGAGCCTTTTCTCATTGCCAACCATCTCTGGGGGCCAAGCTATATTTCCCTGGAATCGGCATTGTCCTACTGGGGGATGATCCCGGAACGGGTTTTTGAAACGGCTTCGGTAACCATGAAAACCAGCAAAACCTATAAAACACCGGCAGGACGTTTTACCTACCGGCATATCCCGTCACCTTATTATGCGTTCGGGATACAAAGTATAGCGCTTTCCAAAAATCAGGTGGCAATGGTGGCCAGCCCCGAAAAAGCGATTTGCGATAAAATTATTACCACATCAGGCATTGTATTACGCAGCCCGGTACAGGTAAGGGATTTCCTGACAGAAGACCTTAGAATCGATCAGGAAAGGCTTTCTACATTAAACTGGAAAACAATCCTGTCATGGGCAGAAGATGCCCCCAAAAAAAACAGCCTGCTTATGCTGGCTAAAACCTTACAAACACTATGATTAAAGAATGGCTCGCGGAATATCAACCGCAAAATAACGAAGATACACTGGCCGCACTGCGTGAGATCATGCAGGAAATAACCCTGGCGGCCCTCTCCCGGACAGACTTTTTTGAGAAAGCAGCCTTTTACGGGGGGACGGCACTACGGATTTTCTACGGACTTGACCGTTTTTCAGAAGACCTTGATTTTTCACTCCTGGAAGCCAATCCGAATTTCTCACTGGAACCTTATTTTGAGATGATTGTAAAGGAATTTGAGGGGTTGGGTATGAAGGTAAGCATCCGTGAAAAAGAAAAGAAACAGCAGACCAATGTAGAATCGGCTTTCCTGAAGTCCGAAACACTCTGGAAAGAGCTTATTCTCGAAGATATCGTAAAACAGGCTGGTATTGCTCCGACAAACCAAAACGTAAAAATAAAGATTGAGGTGGACCGCATACCGCCGCTGGGCTTCACTACAGAGGAAAAGCTGTTGATCCGCCCGTTCTCATTCTATGTAAAATGTTTTAACCTTCCCAGCCTTTTTGCAGGGAAAATGCACGCCCTGTTATTCCGTAAATGGCAAAACCGCGTCAAAGGGCGTGATTGGTATGACCTGGAGTGGTACATTAAAAAAGGGGTTCCCCTGGACCTGCATCACTTTGCCCTAAGGGCAAAAGATACCGGTGATTGGCCTGAAGAAAACATTACCGGCGAACAGGTTTTACAATTATTACAGGATAAAATAAAGCAGGTATCCATAGATAATGTTAAAGATGACGTTGTACGATTTATCGAAGACGACAGTATTTTAAACATCTGGAGCGAGCAATATTTTACAGATATCATTCAGAAATTAAAATTCCGGTAAAACAGGCGTCATAAAAATAGTATTTTTGCCCCTCATTAAAAATCCTAACATGAAAGAACTAATCGAAAAGATCGGTGCAGAGTTTGAAGCGTTCAAAGCTGATGCTGAACTACAACTGGAGAAAAATAACAAAGCAGCCGGTACAAGGGCACGTAAGTCATCCCTTGACCTTGAAAAACTGCTAAAAGAATTCCGTAAGATTTCTTTAGAGGAATCTAAGAAATAAAAAAATGCTTGCCGGGTATGGCAAGCATTTTTTCTATGGCTACTTCTCAAAACCAAATACAACTTCCGATTGCTTATTTAGCACTAACTGCGCGTTAAAAGTTTTCCCAGCCTTACTCTTTAGCCCTTTTAAGACAGGGGTTGATTTGTGTTGAATCAATTTTTCAATTTCATCAAGAGTTAGATTCCTGCCGCAGACGGTCCGCCATTGCGACCAGTTACAGCTTTTGTCCTGGCATCGGATGGCTTTCTCATCAATTATCAGGTGGTTTGTGTTGCACTTGGGGCATAACAGTTCCGGTACGAACTCTTTATTGATCTTCGTTTGTAATAACTCGTTGGTTATTTTCTCTGTATAAGCTTTGATTTCATTTTCAAAATCAGTGGCGGTTAATTCGCCATTTTCTATGCCTTCCAGTGCTGTTTCCCAAGACGCAGTCATAGTTACAGAAGCAATGGCTTGCTCTGCGACAATGTTGTACACTGTAATTCCTTTTTCTGTAGGGGTGAGTGATTTTCCTTTTCGTTGGATATATTGCCGCGTAAGCAATCCCTCAATGATACCGGCTCTTGTAGCGGGTGTCCCCAGGCCGGCCTTAACCTTCTGTTTTACCTCAGGTGCAACAGCACCTGATCCGGGATGTTCCATTGCTGTGAGTAGGCTGGCTTCCGTATAGAGCGCGGAACTGCACTTTTGTTTTTCGATTAGTGAAACTCCGTCAATACGAACCATATCATCCACTTTTATTTCGTGCAATTCCATTTCTGCGTCATCCAAATGTTCAAATTTACCTTGTATCGCACACCAGCCCGCATCCATTACCGTAACGGATGTAGCCTTGAAACAGTGGTGTAGCACTTGTAATTCAATTTCCTTTATTTCCTTCACACAGGCCTCTGAAACTGTTTCCAATAACCTGAAGGCAATCATATGGTAAATAGTCATCTCTTTTACGGAAAGTGCTGATGGAACTTTCTCCGTAACCAACAGGCCGTGATGGTCGGTTACCTTGCCTTCATTGACAATATGCTTGTTCAACCGTGCATATTTTAGTTGCGGTAGTACTTTACTGAAAGCCGGGTCGGCTTCAAGGCCCCTTATAAGTTCCGGGATTGTACCCCAAAGGTCGGGTGTAATGTATTTGCTGCCTGTCCGGGGATAAGTAATAAATTTCTTCTCATACAGGCTTTGTGCTATATCCAGTGTTTCGGAAGCGGTAAAGCCAAACTTGCGGTTGGCTTCTTTTTGCAGTCCCGTAAGGTCAAAAAGCAATGGCGGCGCATCCTTTACGATTTCAGAATGTATCGCGGTAACAACGGCTTGTTTCTGGCGCTGTAACACCTGTTGGGCTTCTTCGGCTTCTGTTTTATCGTGGTATACTTCGGTAGATATGCTATGAAATTCAACGAATGATTTGGTATGCTGCAGTTGCAATTGCCAAAATTTTTCAGGGATAAAATTTTGATGTTCTTCGTACCTCTTGCAAATCATGGCCAGGGTCGGGGTCTGCACGCGCCCAAGGGGATAGATACCGGTACCGGCAGCGATGGTCAGGGCTTGTGTAGCATTAATGCCGACCAGCCAGTCTGCCCGGCTCCTTGCACGGGCTGCCTGGTACAAATTGTCAAAATCTGAACCCGGCTGCAGGTTCTCAAAACCTTTCTTTAATGCCGTTTCAGTAAGTGAACTTACCCACAATCTTTGGAAAGGTTTGGTACATTTCAGGTAATCATAGATATATCGGAAAATTAATTCCCCCTCACGTCCCGCATCCATAGCGACTACAATGCTCTTACATTGTCGAAACAAGTTTTCTATAACCTTTAATTGCTTTATAATACTGCTGCTTATATCCTTTTTACGATTAGTTTCCAATCGTGGGGCAAGTGTAAAAGTCTCAGGTAAGATTGGTAGGTTACTTTGTTGGAAACCCGTATAGCCATAGGCTTCAGGGAGCGCCAGGCTTACCAGATGCCCGAAGGCCCAGGTAACCGCATAGCCATTTCCTTCAATATAACCCTCTTTTTTATCCGTTGCGCCCACGAGCGCGGCCAACTCACGGGCCACGCTCGGTTTTTCTGCCAATACTGCTATCATAATGCATTCCTTTTAAATTTACATTTTCATACCGCGTTTCCTTGCCGGTGCCTGTTGCTCTTCTGTAGCAGTGTCCGGTTTATCCTGTGCTGCTTTTTGTTGCTTGCCGTTTTTTGTTTCGTCCGAAGCACTATTTTCTGCTTTGGCAGCTGACTGCGTATTTTTAGCTTCAGCAGGCATGGCTTCTTCTTTAGATTTCGAAGGGTTGTTAAACGAAAAACCCACTTTGCCACTTTCCTGATTGTAGGTGATATATCCCTGGTATTCCTTGCCCTGCTTGTCTGTTAGTCCGCTGACATATACCGTAAGGCCTTCCTTTAATTTACTGTGTTGCTCGTCGGTAAGTTCTTTCCCCCTGAACTCTTTCGGAGCCTCAGCATAGGTTCTTCCTTGCGACTGGTTTTGCCCGTTGCGGTCAAACAGGAATTCCACATAACGCTTATCTGCATTGAACTGTACCGTAGCGTCAAAAGCTTCACCTTTTTTGGAAGTCATACCTTCCAGCTGTAAGGGTTTGCCCTCCTGAAGCGTCTGTTTCTGTTGCTCGTTAAGCTTAATCCCCTTGATCTCATCAGGTATCTGCATCCATTCCGCTTTGTAGGCTACTAGTTCATTGGTTTTCCGGTCAACACTGATCACCGACGGGACAAACTCGCTGGTCTTTTGGTTAAACAAATTGACAACCCTTCCCATATTTCCGGTATTCAACAGGTTCTCTTTGTCTTCTTTAGTAAACTCATGCCCGAAAAAAGGGTAATTAAGGTTCGGCTCTTTTCTAATACCGTGCATAGCAACCACCACCTGGCCGGCATCGTTCTGCTGCAACGAAAGCCTGGCGTCAAGCTTGGCTACTGCATCACCCATCGTCAGGGTGAGCGGTATCAGGTTATCTGTTTTGTAGCCTTTTAGTAGCGGTTCCAGTGCTCCGATTTTTTCAAGGCGATCCTTAGTCAGTCCTAAATCGGCTAACGATTTCCAGTTTACCTGTTCGGGTTTGAAACGGTATTCTTCCGTTTTTCCATTTGATTCTTGTGTGTCCATACTATTATGATTTTTATGTTGATATTCTGCATTAAGTGCATACTTAGACATTAACTTTTGGGCTGTAGCACCCAAATGGTTGAGATGCCGCTGCAGTTCCGCCGCAATCTGTTTTCCCTCTGTTACCGGTACGCGGAAAAAGTCAAACCGGGTAGGGTCTTTCAGCTGGCGCTGAAAGTTGGAGAACAGGTTGCTGAAAAAGTTGCCGTTGCGGTCAACCCTCATGAACTGGGCTTCGCCTTTTTCATCGGGCGGTACCGTTTCAAGCTTACCATCCTTTCCCAGTTTCTTTACGGCGCTGATCCGGTTCTTTTGCTTATCAAGCACCAGTAGCATCTCATTCATTTCAGGCTGATGTTCCATAATTGCTGTTGTTTAATCAACCGAAACTACAGGAGGTTTCCCAACAAAGTAAGATGTGTCCCTATTTGGCGCACTTTGTCATTTTACGTCGCCTGGCAATCGTATCGGTTTATGGAAACTCTCACGGATAAATTGGTGGATGTCGGAAAGTTTGTAGTATAGTTTTCCGCTAATGGTGTAGTAGGCCAGTTTGCCGGCTGAGCGGTAGCGTTGCAGAGAACGCGAACTGATCTTGAGCATTTGTAATACATCCTGGTTGTCCAGCAACTCCTCACCATCAATGCTGCTGTGGCGCTGTTCATTCTCCCGGATCCTTTGTGTCAGTAAATCGAAACGTTGCATTACACGTTCCATCCAGGCGTTAAATTCCATTCGGTCTATGTTCATGGCTTTACATCTTGAGATTAATACTATCTCAAAGTTTTATATAAGTCATGACCTGGTCTGCCAAGGCGTGCCAATGGGTATTCATTTTTTTGCACAAAAAAAGCAGCACATCACTGCGCTGCCTGTTTTAAGGGGATTGGTATCCCTATAAACTTTTATCCATGTAGTGTTCCAGGGAATCTTTGAGCTGGTCTATAAATAGCGTCCGCTTACCCGCCCGGTCTTTCATACGATGAAAAGCGTGGTGTACGTCGCCCAAGGGCGTTTTGAAGATGGATTGGAAGATTAGCGTAATTTTACGCAGGCCTATCTTTCCATTTGAAATAACGCCGGCAATGTAAAGTGCATATATTAATTCGATGAGTGCATTTTTGGTTCCGGTCCAGCGTAACTCATCAGGGATAACCGATAGACTGGTACTCCTTGTTTCCGGGTCTATGCGTGTAAGCAGGAAGGCATATAACAATTCGTGCGCAATGATCCGTGCCAGCAAGTGGTCGTAATAGGTGGAGAAATTGGGGTCGGTTTCAAAATAAAAGCTGTTGAGTCCCGTAAAATGGTGTAACTGCCCTCTGACAAAATACTCGCCGTCCCTGTCTGAACGCCCGGAACGGTAATACCGGAAAAACTCATTATCCCTGTACAACCGGCTGTTTTTCTTTAGCAGCTTTAATTGTGCCGAAAAGTATTTAATGTACATTTTCCCTTCTGAGAACGGACAGGAGGTCTCTATGCGGTATACTTCATTGTAAAAAATCAATTTCCCCAATACTTGCGGCTTCACTTCTTTAAACAATTCGACTTCTTCCTGAATTGTAACGGATTTCAATCCCAGGAAATATTTCCTTAAACGGTGCAGGGTTTCGTGAAGATGGACAATCATGTCACTGGATTGCAGTACAATATCGCCGCCTGTGGTGGAGAATTGCTGTTCCTTCTGATTGATATCAATGAGTAACCCTTTATAAAAAGCAATTTTTATCATACACGTGCGATTTAATCCTAAACATCATTTTTCTTTTTCTGAATTCGCAGCAAGGCATTGGATACTTATACCTGGAATCGCTTCCGAAATTCCAATGGGGTAAACAGCGTGTGCCTTTTGAAAAATCGCCGAAAGCTACCGCCCGATGAAAAGCCCAGTTGTTCACTGATTGTTTCAATACCGTCACTATGGTGCACTAACAGGTATTTCGCTTCACTAATAAGGATTTCAGCGATGCAAAAGCCAACCGTTTTGCCGGTTACTTCCCGTACTACCTTGTTTAAATAACCATCCGTAACACACAACACACCGGAATAGAAACCTATATTTTGTTCATGCCTAAAATGCTTTAGTAATAACTTTAGAAACCCCATGGTCAGGGCTTCTTTCCGGTTGTAGGTAGTGTTTTCAGAGGGGTTCGAATGATTGTAGAGCCAGCCCGTTTGAAAAAGTAACAGGCTCAAAGTCATTGAGAACGATTGTGCAGATAACTGTGAAATACCATCCTGAACCGTGGAATAATACATAAGGAGCTTTACGATACGGCTGAGTACTTTTTGTTCAAAAGCATCCGGGATTATTTTTAAGGGGTGTTTCTTGATAAACGTTTCTATGAAATGATAGAACATTTTAGTTTCCAATATGAATTCCCGGTTGATTTTTACGATATAACAAAACAGCTTTTTCCCGGTATGGATTACCTGGTAATATTCATGACTGACTGCAATGATAATTTCACCCGATACGCCGAGCATACTCACCCCATCAACCAGTATCCGTACTATCCCTGATTTCACGAAAACTAAAATAAAATGCCCTGAGCAGGATATATTTTGAATTTCTACGGCCGATCCTTTGTATACGTATACCTCAGCAGGTAATTTTTTTGAGATAAATTCCATAACATACAGGTATTAAAATGCCCGGCGTACCGGGCATCTATTTTAAAAGGTTATGTTTTCATGCTCTGCAATACGGGTTATCAGTAGGTACTGTATCGCCTTGTTTGAATCAGTCAACGCTCCCGCCGTTGCGGCAACGATATTGCCTACCGACGTTTCCCAATCGGTATCCTCACAGCAACTGTGGTCAAGGGAATAGCGCGCCAAAGAAGTAACGGTAAAGAGTACCCTTTTGTCGTTCGTGGTCAGAGCAATCGAGTTCGTTATGGTATTTTCAAAATTTACAATTTCAGTATAAGCACTGGCAAACGGTTGTTGCCTCACGGTTGCAAAGTCATCAGCGAACGTTGTAATGTAGTCTTTGGCACTCTGGGAAAGCGTAGAATTGGCCAAAACCGTAGTTAACATTGATGAGGGTGAACTTATACTCGTCGAAAGTAAAGCCTGTTCATTGTTATCAATGGCAACTGCTTTATTGCCCATAATCGTCGCTACGGCGGTCGCTACCGCGGAAAATGTAATTGGTTTATAGCCTGTATTTTGGTATTCTGATAAGAACTCCCTGTAATTACGCCCTATGCTGTCATAAGGATTCAATTTATTTTCGGCCTGCAAAGCAATGGATTTCATAGTTTGTCCATAAACAGCCTCGGTAGGTGTCAGTTCCGTCTCGGAGGAACAGGCCATAAGCAGCACTGCGGACAGTAGCCCGGGTAAAAGAACATTTTTCATAGTTTCGTTTTTAAATGTTACTGATTCATTTTGATCAGTTCATTTATCCGGATAGACAAACTGGCTGGTTACAATCACATAACCCTTGGTTTCTGAATTCAAGACAAAACTATAGGCACGCATAACACTGTGCAACTGTTATACTTCGGGTGTTCGTATTTTTACTACTGATTTTCGGAAAATCCACAGTCTTAAATTTTGTTAAAAGCCCAACAAATACAGGGCATTTAATTATTTTTGAATAGCCTTACCATATCGTTTGCCTTACTACTGCCTTATTCTTAACCGACACAGAAACTATTATTACGCTTGCAAATGATTACCGGCATCCATCTTAAAACCGCATTTTTTTGCCTAACTGCATTGATATGTGAAACATGTGCATACGCTTCTCCAAAAGACTCCCTAACGGGTAGAGATTATTCCTACCTTTTCAGAAGGATAAAGGAAACTAAAGACAATACCGCATTCCAGCAATTATACTTAAAAGCATTCCTGGATAATGCCAAAGCGGGTACTGACTTTGAATTGCTCATCCAGGGATATAAAAACTATGTAGATCATTCTGAGGGATCTGTAAAAATTATTTACACCGACAGCATGGTAAAGGCAGCATTAAAATCCAATGACGATAAGTTAATCGGTTCCGCTTATCTTTCCCGGGGGGTCGTTTTTTATGGAATGAAAAAACATGAGGAGGCTTTGGAAAATTATATTACTGCGCGGACGTATCTCGAAAGGGCTGATGATCCTTACCTTTCCCATAAACTCAAATACAACATAGCTCAGGAAAAATATTATTTGGGACAGAACCACGAGGCGATTGAACTCCTTACACAATGCCTGAAGTATTTTAAAGAAGAAAACACCAGGGCATACTTAAATACCATACATTCTCTTGGGTTGGCATACAATAAAAATGGAGATTACGGGAACGCAGCCAGAATGGTTAGCTTAGGTATCGGAGAAGCAAAACGGCTGAATAACCATAGTATGGATTGCTATTTCCTGCACCTGGATGGGCTCAATGAATATTTTACATCGAATTACGCATCAGCAATTGCTAAGCTAAAGCAATCTATTGTCCCACTGACTGATCTGAATGATTATGCAAACCTGGCCGTTGCCAATTTTTACATCGGTAAAAGCTATTGGGCACAAAAGAACTTCAGAGAAAGTATACCGTATCTTAAAAAAGTGGATGATGAATTTCTCCGGAGCGAATACATCCGCCCGGATCTCAGGGAAAACTATGAATTATTAATCGACTACTACAAGGATAATAATAACCAGGGCGAAGTACTAAAATATGTAGACCGTTTATTAAAGGCAGACAGTATACTACGCTTAACGCATGACCACCTTTTTGATAGCATCCATAAAAATTATGATGACCGCGAATTACTTTTCGAAAAACAAAAAATGGAAAAGGCGTTATACAGGCAAAAGAGCAATAATAACTTATTAATCATAAGTTCGATATCATTGCTGGCAGTAACGCTGTTCATATCCTATAAATGGAAAACCAACCGCAAAAGGCAGGAAAAAATATTTAAGGAACTGATGCAGGAAAACCAAAGGCTTTCAATGAAACCTGATAAAAGTATCCCTAAAGAACTGGCAATTCCGGAAGATACCGTACAAAAAGTATTACAGGCTCTTAAAAAATGGGAAAAGGATAAAGAGTTTTTAAAAAGTAACACCAGCCTTACAGCGCTGGCAGAATACGTAGGAGCCAACAACCGTTATACCTCTGAGATTATCTCATTTCATAAAAAACAATCCTATAACAATTATGTCAACAGCCTGAAAATACAATACATTATAAACGCACTTAAAAAGAACCGCTTGCTACGGATATTTACGGATGATGCTTTGGCCGCCGAGGTAGGTTTTACCAGTACGCAGCGTTTTGTGGCCGCTTTTAAATCGTACACTGAAATGTCTCCCAGGGTATTTATAGAAAAGCTACGAAAAGAATTAGACGACAATGCCGAACCATCTTAATGGGCTATATAGTAGATAAGCAGGTCGTTAAGCTTGTTGGCTAATAGTGTTGTCCCATAAACACCTTCTTCATTCTGCTTATAATAACGGCAACGGATATAATACAACCCGGTACCGGTAATCTCAAAGGGATCTAAAGCATCAACTTTTATTTTGTGGCTACCGGACTCATGTTCGAGTTCCATGCCAATAAGGTACTGGCGCTCTTTAATTTCCTGTTCGCAATCCTGGAGTTTCATGAGGTAAAAATAGGCATTCGTTTACCATTAACATATTCCAACCTCGCAAATTTATCCCTAATAATCCAATAACTCACGACCGCTCTTTTCTTGCATTTGATACTCAAAATGTGTAACTGGAAAACTTTGGCTTTTGACTATCATTGACTCAATATGCTCAACCGTTAATGACTCAAGATCGATCGAAAGCGTGATTGGCCTGGGATCAGTTTGACTTTCTATCCATAGCTGTGGTAAATCCCACATATCTTTATTTTTCTTTTTCTCGCCTTCCGGAGGCAGGGTTTTATGGACTTTATAGGATATATAAGTCTCATCCCCATCCCAATCAAAAAACTCTGCATTGATTTCGGCTCCCTCAACAATTTTGAGATGTTGTCCCCGGGAAGCATGATGAAATAAAGTTATATTTAAGCCAGCTTTAGATTGAGCTGAAGGAAAAATAATCCCATCAAAGCCTAAACCTGATGCCAAATAATCCGCAATTACTTGGGTAGCCAAATATTCAAAATGCTCATCATCTGGCATAATTGTTTTCGTCATTCTTTGGCTTAATTTCTTAAGGAATGCCGTTTTTGCCAACAGGCCTGCATATTCAATATCAAAAATACTGCCATTAACTTCTGTTAACTCCAACGCGGTTAAGTCTAACACTTTTAACTTCCTGATCAGGTTAAATCGCGCTACCGTCACTCTACTTCCTACAGGAGGCCTTACCTCAGCCAATGCTGTCAGGGTATTGGTAGCGCCGTAAAAAACTGAAATGCCTTTTGCATTCATTCGCCCAGCGCCGGTAAATTCCGAAGGCGGGGCGCCTAATTCCTTGTCAGGGTGCTCAAGTGCAGCTTTAAGCCTCTCGTCCGATTGGAAGACCCTGGCCCTGTAGATGGAAGTAAAGTCAGTTCCAAGTCCTATATAACGGACCGCAGGCTTTTTACTATCTTTACCTAACTGGTCTACTCCCTCAAAGATTGAATCTAGTAGTATTTCGTTTGCCTTATTAAAATAGCGGTTACGCGACTTAAGGGTATCTTCAAATTCAGCCCATTGTTCCTGCCATTCAATATCATTTATTTTCTTTTCATCATAAACAGAGTCTTCTTCAAACTGGTTTTGCTGACCATATATTGCCGATTCATGGTCATAGTGCTTACGCTCTAAGATTTCTCTGACGTCATCGGCAATTTCTTCACTGACATCCGCAGCATCCAGAATTGCTATACTAACGGGGCTACCCTCCGGCTCCCAATCAGGTTGCAGGTAGTACGGTACGTTTTCCGGAGGTGAAACTGGAGAAAGAATATAATGTTGCTCAAATGCCGTATCAATTCTGTCGGCAAACTCTGTTAGTGAATAGCCGTAAAATTCCTCACTGCTACAATAAGAGCATGTCACAATTTCGCCCTCGCGTTCAATTTCCAGTTTGAGATAATTTTCACCAACACAATTATAACAAATATATTTTTCTTCTTCCATGGTATATTTTTTAAGGCTTGTCAGGCAACTGATTTATCAAAAAATCAGATACAAGTTCCCATCTATTTTTATAATCAGCAAAATTTTTCAGTTTTGATTTTGTAATTTTTCCCCATCCGCTTTTCTCTTTTGCCGCTTCAATTATATAAGATATCGGAAAAATATAACAATCAGGGGCCATTATACCGCTGTCACCGTTCTTTTTAATTTTAGTAAACCCCCTGTTTAAAGATACAAACACCACAAAATCACAATCAAGGTTATTTATTATAAAGCCGTCCCATCCGGTCTGGAACCGGCTCTTGACTTGGATTCGTGCAGAAGTGTTACTTTCAGCATTTACAGCGACCAAATCATATCCTTTAAAGTTATGATAGGCCTTGAAGGCAGAAATCCCTTCTATCAAAAGATTTCCTAACACTAAAAATTCGGCGCCTTCGGATTGTAAACGAGTGTCCAGCCTTGTTTTTTTCTCCATATTTGTTTTCCGTTAGTAACAATCATCTTGAAAGTCATCAATTTCAGTTTGATGTACTTGCTTTGACCAACCTAAAATACCGAAATCACGTCCGACTAGTTTATTTGTAGCCTTTGGATTTAGAAAAATATAACTTTTATACAAATCTTTCTGGTCGTTTAAAACTGACGTGTCAATTATGAATATTACACCAGAAATAAGCTTTGATATCTCACCGATTGTCATATCATTATCCTGATTGAAATCTTTAAACAGCTCACTCATCTTGGTATCGTCGCTAGCCAGCTCTATAAAAATCCTCCTTGATAAAGATCTTAAAAAGGCGAGTTTGAATTCAGGATTAGCTGAATTTAACTCATCATTAAACCATGGATTTATAACCCACGTGATTACACTCGGGCGTTTAAAAACAAGCTTGTTATAATAGTCGAGAATTTTAAACCTGTAGTCCTTTGCAAGTTTGTAAGGATTCATTTCTCTTATAGTCGTTAAAACCGTATTTTTATCGGGCCTTGCATATGACATCCTGAAATTAATAGTTTCATTACTGGTTAACGTATGCGTTAAAGAAGACCTTTGATTCTCAACTGCTTCAACCAGATTCGCAACTAAGCCACCTTTCATTTCATTGGTCAGGTCTTTCTTAACCCTAAGGTAATCTATGTCGTAAATATTGTCGACACTAATTAAGAAATCCTGTATGCTGGCTTTATCCTTAACTCTTTTAATTATCAAATCCGTTAACTCTTTATGCAGGGGTATAAAAGATTTAACGTCAGACAAAATTCTCTTTGTAGACAGCTCGACCTCAAGGTCTAGGTCAATGTCTTGTTGTCCAATACGTCTGGCCACACTATCAGGAAAAGTATCAACACTATCTTTTACGACAAATTTAATATCCGGTATCTCTGGGAAGGATATCCAGTAGTCTAATGCGACAAGTTCAGAATAGGCTCCGGACCATTTATATCCCGCCGTTTGACCGATACTTTTAGCAGTAACGATAATCTGGCTGATAGTATCTGGGTCAGATGCAAAGAACTCCTGCAACCTTTTAAGGCGTTTAATAAAATTTTCTTTGAAAACGGGAAATTTATCTCCTAAGAGTGCACCTATACAATTGTTTTCAAATCTTTTATCTTTTAGTATTATCTCCTGTCCGAATATTTCCGAAAGCAGGTTGGCATAATTATCAACTTGGCTCATAAATTCAAGATATTGTAAAACGTATATATTAAAAGTTACAAATTCCGTACTAATGTATCTTACATACCTTAATATTATGTAAGTAAAACTACCTGTTTTGAACTAATGCGTAAATTATTCTTAAGAAAATTATGCTCCAACCAAAACGGCAGCTGCTATGCTTAATAAACCAACAATAACAAGCATGCCTCCAATAAAAGCCAATACTGTCTCCATGAAAGGTGTAAAAAGAGCATTTCTATAATTCTTATATTGTTCTAATCCGGCCTGATTTCTTCTGTAAAAGCGCCTTCTGCCCACAAATAGCTTTATGGCTATTCCCAAAGCCAAAGCTATAATCCCTATAACTATGAATGCTAAATTATTACGTCCCATGCTTATAAAATTAGCAAAAGAAATTACGAAAAAGATATGGAACGAAACTGTGCAAAAACAGGACAAAATTTAGCAATTTCAGTTCTAATGAGGAGTGATAATATTATACTCTCTTATTTGTAGTATCAACAATTATCCCCCCTTCAGACATTACAAATGTTTGCTGTTCAAAAATCTTTTCCATAACCATCCAAACCCTGTCAATAATTGAGAATACCTTCTGCTCATTTGTATCTTTAACTGTCAATAAGCCCGTGTATGTTATACTTTTTATTTGATGTATACTGGTTGGGAAGTACAAGAAGCACTGATTATGAGAATATTCTTTGGTCACACTCACAGACGGCTCTTGTTCTTGTAAATATCTATTGAACACCATTATTTCATCGAACAGATTGGTAATTTTCCCATTTCCGTGTTTTAAAAAAATGTAATACTGATCTTCCTCGTGTAATGTAATGGAGTTATCCTCAATGTCTTTAGCCACAATATTTGTTACTATAGGCCGCCTTATATTTATCCCGATGTTTATCCCTAAATCGAAAAGGTGAAGTTCTCGTTGCTGTTCAGGGTATTCTTTTCCGGCTTCTTTTAACTGTACAATTAATATATTGTGATGCTTTGCAAACTGCTGCGCATCGGGTGAGTAGCCACTTTTTGAAACTATAATCCCGCGTTGTATATCGGTGTCATTAATAATGGCCAAAAGCTTCATCACAATATCTTTGTTGACCTTATTATCCCAGTATTTGCATTCTATGGCAGTTCGAAATGTCCCGGTCTCATCTGTTTCTGAAGTTAAAACGTCAATCTGATGTGTTACTCCCGAATAGCCTGTGATTTTACAGTTGTTACCATATCCCTCAATATTGATATTGTAACCTTGTCCTAAGGTTTCATAAATATATTTTGTAATAAACTCGTATTGTTTCCAGTCTAGTTTGTTTTGATCTTCCATTTATTAATGTTAAAACCGAAAATGTAAATCAGTATTATTAGTGAGGTCTTGTACCTCTTTCACTATTTATTCTATTTTGTCCAAGTATTATCTCTTACATGTTTCATTAATTAATTAATTGTCTAATAGTAAGATTTTCTAACTTAAAAGCTAGAGAATTAGTTATATTTTGTCCATTATAAAGGTGTAAGGAAGTATTATATATAATTCCTAATAGAAAGTACGTTTCTGGTATCACTATTCCTAATGACTGGGCGTAAAGTAATTTGTTTTTGGTTCCATGTACTTTCAAAAAAGCATCTTTTTGGACTGCATTTTGGAAAAGATTATAAACTTTCATTTCAATAACTTTCCTTAATGCAAAACAAATTGCTAACGGGTCGTATTTTTTTCTATCTAAATAATTGTTGACCTCTCTATATATTTTCTTATGGAATTTATTTGTGTCACCCCACTCCTTAACAAGTCCTAGGGCATCAAACTTATTTTGAATATCAATTTGTTGTGGATTATAGTGAAAAAAATACTCGTCCAGTTCTGCTTTAATAGTTGGTTCTTCACGATTATAAATAATTTTATGAAGGTTTAGGCTTTGATCTATATTATATTCCTTTAAATATAAAACTTTTAACTTTCCATCGCTAAAGCAAAAATGATTGAAAAAATTAGGGTCAAGATGAGTTAGTAGTATTGAAAAAAGATTAATACCTCTTTGCACTGCTCTATCTATAAGGTCTGTTAGAAAATATTGAAAGGATATCAAATTTGCATCATCGAGATAATCAAACACTTCATCAATAACTAGTATTTGATTTTGTTTATTAAGATCTAATCTCGCTTTTAAAAGCAATGCAACGAAATTTAAAATATCCCTTTGTCCGTTAGATATTTCATGCGCTTTAGGCCAATTTACCACTAACTTTTTCTTTTCGACTATTGGTGCAATTCTAAATCTTGTGGTATTAAAGTCAGATATGAGACGAGTTGTATATTCAGAATATTCAAGGAAATCACAATAATTAAAAACTTTTTCAACTTGAGTTTTAGTCATTGGATGAAACAATTTAATTAATTGCCAAGCTATTAAGAAGGATTTTGCCAAAGTTTCTTGACCTGGAAATTTCATCCCGTTTATTATACGCGTAAGCTTATTAATCTCAGCATTAGATTCTAAAAAGGCCGCGACATTTTGATCAATATATTGAAGTATATTATTTGCTACACCATTGACACCATTTATTTGATCTAAAAAAGTTTGAAGAGGATTCAACGTCCTACCGAGTTTTAATTCGTTTAAATTAACTTGTGTTAATATTCGTCTTAATAATACAGGGTTATGGATTATCCCATTTACGTTAACTAATACCTTTGAGTTCGCTCCGAAACTTTGATTCAGAACAGTTTTTTTGTAATCAAAATTTGCCTGGCCGGGGACTTTTTCCACCAAAATAGTTGGCTGAATATCAAGTGAGAATCTGGAAATTGTTCTGCCCCCGTAACGTTGAACTGTACCTGATGCTTTAAGTTGACTATTTATTACAAAGACGTCAAAATCATCTCTTATCTGATTCTTAGTATTGTCTGCTACTAGTAATCTTGAACCGGCTGTATCTGTCACCTCTAACTTGATAACTGGAAGATTTCTAATATCACCGTTATGGAGATGCTTTTCATCCAATTCAATTTTTGGAGAATTTAAACTTTTAAATCCTATCCCAAAAGAAGTTTTTCCGAAACCATTGGGGGCGACAAATATATTAACTTTGTTAGGAAGTAATTCGGCATTTAAAGTGAGGTTTGCAATTCCTTTTATATTTTCTATCTCAATTGCAGTTATTTTCATAAATAAATAATTTGGCGGAAAAATACTGAGACATTGTGCAACAATAATACGTAAAAATACCTGTTTTAAAGAAATGTTAAAATACCCACTAATAGGTATTTTTAAGCAACAAAAAAAGATGCTCACGCATCTTTAATATTTAAAAAGTTTATCTAATTCGACTTCTAAGACTTTAGCTAAGGCAATTAAAGTATCAAACTTCACATTTATTTCTCCTCGTTCTATTTGACCGATTGTTTTCTTATTTATGTACTCGCTACGGTCTGCAAGTTCTTGTTGGGATATAGGACGACCCTCATATTCAGTACTCTTGATCTCTTGTCGTAGCGCTAGAATATGCTGACCAAATCGTTTTCTTTCTTCTTTAAAATCTATATCCTCCATAGAGTTAAAATTCAAAGAAAAAAAGAAAAATTTTGATACCCTACAGGGTACCGTTTTTGTTTTTTATTTATATTTGTGAATGTACTTCTTTTGAGAAGTGTAATTTTGCGATACTTCAGAAGATAATGAAGCATTCGCTTTGAATCTTGCTATAGAAAAAACTGGACACTTTTTCAAAGCACGCAAGACAGATAAGTGTAAATGCTCACGCCATACGGCGTGGGCTCACTTATGCGTGCAAAGGTAGTCCAGTAAATCCTTCTATAGCATAAGCCGAGTTTAAACCCACGCCTCCTTTTTAAGGACAATCTCTCTGCTTACTTTCTTAGCGTTTTACTTCTTATTTCAACATTCATTTCGCAGCAGTTTAAGTTTAATCTGTAGGCTTGCCTATGGTTTTAGTTTTTTTCATAGTTAAGTGGCCCGGCCTGTACTGGTATTCCTTTATGAGTTAGTTAAGGAAAGGCCGGGTTTCTTATTTTGTTTTTGGGTATAAAAAAGCCCTCCGTCTAGTTTGGCGACTCACGGAAGGCATAGACCAATAAAACCCTAATGTTTCATTTAATCTTAACCAATGTTATGAAATTTATTTCAGCTAACAATGGGCTAAGGCTGCTTTTCTATTCTTCTATATTAGCAGCCTTTCCTTGTACTGCCTTAGCCCGGGCACATGCTTCACCCTTTGGTGTAGCTTATTTTCAACAAACCATTTCAGGGACTGTTTCCGATAGTTCCGGACCGTTGCCGGGCGTTACTGTCATGGTAAAAGGTTCCGGTCGCTCTGTAGTATCCGACAGTGACGGGAAATTCTCTATTATGGCTTCACCTGACGAAGTGTTGGTATTTTCATTCCTTGGGTATAAAACCGTTGAGGTTGTCGTAGGTGATCAGTTGGCTTTATCAGTTACGCTTGCTGAAGATGCCACCCAGCTTGAAGAGGTGGAAATCAATGCCGGGTATTATTCAGTAAAAAAGAGGGAAAGTACAGGTAGTATTGCGAGTGTAACCGCAAAGGACATCCAAAACCAACCGGTTACCAATGTTTTATCTACCATCCAGGGGCGTATGGCCGGGGTAAATATTACCCAAAATACCGGTGTGGCGGGTGGCGGTTACAACATACAGATACGGGGAACCAACAGCCTTCGCAGCGATGGTAATGCACCCCTGTATATTATTGACGGTGTACCTATAAGTGAGCAGTCTGCCTCTATGCTGGCAGGGACGATATTGCCTGCCGGGACCATCAATCCCCTAAATGCCATAAACCCTAACGATATTGAAAGCATTGAGGTGCTGAAGGATGCGGATGCAACGGCCATATACGGTTCCAGGGGTGGTAACGGCTTGGTGCTAATAACTACTAAAAAAGGTAAATCTGGTGAAACCTCATTCAGCATTAACTCAAGTTCCGGTTTCAGTAAGGTGGCCTCAGAAATGCAGATGATGACTACTCAGCAGTACCTCCAAATGCGCCAACAGGCTTTTGCAAACGATGGGATAGCTACAATCCCAGACTACGCCTACGATGTTAACGGTACATGGAATGCGGCAAAGAATAGCAATTGGCAGAAGGAACTGTTAGGTAGAACCGCAAGTAATTCTATGCTGCAATTTTCTATAAATGGTGGTAATGATAGCACACGCTTTTTAATAAGTGCCAGCCATAACGAACAAAACACTGTGTTCTCAAATGACTTTAAGTACAAGACCAACAACCTTGCAACCAATGTAAGCCACCGCTCACAAGACCAAAAATTTACCTTAAACTTTTCCGGACTGTTTTCCGTCCAAAGCAATAATGTGGTCAATGATGACCTGACACGGCAGGCGCTAACCCTGAGTCCTAATGCACCCGCATTGTACAACAGTGACGGAAGCCTGAACTGGGAAGGCAATACTTTTACCAATCCTGTGGCAGGGTTTGAGAGCACCTACGAAAATAACACCAAGTCGTTCAATACCAATGTAAATTTAGGCTACGAGCTACTGCCTGCTTTATCATTGAAATTCAATGGGGGGATTAACTACCTTTCATTTAAGGATATGTCCTTGAGGCCAAACACCATGTATAATCCCGCCTACGGGATTACCTCTGAGAGTTCGATGGCTTTTAAAGGAACTCAGGATCGATTTTCCTATTTGTTAGAACCGCAATTGCAATATTTGTTTAGCAAAGGGAGCCATGAACTCGAAATTCTCGCAGGGGCTACATATCAGAAAACAACATCGGATAACCTGAATGTCGAAGGCTACGGTTTTCAAAGCAATACACTCTTGTCGAATATTTCGGCGGCAACGACCCAGGTGGTATCGCAAGACAGCCGTACCGAATATAATTATGGGGCAGTCTTCGGGAGGATAAACTATAAGTACAACCAAAGGTATATCCTCAATATTACCGGCCGTAGGGATGGATCGAGCCGCTTCGGGCCGGATAACCGCTTTGCAAACTTCGGCGCTGTAGGTGGAGCATGGATTTTTTCAAAAGAAAGTTTTTTAAGCAACGTCGATTGGTTGAACTATGGAAAGCTAAGGGGAAGTTTCGGCAGCACGGGCAGCGACCAGATTGGCGACTATCAATATCTTGATACATATTCGGTTACAGGAAACCTGTATGGCAATTACACAGGCCTTACGCCGTCACGCTTATACAACCCTAACTTCAGTTGGGAGAAGACCACCAAACTGGAAGCAGCCCTTGAAGCAGGGCTGCTAAACGACCGTATCAATATTACCGCCGCATGGTATCGCAACCGTTCCGGAAACCAGCTTGTAGGGATACCGCTGCCTGCTACGACCGGATTTGCAAATGTACTGGCGAACCTTCCGGCAACTGTCGAGAATAAAGGCTGGGAATTTGAACTCGCGGTGGTACCTGTAAGATCAGGCAATTTCAGGTGGGAAACCAACTTCAATATTACTCTCCCAAAAAACAGGTTGGTAGCCTTTCCGGGGCTGGAAGGTTCAAGCTATGCCAACCGTTACGTAGTCGGGCAACCGGTGTCCATTGTCAAACTCTATAATTTTGAAGGTCTTGATCCCCAAACCGGACTGTACCAATTTACAGACTTTAACGGTGACGGGGCTGTAACATCGCCCGAAGACAATAAAGTCATAAAAAATGTTGGGGTGCGTTATTTCGGGGGTATCACCAGCAATCTCTCGTATAAAAACTGGGGGCTTGCTTTCCTGTTCCAGTTTGTCAAACAAAACCAATGGAATTATAATAGCATGATGCCTACACCGGGAACCATGAACAACCAGCCCGTGGAAGTCCTGGACGTATGGTCTGCTGATAATCCACAGGGTACTTATATGCCGTACACTACCGGAGCCGATCCTGCAAAAAACCGGCTGCACAATTATTTCATGAACAGTACGGCTGCGGTAAGTGATGCTTCTTACATCCGCTTAAAAAACATCCAGCTCAATTACCGCATCCCGGTAAACCACTTTATTAAAGAAGCATTGGTTTACGTGCAGGGGCAAAACCTGTTGACCTTCACGAAATACTTTGGACTTGATCCTGAATTTACCCAAATCGGGTTTTTACCTCCATTAAAGACCGTTTCATTTGGTGTACAGTTGAATTTTTAAAAAATTGATTATGAAAACAGTTAAAAGAATTTTCTTCGGATGCCTGCTCATCGGCATGGCATCCTGCGATAAAATGATTGAAACGGATATGCCCAATAACCAAATCGGCACCGAGCAGGTGTTTGAAGATGCGCAAACGGCTTATTCGGCGCTTTCCGGATTATACAATAACCTGCGTAGCAACTCACTGGTTTCAGGGAACAGTGCCGGTATGGGTGCCTTGCTGGGCTCTTATGCTGATGACCTGGATTGCTATTACACCGCCCTGAACGGCCATAAAGACATCAGTACCAACCAGCAATTGCCGACCAATACGGTAATAGAAACAGTATGGAAAAATGCTTACCTGCAAATTTATGCCGCAAACGCCATAATAATGGGTGCCCAAAATTCCGCGTCGCTGGCTGATACCGACAGGCGACAAATAATGGGTGAAGCAATGGTTATCCGTTCCATGATATACCTGGACCTTCAGCGCATATTTGACAGCATTCCCTACACGGCAACAATTGACTACGAACATAACAGGCAGCTCAGCAAGCTTGATGGTACGCAAATCATCGCCCTTCTTGAGATGGATCTTCTTAGCGCTGTAAGTATGTTGGGCGATACCTATCGTGATCCGCAACGGATTTATCCCAACCGCCAAGTAGCGGAACTGCTTCTGGTGCATGTGTATATGCTACAAAACAAATATGCTGAGGCCGAACAGGCAGCGCTCGGCATTATCAGTTCCCCATTGTATCAGTTTGAGACGGATATTAATGAAGTGTTCCATAACTCAGGTGCGCACATCCTGTGGCAGGTACCTCCGCAATATTCCGGAGATGCTACACAGGAAGCTTCGTTTTATTACTTTGAAGATGGCCCACCGTCAGCCTATGCACTTACTGATGGGCTTGTCAGTACTTTCACTCCCGATGATTTAAGAAGGACACTATGGATAAGTGAAGTTAATGTAGGGGGGCAACTGTGGTACCGTCCAAATAAATATAAAAACCTCTCTGGTAGCAATACAAATGAATACTCTATCGTCTTTCGACTGGAAGAAGTATATCTGCTACTTGCCGAAGCTATGGCGATGCAGGACAAACTATCAGAAGCGCTCCCGTACCTTAATGCTACAAGGATACGTGCGGGCCTTGCGGAGGTAGTGCCTACCACAAGGGAAACTCTGGTACAGGAGATACTGGCAGAAAAAAGACGTGAGTTCTTCACGGAACAGGGTATCCGGTATACCGACCTGAAGCGTACCGGAAACCTCAGCGCACTGGAAAATGTAAAACCATATTGGTCGGCGTACAAAAGCAATTGGCCCCTGCCACAGAACGAACTGCTCTTAAACCCAAACCTTGCGCCACAAAATGAAGGCTACTAATCCCATATTGGTACACAAATTACTGTGTTCATTATTACTGTTTTCCTTTTATACATTGACTGCGCAGATAATTCCAGAAAGGCTTATACAGGATGCAGAAAAGAGCCAAAACCTGGAGTCTGTAAAAGTTAGCGGCAACACACATTACAGTATGGTCCGTCTCACGCATGCGCACAACCGTGATACCTTATTGGTATTTAACAATGTAGACGGAGTGACTATGGGCTTCAGGACTAAGGTGGGCGAAAGCTATTTTATAGGATCTGACGCAATACTACTGCCCGGTAAAGGTAAAACGGAACTGTGGAACCTGAAAAACAAAAGCGCTGTCCTTTTTGACCATACCCAAAAGGTAAAGGATATGAAAGGTGGAAACCTGTTTATAATTCATTATGACGCTATAAAATCCGATCGCCTTATCCTGTACGACCAAAATGGCAAACCACTTCAACAACTTGATGGGGTACAATCTTTTTTTGTATTGTCCAATAGCGAAGTGGCAGCCGTAACCACCCGCAATCAAGAATTGTACATAATTTCAACAATAGGGAAAAGAAAAGTATATTCAATAGGACATACTATAGAAAATGTGGAAAAAGGCTATAAGGACGATGAGTTGCTGATTTGGGAACGAGCTGCCGGGAGTGCGTTTCAGGAAATACTATGTCTTAATGGTTCAAAGATTTTCCGATTAGCGGATGTACTTTCGGTACCGTTCAACAACGGCTTTTTGGAAAAAGTGGGTACTCCCAACGGCTATTTTCTCCGTATTTCGTCGCAGCCTTCTCCTAATGAAGGCATCGTAGACGTATGGTATGGGAATGACACCCACTTACAAGACAAATATCTGTCTCCCGGCGACGAACAGGTTTACCTATGGTATCCGACAGAGAAAAAAGTGCAAAAGGTTAGTAACCAAAATTTCAGGAAGCTAATAAGCCTTGGAAATGTAAAACAGGTATTAGCCTTTAATCCGGATCAATTACAGGATTACACCACGGTTTTTCCTACTGTTGAACTCAATGTGATTGACATAGATACAGGCACAAGCCGTATATTAGATACATTTAGTACTGACATTTATGTTTCTAATGACGGTAAATTCTTTTTATCTTACAAAAATGATAAATGGTGTTTGTATGGCATCGACAATAATAGTATGTCTTGTTTTGGAAGTAAGGAACTTTTAAAACCCTTTTTTACCAAGGATGGCAAAGGGATTATTTTTGAAGGTGAAAACGGGTTGTGGTTTTTCAATATTGCCAAGGGTAAGCTTACAACACTACTGAGTACACCGGGCTATACAGCTACTCTTGTAAATGGTACATCCAAAGCAGTGGCAAATCATGGAATGTACCAAAATTCAGTTGATAACGGAGGGCCTTTACTCATCAGGTTATTCGACTCCGAAAAGGCTATGACCTCATTTATAAAATGGTACAAGGGGAAGGAAATAGTAATTGTCCCGCCATCCCGTCATTTATACTCCGAAATGCATTATGACCCTGAAATAAACAGGCTAATTTATCTTGAACAGGACTACAACCTGCCGCCAAGGCTGGTTACCAAGGGGAATGGGATACCGGAGCATGTGCTTTTTCAGAGCAATAAGAATGATACCTCTCTGGGACGGATACGGCAGGAAATAATATCTTACCCTGATGGACAGGGAAATCCAATACAAGGTGTTCTGTTTTATCCTGTAAATTTTAAAGAGGCTGGTACGTTTCCAATGGTTGTACACATCTATGAAAACCAGCGCCACCGCAAAAACCTGTACCTCAATTTGAGTTACAATAATGGTATTGGATTCAACCCGAGGGTGTTTTTGGAAAACGGCTACTTTGTTTTCTTCCCGGATATCGCCTATGGGAATTCAGGTTCTGGCCTCTCAGCCCTACAGTGCGTTACCAATGCCTTGGATGTACTCAGGAATGAAGAATATATTGACCAGAGGAAAGTTGGGCTTATCGGGCATTCGTTTGGGGGGTATGAAACGAATTTTATAGCCACGCAAAGCGACCGTTTTGCTGCTTATGTTTCAGGAGCAGGAAATAGTGATATCGTAAATACCTATCACACTTTTAATACTAATTTCTTAAGCCCGTCTTTTTGGAGGTTTGAATCATTCCAGTACAGGATGTACAAACCTTTTTCAGAAGATAAAGAACTGTATTTCAAAAACAATCCTTTGTATAATGCAGATAAAGTAAACGCACCGGTCTTGCTATGGACCGGACTGAAAGATGAAAATATCAAATGGGAAGAAAGCCGCACATTTTATAATGCCCTGCGCCGCAATGATAAAAAAGTCGTGGCGCTTTTTTATCGCGGGGAAGACCATAGCCTTCAGGGAAGTGCTGCGCAGCAAGACCTTTCGATCAGGATACTCAACTGGTTTGATTATTTCTTGAAGGGACAAAACGATATTGCCTGGATAGATAGGGAAATGGAAAAGGGAGCTGAATAGCTCCCTTCCTTTTTTAGTTTACCCTGTAAAGGTTCATACCGCAAGCTGTATTGCTAACCTTTCTTTGAAGGTTGTGGCTTACGTTATTGGCATCAATCCACGTACATAGTGAACTACCGGTAGGGTTACACTGTACATCTGTTTCAATACATTTAATGGTAGGCGCGGTACTATCAAAATAGAAACCGTTTTCCAACACTGTTTCGCTGCTTTTCTCCGGGCTTGTAGCAAATGCAGCACTAACGCCTGCTATAACAATTACAGCCGGCAAAAGGACACTTTTTAAAGTTTTCATAATATTAAAATTTAAAATTGATTGCTTACTATTTTAAGGGTTTTCAGCTTCTCCCTTTTTGAAATGTTTGGTTATCGCCTGCGCTAAACGGTAACGTAACATTTCCCTGCCGGACAAGACAAAAAGATACTCATCCGTCAGCAGCATTTGGGACAGTCTTTTTTTTCCGCGGTGTTCAATAAAAAAACTACCCAAATAACTTTGTTCCCTGGTATCATATATATCAATAACAGAAGCATTATCCCAAATTTCAGGGGTTTCAAATTTTCCCATAAGATTGGATTCCACTAAAAGAAGATTATTGTAAGCTTCCATATTCCTGTTCACAATTAGAGGGGGTGCATCCATCTTATGCGTGCCGCCGGGCAGATCCCGGACCGTAACCTGCGCACGCGATATTGTATCTATGGTATGTAGCCTCCGCAAAAGGTTGAGTCCAGAATCTATAACTAAAAATTCGTTACGGTAGAAGTAACTGTAAATAAGGTTCCGACCGCCCTGGTCATACAGGAGCATACCGTCAGTATCGAATACGCCATCGTATTGACGGGTAAGCAAATCATAGCTGATTTCGGGACTGGTTTTGCCTTGTGTAAAAGCCCCGAGCACATTTGTTTTGGTACTATCGCTTTGTGCCCGGAAGACAAAAGTATCAGGGGTTACAAATTGCAATTGGGAAAAATAAATATCGGAAGTATTTATTTTTACAGCGGAAGAATCACCCAAACGTCCCCTAAATACTGCCGGGACAGTACCATCGTAAATGTAAAAGTAGGGTGTACGTACCTGTACCTTTACCGAACGGAAACGCTGTCTTGGAGTATCCAGAGTTAGCCTTATACTTTGTTTCGTTTTTAAAAGTGTATCAACCAAGGTCAGTATCTGTGGAGCGGTAGAATTACCCAGAAAAATTTTTCCATCTTCGTAACCTGCAAAATAATAGGAATCAGCTTCAAGATTAAATACGGTTTCATTGTTTAAAGGGTGCTGTAAGAACCTGCGGGTAAAATTGTTTTCTTTTTTTATGATGTGTTCAGAAGACAAAAAAAGTATAATTACAAGGCTTGATCCGAGGCCCAAACATAGCAAATGGAGAACGAGTATTTTTCCTATACGCTTTCCTGACATCCTCTCAGTTAGCAAAAGCGCCAGTAGTGCTAGTATAATAAATACAATATTAAAGGCCATGTGTTCTGTCCAACCCAATTTTTCAAGAATGCCCCCGCAGGAACAAGGAATGAACTCACTATAATTCAGAATGAGGTAAATATAGACCGTAAAAGAAACCATCAAAGTAAACGAAGCATATAAGCCTATACTACGCGATGGTTTCAGCCATAGCAATATTACAATGAGGTACTCTACAGTAATAACCACTGGCGCAACTATCCCTGCATACGCACTCAGTAAAGGCGACTGGGCAATTTGTACTTGAAAATTGCTATAATCCAAAAGCTTGCTGGTAGCTGCGTACACAAAAAGCAAGGTGTAAAGCAGGCTGATGGTATTAACTAATGCTTTTTTAACGTGAGGTGATAATTTCATTCGCTGTATTGCTATGCTGATGTTTCATCAATGTATCGATAAGGCATCAGAGGTTTAATACAGGCAAGATATGTTGTTTAAATAGATGTTTATGCTACAGATTCAAGCCAAAAACACTCAAAAACAAGCAATTAAAAAAATAATCATCATAGAAGTTTTTTCTTTATCGAATTCACTTCTCTTTTGAGTTCAAGCAGCATATTTTTAACCGTGTCCTGGGGAATATCATCAGGAGTATATTCATTAAGTGTAAAGCCACAGGAAAACTTCCAGGCTTCCAGTATATCCGATGCTTTTACTTCATACGGCTCAAATTCAGGGTTATCAGAATGGAATATAAATTTTCTGCCTTTACGGTAAATGCGTTTGTACACGATACCGTCATTTTTGGTAAGCAACACATAGGTTTGCCCATCTTTAATGTCATTGCTGTCTTCTACATACTGGCCAACAATAAAACTGTCATCCCGAAAAGGGGGCATGGAATTACCCTCTATAGGAAATGCCCTGAATTTTCCATTACGCAGAAAAGGCAGTGAAATGTGTTGCAACGTTTCAATAAACTCAGGGTCGCTATACCCGGCAAGGTAACCGGCCTGAGCTTTCTGTGGGATAATTTCTATAATATTCTCACCTGCCTTATCTACTGTTACAGGAAGCAAGAGGCGGTTACCATCTAGTTTAAGCACGCCTTCCATATCAATTTTTCGCAGGTCAACACTAAGCAACAGATCAATACTCACATGATAATAATGTGCCATCTTCTTCAATATATCATAAGGTGCTTCAGAAGTCCCGGACTCATACTTTACATAACGGGCACGGGTAATAAGGAGTGCTTCAGCAAGCTTTTCCTGAGAAATGTTCTTTTGGAGCCTTAGATACCTAATGTTGTCGGAAAATAAAGACATAGATTAAATTGTTGCTATTTAGAACAACAAATATATAATTTATTGTTCTAATCTGATCTAATTTTGTTACCCGCTTAATGAGATAAAATGAAAACGGCAGCAGAAAAATTAGCGATTGTAAGGCAGCTCCAGGCAGAAATCAATGCCCTGCAAGGCCTAGGGAAATTATCCCATGAGCCTGCTAATGATTATTTGGTACCTTTTTCAGCCGCCTTTCCTGATAATATATTTCCTACCGGGGCTATTCATGAATTTATCAGCTACGAAGTGGCACATGCCGCAGCAACAACCGGTTTTGTTAGCGGGATAATAAGCAAACTGTCTAAACAAAGTGGCCTCTGCCTTTGGATAGCGGGTGGAAGTAAAATATACCCTGCCGGGCTGAAATATTTTGGGCTGGAACCCGATCGTATTGTGTTCATTCACACTACGCGCCCAAAAGAAGCACTTTGGATTATTGAGGAAGCCTTAAAATGCGAAGCACTTACCGCAGTTATAGGCGAAGTACGTGAACTTAGTTTTTCAGAGTCCAGGCGCTTACAGCTGGCAGTAGAAAACAGCGGAGTAACAGGCTTTATTCACCGCTATTGTCCAAGGGCTGAAAATGCCGTGGCCTGTGCTTCCCGTTGGAAAATCACGGCTCTGCCCAGCGTTACTATCGATAATCTGCCCGGTGTAGGTTACAGCGCCTGGGATGTGCAACTGGTAAAAGTGCGCAACGGAAGGCCACACGCCTGGCAGGTACACTGGCAAGGTAATCGCTTCAATCTCATCGAAGAACAGCCTATTGCTATATCATTAAACGAACGCCATACTGGGTAATGCCACGCTATATGTCCATATCATTTCCCTACCTGCTTACCGATTATGTGGTGCGCAGGCAACCTGAATTTAAGGACAAACCATTTGTTATGGCCTCACGTCAACGTGGGCGTATGATCATTGATGCGGTAAGTCCTGCTGCGGCAAAAAAAGGCATCACTACAGGGATGGTATTGGCAGACTGTAAAGCAATATATCCAGAGTTATTGATGGTGGAAACCGAACCCGGGAGAATTGAAAAACTTTTGCAGGCACTCGCAGAATGGTGTATAAGGTTTACACCCATTGCAGGGGTTGACCTTCCGGATGGCGTGATACTGGATATTAGTGGCTGTGCCCACCTTTTTGGGGGCGAAGAAGACTATCTCTACCACATTAAAACAAAACTTTCCGGTTACGGTTACACCACAAAACTGGCCATAGCTGATACCATAGGTGCGGCATGGGCTTTAGCGCGTTATAGCAACATATCAATTATTGAATGTGGTGAGCAACGGCAAGCACTGCGATCCTTGCCACCAGTAGCACTCCGGCTGGAAGATACTGTACTGGCGCGGCTTAAAAAGCTGGGGATGCGCACTATCGGCAACTTCTTGGATATACCACCTTCGGCGCTTCGCAGGCGCTTCGGTGCTGAACTGCCCAAAAGGCTGGCCCAGGCATTGGGAACCGAATTGGAATGGATTATCCCTGTACAGCCTGTAGAACCCTATCAGGAGCGGCTAACCAGCATGGAACCTATCGCCTCGGCGACCGGTATTTCCATCGCCCTGCAACAGCTTTTAGAAACACTCTGCATTAGATTAGAAGCGGAAGGCCTTGGCCTGCGTAATGCAACACTTAGATGTTACCGTATAGATGGCGCGGTACAACAGATCGAAATCGGTACAGGGCACCCTTCACGGAATATGGTCCATCTTTTCAAACTCTTTGAACATAAAATTGCTACGCTCGAACCCGAAATGGGCTTTGAAGTGTTTTCCCTTGAAGCTTTTAAAGTAGAGTCGGTTACCGATGAGCAGGCAGCCATTTGGCATGCCGCCTCCCAAAACGACCGTAAGGTTGCGGAACTCTTAGACCGTGTAGCTGCTAAAATCGGTTCCGGTACTGTTAGCCGTTACCTGCCTGCCGAGCACCATTGGCCGGAGCGGGCTATTAAAAAAGCTGCACCCTTATGGGAAAAACAAGCCACGGATTGGCGTACTGATTTACCACGCCCGGTGCACCTGTTACCCGCTCCTGAAATTATATCGGTAACGGCAGTGTTGCCCGATTACCCGCCGATGCTCTTCCGTCATAAAGGTATTCGCCATACCGTAGTCAAAGCCGACGGGCCTGAGCGTATTGAGCAGGAATGGTGGCTGTCGGACGGCCTATACAGGGATTATTATATTGTTGAGGATGAAAACGGTGCCCGATACTGGGTGTTCCGTTCAGGGCCTTATGACGGCGACCAGCCCCAATGGTTTTTACACGGCTATTTTCCATGAGTTATACTGAATTACATATAACCTCTAATTTCAGCTTCCTGCGCGGGGGCTCGCATCCCGAAGAACTCGTGGAGCAGGCTGCTGGATTAGGCTATACAGCCTTGGCGATTACCGACCATAACACCCTGGCAGGTATAGTGCGTGCACATGTAGCAGCTAAAAAGGCAGGGATACGGCTAATTGTGGGATGCAGGCTCGAACTATTAGACGGTCCACCGTTACTTGCTTATCCTACGGATAAGGATGCGTATGCAAGGTTATCAGGACTACTTTCTACCGGCAATCTCCGTGCTGAAAAAGGCCAGTGCCATCTCTATAAAGCCGATATATACAAACACGCAGAAGGCATGCGGTTTATTGCCCTGCCCCCGCTTTCACTCAACGATGCGTTTGCTTTTGAAGATAACTTTAAAATGGAACTTCAGGAATACCGCGAACATTTGGGAAGTGCATTATATCTGGGTATGAGCCGTTCGTACCTTGCCAACGACAACAAACGGTTGTTCCGTTTATCACGATTATCAGAGGAGCTGGGAATAAAATTGGTAGCGACCAACGACGTGCATTATCATAGCCTTGAACGCAGGCAACTTCAAGATATACTAACCTGTATACGCGAGAAATGTACCATACATTCGGCAGGCTTCCGCCTGCACCAGAATGCTGAACGCTACCTGAAGGCTGAAGACGAGATGCAGCGCTTGTTCCGGCAGTATCCCCAAGCGTTAGAAGCCTCTCGCGAAATAGCCGATGCCTGCCAGTTTTCACTGGACAGCCTTACCTATATGTATCCTGAAGAGATTACCACTGATAGACGCACCCCGCAGGAGGAACTGGTGATGCTTACTTGGCAGGGCGCACATGAAAAATTCCCTCAAGGCATTCCTGAAAAGGTAGCTGAAACCATCCGCTACGAACTGGAGTTTATGGCACGTAAAAACTATGCCTCATATTTCCTGACTGTATACGACTTTGTATGCTTTGCCCGAAGCCGTGATATCCTCTGTCAGGGACGCGGCTCGGCAGCCAACTCGGTGGTATGTTACTGCCTGGGGATTACCTCAGTCGACCCATCCAAATTTAAAGTATTATTTGCCCGCTTTATGTCCGATGCCCGTGATGAACCGCCCGATATCGATGTGGATTTTGAACACGAACGCCGCGAAGAAGTCATCCAGTACATCTATGAGCGTTACGGGCGCGACCGTGCTGCTATTGTAGCCACCGTAACCCAGGTACATTGGAAAGGTGCTATACGCGATGTAGCGAAAGCCATGGGCTTGTCTTCTGACGCTGTAGACCGGCTTGCCGGTTCCATAGCCGAGTTCCGCGATGAACTGGACAGTGGGCGCATTACCTCAGAAGGCTTCAACCTTGCCGACACACACCTGATGAAAACCCTGGAGCTTACAAGGGAGTATGTGGGATTCCCCCGTCAGCTGGGGCAGCATACCGGCGGCTTTGTCATTACACAGGACAGGCTCTCTGACCTGTGCCCGATACTCAACGCCCGTATGGAAGAACGTACCAATATTGAATGGAACAAAGATGATATTGAGGCGTTAGGTTTTTTAAAAGTAGACGTCCTGGCCCTTGGGATGCTGACCTGTATCCGCAAGGCTTTTGATTTGTGTAAACAGTATTATGGAAAAGCCTACACGCTTGCGGAAATCAACAAAACCGAAGACCCGGCTGTCTACGAAATGATCAGCCACGCCGATACCCTTGGTGTGTTCCAGATTGAAAGCCGTGCACAGATGTCGATGCTGCCCCGCCTGAAACCCAGGTGTTTTTACGATTTGGTTATCGAAGTAGCCATTGTACGCCCCGGGCCAATACAGGGCGATATGGTGCACCCTTATTTACGCAGACGCAATGGCATTGATCCGGTAGAATACCCCTCAGAAGAATTAAAGGAGATACTGGGACGAACCCTTGGCGTACCGCTGTTTCAGGAACAGGCTATGGAAATCGCGATAGTAGCCGCAGGGTTTACACCCGCAGAAGCGGACGGCTTGCGTCGCAGTATGGCAACCTTTAAAGCCAAGGGAAAGGTCAGCGACTGGGAGAAGAAGCTTGTAGCCGGTATGATGGCCAAGGGTTATGAGGAAACCTTCGCACGCCGTGTATTCCGCCAGCTGGAAGGTTTCGGTTCCTATGGTTTCCCGGAAAGCCATGCGGCCAGCTTTGCGCTCTTGGTATACGTTTCGTCGTATATCAAATGTTATTATCCGGATGTGTTTGCAGCAGCACTGCTGAACAGTATGCCGATGGGCTTTTACCAGCCAGCACAGATCGTGATTGATGCACGCAAGCACGGTGTAGAAGTGCGCCCAGTAGATATCAATTATTCCTCATGGAATAACACCCTGGAAGAAAGGTTCGGGAAATATTTCGCCCTACGTTTAGGCTTTAGACAGGTTAAAGGATTGTCTGCCGAAGACATAGCTTTGCTGATGGCAGCACGACAGGGTGGTTTCAGGCAGGTACATTCGCTATTGGATGCAGGTGTGTCAATGTTTGCGCTTGAAAAACTCGCAGATGCCGATGCGTTCCGTTCTATCGGCCTGGACCGCAGGCAGGCGCTTTGGGAAGTATCTGCCTTATCTGATAGCCCTGTAGCTATGTTTGAGGGCCAGCCATCACAAAGTAGTACCGAAGGGCAACTGGAGCTGCCGCTCCTGACCAATGCGGAGCATGTGGTGGAGGATTATGCGACTACAGGGTTATCGCTAAAAGCACACCCTGTAAGCTTTGTGCGTAGCAAGTTAGAAAGTATGAGGGTAATGCCAACAGCAAACCTTTCTAAAATGGTAAACGGAGATACTATTGCCGTAGCCGGGATGGTTACAGTACGCCAAAGGCCGGGAACTGCCAAAGGCGTAATATTCGTAACTATAGAAGATGAAACCGGTTTTGCCAATCTAGTGGTATGGGGCAAGGTGTTTGAAACTTACCGACGCGACATTGTGCAGGCACGGCTGCTGATGGTTCAGGGCAAAGTACAGATTGAAGGTGAAGTCATCCACGTTATTGCCAATTCATGTTATAACCTTTCATATTTGCTACAGAATATGGCAGATACAAATAAAGATGCAGCGCTCTCAACATTATCACGCTCAGACGAAAAGAACCCTGAAGAAGTCTTTCATAAGGGACGGAATTTCAGGTAAAGCATGTACGGATTAAAATACTTAATGATGAAAAAAAACGAATATGCCATTGTAGATATAGAAACCACTGGTGGGAACGCCGGTGGTAGCCGCATTACCGAAATTGCCATCATCATCCACGATGGGGTTATGGTATTGGAACGCTTCGAAACCCTGGTCAACCCGCAAAAAGAAATCCCACTGCCTATTTTTGCTTTGACAGGGATCAATAATGAGATGGTACAAGATGCACCTATCTTTGATGACGTTGCAGAGAAAGTGTATGAAATGCTTTCAGGCCGCGTGTTTGTCGCCCATAACGTGAACTTTGACCATTCGTTTGTCCGTCATGAACTCAGCCGGGCAGGGCTAAAATGGACTGCTAAGAATAAATTGTGCACGGTTCGGGCAGCACGTAAGATTAAGCCCGGATTGCCTTCATACAGGCTGGGCAACTTATGCCGTTCCCTTGATATACCTTTGCTGCGTGCCCACCGGGCAGGTGGTGATGCCGATGCTACCGCCCTACTGTTGTCCCGGTTACTCGAATGGGATAACGGGGGTATAATCGAAAAAATGATTAAAAAGAATGCGCAGGACCAACACCTCCCTCCTAACCTGCCGCCGGAGGATTTCGATGCCCTGCCGGAAAAGCCGGGTGTCTATTATTTCTATAATAGGGAAAAAAAAGTAGTCTATGTCGGAAAAGCCAAGAATCTCAAAAAGCGCGTAGCTCAGCATTTTTCAGGTCATAAGATTACACCCCAGCGCCAGAACTTCCTGCGGGATATATATGGGATATCTTTCGAGGTGTGTGCCTCAGAATTTATGGCCCTGCTACTGGAATGCTGCGAGATAAAAAAGCTATGGCCCATACACAACAGGGCACTCAAAAAGTTTGACCCTAAATTCGGTTTGTACGAGTATGAAGCCCGTAACGGGTATAAATATCTGGCCGTGGGCAAGCTCGTTAAGCACCAGTCCTATGTTGAAATGTTCCATTCCCTGCACGATGGGGTAAACCTGCTTTTAAAGCTTGCCGCAGAGTTCAATATTGATTATAGGTTTATCCATTATGGAGCAACTTCGGGAGAAGTGGTGATTAAGGACACTACCGCATTGCCCGATGCGGAGCATCATAATGATGCGGTAAACCGGGCGCTGGACTTTCTTGATGCTTCACGTCCCAGCTATGCTATTGTCGATAAAGGCCGAAGCCGTGACGAGCGCAGCTGCATATGGGTGGAAAAAGGCCATTTTTACGGTATGGGCTACATCGGGCCTGATACGGGAATTACCGAAATTTCAGAAATTAAAGAGTACGTAACCCCTTATAACAGTAATGGCTATATCATGCAACTCATCAATGCGTATGCAATCAAATATCCGGCTAAAGTTCTAAAACACCAAACAAATGGAGTAACCCAGAAATACAGCTATGACACTATTTAATGATACTGACCTTTTTACCACAGGCGCCAGCCCAAAGGAATACTTTGACCTGCCGGGCCTGGAACTCATGCAATACGATGGTTTTATCCCGAAGGAAGAAGCCGACCACTATTATTTACGATTGCTTCAGGATACGCCATGGCATCAGTACCAAATGCCCATGTATGATAAGATGGTTGCCGCACCGCGTATGATCGCCTGGTACGGGCAGCAGGAAGAAACTGGAGAACAAACCCAATCCTGGACACCGGAGCTCTTAGCGCTGCGCCAGAAAGTGGAAGCGGAAACCGGCCTGAAGTTTAATGCGGTACTCTTAAATCTATATAGGGATGGCAATGACAGCGTAGCATGGCATTCCGACAAAGAACATAAGATTGGGCGTAATCACAATATAGCATCAGTCACCTTTGGACAGACCAGGCCTTTTCGTTTCCGCCATAAAACCAATAAAGCGATTGGTCAGGTTGAAATACCCCTACATCACGGCACATTACTCTTGATGTCAGGAAGTACGAATACCCATTGGGAACACCATATTCCTAAGTCGTCAAAAGATATGTTGCCAAGGATAAATTTGACATTCCGAATGGTAAAATAGAGTATATTTTTAGGAAAAAATTATAACATTAAAACCCGTACAAAATTTAAATTCGCAGCGCGTTAAAAGAAAAAAATGGAAGATACTTTCAAACTAACTCGTTTTTTAGATGCCCAAAATCAGGTTTACCTTAAGGCACTTGGGGAAATACAGCAAGGGCAAAAACAAAGCCACTGGATGTGGTTTATTTTTCCACAACTAAAAGGGTTGGAGACGAGCGACGCAGCCAATTATTATGGTATTAGAAACCTTGCCGAAGCAAAGGCTTATCTTCAGCATCCCGTCTTGGGAAAACACTTAAGACAAATTACAACAGCACTACTCGCCCTTGAGGGTAAAACTGCATTTGAGGTATTTGGTTCTCCGGACGATATGAAACTCCGTTCTTGTATGACACTTTTTTCTTTAGCCCAGGATACTGAAGATATTTTTCAACAGGTATTGGATACATATTTTGGTGGAGAGCCTGATAGCAAAACCATATCACTTTTGCGAATGTGATCATAACCCAAAATTTATCCAGACCCTTTGACTGTGTTAATTACCTTTTCATCGAATAACTACCTCAAAATGTAACAGTAAATAAAATAAAAAAGAAATATATAAGCAAATTTGCTTATATTTGTGATATGGACAAGCAATTTGAACGCTATAAAGGCATACATCCAGGAGCCGTTTTACAACGCGAACTCGCCAAAAGGCAACTTGCGCAACGCCCCTTTGCCTTGTCTATAGGTGAATTTCCGCAAAGCCTCAACCAGGTTATCCTCGGCAAACGTGACCTTTCTACTGCTACGGCGCTTAAGCTCGAAAAAGCCCTGGGCTTGGAAGAAGGTACCTTAGTACTACTACAGGCATATTATGATATCGCCAAACTAAAGAAGAAAGAAGAAGCACACAATACCCCGAACCTTACCCGCCTGCGTAAATCTCTGTTTTGGGACACCGATATAACAAAAATTGACTGGCAGCAACAGGCTACAGCCGTTATCAGGCGTATTTTTGAACGTGGAAACCTTACCGAGAAAAAAGAGATCCTGCGTTTTTACGGAAGCGAAGAAGTACGTAAGACAATAACTCCACATGGCTAAAATGTATTGGAATACCGTAAAACCGTTGTTGCAACAAGCGCTGTTACAATTGATGGAACTACCCGAATTGCATCCATTCCGCCTGGTAGGTGGGACAGCACTTTCCTTGCAACACGGCCACAGGATTTCAGTGGATATCGACCTGTTCACCGATGCCGATTACGGCAGTATTAACTTTGACCGTATAGAGCATATATTATCCGAGCTTTTTACATATTTGGAAAAGGTTTCATCAGGTCCCGTGGGTATGGGACGCTCCTATTTCTTGGGTATGGATCGTGAAAACACCATCAAACTCGACCTATTCTATACCACAGATCCTTTCATGCAGGATCCCCTCCATGAGGAAGGTATACGTATGGCTACCACCGAAGAAATTATTGCCATGAAGGTCGATGTCATCCAACGGGGTGGTCGTAAGAAAGACTTTTTCGACCTCTACGAGCTGCTCCCCCACTACCCAATTGGACGGATGCTGGAGCTGCATGCCTTGAGATATCCTTACAGTCACGACCTCACACTCATAGTAACAAACTTTACCCAATTTGAAGACGCTGATACCGACTTCGACCCGGAATGCCTGCGTGGACGCTACTGGGAGTTTATAAAGGAAGACTTCGAAATAACACTCCAAGAGTATCGGTCACGAAATTTATAGTCATCGCTAAACACATTAAACAGTCAGAAGAGAATCTAAGAGGCTGATTTCTGTTTTATTGAGGTATTGGATTCAGACATTTTATCGAGATGTAATATACTTCCTTCAATAGGAAAAATACCGTTCGAACATTCTGACCTTTTACTATCTCCTCTCAAGCTGTTCTTCTTCACCCAAAAATAGACGTTTTGATAATATCTATTATCTTTGAAAATATAATCCGTTTTAGCGTTCTTATAAATCTCTTAAAACCCTGTTTTGTTTGACTTTTTTTGTGATTTTTGGCTAGAAACTGTACCCCGGTTGTACCCCGAATTAAGAGAAAGCCTGTAAATACTGGATTGCTAATTTCTGCATCGGTAAGATATTTCTTGTTAAATTTTAAACACTTCGTTACACAACGATATAAAATATAAAACTCGCACCACTGGTGCGAGTTTTATATGATTACTCTTTATTCTCATTAAATAGCTCACTTAACTTTTGCTGTAGCAGGTCTTTATCAGGCAGGGATGTCTTGTATTGTGCGACTAAGGTTGGAGATAGACTCCTGTTAAGTGCATATTCAACTACCTCATTATCTTTATCCTTGCAAAGCAAAATACCGATACTAGGGTTTTCATGTTCTTTTTTCACTTTCCGATCCAGTGCTTCAAGGTAAAAATTCAATTGCCCTAAATGCTCAGGCTTAAATCTGTCTGTCTTTAATTCAAACGCGACTAAACATTGTAGACTGCGATGATAAAATAATAAGTCGATGTAAAAATCACTGTTCCCAACCTGAAGCTTGTACTCTTCACCAAAGAAAAGAAAATCCTTACCGAGCTCTAAAATAAAATCCTTCATCTGTGCTATAAGCCCGCGTTGAAGGTCACTCTCTCTGTATGTCTCTGACAAGTTTAGAAAATCGAAAATATAACTGTCCTTAAAAGTTTTTTCAGCGTCAGGGTGTGTGGCCTTTATTGTGGGAGAAAGTTTGAGCCCACCAATCATCACTCTTTCAAAAAGGCCAGTAGAAATTTGTCGGTCCAATTCTCGTTTACTGTATTGGTTTTCTAAACATATTTTGAGATAGAAAGCTCTTTCTTCTGCTGTTTTGCATCGGCTCATTATAGAAAGATTTTGTGACCATCCTATTTCTCGCACCAGTGGTGCGAGAAATTCATCTGACCTGTATGTTGAATAAAATTGTCGCATCCTCCAAAGGTTAGAGCCTGAAAAACCTTTCAAATCCGGATGTCTATTATTTAGATATTGCCCTAAGTCTTCGACAACGGATTGACCCCATTGCGAGGATGTAATCTTTTCTTGTATGTATCCACCAATGTTCCAGTATAGCTCTATCAGAGCACGGTTTATATTCTTTATCGTATTGGAGCGTGCTATTTTTATGATAGAGGCTACCTCCTCAAATTCTTGTTCTTTCATAGCTTCAGATTTTAGATATTCTTGTCCAGTTTTATTTTTCCAGTTGCTTCTCTCTTTCTTTCATCCACAACTTTGGTGTAGATTTGCGTAGTTTTTATACTCTTGTGTCCCAGCATTTTTGAGACCGTCAATATATCGGTTCCACTCGCTATCTGTAAGGTGGCATAGGTGTGCCTGAAACAATGGAAAGTTATATGTTTACTTATTCCTGCGGCTGCAACCCAAACTGGTATGGTCCGGTCAAAATCCCACTTTTTTAAATCAGGGAATACAAGATTACTGTCTGCGCCCCGGTCACCCATGATTTCAAAGGCTTCCTCTGATATGGGGAGGTTTTCAGGTTTTTCAGTTTTCTTTTGTTTAAATCGTATATAACAGCCTTCACTTTGGGTATTGATTACTTCCTTCCATTTCAGCTTGGCTATGTCAGAATATCGTAATCCCGTAAGTATGCCAAATAAACCAACACGCTTTACTTGTTCTTTCGGGCATTTTGCTTTGAATAGGGATATCACTTCTTCCATTGTGAGATAATTTCGGTCAGATTCCTGTTCTTTAATGCATTCCAGGCCTGTATTGATATCCCTTTGTAGGAGTTGCTCTTTGTAGGCTTTTTTCAAAGTCGTCTTTACTTTATTATAGTAAGAAAGGGCAGTGTTTCGGGCCAGCTTTTCTCCGGTTCTTCTGCTGCGGGCAGATAACAGATAGTAACGATAGTCATCTACTAGTGCTACGGTTACATCTTTAAACAGTAGATCACCCGATTCCAGAAAGTCGATAAAATGTTGAATGGCACTCAACCATATTTTTTGATTGTTTCCATAACGTTTATCGGCTTGTTTTTTAAAATATTGTAAAAACGATTTCTCTCCAATTTCCTTGATCCTTAGTTGTTCAAGTTCAAATGGGGTATAAATATCGCTTTTGGCCATTTCGTTTTGACGACGGATGCATATTAGTTCCGCTGTTTTCTGGCATTCGGCATTATTCATCTTCTCAATTACATTTTTGGGCTTGGCAAAAAGGTAGAGCTTTAAGAATTCCCTACGGGAATATTCGCCACTCTCCTCATTCAAATAGGGAGGATAGAAATCCAGATATAGGGAAAGCTTGCCGTTGGCTATTGCCTTTCTTCGCAATGTTACTTTTGTCTTTTTCATAGTTCGTTAGCATTAAAAAGTAAATTGATATCGCGTTTGGCTACATAGGTATAGCGGCCAATCGCGTATTTTGCGATGCCGTATTGCTGAAGCAAATTATAAAGTGCAGCTGGGGAGACATTGAATTTCTTTTGTACCTCGCTAATCGAATAGCAGGATTCAATGCCTTCGAATTCCTGTACAGGCTGATCAATTTCGGTAGTTATAGGCAGTGAGAAAAGGCTTTCCATATCTGCGCGCCGCAATACGGTACGCCTGCCAAATTTTGCAACATTCAGACATCCTTTGTTAACTAGCCGGTAAATTGTCCGTTTACTGATGCCAAAAAGCAGGGCTGCCTGTTCAACATTGAGATACTCCATTGCTTTAATTTTGACCAAATCACCGGTTAGAGCAGCTTCTGTTTGTGTCTTTATTTTCTCTACAATTACTTGTTTTTCAGCGGCTTTGTAAGCCCTGCTGTTACATGTGTGCGAACAGTAACGGGTGCGTGTAGTTCTGGCTATAAAAGTGTTTTTGCAGAACTCACAAATCTTCGGAATCTTTAAATTTGAACTCATAGTGTGACTCTTTGTGTCCCAACGTGCCTCGGTGTGCCTCTGTGTGTCTGTATGTGCCATAATTTCGCCATGGTTTGTACCTCGAAAAAAAAAAGCAAACGAGGTACAACCGGGGTACAAATTTTAGCAAAGCATCGATAAACAAAGCTAAAATTACAGCAAATAAAAAACCAGTTAAATTGCTGTTTTATAACAATTTAACTGGTTTTGTTTGTGTTGTCTTGTGATATTTTGCGCTAACTATTTGCCGATACAGAAATTAGAAAAAATATTACCCAATAGTTCATCATTAGTAACCTGCCCTGTAATTTCACCAAAAAAGTATAGTGCCTGACGAATATCAATAGCCATCAGATCAGCAGGAAGATTACTACGAAGGCCGTACTGAACTTTTTGTATTTCCTCAAGTGCTTTAATCAGCGCATCATAATGGCGGCTATTGGTTACTATGGTTTCATTATTATGTAATGCTCCCGTGTTTACAAACGATAAAAGTTGTGTCTTCAGTTCTTCTATACCATCGTTATTTTTTGCAGAGAGCATTAACACTTCGGGTATTGCAGCAAGAATATCGTTAAGCTGTGCAGCTGTATAAAGGTCTTTTTTATTACCGGCTACAATCAACGCCTTGAGCGGGTACTGGTTTTTAATTTTTTCAATCTCTACAAGCACATTGCTTATTGCTGTGGCATCAGGCATAAAAGGCGCCATATACACCACTACCTGTGCCTGGGTAATTTTCTCAAACGTCTTTTTTATACCGATGCTTTCTACTACGTCAATAGTATCACGAATACCGGCAGTATCAATAAACCTAAAACCTATGCCTCCGATAACCAACTCGTCTTCAATCGTATCCCGGGTAGTGCCGGCAATGTCAGAGACTATGGCACGCTCCTCGTTAAGTAAAGCGTTTAGCAAGGTACTTTTACCTGCATTCGGTTCTCCAACAATAGCCACAGGGATACCGTTTTTAATAACATTCCCCACCGCAAAAGAATCGATAAGTCTTTTTAGTACAAACTCTATCCTGTTTAGCAGTTCGGTAAACTGAGTGCGGTCGGCAAACTCCACATCCTCTTCAGAAAAGTCAAGTTCCAGTTCTATTAGCGAGGCAAAATTAAGTAACTCCTCACGCAGGCGGGCTATTTCATTACTAAAACCACCACGCATTTGCTGCATGGCTATTTGGTGGCTGGCCTCGTTATCACTCGCTATAAGGTCGGCCACAGCTTCGGCCTGACTCAGGTCCAGCTTACCGTTTATAAAAGCACGGAGTGTAAATTCCCCTGCCTGCGCCATACGGCAACCTTTGCGCAGCAACAATTGTATAATTTGCTGCTGGATGAAAGACGAACCGTGGCATGAAATTTCAACAGTATTTTCTCCCGTATAAGAATTAGGGCCTTTAAATAAAGACAACAGCACCTGGTCGTACACCTTAGCCCCATCTTCTATATATCCTAAGTGCAGGGTATGCGATTTTTGTTTGGCAATATCCTTACCGTTAATACTACGGAACACACCTGCTGCCAGGGTTATGGCATCAGGCCCACTTATACGTATAACGGCTATTGCCCCGGAACCGGGCGGCGTAGCTAAGGCTACTATGGTATCATGAAAAATCATCGTAATCAGAATTCGTTAGGGCAAAGATACGTTTTTATACAACCTAATATAAAGCCTGTCCATAGCCGCTGCCGCATTATATTACTGTTAATATTGCTGCAAAAACGGTAAGAAAATAAGTAAAAAAAGCGTAACTTTATGTATATAACCATAGAAGAAAAAACAATGAAACACATACTCTTCCCTACCGATTTTTCTGAAGTTGCCAAGAACGCTTACCTATATGCCCTTAAGTTTGCCGATGCGCTTGAAGCCGAAATTACGGTACTGCACGTATACGACCTGCCTATAACCGATATGCCCCCAATGCCCGAAACCACACAGGAGGTTTTTGATATTGTAGAGCTAAACCAGTTTGAAAGCTTTAGGGATGAACTTGCCGAACTGCACAGCATTGCCGAGAAACATAAACTCGGCCACATAAAATTAAAGAACGTATTGCAGTATGGCGACCTGGTATATAACATTAATAAAATTTGCGAGGAAGAAGATGTGGAAATGATTATTATGGGCACTAAGGGAGCCAGCGGGCTTAAGGAAACCTTTCTGGGCAGTACTACCGGCAGTGTGATTACCAACACAAAGGTACCCGTGCTGGGCATACCCGAAAATGCCGAATTTGTAAAAATCAATAATATTGCGTTTACTACCCAATATCAGGACAGGGATAACGATGCGCTTACTAAAACATTAGAACTTAGTCACCTGTTTAACGCGAGGGTACAGTGCCTGTATATTAAAAATGCTGATGATCCGGATGACATTGACGAGCGTATAAACGAATGGAAAATTTACTATCGTGATGAAAATATAGACCTGTTCAACATAAACGGGCAGGATATAGAGCAGAGTATTATCAACTTTATTGAAAACCAAAACACAAACCTTCTTGTAATGCGTACCCACAAACGAGGCTTCTTTGAAAGCCTGTTTCATAGCAGCCTAACAAAGAAAATGGCATATCATACCAAAATTCCATTGCTTATATTCCACGAAGGCTAATTGTCCTGTAAAGCATTATTACCTGTATTTTCAATGAAATTTTATTATTTGTATTTATTCTAAATAAATTTTTGGTAGTATATTTGCCTGCAACTTCTGCGAACGGCTGTAGCTTGTTGCAGGCAATAGTACCAATTTCATGAAAAGAATATTTATACTTTCATTTGCGCTGGCTTCCCTGAACCTTGCCGCGCAAAAAAACTCACTTTTAAACCAGGATTTCTGGAAAAACAATCCTGATGTAACTGCTGTACAGGCAGAAATATCCAAAGGCAACGATCCCACCGAACTTAACTCTAATGCGTTTGACCCTGCTACCCTTGCCATGAATAACGGCGCATCGTTTGAAACCATTAAATTCCTGATAGAACAAAAGGGTAATCCCGTAAATAAGCTTACACACGATGCCCGTACCTACCTGCACTGGGCGGCTTATAAAGGTAACGCCCCATTGGTAAAATATCTCATAAGCAAAGGATATGATATTAACCTGGAAGACAGCCACGGTTATGCTCCCCTACCCTTTGCAGCCGCTAACGGTGTACCTGATAGCGAAACCTACGAAGCTTTTTTTAACGCGGGTATAGATCCTAAAAAGAAATATACTAATGGCGCCAATGTACTACTGCTTAATGCACCTAACGACAAAAACCTTACCGTTACTGATTACCTGATAACGAAAGGGCTTACTTTAAAAGACACCGATAAAAACGGAGCTACCGTCTTTGATTATGCGGCACGTACCGGAAACATAGACAACCTCAAAGCATTGCTTAAAAAAGGCGTTAAGCCTACCGATTATGCTTTGCTTATTGCTGCACAGGGTGCACGCCGTAGTGCCAATACCATAGAAGTATACAAATACCTTGTAGATGAAGTAAAACTAAAGCCAACCGCTACAGGTAAAGACGGCGAAAACGTGCTTCATTACATTGTACGTAAACCTAACCAAACTGAAATTGTTACCTATTTCCTTGATAAGGGTATAGATGCAAACAAAGCTGACAACGAAGGCAATACCCCTCTTATAAACGCTGCATCAGGTAAGGATACGGCTGTTATCAATGCTTTACTTGCCAAGACTAAAAACATAAACGCGGTGAATGGTAAAGGAGAATCGGCATTAACGGCTGCCGTAAAAGGCGGTACGGAAGAAACCGTAGCCCTTTTAATTCAAAAAGGTGCTGATATAAACGTGAAAGATAAAGACGGTAATAATCTTGGTTTTTATCTTGTACAGTCATACAGGCCACAACAACAGGGCGGTGAAAACGGATTGCGCCCTGAAAAAGACGAATTTGCCGCAAAAATTAAAATTTTGCAGGACAAAGGTTTTAACTTTGCCACGCCTCAAAAAGATGGCAGTACGCTGTATCATTTGGCTGTAGCCAAAAATGATGTGGCACTTTTTAAAAAACTTGACGGGCTTAAGCAGGACATTAACGGTAAAAATAAAGCCGGACTAACCGCGCTTCATAAGGCAGCGTTGACCTCTAAAGATGACGCGGTACTAAAATACCTTTTGTCTGCCGGAGCGAAAAAAGACATTAAAACCGAGTTTGACGAAACGGCTTACGCGCTGGCAAAAGAAAACGAATATTTAACCAAGAACAACGTATCTATAGACTTCCTAAAATAATGAAATCAATATTTAAAACTCTTGCGGTAGTGGCTGTTACAGGCCTGTTTTCCATCACGGCTTCGGCGCAGTCGGCTAAATATAAGTGTATGCTGCAAATGAACAATTACATGGGCGAAGGTGCTTACATAGTAGTATCGCTTATTAACCCGCAGGGGGAATATGAAAAAACGCTTTATGTAATGGGCGACGACAAAAAATGGTACAAAAGCCTGAAGGAGTGGCATAAATTCTACACCAAGAAACCATCAAACATCAGTGCCATTACGGGTGCATCGGTTACTGGTGGCGACCGTAGCGTTGCTACTATTGAAATAGACAATGACAAATTAAATAAAGGCTACAAGCTACGTTTTGAGAGTGCTGTGGAGGACCAGAAATACCACATGACCGATGCCGAAGTTACCCTTAGCACCGAAGGCCTCGCCGAAAAAACCGAAGGCAAAGGCTACATAAAGTTTGTAAAGCTTAGTAAAGTAGATTAATACCCTATAGATGACGTTATCCGTATGGCGGTATGCCCACCTGGCACTGGCGGTAGTTTCGTGCATTTTTGTTTCTTTGGCTGCTGTAACGGGAGTAATCCTGGCTGCCGATGCCATAAATGAAAAACTACCGCCGTACAAGGTGGAACACTTCAACGATATTACCCTGGCAGAATCCCTGCCTGTACTCCGCAAAGCCTATCCCGAAATCAGTGAAATAAGTGTAGACCACAACGGTTTTGTTATCCTGCAGGGTATGGATACCGATGACAATGATGTAAACGCTTACGTAGACCCACGTAGCGGAAAAATACTTGGCGAACCCGAAAAGAAGAATAAGACCATACAGTGGGTTACCTCGTTACATAGGTCATTATTTCTGCATGAGGCGGGTAGGATTTTTGTAGGCATAAACGCATTTTTGCTATTGCTCATTACCCTATCGGGTACGGCACTGATACTGCAACGCCAGCAGGGTGTAAAACGTTTCTTCGGTAAAATCACCAAAGACAGTTTTTATCAGTACTACCATGTAATATTCGGGAGGCTAATGCTTATCCCGATTTTTGTACTTGCACTTACAGGTACTTATCTTTCTATGGACAGGTTCCACCTGTTTGGCGAGGACAAAATTGAACACAAGATAAAAGCTCCTGAAAATAAACATCCTAAGCAACAGGATTTGGCTACGCTTGCCCTGTTTAAAAACATCAAACTCGCCGAGGTACAAAAAATAGAATTCCCCTTTACGGACGACCCTGACGAATATTATACCTTTAAACTCTACGACCGTGAAATTGTAGTAGACCAGTTTAACGGCGCCACACTAAGCGAAATCCCTTATAGTAATGCTACGGTATTTGCCAAATTAAGCCTTATGTTGCATACAGGCCGTGCCGGGATAACCTGGGCGGTGATTCTAGCATGGGCTTCGGCAAGTTTATTGTTCTTTATTTACTCGGGTTTTGCCATTACCCTGCGCAGGAGGGCTACTAAAATTAAGAACAAATTTAAGCCTGAAGAAAGCCGCATCATTATATTTGCAGGCTCAGAAAACGGTAGTACGCTACGTTTTGCCGATGCCATTCATCAGCAATTGCTTACATCAGGGTATACCTCTTATTTGGCACAGCCAAATGATTACAAAGCCTACTCTAAAGCAGAACATATAGTACTGTTCACGTCTACCCACGGACTTGGCGATGCGCCGTCTAACGCTAAAAAATTATTGGCACAGATAAAAAAGCAGCCACAGCAGCAAAATATAAAAATATCCGTAGTAGGTTTTGGTTCAAAGGCATATCCTGATTTTTGTGGCTTTGCCAAAAAAGCTGAAAACACGTTTTTACATCAACCGTGGGCAGAACAACTGATACCACTGCATACCGTAAACGAGAAGTCGGCAGCAGAATTTACGGTATGGGTAAAGGCCTGGTCTGAAGCAACAGACATCCCTCTTGCCACCACCCCAGCCCTGTATAATCAAAAGCCGAAAGGGTTGAAAAACTTTAAGGTTACCAATAAGGTTACCGATGGCGAACATACGTTTGTGCTTACACTAAAAACGCCGGCTTTCGCTAAATTTAGTTCGGGGGATTTGCTTGCCATTTACCCAAATAATGACAGTGCGGAACGCCTCTACTCTATCGGGAAAGTTGAGGGAAAAATTCAATTGGTTGTAAAACTACACGATCACGGAATAGGCTCTAGCTTCCTGAATAATCTTGCTGTGGGCGATGTGTTTAAAGCAAGGCTTGTGAGCAATGTAGCGTTTCATTTACCAAAAGAGAAACCTGTAGTAATGATAGCCAACGGTACCGGCATAGCACCTTTTTTAGGTATGTTTACCGAGGGTAGCCAAAAGCACGATTACCAATTGTATTGCGGTTTCAGGCAGGAAACACCACTTACCCAGCAGTTCCGCAATTTTGCCGCTGAAGAAATGCACAAGCACCACCTAAAAGGTTTCCATTTGGCATTTTCTCGTGAAGCAAACAAAATCTATGTAATGGATTTAATACGCAGGGATGCAGCGCATTTTATAACGCATCTTGAACAGGGCGGTGTTATAATGCTTTGTGGTGCCATAGCCATGCAACAGGATGTAGAAGCCACGCTGGATATACTGCTTAAAGAACACGATGCCAAGCCGTTAATCCACTATAAGGAAAACGGGCAATTATTAGCCGATTGTTACTAAACATAAAGGGCTGCCCCAACCGGAGCAGCCCTTACCTTTTATAAGCTAAATCTGTTACTCCCCGTGCAGGAACGCCTGGCGGTTTAGTAATGTTTCTTCGCTTTCTACATGATTGTCATCCGGTACACAGCAGTCTACAGGGCATACGGCAGCACATTGCGGTTCATCATGGAAACCCTTACACTCTGTACACTTACCCGGTACTATGTAGTAAATATCGTCGCTAATGGGTGTGTGTGGTGCGTCGGCGTCTACCTCTTCTCCGCTAGGCAGTACCAGGCGGCCCTGAAGCTTGGTTCCATCCTTGAAGCGCCAGTCATCAGCACCCTCGTATATAGCGGTATTAGGGCACTCCGGTTCGCAGGCCCCACAGTTAATGCATTCGTCAGTTATTATAATTGCCATACTGTATGGTATTAATACGTAAATTTGTGCACAAAATTACGTCCAAATCTATTACTACACAAACATAATGACGTTAACAGAAACAAAAAAAGCATTTGCCACCCTGGGAACTTTCCTGAGGCAGTTTACACCCGAAAAAAGTGAACCACAAACGGAAGTGCCTTTTAACGATGAATACTTTGATAAATACCTTACTCTTATAGAGCAGTCTAAGATACACAACCACTGGTTTACCCCTGAGCAGGTGTACTTTGCCACACAACAATGGGGCGAAGCACTTACCGAAGAAAACCTGTACAACTGGCTGCGTAATTACAACCTTGAAAACATAAATCCTAAGACCGTAGCTCTTATCATGGCAGGCAACATACCTATGGTAGGTTTCCATGATTTTTTGTCGGTGCTGGTAAGCGGGCATAAGGTTTTGGTAAAACTATCCAGCAATGATAAGTTCCTGCTGCCATTGCTAGCGAAATACCTTATAGCCGTTAACCCCGAGTTTGCAGACCGTATAACGTTTACCGAAGGGAAGCTACAGGGCTATGACGCTGTGATTGCCACAGGCAGTAACAACACCGCGCGGTACTTTGAATACTACTTTAAAGACAAGCCAAGCATCATCCGTAAAAACCGCAACAGCGTAGCGGTGCTTACGGGGTCTGAAACCAAAGAAGACCTGGAAGGGTTAGGCGAAGACATATTCCGCTACTTCGGTCTGGGTTGCCGTAACGTTTCTAAGCTGTTTGTACCGCAGGGGTATGACTTTAAAGACTTCTTTGAAGGGATTTTCAATCAGCAGGATGTTATCCATTATGAGAAATATGCCAACAATTACGACTATAATAAGGCGGTATTCCTTATGAGTAATTTTAAACTGCTGGACAACGGTTTCCTTACCCTTAAGGAAGACAGCAGCTACGCCTCTCCTATTTCGAGTGTTTTTTATGAATATTATGATGATGCCGAAGCACTTACCGCAAGGCTAACAGCAGAACACGAACAGATTCAGTGTATTGTGGCAAACGGTGGTTTTGAGGATGCCATAAAATTTGGGCATACCCAAAAACCGGGTTTGTTAGATTATGCCGATAATGTGGATACAATTCTATTTTTATCAAAAATTTGATGGAATTATTTACAAAAATTTAGTGCATTTTCCTATAATAATTTGGAAATTTGTTGCACTTTATTACGTAACAACACATGAAAAAGCACAACTTTAGCGCAGGGCCTTCAATCCTGCCACAGGAAGTATTTGAAAAATCAGCACAGGCAATCCTTGATTTTAACGGCTCAGGCCTTTCTATCCTGGAAATTTCGCACCGCAGCAAAGACTTTGTTGCCGTAATGGAAGAAGCCCGCGCCCTTGCCCTGGACCTGCTAGGTCTCACAGGTAAAGGCTATCAGGCGCTTTTCCTATCGGGCGGCGCATCGCTGGAGTTTATCAGGGTGCCGTACAACCTTCTTAAAGAAGGCGGAAAAGCCGCGTACCTGGATACGGGTACATGGGCATCGGCAGCCATAAAAGAAGCTAAGAAATTTGGCTCCACCGAAGTTGTTGCGTCCTCCAAAGACGAAAACTATAATTACATCCCTAAAGGATATACCATACCTGCCGATGCAGATTATTTTCACTGCACCAGCAACAACACCATTTTCGGTACGCAAATGCAGGATTTCCCTGAAACCGATGTGCCACTGGTATGCGACATGAGTTCAGATATTTTTTCGCGTGAGCTTGACTTTAGCAAATTCGGCATCATCTACGCCGGGGCGCAAAAGAATATGGGCCCTGCCGGTACTGCGCTTATTGTGATTAAGGAAGAGCTGCTTGGCAAAACAGGCCGTAACATTCCGTCGCTGTTAGATTACCAGCAACACATCGATAAGGAAAGTATGTACAATACCCCTGCCGTATTCCCTGTATACGCATCATACCTTACCCTGCAATGGATTAAAAACCAAGGTGGTGTTAAGGCGGTTGAAGCGAAAAACAATGAAAAAGCAGCATTGCTTTATAACGAAATAGACCGTAACTCTCTATTCGTTGGTACTGCCAAAACCGAAGACCGTTCTAAGATGAACGTATGTTTCCTGCTTAAAGACGAAGCCCACACCGAGCAGTTTGACAAGCTATGGAAATCCGTAGGCATCAGCGGACTAAACGGACACAGGTCTGTAGGCGGTTACAGGGCATCTATATACAATGCCATGCCTATAGAAAGTGTGCAGGTACTTGTAGATGTTATGAAAGAACTTGAAGAAAGTATTTAATTTGTTTCAAGTTTCAGGTTTCAGGTTTTTGCCGTTGTGTACGGTATCTGAAATCTAAAATCTGAAATTAAAAATGTTCAGTCACAGTTTTCAGCGCATGAGTGTAGCTCAATCTGAATTCTAAAATCTAAAATCTGAAATCAATAAAATGAAAATATTAGCAAACGACGGTATTTCTAAAGCGGGACTTATTGCCCTTGAAGATGCCGGATATGAAGTAATAACAACCAAGGTTGCCCAGGAACAGGTAGTCAATTATATAAATGCCAATGACGTTGCGGTACTCCTTGTACGCAGCGCCACTAAGGTGAGGAAAGATATTATAGACGCATGCCCGGGACTTAAAATTATAGGTCGAGGTGGCGTAGGTATGGATAACATAGATGTGGAGTACGCCCGTGAAAAAGGCATCCACGTGATTAACACCCCTGCTTCATCGTCTGACTCGGTGGCAGAACTTGTATTTGCGCACCTGTTTAGTGGCGTACGTTTCCTGTATGACAGTAACCGCCAGATGCCTCTTGAAGGTGATACCCACTTTGAAGGGCTTAAAAAGGCTTACGCAAACGGTATTGAGCTACGTGGAAAGACCCTTGGAATAATCGGTTTTGGCCGTATAGGCCGTTCTGTGGCACGTGTTGCACTCGGTCTTGGTATGCGCGTGGTAGCTACAGATAAGTTTGTAGACGAAGCCGAAGTACGTGTTGATTTTTACAACGGGCAGTTTATTAACGTAGGCATAAAAACCGAACCTGTAGAGGACATCCTTAAAGAAGCCGACTTTATATCACTACACGTACCTGCACAAAAAGAAGGCTACGTAATAGGCGCGGCTCAATTTGAAACCATGAAAAACGGTGTGGGTATTGTAAATGCTTCACGTGGTGGTATCATAGATGAGGTTGCCCTGCTTGAAGCGCTGGACAGCGGTAAAGTTTCGTTTGCCGGTCTTGACGTTTTTGAAAACGAGCCTACCCCTGCGGTACAGGTACTAATGCACCCTAAGGTATCGCTTACGCCACACATAGGTGCCGCTACACTTGAAGCGCAAGACCGTATAGGTACGGAGCTTGCAGAGCAGATTAGCAGCCTGCTTAAACCCTAGTTTTTTTAGAAAACCAATTATATTATGAAAGGAAGCGCCGTGGGAAACCATGGCATTTTTTGTTAACGTTTTTTTAGCGAACATCAACTTATTAATTGTTTAATTTTAAGATAAACAACTTAAAACAAAACAATTATGAAACGTATTCCTTTACTAATTGCAGCCCTGGCTGTGTGCACTACTTCGTGCAAAAAAGAAACTACTACCATTACTCCATCCGAAAATGACACGGTTATGAGCACAAAAGCAGATACCACTACCCCAACCGCAAACGCTCCTATGGAATCTGTAGCTATGGAAAAAGCCTGGAAAGAGTACGCTACCCCTGGCGACATGCACAAACTATTGGAAGCCGAAAACGGCAAATGGGATGTTACTATGACCTTTTGGCAATCACCCGGAGCAAAACCGCAAACCGATACTTCTGTTGCCGAAGCAAAAATGGTAATGGGCGGTCGCTATCAGGAAATTACCTATAAGGGTAAAATGATGGGTATGGACTGGGAAGGCAAAAACACTGTTGCCTATAACAACAAGAGCAAAGAATTTACCTCTACGTTTATAGATAATTCGGGTACAGGGATGATGGTGGCTACAGGACCTTATGATGCCGCTACCAAAACCACAACCATGAAAGGTGCCGTGCCCGATATGATGACGGGCAAAACCATCAACTTCCGTGAGGTGTATACTATTGTAGATGATAATACCCGTAAGCTGGAAATTTTTGACACCAAAGAAGGCCAGGCAGAATACAAAAGCATGGAAATTTTAATGAAACGGAAGTAAGTTATTGCGTTGCCACGAATTACACGAATTTCCACAGATCTGAATCCCGCTCTTGATTAACCCATTGTTGTAATTTTGTAGCAAATTAGGTTTTTCTTTAAAATTACATAAGCTTAGTTGCAGGAAGCTTTAAATATATTTGGTGTAAAATCGGTGCAGTTCGAAAATTGCTAGATGCGCATAGCAGCCGGTAAGAAAAATAAAATATTGATTATACCGCACACCAGTACGAGCCATAGCCCTACATACAGCAAGAAATATCCGTCCCAATTTGAAACTTTTAAACCCGTGTGTAACAGTGTCGAATTAGGAAACTGCTCTCAGGCCGAACTCATGAATGCTTATGACAATACTATTGTTTATACCGATTATATTTTAAGTAAAATAATTGACGATTTAAAAGAATTAAAGGACTATAAAAGTACAATGATGTTTGTTTCTGATCATGGTGAGTCCTTGGGTGAAAAAAAATTATATATGCACGGGCTGCCTTTAAGTATTGCACCTAAAGAACAGTATAAAATTCCGTTTATAGTTTGGGTATCTGATGGTTCTAAAAAACTTAAGCCTAATGAAACATTAAACACATCACCCTGTATTTCATAGTGTACTGAATTTCTTAAGTGTAGAAAGCCCCATTTATGCTGAGCAAATGAATATCTTTAAATAATAGCAATTTTAATTTATAGTTTGCACCTGACCAGTACTGAGAAAAGTTGACTAATAAATATCAAATTTTCTCAGGAACAATCACTTACTTTTGTAAACTAATAACCTTAGCGCGTTAAATACCACCAACAGCGTTGAGCCTTCATGGGCTATGACCGCCGGGCCTATAGAGGCGATACCTAAAATGGTAAGGGGAACAAGAACAGCTACAACACCCAGGCTTATCCAAAGGTTTTGCTTAATAATTGCGCGTGATTTACGGCTTAGCCCTATGGCAAAGGGGAGTCCTTCAAGTTTGTCGCCCATAAGGGCAATATCGGCAGTCTCCAGGGCAACATCACTACCGGCTGCGCCCATTGCTATACCCACAGTACTTTTTGCCATCGCCGGGGCATCATTCACCCCATCCCCCACCATTGCTACCATTTTATACTGTTTATCCAGCTTTTCCACAGCCGCTACCTTGTCCTCCGGCATTAGGTTGCCCAGTACTTCTGTTATACCTATTTCTCTTGCTACCGCCTCCCCAACCTGCTGGTTATCGCCGGTAAGCATTATCATTTGTTTTATACCTAAACTTTTAAGCTTTTCGAGTACAGTCTTAACCTCATTTCTTGCTACATCCCTTAAAGACAGCATGCCTATGAACTCATCGCCGTAACTCACAATCATCGTTGTATTTCCTTCTTTCTCTAATGCTACAACCTGGTCTTCCAGTTCTCGATGGAGCTTATCCTTAAATAGTGCCTTGTTGCCAATGTAAACTTCCTTACCATCATATTCTGCCCTTACCCCCTTGCCTACAATCCCTTTTACCTTGGAGGCATTACCGGATGAAAGGTCAGGATGTTTTTCCAGTAGGCCTTTAACAATTGCTTTAGCCAGTGGATGGTCACTTTGGTGTTCCACCGCAACAGTGATTTCCATGAATTTTTTCTCATTATAGCCATTTAGGCCAATAGTATTGGTTAGCCTTGGCTTGCCCTCGGTGAGTGTTCCCGTTTTATCAAAAGCGACAGCTTCCAGGCTTCCCAAATCCTCAAGGGGTTTTCCGCCTTTTATCAGCACCCCGTCGCGGGCTGCACGCGCTACACCGCTAAGTACGGCACTGGGTGTTGAAATTGCCAGGGCACATGGGCTTGCCGCTACCAGTACCGACATAGCCCTGTAAAAACTTTTACTAAAGGGCTCATCTATTACAAGGAAAGCAAAACACAACAAGGTTACAAGGATTAGTACCGCAGGAACAAAAAATTTCTCAAACCTGTCAGTGAAGAGCTGGGTTGGTGATTTTTGCTGTTCAGCTTCATTAACCATTTTTATAAGCCTGGATATGGTAGAATCTGAAGCCATCCTGATTACCTTAATCTCCAGGGCAGAAGATCCGTTTATAGTTCCGGCAAAAACCCGGTTCTCTGCATTGATATTTTTCTCTGCACTGTAATCTTTATCCGGATTGTCCACAGGCTTTTTATCCACCGGAATACTTTCTCCTGTTATGGGGGCCTGGTTGATGCTGCCCTCCCCTTTTACTACCACGCCGTCTGCCGGCACTTTACTGTTTGGCTTCAGAAGGATAATATCACCAAGTTTAAGTGCTGCAATAGGCACTTCTACCTCCTTACCCTCTTTCAGTAATAAAGCTACCGGCGGTGCCAGGCTGCTTAGGGCTTCAATAGATTTGCGGGCTTTATCCATTGCATAATGTTCCAGGGCATGCCCAAAGCTGAACAAGAAGAGCAGCAAAGCCCCTTCTGCCCACTCGCCCAGGATAGCTGCCCCAACAGCAGCCACCAGCATTAAAAAGTCTATTTCAAATCCTCCTTTTGCAATTGTTTCAATGGCCTCTTTGGCGGTAAAAAAACCTCCAAAAAAATAGGCTGTAATGTAAAAAACCAGACTCGTCCACACAGGGAGGCTCTCCACAAAAGAAAGCCCATAACCTATACCGAGAAATAGGCCTGAACCCATAGCAAAATACAGTTCTGTATTAGGACCGAAAAAACCTTTGTGCTCATGTTCATGAGCCTCTGTTTTGTTTTTAGTGCTTTCCATAATGTATAATTTAGCTGTTAATGTTGGTGTCCGCCGCCGCCTTCACTTTTCAACAGGTGGCTTTGTATGTAGTAGGCTCCTTTTAGCACAATCCTGGCATCTTTTTCTATTTCCTGCAATAACGTAACCTGAACGTAGCCAAGTTGGGAAATTCCTGTTTTTACCTCTTTACGCTGGAAATGGTATTTAAGATCTTCTTCATGTTCATGTTCATCTCCATTTCCATGACTATGCCCTTCTTGCTGATCATGGGAAATTTCTCCGTGGCCTTGTTCAAGTACAAAGATATACTCCCTGCCGTCTGCCCGCACAATGGCATCGGCAGGTAATGCCTCAACCTGTTGCTCACCCACATCAATCAGGGCATTTACATACATACCGGGAATCAGTGCACTGCCCGGATTTATTATTTCGGCATGCACCGCTACCGATTTGGTATCATTTTCAAATGACTTGCCTATATTAAAAACTCTACCTTTAACCTCCGTATTGTTTTGGTTAGTAAGGACAAAACGTATATTTTGTCCTTCTTTTACCTTACCAAGATCTTTTTCATAGACCAGAAGATCTACATGCAGTTTAGAATTGTCAACAATGCTGAATAATGGCTTACCAATTTCTGCATTACTTCCTATTTTAACGTTCACCGTTGCCACATAGCCCGATATTGGTGCAACCAGGTTCATTATTCCGTTAACGTTGCTTTTGTTCAGGTTAAGCGAAGACAACTGTCTTTCCAGTGAGCTGAATTTGGCTTTTTCAATTTCGTAATCTGATTTGGTGCGCTGGAAAACTTTCTTAGAATTCACATTCTCTTCGCTAAGTATCCTTTGCCTTTCAAATTCCAGTTTCAGGAAATCCAGGTTACTTTTAGTAGTAAGGTAAGCCTCCTGAAGCCTTGAGAATTCAGGACTCTCTAATATTGCCAATGTCTGGCCCTTTCGTACTGCCTGCCCTTCAATAACACGTATCGATTTTACAATACCCGTCATTAGTACCGATATGTCTGCCTGATTCTGTGGCGGTAACTTGGTGTAGCCGTTAGCATTAACCACTTCGCTAAGGTTCTTCATGGCAAAAGTTCCGAGTTCAATTGACGCAGCCTTAAACTGTGCTTCATTGAGCTCCACTTCTTTGTTAGTGGAAGCTGCCTTTTGCGGGGCGGCGTTTTTAATCGCTTCGCCTGACCGGTTATTTCCTGTTTGCTCCGCGGTCTTCCTCAGAAGGAAATAATCAAGAGAAAATAAGACAACAACCCCGAGGATAATATATATTATAATCTTTAAATTTACTTTTTTCATTTCCGGTAATGTTATTGATTAAGCAGGTACTCTATATTGATTATTACCTGATTATAGTTATTTATGGCATTTATATAATTCATGCGGATACCCAGCGCAGTTTCCAGACCCTGTACGTATTCAACATAGGAGATATCGCCGTTTAAATATGCTTTTGATGAATTGTTGCTAATGATCTTCGCATTAGGGAGCGCAGTGTTCGTATAATAATTAATCATTGATTCAAAGGTTTGCAGCTGTTCCATTTCCTGTATATACTGGCTTTGCAACTTCGCTTTAAGGTAATCAGCACTGAGTTGCCTGGCTTCGACTCCTGTTTTCGCGGCTTTAATCCTGGACACGCTGCTACCTGCAAAAATCGGGATAGCAATGCCGGCACTTAATCCGTTAAATCGTAACGCACCGTCATAGTTAACAGGTATACCCTTCACATCCTGATTACCCCGCATGGATTGTATAAAATACCCCAGTGTAAAATCAGGAAGTAAAGCAGATTTTTCGACTTTTTCGTTGGCTTTTGCAATATCTACATCCTTTAGTGCCAGCTGCAGGTTTGCATTGTGGCTAACCCTTACAGAATCAGCTAATGCAAATGCAGGCATTATGGCATAGCTAGTATCGGCTACTGTAAAATCCTCCTTAAGCCCCAAAAGGTTTTTCATTTTCGATTTTTCTACCCTTATCAGGGTTTCATGCTGCTTTATTTGCTGCTCCAGCTCCAATTGTTTTGCCCTTGCAGTAGTATTCTCTAAAGAACCAATTTCCCCGGTTTTAAATTTTAGGTCTGCAGCCCTTACAAAACGCTGCATGTAGCTGTTTTGCTCACTAAGTACTTTATTTAGCTGGCTATAATATAAGATAGCATTCCACGATTGACGGATACTATACTGTATTTCCTGTTTCGTCAATGTGGCATGTATCTCGGCGCTTTGTGCATTTTGGTTGAGCAGCTTGCTCCTTGCGCTATAAGCAAAGGGGCTAAATGTTTGCGATGCACTCAGGTAGGTATCACTTGCCGCGGTATTTACATTACCAAAGTTTCCTGTGATTTCCGTCTTGGGAAGATCCCACGCAGTTCCCTTTAGCTGGGACTGCATTTTACTCGTAAGTATTGACGATTGCACTGCCCTATTTTTTTCGAGCCCCATACTTAGCGCTTTATCAAGTGTCAAGTTGTTTGATGTCTGCGCATTGACCGTACCCATACCAAATAAAAACAGCATTGTTGCCCCTGTAATAGTGGGCTTTCTTTTGCCAAATCCTTCTTCAAAAAAATAGTATAATATAGGCAATACTATAAGGGTCAGTAACGTGGCCGTTATAAGTCCGCCAATTACTACCGTTGCCAATGGTTTTTGTACTTCGGCTCCTGCCCCGCTGCTAAGCGCCATAGGAAGGAAACCTAATGATGCTACCGAAGCTGTTAGCATAACAGGCCTTAAACGTGCTTTAGTGCCTTCGTGTATGCGTTTGTAAATATCAGTCATGCCTTCTTTCTTAAGTTGGTTAAAATAAGCTATAAGTACAATTCCATTAAGTACTGCCACGCCAAAAAGGGCGATAAACCCAACTCCGGCAGAAATACTAAACGGCATGCCCCGCATCCAAAGGGCAAAAACACCACCTATAGCTGATAGCGGTATTGCGGTAAATATAAGTACAGACTGTTTTACGGATTTGAAGGTAAAATAAAGCAGCATAAAGATAAGAGCGAGAGCCACAGGAACTGCAATAACAAGCCTTTTGTTTGCCTGTACAAGGTTCTCAAACTGGCCGCCATAAGTTATATAATACCCCGATGGAAGCGTAAGGTTTGTAGTAAGCTTTGCCTGTATTTTATTTACCACACTCGCTACATCTGCTCCTCTTACGTTAAAGCTTACAACGATACGTCTCCGGCCGTCTTCACGGCTTATCTGCATAGGCCCGTCTTCATACTTAATGTCTGCAACCTGCTCCAGAGGAATCTGGCTACCGGAAGGGAGCGTTACATATAACGACTTTAGGTTATTGATGTCCTGACGGCTTTCCTGTGTAAGGCGCACAACAAGGTCAAAACGTTTTTCGCCTTCGTATACCACTCCGGCGCTTTCACCCGCAAATCCCATACGGATTACACGGTTCAGGTCTGCCACATTTAGCCCATACAATGCCAGCCTGTCTTTATTATAACGTATTGTTATTTGGGGGAGCCCCGCAACGCGTTCTGCTTTAGCATCACTCACGCCCGGAACCCCATTTATAAGCTCTGTAACCTCATCTCCTTTGCTTACCAGCATATCAATATCTTCACCGAATATCTTTATGGCAACATCACTCCTAACACCAGTCATCAGCTCGTTCATACGCATTTGTACAGGCTGTGAAAACTCAGTTGTAGCACCCGGAATCTCTTCTAAGGCCTCCTCCATCTTAGCCATCAGCGCCTCTTTGGTATCGGCCGATGTCCATTCGTCCTTATCCTTAAGAATAATGATCATATCCCCGGCCTCTATAGGCATTGGGTCAGTTGGTATCTCTGCACTGCCAATTTTTGTAACAATCATTTCTATTTCAGGGAATTTAGCCCGCAATATCTGTTCGGCTTTTGTGGTAGCCTCAATTTCCTGGGATAGCGAACTACCTGATGAGATAATAAGGTGCGTTGCAATATCACCTTCATCAAGTGTAGGTATAAATTCTCCTCCCAGGGAGTTAAATATAAACAACGTAACAGAAAATAACACAACAGCACCCCCAACGATAACGCTCTTGATTTTCAGTGCTTTTTCAAGTGTTGGGTAATAGAAATTATATACGGCAGAGATAATTTTATCGCTGAAATTTGGCTTATGTCCGGTTTCTTTTTTCAGCACCAATGCAGTGATCATTGGCACATAAGTAAGCGATAATACAAACGCGCCAAGGATAGCAAAAGAAACCGTCTGCGCCATAGGGCCAAACATTTTTCCTTCTACCCCTACAAGGGCAAGTATAGGAAGGTAAACAATTAAAATAATAATTTCTCCAAAGGCAGCACTGCTCCTGATTGCTGAAGCAGCAGCATATACCTCTTCGTTCATTTCGGCGACAGAGAGCTTTTGTTTTTTCCGCACCTCAAGCCTGTGAATGATAGCCTCAACAATAATTACAGTCCCGTCTACAATGATACCAAAGTCAATAGCACCAAGGCTCATAAGATTACCCGATATGCCAAAGAGCTTCATCATGCTGATGGCAAACAAAAGTGCCAGCGGAATTACAGATGCTACTACAAGGCCGGCACGCCAGTTCCCCAGCAACAACACCAGTATGAACACTACGATTAGGGCTCCCTCAATAAGGTTTTTTTGCACAGTGCCTATTGCATTGTCTACCATTTTGGTACGGTCTATAAAAGGCGCTATAGCAACACCTTTAGGAAGCGACTTTTTAATTTGTTCCATCTTTTCTTTAACACGCTTTACCACCTGGCCACTGTTTTCGCCTTTAAGCATCATCACAAAGCCGCTTACTTCTTCGCCTTTACCGTCTTTGGTTGCGGCCCCGTAGCGTATGCTGTTGCCAATCTGTACCTTTGCAACATCGCGTATTAAAATGGGTATACCATTTACATTTTTGATTACAATTTTATTAATGTCGTCAATACTGCTTACCATGCCTATACCACGGATAAAATAAGCGTATGGTTTTTTATCTATGTATGCACCTCCTGTGTTCTCATTGTTAGACTCAAGAGCCGCAAAAATTTCAGATATTGTAGTATTCATACTTTTCAGCCTATCAGGCTGTACTGTAATTTCGTACTGCTTAAGCATCCCGCCAAGGGTATTTACTTCTGCAACTCCCGGTGTTCCGGTAAGCTGTGGTTTTATGATCCAGTCCTGAATGGTACGCAGTTCTGTAGCATCAAATTTGTTTTCATAGCCTTTTTCAGGGAATATTACATATTGGTAAATTTCCCCCAGGCCCGTACTTACAGGAGACATTTCAGGGGTTCCCAGACTTTTAGGAATGATATTCTCGGCCTCTTTTATACGTTCTGATATCTGAGCCCTCGCCCAGTAAATATCAGCATCCTCCTCAAAGACTACAGTTACAACGCTGAGCCCGAAACGGCTGATAGAACGCAGCTCTACTACTTTAGGTATGGATTTTACCGATTGCTCTACGGGGTAAGAAATAAATTGTTCCACTTCCTGGGTTGCCAGGGTTGGCGAACTGGTAATTATTTGCACCTGATTGTTGGTAATATCAGGCAGCGCGTCAATAGGAAGATTATTCAATGAATAAACACCGACCACTATTAATGCAAGTGTAAACAGTCCAACAATGAATTTATTATTGATACTGAAATGAATGATTTTATCTAGCATTTCGAATTATATATAATGAATGTAAAATGCGCACAGCTTATATAAAGCCATGCGCAAGCGGCCGGCTTACCACCGGCAAATCATTATACTAATTGGGGAGGCTGCCAGATGGAGCCGTAAAAATCGCTATTGAAGGATGAATATAAATTGGGTAGCTCAACAGATAAATGCCCTGGCTGGAAAAATGTAATTTCCATTGCAGGATGCAATACAACAGCAACTACGCAACCTCCGCACACACAAAAAGGAGTGCAAAGCTCACTTTGGTGATGCCTGTTACCATCTTGCGTATCATGGTTGTCATGAAGGTTAACGGTTATGTTTTCAGCAGCATGCCCCTCAGTGCACGGTAGCACCATCAGTACTACCAGGTAGACTGAAAACAAGTGTATGGCTATTTTCCTGAAAACATTCATCAGTACAAATATATTCTTTTCAAGCTTATTTAGAACTCATATATAGAATTTTTCGGGTTCTGTGTCCAACACGTTATCATGGCATTACTTTACAGTACGAAAACTGATTACGAACAACTTTCACATCATTTTGTTGTAGCTTGTTTAAATTACAGTATCTTTTTCATAAGTATATCGGTCTGTTCCTCATCGCCCATTTTAAATACATGCGTGTCAAACGCCATAAAACCATTCTTTTCATAAAAACGTACGGCCATTGTATTCTGCTCCCATACACCCAGCCATATGAATTCTTTATTTAACTGTCTTGCAATGCCAATAGCCTTTTCAAAAAGTAGCTGCCCGACTTTTTTTCCATGGAAATCTTTCAGGACATAAATACGCTCAATCTCAAGGGCACTATTACCCTGAAGCTCAGTCTGGGCTTTTGCTGTATTTAGTTTTAAATATCCGACCGCAGTGTCCTGTTCATAAGCAATAAAGAAATAAGAATCAGGGTTAGATAGCTCCTGCAGTACTTTTTCAGGGCTAAAACTTCTTTCAAGGTAATTTTGGATTGTTTCCTCATCATTGCTTTCGGCGAATGTTTCATAAAAAGTCCGTTTGCCCAATTGCTGTAAAAGGTTACCAGCCTCAGGCCCTGCTTGTTTTAAAATAATCTCATTCATATCAGTTACTGTTTCAGTTTCAGGGTAAACCTCATTTTTCCTTTCCTACACCGCCAATCCGTTTATAAAATTTTATGGTTTTCTCTTTAAAATCGGAGTATTTCTATATGCGGGATGACGTCTTCTTTATATATTTCTCCCACCTGCTCAAACCCCAATGAACTATACAACTCTTGAAAATGTACCTGGCACTGATGCGTATAGACGGATTTTGAAAAGCCTGTTACAGGCTACTATAGACTTTTCCATAAGCTGCTTTCCAAGCTTAATGCCTCTATAAGCGGGCGCAATTACTACCCGCCTATAGCGGCATCTATATAACACATCAGGTGATAGCTTTTCAGGTCCTTATTATTCATATCCTAGTAGAGCAATTTTGCTCTACTACAAAAACTTCGATACGCAGGCGCAGTATTTTATACAACTCTTCGGGAGTAGTTCATTAAATATTCAATGTTCATAATACATATCTTAATTTACTACAAAATTAAAACATGCCGTAGTGACAAAAAATGCCATTTTGTTATAATCTAATTTATTTTTTGCATTAATCTAATTTTAAAACAGGCTGTGATTCATTGCACACAATTAAGTAGCACTACTTTTTTGTATTATGGTATACCCGCTTTCTGTTTATTCGATATTAATTACTCACCCTCTCCGCTATTTTTCATTTTCATGAGTAGCGTATATGCATTTTTTATGGCTACTTTGGTGGAGGTGGTTATACCCCGGGCATTGAATTGTCTTTTTCCGTTATCCAGCGTACCGGCATCCACTTTGGTAATCTTAAACGTTCCTGTAGCTGAAACTACAAATACATAAAAGTTATCCTGCCAGCGCACTACAGCTTCTTCAGGCACGGTAAGGGCTTTTTTATTAGCGACTTCAACATCAGCATTTATAAACATTCCAGGCAGCAATACTTTGTTATAAGTATCAAAACGGCAAATAACCTCGGCAGCCCTGTCCTGGTTCAGGCTATGATTAATGTAGGCTATTTTGGCATTATATACCTTCTGTTTATTTCCATTGGCATAGCATACTATCTTTTGACCTATTGATAATGACTGCACATCTTTCTCAAAGACATTTAGGTTCAGCACAATATCATTCAGGTTTATTACTTCAAAAAGCATATCAGTAGGTGCTATGTACTTGCCCACATTAATATTAACTTTAGATACAAGCCCGTTTATAGGCGATATAACACTAACCGTTTTACTAATATTGGAGGCATTTAGCTTTTTAGGGTTAATACCTATCATGCTCAGTTTTTGTTCCAGCGATGCCATATAGATATGCTGTGTTTCCTTTTCTGCACTCGTTTGCTCAAACAGCTTATCACTGCTCGCTTTTTTGGCGTTCAGTTCCTTTTGGCGGTTGTACTCCATACTGGCAAGTTCATATTTTTCTTTTGCCGTGAGGTAATCGTGCTGCAATTGAATAAACTGCATATCCTCTATGACCGCAAGCACCTGTCCTTTTGTAACATGCATGCCCTGAAGTATTTTGGTCGATTTTACATAGCCGCCTAATGGAAAACTCACACTTACCATACTTTCCGGTGGCACAGTAACCGATCCTTGCAATTGCAGCGTGCCGTTAACTTCCTGCATTGCAGGCTGTCCGGTTACAATACCGGCATTTTTTATCTGAGCCTCGGTAAGGGTTACTGTATTGTCTGTTGGAGTTTCCGCTTTTGCAGTTTGTTCTTTTTTATCGCCTCCGCAGGCCACAAACAGCAACGCGTTGAGAAATAGAATTATATATTTTTTCATGTTATAGATTGTTCAGGGTTTGTAGGGTTATAACTGCTGTATTATAGCTGTGCACTAAATCAAGGTATTCGGTTTTAATGGTAATGGCCTGGTTTACCACCAGTACCCATTGCAGGTAATCAATATCGCCATTAGAGAGTTGGCTGTTAGCCGCTTCAATGATTATATTGGCATTTTTTAGGCCCTGCTGTTCATAGTATTTAAGGGCTTCCTCATACTTGAAAATTTCTTTAACAGCATTTTCAAGCGCAGTGGTAAGCTCAATCTTTTTTGCGACTAACTGGGTTTCATAAGTTTGCCATTCGGCTTTAGCTGCCTTGTTTTTAGCCGACTGGCTGCCGAAAAACAACGGTATGCTAAGCCCTGCATTTATATAGCTAAACCTATTACTGCTGCCATAATAGGTATCCTGCCCACTAGCATTAGTTTGCGTGCCGATGATACTGATATTATTGTAGCCAATAGTAATATCGGGCAGCATACGTGAACGTTCGGTGCGCCAGCGCCATTTTGCAGCTTCTGATTCATGTTTGGAAAATTGCACTGCAGGTAGTTGTTCCACTAAGGGTATTTCCTGCAAATTTTTAAAATCAATCTTTATACTATCGGCAACCGGTAAATAGGTAAGTGAATCCTGTAGCACCCTGTTGTAAGAAGTGAGCGTAATATCAATATCCTTATCGATCATGCCTAACTGTATGGTGTAAAACTGCCTTCCCGACTGCGATGCTGTTTTTTCCAATACATTCGCAGCACCGTTCTTAAACCTTAAATCAGATTTTTCTTCAAGGAGGCTATAAATACTGTCTGCGTAAACAAGCAGCTTTTTTTTACTTTGCAACCATACCAGATCATAAAACAGGTTGCGAACATTAGCTTTAACCTGTTGCGTAGTCAACTGTGTTTGCGCCTGCGCTGCATAGTAATTTTCTTTAAAGGCCTTTTTCTGGTTGGTATAGACCGTAGGGAAATTAAAGGTTTGGCTTATACCGAAACGGGTATCATTCTGTCTGCTGTTAAACTGTCCGTAATCGGCATCGACAGCTGTTTTAGGGATATCATAAGCGGACTTTTGTAAAAACTGTTTATATTGTTCATTATGTTTTGCACCTTTAATTGTCCTGTTGTTCTTCAGGGCAATATCTATAGACTGGTTAAGCGATGCAGGTATTGGTGCTTGCTGCGCATGTAGCGCAAAGCCGGTTAGCAGCCCAATAATAACAATAGTTAGCTGCGCATGTTTTGTCTTCATTTTTTTAGAAATTCCACTTGCGTGATAAGATAAAAGATACAATGCAGGGAGTACAAAGAGGGTTAGCAATGTTGCAGTAATAAGCCCGCCAATTACTACAGTGGCTAAAGGCCGTTGTACTTCAGCTCCTGCGCCATTGCTCAGTGCCATAGGCAAAAAGCCTAATGAGGCTACTGCAGCCGTCATCAGTACCGGGCGAAGCCTGTTCCTTGTTCCTGTTATTATAATCTCAAACGGGTCCGTGATTAGTCCTTCCTTTTGTATACGGTTAAATTCCGATATCAGCACAATGCCATTAAGTACGGCTACCCCAAAGAGCGCTATAAAGCCAACACCCGCTGAAATACTAAAGGGCATATCGCGTAGTGCCAATCCAAATACACCGCCGATAGCAGAAAGCGGTATAGCCGTAAATATGATGATGCCTTCTTTAAGTGACCGGAATGCAAAGTACAGCATCCCGAAAATGAGTAACAAAGCAACCGGAACAGCTATGGTAAGCCTGGACTTTGCCTGTTGTAGGTTTTCAAATGAACCGCCATAAGTAATATAATAACCGGGATCAAATTTAATTTGCGCATTTACTTTCTGCTGTAGTTCCTCTACAATAGACTGCACGTCGCGCCCCCTTACATTGGTCCCCACAATGATGCGCCTTTTGGCATTCTCACGCTGTATCTGGTTAGGCCCTTCCACTTCGGTAACCGATGCCACCTGGTACAATGGTATCTGTGCTCCCGATGGTGTTGCTATCAGAAGGTTGCGCACATCAGTAATATCCCTGCGCCCCGCATCCTCCACACGCACCACCATGTCAAAACGTTTTTCGCCTTCGTAGATATTACCCGCCACGGCACCGGCAAAAGCAGCATTTACGGTACGGTTAATATCTTCTACGTTAAGCCCGTACTTGGCAATCTCCGCCCAGTTATAATCTATAACTATCTGTGGCATACCGGTAACTTTCTCCACATACAGATCGGCAGTACCTTTAATTCCCCTGCTAATACTGCCTAGTTTTTCTGCGTATTCAGCAAGTTTGTCAAGGTCTTCACCATATATTTTACATACGAGGTCCTGTTTGGCTCCGGTCATCAGCTCGTTAAAACGCATCTGCACCGGGAACTGGAATCCTGTGGTAACCCCCGGGGCAACCTCCTGTACTGTCTTCGACATTTTATCGGCCAGTTCAGGGAAAGATGATGCACTTGTCCATGCTGATTTATCCTTAAGGACAATGATCATATCGCCTCCTTCAATAGGCATGGGGTCGGTAGGGATCTCAGCGCTTCCTATACGTGACACCACTTTTTGTACTTCAGGATAATTGCTTTTTAATGCTGCCGATATTTTTTGGATGGTCTCGGTAGTCGTTGTCAGGTTCGTGCCCAAAAGCAATCGGGTTTCAACGGCGAAATCGCCTTCTTCAAGCTGAGGGATAAATTCACCACCCATCCTGCCAAACAGCACCAGTGCAACAGCAAACATGCCAAACGCCACGGTAACAATTGCCTTCCTGATCTTTAGTGCCTTGGTAAGCCTGTTTTCATACCAGCCTTCCAGCCTTAGCATTACCCGGTCTGAAAAGTTTGGCTTATGCGCTATTTTTTTGCTTATAAATAAGGCGCTTACCATGGGCACATAGGTCAACGATAATATGAAGGCTCCCAATATGGCAAAAGCAACGGTTTGCGCCATAGGCTTAAACATCTTCCCTTCAATGCCTTCAAGAGATAGTATTGGCAGGTACACAATAAGAATGATGATTTGCCCGAAAACGGCGGCATTCATCATTCGCGCTGCCGATCCGGTGACTTCTTTGTCCATATCTTTTTGGGATATGAGATTGACATCCTTATATTTTTTAGAATGATGGAGATGGTGCAGTATCGCTTCTACGATAATAACCGCGCCGTCTATAATCAACCCGAAGTCGAGCGCGCCAAGGCTCATCAGGTTACCGCTTACCCCAAACAGGTTCATCATGCTAATAGCAAACAGCATGGCAAGCGGTATAACTGATGCTACTATAAAGCCCGCCCTGAAATTACCCAGGAACAATACCAGTACCAGTATTACAATTATAGCCCCTTCTAAAAGGTTATGTTCTACCGTACCTATGGCATTCTCCACCATTTTAGTGCGGTCAAGGAATGGTTCTATCTTTACGCCCTCAGGTAGTATTTTCTGGATCTCGGCAACACGGGCTTTTACATTTACAATAACATCAGATGCATTGCGGCCTTTCAGCATCATAACGATACCACCCACCGATTCCCCCATGTCATCTGTAGTAAGGGCACCGTAACGCACTGCCGATGAGAGCTTCACCTCAGCCACGTTTTTTATAAGTATGGGGGTGCTGCTTACGGTGGTGGCTACTACAATATTTTGGATGTCTTCAATATTTTTAGCAAGCCCCACACTGCGTATGTACAGTACGGTTGGGCCTTTTTCTATGTAGGCACCACCGGTATTTTGGTTACTCCTGCTAAGGGCTGTAAATACCTGGCTTATACTTAAATTATGGGCTTTTAGCCTTGCGGGGTTTACTGAAATCTCATACTGCTTTAGCTTACCGCCAAACGTTGAAACATCAGCAATACCGGGCGTGCCCAGCAGTTGCCTTCGAACGGTCCAGTCCTGTATGGTGCGCAGGTCTTCGAGGGAGTATTTACTTTCGTATCCGGGCTGAGGCTTTAGTACGTATTGGTATATTTCACCCAGGCCGGTAGTAACCGGGGCCAGTTCCGGCTTATTGGCATTTTCATTGATCTCTACCTGTTGCAGCTTTTCGGTGATTTGCTGACGCGCCCAGTACACATCGGTATTATCATCAAAAACAACGCTTACCAGCGAAAGCCCGAAACGCGATATACTGCGGCTCTCCTTAACCTCCGGTACACTGCTTATAGCCTGCTCTATAGGGAAGGTTATTAAACGTTCTACATCTTCGGTACCAAGTGACGGGGCTGTAGTTATAATCTGTACCTGGTTGTTAGTAATGTCTGGTACGGCATCAATGGGCAATTGGGTAACCTGGTACACGCCATAGATAATCCATAGCAATGTAAAGATGCCAATTGCCAGTTTATTCTTAACTGAGAATTGTATTATCTTATTGAGCATAATGTATTTAAATTTGAATGTAATAGCTATGCAGTCAAAACAGAATTGTTTTAACTACAGCAAATGGAATATCAAAATTAAATTATGCGAGGGGTGGCCTGAATAATGTAGATAAAGACGGATTAGGATAGAAGTCGGGCTTATAAGCGATAACACTCTTTACAACTGCCTGCGGACAGAAAAGTGTATAGCTGATTTCTTTGTTGAGGGGTACAAATACCATATGGAACGAATGCGCGCAGGTAGTTTTAAACGGAAGTTTCATGTCACGATCGGCATCGTTGTCCTTTTGGTCTTCTCCCCAATAATGCATTGCCAAATAATCAATGAAATTTACATTACTTCTTTCCTGATGCTCATGAAAATGCTGTATCAATATCGGCAATTTATAAAATTGCTGGAAGAAGCTACTGTTAGAAGCGATTAGGAAGATGAATATGTAAACTATCGTATTTCGCACAATACAAATTTAGGTTTTATGGTAAATGTGTCAGCGCATACAGTAGGAAATACAACACTTTTATGAATTTAAATATATATCTAACGTGATATTTTTAAAACATTATTAATAATAGTAAAATATTACACATTTCACTATTATATTAACCAATATTACGAGTTAAAGCCAAAAACTCTTCCTTTACAACGATATTACTTACACGCATAATAATGAATTTTTGGATTTATTTCATTGTACTGAAAAAGGTTTAATATAAAGATTCGGTAACTTATATGGTTTTAAAAATCGGCTATAGTATCTTTTAAAAAAATATCAGGCTGTTTATCACTTTTTTGCCACATTAGCATTTCCTAGTTCAGTTTCTTTTTCCTCCACATATACTGCATAGTCTGCAGGTAGTATTTTTTCTCCTTTAAAGATAACATACGCGCGGGTAAATTCTGCACTAAAGTACATGATAGCAGCAGAATAGTATACCCACAATAATATAACTATAAGCGAGCCGGCTGCACCATACGTTGTAGCTGTACCTGAAGATGAAATATATACCCCTATTACATAGCGTCCAGCATAAAAAGTAACGTGGTAAAAACTGCTCCGGCACGCACATCGCGCCATTTTATTTTGGCATCGGGAAGTACTTTATATATAACAGCAAACACAACACTAAGCACAACCAAGTTTATAACAGTGCTGGCAATGTAAAAAAACACTACCGAAAAATCGGGAAGCCATTGCTTTAGTAAATCATTTAAAACATCGAGCATACCATTTACAAGAAGTGAAACCACCAGCAAAAATCCCAACCCTATGATTAAAGACCCCGAAAGGAGACGGTCTTTTAAAAGTTTGAGCCAACCGCGTTTTGGTTTTGCTTTTACACTCCATATTATATTAATAGAATCCTGTAGCTCTCCAAATACGGTGGTAGCACCAATGATTAGGGTCGCCGCGCTTATAATAAGGGAGAAATTAGTATTACCTGAAAGTTCCATATTGCGGATAATTTTCTGCACCTGGGCGGCGGCATCATTTCCTAAAAGGCCATTCAATTCGCCAAAAATATTACCTTCTACAGCCTGTTTACCAAAAAACAAACCGGCAAGCGATATAATAAGCAACAATAAGGGTGCAAGAGAAAATAGGGTATAGTATGCCAGGGAGCCACTTAATTTTAAACCTTTGTCTCTAGAAAAGCCTTGTACAGTATCTTTTAATACCTGATAACTGTCAGCAAATATTTTTTTAAAATTCATCTGATGCTCCTACTTTATCTAAAGTTAGCAAATGGGCTACCAACATAAAAGGGTTTTAAGGTTTTATTACATTACGGCATGTGCACATAAGTATCCATGTCTATGTAATCCTCAGTTTATCAATAGCCATTACCCACTCTTTCTTACCACAGCGACTACATGCACTATTTTGTGTCAGCTCTTCACAGTTACCGCAATTTGTGCAGGCATAGCGTGCCTGTAGAGTTATGCGTTCAGACTTTTTATTGTAAGGCTTTGGCAATACCGGTAATCCCGGCTTAACGGAAGTATCAGGATAAAAAAATATGCTCAGCTTACCGTTTGTCTCTAATATTGCGGTTTCTACCTGGCCAAGATGCGAAACACCTTCATTCCTTAATTCTGCCAGGAACTCATCTTTTGCAAAATTATGTGCGGTGCGATTTACCATCGCAAATTGGCCATCTTCAATGATATAAATAGGTTCGCCCTCTACCAAACTCTCGAAATTTTCATTTTTAGCGGCGTAGAATGTAATGATGCGATATACTACTATTATTACGGCAAATACCAGCAGCGACGGAATAATAGGATAGTCCCTGCTCAGCATGGGGTCACCGGCCGCAGAACCCAGGGCAATAATTATAGCGACCTCAAAAATAGACAACTGCCGTACCCCTTTCTTACCGCTTAACCGTAAAAAAGTCAGGACAAGCAGGAACATGATCAACGTGCGTAACGCAATTTCCAATGATAATTCCCAACTCAAGTCTTTGAGAAAAATATCTTCCCAGTCAAATTTCATACACTTATCCTTTTTAATTGTTGCTGAAGATGACCGGCAATGCGAAGTGAAGCTTCTTCACAAAAATCAAGACCCGAATAATCCGGATTAAATCCGCTTATATAAGGCACTGCCATTATAAATAAGCGTTCATTAGCTGTCCCGTCCGGGCTAACGATCTGGAAACTATCGTTAATGCTGATTCCCGGAACCTTAAGCAGGTAGTGACCCTGTTTCTTTATTATATTTTTATTCCCCTCACTTAATAATTCCTCTGCTTTAGTATCAGACATGAACTGTAACGTAGCCGGGGTAACAACATGGTCTGCAAGGAGGCTTTTAAAAGGTAAATCTTCAAATGAAAGGTGCGGTTGGCCTATACAATCCACAAAAGTTTTGTAAGGCACGGAACAATCTTCATGCTCATCATCAGAATAGTGATAGGTGATACCGCCGCTGTCTCTGATTTCTATATCACTTTCATGACCAACAGATACAATTTCTAACCGACCGGCTTCATGCAGGGCAAGCAATTCCCGGCAGGAAGCCTGCGGTATAAAAGCAATTACGACAGAAATAAGTGGCATTAATGTTTTTTGCAGCCGAATCATATCTTCAGCCGAAAAGTATTTCGCGGGATAATTCATTGCGAAACTCAAAACAGCAAGAAGTTCTTTCCAATACACCGATTCCCGTTTTTTTATTGACCGTTCGGCTTCAGCATATTCCCTGCGCAGTAGTTCAAAGGGTTCTATATTTTCGCGGAAGCCCATCACCAGGTCTACAAATTCCTCAATCCTGAGATCTTTAATGCGCTCATAAAAGGCACTGTCTTTCTCCTTAAAAAGATCTTTGTAATCCTTCTCAAAAATATAATCAAGTGAAAGGAAACCACTGTTTTGCTGTTTATGCTGTTCAATCTGTTCGGGTGTGAGCAACGAATCATTTTGAAGGTGTGAGTCCTCCAGGTGGAAGCGTACCGCGGGAAGCAAACCGTTCCTGGAATGCATTACCATTTTAAAATGCGTACTTGTTTCTAAAGGGATATACCTCAGCATGCCATCACTATGCTCTATAAATTTTCCGTTATTGCGGGCCAGGGTCCTTATGGCATCTATGGCTGTAAGGGACGACCCTCTAATTGCCACAGCATGGTTCAGTTGTAGCTTAAGCTTTGCCGGAGGATAAGGGCTGTCAAAATATCCCATAACTTTGCCTTCATGTTTTTTAGGCCAGTTATGCCCGGTACAGATAATCACAGCATCAAAAACTTCAGCACGCGTGCCTTCAATCTCTACAAGCACGTGTTGTACTTCCGGCCTGTCAGTAATATCTGTTACCTGAGTACCAAGATGCATTCCCACAGTAATGCCTTCAGCGCGGGCTTTATCGCACAGCAAACCGAACTGGCTTTCCAGATATTGGCCAAAAAGCAACCGTGGCAGTACTTTATAATCATTAAAGTTGCCGGGGGTAATATTATAAGGCTGAAGTACGTCTTTGTCTACAGTGTTCACCCACTCCTGTATTGATGTTACAATTGTAGGTATTTCATTACCTGAAACATTGGTTATATGTTCGCGATTGGCTCCTTCTGTGCTGTAAGGCATCCCAGCACCAAACTGTGATTTACGCTCAAAAATTTCAATTGCTATATTTTTAACTCCTGATTCTATGAGTCTTTTAAACATAAACATCCCGCTGGGACCGGCACCAAGAATCGCTATTCTTCTTTTTTCTGTTTCCATTATCGTCGTAGGTGATTTCTGTTAATCACTAAATTAAGACGATGGGGCCGAAAAATTTTGTAAAAAAATATTAAATAAACGAAGTCGTTAAATTTTAATAGTTTCTTATAAAATTTTACATTGATTTTTATAAATTCTTTATCATACGTGCTACTTTCTAAATGTTACATTCGTTTTCTTAACAAGCCGTTTATGGAAACACTTACACCCGTAGCATCTATTACATCTGCACATAGAAATGCAAAAAAATTATATGACTATCAGGAATCAGACATTATTACGCTTTTTGAAAAAATCGGAGACTGTGCCGCACCACAGCGCCTATTGTACCAGTTACCCACCGGCGGAGGAAAAACCGTTATATTTTCTGAAATAGCGAAAAGGTATATTGATAAATTCCAAAGGAAAGTTGTAGTACTTACACATAGAAAAGAACTGTGCAGCCAAACCTCGTTAACCCTTAAAAATTCCGGGATAGCAAACAAAGCCATAACCAGTACGGTAAAAACTTTTGGCAGAAAAGAAAAGTACCTGTGTTATGTAGCCATGGTAGAAACCCTTAAGAACAGAATAAAAGCCGGGCAGATGGACATTGATTCCGTAGGCCTGGTAATTATTGATGAAGCCCACCACAACTCTTTCCATAAATTATTGGGCAAATTTAAAAATGCTACCATCATAGGGGTTACCGCTACACCCTTCAGCGCCGATGTTAATTTGCCTATGAAGAATAATTACAGCGAGTTGATTGTCGGGGCACCTATTGGGTCACTCATTGAACAGGGTTTTCTGGCACGTCCTAAAACATGGCGCTATGATGTAGAGCTTAACTCTCTTACAACCGGACATCATGGCGACTATACTGTTAGCTCTTCAGATGCACTTTATGCTGCGCCGGCCATGCTAGAACTGCTATTGCATGCCTACCGTGAGCATTCTGAAAATAAAAAAACGCTGATATTTAATACTGGTATCTTTACCTCCAGGGCAGTTTGCCGGCTGTTTACCGATGCAGGATACGATTGCAGGCATCTTGATAACAAAACAGCCCCTGCAGAGCGCGATGCCATTTTAAAATGGTTTAAAAAAACCAAAAATGCCATACTCACATCGGTCTCTATATTAACCACAGGTTTTGATGAGCCCTCAGTACAAACCGTTATCCTGAACCGTGCTACCAACTCGCTGACCCTATACCACCAGATGATTGGCCGCGGATCGCGCAGGCTGCCCCACAAAAAGACCTTCAACATAATTGACCTTGGTAATAATACCGATCGCTTTGGCGAATGGAATAGCCCGGTGGACTGGAAATATGTGTTTGAAAACCCGGAACAGTACCAGGAGCGCATGAGCAGCCATACCGAATACGAGAGCCACGGTATACCCTCTGATTTACGGTCAAAATTCCCTAATACCCTTGAAGTATCTTTTGATGTGCAGGAGGAACACCGTAAGGCAATAGAAAATGGGACTAAGCCGAAAACTGTAATTAGGGATTCCATACGCCAGCATGCGCTGATGTGTGCTAACAATGCCGGAACCATTTCCGATGCGCTACACCTTAGCGAAGAACTGGATAAGGAAATTAACTGGAGGGTAAAACAATATGCCAAATGCCTGGGTAAGGTCACAAAAAATTATACCGAATGGCTGGCAGGTGACTACAAAGCCAAACTCAGGATATTGATACAAAAAATAATGCATAAGCGCGATAGGCTTGCCGCTAAAAAATAAACGCCATGGAAAATGCTGCGGAAAACATCACGGCCGTTTCCTCAAAACAAACGCGCCATAAAATAGGCAAAGCACAAAAAAAGCTTTTCCCTATTGCATCTTTAAATGATTTAAATACACACTGCCGCCCAAACCCTATAGATATTTTAAGGGAAAACAGTACAGGCAGAATGCACAGCCTATTACCACTCCGGTACGAGCGCATGTCTGCCTCGCCCTTTTCTTTTTACAGGGGGAGCGCTGCCGTGATGGCTTCTGATCTATCATTATCCCCTTCAACTAACATAAAACTCCAGGTGTGCGGCGATTGCCACCTGCTTAACTTTGGCGGGTTTGCAACCCCGGAACGGAAACTGGTTTTTGATATTAATGACTTTGACGAAACGTCAACAGCCCCTTGGGAATGGGATGTAAAACGCCTTGCTGCAAGCTTTGCTATTGCCGGGCGCGACAAGGGTTTTACCGATCTCCAGTGCCGGGAAGCTGCCTGGACAGCAGCAAACAGCTACCGTAAACACATGGCAGCATACGCTGAAATGTCGGCACTGCAAATATGGTATGCACAGATAGGCATTCAAGATTTGATACAATCAGGCAGGATTAAGGAGATGAAGCAATTTGACCCGAAAGAAATTAAGAAAGCTATTAAACGTGTACCACACCAAAGAGAGTTTGCAAAACTTACCCATAACAAACTGGGGCATCCGGTTATTAAAGACAACCCTCCACTGATTTTTCACGTACCGAAGGAAAGGGAAGCTGATTTTTTCGCTGAAACGGAAAATTCTTACCACAGGTACCTTCGTTCGCTGTCACATGATAAAAAAACATTGCTCAGCCGTTATAAAATACAGGATGTAGCTATGAAAGTAGTTGGTGTGGGCAGTGTGGGCACTTTTTGTGGTGTACTGTTGTTAATGTCTGCTACAGGCGACCCTCTTTTCCTGCAATTTAAGGAAGCCCACCAAAGCGTTTTAGAACCGTATGCAGGAAAAAGTAAGTTTAAATATCATGGACAGCGTGTGGTAGCAGGACAAAAACTGATACAGTCGGCCACCGATATATTTTTAGGCTGGACCACAGATGCTGCCGGAAGGCAGTTTTACATACGCCAGCTGCGGGATGCCAAGGTAAAGCCGTCGCTGGAAACCATGGATGCAGATATTTTCCTGCGTTATGCCAAATCCTGCGGATGGGCCCTCTCCCGCGCCCATGCAAGGACCGGGGATGCAGCTATATTAAATGGGTACATGGGACAGGAGGAACTATTTGAGGATACCATTGCAAAATACGCCATGCAGTACGCCGACCAAAATGAAAAAGATTATGGTATACTATTACATGCCTTAAAACATGGACTGCTGCCTACATAGGCTATTATATTTAAGAACCTTAACAAAAACCAACTATTGCAGAGATGCAAATTCACCCATAGGGTTTATGCTTTAATGTGCTATTATCCAAAGGGTACTAAAGTTTTCTTAATCAGGGGATACACCACAGACGAAAGTTATAATTTTAGGTAGTACATTAAACAAAAAACTACTTATGAAAAAACAAACTACACCAGGAAATGAGAATGCGAAACTCCAGGATCTGGAGGTTAACAGGGAATATCCTGACGGAAATTATATTACCACAGACCACGGCGTAAAGATAAACGACGACCACAATTCACTTAAAGCCGGTGAGCGTGGCCCTTCATTGCTTGAAGATTTTATCATGCGTGAAAAAATTACGCATTTTGACCATGAACGTATACCTGAGCGTATTGTACATGCACGCGGCTCGGGTGCACAAGGATATTTTGAAGCTTATGGCAATGTCTCAGAATATACCAAAGCTACATTCCTGAACGACACCTCAGTAAAGACTCCCGTATTTGTACGATTTTCTACTGTAGCAGGCTTTCGCGGCTCAACTGACCTTGCGCGCGATGTGCGTGGGTTCGCCATAAAATTCTATACACAGGAGGGCAACTTTGATATGGTAGGAAATAATATTCCTGTATTTTTTATACAGGACGCCATGAAATTTCCAGACCTTGTACATGCCGTAAAACCCGAACCTCATAACGAAATACCACAGGCTGCATCTGCCCATGATACCTTTTGGGATTTTATCTCATTAATGCCAGAGAGCATGCACATGATTATGTGGGCCATGAGCGACCGTGCCATACCGCGCAGCTATCGTATGATGGAAGGTTTTGGTATCCATACCTTCCGTTTTGTGAACAGTGAAGGCAAATCAACCTTTGTAAAATTCCACCTGAAGCCAAAACTGGGAACCCATGCCGTTGTATGGGACGAGGCCCTGAAAATATCCGGCAACGACCCTGATTTCCATCGCCGGGACCTTTGGGAAAATATTGAAATGGGTAACTTCCCCGAATGGGAATTTGGCGTACAACTCGTGCCGGAAGAAGATGAGCATAAATTTAACTTCGACCTTTTAGACCCTACCAAAATTATTCCTGAAGAACTGGTACCCGTAACACCTATTGGAAAACTGGTACTAAACCGTAATCCTGATAATTTCTTTGCAGAAACTGAGCAGGTGGCATTTCACCCAGGCCACATTGTACCGGGTATTGATTTTACCAACGATCCCTTATTACAGGGCAGGCTGTTTTCTTACACCGATACGCAACTTTCCAGGCTGGGAAGCCCAAACTTCCATGAGATCCCAATAAACCGACCGGTTGTGGGCGTACATAACAACCAGCGCGACGGCCACATGAGGCAACAGATTAACACAGGAAGGGTAAGCTACAGCCCTAATTCGCTCGCAAACGGTTACCCGCAGCAGGCTAAGGAGGCTGAAGGCGGTTTTGTAAGCCATAATGAAAGGATTGAGGCCTATAAAGTACGTGGCCGTAGCGAAAGCTTTTCTGACCATTTTAGCCAGGCAGCGTTGTTCTTTAACAGCCAGACTGATATTGAGAAACAGCACATCATTAAAGCATTACGCTTCGAGTTAAGCAAGGTAGAAACTGTTGCAATACGCGAACGTATGCTGGGGCTACTAAGCCAGGTAGATAAAAAACTGGCACAACAGGTGGCGGTAGGTTTAGGCATTAGTGTAGCGCAACCGGAAAAACCTATGAATAAAGGTGTCGGTGCGGATGCCGACCCGAAAAAGCATGAACCAAAGCCGCTTGACAAAAGCTACGTACCCTCACCAGCGTTAAGCATGGTAGACAACCCTACTGTTACACCCAGTATAGAAACGCGCCAGGTAGCATTTCTTTGTACGGAGGGCGTAACAGAAAAATCAGTAAATGCACTCAAAAAAGCTTTGGAAACAAAAGGGGCAGCTGCAAAAATAATCGGGCCGCACGCAGGAACTATATGGACTGATACCGGAAATGAACTAAAAACCGATTTTGCATTCTTCTCGTCATCTTCAGTATTGTTTGATGCCGTGTATGTACCATCGGCAGAAAATGTTATATCCTTAGCCGAAAATGACAACGTCATTGAGTTCATTAACGATGCTTATAAGCATTGTAAGGTAATTGGATTTGATTCAGGACTGGAGGAACTGATTGACAAGACCACTATTGGCAATAAATTGAAATCGGGTAAGGATGAAATCCTTCCGGGGGTAATTATCAATAACGGCACGCCAAAAGCGTTTACCGATGATTTTACCACACAAATGGGCAAACACCGTATTTGGGAACGCGAACCTAAAATTGTAGAATAAATAAATTCTGGGGAACATGTTTCCCCGGAATACTATACTAATCACCCCACCCTTAAAAAATAAAGAATATGGATCAGTTAACTACAGCATTGTTTTTAGCCTCACGCCAGGGCAATGTACCTGTACTACAGGAGATATTTAAGCTAATAAATAATGTAAATGTAAGGGATGAACGCGGGTACACACCGCTTATTATTGCCGCCTACAATAACCAATATGAGGCTGTAAAGGCATTATTGTATGCAGGTGCAGACATTAATGCCACTGATGGCAGCGGTAATACAGCATTAATGGGTGCGTGCTTTAAAGGACATTATGAAGTTGCGCAACTTTTAATTGTAAATGAGGCTAACGTGAACGCCGTGCATGGTAATGGCGGTACGGCCATGATGTTTGCTGTAATGTTCGGACGGAACAACATGATAGACCTTCTTATAGATAATGGTGCAGATCTCACTTTAAAGGACCACCGCGGGATTGACGTTTTGGAAATAGCAGCCCAGCAGCATAATGAGGCGGCATTTACCAAGCTTCAAAGGATGGCTTCATAGAGTAGATTACAGGCTTAGATTCAGGATGGTTGTGGTAACGCCTGAAGGAACAGAAATACACGATGTAAAAGTTACATATGCAACAGAAATTGTAGACGGTAAAAACAATAAGAAAGGATATGTAGAATATACATTGTCAGGCAACAGCAAGATTAAAATAGAATGGTAAAAGCCTGCTGCAGTACACTACCCGGCTATGGGAAGGTTTACTATTTACTTATTCCCGGCATAATCCACCTGCGCTGAAATGGAGTGGCCAGTTGCATAATCACTTTGTTTTACTTATCTTAGCTAAAGCGGTGCGATTATCAATCCTACATATCTAAATCATGGACTTAACAGAAAATAAGCACCTTTTTCAAACCATTTTTGACGCTTCCCCTAACGGCATTGTGTTGCTGAAACCCGCTTATGATGAAAAGGGAACCATAAGTGATTTTTTGATACTCCTGTGCAACGCGTCAGTACTGGTTTGGATTAAAGATTTAGATTATAAGAACAAAAGCCTGGGCAGTATCTTTCCCGGCACAGGTCAGGGAGATAATCTGGAAAAACTGGTAAATGTTGCTAAAACCGGTACCATTGCCAGCTTTGAAAGTAATTACACCGATAGCGACAAAATAAATTATTGTTTTCGTTTTTCTGCCGTAAAGCAGGCTGATTTGCTGGTAGTGACTATAGAAGATATCACCGAACAGAAACACACAGAAATAATACTGAAAAAAGCATTAAACGCTGCAGAAAGGCAAAAAAGGCTGTATGACTCCATTACAAACAACACGCCTGACCTTGTATATGTTTTTGACCTGAACTATAGGTTTAGCTATGCTAACAAAGCACTTTTAACCATGTGGGGAAAGAGCGCGGAAGATGCTATAGGATACGGCCTGCGCGAAAATGGATATGAAGAATGGCATGCGGCCATGCATGAAAGGGAAATCGATGAAATAATTACTACTAAAAAATCAATCCGGGGCACCGTTTCTTTTCCACATGCCGAACTGGGCAGCCGCATTTATGATTATATACTTGTGCCGGTACTTAATGAGGCGGGTCAGGTAGAGGCTATTGCCGGTACCACACGCGATATTACAGACATAAAGCACGCCGGGGAGAAACTGCAGCAAAGTAAAGCCCGATTAAGTAATATGATTGACCAAACGCCCGCTCCTACACTGGTGCTAATGGGCGATGATTTAATCATTGAACAGATAAATAAATCCATGCTGCAAATGATTGGGTTCGGAGAAGAGGTCATTGGCACATCGCTGCTTAAAAATATGCCCGAGCTTACTAACCAGTATATATGGGCACAGGTAGTAAAAGTATATAAAGAAGGGATTCACTTTAACCAGTCTGAAGTACTGGTCTCCCATAAGCGCACCGGGGTTTTAAAAGACTACTATTATAACATAGCCTACCGTCCGTTATGGGAAAACGGAAAGATTACCGGTATGATTCAGGTAGCAATTGATGTAACAGAACAAGTTACTGCCAGAAAAAAGCTGGAAGAAAGCGAAGGGCGCTTCCGGGCGCTGGTCAATGCATCGTCTGACATGGTATACAGCATGAATGCTGACTGGACAACTCTGCGTAACCTGGAGGGCCGTGGTTTCCTTAAGGATAGTGGTGACCCCATGCGGGACTGGATTGAAAAATATATTCATCCGGAAGATCGTGAAATAGTTAAAGAAGCTGTTGCGGCAGCAATTAACGGAAAAAATATTTTTGAGCTGGAACACCGCGTTTTAACCGCAGAGGGCACAGTAGGATGGACTTTTTCCAGGGCTGTGCCTATTATGGATGCACAAGGCAATATTACAGAGTGGTTTGGCTCGGCAGCTGATATTACCACACAAAAAACAATTACAGAGAGGCTTGAAAGCCTTGTGGCGGAACGTACCAGAGAACTACAGCGTTCTAATGAAGATTTACAACAGTTTGCACACGTGGCTTCGCATGACCTGAAAGAACCCATACGAAAAGTAAAAACCTTTACTAACAGGCTGGAAAACTATCTTGAGGATAATATGGATGCTACCGCAAAGCGCTTTATGGAGCGGATACATGTAGCTACAGACCGCATGTTTTCTATGATTGACGGAGTGCTGGCCTACTCTACCGCTAATGCTATCCAGCAAAAGTATGGAACAGTAGACCTGAATGATATATTAAAAGACATAGAGACCGATCTGGAAGTAGCTTTGCAAAGTTCAGGAGGTAAAATACAGTATCAAAACCTGCCGGTGGTGGAAGGTGCGGCAGTATTGCTTTACCAGCTTTTTTATAACCTGATTAACAATTCCATTAAGTTTGCAAAAGATACTGAACCCCCGCAAATAATCCTTTCGTCACAGACAGATGCTGATGATTTTGCGCACATTATAGTAAGCGATAATGGAATTGGGTTTGAACCACACCATGCCAGCCGTATTTTCGAAACTTTTATACGCCTCAATCCTAAAGACGAATTTGAAGGTACCGGTTTAGGATTGTCACTTTGCAAGAAAATAGTTGAGCGCCATGGCGGTAATATTATTGCAACCGGCATCCTGGGCAAAGGAGCTTCATTTAATATAACACTACCGTTAACTCAAAAAGTAAAAGGATTTTAGAAATCAATCCCAATCAAAAATAATTTCATTGGTGTATTTTTTCTTAAATCTGCGGGACGCTATTAAATACTCACACTTACTTTTTTTAAAACCTTCAACTAGTTGAAGATTTTTTTAGCCTCACAGCGCGACCTTTGGGCTATGGAAAATATAAAAAACATACAAGAAATTATTCTCATTTACACCAGTGCGTGGAATGAGACAGAACCTGAAGCCATCCGCAAAAAAATTGACCAATGCTGGTCAGATGACGGGACATACACAGACAAGTTAACCGATACTATTATTGGGAGGGACGCCATTACTAACCTTATTGTAAGTTCGTATGAGCAAATGGGACTACGGACTTTTAAGGCATTGGCCGAGCCCGTTACGCATCACCGTAACGGTACTTGCCGATGGCTGGCTATACGCCCTGAGGGGTATCCTATAGAGGGTATGGATTATTTTGAGTTTGACGAGCACAACCGTATTACCCTTATTGTGGGCTTCTTTTAAATATGACTGTGGTAACTATTCCGGAAACCGTGCCAGGCACAGGACCGGTATTAATGCTAAACATGCTTAAGTTTGCAGATCGCCGCCTTTATATGGAAGAATACCTGCCGGCATTTAATCGTGTTATGGAACTGCTGGGTATGGAAGCAAAAATAAATCTGGTGGGCAATGTATTAGCCAGCGTGGTGGCTGATGAAGGCGAGGACTGGGACGCCATCTTAATGGTAGAATATACAAGTGCCGAAGCATTTGTAACCGTGGCAAAAAGCGACGCTTACCGAGACATGGCTGAACAGCTGCGTGTGACCGCTCTTGCCAACCTTAAACTGTACATGACACGCCCGTTTGTGTTGTAATACCTATCTTTGTACATGCACCGGCTTATACCTAACAATTTTGCACTGCACATAGCGCTTGCCCCTCACGAACAGGAGCAGGCGCTTGCTTGCTTTCAGCTAAAAAAAGTAAGCAAACGAGCATGGTTGCTGCATCCTGGGAAACCGACCGCTATATTTATTTTGTAAAGCACGGCAGCCTTCGCATGTTCTATACCGATACGGGTGGCGAAGAGCACAACATTGGCTTTTATCCCGAAAACTGGTGGGCCTGCGACATTGTAAGTTTCTTTAAAGAAAAACATTCCGTTAATGCCATTCAGGCAATGGAAAACAGCGAGGTATACTATACTTCGTTACAACAGCTGGAGAAACTTTTTCTAACCATACCGCAGTTTGAACGCTTTTTTCGCATCCTTACCCAAAATGGCTTTGAACTTTATGAGCGTCGCATAACCTCACACCTTTACAAAACCGCCGAAGAACGCTATATTGAGTTCCGTAAGCGCTATCCGGGGCTGGAACAGCGCATAGCCCAGAAACATATTGCCAGCTATTTAGGCATCACTCCTGCATTCCTGAGCATGATGCGAAAGGAAAGTGGACTATGATTCCTAATGCGTAATTATGGTATATCAGGAAATCATCAGGTATAAAAAAAACGGTCCAAAAAACTAAAAGTGCCTCATCCTAAAACATATAACAGTGAGAGTTGGCTCTCCCACATACAACACAAAACTTCAGGTATTAAAGATAATCAGCAATATCAATATCTCCCTTAACTACTACGTTTCCATTTTCCATTTTTTCCTGTAACACAATCATATTGGCACCATAGGTCTGAACCAGTTGCACTTGTATGAGCTCTGTACCTGTATAAGGCTCTGTAGTACCCGGTTTGTAAAGTTCTAGAAACACCGGTGCGGTAGCACTGAAAAAATTATAAATCTTAAGCTCAGTAAAATTTTCCTTACCAATATTCTGGAATTCTGCCAATACTGTTCCGTTTTGTCTTTTAAGCACTCCTTTTACACCTTCAAGGTCGGAACCCGAAAATTCTCCTAAGTTAGGAAACAGGAAAACAAAACCTACTTTACCTATACTTACTGCGGGCTTTACGGCATAGGTTTGTAAAAAAATATCAGGGAGGTTAAAAAAATACAGCTCCTTATACTCCTCAGCGTTGTCATACGTAATTTCATATTTGGCAATGACATTTCCTGTATCACTGTCGTTAATGGCTAAAATATCTTTATCGCCCTTATCTATAACAAACTGTATGGTAGTTTCTATATTACCGCTATAACTGCTATTCTGGTTAATAATAACGGGAGCGCCATTATGCGTTAACTGTATGGCTTCGGGATGTGAATAGCCCTTTATCTTTACCGAAGCTGGTTTCTGAGCCGGGTCAAATGAGCTTGTAAGTTCGCTTTCGCAAGCTGACAGGAGAAATAATCCTGATATAAGTAGTAATGCTTTTTTCATTTTGCATAAATTAATTTTCGCAGCCGGGGGTAACGGCTGCGAAAATCTTAATAATTATTTTTTTATGAACTTCAGGTTTTCAACGATTGTGCCGTCCGTTATCTGTACAAGGTAAGTGCCTGATGATAAAGCCGAAACACTGGTAGTAGTACTATACGGTGCAGACAGTACTTCCTGCCCTACCATATTATAAATTTTAACCCTTGCCGATTCTGCAATAATTAACGGATTAAGATGCATCAGTAATTCCGATGCTACCGGGTTTTGTACTATTTGCGTAGCCTTATTATTCTTTTTAATATCCTTAGTGCTTAGCGTTGTTGCATAGATACCCATCTCACTTATATTAATGTTCTGAACATTAACTGCAGCCGCAGGACCGCTGCTTATCCTGTTAGACCATAAGCCTATGTATATTTTTTTGCCTGCAAAAGCAGAAATATCTACAAGACTTTCTACAAACTCCGTAAGGTCGGCAGAAAATGGATTGCCGCCATTACCAGCAATTATTTTGTAAGGGTAATTTATCTGTTCACCATTTGCATCTACTGCCAGTGCCTGAAAATCGGATAGTTCCGGTACCTCATTGCCCGGGGTACTTTCATAGATATATATAAACCTCCCTAAGGTTACATGGTTAGCCCTTTGCCTCCCTATATAAGCTGCAAGGGTAACAGTTCCTGAAGCAGACGTTAAATCAATTTCGGGAGAAATTATCCAGTCATTTTCCGTGGCAAAACCTGTAACGTTACCTGAAGGTACATTGCTTATAGAGTGACGAAGTACGCCTTCTGTGCCATAAGCTAAAGATGTACCGTTGTAGTAAATATTTTGTCCCTGAACCCATCCATTGCCATTTGTACTAAGGTCGTGTGTGGTCCATCCTTCAAGGTCTGCCGGAGTATCAAAGGAGTTCATCCATACAGGAAACTGGGCGTAAAATACATTTGAAAATAGTAAAGCAACTAATAGTAATAAATTTTTCATATTTAATTTTGTTGTGTTTTCTCCTTCTGTTTAATATAGTTAGGTAGGTATGCCAAAGAAGAGTAAAGGCATAAAAACCGTTATTGACTCAATTATTTGCTAAATAGTTTCAGTTATTTCATAGGCGGTTATTTTTTTAAAAAGTTAGGTTTATACTCATTCCAAAAGTCCTCCCGGTACGGGCTCTAAAAATTATCTTATCAATATCTTTATCATATTTGCTGGTAGCTCCGGGCATAAGCGCTAAGTTTTCCCTGATGGTTTCAAAATCGCTCCCTACCCCGTTTGTAACCGAATACGAGTTATGATTATTGTAGTATTCTTTTACCCGGTCAAAGAGATTTCGCACATTAAACTTTATCTCAAGGTTCTTGTTTTTAAGAAACTTATACGCAATCTGGGCGTCGGCTATGGCATAAGGGCGTTGTATTTCTTCACTATTATAGGCATACCCTACAGTTATGTACTGGTCGCCTTTTGCATTATATAAAAAACTGGCTCCCAGGCGGTTTCCTTCATACATAAGCCCCAGGTTATACGCATAGGGAGTTTGCCCGTAAAGCGGCCTCTCTACTTTATACGTATTGGCGGTCGCGTTTGTTTTGTTTATGTCTTTAAAAGCAGTTACCTGGGTTTTGTTATACGTAAAATTTCCACTTATAAACAGGTTTTGTAAAAATGTACTGTTATAGATAAAGGCAAGGTTTTTTCTCACTTCAGTTTCAAACCCTGTTAGCTTTGCATTTTTAGAATTCCCATTATAAAGAAACAGGTTACCTTCATTAGATATATACCCCTCGCGCTCTATAGGCATGTCTATATCTTTGTAGTAGATACCTGCCGAGAGTATTTCGCCAAGGCCGGGAAACCACTCAAATTTAAAATCATAGTTATTAATTACCGATGAGGTCATTTCTGTATTATATATCATCGCATTGGCCACAGGGTCTATATATGGGAGTCCGGTCCTTTCGTTAAACTGCGGGCGTATTACCGACTTATTATAGGCCAGCCTTACATTGACGCTGTTAACGGGGTTATAGGTAAAATTAACCGAGGGCATAAACTGCCAGGTTTTGTCATTAATCGGGTCTTTTAATAAATTTCTTGAATCAGCCGGGTCTAACTGCTGCGACAAAAGCTCGTACTTAAAATATTCTGCCCGTAGTCCCCATACCAGCCTGAACTTACTTTTCCAGCGGTTGTCAAACATTATGTACGGCGCATGCTGATTAACCTCACCTACGTACTTAGAGTCTTTATACAATGGCAAGGTTAACCACCCTATACCCCCGGGTACATACTTAGAACCATCAAACCAATCCGACAACGGCCCATACAGAAGCAGGGAATTCCTGTCGCTTATGGGCACATCAGGCCTGTTTTCATCCACTCTTAGAAAAAACTTCTCCTGTTGGTTTGTATTGCTTTTATGGGTTCCGGCATATCCGGCTTTAATATCATTTTTAAAGTCTTCTGTATCTACACTCCATTTTAAAGAAGCGCCATAGTTGTAGTCGGTTTCCCGGTTCTCTATATAGGCTCTTGTAAAATTATTCCCCGAATTGTAAATGTTGTGGTACGATAATATTTCGCTGCCAATAAAATTATAGTAGGTTATATGTTGGGTTAAGTCTTTGGTATCAGAAGCTACGCTTGTCCTGGCAGCAAACCAGTTGACTTCGGCACTACCCCATTTATGGCTCCCTTCAAGTTTGTTTTGCAGTAAGGTCTGGTACACGGGGTAATCAACATTATCTGTATAAGGCCTGTCTAATCCGGCAATATCGGCAGGGTTATTATTTGGTATAACGCCATTATAAAAATAGTTATAGGCACCTTCTGCAGCACTTGCCAGTCCGCTTCCACCGGTATATTCATTCCAGCCTGTAACCCTTGTAAGGGTATTGTCATACAAGTGGGTATATGAATTACGGAAAGATATGCGGCTGTTACCCAGCTGTATACCCATGTTTACCATGGCTGCGAGGGTAGCATTGTACGTATATGAGGCTCCCTTATTCTGAAAATTAAAAAACTTTGTTCCAGTTGGTTTTCCTGCTGCATCATACAAAACCGTTCTGTTGTCCAGCCAGTTACCCCTACCGGTATGCTCTATATCCAGCTTAGTTTGTTCGTTCCTGGAGGTTAATGCGGCGGCGAATCCCCATTTGTTGTTATTTTCCATTTTAAAGCTTTGCCCCATTGCAACTTGAAAACTTGAGCCCGGGGCTGCTTTGGTATTGTAGGTGGTAAAATTGTCGTTTGTAAAGTGCTTGGACTGTTCGTAAAAAAAAGGATTATCTAAACCTGTAGGGGTTATTCCTTTAGGAAAATCACGGGTTCCGTCATCGTAACCAAAATAATCGTATGCTCCCCTTTGCCTGGACAGGGAATTTTTAAATGTGGCAATACTGTTATACGAAGCGCCTATCCTTACAGAGACAAAGCCTTTTTCAGGAATATCCTTTGTACGTACTTCCACATATCCTCCGGCAAAACTGGCGTTCATATCGGGTGTCGCCGTTTTGCTTACCACCACACTCTCCACCATAGCCGTGGGTATAATATCAAAAGAAAAGTTTTGGTTATAGGCTTCTGTGCTTGGCAGGTTAATGCCGTCCATCGCAGCCGTATTCCATCGTTCTCCCATAGAGCGTACCACTACATATTTATTATCTATAGTAGTAATGCCCGTAATCCTTTTTAAGGTAGCACCTACATCGCTGTCGGGTGTTTTAGAAATTTGCTCGGCAGATATACCGTCGCTCATCTGGGCCGCTTTTTTTTGCTGCATTAACAGCCCCTGAGTAGAGGCGTCATTATAATTAACGGTAATAACCACCTCATCTAGTCCTACCACATCGGGTTTCATAGCAAGGTTAAGGTTTGTAATTTCACCAGGCTTAACACTAACACCGGTAATGCGATGGGTTTTGTATGAAATAAAACTGATTTCTATAGTGTAAACACCCTCCTCCAGGTCAATGGTAAAGTTTCCGTTGCTATCCGTTTCGGCAACGGCAGATCCGCCTACGGCAAGTATGTTCGCCCCGGGCAGTGTAAGCCCGTATTCGTCTACCACCTTTCCCCTAGCGGTCCCTTTTTTTTTCGTTGAAGGCTGTTTTGGTAAAATGGTATATGAGTTTCCATTTTTTTTAAGCGTAAAGCCCGTGCCATTCAGGGAGGATTCCAAGGCCTTTTCCCAGGTTTGTTTTTTTGAGGAATATGCAGGTACTTTTACCGTTTTTGTTTGTTTATGGTCAAAAGCAATACTCAGGCCGCTAAGTTTTTCAATCCGGGTTATGCGTTCTTCAAGCGATTCTTCAGGAAATGAAATATCCTGTTGCGCATAAATTGCCTGTGTAAATAGCAAAAAGAATAAGATTGTGGTTTTAGTAATAAACCAATTCTTAAAAACATGCGCTTGGGCTGGTCGTTTCATTTATTTATAAAGGGTTACTGTATTGTTTGTTATAGAATATTGTATGCCATAGATATCGGCAATAACCTGCAGGACATCTTTTATCCGGGTATCTCTTTTAAAATTGGCGCTTATGCTTACATCTTCTAAAATACCCGGCTGCACTGTAAGCTTCACATCAAAATGCTGTTCCATCCGCAGCACGAGCTCGTCGGCATTGCAGTGGCTAAATACCAGGCCGCCATCTTTCCAGGCTGCCACATTAGACGTTTTAACTTCAGATAGTTCTATACCTCCGGCGTTCTTGTCTATGGAAAGGGCCTGTGCCGGAAATAGCATATTTATTTTTTTATTGGCTGTCCGCACCTCCACTTTACCGGTTCTTACGGCAACACTGCTTTTGCTAAGCTTCTTATAAGCGGTAACACTAAACGATGTTCCCCTTACAACAACATCCGCATCAGGGCTGTGTATGATAAAAGGTTTATCCGGATTTTTGGCTACATCAAAAAACACCTCTCCGTCTTCAAGCCATACTTCTCTCTGCTTCTTGTTAAATTCGTCTTTTACAAATGCTATGGTAGTATTGCCATTCAGTGTTATAGCAGAACCGTCCGGGAGCACAAAACGATCCACACCTACATTATCTGTGGTGTACTTCATGCGGGCAGAAAACAGATAACCCATACTTTGGAATGAATTATATGCCAAATATTGATAGGCTGTAACCGAACCGGCAACTAGTAATACTGCCGCTGCTGCATAGCGTAGTGATTTCTGTAGCCTGAAAACTTTTACCGGTTTTTTATTATTGGTAAAACCATATTGTTCAGAAAGCCCGGCCCATACTTTGTCTACCCCTTTTTTCACCATTTTTTCAGATGGTTCAATTTTAGAATCTGCTACACTGCTAAGATCCCATCCTTCAATGGTTTCTTTTTCCTTTGCAGATACCTGATTATTATAGTACCGGTACAGGCAATTATGCAGCCATAAAAACCAGAGTAACTGCTGTTTGTTTTGTTCTTCGCTGTTCAGCTTTTTGTTGCTCATATTGTATTGTTTGTTCCTGTTTAGATAATCGTAATCAGGCACACGTTTTACTAACCGGAAACGATTACGAAACCATTAACAAAAAGTTAAGTGATTAAAACTTCCCAAATCACGATAGTCTTTATAATACTTTTGTCGTGTTCTTCCTGCTCAGTTCCTGCTTTATATAGCCTTGTAGAAAATTTCAATTGGATGAAAACCTCAGATCAAATCCTAATAAAAAGGATTCATGAAAAAGACAGCATGGCGTTTAGGGAATTTTATGATCGCTATGCTGCCCTGCTATACAAGTGGGCCTATAAGCGTACCTCTAACTACGAGGTAACCCAGGAAATAACCCAGGAGTTTTGGGCACTTTTCTGGAATAATCCTTTACAGATAAAGACTAATGGGGAGGGAAACGCTAAAAACTTTCTCCTGCACTTTTTCACTTACAGGGTTATTGATTATTTAAGGGCCAATATGAGCAAAAGCCTGATCGTGGATATAACTGAAGATTTAGATACTTTAACCCGATCTTTTACCTATTCTCACATCTCTGAAGAAATAGAAGCGAAAGAAATTTATGCCCTGCTGGATGAAATAATAGCCACCCTGCCGGAGATCACCCAAAAAGTATTTAACTCCCGCTGGAGAGATGACTTAACAACTGAAGAAACAGCCAAGCTCTTAAACATAGACGAAAAAGCAGTGTACAACAAAATGTATTATGCTGTAAAGACCATACGGGAACGATTGTCTGTAATGCTAGATGAAGACGACAGTTTTACCACCGTTAAATCCATTAAGGCCCTCGCCGTATGGTTTGCTATTACAAATCTGTAGCCATAAAGCCGACCCAAATAAAAAATACTTCATCTGTAGAGCATAGTAGACGAAAAACTATTTCATTAAATTTAAGGTAAGGGATTCGAATTAATGGCGGTGTAAAGATGATTACCACATGTAATAGTCTTTACATTTACATTAAGCAGATCAAACGGTATATTTGCTTTTTGGCGTATCTTGTTAGTATATAATTTGGATTGTCAACACAATTGTCAACGCTAAAATCCCAGTAAACACTAGCAATAACGTTAAGTTTACATATACCAATAAATTGTATGAGATGAAATTTACTATTAAGCCTATAGTTGCTATGGCAGCGGCAGCGGCATTGCATACGGGCGCTATTGCACAAAGCACAGCCCTTAAAGCACAAAACGGCTACCAGCAATCTAAGAACAGTGGCAGCCTTTATCAGTTAACGCGATGGAACGTTTTTAAACCGGGTAATACCATTGCCGCGGTTAAAAACCCGGAACAAAAACTGCTTTCGCAAATGGGAGTACAAGTACCACAAAATACAACATTGTCTACCAATTACGAATTTTATGGCGGAGACGCTTATAAAGGTAATAATGTACCGTATGCGTCCGTTACAGACGCTTCCGGAAATACGTATATTACGGGTGGAAGCACTAACGATGGCCAACCCTCAGGAGATTTCTTCACTATAAAAATAGGCCCTGACGGGCAAACAGTTTGGCAAAAACGCGAACAGGCCACTAAATATGCCGTGGAATATGGCATGCATATAACCTTTGACAATTCCGGCAATATCATTGTATCCGGCCTTAAGTGGAATGGTAACGACATGGACATACGCGTTATTAAGTATGATGCAGAAGGTACTAAATTATGGGACACTACCTTTGATAACGGTGCCGAAGGAATCGAAGTGCCTAATGGAATAGCTACGGATGCTATCGGGAACATTTATATTACAGGTATTGGATGGTCTGGCACTTCTGTAGATTATCTCACTATAAAATACAACAGCAGCGGTGTTAAGCAGTGGCATCATACCGAAAATCCGGCTGGAGGAGAAACCTGGAATGAAGCAACAACGGTAACAGCTGATGCCATTGGTAATGTTATAGTTACAGGTTACAGCCCCAATGCTGAAGGCTGGCTTAACTATCATACTATTAAGTATGACGCACAGGGTACAAAGCTATGGGAACAAGCCTATAACTACGTGAGTACTGACCCTGATAATGCTTCGGAGGTAACCAACTCGGTACCTCAAGCCATTACTACTGATGCCGATGGAAACATTTACATTACCGGTACTTTTGATACGTTCCTGAACAGGATAGGCACAATTAAATATAACGCTTCGGGGCAGCAACAATGGGTAGAAAGCTATAAGAGTGGCAGCGAGGTAACGCTGGGCTGGAAAATAGCCCTAAAGAATAATACACTTTATGTGGCAGGTAGCCACAAGGGTGATTTTGCCGATGATGGTACAATATTACTATCTTATACCACTGATGGCACGCAGAATTGGGTTCAGGAAACCTCAGATCTTATTGAAACTACTAATGCCACATTATCTTTCGATGCCATCGGCAACATTATAGTTTCTGCAAACGGCATGACACCGGGTGCTGAAGAATGGCAACAGGATATGGCCGCACGTGCCTACAAATATTCACCCGAGGGTACGCTGTTAGGTGAGTCTGCCTTTGTAATATCTACTACAGACGGTACAGCAAGCATGGCTAATATGGCGGGTACAGGCATTGACGCCTCAGGGAATGTGTATTTTTCGGTCAACTCATTTTATAGTGAAAATGGAGCTGTTTTCGAAACCGTTAAGTCAGCATTCGGTACTACCAGTCCTGAAACACAGTGGAGCGCAATCTATTCTAATTTTGGTTCGCCAGACGCAACCATGCTTAACTCTTTTCCTGATACTAACGGAAATACGTTTTCTACAGGGTCATTCTACACATTTAGCGAAGGGGTACTTAACTCCAATTATTTTATAGTAAAACATAATGTACAAGGCAATGTGGCCTGGAAAAAAGTTTATAATGCCGAAAACGGTAACGCCGCGGAAGGTATTATAGGCCGTACCGATGCAAATGGTAATGCGTATGTATGCCTGTTACCCGGTTTTGAACAATATCCCCCGGTACTAAAAGTTATTAAACTTTCACCGGAAGGAACCCAGTTATGGTCTACAGACATTGAACTGTACAATCCTGCCGTATACATAATGGAACCACAAGCCGATGGATCTGTTTACCTTGGCGGTACCGCTTATGAAACTGAAACGGCTACTACAGCATCGTTCCTGGGTATAAAAATTGGCGCAGATGGTGTACAGCAATGGAAAACCTATATGCCCGGTATAAGCGGTAATAACATTTACAGGGTTAGTGCAGGTAAAGTTGACTCTAACGGACGTTTACTACTTGCCGGTGCACACGGAAGTGGTAACTTCATGGCGCAGACATTAAACCTTACAGCAATACAGTTTAATGCCAACGGAACTCCGGGATGGATTACGCCTGTGCCTTTTGAAGGTGGATCTGCTTCAGGTACCGACCTTTACATTGCGCCGGACAGCAGTATTTATATAAACGGTTTTACGCAAGACAACGATACTTTTGACGAGGGTATTATAACTGCTAAAATAAGCGCTACAGGACAAGTCCTTTGGAGCAATACCTTTGGCGAAGAAGATAAAAATGAACGCTCTTATACCATTAAGCCTTTCAGTAACGGGGATGTTGCCGTAATAGGCTATAGCCTTGCCATCAATGGCGATATACATAACACGCTTATAAAGTATAGTGCAACCGGTGAGCAGCTTTGGGATTTTGCATCAGAAAACATGCGCTATTACAACGATTTCCATATAGACGGGTCGGATGTGTGCTATATTATGGACCAAGTAAATATAGACACTTTCCCACACAAAATTTTCAGTCAGCCCTTTGCTATCGCCTCGCTGGTTACTGTAGATGCCAATGGACAAAACAGTGACGAGCAATTCTTTATAGGGCCTGAGTATGCTGAGTTTTATGGAGAAAGGCTGGTACCGCATACCGATAACAGGCTCTTATTAGCAGGCAGCCTGGGTAACCAGGCATTTTATAAAGGTACTTACTTTTTTGAAACACAGCACGACGGTACACTGGGGCTTCCGGCGGTACAAAACCCTGATAAGAAACAGAATGCACTGGGACAAAATTACCCTAACCCTGTTAAGGGAACAACCAAAATACCTTTTACCCTGGTAAACGGTGGTAAAACAGTAATGAGGTTATACAACATCCAAGGTAGGTTTATAAAAGAAATTGCCAATGATACGTATGGCATTGGTACAAGCACAATAACATTTGATGCCAAAGGCCTGGCTCCCGGTATTTATTTTTACCAAATAGAGTCGAATGGCTTTAAGCAGGCAAAAAAAATGATCATAAAATAGTTTTCTTTCCGTTAAAATGCAAAGGCTCTGTTTATAAAAACGGAGCCTTTTTTGTGTTTATACCTTATAAGATTTAAATTTGGGCATGCTCAATAAGACCAAAATAAAATACTTAATAACGCTGTGTGCACTTTTATTTCTTGCTGTTGCCTGCAATGAAAGCGGTAACAGTACTGTTCCCAAAAAAAATCGGCCTGCACAGGATGAATCCGGAAAACTGACCGACCTGGGAAACGAACAATGGCGCATGGGCAACTACCAGGAAGCATTAAGCTATTTTACACAAGCCTATAAAAAGGTTAAGGAATCGGGCGATGAAATGGAAACGGCAACATTACTCAATAATCTGGGGCTGGTGCACTGGCGTCTGGAAAACAATGCAGCAGCTATGGAATGCTATACCGAAGCCGCTACACTGGCCGAAAAAACCGGCATGAAAAGATTGCTTGGCCTAACCTACACCAATCGTGCGCTTATATTAAAAGAACAGCGCAACTTTGAGGCGGCTTTTACACAAAATAACCAGGCCATAACTATTTTTAGAGAACTCAATGAACCTAGAGACCTGGCGATAGCCTATAACAACCAGGGGCAGATATACCGCTTTTCTGAAGCGTATAACAACGCACTGAAATATTACCTGCTCTCTTTAGAAGAATGTAAAAAAATAGGCTACTCCGAAGGTATGGCTACGGCGTACCAAAATCTTAGTACCGTATATGCAAAACAGGGAAATAAGGAGAAGGCACTATGGGCAGGACACAAATGCCTGAACCTTAGCTACGAGGTAAACAGTAAGGTACGAATAAGCGAAGGCCTCCGTGAATTATCTCGTAACTATGACCTTTTTAAAGTACAGGATTCGGCACTATATTATTTTAAGAAGCATTACGATGTGGAAAAAGAGGTTATGGAAGCGAACCAAAGTAAATTGCTATCGCAATATCAGGCCAATTTGGGTATTGAGGTTAAGAACCTTCGCATTAAAAACCTTCAAAATGAGAAAGAAATCGCCAATAGCCGTTTTATGCTCACTGCCTTTTGTGTACTTGCCGCATTGCTTATTGCATCATTTTTTGTTTACCGGTACCTTTCGGTTATAAAGTTCAGGAAAAAACAGCTGGAGCTACAGCTTGAAAATTCCCTGCAACTCATTGAGGTGAAGGAGGAAGAACTGAAAACATACATTATAGACCTTACCCATAAAAACAACATTATAAACAAGCTTCAGGAACCCGGAAAAGAAACTACCGCGAATACCGAATACAACATAACCGATTTACTGGAACAAAAAATACTTACAGATGACGGATGGGATAAATTCAAAAAGCGTTTCGCGGCTATATATCCTGATTTTTTTAGCAGGATAAAGCAAAACGGCATTGCCATTACCGAAGCTGAAGTGCGTATCCTGGTACTTATGAGGCTAAAGCTTAATGGTAGCGAAATGGCAGGCATATTGGGGATTTCTCCGCAAAGCGTAAGGGTGTGTAAAATGAGGCTCAAGAAAAAATTACAGTCTAATGAGTACGAAAGCGTGGAGCAATACCTGGAAGATATTGTTTCTTAAATACTGAATATAAATTACTTAAATTTCAACATCATAATTTACAGAACTATCTTATCTGGTTAATCGTCGCTTGATTGCTAAATTTAATCAAAAGATTACATTGCTTTTCAGCCAAAAACAACAGCTGCTTTTTAGTTTTGCCTTGTACTAACAGATACAGCACAGATGTCTCAAAATACTTTTTTAAATAAAAAGTCCGTTTTTAATGCTATTTATAATGAAAACTGGAGGCAGCTGTATGCTTTTGCATTTAATATCATTCGCGATAAAGAAGCATCTGAAGATATACTACAGGAGATATTTACAGATTTCTGGGTACGGATGGATGACACCGAAATAAACAGCTACAAAGCTTACCTCTATCAGGCGATACGCAACCAATGTGCTAAAAAACTCAAAAACAAAAAGCTCACCACCATAGAGTTGGAACTCCTGGAACAATCGTTACTCCTTGCCGAAGAAGACGAACAGGCGGAGTTTCCTAAAGAACAGCTGGTAGCAGAAGTATACGAAAAGGCTCAAAACATCCTCCCGCTCAAGTGCCTTGAAATTTTCAGGCTGCGGTTTTATGACAACATGACCATAAACGAAATCGCGGTTTCAAAAAATATTTCTACCAGCACTGTTGAAAACCAAATTAATAAAGCGCTAAAACTACTGCGTGAGGAAAACATAAGCTACATGGCATTTGCTGTGCTCATAACATGTATGCATTAAGACAATAGGTTAACTAATTGTTAACTATTTTAACAAACCGTAAGCTTTTCTTTTTTTCATAGGTGCATACCATGTTTCCGGTACTTATATATAAAACGCCTCATTTTATAATAAGTACACATGGGTAATTTAACCAAAGATATTTTTAAACGCTACAGCAACGAAAAGGCTACTGCTACAGAACAAAAAGCGGTAAACCTTTATTTTGACAGCCTCCAGGAAACTTCCGGCTTAGACCATAATCTCCTTACCGATGAAACCGGTGATGTATTGTTCGGGAAAATAGAAGCACGCATAGCCAGCAAGAGCAGGAAACCATATTGGTCCGTGGCTGCATCTGTCGCTGCAGTTATAGTGCTAACCGGTGTTTTTTACACCTTGTTTATGACACCACAGCAGGTAGCCATGCAAACCGTAGCCGCACAGCTGGGTCAACAGCAAAAAGTGGTATTACCCGATGCCTCTGTTGTATACCTTAATTCAGGCAGCAGTATCTCCTACCCTGTTGCATTCGGGAAAGAATCACGGGAAGTTATCCTTAAAGGAGAAGCGTACTTTGAAGTAGAGCACAAAGAAAAGCATCCGTTCATTATTACTTCAGACCACCTGAAGACACAGGTGCTGGGTACTAAATTCGTGGTATCTAACTACGCAGGCGATACTCCCGCGGTGACGGTAGTATCGGGTAAGGTAAAAGTAACCGATAAGGAGTCCGATGCTTCACAAATCATTACCAAAGGGCAAAGGGTTATCTATAACTCAAAAACAGCGGCGCTTATAAAATCCAACACTACAAATACCGAAGATTACCTTGCCTGGAAAGAGGGCAGGATATTATTTGACCATGCCGATATGAAACAAGTGTTGCAAACGCTGCACCTTAGGTACAATGTAGTGCTTAAATTGAATTCTGCCCTGTATGAATGCAATACGATTAGCGGAAACTTCTCAGGAAATAATATAGAAAAGGTACTTAACAGCATCCGCTTTATAAACGGTATGGAATATGACCAAGCCCAAAACGACACCATAAAAATAACCTTAAAACCCTGTAAAAACTAACTGCCTATGTAAATATAAAAGACTACACAACTCAAAAAAAACAAAAAAACCCGAACATGGCGGCCACCAATTATCGGGTTAAGATTAATCGTTACAATTAACTAATAAACAAAGATATTACAATTATGTATCTTGAAACAAAAAAAAGTACCGCAAGAAAAATCCTGCTCCTATTTTTTTTGGCACTATGCAGCTTCAGTACTGCTTTTGCATCAGTAAACAACGTATCGCAAAGCATAGAAAACACAGCCGTAAAACTGCCTAACAGCACAGCCGACCTTAAGGTTTTGTTTAAAGCTATAGAAAGCCAAACTGCGTTTTCGCTCATTTATACCGACGACGTTATAGGGCAGAAACCCAAAAGCCCTATAGCATCGGGTAACAGGATGCTAAAAGACCTGCTTAATGAAGTGTCTTTAAAATTCGGCATTGCCTATCAGGTAAATGATGATGTGGTTACCTTTAAGGTGAAAGCAACCGCACAAACCAAAAACCAACAAAAGATAAAAATTACAGGAAGGGTAACCGACAGTAAAAACGAACCGCTGCCGGGTGTAACCATTCTTGTACAGGGTACAGCTACCAGTGCCCAGACCGATATGGATGGTAATTATACCATTACTGCCGAAACAGGCCAAATACTGGTTTTCTCATACATTGGCTTTAAAACCATAGAACAGCCTGTTACCAACCAAACGGAACTTAACATTATACTTGCCGAAGAAGCCTCTGAACTTACCGAGATGGTAATCACGGCACTGGGTATAAAGCGCGAAGAAAAAGCGCTGGGTTATGCGGTACAAAAAGTTAAGGGCGCTACTGTACAAACCGTTAAAGGTGTAGATGTAGCTACATCGTTAACCGGCAAAGTATCGGGTATGCTGGTAAAAAACAGCACGGAGTTTAGCGAAGCACCTACCATAGAACTCCGTGGCGAAAATCCGCTACTGGTTATAGATGGTGTGCCTTATGGTAACATGACACTGAGGGATATCCCTGCCGATGACATAGAAACGGTTAGTGTACTTAAAGGTGCTACGGCATCGGCACTGTATGGTTACAGGGGTGCCAGCGGCGCACTTGTGGTTACCACAAAAAAAGGCGCTTCAGATAAGGAAGGCCTTAGCGTAAGCCTTAACAGCAGTACCATGCTTACGGCGGGTTACCTTGCCATACCTAAGCAGCAGACTACCTTTGGGCGACAAATAAACGCAGCTACAAATACTTATAACGGCACAGGAGCCTGGGGCGTACCTATGGAAGGACAGGACGTAATACAGTGGGATCCGGTTACAAAATCCTACCAGTCTATGCCCTATCTTGCCCGTGGTAAAGACAACTTTAAAAACTTTTTGCAGCAGGGGTATATTTTTAACAATAACCTGAGCATAACGCAGCGTGGTGAGCACGGTAACATACGTTCATCTGCCACATGGGTAAACAACAGGGGACAATACCCTAACTCAGAGTTTGATAAATATACATATACTCTTGGAGGAGATATTAATATAGACAAGTTTAAGTTCACTTCGTCCATATCGCTTAACAAACAAACATCGCCAAACATAGGCTTTAACGGTTATACCGCTTATGACCCTATGTACAACATCCTGGTATGGTCGGCCCCTGATTATGACATCCGCCAATACAGGGATTACTGGCTGGTAAAAAACGAGTCGCAAAACAGCAGCTATACCGGTACTAACAATAACCCGTATTTTGACCGTAATGAGCGTATACACAGCCTGGACCGCCAGGTATTTAACGGCTTTATGTCGGGTACGTACGAAGTTACACCATGGTTAAACGCTACCTTCCGCACCGGTTTTGATACCTATAACAACCAGCAGGTAATCCGGGTTTCTAAAGGTTCGGTAGTATCTGCGGGCGCTGCTACGGTAATACTAAACGGTGCACAGGTTTGGGGCGAATCATTAAAAGGTTCATACAGCGAAGGACTGGGTACCGGGTACAGCATTAACCAGGACTTCCTGTTAACGGGTAACAAGAAATTTGGCGATTTTGACATCGATGGGCTTTTTGGTGAAACCATCTATTACATAGAAGACAAAGGAATAGAATCGCAAACACAGGGCGGGCTTTCCATACCGGGCTTCTATTCTATTAAAGCATCGGTAAACGCGCCGCTTGTAAACACATCGGTATCTAAAAGGCAGGTAAACAGCTTATACGGACGTTTAGGCGCATCATGGAAAAGCATGCTGTTCCTGGAAGGTACGCTGCGTAACGACTGGAGTTCTACCCTTCCGGAAGCTACACGCTCCTACCTGTACCCATCGGTAGCGGCGAGTTTCCTTCCTTCAGAAGTTTTACCGAAGTACGACTGGCTTTCGTTCTGGAAAGTCCGCGGCTCATGGACTTCGTCTAAAACCCCTGCCGGCGTATACGATATTAACTCGGTATATACTATAAACAACAATGCATGGGGCAGCAATAACTCCGCTACATACCCTGATACAATAAGGAACAGCACGGTAAACCCGCAGGCTTCAGACACCTGGGAAGTAGGTACAGCGGCAAGTATGTTTAAAAGTCGTTTTTCGCTTGATTTTACGTACTACTCTAAAAGGATGTACGACTTCTTAACGGCTACGGGCGTAAGCAGTGCTTCGGGTTTTAGTAGTAACTACATTAATACCAACGAGGAAATTACCCGTCGCGGTATAGAAATCACAGCCACTTTAACACCTGTAAAACTACCGGACCTACAGTGGGACCTTACCGCAAACTGGTCTAAATATGCGCGCTACTACACCAAACTGGACGACAAGTTCTCTGCCGATAATCCTTGGGTTAAAGTAGGTAACAGGGTAGACGCGTTTGTGCTTAATGATTTTCAGAAAGATAATAGCGGTAACATGATTTACGAGAACGGGCTTCCCGTATATTCTGCCTATCAGTCGGTTTACGGTTATGCCGACCCGGACTGGATATGGGGCTTGTCATCATCATTACGATATAAAAACTTTACCCTTAATGTATCTATGGACGGACGCGTGGGCGGACTTGCACAAAGCACCACCGAAATGTACATGTGGCAGTCTGGTAACCACCCTGATTCGGTAAACCAAACCCGCTACCAGGATGTTACTACGGGTACGGCAAACTACGTAGGTAATGGCGTAAAGGTAATATCGGGCAGTGCTACGTACGATGCCTACGGACACATAACGTCAGACACACGCCAATATGCCCCCAACGATGTACCGGTAACGTATCAGAGTTACGTACAGCGTGTACACAAGGGTACAGCCTGGGGTGGCGCTCCGTCGCCTTATGACACCTATAGTACCACATTCATTAAACTAAGGGAACTCTCTGTAAGTTATACCATACCACAGTCGGCATGTAAGCTTATCGGGGCCAAAAGCGCAGCTGTATCTGCCATTGGGCAAAACCTGTTTATGTGGGCAAAAGACTTTAAATACTCTGACCCTGACAGTGGCGTAGATAACTTCAGCGACCCGTCGCAACGCTTTATAGGCGGTAACTTGAAACTAGAATTTTAATAATCAGTCAGCATAACTTAAAATGATGGACATGAAAAAAATTATTGGGGCAATAGCCGGTATGTTGATGTTTACAAGCTGTAGCAATTTTGACGATATAAACACCAACCCGAATACCCCTACCGAGGTGAGTGCCTCCCTGCTGTGCACTAACATTGTACTGAGTATAACAAAATACCAGGGAGCCGACTCTAAAGCTTACATTTCAGACAACGCGCTGCCTAAATATGTGGCATACGCCAATGAAGGGCAGCTGGGTACGCAGTATAACTTTATAGCAAATTCAAGCTTTGGCAGTATGACCATATTGCCCGATATTGATAAAATGCTACAGTTTGCGCAAGGCGACCCTGCCGAAAACTCGTACAAAGGTGTTGCTCATTTTGTAAGGGCATATACGTTTTACCTGCTCACCATGAAAATGGGTGACATTCCGTATAGTGAGGCCAACCAGGGTGCTTCAGGTAACTTTAAGCCAAAATACGATACCCAGAAAGAGGTTTTCATTGGTATATTAAACGAACTTGAACAAGCAAGTGCAAGTTTTGCACAAGGCACTGCCTTTATAGGCGACCCTACCCCTTTTGCGGGCAATCCTCTAAAATGGCAAAGGGCTGTTAACGCATTTGAGCTTAAGGTACTTATGAGCCTGAGCAGTAAGGCCACCGATACTGATTTGCGTATACCTCAGCGCTTTGCTGCCGTGGTTAATGCCGACAGGCTGCTTGAAAACGCTGGTCAGTATTTTGGTCTGGAGTACAACAGTGTAAGCAGGCATCCGCTATACAGTACTAACGATATGTTTACCGGCAGAACCATTTTAAGTACAACTGTGGTAAACAATCTTAAGGCTCTTAATGATAAGCGCCTGTACTATTTTGCCGAACCTGCCCAAGCGCAAACCATAGCTGGCGTACCTGCCACAAGCCCTAATGCTTATGTGGGCGTAAACACCGCCATAGACTATGCCGGACTTAATGCTACGTATGCCACAGGTACCTACTCTAAAATAAACCTGAAGTACCAGACCGACCAGGCAAGCGAACCGCGCAGGATGCTTACTTATGCCGAACAACAGCTTATTTTGGCAGAAGCCCGCATTCGTGGATGGATAAGTACCGGTACGGCACAGCAATATTATGAAAGCGGTATTAAAGCCGCTCTTACTAATGCCATGAATACCAACGCTACGTATGCGCACGGCAATGCCATTACACAAAGTGACATAGACGGGTATTTTACCGGTGAAGCAGCCTTTGCAGCAACGCAGGACGCTCAGCTGAAACAGATATGGCTACAGCGTTACTTGCTTAACTTCTTAATGGATGCAGATACATCTTATTTTGAATACAGGAGAACCGCTTACCCGGTATTGGCCACAGACCCGGCTACCAGCCTTAATGTAAACAATCCGGGGGCTATGCCGGTAAGGTACTTATATCCGGCATCTGAACTGACCTATAACAGCGAAAACCTTATGGAAGCGCTAAACAGGCAGTACGGAGGTTACGATGAAATTAACAAGGTAATGTGGCTACTGGCCAATTAAGAATAAATACATATTGGTTTCGTTTAGTTGTTTATTTTACTTAGTCAAGGGGAGGTTGTACGTACAACCTCCCCTTCTTTTTAACTTCAATTCTATTAATCTTCGCTTATAATACTCTTGTTTCAACCCATTTCGGGACGATATATTATTTTAAACCCTGGTTCACAGGCTGGACATACAAGATTAAAAAAAACGGGTTACCTGATAGTAGAATAAAGAGTATACGACTTAACTAAAAAAATTACTTTGGCAACCCGTTAAAAATTATCGTTTCATTGCAAAGTGCGCTTTGTATTCGCGCTTAATGCCGTTTTCTGTGAATTCAATGCTGAACCAGTAATCATCTGATGGAAGCGGGTGCCCGTTGTAGGTACCATCCCACCCTGAAGTATCTATAGCACCCTGAGCCGGCCTGATTTGTTTCAGCAGTTTGCCGTAACGGTCAAATATCATAATCTTCGCATCCGGATAGCGTGCCTGTGTCATACCTGTTATGTTCCAGTAGTCGTTATAGCCATCGGCATTTGGCGTAAAGAACTTAGGGTAATCTATAACACTAACCCCTGGTACCGGTACCATATCGCATGCATCGTCCGTCTTAATATCCCTGATGTATACGGTGTAATACCCTAGCGGAAGGTTCTCAAATACATTTGAGTTTTGCCAGGGCCCGGTAGCAGGTTCGCGCTCAGGTGCTATACTGTACTGGTATTCGCCATAGCCTTCTGCAAGTACCGTAACCTTTTGGTTACTGGTAAAGGCATTGCTTACCACTATACCATTGCCTATAAGGCTCGCAGGGCCCGACTGTTGTACCGTAAACACCGCCGATGTAACCGTACACCCAAAGGCATCGGTTATTTGCAGGGTGTAATCTCCGGCAGTAGCTACCGTATAAGATGCACTGATTGTTCCCGGTACCTGTACTCCGTTACGATACCAGCTGTACGTATAACCAGGATTTACCAAGCTACTGTTAAGTACCACATAGCGGTATACCGTACCATTATTATAATCTATACAAAGCGTATCATGCCCGCCTGTTGACGTTATCAGTGGTGTTTGAAGCGTGTTTACCACAATATTAAAGCTTAGTACCACATAACATTTACCCGGAGTAGTTTCGTTTGTAATGCGTACCCATATTTGCTGGCCTCCGTAAACCGTATTGCTGAATGCGGTTGGGTTTACAATCGCATTAATATTACCCGCAGCATCTGTAGCCGATGTAAAGTACTGCACACTGTAGTTCGCCGGAGCCGGAGTTCCCAAAGCCTCCTGCCCTGCTGCCGTAAGGTCGAAAATGGCATAACCGTCATCTACGCCGTCGGCATTATCACATTCGGTAATCGTGGCATTTACCACTATAGGATTTATCGTGGGGGTTACACCCGCGTTTAGCCAAAGTGGTGCGGTAAACTCGCAACCTGTTACCGTGTTTTGTACACGTACAAATATCTGTTGCTGGTATTGAATTGTATTGGTATACACATAAGGCAATGCCCTGCCTGCCGAAACATCAGCCATGCTTGCATAGAACCTTACATAATAATCGGCCGGGTTGTTACCCGATGCCGTAAGCAGTCCCTGTACGTGATTCAGCAGGTTAAACACCTCGTAACCCGTACCGGCAGTGGCACTGCATATAGTGTAACTCTGAATATCGCCATTGGCTTCGGTTATCTGCGGAAGCGGGTTTACTTTTAAGCTAAGCGTAACCACAGCGGCACACTCCGGCGAACCCGGCGCACTATTAGTACGCGCTACCCTGGCAAGTACCGTATCATTCCATGCCACGGCATTTATATAAGTAGCCCAACTTGATGCAGGGATTGGCATATTGGCATCCAAATCTGCCTGGTTAGCATAAAACGTAACCGAACTGAAACTATCTCCCGCAAGTATGTTAGCCACGGCATCGTTTAGGTTAAATGGTTCAAAACCGTCGTAAAGGGTTGTGTAATCACACACCTCTAAAGGCAGCGGATTAAGGTTTGGCGCAGGCGGATTGTTTACCATCAGTGTAAGGCTTTCTTTGCTTACACAGCCATCGGGCGTGGTTACACGTACAAAAATAACCTGTGGGTTCATGGTATTGGCAAACGCTTCAGGCGTTGTTATGGCATTACGGTTTGCATCCCTGTCAGCTTCGGTTACAAAGTAGGTTACGATATTGCTTTCGCCAATGCCTGTTGAGGTAAGGATTTCATCGTTCCTTGTAGTTAAGTCAAATACTCCCCTGTTATCGTTTGGCAGAACATTATCGCATATAATATAATTATCCGGATGATGCAGTTCCTGAGGCGCATTTACATGCAGTGTAAAGCCGGCAATCGTATAACAGCCCGTAGCAATTACTTCTACCCGTACATAAACTTCCTGACCTTCTACGCCCCTGAATGCTTGCGGCATAGTTAGTCGAGGAAAACCTGCACTGGCAGCTGCTTCTGAAGCGAAATAATACACATTGTACCCAGCCAGAGATGTTATGCCAAGCTGTGATAACAGGGTTGTATCTTGTTGGGTAAGGTCAAAGATTATAACACCATCCTGCCCATTGGCATCAAAGTCATCACACAGGGTAATATCCTGAAGCGTTATGGCCTTTGGAGCCTCGGCAACGGTAAGGGTAAGCGGATATACTATGGAGCGGCATCCTGTTATGGCATCGGTAGCCACCGCGTATATAAACTGTATATTAGGGCTGATGTTCTGGAACGCAGAAGTATTTGTAATTTTATTGATGCCGAGTTCGGCATTCAGATGCGTAAGATAGAAATCTACCTTAAGGTTCGCCCCGTTGTTCATCATATCCTGACTTAAATCCTGAAGATTGAATATCCCAAAACCACTACCATCGGTATCGCACACAGTAAGTTCTTGGGTAGTAGGCAGGGTTAATCTCGGTAATGGAACTACCCTTACATCCAATATTACAATGCGGTAACAGCCCGAAACATCATTGGCTACACGTACAAACACGCTTTGTACACCCGGTGTGCCCAGAAAAGCAGTAGGGTTGGTAACAAAATCGGTATTGTTTTCCGCGCCGTTATAGGTGGTGTGGAACGTAACACGAAGCCCATTTACCCCACCCGTAATTTCATTAATTTTAGACGTAAGGTCGAACAACTCGCGCTCATCGCCCGGATTGTTTACATCGCACAGATTCATTGGCGTAGGCTGTGTAACTATCGGTAATGGATTTACGATAAGCTCCAATGGTGCCGTGTCATAACAGCCTGTAGCGTTATTGGTCAGCCTGATATAAATAATAGTATTCGCCGAAAGATATGTTGCCGGAGTGGTTATGGTTGCGGTATTGGCTATGGCATCATTCTCGGTTTCATAATAGGTAACACTATACTGTGTTGCACTTAGCCCGTTTAATACTACGGGACGGTATGTTGTAAGATCAAACACGCCCTGACCGTCGTTGTCTGACGTTCCGTTATCGCAGACTTCATAGTCCTGCAACGGTGTAGGTATTACCGGAGATGGGTTTACAACCAGCTGTAACGGCACTATGCTAAAACACTCGGTAGCTGCCGAACTCACCTTTATATAAAGTGTTTGCACCCGACTGCCTGTAAGCCTCAAAATGTTGCTGTACGACGTAACATTCGCAATAGGGTTTACGCCTGTACCAAAGCTTGCATCTTCAGGGGTTTCGTGTACGGTTATGGTTACGGGGCTGCTTATGCCCGCCCTTATCTGGTCTATTACCGGCTGAAGGTTAAATGTAGCTATACCGTCGTTATCGGCATCGCAGGCTTCAAGCGGTTGTGGTATGGCTATTACCCAATTTACTTCCACTACCAGGTCTATGGTTATTATGGTACTGCATCCGGTAGATGGGTCGGTTACCAAACCGTAGATAGACCCGGTTTGCCCCATGTATGGATTGGCAGTAATATTATTGGCATTATTAGCAGCGGCATCGGTTATACTCTCGTAGTATTTTATGGTATAAGGCGAAGTTGCACCCAATATAACATCCGTAAAATGCGATAGGCTAAACTCCCCCCTGCCCGCGGTTCTTTCGCACGCCCTGAACTCAGGGGTGCCTATGCTTAGCGCAGGTGCAGGACTAACAATCAGGTTAAATGAACCCGTATTGTAACATCCCTGCGCGTTTTGTACGCGAACATAAATGGTTTGCGATGTACCGTTAACCGGATAGTTAGCCGTAGTGGTAATGAATCCCGTTCCCGATTCGGCGGCTGCCAAAGTAGTATAATACGTTACCGTAAGCGTAGCATTCCCAGCGGTAGCTTCGTTATTTTTTGTAGTAAGGTTAAACGCAGCGTTACTGCCCGGTACCAAAGGATCATCACACAGGGAGTAATCGGTAACATGCGGAGCAGCGGGTTTTTGGTTAACCACAAGCTGTAATGGCAATGTCTGGTAACAGCCGGGAGTTCCCACCGGAGTTACTCTCACATAGATGGTCTGTGCATTGGCAACAGTATTGTTATACGCAGTAACACCTGTAATTTGGGGAGTACCCACATCTGCCGATGGCTGGTCAGCGTGGTAGGTTATTACGTAGTTCGATAACGGAGTCAAGCCCAATCCTGCTTCTATGCTGCGGAGGTTAAACGTACCAAAGCCAGGGGTTGTCCCCTCACAAACGCTAAGCGGATTCGGCTGGTTTGCTGTAGGTATCGGGTTTACCACAAGCTGAAGCGTAGCAATGCTGTAACAGCCTGTAACGGCATCTTCTACCCTGGCGTATACCTGCTGGTTATTAGTACCTATATAGCTAGTAGCTGACAGGTTATTAGTCCCTCCTGCCATAGCAAAAGTTTGCGAATCATAATACCTGATAAGATAGGTATTCGGTTGCGGGGCAATCTCGTTGTTCTTAACCGATAGATTAAATGTTCCCGAGCCACTGGCCCCGCACACCGCAAGTGGCGTAGGATTTATAACAACAGGGCGTTCTATGTGAAACTGCACCTGCCCTACCGAAACACAGTTGTTACCGCTGTTGGCTTGTACACGTACATAAATAATGTCGCCGTGTGTAGCGGTATAGCCATCGGCTAAAGCAGCATTGCCTAGTAACGCATCGTTCTGGTTAGCGTGATACGTTATGGTATAATCAGACAACACCTCACCCGGAGTGGCAAGCAACGCCAACGGCTGGAATGCCTCATCTTTAAGGTTCGGAGCTATGCTGTTAAGGCTGGTTATTGTTGCCGTATTGCTACTGGTTGCGTCAGGGCACGCCACATATACAAATGGTGTTGTATACCTGCTCAGTGCCGGGCCGTCATTTACCGTAAGGGGTATTGGCTCTATGCTGTAACATACCGGGGTAGCCGCATTGTATATGCGCACATACGCCATACCCGTAGCGGAAAGATAATGCTGTGGGTCGGTAATAATATTTTGTGACGCTGCCGCGTCTGCTGCCGTAGGGTAATAATCAAGATCGTAACCTATAATCTGAGTAGTAGCCTGTGTAAGGTCGAACTGTGCCTGGGTACCGTTGTTTACCGCACATTCTGTAAGCGAGTCTATCGTTTGGGCAGGCAGCGTAGTGGTTAGTATAATCTGTTCGGTATAGGTATTATTACTTTCATCCGTTTCCCGTACCGAGCCTACTCCCGTACCATCATCATCAATCGCCATGGTAAGGTTAAACGTATCGGGTACGCTGGCTGGCAATGTTAGGGTGTACGTGTTTATTTCAGACGAACCAATAGGCAATTGTGTAGTGGTAGCTGTAGTTCCTACCAAAACATTATCGGCATAAATGGCTATGGGCGTACCCACCGGAAGCGGCGCGGTACTGTTGTAATTCTTGGCTTCATACACCAAAAGCAATTCCCTGTTACCGCATATTTCATCGCCCGCGTGGAAAAACATTTCTATGCTGGCATCGGGCAGCTCACTGTTCACTACGGTAACTATGTTGTGTACAATAACGGCATCCTGCGATGTGGTAAGGGTAACATCCAGATCGGTATCGCCTACGTTTATCCTGTTCTGAATGTTGTAAAAATCAATATCCATGTTCCAAAGGTTTGTTGCACCTGTAAAACTATTGGTACTGTTAAACGGGTTGGTTACAGGGTTCAATGAATTACCTATTGCCGTACCGTTAATCTTTAGCGACTCATTGGTAGAGCCTGCCGCATCGCCCTCCCAGGCAAGGAAACCTATCTTAGCCCCTGCTGTGTTTACTACGTTAAGGTTGTCCAGGTAAATTTGCAATAAGGGGTTGTGCTGATCTACGGTTTTAAAACCATCATAAACGCCTACCTGATTATATGGCAGGATTGAGTCGCTATACACAATTACAACAGACCATCCGCCAAAGTTGATTCCGTTATAGCAGTAGTCCAAATCACTAGCTAATGTCTGGGAAATATTAAAGTCTGAAACGGTATAGGTACCGCTATTTTGTACAATACTTGTTACATCGGCAAAGGCACCAAATGACGGTTTGTGCCTATTCGATCCTAAATCTATCGTAGAAAAAAACGTGCGTTGGGCACTAACGGGTATGTTATTAAGTTTTACATCAAAATCACCAAGACCCGAACCCGCCCAATACAAATAAGCGGCTTCTATCCTTTGTGTTGGCAAAATACTTAGGTTAGCCGATGACTGGGTTAAAATACCACATTCATCACTAACCAGTATACCGGCGTTTTCCTGCATGTTCAGGGTGTTGCCTATGGCAAGATAATCGTAACGTCCGTTAAACTGGCGGTATAGGCTAAACGGATTACCATTTTGTACGTTTATGGTATAGGTGGTTGCCATTTCGCAACCGTTATATAGAGCGGTTAATATCAGTGTTATGGTGCCTGCCTGGCCAAAGCTGTAATTCAGGTTTTGACCGTAAACGAAGGCATTGTTACCGAAATCCCAGCGGAATGTAACATCGGCAGGATTAATGGTGGTTGAAGCTATATCGGCAGAAATGGTTACATTTCTGTAATAGTCAACGGTATATATATTATTCTGGAAGCTTGCCGGATTAAACTGCGTTATACGCGGTGTAATCTCGTCACAGTTTATTTGCGCAGTACCCAAAAAAGGTAAGCACAACAGCAGCAGTAACAACAAGCGGTACATCTTTTTCAATAGCATTGTATTCAATATTTTTTGCAGACAAAACGGCTGCACGTTTAAAAAAGTTAGCAGGGCTGTAAATCACAGCCCTGCCGGATGTGCAAAAGTACACTGGGTATTATTTTTTTACAATAAGGAATTCACTACGCCTGTTTTGTGCGTGTTGTTCTTCGGTACACTCGGTACACTGAACCTTAGGCTCGCTCTCGCCATAACCCTGACCCGAGATACGGTTCTTGGCTATG